>OZ257260.1:2162500-4039057 GCA_965279735.1 Steroidobacteraceae bacterium | reverse complement strand
GGAAACTGGTACATGAAGGACTCGCAGGACCCTGGAGCGTCAGGCGCTCTTCACGCTGCCTTTCGGCAGGACTTGAGTGACGGTATGGCGCTGCACCTTGACCTGGACGCCCTCGGCCACTTCGACGACGAGGAACTGGTCCGACACTTCGGCGACCTTGCCGAGAATGCCGCCACCGGTCACGACTTCATCACCAGCGGAAAGCGCGGCCACCATGGCCTTGTGCTCTTTGGCACGCTTCGCCTGGGGCCGGATCAACAGGAAGTAGAACACGACGAAAATGAGGACCAGCGGCGCCATCTGCATGAGCGCATTACCCGGGGCAGCGGTACCCGTAGCCTGCGCCGCGGCGCTAGAGATCAACCATTCCATCTTGGATTTCCTGTAGGGGGTCTGACGAAGAGCGCCGCATTATACACAGCGCTCCCTGCCCCGGGGGTGGGGGTCCCGCCTTCAGCAGCAGCGGTTGACCCCGCTCCATTTCTTTCTCTGCGCCTCGAGGTAGAACGCCTTGCGATCCATGCAGGCAGCGCCCGCATGGCAGGCCTCCCGATGGGCGCGGTACCGGTCGTACGCATCGTCGCCGGCAAGCGTCCGGATGAACTGCCAGGCCCGGCGTAACTGGCTGGTGGCCATGGAAATCATGAATGGGCTCCCGCAGCGGCCGTGCCCTGCAACGAGTGCGGCACCTCGGAGGATGGCGGCACGGACAGGCCGCGCACCACCCGCCAGCAGACGCGGGCCGTATCGAAAATGATGAGCCACAGCACGAGGGCAAAGAAAATTGTCAACGCAGCGTCAAGACGCTGGTTGAAGATCAGTTGCGGAGCAGCATTCGCCGCGGCTTCGGACAGCGAACCCGACGCCAGTCTGGCAGCCAGGTCGTTCGCTCCGGCCAGAAAGCCGATGCGGGGATCATCCGATAGCACCTTCTGCCACGCGGCGGTGGTCGTCACGACCGCAAGCCAGGCCATCGGCAGGACAGTGATCCACACTTGGCGAAGCTTGCCCTGTTTGACGAGAACACCCGTGACGACGCACAGCGCTATGGTGGCCAGCATCTGGTTCGAGATGCCGAACAACGGCCAGAGGATATTCACCCCGCCGTTCGGATCGATGACGCCGATATAGAGGAAGTAGCCCCAGCCTGCCACGACGAGGGCGCTCGACAGGACCACCGAGGGATACCACGAGGTGCGTCCCAGCGGCTTCCATATCTGGCCGAGCAGGTCCTGCAGCATGAAACGCCCCACGCGCGTGCCGGCATCGAGGGTCGTGAGAATGAAGACCGCCTCGAACATGATCGCGAAGTGATACCAGAGCGCCAGCAGCCCCTGGCCGAAGACCGACGCGAGGATGCTTGCCATGCCGACTGCGAGCGAAGGCGCACCACCCGTCCGGGCGAACAGCGTGCTCTCGCCCATTTCGCGCGCCAGGATCTCCATCTGTTCGACGGTGACCGGGAAGCCCCAGGCGGAAATCGTGGCAACGGCCTCCTGTGCAGTGGAGCCCACGATACCTGCAGGACTGTTGATGGCGAAGTAGACGCCGGGCTCCAGCAATGTGGCCGCAATGATCGCCATCAATGCCACGAACGATTCGAACACCATGCCGCCATACCCGATCAACCGGATATCACGCTCATTGCCGAGCAGCTTCGGCGTCGTGCCGCTTGCGATCAGCGCGTGGAAACCGGAAATTGCGCCGCACGCGATCGTGATGAACACGAACGGGAACAGCTTGCCGGCCACGACGGGGCCAGTGCCATCGATGAAGGGCGTGAACGCCGGCATGCGGATTTCGGGGCGCATGACGAGCACGGCGATGGCCAGCAGCAGGATCGCGCCGATCTTGAGGAAGGTCGAAAGGTAATCGCGCGGCGCCAGCAGCAGCCACACCGGCAGGATCGCCGCGACAAAACCATAAATGATCACGAACCACGCGAGCGGCACGCCGTCGTAGTTGAACCACTCGCGTATCACGGGTGCGTTCTGCACCCATCCGCCGCCCCACACTGCAGCCAGCAGCAGGATGAAGCCGATCACGGAAGCCTCGAGCACCCGGCCCGGACGGATGTTGCGCAGGTAAACCCCGACGAGGATCGCAATCGGGAGGGTGGCGAATACGGTCGAAGTGGCCCAGGGGCTGTGGCGCATCGCGTTGACCACGACGAGGCCGAGCACCGCGATGAGGATGAGCATGATGAGCAGCGTGCCGATCAGCGCTGCAAAACCACCGAGGGGCCCGAGTTCGTCGCGCGCCATCTGGCCGAGGCTGCGACCATCGCGACGCGTCGAGATGAACAGCATCGTCATGTCCTGCACGCAGCCGCCGAGCGTTGCGCCGATCAGGATCCACAGAGTTCCAGGGAGGTAGCCGAACTGCGCCGCGAGCGTTGGACCCACCAGGGGCCCGGGGCCGGCGATTGCAGCGAAATGGTGGCCGAAGACGATCCAGCGATGAGTCGGAACGTAATCGCGACCGTTCTCCAGCCGCTCGGCCGGCGTCGGGCGCGAGGGGTCTATGGAAAGAACCTTCGCCGCGATCCACGCGCTGTAGAAGCGGTAGCCGATCGCGTAGACGCAGAGCGCCGCGACAACCAGCCAGATGGCATTGATGGATTCACCACGGTAGAGCGCAACACGCGACAGCGTGACAGCGCCGACGATGGCGATCAGGCCCCACAAGATCTTTTTCATACGTTGTTATCCGTTTGTAGCTTTCAGCAATCGCAACCGAAACCGCCGCCATCACACACGCAACCGGCCGTCTTTGTCGGCAAGGGGGCCTACCGGCAGGCAGGTCTCCGACAAGTAAGCCTGTCGGCAAGCCAGATCTGGCCTGCTGGCAAGCCCTCCTGCCGGAGGCTTACCTGCCGACAGGCTTGCTTGCCGGCAGGCTCTCTGACGCAGAGCCATTTGCCGCCAGACTTTTCTGCTTGACAGTCGGCCGTCTCCAACCTCAATTCGGCGCCTCGAGCCCCTTCGTATAAAGCACCTTGCCTTCCGGTGTCACGAGAATGGCATCGACATCGCCTAGTCCATTGTAGATTTCGATGGCCTTTTCGGCACCAAGCACGAAGGCGGTTTTGGAGAGGCCATCGGTGCGCGTGGCGGTCGGCGCCAGGATGGTGGCGCTGCGGACCTTGCTCGCGGAATGGCCGCTGGCCGGATCGATGATGTGGTGGTAACGCACGCCCTTCTCGTCGAAATAGCGCTCGTAGTCGCCCGATGTCGAGATCGCCGTATCCACGAGGGGAATGCGTGCGATGACCTTGTTCTTGTCGTCGGGATGACGGATGCCCACGACCCAGGGCGCACCCCTGCGATCGCCGATGATGCGGGAATCGCCGCCTGCCGTGACGGACGCGTGTTCGATCTTCATGCCCTGCAGGATCGCGATGCCGCGATCCACCGAATGGCCTTTCGCGATGCCACCGAGATCGATGCGCACACCGGGCTGCGAGAAATGCACTGTCCGCTTTGCCTTGTCGAGTTCGAGGTGCCGGTAATTGACCGCCGGCAGCGCCTTCGCGATTTCAGCTTCCGTGGGCTTCACGCGACTGCGGAAGTCGTACATGAAGCCGACACTGGCGTATGTGATGTCGAACGCACCGTCCGTGATGCGCGAATACTCCAGCGAGGTCTCGAGCAGGTCGAACAGCTCGGCACTGATGCGGACAGGTTCACGTGCGGCCAGTGCGTTGACCTTCGACACTTCGCTGTCCGGCTTGTACGTGCTCATCGTGGTATCGATGCGCCGCATTTCGTCCATGACACGCGAGAAGGCCTGATCCGCAACCTGCTTGTCGTCGGCCCACAGCTCGACGGCAATGCGCGTGCCCATGATTCCGTCTTCAACACGCTCGAACCATTCGGCATGCGCGGGCCAGGTGCAAAGGGCGATGACGAGCAGGAGAACGCCCTGGAATGCGCGGGCAGTGTTTGTTTGCCCCAACCGAATAGCCGCTCGCACGCGCCCGACCTCACGAATCATTGGCGATTCCCCCGAACCGTCCGCATCGTAGCATCTTCGGGCTGCAACGCTTTATCCGGCGGGCACTTAGCCGCGTGACAGCAAATTCGCACCGTCTCGCAGTGCAAAGACGACACGCGCCCGTCATGGACAATGCAGGGGGCGCCGCGTAGCCTCGATCCCGGTTCTACATCAGGGCCCCACGAGCTTTTCCAGGTTATGGTTTATTGGCAACTCGCCTTGCTGCTGGCGTTGATTCTGTTGAATGGTTTCTTTGCGATGTCCGAACTGGCGATCGTTTCGTCGCGCCGCGGCATCCTGAAGCAACGGGCCGAAGCCGGCTCCCGCGGGGCCGCGGCAGCGCTCAAGCTCTCCGACGAACCCACCCGCTTTCTCTCGACCATCCAGATCGGCATCACGCTGATCGGCATCGTCAATGGCGCGATCAGCGGCGCCACCTTCGGCCGGGAACTGGCCTTGATCCTGGACCAGGTGCAGTGGCTGGGGGGGCATGGCGAATTCATCGGCTACACGATAGTGGTGGTGGCCATCACCTTCTTCTCGCTCGTCATCGGCGAGCTCGTTCCCAAGCGTATTGCGATGACGCATCCGGAAGCCATCGCGATTGCCGTCGCCCCGCTCTTGCGCATCGTCTCGACGTCGACTCGCCCGTTCGTCGCGTTGCTGCAGGTGTCGACCGCGATGCTGCTCAAGCTGCTGGGCGTACGTGACCTGAACAAGCGGGCCGTCACCGATGAGGAAATCACGGCCCTGCTGGCCGAAGGAGCCGAGCAGGGCCTCATCGACCGTGTCGAGCGCGAAATGATCGATGAAGTCCTGAGCCTCGGCGACCGGCCCGTGCGCAGCATGATGACGCATCGCTCGCAGGTGGAATGGATCGAGGTGAATGCCACGCTCGAAGAAATCCGCGAACAGGTGATCCAGGGCGGCTACGGACGCTACCTGATCTGCGAAGACAGTCTCGACAACGTGCTCGGCTACCTGCGCACGCGGGAACTCATCGATGCGCTGCTGGGCGCGAAGCAGCTCGACTTGCGCGCCATGATCCGCGATCCACTCGTTGTGCCGCCCTCGACGAAGGCACTGTCGCTGCTTGCCCAGTTCAAGAAAGCCCGGCCGCACATCGCGATCGTGGTTGACGAATACGGCGATCTGCTCGGCATGATCACGCCGACGGATATTCTCGAAACGATTGCAGGCGATCTCGCGGGCGAAGGTCATGACTCGGAACCTTCGGTCGTGAGGCGCGAAGACGGATCTTTCCTGGTCGACGGCCAGATCGGCATGGATGATCTCGAAGACAAGGTCGGCATGGGCGGACTCGTCGTCGACGAACGTTTCGCCACCCTCGCCCGCTTCCTGCTGGAACAACTCGGCCACATTCCGCGTGCCGGCCAGACGCTCCTGGTGAACGGCTGGCGTTTCGAGATCGTCGACATGGACGGCACCCGCATCGACAAGGTGCTGGTGTCGCAGATGGCAGGGCAGACAAGAAGACTCTGAGTAAACCGGCCAACTTTCATGGCCCGTCCCCGGGCCATGAAAGTCGGCCTTCTACTTGACCTTTGGGCGGTGCTGCAACCACTCCCGCCACAGCGCCAGCGCAACCGCGAGCACGACGGGGCCGATGAAGAGGCCGACGAGGCCGAAGGCGAGGACACCGCCGAGCACGCCGAAGACGACGAGCAGGAACGGCATGCGCGTTGCGCTTGAAATCACGAGCGGGCGCACGATGTTGTCGACCCAGCTGACGACCAGCAGCCCCCACAGCAGCAATGTCACCCCATCGCCGACCTTGCCGGTCAGCAGCAGCCAGATACCGAGAGTGCCCCACACGAGCGGCGCGCCGAACGGAATCAATGCAACGAGTGCGGTCACTGCGCCAAGCAACACTGGTGGTCCGATGTCGACGATCCAGTAACCGAGTCCAGCGAAAATACCTTGCACCAGCGCCGCCAGCACGATGGCGTAAACGACGGCGCGCGTGGTCTGGCCAACGGAATGCAGGTAGTCGCGCACCTGCGGACCGAGGATGCCTTCGAGCACCGTACGTAGCTGTTCGAAAAAACGCCTGCCATCGCGCAGCAGGAAAAACAGTGTCAGCAGCGCGAAGAAAAGCTTGGCTATATTGCGGCCGGCACCGCCGATCAGAACGCTGATCTCGCCTGTCGACCGCTCGAAGAGCAACCCGAGCTGTTGCCGCAGTGACGCGGGATCGGCGACCAGCTCGTTCAACACTTCCTTCAGCCATGGACCCACGAGGGGCAGATCCTGCAGGCTCGGGGGCAACGTCGGGTTCGTAGCCAGGAACGCCTGCACTTCGCGGTAGGCAACAACCGTCTCGATCCGCAGAAGAAGGATCAGCCACAGAATCGGCAGGACAATCGCGATTGTCAGCAACAACGTCGTGATCAATGCAGCGATCGATGCACGCCGGCGCGTGAGTCGCAGAAGGCGCACATGCAGTGGCCACGCGACATACGCGAGAATCGCCGCCCAGATCACGGGAATCAGGAACGGCTGCAGGATGGCGTACGTCAGCAGCAGGATGCCGACGAGGATCGCAGCGACGAGCAGGCGACGGAACCAGGGAGCGGTTGGCAGATCGGAGAGCATGGGCCTCAGATTTCGGTGGAATCAATGTCGGAAATGGCCTGTTTGCCGCCCCGGGCGGCGTAGAACTCCGCGGCAAACGCCTCGAAGCGATCCTGCTCGATGGCCGCGCGGATATCCCGCATCAGCTGCAGATAGTAATGCAGATTGTGGATGGTATTGAGGCGCGCCGACAGAATCTCCCCGCACTTGTCGAGGTGGCGAAGATATGCGCGGCTGTAGTTGCGACACGTATAGCAGCCGCAGGCCGCATCGAGCGGTCCGGGGTCTTTCTCGTGCACCGCATTACGGATCTTGATGACACCTGTCGACGTGAACAGATGACCGTTGCGCGCATGACGCGTCGGCATCACGCAGTCGAACATGTCCACCCCGCGACGCACGGCTTCGACGATGTCTTCCGGCGTACCCACTCCCATCAGGTAGCGCGGATGCGTCGCAGGGAGATGCGGCTCGATGCCTTCAAGCACCCGCTCGCGCTCTGCTTTGGGCTCACCCACCGCAAGACCCCCGATGGCGAAGCCGTGAAACCCCACCTCGATCAGTCCGGCGAGAGATTCGCGTCGTAATCCTTCATGCATGCCGCCTTGCACGATGCCGAACAAGGCGTTGGCATTCTCCAGCCGGTCGAATTCCTGGCGGCTGCGTGCGGCCCAGCGTAATGACAATTCCATCGACTTGCGGGCTTCCTCAGTCGTCGCCGGATACGGCGTGCATTCGTCGAACACCATGACGATGTCGGCGCCGAGATCGCTCTGCACCTGCATGGAGATCTCGGGGCTCAGGAACACCTTGTCGCCATTGATCGGCGAACGGAAATGCACGCCCTGCTCCGTGATCTTGCGCAGCTCGGCGAGGGAGAAGACCTGGAAACCGCCGGAGTCGGTGAGGATCGGTCCTTCCCAGTGCATGAAGCGATGCAGATCGCCGTGCGCGCGGATGACGTCCATGCCCGGACGCAGCCATAGATGAAACGTGTTGCCGAGAATGACTTCGGCACCGATGCCGGTCAGTTCTTCCGGCGTCATCGCCTTGACCGTGCCATACGTACCCACGGGCATGAATGCAGGCGTCTCGACGACACCGCGCGGAAACGTCAACCGGCCGCGACGCGCACGGCCTGCCACTTTGAGCAGATCGAATTTCATGACAGGAACATCGCATCGCCATAACTGAAGAACCGGTAGCGTGCGGCCACCGCGTGCTGGTAAGCCGCCATCACCTTTTCATACCCCCCGAATGCGCTCACCAGCATGAGCAGTGTGGACTCCGGCAGGTGGAAATTGGTGACCATCGCATCGACCACCCTGAACTCGTAACCCGGCGTGATGAACAATCGCGTTTCGCCGTCGAATGGCGCCAGCGTACCGGAGGCAGCCGCAGCTTCGAGACTACGCACGACGGTCGTCCCCACCGCAATCACCCGGCCGCCCGCAGCACGGGCCTTGGCAACCGCGGCACACACGGCGGCGGAAACTTTCACACGCTCGGCATGCATCCTGTGCGTCTCGAGATCCTCCACGCGCACGGTCTGGAAGGTGCCCGCGCCAACGTGCAGCGTCAGGAATGCGGTCTCGATCTGGCGGGAGGCAAATCCGGCAATGAGGGCTTCGTCGAAATGCAGACCCGCTGTCGGCGCAGCTACTGCGCCCAGCTCATTGGCGTACACCGTCTGGTAACGCGCGGCGTCCTCGGCATCGGGCGCATGCTCTATATAGGGTGGCAACGGCATCTGGCCGTGCTGAGTGAAATATCCAACGGGGTCGATGCCAAGATCGAGTTCGAAAAGATCGTCATGGCGTCCGACACACACGGCCGTGACACCACCGGGCAGGATCACTTCACCGCCTGCCTTGAGCGGCTTGCTGGCGCGGACCTGCGCCAGGATGCGCCGATCGTCCAGCACCCGTTCCAGCAGGATTTCGATCTGTCCGCCCGTCGTCTTGGTGGCAAACAACCGGGCCGGTATCACCCGCGTGTCGTTGAAGACCAGAAGGTCGTGGGGTTTGAGCAGCAAGGGCAGATCGGTGAAGCGACGGTCGATGAGCGCTCCGCTCGTCCGATCCAGATGCAGCAGACGGCTGGCTGATCGCTCAGGCGCAGGATGCTGTGCAATCAGCTCGGGGGGCAAAACGTAGGCGAAATCGGCGCGCTGCATGGGGCGCGCACGATACTACGAAATCAGCTCAGCTCGGGCTGCCTTTCGCCACGCGATGGATCGCAGCGCGCATCCGATTGTAGGTGCCGCAACGGCAGATGTTGGTCATCGCGGAGTCGATGTCGGCGTCGGTGGGATTGGGGTTGCTCTTGAGCAAGGCCACCGCAGCCAGGATCTGGCCGGATTGGCAGTAGCCGCATTGGGGAACGTTCTCCGCAATCCAGGCCTGCTGAACCGGATGACTGCGATCACTGGAGAGGCCTTCGATCGTCGTGATGGCCCGGGTGCCCACATCGCCGACCTTCATTACGCAGGACCGCATCACGCTGCCATCGAGCAGTACGGTGCAGGCACCACACAGGCCCATGCCGCAACCGAACTTGGTGCCGGTGAGGCCTGCGTCATCGCGCAGTGCCCACAGCAGCGGCGTGTCGGCATCGACATCCAGGTTGGTCGACTTGCCGTTGATGTTGAGGGTGATCATGGCGAGGGCTCCTCAGGCTCGGGCAATCGTGACGGCAACGTCGTGCTTCGAGAGCGGCAACGAGCGCAGCCGTGATGCCGTCGCCGCGAAAATGGCATTCGCGAGCGAAGGTGCAATCGGCGCTGTGCCGGGCTCACCCACACCCCCTGGCGCAGCAGTACTCGGCATGATGTAGCACTCGGTCTTCGGCATCTGCGCCATCATCAGCATCGGATAGTTGTGGAAGTTGCCCTGTTGCACGGCCCCGTCCTGCAGCGTGATCTCGCCCCTGAGCGCCGCCGTCAGGCCGTACACCATGCCGCCTTCAAGCTGCGCCACGATATTGTCCGGATGAATCGCGACACCACAGTCGATTACGGTCACAACACGATTCAACACCACGGTCTTGTCCTTGACGGAAACATCGACGACCGAGCCGATATAACTGCCGTAAGCCCCGAAGGCCGAGATGCCGTAGAAATGGCCCGCGGGTTTCGAACGCCAGCCGGATTTCTCGGCCAGCATGTCGAGCACCGCGAGTTGCCGTTTCGCTTTTTCATGCTGCAACAGCGAGCGACGGAACAGGTATGGATCCTGCTTCGTGGCCGCCGCCACTTCATCGAGGAAGCCCTCGAGCATGAACGGATTGTGCGACTGGTTCACCGAGCGCCAGAAGCCGAAGCGCAAACCGATGTCCTTATTTATACCGGTTACGCGCAGGTTCGGGATGCCGTAATCCATATCGCCGACGCTGCCCGAGTAGAACGCCGGGTTCGCTCCCTGGCCACCGAAGGAAGGAGCGGCGGAGGTGACGACGCGGGCTTCGAGCGCAGTGAGCTTGCCGGCGGCATCGAGTCCGCCGCGAAAGCGGATGGCTGCAGCCGGACGATAGAAGTCGTGCTGGATGTCTTCTTCACGACTCCAGATCAGTTTGACCGGACGTCCTGCTGCCTTCGCAGCCGTCACCGCTTGTGTCACGTAGTCAGCTTCACCACGGCGTCCGAACCCACCGCCGAGATAAGTGACATGGACTTTCACCCGGTCGGCCGGCACGCCTAGGACTGCGGCGGCTGCATTCTGCGCGGCCTGCGGTGATTGCGTGCCACACCACACGTCGCACCCATCAGCAGTGATCTGCGCGGTGCAGTTCATCGGCTCCATGCAGGCATGAGCCAGATAGGGAACTTCGTAAGTGGCTTCAACAACGCGAGCGGCAGTGGCGAGGGCTTTCTCGGCGTCGCCTTCATTGCGAACCACCGCACCGGTTTCATTGAAGCCCGACTGCAGCAACGCAGAAACCTTTGCACTATCGATGCCGCCGAGCTTGCCGGAATCGAACTGCACCTTCACTTTTTCCAGCGCACTCTTCGCCTGCCAGTACGTATTGGCGAGCACGATCACGCCGTTCGGCAATGCAACCGTGGAGTGAAAGCCCTTCATGCCGCGTGCGGCGCTGTCGTCGAAAGACTTCAGCGTGCCTGTGACGGTCGGTGCCCCCTTGATCGCACCCACCAGCATGCCGGGCAGCACGGTATCGATTCCGTAGCGGGCACTGCCATCGACCTTCGGCGCGACATCCGTGCGCGCAGGCGATGTACCGATCACCTTGAAGTCGGCGTTGCTCTTGAGCACGGGCTGCTGCGGAATCGGCATCGAAGCCGCAAGCGTGGCCAGACTGCCGTAGCTGCGGGTGCGACCGGTCGGGTTGTGCGTGACGATGCTGTTGGCAGCCGAGCATTCGCTGGCGGGGACAGCCCATTCGGTGGCTGCCGCGGACACCAGCATTTCGCGACCGGCCGCGCCGATGCGGCGCAGTTCGGTATACCAGCCGCGCACCGAGAAGCTCCCGACCGTGGACTGCTGCCCGAACAAAGGATTGTTGTAGATGGCCGCAGCAGGTGCGTCCTGCACGACGAGTTGTCGCCAGTCACCACCCAGCTCTTCCATGACGATCATCGGCATGCCGGTATGGCCGCCCTGCCCCATTTCGACGGCGGGAGTCACGATCGTGATGGCGCCGTTGGGCGCAATCTGCAGGAATGCGGAAGGCTGGCGAGGAGCCGCTGCCGGACCCTGGGGCCTGGGCGGTCCGCCTTCCTGGGCGGAAAGGCGGGAAGCCAGTGCCAGGCCACCACCGATGGCGACGGCACTGCGGACAAAGTCGCGCCGGGAAATGAGATCAGGCTGTTGCGATGTGGCGCTCATGAGAACTCACCCGCGATGCTTCGTTGGATCAGGCAGTTGAACCTATTGCATTCAAGAGTAGCAGGTTGATCCGGCCGCCCGGTAGCCGCCCGCATTGCACCCTGCCGTTCCCTATCGCGTCACGTCTCCCTTATACTGCCCGCCCCTTCGCACTGCCGGTGTGGCGGAATTGGTAGACGCAGCAGACTCAAAATCTGCCATGGGCAACCATGTGTCGGTTCGAGTCCGACCTCCGGCACCACTTTAAAATCAGCCACTTAATTGTGAGCAACTTAGGTCGGAAAAATCCCAGGTCGCACTTCGAGTCGTGTTGACCAGGAAGAGCGGTCGTATATTTACGTTTGCGCGTGTAACTGCGTCGACAAATGCGGGCGTGCAATAGCCAGAGGTTTTGTTATACCGGTGTCAGCCGGCGCCTACAGGCCGATCTCGTCCACAAGCGTTCCCAATCAGCTCCAAACGCCGTATTTTCTTCGGCAACGATTAGTCAGGTGAAATGGGAGCACCAACATGTGCCTCGTCCTACGCAGCATCTTGGAATCCATCGCAGCCATTCGTGACTATTGGAAGGCATTAGCGATAGAAAAAATAGAACTCCCTTGATCAGGCGGCCCCATCACCGGTCAACCGATCCCAGTCCGGTGCTCCTACTAAACCAACGCTTTTTGTTAGCTCGGTTAGCTCCAATTCGAGAAGACGATATCTCGACAGCTTGCGCTCTGTACGACGGTGCAAACGCCTGCACGTACGGAGAGTGAACTTAAAACACCCGTGTGCGTTCGCCACAAACCTGAAGCGGCAAAGACCCTGAAGGCGCACGCGCCTCTGTGGCCCCGTCCTTTTTTTGCGCTATCTCTCAGATTACGTAAACACTGACCCGAAGCCCCTTCGGATTGCGCGATTCTGGGTGACAAGCTCGACGGAATAGGGATTCAAGACAAGATGAAGAATGACCAGAACGATGAAACCACCATAGTCCGCATACTTGGTGAAAGCCGTAGTTTGCCCCGGGGCTCAGGGAATCAATCTGGTGCCTACCGCGCGATTGCGATCGCCAAGGGTCGCCACGCTTGTGCCATCGCGCGGCTTTTTGCGGACCATCGATTCCTGGCCGCCGAAGCCCCCTCAATCCCTATGGCTGGCTGCGATATGGAGCACTCTTGCACTTGCTCATATCGCAAGTTTGCGGATCGAAGAGTGGGCCCACGCCGCGCCTCTGATATGGGCGTGGCAACTTTCGGCGCAACTATAAGCGAACATCGAACAGGACCCGATCGCCGAGCGCGGCCGGATGTCCGATAACTCCACTGCTACCGAAGATACAAACGCCCGTCGAAAAGACCTGTAGCGCCAGCTATCCTGGGCTGCGACGAGCTGTACTACAACTGCTCCACCGGCGGTGAGTCCGTACAAGTTGAGACCATCACCAATGCTCTCGGCCATGTCGTTCGATGACTCTGACGTATTCACGCAGAGCTGGCTAGAATCCGCGCTCCCACCCGCAGGAGCGAGCGATGGCCGACACGACTTTCAGGAAGGAAATCACGGTGAACTGGGGCGAGTCCGATCCGTTCGGCCTCGTGTACTACCCGCGCATCGTGGCCTGGTTCAACGACACCGAGCACGATTTCTTCCGCAGCATCGGCTACCCCATCGACCAGATGATCCGCCGTGACCGCACCACTTTCGTGATGGGCGAGATCCACTTCCGCTTCATCGGACCCGCAGCCTATGGCGACCGGATTTCGGCCACCGTGACGCTCTCGAAGATCGGCGACCGCACGCTGCACTGGATCTGCAAGGCGCACAACGCAGTGACGGGGTCGCCCGTGACCGAGGGCGAAGCGACGCGCGTCTACGCGCGCATCAACGAGGACGGCACGCTCAACTCCGCCGTGATCCCGGACGCGATGCGCAGGGCCATCCTGCAATCCGGGCAGCTTGCGTGACGGAATCCATGCGCGTCGCATTCGGCGGTGAAGCTCTGGTTTGCGATTGATGGTGATGCCGCTGGAACACAAGCCAGCGATGCGGTTTGACGTAGAGAGGGAAATGCCCGGGCTTGTAGCTGTGCATCGCAGCAATTAGTCAGCTAAATCCGCGATCTGTGACGTAGCTCGCAGATTTTTGCGCGCCATACCGCAACCGCCAATCGCCGCGATACCGTGTGCAGGAATTACAAAGGCGTCTAAAGGCGCTTTGCAACCCACAGAACAAACCCGAACGGAATCAGAGGTACTCTCCAGATGCGTGCCACTCCTGGACGCGCGGCCCTCGTGGCCAGCCTGCTAACCATCCTCGTTCTAAGCGGTTGCGGTGGAGGGGCTGGTGAAGAGCGTAGCGGTGCCACAGCAGCACCTATTGCCAACAAGCTGCCAATTGCCAGTGCCGGCGCGGATCAGAAGACGAAGCGGAATGCACTCGTCACACTCGATGGTCGCGGGAGCACCGACCCGGATGGCGACTCAGTCGCCTACCGTTGGATGCAGACCGATGAAGGTCCTCGTGTCACATTATCCTCAAGCAGTTCGGCCACACCCACGTTTACAGCGCCCAACCAATCAGGTCCTCTCACTTTTTCGCTAACTGCCAACGACGGGAAGACAGATTCGATCGCTGACACTGTTACGGTCGTCGTCGAGAACCACGCCCCCATCGCAGTGATGAGTGCGCCGTCAGCGCTTGGGGTCGGTGACCTCGCAAACCTGGATGCCCGCGCGAGCTCAGACCCGGACGGCGACACTCTCACGTACACGTGGTCGCAGCTGTCCGGACCCCCAGTCACCATCCAAGGCATCACGACAGGCCTCAGCCAGTTTCAGGTCCCCAACGCCCCAGTGGTCATTGCCCTGACGGTTAGCGACGGTGAGGCAACCTCGGTGACCATCAACGTGACGATCAACATCATCATCGTAACGACCACCAATCGCGCCCCGACGGCAATGGCCGGCACCAACCAGGTTGTCCCGCGCCGATCATTGGTGCAGTTGAATGGCAGCGGAGTCGATCCCGACTCCGGTACGGTTCTGGGGTATCGGTGGGAACAGGTATCGGGAACGGCGATCACGCTCGTGAATGCAAGCACCCGCACGCCCCGATTCACGGCACCGGAAGCGGCTGGAACACTCCGGTTCGCCTTGCGCGTGAGCGACGGTACGCTGACATCGGCACCTTCCGAGGTGTCAATCGAAGTCCGCAACTACGCACCGGTCGTGGCCGCGACCTTGACACCGCAGGCGCCTTACACGCTGGACACACTGCGAGCGCAGGCGAATGCCAGTGACCTCGACGGCGACCCTTTGACGTTTCGCTACGAATGGCGCCGGAACGGAACCCTTGTCACGTCCCAGACGACCGACACCTTTCCTGCGAACCTGACGACGCGCAATGACGTGATTGCCGCCAAGGTGATTGCCACCGATGGCGTTCAGGAGAGTTCGATCGAGGCGACAACGACGATCCTCGACTCAGCAGCGACACTTTCGGCAACCTCACCGCCTGCGACACTCGATTACGGCGATACCGCGAGCTTCCAGTTGACTGTCGCGGATGCAGATGGCGATGCCTTACCGTCGGTCGAGGTAGCCTATGGACCTGCAGGATTTGCCATATCGAACCAGGGGCGCGCCACCTGGACGGCGGATGGGCCGCTATTCGACCGCGAAACGGATTTCAGCTGGGGAGTTCGCCTGATCGGCAACGACCCTTCGCTGCTTACCGGTACCATCAGCGTGAAGGATGCCAACCGCGCCTATCCGCTCCTTCGCACTGGCGTGCAGATTCCCGTGCAGCACGATGGCTTGCAGATCGGCGACTTCGATAATAACGGTTCGAAGGAAGTCCTCGTAGGGTCACCCTTCTCCATCTATATTCTCGCAAAGACCGGTACGACCTATCGGCAGACATGGGCGTACCCTTTTGAAGTCGCCGAGTCCGGCTCGGATGCAGCGACAGGCTCGGTCGCGGCACGTGACGTAACGGGTGACGGACGTCAGGAAATATTCTTCTCCAAGGGCGATATCCTGGTGCGCCTGGATGGCGTCGATCGGCGGGAGCGTGTGCGGTCGAGGCGGCGTTGCATCGCATTGGAACTGGCAGACATGGATGGCAACGGCAACCCGGAACTGGTTTGCCTCCAGCTTAGCGCCCAATACACTGATATCGGCCGCGTGAGCGTCCTTGATCCGGTCACACTCGCTGAAATCTGGTCGACGTTCGAAGTTACGCTCGGACGATCCATATCGATCGACAACGTCGATGGCGATGCGGCACTCGAAATCGTGACATCCGGGGGCTATGTCTTCGACGGCGCTACGCATCAGAACCAATGGGCCTATTCGACTCGCTTCGGCACGGCAGTCGATACCGGAGACATGGACGGCGATGGTATCGCCGAGATTATCGGGATAGAACAGTGGGGCACGGTTCGCGCCTATGACGCGGTTGCAAAAAGCCCTCTGTGGGAATACTTACCCGCGTATCCCGATCTCGGGGAAATCCTGATCGCCGATGCAGACGGTGATGGGGATGTCGAGGCGATTGTAGGCAACGGGCAGTGGGGCAACGTAACAGGTGTCGGCTACAACCGGTCCAGCCACCAGCCGGAACTCCTGTGGCAGATCAGCTCACAGGACCATGGTGTCACGAGCTTCGCGGTCGGTGACATCGATGGCCTCGCCGGTAACGAAATCGTATGGGGCAGCGGTGCATCAAGCAGCGGGCGCGACAAATTCGTCGTAGCGGGTTTCACTCCCGGACTCAACATCAAGTGGCAAAGCACTCCCGATCCCCAACTCGACCTGGGATTTATCGGTGGTCAACTGGCCCGCGTTGGCGCGGGTGCCAAGCGATTGGCCTACCTTGTTCCTCGCACCAATAGTGGCTACGACGGTGCGAGAGTCGTCCTGCTCGATCCCTTGAATGGTCAGTACAGCGTAAGTCCGGAGATAGGCACCAACTGGGGCGGCAGTGGCGGACTCAGCGTCGTCGACCATGACCAGGACGGCATCGACGAAGTATTCATCGGGTCCGCGAACCTCTATAACGGTTTCTTCGCCAGCTATGACCCAGCTTCGAATGCTGTCGAATGGATGTCGCCCGACGTCGGTTCAATGAGTCCGCGAGTGGTCGCACATGCAGATATTACGGGCGACGGACGTGCTGATCTGATCGGTGGCACTAGCGATGGATATGTGTATGTCTACGACATCCACCAGCAGACGCTTTCCTGGAAAAGCACGCAGCTGCAAGGGGGTATCATCGATATCGTCCCGAGAGACTTGGACAGCGATGGTCGGCCGGAGTTGATCATCCTGACCTATGATCGCGTCATCGTTTACGGCAGGAATTCCTGGACTGCTCCTTTCCTCGAACGCGGCAGCCGGTATACGAACCAGAACAATGTGGATTTGCTGGTTGCCGACCTGGATGGCAATTCCACGCCGGAGTTCTATGTGCTTCAGTCTGCCTACAACGGCAACTCCACTATCCGCGCGTTCGGAGCCGCCCTGGAAGAGCTCGCCACGTACACCCTTCCGAACGAAGCTGCAGCCATGGCCGTCGAAGATTCAAACCATGGCCGGAAGAACCTCGCCGTGGCAGTTAGAACTTCCGGCCCGTTCTTCAACGGGACAGAAGTCTGGGCCATCGATCCCCGGTCAGGTGTGGAAATCTGGCGGTCGCCGAAGCTCTCCGGTGCGCCACAGGCGAACAGCATTGGATACCTGGATGCAGATGGAAACGGCAAACTCGAGATCTCGCTGGGGACAAGCAACGGCATGTATCTCACGCGCTGATCCCGCGGCCGTTGGGCAGCGCCGAAGAACCGAGACAGGAAATCAGGACCGCACATATCCTGCTCGCGTTCAGAAGCCAGATCTGCGCCAACAGCACGGCCCTTGCTTCAGAGCGCCTCGAAGATCTGCAGAACCGCGCGCGCTGAGAGGGCGACGCAACAACCCGCGCCAGTAGCGTACGCGTCGGGAGAAACGGTGCTTGCCGTGAGGTTTCGTGCGCCGATTTCACGAATATGTGAAGGCACTACTGCCCTCCCGTCCGCATTCTTCACGGGGCCATCAAACATAACGCCGTGCACCTAGTGGAAGGTCCCACCCCCAAGTCGGGGGCTACTCCGGGGGAGATGCCCATCGTGCCTCATGTTCTGCACACGCTCCCCTCTTCAATATAGACACCGTTGTAAGGGCAAACCCGTCGTAAGGCGGGGACGCAAAGCCACCGGTCCTGGAACGCTGAAAATCCAGGATAGCGGGGTTGCCGGAATCTCGAAAAGGACTGCTGCCGAAAGGCGCTGTCGGGTTCTGTCGGCAATTCGTTAGCGGTTGGCATGGCGTCGCTGCGGTCTCCTGGTGGAGCTGCGGCATACACAAGGGGACGCTGTGATGAACCGTTATTTCCGACTTGAGAACCGGCAAGCGCTGTTGCCTTTGTTGTTGCTGGCAACTGGCCTGGCACTCGCAGGCTGCGGCGAGGGTGAGGAGAAGCCGGCCACGACTTCGACCAGCTCTGTCGCATCTTCCGGAGCCGCATCCGGATCGGCCACGTCAACCAGCACGACTGCGACGCAAACACCGGTCGCCACTACGCCGACGACCACTCCTCCCGTGATCGTGCCGCCGACAACTGGTACTTCCACCAATCGCGCTCCGACGATTTCCGGAACACCGCTTGCCGCCATCAACGTCGCAACGGCTTACACGTTCACCCCGGCTGCCGCCGATGCAGATGGAGATACGCTGGGATTCAGTATTGCGAACAAGCCCACTTGGGCGAGTTTCAGCACCACCACTGGCCGACTGTCGGGCACTCCGACGCTGGCACAGGTTGGCACGTACGCAAACATCGTGATCACTGTGAGTGACGGCAAGACGACCAAAGCACTCTCCGCTTTCTCGATTGCGGTCACACAGGTGTCGACCGGCAGCGCAGCGTTGTCCTGGATGCCGCCTACGGAAAACACGGATGGCTCGGCGCTCACCAATCTTTCGGGCTACAAGATCTATTACGGAACTTCGGCGGGCGCACTGAACCAGACGATCACCGTCAACAACGCGGGACTGGTCAACTACGTAGTCGAGAACCTCTCGCCAGCAACGTGGTATTTCGCCGTGAAGGCCGTTGCCAACGGCGTGGAGAGCGATCTCTCGAACGTTGCCAGCAAGACGATCTCCTGAAGCAACTGCGAGCGATCGCTGCAATCCGCTTCGACCCCTCTGCGCAGTCAAGCGTCCCCTTCGACTCGCAGTTCCTGGCCCTGACCGGTTTCAGCACTGGTCAGGGCTTTTTTTTCGCTCTGGCACCCGTCACTCCGGATTTTGTCCTGCGCGCGTTGCGCCGGAGACCTTCCTTCTTATAGTGTCCGGGTAATGGCCTGGCCCACTGCATTTTCCCCTTCGCTACCCGCAACGTCAGGGCTGCCGCGCCCATGAGTGCAATCGCAGATCTGCGAGCGGCCACCTGGGCGTCACATCAGCGGCTGGAGAAGCGGCTCGACATCAAGGCGCGCTTCGGCAGCCAGCCGGCCTACCTTGGACATCTTGTGCAGATGTGGGGATTCTGCGCCGGGCTTGAGCAGAAGGTCGGGAGCGATGCGTTCGGCGCTGCGCTGCCGGATTACCCGGACCGCCGCAAGCTGCATCTGCTCACACGTGATCTCGCGGTACTCGGGATCGACGCCGCCTCCATCGAACAGCTTCCTCGCTGCACTTCCCTGCCTGAATGCGTTGATACGGCAACCGCCTTTGGCTGCGTCTATGTGCTCGAAGGCGCAACACTGGGTGGACGAACGCTGCTGCCTCTCGTCCAGAAAAGCATGGGGCTGACGGCGGATAGCGGCGCAGCGTTCCTGTCCAGTTACGGAGAAGCCGTCACCGGCATGTGGCGACGCTTCGGCGGCGCACTCGATACCTGGTGCGAGACAGCGGCCAGGCGGGAGCGCGCGGCAGCGGCAGCCGTTGCCACCTTCGACTCACTCGATCACTGGCTGTGCGGAACTCCACGATGAATGATCAGGAAGTAAGGTTCGGGGAAGCGGACCTGACGACGTGTGATCGTGAGCCCATCCACATCCCCGGCTCCATCTATCCACATGGCGTGCTGCTGGTGGTCGACCGGCAGGGACTAGGGATAGAACAGGTGGCGGGAGATACGAGGTTCCTGCTCGGCATCGAGCCGGACCGTGTGCTTGGACTATCCGTTTCGACGCTTCTTGAAACCGACTCCGAGGCATTCCTGCGAGCGCATCTCGAATCGTCGGTAGCCTTCATTCCGCCGACCATCCGTCTTGGTGTCCGTTCGCGCAGCGGTTCGTTGCCGCTCGACCTGACCCTGCACGCGGTAGACCGGACTGCGATCATCGAACTTGAACCCGCACGACGCACGACGACCAGCGCAGGCGATCCGATCGCGCAGCTGAAAACTTTGCTGGCTGCGCTGCAGGGGACTGCGAGCGTGGCCGACTGCTGTCAGGCCGCTGCGATTGCACTGCGCGCTGCCACCGGCTTTGACCGCGCCATGGTCTATCGCTTTCTGCCGGACGAGAGCGGCGAAGTCGTCGCAGAAGATGCTCGCGCCGGACTCGAGTCCTATCTCGGCCTGCACTACCCGGCGTCCGACATCCCGAAGCAGGCACGTGAGCTGTATCGCCGCAACTGGCTCCGTGCGATTCCTGATATCGACTATGTTCCGGCGCCGCTGCGGCCGGCGACCAACCGCCGTACCGGGCAACCGATCGACATGAGTCATTGCGCGTTGCGCAGCGTTTCGCCGATTCACCTCGAGTATCTGCGTAACATGGGTGTCTGCGCTTCACTCTCGGCGTCCATCGTCTGTCAGGACCAGCTCTGGGGCCTGCTCGTCCTGCATCACTACGTTCCGCGCCACGCTTCGGCGGATTTGCGAGTCGCATGCGAAGCCTTCGCGCAGATGTTCTCGCTGCAGGTCGAGGCGCGGGCACAGGCGGAGACTTCAGTGTTGCGCATAGAGGCTCGCCGTATCCGGGAAGAAATGGTGGCACGCTTCACCGGCACCAGCGACATTGGACGCATCCTGGCTTCCACTGATCTGCTCCGTTATGCCGGAGCGACAGGCGCAGTGGTGTACCTCGACGGCAAGACCCAGTTCATCGGTGAAACACCGGAAGCCGCCGACATCATCGCGCTGGTCGGCTGGCTGAACGGCCTCAATCGCACGTTGTTCGCGACAGACCGGCTGTCAGCGGAATATCCGCCCGCAGCAAGTTACGCCGGCATCGCGAGCGGCCTGCTAGCGCTTGGGGTCTCGCGCGAACCTCGTGACTACGTGCTGTGGTTCCGTCCCGATATCGGACCGACGGTGCGCTGGGCCGGCGATCCATCGAAGCCCGTCAAAGTCGACCGCCATGGAGTACGCCTGACACCTCGTGGTTCATTTGCAGTCTGGCTCGAGGAAAAGCGCATGCAATCCGCGCCGTGGTCGGACGTCGACCTCGAAGCCGGCGAAGCACTGCGGGTGGCTCTGCTCGAGAGCATCCTCAAGAGCGTGGCCATCGCCCAGCGGGAACGCGCACTCGAGGAAGCCAAAGCGATGGCCGACGAACTCGAACGGCGAGTGACGAAGCGTACGGAGGAACTCCACGCACTGGCGTCGGAGCTGGAAGCGGTCGAGGACCGCGAGCGCCGACAGATCGCCCGCGACCTGCATGACGATCTCGGCCAGACACTCGCGGCCGCACGCATCAGGCTCGCCAGCCTCTGCAGCGACAAGCGTGCCGATGTTCGCCGGCTGGCGGGTGAGGTTGATGCTCTCATCGACAAGGCCAACAGCTCCATGCGCTCGCTCGCGGCGCAACTTGCGCCTGCAGTGCTTTACGAGCTGGGCCTGATTCCTGCGCTTGGATCGCTGGGCGAGGAAATGGGCAACACCTTCGGGCTGAAGGTCAGGGTGAATGACGATGGTCGTCAGAAGCCGTTGTCGCAGGAAGCCCGCTCGATCCTCTACCGTGCAGTCCGGGAGTTGCTCATCAACGTGGCGAAGCACGCTGGCACCGATCAGGCGACGGTGGAATCCCGACGCCACGACGGCATGATCGTGATCCACGTTGCGGATGAAGGCGCCGGTTTTGATCCTGCCACGACGTCGGGCCGGAGCCTGGGGCTCTTCAGTGTCCGCGAGCGCCTGCTGATGATCGGCGGCCTGGCCGAAGTGACTTCGGCCCCGGGCCGCGGCACGGCGGTCATCCTGAGCGCACCTCTGGAAACCGAAGAGTCGGTGTCGACGGACGCGCAGCGGCAGCCGGCGCCGGGTGAGTCATGAAGATCCGTGTACTACTCGTTGATGACCATCGCATGGTGCGCGAGGCGCTGCGCGAGGTGCTCACCAAGGTGGCAGACATGCAGGTCGTGGGCGAGGCCGGCAACGCGCACGATGCACTCCTTCTCGCGCAGGAGCTTGCGCCGGATGTCCTGGTCCTGGATTTCAGCCTCCCCGACCTGAACGGTGTTGAAGTTGCCGCGCGATTGAAGGACGCCGGCAACAGCGCCAAGATCGTGGCTCTATCGGCCTTTTCGGATAAACGCTTCGTGACAGCGATGGTCCGTGCAGGGGCGTCGGCCTACGTGACGAAGTCGGCCGCCGGTACCGAGCTCGCACAGGCGATCCGTGCGGTCGCGGCGGGTCACGGCTATTTCTCCCCCGAGATCGCCGGAACACTGCTTTCAGAGGTGCGTGATCCAGCGTCTTCCGGAGAAACACAGCCGCTGGCGCGCCGGGAGCGCGAAGTCCTGCGGTTGATTGCCGAAGGCATGCGTTCGCCCGCGATTGCAGGCCAGCTGCATATCTCCGTCGCCACCGTCGAAGTGCACCGGCGCAACATAATGCGGAAGCTCGGCCTGCGCACCGTTGCCGAACTGACCAAGCACGCCATCCGCGAAGGGATCGTCTCGCTCTAGCCCGCCCCCCCCGAATACCTGTTTTCAGGTATTCAACTTCCCGGAGATTCGGGATTCTTGTGCAATGCCTCAGTTGTTACGCTGTCGGCGCAAATCCGTGCGCCGACTGGGCTTTTGCCCGCCGTGCCGGTCCTGGCTCCGGTTTCCCGGTTCGCGTACAGGTACTTAAAGACAATGCCAAGAAGGATAGTGGGTGGCTGACAAGGCAACTATGCGTGCCGTTCAATTCGTGGAGCAGGCTGAACAGTCCGCCGACTGGCTTCTGTCCGTGGCCGCTGAGGCCGTGCTCCTTGTAGACGCGTTGACCGGAAATATCGTGGAAGCCAATCCGGCCGCTGCCGTGCTGCTCAAGAGCCGGCGCACCTTCCTGCTGGGCACCCGACTGTCCAGCGCGTTCGACGCGAGCAATACGACGGCGATCGATCACTCATTTGCAGAAGCCTGCATCTCGGGCAGCGCAAAGCCAATGACTGTCGGCACCCGGGATACGACTGCGGCACTCACCCTGACGCTCTCGCTGGTAAAGTCACGCACTGCGAGCCACGTCCTGGTGCGCATGGCTCCGGTGACGTCGCCGGAAGACGCTCCCGCCCCGCGCGGTCCGTCGCCGGTCGAGGATCTGCTTTCAAGCACTTCGGATGGCTTCGTCCTGACGGATAAGGGGTTCCGCGTGGAATTCGCCAATCCGGCTTTTGTCAGTCTCGCCCGGCTCAACTCGGCCAACAGCGTGCAGGGCAGGTCTGTCAGCCAGTGGCTGGAGTTCTCGCCCGAGGATCTTGTCAGTCTCAGGGAACAGCTCCACGACCGGCAGGCGCTCATCTCGCTGAAGACGACCCTGCGTTGTGGTCGCGGCTCGGGACTGGACGTTGACGTGTATGCCGTGGCGGTGCCCGATGGACCGAGCGCGGGCTGGGGCTTCATTGTCCGCGAGGCGCACGTACAACAGACGCACTCGCCGATCATGCCTGCCGGGGACAGCGGCGGCTCAAGTCACTAGGTTTACGCGGGCAGCAGCGCCAGGACTTGCTGGGGAAGGATGTTGGCTTGCGCGACGATGGCCGTGCCCGCCTGCTGCAGGATCTGGGAACGCACCAGCGCAGCGGTTTCCATTGCGTAATCCGTGTCCAGGATGCGGGAATTGCTGGCGCTGATGTTCTCGACGCTGGCCTGCAGATTGCCGATCGTGGAATCCATCCGCGATAGCTGGCCGCCGAGGATTGCCCGCTGGCCCGCCACGTAGTCGATCGCCGCATCGATACGGATCATTGCTCGCTGTGCAGACAACTGGTCCGTGATGTCCACCGATGTAAGCCCCATCGCCGCGATGCTCATCGCGCCGACGGAAACATCGACTGTCTGGCCGACATCGCCGCCCACCTGCAGGCTGGCAGACCGGGTTGCAGGCGTACCCGTATCGAGAATTTCCCACGTCTCCGCGAACCCTTGCAGGACATCCTCGCCGTAACGGGTCCCAGCGTCGGCAACGACCGATTCAGCCGTCTTGATGGCTCCACCATCTGCGTCGAGCCCGCCTATAGCGCCCGTATCCGCATTGGCGAGATTCATGTGCTGGTTGACGAACATCACCCCGTTCGACAACCCGTTGCCGGAGTCGGTCTGGATCTCCGTCAGGAACGACGCTTGTGTATAGCCGCTGCCGAAGAAATGCGTCATCGCCTGGTCCATGGTGGGTGCACCGGGACCGTTGAGATACGTCATGAAATCCTTCATGCCACCGGAGAACCCTGCGGCCTTCAGCTTTTCGTGCAGGTATCGCGTCGCTATGTAGCCCGCCGAATAATCCACTGAAGTCGTCTGCCAAGAGGCCACTTCGTTCACCACGTTCGCGATCTTTGCATTGGCGCTGCCGCCCGCTGCTGCGGCGATATCTGCCGCGACACGTTCATCGGCTCCCTGGATGAATTCCGCGGCGCCTTCAACAAACCACATCGAGGTGCTGGTCAAAGAGGTCCAGTTGGTCGCGCGGGCCATCACCGCATGCACCATTTCGTGAGCGATGATGCGATCGTTGTAGACCGGAGGCGAACCGCCATTCGGCAGATTGGCCGGCGTGAAATTCGCCATATCCACCGACATGTGCAGGTTCGTGCCGCGACCATTGGCGCCGCCGCCCTGGCTGGAGACAAAAGCGGCAAAGCCGGAGGGGCCGTCAGTGTCCTGTGTGATGTCGATCTGCAATGCCGCGCCGTCGCCCTGGATGCCGTAGTAGTCGCGGATCATGTTTTCCGCGTTCTCCAGCCAACCCATGCGCAGGCCGTCATTGACGGCACTCTGATTGTCGTCGGCCGCGATGGATCCGCCACCGGTCGCGAAAAGTTTCTGGCCATTGAAGGCTGCCGACTTGCCGACACGGTCGATCTCATCGAGCCGCTGTCGCACTTCCTGCATGAGCGCAGCTCGATCGGAAGCAGAGTTGGTGGCGTTGGCCGATTGGACCGCAAGTTCACGGATGCGCTGCAGGGACTCCGTTACCGTGGAGAGCGTTCCATCTGCCGTCTGCAGCATCGAGACGCCGTCATTCACGTTCCTGAGAGCCTGCGACATGCCCCGGATCTGGGTCGTCATGCGCGTGCTGATCGCAAGCCCGGCTGCATCATCACTTGCGGTATTGATACGCAAGCCGGATGACAGCCGCTGCAGGGATCGCGCCATATCCTGCCCGCTGGCAGAAAGGTTCCGCTGCGCATTCAGCGAATAGATATTGGTGTTGATCGTGAGGGCCATTACGAGGGGAAATATCGGCGCGGGGGCGGCAAGTCTTTACCGCCTGCGGCGTTATGTACCCCCTCGCTTGTGACGTGCCTCACGATTCGGGGGGCAGTGGCGTACGATGCCGTCAGCCGGCACCCGCGTTCCGGCTCACAGGCTGAAAACGGGGGAGACAAATGACCTTTCGCAGCTTCATCAAAAGCGTAACGCCGGTTGCCCTGGCCTTCTTCCTGAACGGCGCTTTTGCCCAGGCGGCCGCACCCCCTCCCTCTGCGGGCCCGCTGTATGCGGTGACTTACGTGGAAGCTAAGTCGACCTCTACAGATGAGGCCTCGAAGCTGCTGAGGTCCTACCGCAATGCCAGTCGTGCGGCGCCAGGAAACATGCGATGCGTCGTCGTGCAACGTATCGACCGGCCAAGCCAATTCGTGATGGTGTCAACATGGCAAGACGCAGCGGCTTGGGATGCGCACATGGCCGAGGCAGGCACAAAGGAATTTCGCAACAAGCTGGCAGCGCTGCGCGTCGCACCGATCGACGACCGTTTGCACGGTGCATTCTCGGTGGGTCCACTGGATGATCCGGGGGTTGCCGGTGCCCTCTATTCGGTGACGCACGTTGACGTCATTCCGCAGGGCCGGAACGATGCAGAGACCGCATTGAAGTTGCTGGCTGAAGCAAACCGCACAGCCAATGGCAACCTGCGCTATGAAATCGTGCAGCAGACCAGTCGCCCGAATCATTTCACCGTGTTCGAGATCTGGCGTTCACGGGCGGCTTTCGATGCGAACGTCCTGGCAGCGCCACAGCGGGAATTCCGGGACAAGCTCGGTTCGATGGCCGGCGCGCTCTACGACGAGCGCCTCTACGCATTGCTGGATTGAGACCCATCCGGGCAATGGCCATGGGGGCCTCCTGCTAACATGCATGGGGTCACGACCTCTTTCGCATCCAGGTGCGGGCCGAGATATCCGCAACAGCCGAGGTAAATGAGCGATGGCCACGAAGAAGAAATCAAGCGCAAAAGCCGGCAAGGCGCCCGCACCCGCGAAGCCCCAGGAAAGCTGGGCAAACACGATCAAGCAGGCCCTCCAGAAAAAGCAGGGCGGCCAGGGCTGGCCGACGGAAGCGACTGGCAAGTCGCATGCAAAGCAATCCGCCGCGCACGCGAAGCTGGGAAGAAAGAATCCCCCGAAATAGCCGGAACGGTAGAATCGCCGCGGCACACAAGCCGAATGCGACAAGTACCGGAGAGCAGATGATTCACGGCCCTGATTCTGGAGCTACACGGCAGGTGTTGTCGTGAGCTGGCTTGATGCGATCCTGCTGGGACTGGTCGAGGGCATCACGGAGTTCCTGCCGGTCTCGAGCACCGGGCACCTGATCCTCACGAAATCGCTGCTCGGGCTCGAAGGCGACGCCGCCGACCGGCAGCTGATCATCATCCAGGGCGCGGCCATCCTCGCAGTGTGCTGGGAGTATCGTGTCCGGTTGTCGCAAACCGCGCTCCGCGTCTTTTCGGAGGAGCCGGCGCGGCGATTTGTGTTCAATCTGTTCGTCGCGGTACTGCCCCTCGCGGTACTGGGCCTGTTGTTTGAAGACGGGATAGAAGCAGTGCTCTTTGCACCTGTTCCAGTTGCCATTGCCCTCATCGTCGGCGGCATCGTGATCCTGTGGGCTGAGGGCAGGCAGCACGTCGAGACCATCAAATCGGTCGACGACATGCGGCCGCTCGATGCCTTCAAGATCGGCTTGTTCCAGGCACTGGCTCTGTTTCCGGGCACCAGCCGCTCCGCGGCCACCATCATCGGCGGACTCTTTCTCGGCATGCAGCGCAAGGCAGCCACGGAATTCTCGTTCTTCGTGGCGATCCCAACGCTGCTCGCAGCGACGGCATACAAGCTATGGGGAGCACGCGACAGCATCACCACCGCGGAATTGCAACCTCTTGCACTCAGTTCGGTCATTGCCTTCATCAGCGCACTGCTGGCAGTGCGATTCCTTCTGCGCTTCGTCGCCCGTCATTCGTTTGCGGCCTTCGCCTGGTACCGCATCGTCTTCGGCATCGTGATTCTCGTGACCGCGTGGACCGGCCTCGTACGCTGGTAGCAGGAGAAGACCCATGCGCTTCGTGAAGCAGACCTTCGCTACCGACGTCACACTGGACTACAACGAGTTCGTCGACTGCGAGATCAGGGACTGCATCGTCTTCTTCTACGGCGGGGAATTTTCACTGGTCCGGACAAAGCTCGTGAACGTCCGCTTCGCGCTCGCGGGTCCCGCCAACAACACGCTCAATTTCCTCAAGCTGGTGAAGGCCAACGGGTCGCACTTGCTGGACGAGTTGCTGACCCAAGGCGAGCAGCCCGCGCCGGAAAGGAACGTCACGATCAACTGACCGGCCGCCTGCAACGGCTGTCCCTGCGCGTGTTCCCCACACGCGACAGTATGGCCCGGAAAAAAATCCCGTTGCCTTTATCTGTGACTCCGGCACGTTCAGAACGTGCATGCGGAGTTAACGTTGCTCTTCACGGCGATGAAGCGCATCTTTGCCATTCGCTGATTTCCGGGAGTTCTCATGGCACACCGACCCGGTATTTTTTTCATGGCTCTCGCGCTCGCCAGTCTGGCGGGCTGCGCTTCCGCCCCGCGCACTGCCACGAATCTCCCAGCGCCTGTCGCAATTGAGGGCAAGGCCGCGGGATCGGTTCCTGCGCCAGTCTTCCTGACAACCGAGCGGATCAAGGCCGGCGAATCGCTGTTCAGGACGACGCTGGCAACGGAATCCGACACCGTCAAATCGAGCTTCGCCACGTCAAAGAATGCACAGGTTCCGGAAGTGACACGCCTCGAATCGAGCTGGACGCGACAGCTGGAGAACGGCGACGCCCATGTCCGGCTGGGAGATGCCGTCAGCGTTCCTGGCGCAGAGGGCAATCCGGTGCGCTTTGCAGGCGTACAACTGGGCGCGGGATCCGGAGTGCGGGATGACGTCGTGTCGACTACCCGACTAGCTACTCCCGGCATCGCGACGCTGCCCTCCAGCGTCGATGCGTTATTCAGCAGCGCGGGAGCTGGCGATACAGCACTTGCGAGACAAGGGTTATCTCTCGACGGCAAGGTACAGGTTGCTGGCGCGAACAAGGTGAGTTTCGTCGCCCGCGACTCGCTGGGCCGCACCGTGAAAGTCACGCAGCCGCTGCTGACTGGAATCAAGCTGAAGGAGAGTGGTTGCAGCGACTATGCGGTGGACCTCGGCCGTGTCCGTGAGGATTTTGCGCTCGCGAGCAATTCCTACGGCCAGTGGTTTGCCAATACCCGCGTGCTGTGCGGAATTCCCCTCGGCTTCACTGTGGAGGGTCACGGCGAGTACCTCGACCGCCAGGGAGGGACTGTCGGCTTCGGGTTGGCGCGGCAAGTGAATTCCCTGGGGACAGCGTCGGTCGGCGTGGCATCGAGCAAGGATCTGCAGGACTCCGGCTGGCTCGCGCGTTTCAGCTTTGAGCACACCAATTCCCTCTTCGATCTGAACGTCCGGACGCTCGTGCAATCCGCAGGTTTTCGTCGAGTGGGGACTATTGCGACAGCCGATCCTGCAGCCCGCAGCACGGTGGCAAGCTTGGGTATGAAAACCGGACAGGCCAGTGACATCGCGGTCGTCTATGCGACAGAGACGACCCAGGCCGATGTGGAAGCCGCGCTGATAGCCCTCACCCAGCGCATGCGCCTCAGCACTTTCAACTCACTGACGATGACAGCCGGTAGGTCGCTCGCTGCGACCGCAGACATCGTGTCCGTCTACCTGTCCTTCACGCGGGCATTCGGGGCATCACGCACCAACACGTCATCGTTGCCCGACGCGTTCAAGATCATTCGCGCGCCGACACTCTTCGCCGAGTAGTCAGTAATCCGCAGCGCCCCCGCGTCAACTGACGGGAATGACGCCTGGCTTGTCGGGGGCAGGTTGCCTGGCCGATGAGACGGTCACTTCCACGACCATGTCGCGAAACACGTTGCTCGCACCGATGAAGCTGCCGGCGACCGGAATTGCCTGGCCGATGTCGCGGACGACGGCAACGGGAATCAGATTGAAACCGCCTACGCTGCGATTCGTGGGATCGAAGGTGATCCAGCCAGCGCCGGGCACGAACACTTCCGCCCATGCGTGCGTGGATCCAGTCCCGCCGGAGCCGATGCGATCCAGCGTGGGGTTGTAGAGATAACCCGAAACGATCCGCGCACCGAACCCGAGGCTGCGGGCCGCTTCAGCGAACAGCACGGCAAAATCCCGACAGGAGCCCCAGCCACGATCCAGCGTATGGACCGGCGATTGCGTGCCCTCGTCTTCCCGGCTCTGGTACTTGATCCTCTCCGCAACGCCGAGACTCAGGTCCTTCAGCAGCGCCAGCGTGTCCGTGGAAGTGCCTCGCACGAACGAATGCGCCCAGCTTTGCAGGCGCCCCGCCTTGTCCGGGTACTGTCGCGTGGTCAAGGCACCGAGGTCCGCCCAGTCGTCGTCCGCGTAACGGAACGGATAGACGATCGCGTACGCAGCGATGTCGAAAACGGGCCAGGCCGTGGCAGTGAGTTCGAGTTCGGCAACACTGTCGATGACCAGCGTGTCCGCCATGGTTGCGAAGGTCGCAGTGGCAACCGTATTGCCGGAAACGTCGTGCGCCCAGGTCAGCACGTCAGCAGGCGTAACTGTCACCGTATTCAGGATCAGTCGCAGATCGCGGCTCTCGCGGGGACGCAGCATGAGTCGATGAGGCCCGAGCACCACCGGCTGTCGATAGCGATAGGTTGTCCGGTGGTGGATGCGGAGCTTGGCCAACTCAATACCAGCCCCATGCCACCCAGACGGAAACGGAAGCATCGCTCCCCATGTCGGATGCAATGGCACGGATGAACGGCAGGGGATCCAGGTGCATCACCGCAGGAATCGAGAACGGGGCGCCAAAATCGATCCAGGGTGCGGTTTTCACCACTTTCACCTGCAACTGGACACTGGCGGTCCCCGTGATGGCGATCTGCAGGAACATCTTGGCAGGCGGCGCGTGATTGCCCGACTGACGGATGGAGCTTTCAAGTCCCGTCGTATTCACCTTGACGTTCTCGAGCAAGGCGTAAACGGACATAGGTGCGCTCCCGGACAGATTGGCCGGTCAAAGCGACCGGCTGCACGCACCCTACTCCCTTGGACGCAGGGAAAGTGACAAATCACTTGCCAGTCAGGGGCCGGCATCTATCCTGAGACCCCGATTGATCGAGAACTTCCGGGTCTTCCCCGCAACTTTCCGCGCCGTCCGGTGTTCTGGGCTTAAACGAACCTATCCCAGTGCAGAAACCTTCTTCAGGACCGGTGGCCCAAGCGGAGTTCGCAGAATTCATGCGTGCCTATCAGAACATGGTGTTTTCCACGGCCTCGCGGCTGACCGCCAACGACGCGCAGGCGGAGGACATCGCCCAAGAAGTTTTCATGAAGGCCTATGAAAACTTCGATCACCTGCGGACCAGCACCACGGCGGGCGGATGGCTGAAGACGGTGGCTACCAATTTGAGCCTGAACCATCTCTCGCGGTATCGACGCCGGTGGCGGTTCTTCTCCGAGTATCGCAACGATGATGGGGATGACGAGGCAGAACCCGCCTGGCTCATGTCACAAGGGATGTCGGACGAATTGTTCGATGCCATGGATGCGCAGGACCGCCGCCAACTGGTGGAAGCCGCTCTCGCAAAGCTTCCGGAACATCAGCGGGTGCCGCTTGTGCTCTACCACTTTGAAGAACTGCCTTATGAAGACATCGCAGCCCGACTCGGGGTCTCTCTCTCGAAGCTCAAGACCGATATTTTCAGGGCTCGTGCACAGCTCGCACGCAGCCTCGTCGAGCACGGACCCTCTACCGCGGCACGGATGAACCCATGAGCCCAACCCCTGACCCGGCCGAACTCGAACGCCTCGTCGGGCGTGTACTCGCTGACCTGCCGCCGAAGCAGGCACCCGGCACGCTCGAAAACCGGGTGCTGGCGGCCATTACCCGCGCAGCGCTGCCGTGGTGGCACCAGAGCTTCCTGCATTGGCCGATGGCGGCGCGTTTCGTGTTTCTCGCGACTTCCGTTGGCTTCGTGAAACTCGGGCTTTCTCTCTGGGATCTCGTGACTGCGGCTCTGACTTCCATCGAGACCACGGAGATGGCCGTTGCAGCTCCGGGCATTTCCTGGATGCGCGCTGCGGTTGATCTCGCGTTCAGCCTCGGCACAGCCTGGCGCGCGCTCTCTGTCAGCATTCCCTCGCTCTGGCTGTATGCCGGCGGCGGGATGATCCTCACTCTCTACGTGCTGTTCTTCGGCATCAGTGCACTCGGCTATCGGGCATTTCAGGCCTCCCGCTGAAAGCTATTTCAAGGTGACTCCATGAACTCCTCTCCTCGTTTCTTTCCCGGCCTGGTCCTCGTACTGCTCGGTTGTGCATCGCTGCCATTGCTCGCGCAAGAGGCCGCGACTCCTCCGGTAGATGCGCCAGCCACAGCGGTTGAAACGGCTACTCCTGCGGATACGGTCGAGGTCGAAGCCGATGACGATTCCAGTACGAACAGGAACCGCGGTCGCCGCTCCGGCCGGGATGACGCCGTGGTTGCAGTTGGCGATGACGCCTTTCTTGCTGCAGGAGAATCCACCAATGCAGTGGTGGCGATTCTCGGTTCGGCCACCAGCGAAGGCGATGTGCGCGAATCCGTGGTTTCCATTCTGGGCAATACCCGGAGCACCGGGACAGTGGGAGAAAGCACGGTCGCGATTCTCGGCAATGTCTATGTGAATGGCCGTGTGGACGAGGATGTGGTTGCGATCCTCGGCAACGTCGAACTCGGTCCCGATGCGGATATCGGCAACGATATCGTGATCATTGGTGGCTCACTGATGCGCGATGCGGCAGCCCGTGTCGATGGACAGATCAACAGCATCTTCAAGACCATGTCGTTCGGCAACCTCGACTGGGCGCGCGCGTGGATAGAGAACTGCCTGGTCTATGCCAGGCCTCTGGCGATTGCGCCAGGACTCGGCTGGGCCTGGACCGTCGCCCTCGTCTTCCTTGCGTTCTACGTTGTCGTCGCGCTGCTCTTCGGCAGCAGCGTGGAGAAGTGCGTCCAGACAATGGAAACGAGGCCCGGTCCCTCGCTGCTCGCTGCAGTCCTGACCGTGGTACTGACTCCGATCCTGTTTATCCTGCTGGTGGTCACCGTGATCGGCATCGCGGTGATCCCGTTCCTGGCGATGGCTCTTTTCCTGACGGGACTCTTCGGCAAACTGGTCATGCTCGCCTGGCTCGGCCGCCGCGGCACCCGCTTCTTCGGTGAAGGGCCGTGGGCCCACCCGGCCGCTGCGGTGCTGCTCGGCGGTATCGTGGTACTAGGCATCTATCTCGTGCCCGTGCTGGGCTTCATCGTCTACAAGCTGCTCGGGATCATCGGACTTGGCGTCGTGGTCTACACGCTGCTGCTGGCGTGGCAGGCAGCCCATCCTCCGGTAGTGGCGACAGCGACTGCAGGAGCATCGGGTTCCGGGCTTGGTAACACCTCTGCTGCGATCGATCCCGGCGCTACCGCAGAACTTTTCAGCACGACTGCGGAAGCCCCGACTGCCCCACTGACGCCCACGGCTCTCGATACGGCTTCCCTGCCGCGGGCAGGATTCTGGATCCGCATGGCCGCACTGTTCATCGATGCGATCCTGCTCGGCATTCTCACGGCCTTCATCGATGGGCCAGGCTCGGTCAGCCTGATCCTGCTCGCGATCTACGGCGCCGTGATGTGGAAACTCAAGGCCACCACCATCGGCGGCATTGTCTGCGGCCTGAAAGTCATCCGCCTGGATGGTCGCCCCATCGACTGGCCAACTGCAGTGGTCAGGGCGCTCGGCTGCTTCCTCTCACTAGTCGTGGCAGGCCTCGGCTTCATCTGGGTGATCTTCGACGAACAGAAGCAGTCGTGGCACGACAAGATTGCCGGCACCACGATCGTCCGCATGCCCAAGGGTGTCTCTCTCCTCTGATCAGAGGCGCTCTCCCTGCAGGGGCCATGGACGGCCCCTTTTTTCCGGGCCTTCATCTAATCAGCGGTTGGCCCGAGCCTGGCCGCCTCGTCCCTGCTCAGCGCAGTCCGCACCTGGATCACCTCGTGCTGGAATTTTTTCTTGAGGCCGCCGGGATTGGTGCGGATGTAATCCTCGACGACTTTCAACGCCTGCTCATCGGTGAAGGGCTGGTATGAAATCACCTCGAAACTGAAGCCGCGCCAGTTGATTTTCTTTGGATGAACCACCTCGGGCCGGTCGCCCCGGGAGCCGGGAGGTTGCGAGGAATTCATTTCAGCGCTTTGGTCAGGAACGGCAGCGATACTTCCATCCGGTAGTCGATGTCGGAATGCGTGTCGTCGAACTCTTCGTAAGTGTGCGCAATGCCGGCGATGGCGAGACGCTTGGACAGCAGACGCGAACCGTAGTGGATGTGGTACTGGTCGCGGGAACCGCAATCGATGTAGATGCCTCGTGAAGTCTTCAGGTTCCGCCGATACCGCTGCACCAGATTGACCGGGTCGTGCTTTTGCCAGGCCCGCCAGCGCGCGGGAATCAGCTCGGCCGTTTCAAGATTGAACGGCAGTCGAAAACCATTGGGTGCCTTGGGGTCCGGATCGTAGGTAGCCGCCATGCAGAGATTCATGATGGCATGCCCCTCCGCGTGCGAAAGCTTTGCTTTCTTCCACACCTTCTCCAGAAAGCGCCGCACCCGGCCGTCATCCAGGCCGCGATCTGCGCCTTGCTCCATTTTCAGGACGTCGTAGGGCCCGCTCTTGAACGCCTTGGGACGGTACTTCGCGAGCTCATTGAGGGTGTTCGGCCAGTCGTGGCCGTAGACGACCTCGAAATAACTGTCGCCGGAGTGGTCTGCGACTGCACCCCAGGTCGACGGATACTTCATCGCGTGAATTACGGCGGCATAACCGCCCGAAGACTTGCCGAAGCAGCCCCGGTGTTCACGTGCAGCGAGGGTGCGGAATTCGCGATCGACGAACGGGACGATTTCCTTCGTCAGGTAGTCGGCATAGCGACCGATGGCCGATGAATTCACGTACTGGTTGCCACCGAGCGCGGTAAAGCAGTCGGGAAAGACGATGATGGCGGGCGCCATCCTGCCTTCGTGAACCAGTCTCGCCGCCCTTTCGGGAACGTTCTCGCTGAAACCCTTCCAGGCGACATGCGAAAGCCCGGAGCCCATGAAGCCGACCATGTCGACCAGCACCGGAAAGCGTTGGCCGCGCCCCTGCGTGGCAGCTTCATCGTATTGGGGCGGCAACCACACGGCCAGTTTGCGCACGTGCGGATCACCTAAAGCATTGTCCCGCAGGATCCGGGAAACGTGCTCGAGCACCACGACGGTGCCTGCCTGCCAGCGAGGTCGTTTGAGTGCCATGGGACCGTTCGATTATTTCTGTTCGCCGTTTGCCGCCGGCTGCGTCTGCAGAAACAGCTTCTGCGTGGGGTATGCGAACTCGATCTTCTCACGTTCGAACGCGGCGTAGATGGCGAAATTGATCGCCTGCTGGATATCCATGTAGCGGTTGAAATCGGCAGTCAGGACGAAGTACACCGTCTCGAAATCGAGCGAGGATGCGCCAAACTTCGCGAAGTGACAGCGGTCGAACCGTACCTTTTCCTCTCCTTCCACGATGGACCGGACCATGTCCGGCACTTTCCGCAATTTGTCGAGAGGTGTATCGCCCGCCAGCCCGAGAGTGAAAACGATACGGCGCTCCAACATCCGTTGGTAGTTGCGCACACGGCTGGAGAGGAGATCGGCGTTGGCCATGACGATCTGCTCGCCCGTGAGGCTGCGCAGGCGCGTGCTCTTGATGCCGATGGCCTCGACGGTGCCCATGAAGTCACCGATGACCAGGAAATCGCCCACGATGAAGGGCTTGTCGAACGTGATGGACAGCGACGCAAACAGGTCACCGAGGATGTTCTGCACCGCAAGGGCAATTGCAATGCCGCCGATGCCGAGGCCGGCAATCAGCGTGGTGATGTTGATCCCGAGATTGTCCAGGGTCAGCAGCAACACGACGATCCAGATGACCAGCCGGCCTATGAAGGCAATGATGTCGAGGGACCCCGCCGCCGCGCGGTTCTCCGCGAGGACGTGGTGCCGGCGGTGCTCGAGCCAGGCGATGAGTCCGGCAGAGAGCCAGAGCCCCATCTGCCAGCAGAGTGCGATCACGGCAGCCGTGGTGACAGCCGTGCGCTGGTGATCTGTCAGGTCAAGTGTCGCGAGCCCCGCAGCCAGCGAAACCACCAGCAGGAACAGGAATGCAGTCCGCTGGACGATGCTGAACGGGACCTCGAGCATTTCCACCCGCTCGGTGGTACGCATGCGGGCATAGCGGCTGCGAATGAAACGCCGCACGAAGAGAAGCGCCAGCAACAGCAAGAGGGCGATGCCTGCCGCGATCGTCCACCGCAGCAGATTGTTGCCCAGGAATTCAATCTTCCCGATTTCGATCAGCTCCTGCATCAACTCCCCTTCACGCACGCATCAAGAGCGCCGACAAAGCGGCGGGTCCAGGCGGCGATATCATTTCGCTTGAGGACTTCGAGCATCGCCAGGTGCCGCTCCATCCGCTCAGGCAGCGGCATGGACAAAGCAGCCTGGATCGCGCGACTGACTGCATGGGTATCATAAGGGTTTACCAGCAAGGCCGAAGTCAGCTCGCGAGCCGCGCCCGCCAGGGAAGACAGGATGAGAACGCCCGGATCAGTCGAATCCTGTGCCGCCACGAATTCCTTCGCCACCAGGTTCATGCCGTCGCGCAGCGGTGTCACGAGCGCCACGTTCGACGCACGCAGGAATCCCATCATGGTGGCATGGGGAAAATTACGGTTCATGTACCGGATGGGTGTCCAGTCGGTATCGCCAAAGCGGCCATTGGTACGGCCCGCCGCCTGCTCGAGCTGGCGACGGATCTCCGCATACGCACGCACGTCGCCCCGCGAGATGGGCGCGATCTGGATGTAGGTGATCCGTCCCACGTTGTCGGAATACGTCTCCAGGAACTGCTGATAGGAAGCGAAGCGCTCGACGAGTCCCTTGCTGTAGTCCAGCCGGTCGACGCCGATCATCAACTTGCGGCCTACCAGGCTTTCGACCATCCGTTTGACGGCTTCGGTCCCTACTGCTTCCACAGCACTGGCCTGCACTGCTTCGACATCCACGCCGATGGGATACACGTCCGCGTGCGTGATGCGGTCGCCGATCGCAATGCGCCCTTCGCCCTTGAACACTTCAGACCCGAACAGGTACTCGATCCCCGAGTGGAATGCCCGCAGGTCGTTGTCGGTGTGGAAACCGACGATGTCGTAGGTGGTGAGATCCCGCAGCAGCTCGGCGTAGGTCGGCAGGATGCGCAGCACTTCGATATTGGGAAACGGAATGTGGAGGAAGAAGCCGATCGGTCTCTTGTAACCCAGCTCACGCAACTGCCGGGCCAGTGGAATCAGGTGGTAGTCGTGGATCCACAGAACGTCGTCATCCGTCAGCAGCGGCAGCAGCTTCTGGGCGAACATGCGGTTTGCCGCCTGGTACGCGTCGTGGTTTTCCTGGCTGTAGCGGAAATCCTTGACGAAATAGTGGAACAGCGGCCAGAGGACATCGTTGGAATAGCCGCTGTAGTAGCGATCAAAATCCGCCTGGGTCAGCTCGATGGTGGCAAAGGTCACGCCATCGCGGATATGCAGGTCCGGCTCGCCGACCTCGCCTTCCGCAATCTCTCCTCCCCAGCCAAACCACAATCCCCCCGACTGCTTCAATGCCTGCAGCACACCTACGGCCAGCCCACCCGGCGCCGCCGCCCGTCGTGGCAACGTGATCCTGTTCGATACGCAGACCAATCGACTCATAGCGCTTCTTCCCAGCTACGACTGAGGCGAATCGCCGCGCCGATGATGCCCACCAGACTGTATGTCTGCGGATAGTTGCCCCACAGCTCACCGGTCGTCGTATCGAGATCTTCCGACAACAGGCCAAGGTCGTTGCGCTTCGCGAGCATGTTTTCAAAGATGTGCCGCGCTTCTGCCTTGCGATTCGTTACCGCCAGCGCGTTTACGTACCAGAACGTGCAGATGTTGAAAGCGTTTTCGGGAAGGCCGAAATCGTCTTCGCCGATATAACGCATCAGGTAATCGCCACGGCGCAATACCCGCTCGATTGCCGCAATGGTTTCCGTAAACCGTGGATCGTCCGCAGCAAGGAATCCCAGCTCATGCAACAGCAGAAGACTCGCATCGAGCGCCGGCAAACCCCAGCTCTCGGTAAACGCGCGTTGCGTTTCATCCCAGGCCGCCGCACAGATCCGCGCATGCATGACATCCGCCTGACTACGCCAGAACGCCGTGCGCTCATTGAGCCCGAGATGATCTGCAATGCGCGCCAGACGATCCACGCCCGCCCAGCACATGACGCTGGAAAAAGTATGGATGCGCGCGCGACCGCGATATTCCCACAACCCGGCATCCGGTTGATCGAACAGAACCACGCAACGCTCCCCCGCCGCCTCGAGCTGGTTGAAGGCGGCGAGAGTACCGGGCTGCGCGAGACGCGAATCGAAGAAGGCCTGCGTTGCCGCGAGAATGACAGCGCCATAGACATCGTGCTGATTCTGTTCATACGCCTGGTTGCCGATACGCACCGGCCCCATGCCACGATAGCCGGGCAAGGTGGTCACGATGCTCTCGGTGATCGCCGCAAGTCCGCTGATGCCATACACGGGTTGCAGCCGCGCACCTTCGGCACCTGCGACGATGTTAGCGATGTAGCGCAAATACCCTTCCATGGTTCGCGTGGCACCGAGCCCATTGAGCGCCTGGATGGTGAAATAGCTGTCGCGCAACCAGCAATGTCGATAGTCCCAGTTGCGTCCGCTGCCCGCTGCCTCGGGAATCGACGTCGTCATCGCCGCAATCACCGCGCCCGTGTCTTCGAACGAACAGAGCTTGAGTGTGATCGCCGCGCGGATCACCGCCTCCTGCCACTCGAAGGGAATCGCGAGACTGCGTGACCAGTCGATCCAGTAGCGCTGTGTTTCGGCCAGGAAACGCTGCGCCAGCGACTCCACGGATTCGGCAATGGACTCATCGGGACCCAGCACAAAGGTCAGTCTTTCACGCAACACGATCGCGCGCTCTTCGCTGATGGCCGACAACGATGCATCCGTAGTGAGCCGCAGCGTCATCCCTGCGCCTTCGTAGCGGATGTGGCTGCTGCCTGTACGACATACCGGCGAACGTTCGCCATAAGCAGTCATCGGCCGCATCCGGATCCTGATGACGGCGTGACCCGCCACTGGCTCGACAATACGAATCAGCATTGCCGGATGGAAATTGCGGCCGAACTGCCGGAACCGCGGGCAGAAATCCAGAATGCGTATCTGGGCTCCGTCGTCAGTGGACAGGAGGGTTTCAAGGATCGCGGTGTTGCGCAGATAGCGCTGGGTGGAACGCGTACAGCCTTCAAGATCAACTGCAAAGATTCCCCGCATTTCGTCCGGAGGATCATTCCGCAGCAGCGCACAGAACATCGGATCGCCATCGAAACGCGGCAGGCAGGTCCACACGTGCCGGGCGCGATCGTCGATCAGCGAACCGATCTGGCAGTTGCCGATCACGCCGAGATTGAGGTGCGAAGTCATGAAACAGTCTCTCCATCCAGCGAGCGCGACAGCCAGGCAACGACCTGCTGCACATCATTGAAGTGCCATCGCGCAACGGTGTGGGCCACCGGTCCGACGCGGATGGAGTCACCCCCCATTGCATTGACTGCCGCAAAGCCATCTTCATCCGTCAGGTCGTCACCGACGAATATGGGCAAGCGGCCGCGAAACGGCGACTCGTTCATGAACAGCTCGATCGCCGTCCGCTTCGAGCCAGCCGCCGGTTTGAGCTCCAGCACTGATTTTCCTGCCTGCAGATGGAACGCGGGACCGACATCTGCCAGTACTGCATTCATCAAAGTCAGCACTTCCCCTTCGAGCGCAGGCGCACGACGGAAATGCAGGGCAAGAGCGAGGCCCTTGTCTTCGAACAGGAGTTCCGGATGGTGGTAAGCGAGCGCGGTCATGGCAACGCGGGCCCGCGCGAACCCAGGCAATGCGGCAAGTGACGCGTGCGAGACGCGCGAATATTCGCCCGTCGCATCACGACGTTCAACGCCGTGGAGACCTGCCGCCGCAAACCTGTGGGGAGCAAACAGCTCGTCGAGTTGGGTCAGCCGCCGGCCGCTGACCAGCGCCAGCGCACCAGCCTCCTGGGAGGCCAGCCTGGCGAGCAGTTCCTTGAGATGCGCCGGCACTCGCACGGCATCCGGCGAATCGGCAATCTCGAGGAGAGTACCGTCAACATCAAGAAACAGTGCCCGGTTGCGAGCGGTAACGGGAACTCTGTCATCCACGCACTCACCTTAACGGGTGGTGCGATGTGGCTCAACCTTGATGGTCTTTATTGTAGAAATTACGCGCGCCTTACCTGCCTGGGAGCGCTTTTTCCAGCTCGGGAAGAATGGCAAAGAGATCGCCGACGAGCCCGATATCCGCGACTTCAAAGATTGGCGCTTCAGCATCCTTGTTGATGGCAACGATCGTGCGCGCATCCTTGATCCCGGTGAGATGCTGGATCGCACCGGAGATGCCAATGGCCACGTAAAGCTCGGGGGCAATGATCTTGCCTGTCTGTCCGACCTGCAATTCATTCGGCACGTAGCCTGCATCGACAGCCGCACGCGAAGCACCCACGGCCGCACCGAGCTTGTCCGCGAGGCTGTAGATGTGTTTGAAATTCTCGGCGCTGCCGAGTGCGCGCCCGCCCGACACCACTCGCGCGGCACTTTGCAGATCCGGCCGATCGGTTGCGCCCGACTCAACACCCACGAAGCGGGTATGCGTCGGCAAGGCGACATCGAGCGTTACCGCTTCAATCGAGGCACTACCGCCGCCTGGAGCAGCAGCAAATGAAGCTGCGCGCACGGTCGCAATCACCTTGTATCCGGGCGCGACCTCGACAGTCACGATCGCGTTGCCCGCATACACCGGCCGACGGAACCGCCGTTCGCTTTCCACCGCCATCAAGTCACTGATCTGCGGCGTATCCAGCAAGGCGGCCACTCGCGGCAACAGGTCCTTGCCGAATGTCGTCGAGGCCATCAGCACATGTGAATAGTCGCTGGCCAGCGCCGCGATTTGTGGCGCCAATACCGCCGCAAGCGGATGGGCATTCGCAGGATGAGTCACCGTTACAACGCGCTGCACTCCCTGGAGAGCAGATGCTTCGGCAGCAACTGATGCTGCATCGGCAGCCAGTACTGCGATGGTGATGGCTGCGCCCGGAATCTGGGCTGCACAAGTGACAGTCCGCGCAGTCGCAGGACTCAGGTGCCGGCCATCATGTTCAGCGATGATCAGGACGCCAGTCATGACAGGAGCCCCCTGTTCCTGAGCTGCGCCACGAGTTCACCAACATCCTTGACCATCACGCCGCGGGACCGCTGGGCAGGAGGTTCGTACTTGATCGCGGTGATGCCGGCAGTGGCAGGAAGATCGAGGGTTCCCAGTTCGATGACGTCGAGCGGCTTCTTCTTGGCCTTCATGATCTCCGGCAATTTCACGTAGCGCGGCTCATTTAGTCGCAGATCGGTGGTGAATACCGCAGGCAGGTCGACTTCGATTTTCTCAAGGCCTGCATCCACTTCGCGGGTCACGATCGCCACGCCGCCATTGATCTCGATTTTCGACGCGAAGGTCGCCTGGGGCCGTCCCCAAAGTGCGGCGAGCATCTGGCCTGTCTGGCTGTTGTCGTCGTCGATGGCCTGCTTGCCGAGCACGACAATTTCAGGTTGTTCTTTTGCAATCAGCTTGAGAAAGATTTTCGCGGCGAGCAGCGGCTCGACAGCCGAAGCTGTCTTCACATGAATGGCACGATCTGCACCCATCGCAAGCGCCGTCCGCAATTGCTGCTGGACTTCGTCAGGACCGATGCTGACGGCCACCACTTCATCCGCCTGGCCCCGTTCACGAATACGCAGCGCTTCTTCCAGTCCGATCTCATCGAACGGATTGATGCTCATCTTGACGCCGTCCAACGCCACGCCTGTGCCGTCAGGCCTGACCCGGATGCGGACGTTGTAGTCCACGACGCGTTTTACGCCAACCATCACCCTGCGCACGCTGCCATTCTCCCGCTGGACCCGGACCCGTTCCGGGGCCCGGTAGTGTAAAGCAAGACACTTGAAATCGACCTGTTATCAGGGTCCGCACGCCTTCCGCAAATCCGCGGCAGTGGCCGGGACCGGGCGGGCACATTATGCTGTCCTTCGCGTTTTACTTATCCCTCTGCCCGACACCCCGAATCTTGAAATTCTGTTCCGCCTGCGGCAAACCCGTCATCGTGATGATCCCCGAAGGAGATCATCTGCCGCGTTTCGTCTGCCCTGTGTGCAATACAGTCCACTACGAAAACCCGCGGATCATCGCGGGGTGCGTGCCGGAATGGGAAGGCAAAATCGTGCTCTGCCGCAGGGCGATCGAGCCGCGCAAAGGCTACTGGACGATTCCCGCAGGTTTCATGGAAAACCGCGAATCAGTACAGGACGCCGCGGCGCGAGAGGCCATGGAGGAGGCCCTCGCGAAAGTGGAAATCGGCTCGCTGCTGGCGATCGTCAACGTGCTTCACGCTCACCAGGTGCACATCATGTTCCGGGCCCGGCTTCTCGATCCGGAAATCGGCATCGGGCCCGAAAGCCTGGAAGTGCGATTCTGCGAGGAAGCGGACATTCCCTGGGCCGACATTGCGTTCCGGAGCATCGATTTCGCCCTGAAGCGTTACTACTCCGACCGCCATGCCGGCCGGGAAGACCTGCATTTCGACACGATCGACCGGGCCCATTCCCTGCCCCGGCCCTGACCGTTCCGATCAACCGGATATGACCCCATGAAGATTGCGTCCTTGCAGTCCGCAGGGCGTTTGGCAGAATACCGGCCCTGCCCGCACCGGGCTGTCCGTCTGAAGTTCACGCCTGGAGCTCGCCGATGACCTTCGTCGTCACCGAAAACTGCATTAAATGCAAGTACATGGACTGCGTGGAAGTCTGCCCGGTGGACTGCTTTCACGAAGGGCCGAACATCCTGGTAATCGACCCGGACGAATGCATCGACTGCACGCTGTGCGAGCCTGAGTGCCCTGCCGAAGCCATCTTCTCGGAAGAAGAACTGCCCGCAGGCCAGGAGCACTTCAAGGATCTGAATGCGCAACTGGCCAGGAACTGGCCGGTCATCACGGAGAAGAAGGATGCCCCGGCGGATGCCAAGGACTGGGACGGCAAGCCCGACAAGCTCAAGCTGCTCGAGCGCTAGCCCGAAGCGGAGCTTCCAGAGGTTTCAGAGCCCCGGGCGCTGCCCGCTGTCGAGGTACTGCACCAGCTTCGCCGCTGGCAGGTAGCCGCCGATATATTCGCCTGTCTCGGTGATGATGGCAGGCGTGCCATTCACCCCGATCTGCTCACCCAAGGCAAATTCGCTGGCAACCGGTGTAGCGCCGCACTTCGGAGCCTTGACGTCTTCGCCGAGCTTCGCGTGCGTGAGAGCGTCCTTCCTGTCCTTGGAGCAGAACACCTGTTCCATCTTCGCCCACGACACGGTGTTGGGACCCGTGCGGGGATAGGCGAGATAACGAACCTTCACGCCCAGCTTGTTCAGCTCGCCGATTTCGCTGTGCAGCTTGCGGCAATAGGCGCAGTCGACATCGGTGAATACCGTGATCGTGTGCTTCACGCTGGCTGGCGCGAAGATGATCATCTGGTCTTCCTTGAGATTGGCCAGCATCTTGCGACGCGTATCGGCCTTGCGGACATCGGTCAGGTTCGTGCGGGAAGCGATTTCAAACATGTCGCCGCTGATGACATAGCGTCCATCGGCACTGATATAGCCGACGCTCGTATCGACTGAAACTTCATAGAGGCCGGGGATCGGCGATTCGCGAACGCTGTCTGCCTTGGCGCCCGGAATCTTGCTGGCGAGTTGCGCGCGCTGCTCGGGAGTGAGGGCACTTTTGGCGGTATCTGCGGCAAAACCCGTCGCGGCACTGATGAGTGCCAGTCCGGCAAGAAGGGCTGTGGAAAGTCTGTTCATCTGCGCCTCTTACGACACGCCACGGGTAACGAGGTTCAACGGACCCCGCGGGGCCGGCGGCAGTATATCAGACGCGGATTGGCACCCTGCCCCACCTTCGAACCCGGGAATCAGCCCCGGGGGTGATGCTGGGCGTGCAATTCCTTCATCCGCTCGCGGGCCACGTGGGTATAGATCTGGGTAGTCGACAGGTCGCTGTGGCCCAGCAACATCTGCACGACCCTGAGATCGGCTCCGTGATTAAGGAGGTGCGTCGCAAAGGCATGGCGGAGGGTGTGGGGGGACAGGTCTTTCTGCACACCGGATTTCTGCGCATACCGCTTGATGATGTGCCAGAACGCCTGGCGGGTCATGCGATCACCACGCCGGGTCGGGAAGAGATAGTCGGTCTGCCGTTCGAGCAGGATTTCATGGCGGGCACTGCGCGCAAACTGGCCAAGCCAGCGCACGGATTCCTCGCCGAGGGGGATCATTCTCTCGCGGTCGCCTTTGCCCACGATACGGATGACGCCCTGGTTGAGGTTCACCTGGTTCGACTTCAGGTTCACAAGCTCGGAGACCCGCAGGCCCGTGGCATAGAGGACTTCGAGCATCGTGCGATCGCGATGCCCGAGCGGATCGTGAATCGCCGGCGCACTCAACAACGCTTCCACTTCCTCTTCCGTCAGGGACTTCGGCAGGGAGCGGCCGATCTTCGGCATTGCAATCTGTGCCGTCGGATCTTCCTTGATCAGTTTTTCACCGATGAGATGGCGGTAAAAACGACGGAAGCTCGACAGCTGCCTCGCGGTCGAACGCGGGCGGGCGCCTGATTCGACGCGCCAGGCGATGAATGCCAGAATGTCTGCACGCTTGGCAGCCGAGATCGTGGTGCCGGCGCTTTGCAGCCAGCGATCGAGTGCGGTCAGGTCTGCGCGATAAGCGGACAGGGTATTGGGGGACAGTCCGCGTTCCATCCACACGGCATCGAGAAAACGGTCGATCGCCAGCAGTGACGGGCTTTCGCCCCCGCTGCGTTCGGCGCCGTGACCTGACTTCGCATAAACCGAAGATTTCGTGGCGGTACTCATTAGGGAAAGTATGCTGACGGCCTCGAGTTCGGGGGCGTGACAGCTCTCACAGAACGTTCCGTCTATTAACATAAAGAGAACCAGTTCACAGAATGTCGCCGCCTTCGAAAACCCCGCAATTCCCGCTCAACCAGCCATTGATGTCCGCATGAGAAGGACGCTCGGAAGACTGGCTCGATGCGTATACGGTCTGTTCGTCTGGACGGTGTTCGTTGCGTTGAGCTCCCTGACCCTCGTCCTGGTGCTGATCGTCCCCGGCCTCAAGGCTCGCCGCGCAATTGCCCGCCAGACCGCGCGGACCTTCCTGCCACTGGCAGGCATGCCGCTCCGGGTCTCGGGCCTCCATCTGCTGCCGGACCAGCCTTGTGTGGTCGTGGCGAATCACTCGAGCTATCTCGACGGGGTCATCCTGAAGGCCGCCCTGCCCGCGCACTTCTGCTTCGTCATCAAGAAGGAGATGGTACGCGTCCCCCTTGCAGGAGCATTGCTGCGGCGGATCGGCTCGGAATTCGTCGACCGGGTCAACCGACACAGCGGAGGCATGGATGCCCGACGCCTGCTGCGGGCCGCCTCGGGTGGGCAATCACTCGCGTTCTTCCCTGAAGGAACCTTCACCGAACAGGTGGGAATCGCTCGGTTTCATATCGGCGCGTTCGTCATCGCCGCGCGAACCGCCATGCCGATCGTGGCCGTCGCGATCCAGGGGGCACGGCACAATTTGCCGGCGGGCAGCATCTGGCCGCGAGCGGGCCGGATCGAAGTCGAGATTCTGTCGGTCCTGCCCCTGCCGGAAGGAGATGACTTGAATGCCGCTGCGGCCCTGCTCCGGGATTCGGCCAGGTCCAGGATTCTTTCGGCGCTGAGCGAACCGGACCTGGAGGCCAGGACACCTGCCGGGTCAGAAGCCCCGCACACTTCCCGCTAATTTCTTTGTGCGCCGCACAAAGACCAGCTAACATCTTGCGCGCAATGGGTCCCAAGTGACTCTTTTTTACAACCTGTCCTGATCAAACGCGGTCGTCTGTCGGCCGGGCGAAGCCAAGGTGTACCGCATGCTGTTGCAGTCGAAACTGGTGGCAATCACGGGTGCAGGCAAGGGAATCGGCCGTGCAATGGCCCTCGCTTTCGCGGGGAAAGGCGCCAATATCGCGCTGCTGGACATGAACCCGGCCGACCTCGACGAAACCAAGTCGCTTTGCGCCGCCGCCGGCGTCCGCGCGGAACGCTATCTCTGCAATGTTTCGGACGAAGCGCAGGTCATCGCCGCTTTCACTGCAGTCGTCAACGATTTCGGCCGGCTCGATGTCCTCGTCAACAATGCCGGCATCACGCGCGATGGCCTGCTCGTCAAGGCACAGGAAGGCAAAGTCGTCTCGAAGATGACGCTGGATCAGTGGCAGGCCGTCATCGGCGTGAACCTGACAGGAGTCTTCCTGTGTGCCCGCGAAGCGGCCGAACGCATGATCACCCTGGCGCAAGGCGGCGCAATCATCAATATCTCGAGCATTTCCCGCGCGGGCAACGTCGGGCAGACCAATTACACGGCTGCCAAGGCGGGCGTCGCCGCCATGAGCGTGACCTGGGCGAAAGAGCTGGCGCGCTATGGCATTCGCAGCGCCAGCATTGCCCCGGGCTTCACTCGCACTGAAATCCTGAGTGCGATGAAACCCGAGATTCTCGAAAAGGCGATTGCACCCGTACCGCTGAAGCGCCTGGGTGAGGCAGAGGAAATTGCCCATGCCGCCATCTTCATCGCCGAAAACGACTTCTTCACCGGCCGCACGATCGAGATCGACGGCGGACTGAGGATCTAGTCCCGGGGTTGTTTGGGCTGCTTCACTCCTGCGACGCCGCTGTGGTCTACTGCGGCTCCCCGCTTGAGACCGCAATGGAGAAGCCGATGCGACGAGGTATAGCAGCTGCCCTTCTCGCACTGGCCTGTCTGGCGACTGGCTGCAGCACCCCCGTCCCGCAGAGCGGCGCAATTGCCGCGGCCCAACCTGCAGGACTCAAGGTTCCGATCGAGTACTACAAACTCGCAAATGGCCTGAAGGTCGTCCTGTCCGAAGACCATTCGGTGCCCGTCGCAACGGTTGCCGTTTACTACAACATCGGATTCCGCATCGAGCCCCGTGATCGCACCGGCTTTGCCCACCTGTTCGAACACATGATGTTCCAGGGCTCTGCCAATCTCGGCAAGAACGAGTTCTTCCGGCTGGTGCAGAGCATGGGTGGAACGCTCAACGGATCGACGCGCTTCGATTTCACCAACTACTACGCAGCCTTCCCGTCGAACGCAGTTGAAACGCTTCTGTGGGCAGAAGCGGACCGGATGCGCAGCCTCGACATTACGGAAGAGAATCTCACCAACCAGAAAGGCGTGGTGAAAAGTGAAGTACGGGTGAACGTACTCAATCGGCCTTACGGCGGTTTTCCGTGGCTCGACGTGCCGCAGTATGCGAACCAGAACTGGTACAACGCCCACAACTTCTACGGCGATCTCGAGCATCTCGATGCTGCCACGCTGCAGGACGTCCGGGATTTCTTCAATACCTACTACACGCCGAACAATGCGGCTCTGGTGGTCGTTGGCGATTTTGAACCGGGTGCAGCACGCGCGTGGATCGAGAAATATTTCGGCCCGATCGCTTCCCGACCGACACCGGCCACGCCGGATCTCAAGGAACCCGAACAGGTCGCGGAGCGCCATGCGAGCCGCACGGATCCGCTGGTTCCCCGCCCCGCCCTGGCCCTTGCCTATCATGTTCCCGACCGCTGGACGCCGGAACACTTTGCGTTCGGCCTGCTCGATGAGGTGCTGTTGCAAGGCGACGATTCGCGTCTGCACCAGGATATTGTCCAGAAGCGTGGCCTGACCGACGACATTTCAGGCGGCATCAACCTGCTCGGCAACATGTTCAACTACAGCGGCCCCATGCTGTGGACCGCTGCATTGATCCACGATCCCGTGCATACCGAAGCGGAAATACTGGAGGCCTTCGATGCCAACATCGATCGCATTACGCGCGAACCGGTGACGCAGGCAGAACTGGATCGCGCCCGCACGCAGATCCGTTCTTCGCTTTATGACCTGGTGGGCGGCGGTACGCGCTTGGGGCTGGCCGATCTGCTCGCATGCTTCGCGTTGTTCGATGACAACCCCGGACGCATCAACCAGATCGAGGCCGAGTTCGCCCGTGTGACGCCGGAACTGATGCTCACCACCGCCCAACGCTACTTGCGCCCTGCCAATCGCACTGTCTTCCAGATCTTTCCCGGAGCCGCACAACCTCCTGCGACGGGAGTGTCACCATGAGTCACGGACACTTCGCATCGTTGCGGAATGCGAGCCTCATGCTCGCATTTTCTCTTCTGCCTTTCGCGCTGGTGCAAGCTGCTGAAGCGCCACCTGCTCCGTCGGCGCCCCGGCCCATGCAGCTGCCTACACCGGAGCAAGGCGAGTTCGCCAACGGGCTCAAAACCACCATCGTAGAATTCGGCGCCGTGCCCAAGGCAACCATCCTCGTCGTCGTTCGCGCTGGCAGTGCGAACCAGGGGACACAGGTCTGGCTGCCCGATATCGTCGGCGACATGATGAAAGAAGGAACGCGCAAGCGTTCTGCGGAAGAGCTTTCGACTGCGGCCGCGCGGATGGGCGGTGGGCTCGGCATCGGCGTGGGTGCCGATGAAGCCACTTTAAGTCTCGACGTGCTGTCCGAAGCGCTGCCCGATGCAGTGCAGCTGCTCGCGGAAGTACTGCGCGAACCGTTGCTGCCCGCCAGCGAACTGCCGCGTATACAGCAGAACTATTTACGCAACCTCAGCGTAAACCGTTCGCAGCCCGGATCGCAGGCAGGCACCGCTTTCGCGAAACTGGTGTATGGCGATCACCCCTTCGGCCAGACGCTACCGACGGAAGCCCAGCTTTCTGCCTATACGATCGAGGATGTGCGACGGTTCTACACCGCCAACTTCGGTGCGGCGCGTACTCATGTCTACGTGGCCGGGCGTTTCGATCGTGCCGCGCTCAAGACAGCCCTTACGGCTGCATTTGCCGATTGGCCGCGAGGACCCGAGCCGGTGACGAATCCTCCGCAAGCCGCACGACGTCTGCAGGCGAAGCTCATCGATCGGCCCGGCGCGCCGCAATCGACGATCAGGCTTGGGGTGCCGGTGATCTCGCCGGATCATCCTGAATTCATGCCGCTGTCAGTGACGAACACACTGCTGGGCGGTTCGATCACATCGCGCATCACGACCAATCTGCGTGAAGACAAGGGCTGGGCCTATTCACCGAGCAGTTCGGTGTCCGCCCGCTACCGTGATTCGCTGTGGACCGAGAGTGCGGATGTCACGACTGCATCGACGGGCCCTGCCATCACCGAGATCTTCAAGGAGATCGAAAGACTGCAAAAGGAACCGCCGACGGCTGCCGAACTCGATATCGTCAAGAGTTACCGCAACGGCCTCTTCGTGATGGGCAATGCCACCCGTGGCGGCCTGATCGGCCAGCTCAGTTTCATGAACCTGCACGGGTTGCCGGCCGACTGGCTGACAACGTGGATCGCTCGTCTCTATGCCGTGACGCCCGAACAGGTCAGTGCCGCGGCCCGCGATCAGCTGCGGATGCAGGAATCGACTCTGGTGGTGGTCGGCGATGCTGCGACAGTGCGGCCGCAGCTTGAAGCCGTGCCACAGTTGAAGGGCTTGTCGCTGGAATGACCGATCGGGAGGTCATGCCGTATGACGTCGTCGTGGTCGGAGGTGGACCCGCGGGGCTCGCGTTCGCGATCCGGTTGAAGCAGCTCGCTCCCGACAGGAGCATCTGCATTCTTGAAAAAGGCGCGGCGATCGGGGCTCATTCACTCTCGGGTGCGGTCCTCGAACCCGGGCCGCTGGAGGAGCTGTTGCCAGCCTGGCGAGAGAGCTATCCAGGCATGAAGGTTCCCGCCACGCGCGATGAGTTCCTGCTGCTCACGGCGAAGCGCTCCCTCCGCCTGCCGACGCCGCCGCAGATGAACAATCACGGCAACTTCATTGTGTCGCTGGGACAGCTCACTGCGTGGCTGGCGACGCAGGCTGAAGCACTGGGTATCGATGTCTTTCCGGGGTTCGCGGCGGCGGAAGCGCTGTTCGATGAAAGTGGTGCCGTCAAAGGCGTTCGCATCGGCGATGCAGGCCTGAATCATGATGGCTCGCCCGGACCGAACTACACGCCGGGAGTGGAAATTCATGCGCCACTCACCGTGCTGGCCGAAGGGTGCCGCGGTTCAATCTCGAAACAGCTCATCAAGCGCTTCAAGCTCGATGCACACGCCTCACCACCCACGTTCGGGCTGGGCCTCAAAGAGATGTGGCAATTGCCTGCGGGAAGAGTCCAGTCCGGCTTCATTCAGCACACGGTCGGTTGGCCAGTGGACTCGGGCACTTACGGTGGCAGTTTTCTCTACCACCTCGACAACGACCGCGTATATGTCGGTTACGTAGTGGGACTCGACTATCGCGATCCCCGCTTCAAGCCCTTCGAGGCGTTCCAGCAGTTCAAGAATCATCCGACGGTGCGTCCGTTGCTCGAAGGCGGCGAAATACTCTCTGCGGGTGCGAGAACCATCGCCGCAGGGGGCTGGCAATCGCTGCCAAAGCTTGAAATGCCGGGTGCTTTGCTGATCGGTGATGCGGGCGGCACGCTGAATGTGCCCAAGATCAAGGGCATCCACCAGGCGATCCGGTCAGGCGTCACTGCCGCAGACCATGCGCATGCAACCGGCTCAAGCGTTGGCTTCGATGCGCAATGGCGTCGCTCGCCCGGCGGACGCGAGCTCCATAAAGTCCGCAACATCAAACCGGGTTTCAAGCTCGGTCTCTGGGGCGGAATCATCAATGGCGCGCTTGAAACAATCACCGCGGGAAAGCTTCCATGGACCTGGGCCAACAAGGCGGACTTCGCGCAGCTTGAAAAGCTTGCCGCTTACGAAGCACCGGACCGGCAATGGACGACGCGCACGCTGCCCCCTCGCGACCGTGTCTCCTCCGTGTTCTTTGCGGGCAATGCACATGATGAAAGCCAGCCCGTGCATCTCAAGGTCGCCGACCAGTCCATCTGCACGACGCGCTGCACGGTGGAGTTCGGCAATCCCTGCCAGAATTTCTGTCCGGCGGGCGTCTATGAAATGGTGGGGGAAGGTGCCGAGCGCCGCCTGCAGATCAACGCAGCAAACTGCGTGCACTGCAAGGCGTGCGACATCAAGGATCCTTACGAGATCATCACGTGGACGACGCCTGAAGGCGGGTCCGGTCCGAACTACCAGAACCTGTGACCGCCGTCCGCGAACTCTACGACCGGGAAACCGTGCGCCTGGGACATCGATCAGATGCGGCCCAGCTTGCAGCCGTGGCAAAGCTCGACGATTTGCGCACCCGCCTGCTCGCGAATCGCCGCAGTCCGGGCTTCCTGAGCGGACTGCTGTCCGGCCGGCGCCCGCTTGTGACGGAGCGCGGGCTGTATCTGTGGGGCGGCGTCGGCCGCGGCAAGACCTGGCTCATGGATCTGTTCTTCCACAGCCTGCCGTTCAAGAACAAGCAGCGCAGCCATTTCCATCGGTTCATGCAGGCAGTCCATGACGATCTGCAGCGCCTGAAGGATCAACCCGACCCGCTGGAGATCGTCGCCGAGCGGATCGCGAAACGCACCCGCATCCTGTGCTTCGATGAACTTTTCGTTTCCGATATCGCTGATGCCATGCTGCTCGGGACGCTGTTCGACGGGCTGTTTCGTCGCGGTGTCACGCTCGTCGCCACCTCGAACGTTCCTCCTGACGGCCTCTACAAGGATGGCCTGCAGCGCGCGCGCTTTCTGCCCGCGATCCGCCTGCTCGAGCAGCATACGGAAGCCCTGCACGTGGACGGCGGTACCGATCATCGCCTGCGCCTCCTGGAACATGCAGTCACCTGGCTGGACGCCAAGGCGCCTGACACCGACGCCCGACTCGGCAGTCTGTTCGAAGCGATTGCCGGCGAGGCGGGACAGCCCGACCAGACGATCCTGATCGAACACCGCAAACTGCATGCGAAGCGGCAGGCCGGAGACGTGATCTGGTTCGACTTCAGACAGGTATGCGACGGACCGCGCGGACAGGCGGACTACATCGAACTGGCCCGCTGCTATCACACGGTTTTCGTCAGCGATGTTCCGCCTCTGGATGCCGAACATGAAAACCAGGCTCGTCGCTTCATCGCCCTGGTGGACGAGTTCTACGACCGCGGCGTCAAGCTGATCGTGTCGGCGCACGCGGCCCTGCCCACCCTCTACAGCGGTTCGCGCCTCACCTTCGAATTCGAGCGCACCCGCAGCCGCCTGATCGAGATGCAGTCGCAGGACTATCTCGCCCGACCCCACAAACCCTGACCCGCTGCAAGGCCGGAAAACCCGCAAAACAAGCGGGGGCGGCATGGTTATAATGCTGCCGGCGCGCAGCCCTGAAGCCGCCGGACGGATCAGGTCGCCATCGAAAGACCGGCCGTCCATCTCACCCCAAGGGAGAAGATTCATTGCAAGCTGTCGCGGAGTTCAGGATCCACTACATCCAGATGCTGGATCCTGCGGGCAAGCCTGTCGCCGACCTGCCTGCGTTTGCGACGTCTGCCGACGAGATGGTGAAGATGTACCGGATGATGGTGCTCGCCCGAACCTTCGACACCAAGGCCGTCAACCTGCAGCGCACCGGCAAACTCGGGACCTACCCTTCCTGTCTCGGGCACGAAGCCACCCACGTCGGAGCGGGCGCCGCATTGCGGCCGGAAGACTGCATCGCGCCTGTCTATCGCGAGATCGGCACGCAATACTGGCGAGGCGTGCGGATGGTCGAAACGCTGACGTACTGGGGCGGCGACGAACGCGGCAACGATTTTGCGGGGCCACGCCATGATTTTCCGTGGAGCGTTCCCATCGGCTCGCAGACCTTGCACGCGGCAGGCGCAGCCATGGCCTACAAGATCCGCAAGGAACCGCGCTGCGCGCTCGCCTATGTCGGTGACGGTGGGACTTCCGAAGGCGCCTTCTATGAAGCCATGAACCTGGCTGGAGCACGGCAGCTGCCGGTGGTGTTTCTGGTGGTGAACAACCGCTGGGCGATTTCCGTTCCGCTCGAGCAGCAGACGGCTTGCGCAACGCTTGCCCAGAAGGCCATTGCCGCAGGCATTCCCGGTGTGCAGGTCGATGGCAATGACGTGATCGCCGTCCGCGACACAGTTGCCCAGGCACTGGAGCGTGGCCGTCGGGGCGAAGGCCCCACGGTGATCGAAGCCCTAACTTACCGGCTGAGCGATCACACCACAGCCGACGATGCGACGCGCTATCGCCCGGACGCTGAGCTCAAGGCCGCGTGGCTGGTTGAACCCATGCTTCGCACGCGCGCCTTTCTCATGGCCAACTGTGGCTGGACAGACACGAATGAACTCGCGCTCAAGAACGAGTGCACGCAGGCAGTGGAAGCCGCCGTGCAGGAATTCCTGGCGCTCAAGAAGCAGCCACCGGATTCCATGTTCGACTACGTATTCGCCCATCAGCCTGTGCGCCTCACGGTGCAGAAGGCGCTGGCGCGTCGTTACAGCGGCTCAGGCTCGCACTGAACGCAGCCATGGCGCAGATAACGATGATCGAGGCGATCACCCTGGCGCACGCCTGGGAGCTGCAACACGACCCGAACGTGGTGGTGCTGGGTGAGGATATCGGCGTGAACGGTGGCGTGTTCCGCGCGACTGCAGGACTCCAGCAGCGGTTCGGGACGGATCGCGTGCAGGACACGCCGCTCGCCGAAGGCATGATCGCCGGCATGTGCGTCGGCATGGCCGCCCAGGGCTTGAAGCCGGTCGCCGAAATCCAGTTCATGGGTTTCATCTATCCCGCGATCGACCAGATCGTGAATCACATGTCGCGCATGCGTCACCGTACCCGCGGCCGCCTTTCCTGCCCCGTGGTCATCCGGACACCTCATGGCGGCGGCATTCGCTCACCGGAGCATCACTCCGAAAGCGTCGAAGCCCTGTTCGCGCATATTCCGGGCATCCGCGTCGTCTGTCCGTCGACACCCGCGCGTGCCTACGGCCTGTTGCTCGCGGCGATTCGCGATCCTGACCCGGTGCTGTTCCTCGAACCCGTCCGCATCTATCGCTATGCGAAGCAGGAAGTCGCCGATGACGGCAAGGCTCTCCCGCTCGATGTCTGCTTCCTGCTGCGCGAAGGGTCCGACGTCACCATCGTGACCTGGGGCGCAATGACGGTCGAAACGCTGAAGGCCGCCACCCAGCTTGCAGCCGAAGGCATCAGCGCCGAAGTGATCGACCTTGCCACAATCAGCCCGATCGACAGTGAAGCGATTCTTGAATCAGTCGCGCGCACAGGCCGCCTTGTCATCGTGCATGAGGCTGCCCGCAATTGCGGAGTGGGAGCCGAGATCGCCGCCATCGTGGCCGAACAGGGGTTGTACGATCTGCAGGCGCCCATCCAGCGCGTCACGGGCTACGATACGGTGATGCCGTACTTCAAGCTCGAGCACGACTACATTCCGAGCGTCGCACGCATCGTCGATGCCGTGCATGCCACCTTTGTCGACTGATCCCGGGAAGCCCATCGTGACCACCTTTCTACTGCCCGATCTCGGTGAAGGCCTGCCGGATGCCGAGATCGTCACGTGGCACGTGAAGGAAGGCGACGAGGTCAAGGTCGATCAGCTCATGGTGTCGGTGGAAACGGCCAAGGCGATCGTTGAGGTCCCTTCACCTTATGACGGCAGGATCACGAAGCTGCACGCCGCTGCAGGAGATGTGGTCGGCACCGGCGAACCCCTGGTCGATTTCGAACTGGCCGCGTCGGTAGCTGCACCCGCGGCGGCGACACCCGCAGAGAAACACTCTCCGGCTTCAGGCACCGTCGTTGGAATGATGCCGGTCACCGGCGAGGTCATCGAAGAACAATCGCTGCTGCGCCGTTCGCGACATGCGGTCGGTGATCAGGCTCGCGCGGTTCCTGCGGCAAGAGCGCTCGCGAGACGACTCAGTGTCGATCTTGCACAGGTGCAAGGCTCCGGCAAGGACGGCGTGATCACGCTCGATGATGTGCTGGCCGCTGCGCCGCTGGCCACTCCGCGGCGAAATCCCGTGGCCGCCCCGCCAGCGAAAGGCCGCAGAAAGGATGACGGTGCTGAACTGCTGCACGGTCCGCGGCGGGCGATGGCGCAGAGCATGAGCCTGTCGCGCGACGAGATCGCCACCTGCACGATCTTCGACGACGCCGATGTCCACGCCTGGCCTGAAGGCACCGACATCACGGTACGCCTGATCCGTTCCATCGCTGCAGCCGTGAAGGAAGAGCCTGGCCTCAACGCGCGCTTTGACCCGACTGGCCCGAGCCGGATCGTGTTCGATCATATCCACCTTGCCGTCGCAGTGGATTCGCCTGAAGGACTGATCGTTCCCGTCATCCGGGACATCGGCAAGAAATCCACGACAGAACTGCGTACCGCCGTCGATCAGCTGCGCAAGTCCGCACGTGAACGCACCGTGGCGCCGGAAGACATGCGCGGCTACACCTTCACGCTCTCGAATTTCGGCACGCTGGCCGGACGCTACGCGACACCGCTGGTCGTGCCACCCGCTGCGGCCATTCTCGGTACGGGTCGTCTGCAGAGGGACGTCGTTGCGACGGCGACCGGCATCGAAGTCCATCGCCGCATTCCGCTGTCCCTGACCTTCGATCATCGCTGCATCACGGGGGGCGAAGCCTGTCGCTTCCTCGCCGCGCTGATCCGCGATCTCGGCAAGAGTTCCTGAACTTCATAGAGGCCATCCTTCGTGACCGGCAAACTCGTTCTCGTCCGCCATGGACAAAGCACCTGGAATCTCGAAAACCTGTTCACCGGCTGGGTGGATGTGGACCTGACCGAACAGGGCCGCAAGGAAGCTGCCGCAGCGGGCAAGCTGCTCAAGGCGGAAGGTTTCAGGTTCGATGTCGCCTTCACCTCCACGCTGAAGAGGGCGATCCGCACACTCTGGATCATCACCGACGAAATGGACCTGCTGTGGGTGCCCGTGACGCGGGCCTGGCAATTGAACGAACGCCACTACGGCGCGCTGCAGGGTCTCGACAAGGCGCAGACGGTGGAAAAGCACGGGGCGGAACAGGTGAAGATCTGGCGCCGCAGCTACGACATTCCGCCGCCGCCGCTTGAGCTTTCGGACGAACGTCATCCGCGTTTCGACCCGCGCTATGCCGGTCTCGATCCCAAGGACTTGCCGGCAACGGAGTCCCTCAAAGAGACGCTTGCACGCGTCAAACCGTATTGGGAAAAGCAGATTGCACCCGAGCTGAAGGCCGGGCGCAATGTGATCGTGGTGGCACATGGCAACAGCCTGCGGGCGCTGGTCATGATGCTCGACGGCATGTCGCCGGATGAAATCCTCGAGTTCAACATCCCGACCGGCGTCCCGATCTCGTATGAACTCGATGCCAATCTCAAGGCGCTCTCGCGGCGCTTCCTCGGTGATGCCGATGCGATCAAGGCTGCAGCTGACGCGGTGGCCAGACAGACAGAAGGAAAGAAATAGGCTTTGGGCTTTGGGCTTTGGGCTTTGGGCTTTGGGCTTTCAGATTCTTGGCTGGGCCTAAAGCCCAACCAGCCAAAGCCTTACTTATTCTTCGGAAACGATCTTCACGCGGATGCCGTCCAGCGCCGCGGTGAAATCGACCTGGCAGGAAAGGCGTGATGCGCCGGCCACATATTCTTCCGTGCCGCTGACGAGATCGGTTTCATCGGACTGGCGCGGCGGCAGCTTGTCCCACCACTCGCCATCGACGTGGACATGGCAGGTGGCGCAGGCACACAAGCCACCGCAGATCGCGGTCACGCCGTAATCGAGCTCGCGCAGGATCTCCATGATCTTCTGGCCGTAGGCGCCCTGCACCTGGTGCTCGATGCCGTCCCGGTCAATCACTCTCAGTAAACCCATGCCCGAATCCTCGCGTTAGCCGTGGCGCGCGAGTCTAGCAGAAGCCCCTCACCCACTCCGTCTCCCTCTCCCACAGGAGAGGGGTTCGACCAGGATGGTGCTTACCTCTCCCTTTGGGAGAGGGGTTCGCGCTGGACCTTTACCTCTCCCCTTGGGAGAGGTCGCATGAAATGCGGGTGAGGGCCGAGGTCGGGGAGTGCGGGTGAGGGCAATTGCTGCCCGGCTTTGGCTGCAGGCTCACGGCTTGTCAGCCCGCACGACCAGCCACAACTGCCGGATGTAGTCGAACAGCCAGCAGGCAAGTTCGAGTCGAGCATAGGCAGCGCAATCATCGTGGCCGGAGTAGTCGAGCAGAAGCTGCCTGCGCTGCTCCTTCCCGTAGTGGTGGTAGCAGCAGACTGACGCCAGATCAAAGCAGGGATCGCCTATGCCCGCATATTCCCAGTCGAGCAGCCACAGCCGGCCGGCATCGACGAGATTGAGATGGTGAACGTCGTTGTGACACAAACAATGCACCGCTCCATCGGAAAACGCGCGAGCCACTTCCCTCAGCTCATCACGATTCCAGCCTCCCTCAGGATCGGCATGATTCCGTTCTTCGAGCGTGCGCCAGTAACCCTCCAGAATGCCTGGCAGATCGGTTCTGGCGACTCCCTGTGGAGGCTCCATCGAGTGCAGCCGCTTGAGCAGAATCGCCACCCTGCGAATATTGTCGGGATGCGCCGCCTCTTCCTGCGTCCATATCCTGCCCGGGATATACCGCGTCACGAGCAGTCGCTCTTCAGGGCTGCAAAGCAGGATTTCCGCGCCGATGCCCGCATGCTCGACTGCGGCCAGCACACGGCTCTCACTCACCCGGTTGATCTGCAGTGCCTGCTCATCACCCGTACTGATACGGATGACGATCTGCTGGCCCTCTGCGACCACAAGCCAGCTTTCGTTCGTGAGGCCGCCCTTGATCCTCATCGTCCGCTCGATGGCAGTAACGGGCAGACCGAGGACGCGGGCCGCAATGGCTGCCACCGCAGGAACGGGCTGCGAACCGGGCTCCATCACGCGACCCCGTTGCCGGCCTGCAACCGTTGCTCGCGCAACCAGACGATGTAGCCGTGAATGACGATGCCGATGTAGGCGATGAACAGCAGCCCCGTTGCATTCAGTCCTTGCGTGAAATACAGCCACGCAGCCACCGCATCGACGACGATCCAGTACAGCCAGTTCTCGATCACGCGGCGCGCAACCATCCAGGTAGTGAGCACACTGCCCCAAGTGACGAAGGAATCGAGATACGGTGACTCGGCAGTGCTGTAACGCGTGAGAAGCCAGCCGTTCAGCAGGCTTGCTGCAATTACCCCGATAGCACTGATGAGATGCCAGCGTGCAGGCCAGCTGGCGATGTCCAACTGCCCTGCATCAGTCTGTCCGCGCCGCCACTCGCGCCAGCCATAAACAGCCATCGCCATATAGAACAGCTGCAACAGCGTCTGCATGTACAAGCCCGCACGGGCGAACAGCACGAAGTAGATCGCGGTGCTGACAAAGGCACACGGCCAGCACCACAGACTCCGTCGCACGGCGAGGACGAGGTACGCAAGCGCAAGCAGCACGGCCACCGCCTCCGCAGGCGATGTGCCAAACAGTTGTTGCAGCCAGGACGGCATGAGCGCTATAGACGCCGCAGTGCCTGCATTACGCTTCGCCGCCGAGGATCTTCATCACGAAGACTTTTCGCCCCGCCTGGCGGAAGCTGGCGGCTGTTTCCTTGCCCAGGATTTCAAACAGTCGCGCATGCTCGCCCGCGATCTGGGTGCTCATCGCATTGGTCGTGATGCGGATTTCCGGATAGGTATTGAGCCGGTCGATGAAATCCTGGATCGGTGGAATGAACTCGGACTCAAGCGGATACAGGCTGATTTCGATTGCGGTATGCATGGGAACTCCGGGCTAGAGAAAATTCCAGTTGAAGGTGACGCCCACCTGACGCGGGTCACCGGGCTGCAGGTAGAGCTTCTTGTCGTAGAAAGGCGGCTCGTTGTAGAAGTAGAAACCCCGTACCGCGTAGTCCGCATCGAACAGGTTCCTGACCCAGAGATAGGCATTCCAGCCCGGTTGCTCGTAGCCCACCTTCAGATTGGCAGTCGAGTAGGCGTGCGACTGCATATTGTGGTCGGTGGGAACATCGAAATAGAAGTTGTCCTTCGCATTGAAATCCGCGCGGACCATGAAGCCGCTGGCATGCCGCCACGTGCCATAGGCGCCCAGTTCGTACTCAGGCGCGTGAGCCTGTTCACGTGCAGGAACAGGCAACCCTGCCTCATCCACGCCTCCGCTGGCCTCCGTACGCAGGAGTCCTATCGAACCGCCGATCTCGATGGCGGGTGTCAGGAAATAGCGCAGCGTGCCTTCAAACCCTGCGTTGTAGCCACGATCCAGATTGCCGGTGATGAACACGTACGTGCCGGGATTTGCGGGGTCGAGCTGCTTGCCCGTCCGCACCTGCAGGTTGCGCCGCGCTTCGTAGAAAAGCGCAGCGTCCACATAGCCGCGGCCATCCAGGATGCTGGTCTTGAGGCCGGTCTCCAGATTCCACAGATACTCGGGATCGAAGTAGCGCCCTCCCTCAGGCACGCCGCCCAGGTTGAATCCACCTGCCTTGTAGCCACGCGACAGGGATACATACGTACTCGTCGACGCAGATACATCAAAACTCAGTGAGAACTGGCCGCCGACCATGCGGTTGCGGTCATCGAGATCAGTCTGCTGGGCCGTTCCGTCCCAGATCCCATTGTCACGATAGTGCGCACTGCGCTGCTCGATACGCAGTCCCGCGGACCAGCGCCAGCGATCACTCAACACACCGTCAAGCTGGCCGAACGCCGCGATATTCGTGGCGGTGTAGCGGTTCGCGAGTGCATCGTCCGACACGCCGTCATAGGTTGGATCGGATGGATCGGCATACTCGCCCACCAGGAGATCGCGCCCGGCTTCATGCATGTCGAGCACATACACACCACCAAGCCACGCGATATCTCCAGGCGCGCTGGCAGCGGACGATGCGAGGCGCAATTCGAGATTGGCCGTTTTTCGGTCCCGGAATGAACTGCCGAAGTAGTCATAGATGTAGGGCGCCCAGCTCACTGCGTTGCCCCAATCCGCGTCGTAGCTGTTGACGCTCTTCGAGTCGGCATAGGAAGCGATTGCCGTCAGGTCATACGCACCCAACGCCGACCTGAGACGCACTGATGCTCCGGTCGCTCGCTGCGAATCCTCACCGGGGCGATCGGAAAGCGTGGTTCGCGAATTGTCGAGCGTCCACGCGTCATAACCGTTGTCGAGGTCTGCGTGCAGCACGGTCAGGTCGAGCTCGGTATCCGCACCTGCCTGCCAATGCCACTTGAAGCGACCGGTCAGCTCATCCCGCGCATTGGTGTTCCGGTCGAGATACCCGTTCTGCGTGAAACCGTCGCTGCGATATTTCTGCACGGCCAGGCGCCAGCTTGAATCGAGGCTGGTCACGGGCCCGGTGGCTGCGATTCCGAGTGAACCCGTCCCGTAGTCTGCGAAGGTGCCTTCGACGGAATAGTCGGGAGCCTGTCCCGGTTCATTGCTGTGGACCGCGATCAACCCGGCGAGCGCGTTGGCACCGTAGCGGGTGCCCTGGGGGCCGCGCAGCACTTCAATCCTCGCCACGTCGAACAGCGTCGCAGGCATGCCGAGACCGCTGAAGTCGATGTCATCGATGAGAAAGCCCACCGAAGGATTCGGCGCTCCCTCGTATTGTTCGCGCTCGCCCACGCCGCGAATCTGGAAATAGCGCGGCCGCGAGGTCCCGCCTGCCCAGTTGAGATTGGGCACCAGCGCGAGAACATCCTGGAAATGCTGTTGCCCGGCGTCTGCGAGTGTCTGCTGGTCCAGGACGGTGACGCTGGCAGGCACTTGCGTCAGCACCTGTGGGCGCAACGTCGCCGTCACGATCACTTCATCCAGCTGCACACCGCGCTCAGCGGCTTGTACGGCCTGCGTGGCGACAAACGTAAAAGGCAGCAATGCCAGGGCACGCAGCGGAAATTCCCGGACCATCAAGCGCATTCCAGATCCTCCATAAGGACCCGGGCACCGGCTAAGGATGAGCAGCTCGACGACGGACGATGGCCGAAAGGCATACCTGCTCCCTACGCCGGTACTAACCGGATCAGGTTCAACGGGTTCACCGGTCTGCATGACACCGGCATCTCAGGTCCTTCGAGGACCACCCCAAGGCAGGGCGGAGTATAGAGCGCAACGAGCGGTTAAGAGAAGGCCGACTACGTCGGCAAGTAGGCCTGACGGCAGGTAGGGCTTTCGCCAAGTAGGTCTAGCGACAGGCCAGAATCAGGAGAGATATAGACAAGCAGAAACATCAGGCCGCTTCGTCGCCCGGACTCTGACTTGCCGGCAGGCCTACCTGTCACGTCCGTGACCTACCTGCCGGCAGGCCTACTTGCTGACATAGTCAGCCTTCTCCTCTTCTGACTGTCGATTGACGTCCGCCCCCGCCTTCGGCGATAACGGCACCCTGCATTGTTTACAGCGACCGGCGATGCACGATAAATCCGGCGCGAAGGGAGATTGAATTCAATGACCACATCGCGCCGCTGCCGGCTGTTCCATGTCGATGCCTTTACCCGGCAACGTTTCGGGGGTAACCCTGCCGCCGTCGTCCTCGATGCCGACAGCCTGTCGGATACGGAAATGCAGACCATCGCGGCAGAACTCAATGTCGCCGAGACGGCCTTCGTGCTGGAGCCGGAGGCGGACGATCACGATCTGCAGGTGCGCTTTTTCACGCCGCGCCATGAAGTCTCCTTCGTCGGTCATGTCACTGTCGCCGCGCAGTATGTGCGGGCGAAAGTCCACGGCAAGCCGAAGAAGATTCTTCGCCAGCGAACGGGCATCGGCATCGTGGAGATCGAAGTGGACCAGGTCGATGGCGATTACCGGGTTGCCATCACCCAGAGCCCGCCGTCCCTTGGGCCAGTGGTCAGCGATGTGCACCGGAAAGCCGTGCTGAACGCGCTCGGCATCTCGAGTCCGACGCTGCACGAAGACTGCCCTATGCAGATCATGGCGAAGCGCACCACGCGGCTGTTGATCGGCCTCAATTCCCCGGACCTGCTTACTTCCCTGAAACCTGATTTCGAAGATCTGCTGCGCCTGACCCCTCACGTGGGCGCAGAGGGCTTCTTCGTGTTCGCGCTCACGGATACTCCGGAAGCAGGATTTGCGGCCGGCACGGAATCGCGGATGTTCTGTCCCGCCATCGGTATTCCGGAAGACCCGGTCAGTGGCAATGCGCACGGGATGCTCGGCGCTTATCTCGTCAATCACGGCCTGCTGGCCTCGACGGACGGCGTCGCCCGTTTCCGCGGGCGCCAGGGAGAATCGATGCGCCGCCCCGGCATCGTCGATGTCGATGTGGCGTGCAGCGGTCGTGTGGTGCAATCGGTCCGCATCCAGGGCGATGCCGTGATTGTGTACGAGGCCGAACTGCCCCTCTGAGGAGATGCAATGCGTTACGCGTCAGCCTGCGCTTTCATCCTCTTGTCCGGCTGCGTTTCCATGCCCACCCTCGAAGGCACCCGCTGGCTTGCAGAAGACATCGATGGCCGCGGCGTCATCGACAATGCACAGTCGACGCTGGACATCGATGCCGACCGTGCTTCCGGGCGCGGCGGTTGCAACCGTTTCTCGGGCGAAGTGCAGATCGCGGCCAATTCCATCCGCTTTGGCGAACTCGCCTCGACGCGAATGGCGTGCGTGCCTGCACTCATGGACCAGGAAGACCGGTACCTGCGCGCCCTGCGGGAAGTACGTTCCTGGAAAATAGAAAACACAAAGCTCTTGCTGCTGGACAGCGCCGGCAATGTCCGGCTGCGGCTGGACCCGCTGACAGGAACCGGCTGAGTCAGCCGGCCTTGATCCAGGGCAACGCGTCGAGATCGACGTTGCCGCCGGAAATGATCACACCCACGCGCTTTCCGGCAACTGCGATCTTGCCGCTCAGGATGCCGGCCAGTGGTACCGCACCCGACGGTTCGACCACTATTTTCATGCGTTCCCAGAAAAAACGCGTGGCTTCAAGAATGGCTGCTTCACTCACCGTGACTACGTCGTCGACATGGGTACGGAGCATTTCGAGATTGCGTTCGCCGATGGACCCACGCAGGCCATCCGCGATGGTGGTGGAAGAATTCAACGTCACGCGTGTATTGCCGTGGAATGAACGGTAGGTGTCATCCGCGATCTCGGGTTCGACGCCGATCACACGAATTTCAGGGTGCAACGTCTTCGCAGCGATTGCAGAACCTGCGAGCAACCCGCCACCCCCGACGGGCGCCAGCAGCAATTCAAGTTCGGGATGCTCGCCGAGCAATTCGAGAGCGGCCGTCCCCTGCCCCGCCACTACCCGAAAATCGTTGTAAGGGTGAACAAGCGTGCCGCCGGTCTCCGCGAGAATCCTTGACGCCGTCGCTTCGCGTGCGCTGAGCGTGGGTTCGCACTCGATCAGCGTTGCACCATACGCGACCACTGCCGCCTTCTTGGTGGCCGATGCATTCGACGGCATCACGACCGTCGCGGGAATACCGCGTCGTCGCGCAGCCAATGCAAGCGCCGCGGCATGGTTGCCCGAGGAATGCGTGACGACGCCTCTGGCTGCCACCTCATCCGACAGGGAGAACACGGCGTTGTGGGCGCCGCGAGCCTTGAAGGAACCGGTCTTCTGCAGGTTCTCGCACTTGAAAAACAGCTGCGTACCGAAACGTTCGTTCAGCTGCGTGGAAGTCAGGACCGGGGTGCGATGAACGTACGGACGAATGCGTTCCGCTGCGGCCTCGATATCTGCAAGGGTCAGCGTGGTCATCAGTGAGGAATCCCTGGAGCACCGTCACTCCCTGCACCTTGCGTTGCAGGGAGCTGCCCTGATGCTGTTTATTCCGGCAACGCGAACACGTACAGGATACTGGCCGGCGCGACGGAGGTCACCGGTCCCGCAGGCGTGCCTCTACGCGTCAGGCCCGTGCTGATCGCGAGATACTGACGACCGTCGACGCTGTAAGTGACCGGATATCCACCGACAGGTCCGTTCAATTGCAACTTCCAGAGCACCTTGCCACTGTCCTGGTCGAACGCGCGGAAATTGCCGTGCTCATCTCCACCGAACAGCAGCCCACCGCCTGTCGTGAGCAGCGAGTACGGCACCTCGTCCTGGTCAAATTTCCATTTGACCTTGCCCGTGGCGACGGAGATCGCCTGGATATTCCCCATCTTGCCGTCATCACCCGGCACGGCCGCCGCCTTGGAGGCGAAGGCATACAGTGAATCCTGGCTGGGCTTTTCGGCAACGGAAGTCACTGTCGAACAGGAATCCCGCAGCGGGAAGTACATGAGGCCGCTGTCGGGACTGTAAGCACCCGCGGGCCAATTGCGGCCGCCTGTCGCTCCAGGGCAGGCGGTTACAGTCTTGCCCACGCCCTCCATGATGGTGGCCGGATTGACGGTGACCTTGCCGGTGGCGCCGTCGATGCTGCCCACGACGTTCTGATACACCGTAGGCCGTGCCCACAGGAACTCACCTGTCTGGCGATCTAGCGTGTAGACGAGGCCCGTCTTGCCGGGAATGCCTGTCATCACCTTGCGCCGCTCGCCCGCCTTGAGGCGAGGATTGATCCACGTGACTTCTGCTGGATCAGGCGTTACCGCGGTATCAATCAAAAGCCGTTCGAAGGGATGGTCGAGATCCCAGTGATCGATGAGATGCTGGTAGTACCAGACGATCTTGCCGGTATCCGCATTCAGCGCCAGCGTCGAGTTGTGGAACAGGTGTTGCTTGTCATTGCCGGCGAGCATGTATTTCGGCGCCGGCGAGGTGACTGACGTGCCGACGTAGATGAGATTCAGCTCGGGGTCATAGCTCGGGACCATCCAGGTTCCGACATGCCACCGCGCCTCATCCGGGAGGCCACCCCAGCTTTCATCGCCGGGCTCTCCCGGCCGCGGAATCGTGCGCGTGCGCCACAGCTCCTTGCCCGTCTTCGCATCGTGCGCCAGGATCACGCAGGCATCAGGCCCCCCCTCGGGCTCGCACCCTCGTCCGCTGATCATCTTGCCCTTGGCAATGATAGGACCCGAGGTCTGCTGCGCTCCCCTCTGGTAATCGTGGATCTTGGTTTCCCACGCGAGCTTGCCCGTCTCCGCATCGAGAGCGAAAGCATAGTTGTCGATGCTGGTATCAAGGATGTAGCGATCGAAGATGGCCAGATTGCGGTTGATCGCCGGGACCGGGAAATACTTGCCGGCGTCATCCGGAATCTTGCGCTTGTACTCCCACTTGAGCTCGCCCGTGGTGGCGTCCAGCGCCTGGATCAGGTCACTCGGGTTGGGGAAATACATTGTGCCGTCGTACACCAGGGGCGTCCCCTCCTGGACGCCCGGCCCGAGACTGCGAGTCCACACGAGCTGCAGCTTGCTCACGTTGCGCCGATTGATCTGCTTCAAGGGGCTGTAGCCCCAGCTATCCTGCGTGCGCCGCCACATGAGCCAGCTCGCAGGATCGGGTTTTTCCAGCATTGCATCCGTCACGGGCGTGAACGGCTGCTGCTGCGCCAGAACCACACCCGCACCTGTCGTCACCGCAGCCAGAGCGGCCAACACCGAGACCCGAACGCGTTTGCCTGCTTTCATGCAATCCCCGGAAACATTGTTTATCGGGACTGTGCGAAGCACAGTCCCTGCCCATTCCAACTGAATACGCTGTGCGTTACTCCGGCAACGCAAACACGAACAGGCCGCTCGGAGGCACGACCGATTGTCCGGCCGCTCCCGCTCTTGCACCGCCCAACGTGGTTCCGGTGCTGACAGCGATGTACTGCTTGCCGTTCACGCTGTACGTCACGGGATAGCCGCCGACCGGTGAATGCAGGTTGATCTCCCACAGCACCTTGCCGGTGTTCTGGTCGAACGCGCGGAAGTGTCCATCCGCATCGCCGCCGAACAGCAGCCCGCCGCCTGTTGCAACAAGCGACAAAGGAATTTCCGGCTGGTCGAACTTCCACGTCACCTTGCCGGTTTCAACGGAGATGGCCTGCACCGTACCAAGCTCACCACCCCCCGGAACCTCGACAGGTTTACGTGCGATCGCGTAAAGCGATTCCTGGCTCGGCTTCTCCATGATCGCGGTCACTGACGAACAGGTATTCCGCAACGGGTAGTACATCGTATTGGTCAGCGGGCTGTAAGCGCCGGCGGGCCAGTTCTTGCCGCCCCCAGAGCTCGGGCAGGCAATGACCGTATCGCCTACGCCTTTCATCACTGTTGCCGGATTCGGAATCACCTTGCCCGTCGCGCCGTCGATGTTGCCCACGACGTTCTGATAGACCGTGGGACGCGCCCACAGGAATTCGCCAGTCTGACGATCGAGCGTATAGACGAGACCCGTCTTGCCGGGAATACCCGTGAGCACCTTGCGGCGCTCACCCGGCTTGAGGCGTGGATTGATCCAGGTGACCTGCGATTTGTCAGGTGTCACTGCCGTATCGACCAGCAGCCGCTCATAGGGATGATCGAGATCCCAGTGATCGACGAGATGCTGGTAGTACCAGACCATCTTGCCGGTGTCCGAATTCAGCGCGAGCGTCGAGTTGTGGAACAGATATTCCTTATCGTTGCCCGCGAGCATGTACTTGGGCGCCGGCGAGGTGACGGACGTGCCGATGAAGATGAGGTTCAGTTCGGGATCGTAGCTGGGAACCATCCAGGTGCCGACGTGCCAGCGTGCTTCATCAGGCAGCCCCGCCCAGCTTGCATCACCGGGTTCACCTGGACGCGGGATGGTGCGCGTACGCCAGATCTCCTTCCCCGTCACGGCATCGTGCGCAACGATCACGCATGCATCCGGGCCGCCTTCCGGCTCGCAGCCCCGGCCGGAAATCGCCTTGCCCTTGACGATCAGCGGACCCGAAGTCTGCTGTGCACCGGTGTGGTAATCGAGGATCTTCGTTTCCCACGCCAGCTTGCCGGTCTCGGCATTCAGGGCGAAGGCAAAATCATCGGAGCTCGTATCGATGATCAGGTTGCCATAGATCGACAGGTTGCGATTGGCCGTCGGCGCCGGGAAATACTTGCCAAGGTCATCCGGCAACGTGCGCTTGTACTCCCACTTGAGATCACCCGTTGCGGCGTCCAGCGCCTGCACCAGATCGCTGGGGTGCGGGAAGTACATCGTGCCGTTGTAGACGAGCGGTGTGCCTTCCTGAACGCCAGGACCGAGGCCTCGCGTCCAGACCAGCTGCAGCTTGCCGACGTTGCGCTTGTCTATCTGCTTGAGAGGGCTGTAGCCCCAGCTGTTCTGGGTCCTGCGCCACATCATCCAGTTGGCCGGATCGGGATTTTCCAGCATCGCATCCGTGACAGGCACGAAAGCCGGCGCGGGTTGTGCCGCAGACGCCCCAACGCCATACAGCGATCCAAGCACCATGCATGCCAGTGCCTTGACTTGACCTTTCATCTATTTGCCCCCTGCAATTTCGAATTGTTGTCGACCCGGCAGGCCGACAGCGCATCGTAAGTGACAGCAGGCGAAAGCCGCAACGGCTGTTCTAGGCAGACATAAGGGCCGAGCGATTCGCGATCAGGAATTCCTGCAACGACTGGGGAGCCTGGCCCGTCAACTTCTGCACCACGTCCGTGGCCACCGCGAAATCGCCGCTCTGTACACCGAGGTCAAAGCCCAGCAGCAAGTCCGCGACCGGGGGTGGCAGGCCCTGCTTGATCATGCCGTCGCGCAAGGCGTCCGGAGGAATGGAGACATTCTTCACCGGCCGTCCACTGACTTGACTTGTGATCGAAGCAACCTGCTCGCTCGTCAACGCGGCCGGGCCGGTCACGTCCAGCGTCTGTCGACCAGTGATGTTGCCGGAAAGCGCTGCCGCGGCAACCCTGGCGCAATCTTCGCGCGTCACGAAACCTGCTGCACCGGTGCCTCGCGCGTTCACCAGTTGACCGGAAGCAACAGCCGGAGTCAGGGCCCTCAACATGAGATCCATGTAAAGGTTGTTCCGCAGGATGGTGAAATCGAACGCTGACTTCGCGAGCGCCGCTTCTGTCTCGCGATGATCAGCCGAGATCCGCACCGCCGTGCCGGGATGCGGATTGACGAACGATGTGTAGACGACGTGGCGCACTCCGGCCTTTTCCATCGCCCGCAAAGCCGCGAGATGCTGGGCAGTGCGCTGGCCCGGTTGAAAGAGCGCGTCCGTACTGATGAGCAGAGCGCGCACTGCACCGCGGAATGCCTGTGCCGATCCAGCCTCGTTTTCAAAATCGGCTTGCCGCACGTCCACACCCTTCGCTGCATAGTCGGCAAGCGCTTCCGGCTTGCGGGTAGTGGCAATGATCGGCCCGGCCTGCTGTTCGAGCAGCAGGTCGAGAACGCGGCGGCCGAGGTTGCCCGCTGCACCGGTAACGAGTAAGGGGGAAGTGGTCATGGCTGTCTCCGTTGTGAGGAGGCCAGCTTGCATCCGTGCCATTCAAGGAACAATACTTGGTTCCGGTTTTCTGTGGTGCGAAATGGCAACAATCGATCTCAACCTGGTCCGTGCGTTCGTCGCGGTCCGCGACACTGGCAGCTTCTCCGCTGCTGCAACGGGCCTGGGTGTACCGCGTTCGACAGTGAGCAGGGCGGTAGCGGCGCTCGAAGCCAGCGTGGGCGTGCGGCTGTTCCATCGCACGACCCGCAGCGTTGCAGTCACCACTGCGGGCGCCGCGCTTTACGACCGGGTTGCCGGCGCCTTGTTGTCCCTTGAAGGATCGTTGGCTGATCTGCCTGAGCGCGAAGAACTGCCGTCCGGTACGTTGCGGATCACCTCCACTGCGGATCTCGGTGCGGCGGTACTGGCAGAAGCAGCCACCCGCTTCACCGCGCGCTATCCCGCAACGCACGTCGATGTGCACCTGACCAACGAAGTCGTGGACATGGTCGGCCAGGGCATGGATCTCGCCTTGAGGGTCTCGGTGAAGGCCCTGCGTGATTCGTCGCTGGTAGTGCAAAAAGTGGGAGCGATAGTCTTTCAGCTCTACGCCGCGCCTGCCTATCTTCTGCGGAAAGGCACCCCCCGAACGATGGCGGAACTGCGGCACCACGAGTGGGTTGCATTTCGAGGCGCACAACAGGCTGTGCTTGGCGGTCAGCTGACGAAGGCGATTGGCGATGCGCGGCTCCGCATTGTCGGAAATGACATGTCCTTCATCCGCGAAGCATTGAAGGCGGGGAGCGGCATCGGGGCACTGCCCTCTTTCATTGCAGATGCGGAAGTGGCAGCTGGCACGCTGGTGCGAGTGCTGCCCCGCTGGACGGGCCTGACGAGCACCGTCTACATCGTGCAGGCAAGCCGCAAACTCACTCCGCGCAAGATCACGGCGTTCCGCGATCTTCTCGGGGAGATGCTGCGCCAGCGACCGCTTTCTTCCGCCGCCGAGCTGCCGTCTGGTAGATAGAAAACCTTCAACGCTGCTTCGTCCGCGGCCATGACTGTACGGTCAGGTGGTTGCAAAAAAAAACCCTGCCGAGGGGGACCAAGGCAGGGCACAGGGAGAAGCTGCAGAAAAATCCCGCCATCAGTTGCCGAAGCGGAAGGTCACCTGTGCGCCGTAGCGGCGCCCCCTCTCCCGCGCGATGCCGCCTGAATCGTAGATCGTGGGATCCAGGGACTTGTGCTGGAAGTCCGGCGCGTTGCCGACGACCAGTCTGGTATCGGTCAAGTCGCGACCGTACAGCGCAAACTCCCAGTTGCCTTCGGCAGGCACCAGCGCGACGCGTGCATCGATCCGATCAAAAGCCCCGATCAACGTCCCCGATGCCGGTGGCCCCCTGTCATCCTCGTCATCCCAATTGGTGAACCCGTCCGAGAACATCATGTTGGCGCCCAGCTTCAAGCTGTATTTCTGGTTGAGATCAAGCCTGTACTCGGGATTCAGGCTGACACTCCACTCCGGCGCGTAGGGCAGAGCCACTCCCGACCGGTCGGCGCGGCAAGCATCGGCGGCCTGCCAGGGCGGCGGTGCCGCTGCCCATCTCTTGGCTTCGAGTGAATTGCAGGATGCGCCATCGTAGACGTCGTACTGTGCTTCAGAACCCACGACGCCCGAGAACCCGAGGGTGAAGTCATTGGTCACGGCGAGGCGACCGTCGAATTCGAGGCCTTGCGTATGGGCCTCGGCTGCATTCGTCGTGATGAACTGGCCGATGGAGCTGATGAAGATCGACACCTGCAGGTCGGTGTACTTCGTGTAGTACGCCGCGGCATTGAACTCCATGCGGTTGTCGAACAGCCGGGCCTTGTAGCCAACCTCGAAGCCCTCCGCGCGCTCCGGGGCGTACGTGAAGGCGTATGGCAAACCACCACCCACCGGGGGCGACATCACGAAGCCGCCGTTCTTGAATGCTTCTGCATATTTCGCATACAGCATGACGTTGTCAGTGGCATTGAATTCGACGCCCACTTCAGGCAGGAAGTCGCTGTTGGATACAGTTCCCTTCGCTTCCCGGTTGTCCGGAAAGCGCTGGAACGGCCCATAGACGTTGGAGTTGCTGGGCAGGTAGGCCACTTCCGCAGGCAGCCTGCCGTCCTTCGATGCGTCCTGGTAGCGCCCACCCAGATTGATCCGGAAATTATCCGTCACATTCCATGTGGTCGCGAAAAACCCGCTGATCCAGGTCGAGTCTTCCGTCAGCGTACCGCCGAAGGCAGTCGCACGCGGGGTCAGGCCCGCCGGAATGAGCGCCGGATCGATGAGCACACGGGGCAGATAAACGTCGATACGCGATTTGAGGTCGTGCTGTTGGTAGTACGCACCGACCATCCAGGAGAAGACCTGGTCAGTCCCGGAGGCCAGCCGGACCTCCTGCCCGAATTGCTCGAAGTCCTCGAGGCGATGATCGTTGAAGACCGCAAATGAACTGTCGTCCGGATCGAGCCAGTCCTCCTTGTCGTACTGGACGAGAGAAGTATTCGTCGACAGAGTCAGGTTGCCGACGTTCCAGTTGAGCGCTACGGAAAAGATATCCGCCTGGAAGTCACGGTCTTCCTTCTTGTTGTATTCGTCCACCTGGTTCAGGTTGCGCGCGATGTTCTCGATGCCGCCCGGAAAACCAGGTGCGCTGTAACCCCAGTAGTTGGGGCTTCCGGGTGCAGCACCGCTCGCGGCATTCAGGGCTTCCACGGCGGCGCGCGCATCGAGCGTGCCGCCCGTTGCACGGCTGCCATCCAGCGCGAGACTCATCCCGTTGACAGCTACATCAAGGGCGCACAGGGCAGGCAGGCCCGGGGCAACCACCTGGTTCGCCGTGCTCAATGAAGGCCGCAACTCACAAACGGTGTACTCATTCGGCGTACCCCGTTGCCAGACGTTCTGGTATTCGTACTTGAAGGTCACATCGACGGTGTCTGTCGGCTTCCATACGGCGGTCAGGCGTGCTGCCTTGTTTTCCTTCACGCCCTGGGGAATGTTGCCGACGACCGAGTGATAGCCCGCATCGTCCAGCTCGTAGTAGCGGCCTGCAACGCGTACGCCAAAGGTATCCGTTACCGGCCCGCCCACGGCAGCATCAACGGTCTTCTCCTCGTCGCTGCCGAAGCCTGCCGATGCGGAGCCATCCCACTTTTCTCCCGGCTTGCGGGTGATGATGTTGATGGCCCCGGCGGTCGCACTCTGGCCGGCAAAGGTAGGTTGGGGCCCACGCACGACTTCAACGCGTTCGAGGTCGAAGCCTGCACTCTGGCTCAAATTGTCGCGTCCGTAGTACACGCCGTCGGCAAACGTGGCGACAGCCTGTTCGAAAGCCTCGTTGAGAGTGGAAGTGCCGATGCCGCGGACGACAATCGACTGGCCCACGAAGCCATCCCTCATGATGAGGTTCGGTACGAAGCTTGCCATGTCCTCGACGTCGGAGAATCCCGCTTCAGCGAAGGCCTCGCCGGTGACCGCCGTCACGGAGATGGGCACGTCCTGAAGGCTCTGCTCGCGACGCTGCGCAGTGACAACGATTTCCTCAAGGCCCTGGGCGCTGGCTGCAGCTGGCAACAATACAGTCGTAATGGCCGCGGCCAGCAGAAGATTGGATTCCCGTCTCATGATTACTCCCCTTGATGTACTTTTTTTAAGCAGTAGCAAAGCCCATGCGATTCGCATGATGTCGACCACGCAAGCGCGACCGGCCTCGAACCTGCCCCGTCAATCAGCGTGCTTTTTACGATCGAGGGCGGCATCGAAATAGTAAGAAGACGACACCCGGCTGCTCCCGGAAAGAAAAGCGGACAGCTGGTCCACCCGAAGGGGCGGGATCAAGCGCGGATGCGCAACGCCAGCAGCCGGTCGATCGATAGCCGGTCGTCTTTCCTGGGCATGGAAAGCAGGAAAAGAAGCAGCACGAGGCGGGGAAACAGATGCGTATTGAATGAGAAGAGCGGCTGCAGCAGCAGGTGGCCAAAGGCAACGATTGCCAGCACGAAGCCGATCACGATGCAGGCCGTCCGGGTTTTCAGGCCCACCACCAGCATGGCGCCGGTCGCCAGCTCAATGAACGGAATGCTTGAGCCCACGGTCCACAGGGACCAAGTGGGAAGAAATGTGTCTGCCGCCGGCAGGAAGTAGCGCTTTACATGCTCTGCGGGCCCCAAGGTGAACACCTTCCATATTCCCGCCATCAGGAAGTCGATACCAAGAATGACGCGCGCAAAAAAAAGTGCCCACGCCCCGTCGGTAAAGTCTCCGAAATCCCTCTTCATCCTATTCCTCCAATTGCTTGTCGATATCCGCGGATGCCCCGCCGAGATCGGCAGCGCCGATGTCAGCCCCGCGATACCGCGTGCTTTTTAAGATGCAGGGCGAGACTGGAATAGTAAGAACACGACAACCGGATGCCGATGGTGAATGCGCGGGATCCAGACGGCTGCGCTGCTGCCTTTTTTTACAGATTGCAGTATCGAATCGCGACGCGGGGTTACTGGCGCGTTGCTCTGATTGCCCATCAAGGCACGGAGCGAGGCGAGAGACCCAAACGATCAGTTGAGATCGAACATCTCCGCATCGGGAGACGGCGAGATCGAACGCAGATAGGCGGAAGGCGTGGCCCCCGTGAGGTCTCGAAAGTCCTTGATCAGGTGATTCTGGTCATAGTAGCCGGCATCCTGCGTCACCCTGGTCCAGGTGACGGATGTTGAACTGGCTTTGGACTGCAGTGCGCTCCTGAAGCGGACAACCCGTTCAAAGCGTTTCGGCGACATGCCCACTTGCTGAAGGAATTGACGCTCGAGCTGCCGCTCGCTGATGCCGCAGGAGCCGGCGAGACTTCTGAAATCCGGGCCATCGGGGCGACTGGCAACTTCCGCGGCCACCTGGGTGACGGCACTGGCAGGGCGCGAACCACGCACTCTCGAAAGCAGGAACTGTTCAACCAGCGAAGTCATGGCCGACCATGACATCTGCTCCTGCAGTGCATCGCTGAGCTTCATCAGATCCGGACCCAGTACATCGCAGGCGTCATACCAGCCATCGGTGATCTCATCCAGGGATTGGTGAAACAGCCGAAAAAATCCAGTGGGGCGGAACAGGATGTTCAGGCCGATGTGTCGGCCGGTGCTGAGAAAATGGGAGCTGTTGTGGGTCTGGGGGCCAACCAGCTGGGCCCGTGGCGTCTGTTGCACACGCCCGCGCTGATCGACGCTATCGAGGCGATTCCCTCCGGGCAGGGAAATGGCGATGCCGGATTCCGGACGGGGAGATACGGGCGTGAGCGTGCCCCGCGGTGTATCAAAGTCCACGTGGACGATCCTGTGGACAAACGGGCGCAGGGGCCCTGCTGGTCTCACCGCCACTACTGACATGCAGTCATCCTCACGCTCATTGCGAGATGTCCCTATCCAAGCTTGATAGTCAATACCCTACCGGGGGCTTCATGGAGTTGTCCATCTTCATCGGGTCCTCCTCAACCCGCCAAGGTGAAGACCCAGGACGACTGCATCATGATGCGACGCAGGTTCATCCATGCGCGATCGAGTGACCTGGACAGCCTCACGAGAAGGGCGCAACAGATCAGAACATCGCCAGTGGATTGACGACCGACCCCGTTCCGCCTGGAGCTGCGATCGGGGCAATGACCAGCATGAACTCCCACCGGTTCTGCTCTGCAGCGGTTGCTGCCAGGCGCGAGAGGTCCGCGCCATCGAGTAGTGGCAAGCCCATGCCCGCGATCAGCAGTCGATGATCGGCGCGAGGTTCGTCGACAACCCCGGGCGTGCGGGCGAAGCCGCCGGTCAAAGCCACGCCTCTTGCATGCATCCACGGAGCGACGCTGATGTCGAAGCCGCCGTTGCGACTACGACCGTTCTCGACGGGTCCCGGGTCGTAAACGAACAAAGCGTCTCCGGGCGACACGTGGAGGCCCGTCTGCTTTTCCCAGGCCTCGAGATCAGCGATGAAAACCGCGGAACCTGGAACATGCTGGCTCGTGCCCTTGAGGCGGCTCATGTCGACCAGGATTCCGCGAGTGACTATTCCGGTGGACCATTTATCGATGCCGAGCTTCCTGCAGCCTTCCTTCTCGGTGACTGTCTCGGCCAGGGGGTAACCGTTGAACAGCTGTCCCTGCTTGTTGCTGTCGTGGCAGAGCGCATCGAGGTGGGTGTTGGGCCCGCCGTGGGCGGCGAACTCCTGGATGTCGCTCGAGAAACCGTCATTGCCCCGGGGATCACCGGGTGGAAAAGTGCGAAAGCGGATCTCGAAGTAGCCGACCCCATTGGGCTTTCCGTCGGCGGCGACTTCCGCCATTCTCGGAAGAACCACCATCGGCAACTCCATTGACACCACTACTCCTGCACGCGCGAGGGCCATGGCCTGCCGGCGCTTTTCGGGCGTGATGAGGTTGAGTGTGCCGCGGTCATCGTCCTTGCCCCAGCGTCCCCAGTTGGACAGTTCGACCATCCAGCGGTCGATCTGCGCCTTGTTGATCGGGGCGCGCCCGGGAGACTGGCCGCTGGCCACCTGCGCGAGCAGCGCGACAACAGAAAGGACCGTCACCGACGCAAGTACTGCTTTCGTTTTTTTCATGGCCAAGGAACTCCGGGCTGGCTTGCTCGGCAGACTACGCCCGTTGCACGACTCGCGTGCGCCCACCCGGAAGAATTTTCAGCACATGATGAATGGAGGGAATGAGATCGTTTTCATGGTGCACCGCCATGACGACCTGCGTGCCGCCGAGGGCCAGCTGCTCGATGAGATCGAGAACATGAGCATGCAGATCCGCATCCAGCCCCGTGAAGGGTTCATCCAGCAGCAGCAGCTCGGGATACAGGACCATCGCTCTGGCAATCAGCGCGAGGCGCAACTGCCCGTACGACACTTCACGCGGACCCCGCTTCGCCAGACTCTCGAGGCCAAAGAAATCCAGCCAGCGATGGGCTTCGCGGCGATCGGTTCGCGTCGGCGGCAGATTGAGCCCTACGCTCGCATAGCGTCCGGAAACAACGATTTCCTCGATGCTGGCAGCACGAAAGTGTTCGGCCTGCAGTTCAGGCGAAACAAACCCGACACGACGTTTCCAGACCTCGATCGGCGTACCCGTCGGTGCCCCCCGACGTTCGATGGTGCCGCCGAGCGCAGGATGCAGATCGCCATAGATCATCGTCAGCAAGGTTGATTTGCCGGACCCGTTGCGTCCCAGCAAGGCCCAGTGCTCACCCGCATTCAAGGTCCAGTCCAATCCCTTGAGGACAGGACGGTAGTCGCGGTAGATGTTGGCATTGCGGATCCGCACGAGCGGGACGCTATGCTTCGGGACTTTCCTTGTCGCACTCCTCACGGGCAGCTTGCCTGCTTTCACGATGCGCGCAGCACCTTGTGTTCGTGCCACGCGGCCGATGGGACCTGCATCGAGAATGCGTCCCGACCGAATGTGCGCAATGTGGGTGAGATTCGCTGGCAGTTCGACTGCGCGATGCGTCGACAGCACCCAGGCCGGTCCGCGCGTACCTCCGTGTTCCAGCGCTTCCCGCAGTCGACGGCGACTTTGCGTATCGAGCCCGTTGAATACTTCGTCCAGCAACAGCACTTTCGGGTTGCCGGCAAACGCCCTGGCCACCAGCACGAGCCTGCGTTGCCCATACGAAAGACCGAGAATGCGTCGACGGCGCAACCCCCACAGCCGGAAGCGCTTGAGCAATCGGGATACGCGTGCCCGCCCCGCCCGGTCGGGCGTACTCAAGGGAATGTCTTCATCGAAGAGACCGGTCGTGACGACCTGCGTGACGGTGAGGTCCCAGTCGTGACGCAGATACTTGTCCTGCCGCTCCGGCCCGAGATAGGCGATGTGTTCCTTGGCTCCAGCAGGTTCGCCGCTCTCTCCGTCATCGTCCAGACGATAGGTTCTCGATTCGTTGCCGGTGGGAGTCGGCCACAGGTCGCCGCGGAGCAGCTTGAGCAGCATCGTCTTGCCCGAACCATTGGCGCCGACCAGCGCCCAGCGCTGATGTGCATGCAAGGAGAAATTCACGTCGTCGAGTACGACATGACCACCCAGCACGAGTGAGCAACGCTCGAGCGTGACGAGCGCGTCCTGGCCTGTCGCGGAAGATTTCATGGAGCGGCGCCGACGGCCTCGACCGTGACCCGCACCGACGGATGATGCATGCCGCCGCCAATGATGACTCCGCGCAGCGGCGACACGTCACCGAAGTCACGGCCCCAGGCGAGCGCCACATGATCGAGACCGGTCCGGATGCCGTTGGTCGGATCGAGCTCCACCCATCCGAGTGGCGGACAGTACACGGCGACCCAGGCATGCGATGCATCCGCGCCCACAAGGGAGGTTGCCCCCTTGGCAGGAATGGTCCTGAGGTACCCGCTGACGTACCGCGCGGCGAGTCCGTGCGACCGCAGGCACGCGATCATGAAGTGGGCAAAATCCTGGCAGACGCCGCGCCGGCTTTCAAAGACGCGCATCAAGGGAGTCGCAACGTTCGTCTCTCCGGGCGCGTAGGTGAAGTCCTTGAAGATCTTCATCATCAGGGCCTCGGCGCCCGCCAGCACGGGACGACCTGCCGGAAAACAGTCGTTGGCATACCGCTGGAAAACATGCTTCACGCGCACATAGGGCGATTGCATGCGGAAGCGCATCGCATCGAGTTTGCGCGGCGCGAGCGGCCGGCCGGTATAGGCGAGGTCGTCGCGGACCCGTTCCCAGCTCTCGGTCACCGCAGCGTCGATCGCGGTCCGCTGCCTGATCTCGACCTCCATGGTCGCGACCACTTCAAGGCGATCATGGGGACGATCGAACTCAAGACGCGTCACCGTATTGCCGAATGCGTCGGCTTCATCCTTCCTCGTCGCCGGCACGGGATCCAGATCGATGCCGTGGGTCAGGCACGTCTGCCACGCCGATGGGCGCGGAGTCAGATGCAGAAGCTGCCGCGAAAGCACGACGTCGCCGCCGTAGGCATACGTCGTTTCGTGGCGAACGCGATAGCGGACAGCGCTCATGCCGCCACCGTATGGATATCCGATTTCACATGCGAGAAATGGCGCAGCGAAAGCCGGTCAGACAGCCGGCCTGCGGCCAGGCCAAGGCCATCGAGACATCCGGCGAAAGCCTGCCGTGCGGCAGTTGCGCCGTGGCCTTCGCCTTCGAGCGTACCGAGATCCACTTCGAGCAAGGGATTCATGGCGTCGGCAAATGCACGTTCCACCGCCGAATCGGATGCCGATCCCAGCGACTGGGTCAGCCGGGCGAGGGACTCGCGGATGGCCAGCGCCTGGAAAGCCAGGGCGCGGGGATTGCTGGCGTCACGGACCAGCAGATCGAGCGCCGGCGCCAGGCGAGGGGCCGCGAGATAGCGCATGCGGTAGGTAATCGTGCTGCCGGCGATATCGAGCAGCCATTCGACTTCGCCCTGCGACGCTGCCGTGGAGATCGTGAGTCGCTGCGACAGCAGACTCGCGAGAAATTGGAGTCGCTCCAGGCGCCGGCCGAGAATCAACAGCACCCAGCCATCGTCCTGAGTCATGTCATCGAGAGCCAGCCCGGCCAGTGCAACCAGCGGCGCGAGCAACCGGTCCAGTGCTTCGCGCGGATCGGGAGGCAACGTATCACGCAGGGAAGGCGTGGTTTCGTGATACTCGCGCTGCAGGGTGCCGATCGCCGACCAGTGTTCGGTAGACAGGCGGCTACGGACTTCTGTCGCGCAGTAGATGAGCCGGCGCAGGTCTGACGGCAACCCGAGCGAATTGTCGGCATCGAAGACGGCATGGGAAATGCGCGCCTCGCGGCTCAAGACACCGAAGCGCTGGCATGCATCCACTGCCAGCTTCCAGGTTTCCGGATCCACGCGCACTGCAAGCGTCGCACGCAGCAACCGGACCTTGTCCTCGCAGCGTTCGGCATACCGGCCGAACCAGTACAGGTTCTCCACCAGGCGCGACGGCAGATCGTCGTGCCGCACACGCAACCGCGATGCCGCCGTCAGTGGCTGCGGATCTTCTGCTGCATGTCCCAGCACCCAGACGTCTTTGCTGCCGCCTCCGCGCTGGGTGGAGACGATATCCATGTGGCTGTCCGAGGCGATGCGCGCGAGACCGCCCGGCATGACTTCGAATCCGTTCGCGGTGCGGATGGCATAGACACGAATCCCGAGCGCACGCGCGGCGAAGCCGGTTTTTTCGCCCGATCGCCATACCGGCGCCTGCGACAGATCCAGACGTTCCTGGGCCACGTACGCGTGCGGGCGCGCCTGCAGCCTTTCGATCAGTCGCGCTCGCAGCGGCGGACTCAGGTCACGACCGAACACCGGCTCGAACCGCTGGCTCGGGAACGCAGGCTTGATCACGAGACGATCCAGATTCTGGATGACATGCGCGAGCGCAGGGCGCTCACCACACCACCACGTCGCAACGGAGGGCAGCAGCAACGGCTCGCCCAGCAGTTGTTGTGCGGCGCCGGGCATGAATCCGAGCCACGCTGCCGACTCGAGCACACCGCTGCCCAGCGCATTGGCAAGCATGACGCGCCCTGCGCGTGCCGCTGCCAGCAGACCCGGCACACCAAGCGCCGAATCCGCCCGCAATTCCACGGGATCGCAGAAGTCGTCGTCGAGCCGGCGCAGGATGGCATGCACGCGTCGCAGGCCGGTCAGCGTCTTTAGATAAACGGTATCGCCACGTACGGTCAGGTCCGAGCCTTCGACCAGCGGCAAACCGAGTTGCCGCGCGAGATAGGCGTGTTCGAAATAGGTTTCGTTGAACGACCCCGGGGTGAGCACTACCGCGAGTGGCGTTTCGCCTTCTTCAGCGAACCCGAGCAGCCGCTCACGCAAGCTCGCGAAAAAACCGTTGAGCGGCCGCACCGCGAGGTCACGGATCAGCTCAGGTAATACGCGCGCAACGATCTGCCGGTTCTCGAGTGCATAGCCAGTACCCGAAGGCGTTTGCGTGCGATCGGCCAGCACCCACCACGTGCCTTCCGCGGAACGCGCGAGATCCACAGCGTAGATGTGCAGCCAGTGGCCACCGGGAGGCTTCATCCCGTGACAGGGCCAGAGAAAATTGGGATGACCGAAAGGCAATTCGGGCGGCACGGCACCTGACGTCAGCAGGTTCTGCGGCCCATAGAGATCGCCGAGCAGCGCGTCGAGCAATTTCGCACGCTGGGCGACACCGGCTTCGATCTGCTTCCATTCCGCAGCAGGCAGGACCAACGGCAATGGATCGAGTACCCAGGGCCGGTCCTTGCCCTGTGGATCCGCGTAGACGTTATAGGTAACGCCGTTCTCGACGATCAGCCGCTGGGCGAGTTCAACTCCGCGCCGCGCCGCACGGGCGCCATCCGCCGTCAGGCGTTCGATCAACGGCCGCCAGTGCGGCCGCAGCTCACCGCTGCGGTCCCGCAGTTCGTCATAGCGGTGTGCATCAGTTGCATAAAATTCCAGACTGTCGGCCGCCATCGAGTTTCTTTCTGCTCTTTATCAATCATCGTGCCCTGAGATCGAGCGTAAACGGAAAGTCCGCATTCGTCGAATCGGCTGGCGCCACTGCCATGACGCCCGGCGTGTGGCCGATGCGGAAGAAGCGCGCGAGCCGCCGGCTTTCCGCTTCGAAGGCGTTGACAGGGAACGTGTCGTAGCTGCGACCGCCGGGATGCGCGACGTGATACTGACAACCGCCGAGCGAGCGCTGCATCCAGGTGTCGACGAGATCGAAGGTCAGCGGGTTGTTGCTCGTGATCAGTGGGTGCAATGCAGCCGCCGGCTGCCACGCGCGATAGCGCACGCCGGCCACGAACTCGCCGACTGCGCCTGTTGGCCGCAGCGGCAGACGATGGCCATTGCAGGTCAGCGCATAACGATCAGGTGCAAGCCCCGAAACCTTTACCTGCATGCGTTCGACCGACGAGTCGACGTAGCGCACTGCGCCGCCGGCAGCACCTTCCTCACCCATGACATGCCAGGGTTCCAGTGCGTGCCGCAACTCGATCTCCACACCGCGCGTCGCGAAATCCCCGTACTTGGGGAAACGGAATTCGAAGTGCGGAGCGAACCATTCCGGCTTGATGGGGAAACCCGCAGCATGCATCTCCTGCATGACATCCCGGAAATCCTGGTCGACGAAATACGGCAGCATGAAGCGGTCATGCAGCTCCGTGCCCCAGCGTGCAAGCCGCGCCGGTTCGTAAGGCTGCTTCCAGAAGCGAGCCACCATCGAGCGAAGCAGAAGCTGTTGAGTCAGGCTCATGCGGGCATGCGGCGGCATCTCGAACGCCCGCATCTCGAGCAGGCCGAGGCGTCCCGTGGGTCCGTCCGGCGAGTAGAGCTTGTCGATGCAGAACTCGGTACGGTGCGTATTGCCCGACACGTCGATCAGCAGGTTGCGGAATACGCGGTCCACCAGCCAGGGGGCTGGCATCGTGCCTTTGGGCGGCAACTGTTTGAAGGCAAGCTCCAGTTCGTACAGCGAATCGTTGCGGGCTTCGTCGACGCGCGGAGCCTGCGACGTCGGACCGATAAAGAGCCCCGAGAACAAGTACGACAGCGACGGATGGTTGTGCCAGTAACTCAGGAGACTCCGGAGCAGATCGGGACGCCGGAGGAACGGAGAATCGTTGACCGAAGCGCCGCCCAGCACGAAGTGGTTGCCGCCGCCGGTGCCGGTGTGGCGTCCGTCCAGCATGAACTTCTCGGTCGTGAGCCTTGTCTCGCGCGCCGTGTCATATAGATGTGTCGTGCGATCGACCAACTGGTCCCAGCTCGCCGACGGATGGATGTTGACTTCGATCACGCCAGGATCGGGCGTGACACGGAATTGCTGCAAGCGGGGATCGCGCGGTGGCTCGTAGCCTTCGAGAATCACCGGCTGATCCAGCGCTGCGGCAGTGGCTTCCACTGCCGTCACGAGTTCGAGATAGTCCTCCAGCCTGCTGGTCGGCGGCATGAAGATGTAGAGCACCCCGCCACGCGGCTCGGCACTCATCGCCGTGCGCGTGATGAAATTCGCGGACTGCAGGAATTCCGGAGAGGGGGGCGAAGCCACGGTAGGCGTCGTGCCATTGCCAGCGTGACCATTACCCGCCTTGCCGTTGGCAGAAGCGGCTGTCCCCGCCTGCGCTGTCTCGACCTTGCGATCCAGCGTGCCCGCAGCGAGCGATGTCTGGAACTGCTGACGGATCTGCGCATAGCTCTGCAGCGGCATGAAGGGCTGCGTCGTATCAGGCGGATACATGAAGGGGTACTCCGCATCGGACACCCACGGCAGCGTATCGAGCGGCAGTCGATATCCGAGCGCGGAATCGCCGGGAATCAGGTAGCAGCGGTCGGCCCGTGGGAACCAGTTTCCCGATTGCCAACGCACGCCTGATGCATCACGACCGACCGGCAGTACGTGCCCTACAGCCTCGTCGAGACCCTGGCTGAAAATCTTGGCAAGCCGCGCCCGTTCAAGTGGATCCTCAAGCTTCGACTTGAAGGGATCGACATTCACCGGCAGCTTGCGCTCGCGCCAGAGGTAGTAGAACGCATCCTCGTAAGCCGCAAATACGAATTTCGGATCCAGGCCGAGTCGCGTGGCCACTGCGGCGAGAAACTTCTGTGCCGCTTCCTCATCGACACCGTAGTCGACGGTTTCATCGGCCAGCAGCTTCGCGTTCTCCCACATCGGCTCGCCGTCATTGCGCCAGAAGCAGTTCAGCGACCAGCGCGGCAACTGCTCGCCGGGATACCACTTGCCCTGCCCGAAATGAGCGAGGCCCTGCGGCGCGTACTTGTCACGCATGCGGTGATAGAGCGTGGCCGCGAGCTTGCGTTTGTTCGGCCCCATCGCTGTCGTGTTCCACTCGGCGCCATCGGGATCGTCACCGGAGACGAACGTGGGTTCGCCACCCATCGTCAAACGCACGTCCCCCGCGTTGAGCTCGGCATCGATGCGACCTCCAAGCTTCTCGATCTCGAGCCACTGCCCGTCAGTGTAGGGCTTGGTTACCCGTGGTGCTTCCCAGACGCGGCTGACTTTCATCGAGTGAGCGAAAGTCACTTCAGCCTTGTCGACAGCTCCCGTGACAGGCGCTGCAGAGACCGGCTCCGGCGTACATGCGAGGGGGATGTGGCCTTCGCCCGCAAGCAGCCCTGACGTCGGATCGAGTCCGATCCAGCCGCCGCCCGGCAGATAGACTTCGACCCACGCGTGCAGATCGGTGAAATCCTGTTCGGGTCCCGACGGACCGTCCAGCGACTTCACATCGGCGACAAGCTGGATGAGGTAACCGGAAACAAAACGAGCAGCGAAGCCAAGGTGCCTCAGCAGATGCACGAGCAACGCGGCGGAATCGCGGCACGACCCCGACGCCTTCTCCAGCGTCTCTTCGGGCTGCTGGACGCCGGGCTCCATGCGGATGAGGTACCGGATGTCCTCGGCCAGCCTGCGGTTGATGGCGACCAGGAAGTCGATCGTGCGGACCGGGTCGCGCGGCGTTTCCTTCAGGAATTTAGCCACCAGAGGTGTGGCCGGCGGCTTGACGAGATACGGGACCAGATCGCGCCGCTCCCCCGCTTCGTACACGACCGGAAACTTTTCGGCGGTCGGGGACAGGAAGAAATCGAACGGGTTAAGCACCGACATTTCGGCGACGAGATCCACCTCGATGCGGAACTCGCGGGTCTTCTCCGGAAACACGAGCCGCGCGAGGTAGTTCGACTGCGGGTCCTGCTGCCAGTTGATGAAGTGCTTGGCGGGCAGAATATTGAGCGAATACGAGAGGATGCGCGTGCGGCTGTGCGGCGCCGGGCGGAGCCTCACGATCTGCGGCCCGAGGTTGACCGGGCGGTCGTATTGATAGTGAGTAACGTGGTTCAGCGCGACATGAATGGACAAGCAGCTCTCCTACCAACGGGCATCCGTTCGGACGGATGCAAGACTCGCTCCAGCGTCAAGGCCCCGCCGCCCGAATGGAAAAGAGCAGGCAGCGAACGCCCGCCTTGCCACGAGGTCTCCTGAAAATCCCGTGCAATTCAGGATGGTGCAGCTCTTCGCCCTCTCGCCCGGAACTGGTGCGTGAAGACAGGCTAGCAGGAACAGGTGTCCCCTTCGCGCAAACCGGACTTAAGGCACGTCAAAGAATCGGCTATCTCTGGCTGGGGACCGGTGCTGGTCGGGCGCGCTGGTTCTCCAGCACTCTGGCGCGACGCTCGACTTCCTCGGGCGACAGCTTGCCGAGGTCTTCCGCGTAGTCGCTGCCAACTGCCATCCCGCGCTGTACGGCAGGCCGGCTGCCGATCTCTTCGATCCAGCGCGCCACGTGCGGAAACTCGGCGAGGTTCTGGCCCAGCGCCTCGGCGCGCAGCGACCAGGGATAGCAAACGATGTCGGCGATGGTGTAATCGTCGCCCGCGAGATACCTGCGATCCTGCAGGCGATTGTTCATCACGCCATACAGGCGGTTCACTTCATCGTCAAACCGTCGCAGCGGATACGAGAGGTCGCCATTCTTCGGGAGTTTTGCGGCACGCAGGAAATGACCGCGCTCACCGAACTTGGGCCCTTGGTTGGCCATCTGCCACATCACCCACTGCGCGACTTCGTATCTCTCTTGCGGCGACTGTGACCAGAACCTGCCGGTCTTTTCGGCCAGGTACATGAGGATCGCGCCTGACTCGAATATCGCGAGCGGTACGCCGCCGCCCGAAGGTTCGTCGTCGACGATGGCGGGCATGCGGTTGTTGGGACTGATTTTCAGGAAGGCCGGCTCGAACTGGTCACCGCGACCGATATTCACGCGATGAACGCGGTACGCCAGTCCGCATTCCTCGAGCATGACCGTGACTTTTTTGCCGTTCGGTGTCGGCCAGAAATACAGATCGATCACCGGGAACTCCTACAGTGCACCTGCCAGTTCAATGACGGATGCGGAACCGATCGTCAGCCTGAACCTTCGCCAGCGTCAGATCGAGGCAGCGCCCGGCTTTCTCGACCAGTTCGTCTACCTGTGCACGAGTGATCACGAGCGGTGGCGAAATGATCATCGTGTCGCGCACTGCGCGCATGACGAGCCCGTTCTCGACACATAGATCCCGGCACCAGGTGCCGACTTCGCCACGGGGGTCGAAGAATGTTCGCCGCGTCTTGTCGCGCACGAGTTCGAGCGCGCCGAGCAGTCCTGCAGTGCGGGCTTCTCCGACCAGCGGATGAGCGGCGAGCTCGGCCCAGCGCTTTTGCAGGTAGGGACCGACATCGGTTTTGACGCGCTCGATGATTTTTTCCTGCCGGTAGATAGTGAGCGCGGCACTCGCCACTGCGCACGCCACAGGATGTCCGGAATACGTAAAGCCATGATGGAATTCGCCGCCCGGGCCGAGCAGGACCTCCGCAACCCGATCCGCCACCATCACACCGCCGATTGGTTGATAGCCTGACGACAGTCCTTTCGCCATTGGCATGAGATCCGGACGGATACCGAAGTAATCGGAGCCGAACCATTCGCCGGTACGGCCGAAACCACAGATGACTTCATCGGCAACCAGCAGAATGCCGTACTTGTCGACGATCCTCTGGATCTCGGGCCAATACGTTGCGGGCGGAATGACGACTCCGCCCGCGCCCTGGATGGGTTCCGCAATGAACGCAGCCACGCGCTCGGGTCCGATCTCGAGAATCTTTTCTTCCAGCGCACGCGCTGCCAGCAGACCGAATTCATCCGGCGACAGATCGCCGCCTTCGCCATACCAGTACGGCTGGCGGATATGCGCGATACCGGGAATGGGCAACCCGCCCTGGGCATGCATCGGAGTCATGCCGCCGAGACTCGCACCGGCAACCGTGCTGCCGTGATACCCATTGTGGCGGCCGATGATGAAGGAGCGCTCCGGAAAGCCGAGCGAACTCCAGTAATGCCGCACGGCCCTCAATACAGTGTCATTCGCTTCCGACCCCGAGCCCGTGAAAAACACATGCTTGAATTGGGGCGGCGTTACTTCAACCAAGGCCTGCGCCAGTTCGATGGCGGGCGGATGGGTGCACTGGAAAAAACTGTTGTAGTAAGGGAGCTCGCGCATCTGTCGATACGCGGCGTCGGCCAGCTCGACCCGACCGTAGCCGAGATTCACGCACCAGAGACCAGCCATGCCGTCGAGCAGCTGATGACCCTCTGCATCGTAGAGATATACGCCCTCCGCCCGCGCGATGACTCGCGTGCCCTTGCGCTGCAGGGCGCCGTGATCGGTAAAGGGATGCAGGTGGGGATGATCGAGCTGCTGCCACTCGGCCAGCGAGCGGACAGGGCTCGAGTTGCCGCGCTCCTGGCGCTGGTCAGACATGGGGAAGACGAAAGCGACGCGAGTCAATCATGTTCAATCTCCTTCGATTTCGACGCTACCCCATGGATCAGACGTTGAGCAGCAGATATTCGCGCTCCCAGGAGCTGATCACCCGCAGGAAAGTCTCGTGTTCGTTTTCCTTCACGGCGGTATAGGCAAGCACAAAGCGCTCGCCCAGGATGTCGATCAGCGGGCGGCAATCACGCAACAGCCGCAACGATTCCTCGAGGCTGCGTGGCAGGGAAAACGGCAGGTCGTAGGCACTTCCGGCGATGGGTTCGCTCGGAGTCAGGCCTTCGATCATCCCCAGATAACCGCAGGCAAGCGAAGCTGCGATGGCGAGATACGAATTGGCGTCAGCACCGCCCACGCGGTTTTCCACCCGCCGATTCTCCGGACTCGACACAGGCACACGCAATCCTGCCGTTCGATTGTCATGGCCCCACTGCGTATTGATGGGCGCCGAGCTGTGCCGCGTGATACGCCGATAGGAATTCACGTTGGGTGCGAACAGCGCCATCGCTCCGGGCAGATACTTCTGCAGGCCCGCAACATGGGAATAGAACAGCGCCGACGGCTTACCTTCGGCATCGCTGAAGATGTTCTTGCGGGTTTCCTTGTCCACGATGCTCTGATGAATGTGCATCGCGCTGCCGGGTTCGCGCGCCATGGGCTTCGCCATGAACGTCGCATACATCTTGTGCCGCATGGCGGCTTCGCGGGCGGTGCGCTTGAACAGGAACACCTGGTCGGCCAATGACAGCGCATTGCCGTGCAGAAGGTTGATCTCCATCTGCGCCGCACCGTCTTCATGGATCAGCGTATCGATCTCGATGTCCTGTGCTTCGCAGAACGCGTACATGTCGTCGAACAGCGGGTCGAATTCGTTGACCGCTGCAATCGAATACGATTGCCGGCCGATCTCCGGACGACCCGACCGGCCCACCGGCGGCTTCAGGGGATAGTCCGAGTCAATGTTGGGCTCGACCAGGAAGAACTCGAGCTCGGGCGCGACCACCGGATCCCAGCCCCGCTGGTGATAGAGGTCGAGCACTTTCTGCAGGACGTAACGCGGCGCCATCGTGACGGGCCGGCCATCCGAATAGAAGCAATCGTGAATGACCTGTGCCGTAGGTTCTGCTGCCCACGGTACGACCCTCACTGCGTTGGGATCGGCCTTGAGCACGATGTCGATTTCTGACGGGCTGATGGCACGGTCATCATCGGGATAGTCACCGGTGACCGTCTGCAGGAAGATGCTTTCCGGCAGGCGCATGCCTTCATCCTCTGCGAATTTCTCCGCAGGCATGACTTTTCCGCGCGCGACACCCGCCATGTCGGGGATGAGCCCCTCGACTTCCGATATGCCGTGCTCGCGGAAGAACTGCTGGATCGAACTGACTTTCTTACCGTTCATGGGAACTGCCTCGCCGCTCGCGCCATGGCTGCTTTACCGAAAGCCCCAAACAGCGCGCGCGAAAAATCGCTGGTTTGCATTTTCCATTCCGGATGCCACTGCACACCGACGGCAAAGCCGGGCGCTGCCTGCACTCGAAACGCTTCAATCACTCCATCCGGCGCAACTGCCTCCACTGCGAGACCAGGCGCCAGCCGCTGCACTCCCTGAGAATGCAGCGAATTCACGAACAGACTGTCGCGCCCGGCCAACTCCCGAAACAGCCCGCCGGGTGTGAGCTGTACTTCGTGGATCGGCCCGTACTGTTCTTCGAGCGGCGCCTCCTTGTTCTCGCGGTGGTCCCGGAACCCATCGACTTCGTGCAGCTTCTGCCAGAGCGTGCCGCCGAACGCGACGTTCATCTCCTGGAACCCTCGGCAGATCGCGAGGACCGGCATCCCCGCGGCCACTGCTCGGGAAATCAGTGGCAACGTGGTCGCGTCCCGCTCCGGATCGTGGAGGGTGCCCGGATCACTCGCAGGACCTCCGTACCGGTGAGGCTCGACATTCGACACACTTCCCGTAAACAGCAGCCCGTCAAACCGGCCGAGAAGTTCATCGAAATCGATTCCGTCCCCCAACGCCGGGATTAGCACGGGAACTGCGTGCGCTCCTTCCGCCACCGCGGCGATGTATTTCTCGCCGACGCAGTGAAAGTAGTGGGCTCCCAACAGACGCCGGTCTGCCGGGATGCCGATAAGCGGCTTGGGTCTACGCACGTTTAATATCTTTAACACCCGGCGGAATCGCCGGTGTTCCATCGCGGCCTCATTTAACCACACTGCCCCCCTCTCCGTCCGCTGGTTGCCGACGATTTTTGGCTGAAAACAGGCATAATGCGGCCTCAATACAGGGCAGAGACTGTTGCCAACAGCGGACTCTCAAGGAAATCTCTGGCGATTCTGGGGGTTGGCCGCGGGCGCCCTGAACCACTAAATATTAAACAGCAGGTCCTCCCATGGTGGCCCCGAACCTCCCTTCAGAGATCGTTTCCCACCTCGATCGCTACCCCTCTACGCGCTTTGTCGACGTGTTGCTGGCAGATAGCTGCGGAATCCCGCGCGGGAAGCGCATCACCATTGACGAGCTGGCGGGGCTCTATCGAGGCAACTTCCTGCTCCCTGGCTCGATGTTCGCGCTCGACATCCTCGGCGACACCATCCAGGCGACAGGCCTCGGATTCGATGAAGGTGACGCCGACCGCCCCTGCCTCCCGATTCCCGGCTCCCTCCTGCCCGTACCGTGGCAAGAGGCCGTCGCGCAGGTACAGGTTTCGATGCACGAGCGCGATCGCAGCCCTTTCTTTGGCGATCCCCGCCATGTTCTCGCTGGAGTGGTCGAACGCTTCCGGAACATGGGGCTGAAACCGGTCATTGCACTTGAGCTCGAGTTCTATTTCGTCGACAGGGAACGCACGGCAGCGGGGGTTGCACAGCCTCCTGTCTCACCGGGCTCGGGACGTCGCGAGCATCGCATCCAGATCAATTCAATGGCGGATCTCGATGAGTTCTCGCCGGTGCTCGCCGATATCGCTGCGACATGCGGAATCCAGCAGGTGCCCACGGGGACGGCTCTCGCTGAATACGGACCTGCACAGTACGAAGTGAATCTGCAACACGTCGACGATGCCTGCATCGCCTGCGATCACGCGATCCGGCTGAAGCGCATCGTGCGTGCAGTCGCCTTGCGTCATGGCATGGAAGCGACGTTCATGCCGAAGCCCTACGCAGACATGGCGGGCAGTGGTGCGCACATTCACGTCAGCTTGCTGGATGACGCAGGGAAGAATGTGTTCGCGAGCGAAGACGCTGCCGGCAACGCCACCCTCCATCACGCCATCGGCGGCCTCGCGGCACACATGGCGGAATCGATGCTGGTATTCGCGCCGACGATCAATGCGTACCGGCGCTTCCGTCCGGAAGCCTATGTTCCGCTCAGTGCTTCGTGGGGCGTGAACAATCGGGGCGTTGCCCTGCGCGTACCGGTCAGCGATGCTGCCAACCGCCGCATCGAGCATCGTGTCGCCGGTGCTGACGCCAATCCCTATCTGCTGGCAGCGATCGTTCTGGCGGCGATGCATCGGGGAATCGAGGCGCGACTCGACCCGGGGCCACCTGTCAGTGGCAATGCATACCACGGCGTAAAGGGCACATTGCCGCAGACATGGCCTGAAGCCTTGAGCGCCTTTTCGACCAGCGAGTTTGCCCGCGAATACATGGGCAGCGATTTTCAACGGCTTTATGCCACGACGCGCGGTGGAGAATTCAGGTCATTCGAAGCGCAGGTTTCGGCTCTCGATCACCAGTGGTACCTGACAAACAGCTGAGTGACAGCCGAAAATCAACCACCAATGGAACATATCCCTTCCTACTATTCTGCAACCGCGAATCCGGCGCCGCGCCATCCCGCGCTTACGGGTGAAGTGCAAGCAGACGTCTGTATCGTGGGTGGCGGCATTGCGGGTCTGTCGACAGCGCTGCATCTCGCCGAGCGCGGCTACAAGGTCGTCCTGCTCGAAGCGCATCGCATTGGGTGGGGTGCATCCGGACGCAGTGGCGGACAGGCCATTTTTGGTTACGCATGCGGCCAGCAGAAGCTGATCGATGAACTGGGTGCGGAGCCCGCAAGACAACTCTGGGATTTCTCGATCGAAGCGCTCGATCTTCTCAAGAGGCGTGTCGCACAACATCAGATCGACTGCGATCTGCAGTGGGGTCAGGTGCACGCGGCCATCAAGTCCAGGCAGCGCGACGAACTGAAAACCTGGCAGGAAGAACTCGAACGCGACTACGACTATCACAGCATCCGCTTTCTGGAACGCGAGGATGTGGAGGCGATGCTCGAGACAAAGCGCTATTGCGCGGCGCTCCATGACTCCGCAAGTGGTCATCTGCATCCTCTCAACTACACGCTGGGACTCGCGGCTGCGGCCGAGGCTGCAGGCGTCAGGATCTGTGAAAACTCCAGCGTCATCCGTGTCGAGCGCGGTGATCCTGCCATCTTGCATACCGCCTCCGGCAGCGTCCGGGCCCGGCATGTCGCGCTTTGCTGCAACGCCTACGTTGACGGCCTGGAGCCGCAGCTGCGTTCCCGCATCATGCCTGTCGGCACGTACATCATCGCGACCGAGCAGCTGGGCCTTGAGCGCATGACCCGCCTGATGCGCGAGAACGTGGCGGTCACCGATATCAACTTCGTCCTCGACTACTTCCGGCGCTCGGCAGATCACCGTCTTCTGTTCGGCGGCCGCGTGAGCTATTCCGGCCTCGATCCTTTCAACACGGCCTCAGCCACCCGCAAGCGGATGCTGGCAGTATTCCCGCAGCTCGCTGACGTGAAGGTTGAATATGCCTGGGGAGGCTACGTCGATATCACGATGAGCCGCGCTCCGGACTTCGGCCGCATCGCGCCGAACATCTACTACCTGCAGGGATTTTCAGGCCACGGCATTGCGCTCACGGGAATCGCAGGTCAGTTCGTCGCGGAAGCGATTGCAGGGCAGGCTGAACACTTCGATATCTATGCACGTATCAAACACCGGAATTTTCCTGGCGGAGCGCTGCTCCGCACACCGGCGCTCGTGCTGGCGATGCTCTATTACAGGCTCAGGGATTATCTCTAAGAGCAACCGGCCGACTTTCATGGCCCGTCCCTGGGCCATTGTCGGCAAGGGGGCCTACCGGCAAGTAGGTCGCCTGTGGCGACACGAAGGTCTGTCGACAGGCCAGACTCTGACTTGCTGACGTGAGTCAGCCATCCTGCCGGAGGCCTACTTGTCGAAGACCTACTTGCCGACAGAGTCGGCCTTCGATTCTTTCAGAGCTGCGCGACGACCAGATCGACTTCATCCGGGCTGCCCATGATCACGGGTGTGCGTTGATGGATGGCAGTCGGCTGGACTTCGAGAATGCGCTGACCCGGAGCAATCAGTGCCTTGCCGCCTGCCTGTTCAACGATCATGGCCATCGGATTGGCTTCGTACATCAACCGCAGCTTTCCCTGCGGAGCTTTCTTCGTGGGTGGATACATGAAGACGCCACCCTGGAGCAGGATGCGATGGACGTCGCCAACCATGGCGCCTGCATAGCGGCTTGAATAACCGCGCTCCTGGGCCCAGTGCAGGTAGCGCTGGTAGCCTTCCGGAAAAGTGAGGCGGTTGCCTTCATTGAGCGAATAGCTCTTGTTCGCCTTCGGTATCCGCATCTGCTGCTCGACGCGTATGAATGCACCGATCGAGGGATCGAGGACGAACATGTCGACGCCATTGCCGAGCGTCAGCGTGAACACGGTAGACGATCCGTACAGCACGTAGCCCGCTGCCACCTGCTGCAACCCCGGCTGCAGCAGCGAATCCTCATGACGAGAGGCCCGCCGATCCTGACGCAGGATGCTGAAGATGGTGCCGACGGCACCGCATACATCCAGATTCGATGAGCCATCGAGCGGATCGAACAGCACGCAATACTTCCGTTCGCCCTCCTGCTCGTCGCGCAGGATCACGGGTTCTTCGTTTTCCTCTGAAGCAACAATCGCGACCCCATCGCGACCGCTCAATGTGCGCAGCAGGATGTCGTTCGCGATGACGTCCAGCTTCTGCTGCTGCTCGCCCTGCACGTTCTGGTTGCCGACACTGCCGAGGACATCCTCGAGGCGGGCGCGACGCACCTGTGAGGCAATCATCTTGGCCGAAATGGAAAGGGCCGACAGGATCCAGGAAAAGGCCCCCGTTGCGCCGGGGTAAAGGGCTTGCTGCTGCAAGATGTGGCCCTGCAGGGTCACGATCTGCCGACGCGGGCCGGCAGCCTCAATCTCGATTTCGGAAGAACTCATGCGTTCGGGCCTCAGGGAAAGGAGCGGATGGGATCGGGGAGTAATACCGCCTCGGCACCATTCAGCGCAAGGAACTTTGCCGCAAAGACCCAAGCCAGGACTGCGGAGTCGATGCCTGTGCGACAATGCCGGCCGCAGCGATCCACGGCCTGTCCTTGCGGTCGTCAGGCTGCCCGTCCCTCGCGAGAACCCTGCACAAAAACCATGCTTTTTCGCCGCCGTCCGTTCCAAGCCGCCGTTTTTTTCGCAGCCGCCGGCATCGCTGCATTGGTCATGGTGACGATCGTCGCTGTTCCGCAATGGCTTGCCCAGCAGGCACGCCTCGAAGTCCTGCGCCTGCATGTGGGCGAGATTGCGCAGCTTGCAGCCAGCACCGTGGACGGCGATCTGCATCGCCAGCTGCTCGACCCGGCCAACTATTCGACGGACCTGTACGCCCGCGCGCTGGCGCCACTCGTGCGGTTTCACTCCGCGATGCCGGATGCCTTCTATGTCTACACGATGGCCGAGCGCGAGGGCCAGACGTGGTTTGTGCTCGACACCGCTGCCTCGCCGGATCTTGTCAGCAGGAACAGGCTGCGTGCATCCCCATACATGGAACGCTTTGAGCTGCGCCAGGAATACGAGAACGACTGGCTTGAGGAGATCGCCGCGGGCCATACGTATGTGACGCCGACTTTTGAAGTGGACGACTATGGCTACTTCCTGACGGGACATGCTCCCATCAAGGATGCGCAGGGCCGCTACAGCGGCTTCGTCGGTGTCGACTTCGATCTTGGGTACTACCTAGCGCAGGAGGCACGCTTCAGGGCGATCGGCATCGGCAGCCTCGTAGCGGTGCTTGCAGCGTCGCTCCTCATCGGCTTCCTGGTCGCCCGCTATCACTTCGACCTGCACTACCAGATGCAGCGTCACTATCATTCATCGATCCGCGATGAGCTGACCGGCCTGCTCAACAGGCGCGGCGCCCTGCAATCGGTGGCAGGAGCGCTGCCTCACCCCAGCGCGAGTCACGCCGCACTGCTGATCGATATCGACGGCCTCAAGACGATCAACGACACACAGGGCCACGCAGCGGGAGATGCCGTGATTACAAGGCTCGCCGCAACGATTCGCGATAGCGTGCGTAACGACGATATCGCGGCCCGCATCGGGGGTGACGAGTTCCTGATCGTCGCCCCGAACTGCAACATTGAAGTGGCGGAACTCATCGCGCGCCACGTACTTGAACGGTTTGCAGAACCGGCACCCGACCTGCCCGGCTGCAGCGTCTCGATCGGCATCAGCATCGAAGACGGTACGGAAGCTGACTTCGATGGCATGTACAAGCGTGCCGATGAGGCCCTGTATCGCGCCAAATCACAGGGCAAGAATCGCAGCGCAGTCTACGGCCGCACCTGATCCCACGACGCTGCCCGCCCGCTCTTTTCCCGGTATCATGCCGCCCGCCGTCGTCCGGAGCTTACCGATGCTGCTGCTGATCCTGGGGCTGATTCTGTTTCTCGGTGTGCATTCGCTCTCGCTGTTCGCTTCTGGCTGGCGCGACGCGACTGCCGCACGCCTGGGAGCAAGCCGCTGGAAGGCCGGCTATTCGCTGGTCAGCCTCGCGGGCCTGATCCTCATCGCCTGGGGCTACTCGCTCGCTCGTTATGCGCCAGTGCTCGTTTACGTCCCGCCCGTAGGTCTGCGGGCGCTGGCACTGCTCGTGACTCTGCCCGTATTTCCTTTCCTGCTCGCAGCGTATGTTCCCGGAAAGATAAGGGCACGATTCAAGCATCCGATGCTCGTCGCCGTCCGGCTCTGGGCAACTGCCCACCTGCTGGCAAATGGCATGCTCGCAGATATCGTGCTGTTCGGATCGCTGTTCATCTGGGCAACCTGGTTGCAGATCGCACTGAAATCCCGTCCGCCCCGCCCCGCACCGGTATTCCCTTTCAAGCGTTTCAACGACGCCTCTGCCATCATCGTTGGCGTAGTGATCTACCTGTTCGTGATTCTTTTCCTGCACCGCCTGCTGATCGGCGTGTCGCCTATCACGTAACACCTGTCAATCCGCACCGCTTGAAGAAGTAACTCCATGGGACGCATATTCGAGACCCGCAAGCATGTGATGTTCGCCCGGTGGAACCGGATGGCGAAGCAGTTCGCGCGCATCGCGAAGGAAATCAGCATGTCGGTGAAGTCGGGAGGCCCGGATCCGGCCTCGAATCCGACGCTGCGACGGATCATCCAGAATTCCCGGTCGATGAACATGCCGAAGGACAAGGTGGAAGCGGCCATCCGGCGGGCCGCCGGCAAGGAAGCCGCCAACTACCAGGAAATCCTGTACGAAGGCTATGCACCGCACGGCGTGGCGGTGCTGGTCGAAACCGCGACGGACAACCCGACACGCACCGTGGGCAACGTACGCAATGCCTTTGCAAAACACGGGGGCAACCTCGGAAGCACAGGCAGCGTCAGTTTCCAGTTCAAGAAGATGGGCGTTTTCCGCCTCAATCCGGCAGGCATCGAAAGCGACGACCTTGAGCTCTACCTCATGGACCATGGGCTCGACGAGATGGGCGAAAGCTCGGACGAGAAGGGCGAACCGCAACTCGTGATCCGCTGTGCTTTCGGGGATTTCGGCCAGCTGCAGAAGGCACTGGAAGATCGCAGCATTGCTCCGCTGTCCGCGGAACAGGAATACGTCTGCCTTACGCCGACAGAACTGCCGGAAGAACAGGCGACGGAAGTCCTGACGCTGATCGACAAGCTGGAACAGGATGAAGACGTGCAGAAGGTGTTCCACACGCTGGTCTGACCGGACTCGGACCGCTGCGGGTTACGCCTTTCCGACCGATCGTTCGGGCAACGGATAGCGGCAGCGGATCACGGCACCCCCGGATCCCAGCGATTCGAACACCATCGTGGCGCCGATGGATTCGGCACGATAGATCATGATGCGGGTGCCGAGCCCTTCGCCCATGATGCGGCCGCTTGCGATACCCACTCCGTCATCCTGCACTTCGAGATTGATCTCGCCGTTGCGCTCATACAGGCGCAGATGAATTTCGCTTGCGCCGCTGTGCCTGACCGCATTCGTCAAGGCTTCCTGCCCGATGCGATACAACTGGTCGGCAATGCCCTCTTCCAGATCTGCCGAGCTTCTGGCGCCGAACTCGCACGCGATGGACAGCCGGGTGGACGCAGCGAGCCGCTGGCCCAGCGCCTTGAGCGCCTCCACCAGCCCCATGTAGCCGCAGGAAATGGCAGCCAGGCCACGGGCCAGTGAACGTGTCGTCGTCAACGCCTTGCCGGCAAGCGCGATGATCTCGTCGATCTGGTCGTGCACCTCGGGAGCGAGCGCCGGCTGATGAACCAGCAATCCCCGCAGCAGCAGGGAAATGCCGAACAGTTCCTGCCCCAGGCCGTCATGCAGGTCGCGGCTGAGGCGCTCCTGTTCATGATTCGCAATGTCTATCACGGCGCGCTCGAGCTGCCTGCGATCAGTGACCTCGACCGCCACTGCAGCCAGCTGGGTCACCTCCCCATCCGTCAGCACGGGTGCGATCCGGCATTCAAAGTGTCGCGAACTGCCGCGGCGCCCGGTAACCAGTGACTGGTTGCGGGAGGTGCGGGTAGATATGACGGCGCGGATTCCCTGCTCGATGTGCCGGCGATTGGCCGATGCGAGCAGATCCTGGAGCAACCGACCGATGGCTTGCTCAGAAGTGATGCCGTCGATGGCGCGATTCAGGAATTCGATGCGGCCGTCGAGATCGGTGATGACGAGCCACGCAGGCACGCTGTCGCAGATGGTTTCCAGAAACTGCTGCTGGCGCTTGAGGCTGGCTTCAACGCCGCGCCGCTGATGAATGTCGAAGCAGGCGCCGATCATCCGCAAAGGTTCGCCGGCGGCATCGCGTGCGACGATTTTTCCGCGCTCGCCGATCCAGCGCCATTGCCCGCCACGCGTCAGAACACGGTATTCGACCTCAAACCATTCGGTATGGCCGCTGCGATGCTCGACCCAAGCGGCCTCCACTTTTGCCCGATCGAGAGGATGGCGGCGCTGGTTCCAGTAGTACTCGTGGCCCTCCGCCGGACAGGGATCGATATCGAGCGTTGCACACCAGTCATTCAGCCAGTGCACGCGTTCGGCAACGAGATCCCATTCCCAGAAACCGAACTGACCGCTCCACGAAGCCGCATCGAGACGAGTTTCAGCATTATGTAACAGGATAGTGGTCGTATTCTTTTCGTTCATGCCACCGAGGACAACAGCGCAGCGAACGTGAGTTGTAGCACGACGCGCACGATCGGCAGAACTAATTTGCTTTCAGCAAACCCCTTATGCGCGAATCGAGAACCCCGTGTTCACGCGTTGGACGACCGACAAATCCGGTCGTCCGTTCGCGTTCCCGTGCGAGTGCTATTTCTCGAGCAGGCTGCGCAGCATCCACGCCGTCTTTTCGTGGACCTGCAGCCGCTGGGTCAAGAGATCGGCAGTCGGTTCGTCGCTCACCTTGTCAGCGACCGGAAATACGGCACGCGCGGTGCGGGCGACTGCTTCCTGCCCTTCGACCAGCAACTTGATCATCTGTGTGGCGGAAGGAACACCTTCGGTTTCCTTGATCGACGACAGTGCCGAGAACTGCTTGTAGGTGGCCGGAGCCGGAAATCCCAACGCGCGGATGCGCTCGGCGATGAGATCGACGGCGAGCGCGAGTTCGTTATACTGCGTCTCGAACATCAGGTGCAGTGTCTGGAACATAGGGCCCTTCACGTTCCAGTGGAAATTGTGCGTCTTGAGATAGAGCGTATAGGTATCCGCAAGCAGCTTCGACAGCCCTTCAGCGATGGCTTCACGGTCTTTCTTCTTGATGCCGATGTCGATATCCATGATCTTCTCCGTACTTGAGGGAACTGAAGCAGTGGCAATGCCAGCGCTTCCGCAAACCTTAGGGAACCTCTGACTAACCTATACGCGCTCGCGTTGCGTCTCCAATCGCCTGATGCGAGGCGCAGTCCACAGGCCATATGCCGATATGGGCAAGGGCTGCAACGACGCAGCGGGCGATTGGAGGCGCAACCCATTAAGTGTATGAATTTGTTCATTGATCGGGACGGGATTCATTTCGTTCATGGCAGCGTTGCTTCTCCCTTGAGTACATCGAGTACACAGCGGTCGGCGCGCCTCACCCTGAACGAAATGACTCGCCGTCGCGAGTGCGTATAGGTTAATCAGAGGTTCCTTAGAATGCTGTACCGGATGCTACGGCCTCAAGGCGGCGAGGCGCAAATGGACAAACCATCCACGCCGGTACGAATGCCACGGGCAAAAAAATACCGGGCCCGCTTGCGCGAACCCGGCATTGTTGCCCCTTGATGGGGCAGACATCGCTTCGATTACTGGATCGAAACGCGTTCGATCACCGGTGCAGCAGTCGCGTCACCCATTTGCGGATGAATGACATACACGGCGTCGCCCGCGACGGCGGCGGTCGTAGCCTGCACTGCAAAGGTTCCCGTGCCGGCGAGCGTCGCCGACTTCCACTCATCTTCGCTGCGCAGCGCGACTACGCGCGTGGAAGCATCATTCCGCACAACCAGCAGGTCGCCATTGGCGCCCCAGACGATGCCATCGACGCCATTGACCGCTTCGGGCAACGCCACCTCGGTCAGCATCGAGGGATCGGTTTCGGAAACCGCATAGATCTTGCCCTGCACCGATTCGCCGATGAGCAGGTAGCCCGACGGGTGGTACACGATCCCGTTCAGCATGTGCTGGTCGAGATTCGCGAACGTGTTGGGCATGAAAACGGACGCGGTGTTGCTGGGATCGACCTTGAACACGACCCGGGCGAAAGTGTCCGTCACGTATGCCGAACCGTCGTTGCCGACGGTGACGTCGTTGGCGAAATGGGCCTTCGCACCTTCAGGGCCGAGCGCGCCGAGATCGACCATCGCGATGCGTTCGCCGGTGTCGAGATTGTAGATGCCGAGCTTGGCCTGGCCCGCCGATTGACCACCGAACACGGCGGCATCGGAATTCGCCACGAGCAGGCGGTTACGCTCTTCGTCGACTTCAATGCCGACGCTGGACTTGAGTTCGGGGTCCTGGATGAACGGAGTCAGCGTGCCATCGTTGCCGACGGCGAAGATCGTTCCCTGCGACAGCGAACCGACGAGGAAGCGGTTGTGCTTCGCATCGTACTCGACGCCTTCGGGCAGCAATCCAGGAGTGTTGATCGTGATGCTCGCCGGCAGTTCGATCGCAGGGGCTGCATCGGCAGCCGCAGTTGCCTGCTCCACCTCCTTCGAACCACACCCTGCCAGGATAAGCGCCACCGTCGCAGCCACAAAGCCGTACTTCACAACCATCTTGTCTGACTCCTCAAGGAAACGTGGGATATCGCGCACGCAGGCGCGCGCGGGGCCGGAATCCTAGCAAACGAGGTGATGCCTGTTCCAGCACGAGGATGTCAACGAAGCGTGAACACCTGGTCGTCCGCCATCACAATGCAATGGGGAAGAAATACAGTGTCGCCATGATGATCACGGCTCATCGCTTCCATGAATTGTAGTATTTCGCATGGAGCATCCTGTAATGAACCCTCTCGGAAATTCCGCCTCGCTTTTCCCGCGCGCAATCATGATGCTCGTCGCGGTTCTCGGGGTGGGGGCGTGTTCATCAAGCCTGCAATCTCCGCCAGCCATACAAAACAACGGTTCCAGCATGACTCCACTTGTCGTTGGCCATCGTGGCGCCAGCGGGTACCGACCCGAACACACCCTCGAATCGTATCGGCTCGCTGTGGAGCAAGGAGCGGACTATATCGAACCGGACCTGGTCATCACTGCCGACGATGTCCTCATCGCCCGCCACGAGAACGAGATCGGCGGGACTACGGATGTGTCCGGACATCCCGAATTCGCTTCGCGGCGCACGACGAAGACCATCGATGGAAACTCCATCACCGGTTGGTTCACGGAGGATTTCACGCTCGCCGAGCTCAAGACGCTGCGTACCCGCGAACGTATTCCGCGGTTGCGCCCGGCGAATGTCCGGTTCAACGATCTCGAGATCCCGACTCTGGATGAAGTTCTGGAGCTGGTGCACTCGCTCAACGAAGAACGCGCCGCAACGGCCCGCGCAAAAGGCGAACCCACGCCGGCACCCATAGGAATCTACCCGGAAACCAAGCATCCAACGTATTTCCGGATGCTGGGAAAGCCGCTTGAAGAACCCGTGCTCGAAGCGCTTGGTCGAGCGGATCTCGACAACGAACGCGCGCCCGTCTTCATCCAGTCCTTCGAAACCAGCAACCTGCGCATGCTGAAAGGCAAGACCCGCGTGCGATTGATTCAGCTGGTGGACGATACAGGCGCGCCGTTCGACCTGGCCGCAGCAGGCGATTCCCGGACTTACGCCGACCTCGTGACGCCTGCGGGGCTGGCGGATATCGCCACCTACGCTTATGGAATCGGCGCGGCCAAGGAACTCCTCATTCCACACAATGGGGACGGTTCGCTGGGAACGCCCACTTCCCTTGTGCGTGAGGCACACGCGCGAGGCCTCCAAGTGCATGCCTGGACTTTCCGCGCGGAGAATCAATTCCTGCCCACGAACCTGCAATCGAGCACAGACCCGTCAGGGTACGGCGCCCTGGAACAGGAAATCGCCGCGTATCTGCGAACCGGAATCGACGGTTTCTTCTCCGACCATCCCGACATTGCCGTGCGGTCCGTGCGGCGGCATCGATCAGACCATTGATTCGAAGCACGCGAACCGTACCTGGCATTCGCGCCCAGATCCACCGCCTTCACAGCGGTGGAAACTACCTATTGTCCCCTGCTCCGGGTTGTAGCTTTCTGGCATTGCGTGGGCATTGCGTGGGCATTGCCAGCCAGCATGAGTGAAACCCTGACGGTGTCATTGCCTCTACTACGACTCTGCCGTTAGACGCTGCCGGAAATGGCGGTTTACCCGCACCAGCACGCCGCATGGAACCATGCCTTGCAAGAAAGTATCACGCACAGGCAAGCGAAGTGCGTCGGCGGTTCGTCCGCAACTGCTGGCTTGGGATGGTTCGAAGGCAACTTGAGGCTGCGTCACGCAATGCATTTCCGGGAATCCGTCAAGAAATTCGGGCAACAGGTTGTCTCACTGCCCCTGTTCTGTCTGGTGGCATTCATGTGCCTGCTGATATCGCCTGCACCTTCACAGAGCGTCGAAAGCACCCCTTTCACTGAAATTCCGCTCGTAGTCGGCCATCGCGGCGCCAGTGGCTACCGGCCGGAACACACCCTTGCGGCGTATTCACTGGCCTTGGAACAGGGGGCGGACTACATAGAGCCGGACCTCGTGAGCACCGCCGACGGCGTTCTGGTCGCCCGGCATGAGAGTGAGATCAGCCTTACAACGGACGTTGCCGCACACCCTGAATTTGCTGCGCGCCGCACGACAAAGACAATTGATGGAGTGCGCGTCGCTGGCTGGTTTACGGAGAATTTCACGCTGGCGGAGCTGAAGACACTGCGCGCCCATGAACGCATTCCGGAAGTACGCGCGGCCAATGCCGCGTTCGATCAGCAGTTCGAGATCGCGACCCTTCCGGAAATCATTGCGCTGGTGCGCTCGACCAACGAACGGCGCAACCGCGCCGCGCGGGCCAGAGGTGTTGCGTCTCCACCGCCAGTGGGGATCTATGCCGAGCTCAAACATCCCGCCTATTTCCGTAAACTCGGGAAACCCCTCGAAGAACCCTTGGTGGATGCGCTGCGCGAAGCTGGTTTCGATGCTGTAGACGCCCCGGTCATCGTCCAGACCTTTGAGCCGGGCAGCCTGCGCCGGCTCAAGCGCATGTCCCACGTGCGGCTGGTGCAGCTCATCGACAGAGGGGGTGCGCCTGCCGATGTGCGCGAAAGCCGCAGTGGAACGTACGCAGACATGATCACGCCTGCAGGCCTGGCGGACATCGCGAGTTACGCATATGGCATCAATGTCGCCAAGGAACTGGTTATTCCGCGCAGGGAAGACGGAACACTGGGTCGTTCGACGTCGCTGGTGCACGACGCGCACGCGCAGAATCTTCGCGTGCACATCTGGACGTTCCGCGCGGAAAACTGCTTCCTGCCTTCCAACCTGCGGAAGGGCACCTACCCTGGTGATCCCGGGAAACTCGATCGCGAAATCCATTCGTATCTTGCAGCGGGCGCAGACGGCATTTTCTCCGACAACCCGGATATCGCTGTACGCGCACGCAAAAGGATGGCCAGCACGTAAAGCGGAACAGCTGGTTGTTTTCGCCTATAGCTTGACCATCACGTGCCGGACCGCGGTGTAGTCCTCGAGCGCATACATCGAGAGATCCTTGCCGTAGCCGGAGCGCTTCATGCCACCGTGAGGCATTTCGCTCACGAGCATGAAGTGGGTGTTGATCCACGTACAGCCGTATTGCAGCCGCGCGGCAACGCTCATCGCCTTGCCTACATCCTGGGTCCAGACAGAGGATGCGAGCCCGTAGTCGGAATCGTTGGCCCATTCGATGGCGTCGGCCGGATCCTTGAAGCGGGTGACTGATACCACCGGCCCGAAGACTTCCTTGCGGACGATCTCATCGCTCTGCTTTGCGCCCGCCACGATGGTGGGCTGGAAGAAAAAGCCGCCGCCTGATCGCACCTTCCCACCGGTCGTGATCTCGATGTGCTTGCTGGCGCTCGTCCGATCGATGAACCCGGCCACCCGCGCCTGTTGTTTCGCACTGATCAGCGGTCCCATTTCCACACCTTCTTCCGTCTGCTTGCCCATCTTGATGGTCGATACAGCGGACGTGAGATCAGCCACCAGCTTGTCGTAGATCTTCGCGCCGGCATAAATCCGGCAGGCAGCCGTGCAGTCCTGGCCCGCGTTGTAGAAACCGAACGTGCGTACACCGTTCACGACTTCCGCCACGTCCGCATCGTCGAACACGATGACGGGCGCCTTGCCACCGAGCTCCAGATGCGTGCGCTTGGCTCCTTTGGATGCGGCCAGCAGCACCTTCTCTCCTGTCCCGACATCGCCTGTCAATGAAATCATCGCGACCTTCGGCTGTACGATGAGGGCGGCACCTACCGTCGCGCCGCGTCCATAGACGACGTTGACGACACCCGGAGGAAAAATCTCCGCGAGCAGGGTTGCCAGCTTGAATGCCGTCAGCGGTGTCTGCTCCGAAGGCTTCAGAACCACCGTGTTGCCCGCCGCCAGTGCGGGACCCAGCTTCCACGCTGCCATCAGCAACGGATAGTTCCAGGGAGCGATGGAGGCGACGACACCGATCGCGTCACGGCGGATCATGCTGGTGAAGCCGGGCAGGTATTCACCGGCCAGGGCGCCATGCTGGGTTCGGGCTGCGCCGGCAAAGAACCGGAACACATCGGCCACCGCCGGAATCTCATCCCCGAGAACGGCTGCATAGGGTTTGCCGCAATTCTGCGATTCGAGGCTCGCAAAGCTGTCCGCTTCTGCTTCGATTCGATCGGCGAGCTTGAGCAGCAGCGTTGCCCTGTCCTTCGGCACGGTCTGCGACCACGATGGGAATGCCTTCGCGGCAGCTTCCACGGCAGCAGTGATCTGCTCGTTGCTTGCCTCCGGTATGAGGATCAGCGTCTTGCCCGTCGCAGGATCAAGGACGTCTTCCTTCGGTCCGTTCCCCGATACGAACTTGCCGCCGATCAGCAATCGGGAATCGAACTTCGGCGCAGTCGCTTTCTTCGTTGCCATTGGAACTCCTAGCTCCGCTCGTCGGCGTGTTTCGTCAGGTGGTAGGCCGCCAGGATCGGCAGCAGCGTCACGATGATCACGATCACGGCCACGACGTTCGTCACGGGACGTTCGCGCGGGCGGAACAGTTCGTTGAAGAACCAGATCGGCAGGGTGCGGTCGTGACCGGCCGTGAACAGCGTCACGATGATTTCGTCGAACGAGAGCGCAAAGGCGAGCATGCCACCAGCCAGCAAAGCGGTGGCCATCTGCGGCAACACGATGTGCCGGAAGGTCTGCCAGCCACTGGCGCCCAGGTCCATGGACGCTTCGGTCCAGCTGCGCGGAAGTCTTCTCAGCCTGGCAACTACGTTGTTGTAGACGATGACGATGCAGAAGGTGGTATGGCCTGCAACGATCGTCCAGAAGCCTGGCGTGAAACCCACTGCCTTGATCGCCGCCAGCAACGCAATACCCGTCACCACGCCAGGCAATGCGATGGGCAGAACCAGCAGCAGCGTGATGCCTTCCTTGCCCGGGAACCGCCCGCGCGCGAGGGCAAGGGCCGTGAGCGATCCGAAAATGATCGCGAACAGCGTTGCCAGCGTCGCAACCGAGAGCGACAGACGCATGGACTCCCAGATATCCGACCGCGCAAACGCCACCTCGAACCAGTGCAGCGTCAGTCCCGGGGGTGGAAATTCGTAAGTACGGTCTTCTGTCGTAAAGGCATAGATGATGATGATCAGCAGCGGTATGTGCATGAATGCGAGGCCGGCATACGCAGCGATGCGCGCGCCCAGTGACGGACGGTTCCAGGCCTGCGTATGTTTGTCAGAGCGCATCGAACGCTCCCGCACGCTTCGCCAGCGTGAGATAGATCATGATCAGCACGATCGGCACGACCGAGAAGGCCGCGGCGAGCGGCAGATTGCCCGCCAGACCTTGTTGCTGGTACACCATCATGCCGATGAAATAGCCGGGTGCACCGACAACGCTGGGAATGATGTAGTCGCCCAGTGTCAGCGAGAACGTAAACACCGAACCGGCCGCCAGACCCGGCAATGCGAGCGGGAGAATGACGTTCCGGAATGTCTGCCGCGGGGTTGCGCCAAGATCCGCCGAGGCCTGCAGCAATGAAGCCGGCACACGCTCAAGGGCAGAAGCGAGTGGCAGGATCATGTACGGCAGCCACATGTAGACAAAGACGATGAACATGCCGAGGTAGGATGAAGACAGCGAAGGTCCACCCACGCCAGGCAAACGGAGAGCCGCATCCAGCAGCCCTTCGAGCCCGACGCTGCCGAGCGCCCAGCTCAAGATGCCCTGCTTGGCCAGGATCAGCCGCCACGCATAGACCTTGACGAGGTAGCTCGTCCACATCGGCAGCATGACGCCGACGTAGAAGAACGCCTTCGCCCGCGGCGATGCATAGCGGACCATGAAATTCGCCACTGGAAACGCGATGATCGCGCAGGCAATCGTCACCGCGACCGCCATCAGCAGCGTCCGCACGATGATGTCGATGTTGGCCGGCTGCGTCACCAGCTGGTAGTACGTCGCAAGCGTGGGCTCGTAGACGATGCGTGCCGTGAACTCGTCGATCGCGTAGAAGCTCTGCACCAGCAACGTGAACAGCGATCCGAGATAGACGGTGCCGAACCACAGCAGCGGCGGCACGAGCAGCAGGAAGACACTGACCTGCGGACGGCGGAACAGCAGCCCCTGCCAGCGTTTCAGGAGCGAATCCGGATCCGGATGTACAGCGGCTGTCACGACGCGGACCCCGAGAGCGGCACGGCATCGTCACGCGACCACGCCAGCCTGACGCGTGCGCCCGCAATCGGATGCACTCCATTTATTCCATCCGCGAGGGAAGCGGCAAAGGTCTCGCCCGAATCGAGCTTCACCTGCCAGCGGTTCGTCGCGCCGTGATACTGCACGTCAACGACCACTCCTTCCGCACTCATCGCGCCGTCACCGGTTCGTTCGGACAAGTCCGTCACTCGCACGTGCTCGGCACGCACGGCGAAAGGCCGCTCTGTTCCACTCAGGCGCAATGCCAGCTTGCCCTCGGCAACATTGGCACTGCCCACGAATCGCGCGACGAATGCGGTAGCCGGACGGCGATACAGCTCGCGGGGACTGGCGAGCTGCTCGATCTTTCCCTCATTGAAGACGGCAACGCGATCAGCCATCGATAACGCCTCGCCCTGGTCGTGCGTCACGAAGACAAAAGTGATGCCGAGACGGCGCTGCAGGTTCTTGAGTTCGATCTGCATTTCTTCGCGCAGCTTCAGGTCGAGCGCGCCGAGCGGTTCATCAAGCAGCAGTACTCGTGGCTGGTTGATCAGCGCCCTTGCGAGCGCCACGCGCTGCCGCTGTCCGCCGGACAATTGCGCCGGACTGCGCTTCGCCATGCCTTCGAGCTGGACCAGCTCCAGCATTTCGCGAGCCCGCCGTTCCTGGTCGGCCTTGGATACCTTGCGCACCCGCAGGCTGTACGCCACGTTTTCCAGCACGCTCATGTGCGGGAACAGCGCGTAGTCCTGGAAAACGGTATTGACGTCGCGGGCAAAGGGCGGCACCAGCGTGACATCGCTCCCATCGAGGAGCACCCGGCCTGCGTCCGGTGTTTCAAAACCGGCAATGAGCCTGAGGCAAGTGGTCTTTCCGGATCCGGAAGGCCCCAGCATGGCGAAGAATTCGCCGGCCTCGACGTCGAATGAAACATCGTCAACCGCGCGGACTGAACCGTAGGCGCGCGTGACTGACTCAAACCCGATTGCTGCCATGATGCTCCCTGCCCTCACCCGTCCTTGCAGACGGGCGAGGGTTGGTCAGGAAAGTTCAGCGGCCGCCCATGATGGCGACGTAATCGGTGCTCCAGCGACTGTAGGGAATGCACTTGTCGCCCTGCGATGCGCAGGCGGCTTCCGGCGTTCTCCAGAAGTGGATCTTCTCGAAGTTGTCGATGCCATTGGTCTTGCAACCCTCGGCGCCGAGCAATTCGTGGTTCTCGCACGCAGCCGGAACGACGGGCACCGAGCCGAACCACGCAGCGACATCTCCCTGCACCTTCGGCGTCAACGACCATTCCATCCACTTGTAGGCGCAGTTCGGATGCGCAGCGGCACTGTGCATCATCGTCGTATCGGCCCAGCCCGTAGCACCTTCGACAGGCACGGTGCTCGCAATCGGCTGCTTGTTGGCCACCAGCGTATTCACCTGGAAGGGCCATGAACCCGATGCCACGACGCCTTCATTGGTGAAGTCCTGCACCTGCACGTTGGCGTCATGCCAGTAGCGCTGTACTAGAGGATGCTGCACACGGAGCACTTCCAGTGCAGCGGTGTATTGCGCTTCGGTCAACTCGTAGGGATTCGTGATGCCGAGCTCGGGCTTCTTCGTCATGAGGTACAACGCAGCATCGGCGATATGAATGGGACCGTCATAGGCCTGCACGCGACCCTTGTTCGCCTTGCCGTCCGGATACTTCTGCGGTTCGAAAACGACAGCCCAGGAAGTCGGCGCAGTCTTGAATACGGCGGTGTTGTACATTAGGACATTGGGCCCCCATTGATAGGGAACGCCGTAGTGCTTGCCGTCAACGGTGTGCCAAGCCGCTTCCTGGAGGCGTGGATCGACACTGGCGTAACTCGGCACCAGGCTGGTCTCGATCGGCTTCACGGTGCCACCACGAATCAGGCGTACGGACGCATCGCCCGATGCCGTAACGAGGTCATACCCACCTTGCGTCATCAGCGTCACCATCTCATCGGAAGTGCCGGCAGTCTTGACGTTGACCTTGCAGCCCGTGTCCGTCTCGAACTTCGTCACCCAGTCATACGCCTTGTCACTTTCGCCGCGTTCGATATACCCCGGCCACGCCACGATATCGACCTGACCCTCCAGTGCGCCCAACGTCGGGACAGCAGGAGCCGCAGGTTCCGGAGGAGGCGCTTCAGCCTGCTTGCCGCAGGCCACCACCAGGCAGGCGACCGACAACAGAAGCGAAGAGCGATGGAGCAAGGATGGGTTACTCATGGAAAATTCCTCCCAGTCACACGTTGTTGTTAGCGGGGCTATTGGCGGGCCCGTGTCAGGAATCGCAAAACCCTGGCTGGCCTCGAGTCTACTCCCAGGCTTGCGATCCGAGGCTGCAAAAAACGTGCTGGCACCGAATGGCGTAACAACTCTTGACCCTGCGGAAACGCTGCACCAATACTGTGGGCAGGCAGCCTGATCGGGAATTCCGCCGTCTATTCTGGTGCAGGATTTCAGGCCTGTTCGATGCGGAATCTTCAGCCACCCAATGCGATTTCCATAGCCGCAGCTTTCCTGGCCTGAGGGCCGGATTGCTGCAATGCCAACAATTGCGGGTTCGACTTCATGAAAATTACGTTGCGATTCCCCTTGGCGACCGCCCTTGTAATGCTGCTCTCCAGTCTTCCAGGCGGATTCGCAGCGGCAGGGGAACCCGCTCCCGACAGCCTGCCTTCCCGCTATACGTTTTCGTGGCCATTGTCCGCGGATCCCGGACTGCGGCCTCGGGGTGGAACCACGCGGGGTCCTGAAACGGTATTCGCTCGCCAGCCTTCAGCGGCCTGGGTTGCCTTGCAGGAGAGCGGCATCAGCGCATTTGAACGCGATCGACGCGCGATCCTCGCCATGGCAGGCGGCTATCGCGTCACGTTCGACTTCCTCGAGATCGCGGATTTTCGTGCCGACCCCAAACGCGACCGCCCCTACCAATCCTGGGGCACTGAGTACGTTTACGTGGCCGCCGACCGCGGCACCTTCATCAGCCTGCAGCACATCCTCGTGATGCGGATCATCGATCGCGAGGGCAAGACAACGGAGCCCTTCGTCACCAAGCACTGGCGGCAGGACTGGTCATACCAGGATCCCCAGCTCGTCGAGTACACCGGCATCAACCACTGGCAACGACGCACCCTTACCGACAGCGAGGTCAAGGGCACATGGAGCCAGGCGGTTTACCAGGTGGATGACTCACCGCGTTACGAAAGTCTCGGCCGCTGGAATCACACACCGGGCGCATCGACGTGGATCAGCGGCGAAACCTGGCGACCCCTGCCACGGCGCGAATGGAGCACCCGCAAGGACTACAACGTGCTGGTCGGGACCAACCGGCATACTGTTCTCGTCAACGGCTGGCTGCAGGAAGAGAACAATCTGAAAGGAGTGCTGACGGAAGCAGGATCACTCGATGCAAAGCAGCCCTACCTTGGCCGGGAGTATGGCGTGGCCCGCTATGAGCGCGTGGCTGAATACGACTTCACGGCCGGCAACGAATACTTCGAAGGCACACGCGCTTTCTGGGAAGAAGTTCGCGCCGCATGGGACAGGCGTTTTGCCCAGACGCCCGGCATCACGCTGATCGCAGCCGATGACCAGGCGGATCTCTACGTGCCGTTTTTTGAAAGGGCCGAGGCCGTGATGAATGCGAAGGCCGGATCCATCGACCTGCAGGAACAGAAAGCCTTCATCGAGAAAACCATCGACGCGATGATCGCGCCCGCGCGCTAGGAAATATCCCCGGCAGGTGCCAGCGTGAAATAGAACGTGGCGCCTTGACCAAGCGTCGATTCGGCCCAGACCCTGCCACCATGCCGGGTAACGATGCGATGGACGATCGCAAGGCCAACGCCGCTGCCGGCAAACGCCTTGCCGGATTCCAGCCGGCGAAACGCGCCGAACAGCTTGTCGGCGTCGGCCATGGCGAAGCCCACGCCGTTGTCGCGCACGAAATAGCGGGTCTCGCCTGCAACGTCGATGCTCCCGATCTCGACAACCGGTTGCGGATTCGCGCTGCTGTATTTTGCAGCGTTGCCTATGAGGTTGGTCCACACCTGGCGCAGCAGTACCTTGTCACCCTGTGCTGACGCCAGCGTCCCGATCCGGAATCCGGTGGCTGCCGCCGCCTGATCGCGCGCCACCTCCACTGCAAGGATGGCAAGAGCATTCATGTCGACGTTCGCTACCCGCAATGCCTGTTGTCCCGAGTACGCAAGCTCAAGCAGCCCCTCCAGCAGATCGCCCATCGTCAGGGCAGCGGCCTTGATCCGGTCGAGCGCATGGCGGCCTTCATCGGAAAGGGCGGCCGCATGGTCTTCGCGCAGGATGTCCGCGAATGCATGGACGTGCCGCACAGGCGCCCTGAGATCATGCGAGGCGAAGTAGCTGAACTCCTCGAGAGCATTGTTCGCGTCCTTGAGCTCTGCCGTGCGCGTGGCCACCCGCTGCTCGAGTTCCTGGTAGACCTGAACGTTCTCGAGCGCGATGGATGTTGAATCGGCGAGTGCCTGGATGAGCGCGACTTCTTCGTCTGTCGGAATACGGGGCGTGGCCCAGTAGTTGCCGATTGCTCCGATCGGCGATTCGGTCCGGATGGGGACCATCACCAGACTGCGCACGAACGTGGGTCGATAAGCATCGAGCGGAATACGGGAATCGAAGGCAATGTCTTCGACGACGGCTGGTTGCCTGTTCATCATCGCCCAGCCGCTGATGCAGGTTTGCATCGGGAAGCGCTGGCCTTTCCATAAAGGTGCGATCGCGTCCTCGTCCGCATAGAAGCACTGATCACCATCGCGCAACACGAAAGTTGCGCCATCCGCTCCATTCAGTTCGCGGGCCGCACGCTTGACGATTTCCTGGATGGTGGGCACATCGCGGGCGGATGACAGATCCTTGACGGCCTGCACCAGCCGCTGGGCCGCACGATTGGCAAGCATCAGCTCCCGGTTGTCCTGCTCCATCTCCTGGAGCGTCACCCTTGCGAGGGTCGCGCGATCGAGAACGTTGTGGACGACCGGGATCAGTTGAGAGAAATCGCCCTTGTCCAGCCAGTCGACAGCACCGGCCGCACGAGCCTGCGCTGCCTGGCGGGCATTCACTGTGCCGGAGAGAATGATGAAGGCCGACTGGGGATGACGCGCCCCGGCCAGCTGCAGGGCGCCGAGGGGAGCAAGACCGGGAATGGAAGTGTCAGAGATCACCACATCAATGTGGGGCCGCTCGAGAGCCTGGACAAAATCCTCGCGGGAATCTGTAACCACGAACTCGGCATCCACTCCCCCCTTGACCAGCGCGCGCTGGATAAGCTGGACGTCGTTCGAATCGTCTTCCAGTAACAGGATGCAGGGCCGGGTCATCGCGGATCCTTCGCTTGCCATCGACATCGAAAGTGATGCGCCAACCCTAGCCGAATCGGCGAACGGAGGCGATAGGGGTTTGGCTGCAGTGCTCTGTGAAGCGACCTGAATCACGATCTTGCCGCTGCGTAGTCCCGCGCATCTGAAATTCTTACAGGCGGTCAGTCGCTCACGTACGCGTAGTTGATCATGGAGCGTGCGATCTCCCGCTCACCCATGATGACGGTGTTCGCCCCCTGGGCATTGAGATGCGTCACCTCGGCGTCCGAGTGTGCGCGCGCAATGATTTCGAGACCCGGGTTCATGCGTCGTGCGTGCCCCACGATCTGGCCAGCCTCGAACGCATCGGGAATCGCGACAAAGAGCCGGCTTGCTTCCGCGATGTTGCCAGCCTCCAGCAGTTCAGGAGTGGCCGCGTTGCCGATGATGGCATCGATACCCTCCCGCCGCAGATGCTCCACGCGTCGGTCCGCATATTCGATGACGACGAAGGGCTGCTCGAGACGCTTGAGCGCATCGACGACCAGGCTGCCGACGCGTCCGTAGCCGATGACGACAGCGTGGCCGGAGAGTTCCGTGCGCCGCAATCCTTCCGCGGGCTTGCCGGGAGTGGGCACGGCCGGCTCCGGATGCCTGCCAAATCGCGCGATGAGCCAGTCATTCGCATTGAAGATGAAGGGATTGAGCACAATCGACAGGATTGCACCGGCCAGCACGAGGTCGCGGCCCGTCTCCGGCAGCAGGCCGAGGCTCACTCCCAGGCCTGCGAGGATGAAGGAGAATTCGCCGATCTGCGCAAGGCTCGCTGAGATGGTGAAGGCCGTCGACAGCGGATGCTTGAACGCCAGCACGATCAGGAACGCGATGACCGACTTGCCGATCAGGATGATGAACAGCGCGCCGGCCACGGCGATGGGTTGCTCGACGATGATCATCGGATCGAAGAGCATGCCGACCGAAACAAAGAAGAGCACCGCGAAGGCGTCCCTCAGGGGCAGCGATTCCTCAGCCGCTTCGTGAGCGAGCTCGGATTCGTTGAGCACCATGCCGGCGAAGAATGCACCGAGCGCGAAGGACACACCGAAGAGTTCGGCGGCACCGAACGCCACACCAAGGGCGATCACCAGCACTGCAAGGCGGAACAGTTCCCGCGAGCCGTGGCGAACCGTGAATTTCAGCACCCAGGGAATGAAGCGACGGCCCACGACGAGCATGAGCGCGACGAAGGCCACGACTTTCCCCAGTGTCCAGCCGAGCGCGAGGATGATGTCACCGGCCGCGAGCTGTGCTTCCCCGTTCGCGCCTGGCGCCAGCAACTCGCCGACGGGAGGCAGGAGAACGAGCACGAGCACCATCGCGAGGTCTTCGACAATCAGCCAGCCGACAGCGATGCGGCCACGCTCCGTATCGACGAGCCGGCGTTCTTCCAGTGCCCTGAGCAGCACCACGGTACTGGCAACGGAGAGTGCGAGACCGAGAACGAGGCCACTGTAGACCGGCCATCCCAGCATCCACCCCAGCCCCACCCCCATCACTGTTGCGGCAGCGATCTGGGCAACGGCGCCCGGTAATGCAATGGCCCGCACCGACAGGAGATCCTTGAAAGAGAAATGCAGGCCGACACCGAACATCAGCAGGATGACGCCCATCTCGGAGAGTTCGTTCGCCAGCGCGCCATCCGCCACGAATCCCGGCGTGAAAGGACCCACCGCGACACCTGCGAGCAGGTAGCCAACGAGGGGAGACAGTTTCACGCGGGCCGCAAGCGTGCCGAGGACAAAAGCGAGGCTCAGACCGATGACGATCGTAGCAATGAGCGGTGTGCTGGCGTGCGGCATCAATAACGGGTCCAGAGTTTGGGAGGGACCGCACATGAGGGTGGAGTCCCACATGTTTTTTAACACACCGGGGAGGACAGCGTCTCACCCCTTTTGGGGGAGACCCGACCTGCTGGCGTGTGACAGGGCGCACAAGTCTCCCCACCTTGGGGAAATATCCTGTCAACGTCCTCGGTGCTGCTGCGTTCCTGTTCCCGAGCGACCCGCTTTTCACTCGCTCGGCAGATTCAGGAGAGAACCATGTTGCAGAAGCGTTTCAGACAGATTGCCACGGCATCAGCCCTCGGGCTTACGCTCTTGTTGAGTGTCGACGGCGCGAATGCGGCGCAACGTGCGCCACGCCATGATCGCGATCGTCCCGCCGGTCAATGGACGCGGCATACGGAAGGACAGCGCACGGAGAACGGCCGCGAGTCGCACAGCACCCTCACGAACGCGAAAGGCAAGCAGGCCACACGCGATGTGAATGTGGAACGTAATGCGGAGACCGGCACGCGTACCCGCACCGTGGTCGATACGGGGCCCAATGGTGGTCAGCGGACAGTGAACGATGTCGCACAGCGGACCGACAACGGTCACACCAATGATCGCACGGTGACGAGAGCCGATAGCTCGACAACTTCGCGCAGTGCCACCATCGCCAACGATCGTGAAACCGGCACGCGCACGAAGGACGTGGTGTACACCGGCCCGAACGGCGGCCAGGCGACCAACAATGTCATCACACAGCGCACCGAAAATGGTTACACGCGTTCTTCAACGGCAACCGGCCCCAATGGCGGCCAGGCTACTCGCGATGTGACCGCGAGCTTCGATCCTGCAACCGGCACCTGGACCAAGGACGTTGCAGCGAACCGCGGCGCTCCGACTCCCTAGGCATCGCGGTCACGGACCGAGTCCCCTCTCGACAACTCACGGCCCGGATCGCGAATCCGGGCCGTTCCTTTTACTTCATGTGCACGTGGGAAGGTTGATGGCTGTCCAGCGGGTTGCCCTTGCGACCGCCTTTGGATTGAGGGCAATCCGCCAGCGCACCGCCCACCAGTAACCTTGCTGTATCCGCACACCGCGTGACCAGCGCCGTCGCACCTTCGTGCAACAGCTGCGAGTTCTGCACGTGGCGCATGTTGTTCTCCATGTCCTCGGCGCTCCAGCCGCGCGTATGGGCAATGTAGGGAAACGACGGAAACTGGCAGCCGATTTCCGCGAAGAATCCCAGCATCTGCCCCGCCACTGCCTGCACGCCATCCTGGCCGCCGGTGATGATGAAGCCCGCCACCTTGTTCGTCAGCAGTCGCTTGTTGCTGATCGTGATCTGGTTCTGCACGCAGTTGAGTCGTTCGATCATCTTGTAATAAAGGCTGCTGGCCGCGCCCCAGCGGATAGGTGTGGAGACCAGGATCACGTCGGCCCAGTGGACCAGTCCCTCGTACACGCGCTCCATCTGGTCGTTCGGATCCATCGTCGTGATCGAGCAGGGCCAGGTGCAGGCGCGTGCCGATTTCGAATAGAAGCCTTCGCAGGCCCGGAAACCGAGATCCCTTACGCGGAGCAGGCGGGTTTCACAGGCCAGGGCGTTGCTGGCGTGTTGCAAAGCTGTTTCAAGAAGATCCTCGGAGGTGCTGTAGCGGGGATGTTCCCGGGTCATCACGGTAGTGGAAAGTCCGAGGATACGGACCGGACCTGGTGCACGCACCGGATCCCGCGCCAGCGCATGAGGCGGATGCGGCAGGCGGCTGCGTTTTGCGAATGCTTCTTTCCTTACCAATACGCGACCGTTTTCAACTTTCACTTCATGTGCAGGAACCGCATCCTTTTCATAGCCGGGCTCGCCGAGGCCACTGACACGGTGAAACTTCCAGTAGTGCCAGGGGCAGACGATGTAGTCGCCTTCGAGCCGACCCTCACCCAGCGGTCCACCCAGATGATTGCAGCGATTGGAGACTGCGCCGAAACGGCCTTCATGGAAACTCAATGCAATGGGTGTATTGCCGAGGGTCAGCGGCTGCAGCACCTGATTCGACAGCTCGCTTTCTGCCCCGACATCGAACCAGCCGTCTTCACTCACAGTCGCCTCCGCATTTCTTCCGGTGCTTGTAGATATTACGCAGAATCATCGCTGCTGGCGCGGCTGCATGTGCTGTGGAATGATGGCCACAAGTATTTCACGCAGGAGTGCCTCAACATGAAACCGGACAAAAAGTGGCTGGCCGTCCTGGCGCTTGGGCTGCTGCCGATGTCTGGCGGCGCCGCCGAACAACCGGTCAAGCTCAATGTGAAGCTTGGCCTGTGGGAGATCGCGTCAGAGACGCAGATGAGTGGCATGCCTGCACTTCCAAAGGAACTGCTGGAGAAAATGACCACGGAACAACTGGACGCCATGAAGGCCATGATCAAGGCCCAGACTGAAAAGGGCCCCATCAGCGACACCTCGAAGGAATGCGTGACGCCGAAGGATCTTGAAGAGCCCTTCAAGACCGAAGACATCGAGAACTGCGAGCAGACGATGGTGACGAACACCAGCACCCGTCAGGAGATGCGGCTGGTGTGCATGGGCGAACGCACGGGCTCCGGATTCTTCCGCATCAACACACCGACACCCGAGACGATGACCGGCGAATTCGAGCTGAACATCGGCAGCGGCGCTGAAGCAATGAAGATCACCGCCAACTTGAAAGGCAAATGGCTCAAGTCCGACTGCGGCGACGAAGCCGAAGATGAAAAGCCCTAGTCGCGCAAAGCTCTAGGCGCGCAAAGCTTCCGTCGCGATCCGCGCCCGCATTGCTTCGTCCGGCATCTGCCCCAAACCCGCGCTCATGTTGTCCTTGAGATGGGACGCCTTGGACGTAGCAGGGATGGCACACGTGATCGCAGGATGCGATACGACGAACTTGAGCAGCAGCTGCGCCCAGCTCGTGCAATCGATTTCAGCGGCCCACGCGGGAAGCGGCTTGTCACGCAATCGCCGAAAGAGATCGCCGCCCGCAAACGGCCGGTTGGCGATGACCGCAACGCCTTTGTCCTGTGCCAGCGGGAGCAGCCGGCTTTCCGCCTGGCGTTCACCGACTGAATAGTTGATCTGCACGAAGTCGACGGGGCGCGAAGCAATCACTTTTGCGACATCGTCGTGGGCGCTAGCGGTGTAGTGAGTAATGCCGACATGGCGAACGCGCCCTGCGCGCTTCCATTCCGCCAGCGTTGCGAGGTGATGGTCCACATCGACCAGATTGTGGACCTGCATCAGGTCAAGTGTCTTGACCTGCAGCTTCGCGAACGATTCCTCCATCTGCTGGATGCCCTGCTTCTTGCCGGTCGTCCAGACCTTGGTGGCCATGAACAGCCGGTCGTGCAGGCCAAGTTCACTGGTGAGATCCCCGACGACTTCCTCCGACATGCCATACATGGGAGAGGAATCGACCAGCCGACCACCCATTTCCGAAAACGTCCTGAGGACTTCCCGCAGCGGCGCGCGTTCCGCTTCGCTCTTGCCCACATGAAACGTCTGCCAGGTGCCCATGCCGATCACCGGGATCGCTTCATTCGTCGAGGGAACTTTGCGGGTCAGCATGGCGGGCCTCTCCTGGGCACCAAGCGGAAAAGATGCACCGGCTGCAGCAACGGCAGCGAGCCTCAGGAAGTCGCGACGATCTATTGTCATTGTCATCCCCCTTGCCGCATCTTAAGAAACCTGTAGACCCCGGCACAACCCGGCCCGCAGGCCGGGTCCTCGCTGATGTAACGAATCGCCGGAAAAGCTTTGCAAAACTTGACCGGATCATTGCAATGCAGCGGTCAACGTCGCTGTCCAATCAAGCGTTACCAGTCCGTGAGAACCGGACTTATCAAGCCTGAGGAGGCAACATGAAGACCCCTTTCAAACGACTTGCCCTTGCAACTGCCATTGCCGCGCTACTGGGGCTTGGCACGCTGGCGGGCGCTGCGGAACGTAAACCCCTGGATGCCAATGGCGACGGCGCCATCGATTTTCCGGAATTGCAGGCGCGACGCAGCGACCTGACCACGGAACAGTTCAATGCCATGGACAAGGACGGCAACGGCCAGCTGAGTCGCGAAGAGATGCGCGCTGCCGGCAAGGAACGCATGGATGCGAGGGCCGCCGAACGCTTCAAGAAGCTCGATGCCAACGGCGATGGCGGCGTATCGCAACAGGAGCTGAACGCAGCGCGGCAGAAGGCAGCCGACGAGCAGTTCAAGAAAGCGGATGCGGATGGCGATGGCAAGCTGAGCCAGGCAGAAATGACTGCTGCCCGGGAAAACGCTGCCAAGGGATCTGGTGATCGACGTGGCAGGCCCGGCGATCATCGCGGTCCGGGTGGACATCGGCCCGAGGCCCCCGCAACCACCGGCTGAATCCGGCTTGCGGGGAGCTCTCAACAGGCCGGCACATCGGAAGATGTGCCGGCCTTGTCTGTTCTGAAGTCCGTGCCTCTATACTCCAGCGCCAGCGCGCGCAGACAAAGAGGGGATCCGCATGAGCATCAGAACGGCCGTCCTGAATGGCGTCGCCACCATCGAGATCGCACGCCCCGAAAAGAAGAATGCGCTCACCCTCGACATGTATGAGGCAATGGCGACGGCGATCAGGCAGGCCGTCGCGGATGGCAACGTTCGCGCCATCCTGATCACGGGCCAACCCGGCATTTTCACGTCAGGTAACGATCTCGAGGATTTCATGAGCAGGCCGCCGCTGGGCCCTGACTCTCCGGTATTCCAGTTCATGCAGGCACTCGTGGAGTGCGAAAAACCGGTAGTCGCTGCGGTGACAGGCGCCGCAATCGGCATCGGGACGACGCTCCTGCTCCACTGCGATCTCGTCTACGTATCCGACGAAGCGCGGCTCGCGATGCCGTTCACCAGCTTGGGTCTGGTTGCCGAATTCGCATCGAGCCTGCTCGTACCGCACCTGATGGGTCACGCGAGGGCAGCAGAGAAACTTCTTCTCGGCGATCCGTTTACCGGCGCCGATGCCGTCGACTACGGCATCGCGAACGCAGTCCTGCCAGCGGATGAAGTACTACGGCACGCAAGACGCATGGCAGAACGGTTCAATGCGCTGCCGCCTGGTGCGGTTCGGGATACCAAGAAGCTCATGCGACGGGCGCAGAAGCAGCATGTGCTCGACGCCATGACTGCCGAAGGCGAACTGTTCGTCAGCCGCGTGCGAAGTCCCGAAGCGGTCGAAGCGTTCCAGGCCTTCTTCCAGCGGCGCAGCCCGGACTTCTCGAAATTCACCTGAATGTCGGGCCCAAGGTAGGCCAAAACCTGAATTAAGTCAGAATCCCGACACCAGACGAGGTCGCCAATGGCATAGTTGGGGCACGCAATAACAACAACCCGCCAATACAGGCGAGGGAAGCGTGATGGGGAAGACAAGAAGAATATGGGTGCAGGCCATTGTTGCGATGTACATTTTGTGGCACTCGCCCTCCGGATTGGCTCAGAACGGCGATTTCAGTATCGTCCACGCGGAAAAGATCACGCTGCAAACCATTGTTCCAGCGCCAGATCCAGCACGTATATCTCCACGCCCGCCGATCACCCTGGCATTCACTGCCTATGGCCGGCGCTTCGAACTCGAACTGGAATCAAGCAACAAGCTGCTCAATAACCTGCCGGTTCGCCAACGCAGCGGACTGGCTGCTTACCGCCTGTTCAAGGGCAGGATATCTGGTGTAGCCGGTTCATGGGCGCGCATCACCCGGACTCCTTCGGGTGACTACGGTGCAATCTGGGACGGTCGGGATCTTTACACGATTGCGCCTGCGGGTACCGTCAGGAGGGCACTCGAATTCCCTTTTCCAGCCGATGACTCCGATTCGTTGATCTACAGGTTGTCAGACACCGACTCGAGTGGTGGACAGCCTTTTTGCACGGTCGTCGAACCAGGCACGAGGAAAGCCAATTCAAGTCCGGTTGGCACCTCTTATAAAAGCCTCATTGAAGAATTGCAGGCAACCGTAGGAGCTACGGACCTTCACGGACAGATCGAGGTTGCGCTGATTGGCGACAACGAATTCGTCAGTGCGAATGCCGCCGATCCGCAGGGCGCATTGCTTGCCCGCCTGAACCTTGTGGACGAAATTTTCAGCGAGCAGGTAGGCATTACCGTCATTGCCACGGAGCTCCGGGCGCTGTCCGGAGTGGTTGATCCGTTTACCTCCACAGATCCCTCTTCATTGCTTGAGCAGTTTGCCAATTACAGGGATACAACCCCTGCGGTAAGGTCGAGAGGCCTGGCCCATCTGTTGACAGGCACTGACCTCGACAGCAACACAGTCGGCATCGCTTACCGGGGATCCCTGTGCGATCCGCACTTCGGCGTTTCGCTGAGCGAGGGACGTGGCAGCGACGTCACCACTTCCGGCCTCATCATGGCTCATGAACTGGGACATAACTTCGGCGCGCCGCACGATGGCGCAGCGGGCTCCTGCTCCACTACTCCGCAAAGTTTTCTGATGTCTCCAACGTTGAACGGAAGCGGTCAGTTCTCTTCGTGCAGTATTTCCGAGATGCAACCGAAGATTTCGGCCGCAAACTGCATCGCTCCGGCAACCTCTTTTGCAGATGCTTCGGTGACGAATACAGTGAGCAGCGTTCAGGGAATCGCATTTCAGAATGTTCCTTTAACACTGGAGATAAGCGGCACCGGTTCTCTGCCAATCAGGAATGCAAGGGTACAAGCCGTTTTACCTCCGAATTTCCAGGTGATCAGCAACTCCCTGCCAGGCAATCAATGCCTCACATCGGGAAACACTCTGAACTGCCAATTGGGGACCATTCAGCCGGGAGAATCCCGCCAGATCAATCTTCAGCTTCAGGGCTCCGAAACGGTTACGTTTTCCGGTTCGGTGACACTAATTTCTGACAACGACAGATACGCTGCAAATAACACACAGATCATCCAGTTCTCGATAGTGCAGAGCGCGGACGGCGAGATACATTTCGATGCTCCCCAATATAGCGGCGCCACCCGAACATCGATGGATTTTTCATTGACAGTGAGATCCGAGGGCATCGAGCCGTTGACGAACGCCGTCGCGGCTCTTTACTTCGGCTTGATGACGATCGAATCCATCTCGACAGATCGCGGCACCTGTACGGCATCGGGCCCCTCCGCCAACTGCACGTTTGGCACCATCCCGAATGGGTCTTCGTTTGGCATACGCGTGCGCGCCCGAGCATCCAACGCCCGGCAAACATCAGCTTCTGCGACTTTCGGGGCAGACAATGACAGGGTGTATTCGAACAACGTCAGGGGTGTAAGCATCGACCTGATACCTACGATAGACGTGGCTCTTTCTGCACCGGTGGCGCAGCCGCACGTCCCCATTGACACGTCATTTTCAACAACTGTTGTTGTCGACTCGAAGGGCATTCAGGCAGTCAACAATCTTGACGTCTTCGTCCAACCGGCGGGAACTATCGTCGTGGATTCGGTGATTTCATCTCAAGGCAATTGCGCATTGACTGGTCGCGGATATATGTGCCAGATCGGCACGGTTCCCGCAGGCCAATCCAGGGTGCTGACTATCACAGCGCATGGAACCGAAGTCAGCAGCTATAACTACATCCTTGCATCCGTCAACAGCGATTCGGTAGACGACAGGTCCGACAATAATGACGCTTTTATATTCCCGGATGTTCGCCGACAGAGGGACATCGCCGTCGACTTCGGCGCATTTACTTCCGGCTATGACGGTTCCGACTTTACGGCATCGCTCATGATAGCTTCGATTGGGCTCAGTGCCGTGACCAACGCAACGTTCACCGCAACGCTTCCGAGTCCGTTTATCGTCCATGCCGCCTCGCTCGAAGGCGCAAGCTGTCAGGTTTCCGGCGGAACAGCCACATGCACTGCCGCCTCGGTGCCAGCTGGATATGCGGGCTACATGGTTCTAACTGCTGAATCGGCACAGCCCGGGAATTATTCCGGGTCAGTGTCTGTGGTATCCGCCAGCGACGACTACGCCGGAAATAACTCTTCCACGATAAGTCTGGAAATCCGTCCCTTTATGGATACTGCCCTTGAGCTCGTTGCTCCACCGGTCAGTATCAAAGTTGGAGAAACTTTCCCGCTGCAATTCAAGATCACGCAGAACAGGAATGCGTCACCGAGCACCGGCCTTTTTGTAAACTGGGACCCCAGTTTGGAGATCATTTCTTACAGCGCTCCCTTCCAATCTCAATGCGAACCTATCATTGGGCCGTACATCAGCTGCGCGGGATTCAGTCTTGCGGCCAACAGCGCAACCATGCTGACAGTCAACCTGCGCTCGCCGCGACGGATGCCGTTTTACGTCAAGGCGTTCGCGCAATCCATTTCTGATCCTGCTTATAGCAACAACGAAGTCAATTTCACGGCTTTTGCTGAACGGCACGGCGATGCTTCGTTACAGCCTGCCAGCACTTCCATCAACGTGCAGAAAGGTGCGGTTTTTTCACTTCCGATAGTAAAAATAGTAGCATCCGCCCCCGTGGACGAAGCGACTGTCGAGATTGATAGCAACAATGCCGCCATCGCAGCTTTGAGCATTTCTTCCATGTCTGGAAACCCCTCTTGTGCGACTTTTTCATCTGGTCACGCGACTTGCACCGTGGGATCACTGGAAATCGGTGAATCGCGAGACATCACTATTACAGCCAGAGCACAGGGAGCCGGTACGACAAGCATCGCTTTCAAATTGACATCCCCAAATGACACCGACGGAACTAACAACTCCGGTTCGGTCCAGGTGACAGTGCAGGACACGACAACGCCAAGCAACACCGGCTCCGCCGGCAATTCAGGGGGAGGCGGAGGCGGTGGTTCCCAGCACCCGGCATTCCTGCTGGCCCTGCTCCTGATTGCGGGCTTCAAATGGAGGATGCGAGCCCAGGGACTATCCATACCCCTGCCGCCATCGGGCCAACAACCTTACGCCGCGAAGTAGCCGCACACCGACTTGGCTTCCAGGAATTCCTCGATACCGAAGACGCCGAATTCGCGGCCGTTGCCGGAGCACTTGTAGCCGCCGAACGGGGCCGAGAAATCGTGGCGGGCACCGTTCAGTCGCACCTGACCCGTCCGCATCTGCCGGGCGACCTTGCGGGCACGCTCGAGATCTTTCGACACCACAAAGCCTGACAGGCCGTACTGCGAGTCGTTGGCGATACGGATCGCCTCGGCCTCGTCCTTGTAGGGAATGATGACTAGCACGGGCCCGAAGATTTCTTCCTGCGCGATGGCCATGTCGTTACGTACGTTGGCGAATACGGTCGGCTTCACGAAGTAGCCGGCGTCAACCCCCTCCGGCTTGCCCAAGCCGCCGGCGACGAGCGTAGCGCCTTCATCGATGCCTTTCTTTATGTAGCCCTGCACGCGCTCGAACTGCGCCTTGCTGACAAGAGGCCCGACCTTGATGCCGTCCTTGAGCGGGTCGCCAACCGTCGTGCCTTCGGCAGAGGCTTTCGCGAGACGCACGACTTCATCATGCAGATGCTGCGGGACAAGCATGCGCGAAGGACAGGCGCAGGCTTGGCCTGAATTCATGAAACAGGCCTGCACGCCTTGAGCCACGAACGTGGCGAGATCCGCATCGTCGAGCAGGATGTTGGCAGATTTGCCGCCGAGCTCCTGAGCTACGCGCTTCACGGTCAACGCGGCATTGCGCGCCACTTCGATGCCGGCACGAGTGGAACCCGTGAACGACACCATGTCGACCTGCGGGTGGGTGCTCATCGCCGTGCCGACCGTAGGTCCATCGCCATCGATCAGGTTGAACACGCCGGGCGGAACACCTGCTGCATCCATCACCTCGGCAAACACATGCGCGTTGAGCGGAGCGATTTCGCTCGGCTTCAGGACCATCGTGCAACCGGCGGCAATGGCGGCAGCGACCTTGCAGCCGATCTGGTGCAGCGGCCAGTTCCAGGGGGTGATCAATGCGCATACACCAACCGGCTCACGACGTACGAGGGAGGTGCCGAACCGGTGTTCGAACTGATAGGTCTTGAGGACTTCGATGGCCTGCGTGAAATGAGCCAGACCCAGCGGCACCTGGGCGTCGCGCGCGAGCCAGGCAGGTGCGCCCATCTCGGAAGTGATGGCGCTCGCCAGGTCGGCAGCCCTGGCGGTGTACGCCGCAACGATTCGTTGCAGCAAGGCAATCCGCTCTTCAGTGGTCGTCTGCGAGAACGACTCGAAAGCAGCGCGAGCGGCTGACACGGCGCTATCGACATCGGCCTGGCTGCCTAGATTGATCTGGGCGATCACCTTGCCGGTCGCCGGATTCTCGACATCGAGCAGACGGGAAACCGCGGGCGGAATCCACTGGCCGTTGATATAGAACAGTTTCGTATCGGTCATTTCGTCGCGTCCCCTCGTAAAAAGCCATGATACCAAGCTCGTCGGGCCCGCCGCCCACGAAAAGCCTGGCCAGCCGTCCTCAATGCGGACTATCTTGCGGAAAACCAAGGGCACGTTCCTTGAGGAATTGGGGAAAGACCAATGAACGGTAATACGTGCGGGCGTGCCGCGTTCTACCTGGCAATTGTCGGCGTGCTGGCCGGCTGCGCGGGCAGTCCGGCCAGCAACACCGGCGACTCTCGCCGGGCGGCGATGATGGAGCGCTGTTCTGAACGAGTGATCGTGTACATCCGCCAGGGAACCAGCATCCGCAGTGATTTCGAGCTGGTTGAAGTAGGTCGCCGCCTGGGCTTCACGCTGGAGGTTCTGCAGACGATGGGTCGCAACTCGAAAATGGTCATGATCCGCGGAAATGGTCCGCAGGAAGTCTGCGACTCTGCGGTCGAGCAGCTGAAGGAAGATCCCCGCATCGAGTCCATTCAATGATGACGAACGCAAAGGAACCCGATTTCATGGCAACGCATGCTCAGGTCGCAGCAAAGCTGCTGCACGATGCAGCGACATTCTTCCGCAACGTGGGCGATCAGAACGAAGCGCTCAAGGAACAGATGCACGACAACGCGAAAGTCTACGACCAGGTGGCGGATCTGCTGGAGAAAAATCCGCTGGGTGTCCTCAATATCAAGGAAGTCTAATCAGCCTTCCTGCGTCGCTACCCACCAGGAATTGCCCGCCGGATCCTTGAATCCACCCCGCCGGTCCTCATCGCCTGCTTTTCTGGTCGGCTCCTGAATTGGAATACCTCCCGCTGCAATCGCCTTGTCGTAGGCGGCCACTGCATCCTTCACGTAGACGTGCAGATGAACGGGAGCAGTCGGCCACTGTGAGGTGCCGTCGGCGATCATGACGACCGTGTCGTCAATGCGCAGTTCGGCATGCATGATCGACCCGTCAGGACGATCGTAACGCCTGAGCTCGGTGGCATTGAACACTGTCTTGAGAAAGTCGATGACTCCCTGTGCACCGCTCACCACGAGATACGGTGCAACAGAGGTATAGCCTTCCGGCTTCCAGGACAAATTCATTGGGATACAGGCCTCAATCCAGAATCACGCGTCTACTGCAAAGCCCTGGCCGTCGGCATTGAGCGTGAATCTACCTTCCCGCACGGCCTGCAGCCAGCGACCTGTTTCCACGGAACCGCCAAACGAGAAGAAATGCGGCAGCGCCAGTACACTTGGCCCAAGTTGCTGCCGGCCTGTGACGAGGCCAATGAGCATTTCGTCAGGCGTCGCGGTGACCTTCGCCATGTTGGCGAGATTCTTGAGGCCTCCGCCCTTCGCAGTCAGTACACGGAGCGATGCTCCGATACCGCAGCGCATGGCGTAACGAATGAGCTTTGAAAGAGGCGTCGGGCCAGCCAGGCCTGCATGCACGGGAAGCGTGATGCCGCGCTGACGTAAAATCCTGCACCAGTCGATGACGGCCCCGGAATTGAAACCGAACTGCGTCAGGATCTGCAACTTCGTGCCAGTGCGGTCAGCGAATGCCTGCTTGACCTTGAGTGCAGCCCAGAGTGCGTCGTCCGCAATCACGGGATTGCCTTCGGGATGCCCGGCAACGCCGACTGTCTTGATGCCCGCCGCTACGGTCAGGCCGCTGTCCAGGACTTCGAGCGTGCTCGGGTAGGGTCCCGCAGGCGTGGGATAATCGCCAGCGATCAGCAGAATGCGGTCGCACCCCGCCTTGGCCAGATCGCCCAGCGCTCCTTTCAGCACTGCCTCGCTTTGCAAGGCGCGGGCAACAATATGCGGCGAAGCATGAAATCCGGCCGCCTGCACACGAGCCGAGAACGCCACGACCTCACTTAAGGTCAGCTTGGGCGTATGGGCCACATACACCGTCATGCCTTGCGGCAGTACCTTGCTCAACTCAGGCAGATGCGCCGCGTCGTCAGGCGTGATCTCGATCGAGGCCGCTTGCGCAAACTCCACCAGTTGCTGTTTGAGGGAAATTCCAGTGTGTGCGCTGGCGGCCAGGGTTTCTGACATTCGCTCTTGACCTCAGGACCAGCGCCGCGTGACGACGAAGGTTTCATCATTGAACCAGAGACCGCCGTGCTTCTGCAGCACAGCCTGCGTCGCCTCGAGATAGGCACCGTTGGTGACGACGGAATCCAGCCGCTCGTCCTCGATCTGATTGACGTAAATCGCCGCATTCCACGCAGCGAACAACGTCGACGTGCCGATGCGATCGCCGATTTCCGAGGGCAGGGTATGCATGTCGTACCGGAAAATGGCCTTGTCATCCGGCAACGCATCCAGCATGAATTCATGGGCATCGTTGCCAAGTTCCGCGAGCAGCGCGGTGAGCAGCTGGCGCCGGTTGACCTGGAACGGATTCTCGTCGGGCCATAAACGCTGGATCAGTTCGAGACCGGGATCGTTGCCGCAGGACTGGATCGCGAGCATGCGGCCACCGGGCGCGAGACTCCGGGCGAGGGGCGCCAACACTTTCTTTGCCTTGAACTCCGCAGACATCCGCGCACGCCACGGCTGCGAAGCGACGATGAGATCGTAGCTGTCGAGGACGCGCCCCGGCTTCGGTATCACGCTCTCGAGCAGGAACTTGTGATCGTCGCGATAGATGACCAGAACGGTGGGACGCACGTACACGGGATTGCCCGATTTCGGACTGGGCTTCGTTGCCCACCCATGCGTGAGCATCGGCGTGAGCGCTTCGATCTGCTCCGCGTACTCGTGCGTCGAGTTGCCCGTGAGGCGAACTTCCTGCCAGTTGATGGGCACGCTCGCATCGCCCGGTTTCAGGTGCGGTGCATCCGCATAGTTCAGATTGGAGATCACGAAAACAGTCGATGGATGTTCGTGGAAACGATCGGGCATTTTTTCAAGCCCGAGACGAACATCCTCGAGGCTGATCTCTTTCGCCACGACGGAGAGTGGCACCGTCGGGTACATGCGATGGATGCTGCGCATGATTCGCGCGAGTACTGTTCCATCTCCCATGCCTGCATCGAACAACCGGAACGCCGGTGGAGTCGGACTGATGTGGACGAGCTCCTGCGCCACGCGCCGGGCAACCGCCGACTTCTCGTTGCAGGTGTTGACGAAGGCCAGGTACTTCTGGCGATTGTCGTAGAAACGGAATGGCGTCGCGTCACCCGCAGAAACTTGAGCCGCAGCTACCGCACTTTGCATCGCATGCTCCCCCAGACTTTTATGTACAGGCTTTTGTAGATATTTGAATCCGGAGCCAACAATACGCGTGACGCAGCGCGTCCGGCAATGGATGAGCTGTGCGCATGCAGATATTCCCCAGTCATTACCGGAGGTCATGACTATCACTGGAATAAACTCATTGCTTCGCGGAAACAAAAAAGCCTCCGCATGGAGGCTTTCACTACTTCTACCCGGTACGCACGGGGCTTTTCGTTTCATGTGGTGCGCCCGGACGGATTCGAACCGCCGACCACTTGGTTCGAAGCCAAGTACTCTATCCAGCTGAGCTACGGGCGCGCATGGGGAGTGTAACGACTCCGGACATCTTTGCGGCAACAAGAATCTTATGTGGACTTTGAATCTGGTTCCGCCTGTCGAGCAACGAGTGCCGAGGCGCGGACGAGATGTACCTGGCGCGTTATCACAAGGTTGTCGCCACCGTACTCGCCACCGAGCAGACCGGGAACCCTCAATGTGTATTTGCCGCCTGGAGGCAAAGGGCCGCACTTCTGTCGCGCAAGTTCCACCAGCGGCTGCATATCCCAGTCGCGCAGGAAATCAGGATTCACCGAGAGCACATCCAGTTCCTGGCGGTTGTTCGCCACCACGCGGCAGTAACAATCCTCGGGACACAAACGCCAGAAGCGACCCTGCGTGTCGCGGATCATGAGATTGCCAAAAGCGTTCTCGCCCACGATCTCCACCGGATCAAGTCCGGCCCAGCCCCACGATTCGCGAATCTCGTCGATGATATGCATGGAAGTCCTGCTGCCCTCGGGTGTCTCACCCCGGAATTACCTTGGAAGTACGCGACCGGGCCGGACATAGTCTGTCGCAATCCGCAATGATGGCAATCGTTGTTTACTCCGGAGCGGGAGAGCGCCCGCAAAATACGGCACGTGGACCAGGTGGGATACTCTCCCGGATGGACATCTACCGGGAACTTGGATCGTCACTGACGACACTAAGAGGTGCCAGTTGGCTGGAGAGATCCTCACGGCTTTGCTCCGGCTCGACTCATCACTCATAAATCTGATCAGCAAGGGGAACCTTATGCTTTCCGTATTCAAGCGAGCATGCGCCGCCATCTGCGTCATGAGCATTGCCTCCACTGCTTTCGCCGTGGCCCCGGATTTCATGGACAAGCTGAAGGCGGAATCGCGGCCGCTGGAAGACCGTGAACGGGATGGTGCCCGTAGACCGTACCAGGTCATGCAACTGCTCGGCGTGAAGGAAGGCATGACCGTTCTGGACGTGGGTGCAGGCGGCGGCTGGTACACGCGAGTGCTTTCCGCAGCGGTAGGGACGAAGGGCAAAGTGATCTCGCAGGTGGGGCCTCGCGCGCTGCAGAACAACAACGGCCAGGCAGCGAAGGACATGGCGGCCTCACTCGGCAACACGGAAGCCTGGTTTGGCAATGTGAGCGAATTGCCGCGCAATTCAGTTGATGTCGCCGTCACCGGCCTGAACATGCATCACGGCAATGCGGAACGAAACATTCCTTACCTCAAGGAAATCTTCAACACGCTGAAGCCCGGCGGCATGGCAGCCATCGAGGATCATGCAGGCAATCCCGGCGTCGACAATGGTCCCTTGCACCGGATGCTGGCGTCGGACGCGAAGAAATGGCTGCAGGACGCCGGTTTTCAGATCGTCAGGGAATCGGACATCCTGCATCAGACGGCAGATGACCGCACGCGTCCCATCGACGATCCGATCCTGGGCAGGAACACCGACCGTTTCCTGTTCATCGTCCGCAAGCCCTGAGTCCACTTCCCGTGCTTTTGCCGGCAGGGGGCAGCAACCCGCGCTCCCTGCTGGCAATATGACTGGCATCGTCCACAACGGAAGCCAGCATGACCGATCTCTCTGCTTTTCCCGTCACGAAGAAATGGCCCGCGGTGCATCCCGATCGCCTGCAGCTGTATTCGCTGCCGACACCGAATGGCATCAAGGTCTCGGTAATGCTTGAGGAGACCGGGCTGGCTTACGAGCCGCATCTGGTGCGCTTCGACGCCAACGACCAGACCTCGCCCGAATTCCTGTCGCTCAACCCGAACAACAAGATCCCCGCCATCCTTGATCCGAACGGTCCGGACGGCAAACCCCTCGCCCTGTTTGAATCAGGCGCCATCCTGATCTATCTCGCGGACAAGACAGGCCAGTTCATTCCGCGGGACGCGGCGGGCCGCTACGAAACGATCCAGTGGCTGATGTTCCAGATGGGCGGCATCGGCCCGATGTTTGGCCAGGTAGGATTCTTCTACAAGTTCGCGGGCAAAGACTACGAGGACAAGCGCCCACGCGATCGTTACATCGACGAAACAAAGCGTCTGCTCAAAGTCCTCAACGGACGGCTGGCAGACCGGGCCTGGATCATGGGCGACGACTACACCATTGCCGACATGGCCACTTTTCCGTGGGTACGCGGGCTTGTCGGTTTCTACGGAGCGGGTGAAATAGTCGGGATGGCCGATTTTCCCCACGTCACACGGGTACTCAACGCGTTCGTGGCACGGCCGGCCGTCACCAGGGGAATCAACATTCCCAGGACGACATAGTCGCGCTGTCTTGCGCTGCCGGGATAATCTGCAAGATAGGCTTCCGCTACACTCGTTCGCATCAACGTGGCCATTCGCGGGGGAGAGTTCGATGACCAGGACCCGGACGAAGATCAGCACCCTCGCCTCACTGGCGGCGCTGGCCCTGCAGATGCAAACGCCCCTGGCACATGCCGAGGCCAGTGCCGAACTCAAAGCCGCTGTCAGCGCGGGCGTCGACAAGCGGGCCAAGCTCGTGCAGGAGATGGTCGACTCGATCTTCAGTTTCGCTGAGCCGGGCTTCCAGGAATTCAAAACGTCCGAATACATCACCGGCATCCTCAAGAGCAACGGCTTCGTCATCAAGCAAGGCGTCGCAGGCATTCCCACTGCGTGGACCGCAACATGGGGATCTGAAGGACCGCTTATCGCCCTCGGCAGCGACATCGATGCACTGCTTGGTTTGTCGCAAGTGCCCGGCTCACCGACAGTCACACCACAGGTAGCAGGCGCCCCGGGTCACGGCGAAGGCCACAATTCAGGCATGCCGGCGATCGTTGCTGCTGCCCTCGCGACGAAGGACGTCATGCAGAAGAACGGCATCAAGGGCCGCATCATGATCTGGCCTGGCGTGGCGGAGGAACTGCTCGGCACGAAGGCGTACTACGTGCGCGACGGCATGTTCAAGGATGTGGACGCGACGATCTTCACGCACGTCAGCCGCGACTTCAGCACGTTCTGGGGCCAGGCTGCGGGCAATGGACTCGTGTCCGTCGAATACACCTTCCACGGCAAGACTGCCCATGGCGCAGTGGCGCCGTGGGACGGCCGCAGCGCCCTTGATGCAGTGGAGATCATGGATATGGCCTGGAACATGCGGCGGGAGCATCTGCCGCTCACGCAACGTTCGCACTACGTCATCTCCAACGGCGGCGGCCAGCCGAACGTCGTGCCGGATGTCGCAGCAGTCTGGTACTACTTCCGTGAACAGGACTTCGCTTCCATCCGCAGCCTGTACGAGATCGGCAATACCATCTCGGCGGCGGCGGCAATGGCCACCGAAACCACGGTCACGCGCCAGGTGCTCGGCTATGCCGCACCCAATTACGCCAACAAGCCGCTTGCCGAAGCTGCCTATGCAAACATCAAGGCGGTGGGCATGCCGCAGTGGAGCGAAGCTGATCAGGCGTTCGCGAAGGCCGTGCAGGAAGCCAACCACCTGAAGGTCGAACCGCTCGCAACCACCATTCCGCCTCTGTCGACGCCCACTATTCGTGGCATTTCCACGGGAGGTGCTTCAGACGATATCGGCGACATCATGTGGGCCGTCCCGACGATCACGATCCGCTATCCATCGAACATTCCGAACACCATCGTCCACAACGTCAACTCCGCCATCGCGATGGCAACGCCGATTGCACACAAGGGAGCGGTTGCGGGAGCGAAAGCCGTGGCAATGACGGTACTCGACCTGATGACGACGCCAGGCCTGATCGCGGATGCGAAGGACTACTTCAACAACGTCCAGCTCAAGGACATGAAGTACGACCCCGTCCTCACGCCCGAGGACAAGCCCGGCATCCATCTGAACAAGGAGGTCATGGACAAGCTGCGGCCGCAGATGACGAAGTTCTACTACGACCCGAAGAAGTACGACACCTATCTGGAACAGCTCGGCATTGCCTATCCCGGATTGCCGGCAGCCAAGTGAGGAGGCGCGTCAGCTTCGTTCGACGGTGACCGGGCGCCGCCACGAAGTCATCGTGTGGAGCGCGGCATAGCCGAGCAGCAGGCCGAAACCGAAGAGGCCGCTGAGCGCGTAGGTATGGAAATGCTCGGTGGGGTTCAATACGAAATCGGCAATCGACCCGAATAACCCGCGGGGATTGGTCACGACGTCCCAGCTGTTCCAGCGCATGACACGTCCCAGGTAAACGCCGAACCCGGACGCAATCAGGGCGACGACCACAACGGTCCAGCCGAAGCGGGTACCGAAACGCTCCTCGAATACCTTGTGGACATCGAACAGGGAGGCATAGCCCAACAGCAATCCCGTACCTGCACACGACAGCAGCATGCCGAGGTCATACCAATACAGGGAGGTGCGCTCGGCTGGCAGATGCACGAGATCCGTCAGGATGTAGGGGGCGTTGGGCAGGAACAGCAGCCAGATGCAGACCAGACCGAGTTGGGTGACATCCGGCGCTTTACGCTGGTGAGCCCGGAGCAGCAGCCTGGAGGCGAAGACCGGAACGCAGGCCAGGAAGAGATTCCAGAACAGGAACAGGAAATAAGGCGAGTCGGTCCACTTCACGCGCAGCAAGACCAGGGCGCAGCACCAGACCAGTGCCGCACAGAACAGCGCTGTGCCGAAAGGCCTGTTCGCGCCGATGTTTTCCCTGACAGTCATACCCTCGTCCGCTCCAGCTTTTCCATCCCGATGAGCCGGACTGTACCGGTTTGCCCGGAATAGGACTGTGAACCTCCTCCCCCGGTTCACATGAACGGCATGCATGGCCCGCCGGGATGGAATCCGCTATCTTTGCGCCCGCAGGTCGAAACTGAATAAATATCCTGCCTGCACCGACACGGCCTTCACGCTCTGGAATCGCAATCCCGATGAGTGGAAACGACAGCCCCGCCTCGATGACGCCGCGCGAGCGCATTTTTGCAATCGTCAGCGCATCGTCGGGCAACCTGGTCGAGTGGTTCGACTTCTACGTTTATGCGTTCTGCGCCATCTATTTCGCACCCGCGTTCTTCCCCAGCGGCAATCCGACCACCCAACTGCTGAATACAGCAGGCGTCTTTGCGGCCGGCTTTCTCATGCGGCCGATCGGCGGGTTCCTTTTCGGTCGTGTCGCCGACAAGCATGGCCGGCGCACCGCGATGATGATTTCGGTCCTGATGATGTGCGGCGGTTCATTGATGATCGCCGTCCTGCCGACCTACGCCGTGGCGGGCACGCTTGCACCTGTGTTGCTGCTTACGGCGCGGCTCATCCAGGGCCTCTCGGTGGGTGGCGAGTACGGCACGAGCGCCACTTACATGAGCGAGGTGGCCCTCAAGGGCAAGCGCGGTTTCTACGCATCGTTCCAGTACGTCACGCTGATCGGCGGCCAGCTCCTGGCGGTCCTGACGGTCGTCATCCTCCAGCAGTTCCTCACCGAGAGCGAACTCAAGGCCTGGGGCTGGCGCATCCCGTTTGTCGTTGGCGCGGCAGCGGCCCTGGTGGCTTTATATCTACGCAGTTCATTGCGGGAGAGCTCCTCGCTCGAAACCCGTCAGCAGAAAGAAGCGGGAACGATCAAGGGACTGCTGAAACACAAGCGCGCTTTCCTGACCGTCCTCGGCTTCACCGCCGGCGGTTCGCTGGTCTTCTATACGTTCACCACGTACATGCAGAAGTACCTGGTGAACACGGCGGGCATGACGACCCGCACTGCCAGCGCAGTCATGACGTGGGCGCTCCTCGCATACATGCTGATGCAACCGCTGTTCGGCGCGCTTTCGGACCGTATCGGTCGACGAACTTCGATGCTCTGGTTCGGCGCCCTTACGACGCTTTGCACGGTCCCGTTGATGCACGCACTCAGCGATGTCACGAGTCCTTACGCAGCGTTCTTCCTGGTGGTCTTCGCGCTGGCCATCGTCAGCTTCTACACGTCCATCAGCGGCCTCATCAAAGCCGAGATGTTCCCGGCGGAAGTGCGTGCGCTGGGCGTCGGCTTCTCCTACGCCATCGGCAATGCGCTGTTCGGCGGCAGCGCGGAATACGTTGCGTTGTGGCTGAAATCCGCAGGGTCCGAGTCGTACTTCTACTGGTACGTTACGGTGCTCTGCGCGCTTGGCCTGCTCGTGTCGTTCACCATGCGCGACCCGAGCAAGACAGGCTATCTGAAAGACGCTCCCTGACTGCCGATCCCGGGCAGCCCGCCGCGCACAGAAAGCGCCGCAGGTTCCTGTCAGTGAATTCCGACACGTTCTTCCTGTCACCAGCGACAGATGCCTTGAATGTCTGCTGCTACGGTTTGCCTACCAACCGTCAGGGCAGACAACCGTGCGCAGGCGAACAAAATATCCGCTGATCGTGATTGCGCTCATTGGAGTGGGGCTCATTGCGCGCCTCGCACTGCCCTATTTCGTGCTCGATTATGTGAACGACCGCCTTGTCGCGCTGAAGGGCTATGACGGTCATGTGGAAGACATCGATATCGCGCTGTGGCGCGGCGCCTATCGCGTCAACGACATCACGATCGTTCGCGAGAACGGCGGGGAAGTCCCTTTCTTTACGTCCGAACATGTCGACCTGGCGATCGAATGGCGCAGCCTGTTCAAGGGCTCTATCGTCGGCACCGCTGATTTTTCCTCGCCAACGCTGAATCTGGTTCAGGAAGAAAACGACGACAAAACGCAGCTGGGAAAAGGCATCAACTGGTTCGCGCGACTCGAGGATCTGTTCCCGTTCCGCTTCAACACGATCGAGGTGCATGACGGAACGGTGACTTTCAAGGCACCGGGCATTGCGAAAAGCGATGCGCTGACTGCCAGCAATGTCAGCGCAGAGGTCGTGAATCTCACCAACGTGACTGACAGCGATCGTGAGGCGTTTGCCGACTTCTCGGTGCAGGGCCAGATGCTGGGCAATGCTCCTGCGAAAATAGCGGGGCGATTGGATCCGTCGGCACAAAAGCCCACGTTTGACGTGAACCTCACACTCGAGAAGGTGCAGCTCGTCCAGATCAATCCATGGCTGCGCGCGTATGCGAAGGTCGACGCGGAAGGCGGCACGTTCGAACTGTATTCGGAGGTCGCGGCCAAGGATGGCGCGTTCAAGGGCTACGTCAAACCGCTGATGCAGGACGTCAACATCTACACCGCGAAAGAGGAGGAGCCCAATCCTTTGAGCCGGCTGTGGGAAATCCTGGTCGAAGGGGTCGCCGAGATTTTTGAAAACCAGCCTGTGGATCAGGTGGCTTCATTGATCCCGCTGTCCGGGACTCTGGAAAACCCGGATGCCGGAATTCTCGAAGCCATCGTCGGGGTGCTGCGCAATGCCTTCGTCGGAGCGTTTTCGCAATCCCTTGAAAACACAATTTCCCTCGGCGCCTTCGGCAAAGACAGTGAAAAGCTGGAAGCCTCGGCTGCGGACAAAGCCCAGGGCGGCTCCGACAAGCCCGACAAGAAGGAGAACAGGAAAAAGGCACCCCCGGAACGTCGCGTCTACGGCCCGACCTTCGGACCTCGCAGCTGATCCCTGCCTGTAGGACGCTGCCGACCTGACGGCGCGCAGGTGGCTGATGGCTGGGAGGTCAGCAGCTTTCTACTATCGCTTCAACGCTCACGGGAACTCAATGGACGTAGTCATGAGAGACAACCCCCTTGTACCGGCACTGCTGGCCGCCATGACCTTGGCGCTCGCCAACGGAATCGCTCTCTACTATCTGATCTTTGCCTAAGGAGATTCATATGGCCAGTTATCGCAAAGCCGCCTCACGACTCAACAAGGACCTCCACTCGGTAGTGCGCGACACTGAGGCCCTGCTCGCAGCAACGGGCGATCTGGCAGGAGATCAGCTCTCGGACGTACGGGCCCGTACCTACAAGTCGGTCAAATCGCTGCGGGATGGAATGGCAGACCTGCCGGGCGAGGTCGCGGAACATCTGCATGACGCGGGAGAACGTGCGGAAAAGCTTATCCGCAAACAACCGCTGCAATCGATGGGCCTGGCGGTTGGCATCGGCCTGTTGCTGGGTGTGCTGGCGATGATCCGTCCCCGCTAGTCACCACGACTAGCTGACCTGCTGCACCGCCTCGACGCGTGGATGATCCCGCAACCGCTGGATCGCGCGCTCGCAGGCTTCGTCGGTGCCTTTGGCATTGATCGTGATCATTCGGGTGTTGGAGCCGAACGAGTCTGTCGTGGAGAGAGTGGCTCCAGCGGCGCGACTCAAAGCTCCGAAGTCCGGATCTACTCTTCCTGATGGCGACCCCGCCCGCAAAGTAACGAGAACCTTGGCGGTGCACTGTGCCGAGCGAACAGACGTGTCGCCGACCCCATTCGTGGCACACGAAGCAAGCAAAGCAACACAGAGAGCGAGCACGGGCATTTTCAATGTCGTGGCTTTTGCGAAAAACGCGGTCACACGATCACGCATCACGTTCTCCCGCGCGTCTCTCATTCCCCTGCAGTCTAGGAGGAGTGCAGCGCAGAGTGTTACTGCGGAATCAATCCATGGCAGCCATCGCTTGCTGTTGCTCAACCCGCGGACCAAGCGTTCGCCGCAGGGGAAAGAGTGCGCGTCTACACCCGCCGTGACGGCTCCGCCCGCATCGCAAAGATTTAAATATTCTGAATAAAAAACAGGAGGCAAGCCGACGCCTGCCCCCTGTCGTTGATCTCCACTAACCTTTTCTGCACGAACTTCTCATGCAGCAGCAGGCGCCGTCTCGGTCTCTGCAGCGAGCGGCTGATTGACCGGCACGCCCAAGGCTCGCGCCACTACGTCGTGAGTGATCGCCCCGGCATGGATGTTGAGGCCATTCGCCAGATGCGGATCGCGAGCCAGCGCTTCCTTCCAGCCCAGACCCGCCAGGGCTTTGACGAAAGGCAGTGTCGCGTTGGTCAGTGCCAGGGTCGAAGTGCGGGCAACTGCACCCGGCATGTTGGCAACGCAGTAGTGCACGACGTCATCGACGACATAGGTGGGATTGGCGTGCGTGGTTGGACGGCTGGTTTCGAAGCAGCCCCCCTGGTCGATGGAGATATCGACGAGTACCGAGCCCGGCTTCATGCGCCTGACCATGTCACGGGTGACCAGCTTCGGCGCAGCAGCCCCGGCCACCAGCACCGCGCCAATCACCAGATCGGCTTCAAGCACGAGCGCTTCGATCGCGGCCTGAGTCGAGTAGACAGTCTTGAGGCGGTTGCCGAACTGCGCAGACAGTTCACGCAATCGCTTGATCGACCGATCGACGACGGTGACATCCGCCTGCAGACCAACGGCCATCTCGATGGCGTTGGTGCCGGCAACGCCGCCGCCAAGCACCAGAACCTTTGCAGGCAGCACGCCCGCCACCCCTCCAAGCAATACACCCATCCCGCCATTGGCTTTCTGCAGGCTGACTGCGCCCACCTGTACCGACAAGCGCCCTGCGACTTCACTCATGGGCGTCAGGAGTGGCAACGAACCGTCCGGAGCCGTGACGGTTTCATAGGCGAAGGCTGTCACACCGGCCTGACGAAGGGCATGTGCCTGATCAGGATCCGGGGCGAGATGCAGATAGGTGAAGAGCACCTGGCCTTTCCGCAGCAGCGGGAATTCGGCCGCCTGGGGCTCCTTGACCTTGACGATCAGGTCGGCGGCAGCAAAAACCTCGGCAGCCGTCGCGGCGATCCGGGCACCTACGCCGCGGTAAGCCGCATCCTCGAAACCAATGCCCGCACCCGCACCGCTTTCCACGATGACTTCATGACCCGACTGAATGAGTTCACGCGCGCCGGCTGGAATCAGGCCGACGCGATACTCATGGGTTTTGATTTCCTTTGGAACTCCGATACGCATGGCTTGGCTCCGGTTGCAGGTAGATAAAGCGCTGAATTCACTCTACTTCCCGCCAGTGGCTGAAACCTGCGGATTTGGGGTATAAACACGCCAGATATGAACTATTCCACCGATATATTTTAAATTACCGAAGGATTATTGCGTAATGACGCTGGATTCGCATGATCGAGCCATCCTGAGAGCCTTGCAGCTCGACGGCCGGCTGCCCAACAGCACCCTCGCCCAGCGGGTCAATCTGTCGGAATCAGCATGTCTGCGGCGGGTGCGTGCACTAGAGGAAAGCGGACTGATCGAGGGGTACGCCGCCCTGCTCAGCCAGCGCAAGGCCGGTCTCGCCACGAACGTATTCGTGAGCATCACGCTCGACCGGCAGGATGAAAGCGACCTCAAGGCCTTCGAAGAAGCGGTGAAGGAAATCCCGGAGGTGATGGAGTGCTACCTGATGACAGGCGACTTCGACTACCTGCTGCGGGTGGTCGTCGCGGACATGGACGACTATGAACGCGTCCACGCCAAACACCTCACCCGCCTGCCGGGCGTCGCGCGCGTGCATTCCAGCTTCGCGTTGCGCACCGTCCAGAAATCGCGTGAGCTGCCTATCCGCTGACTATCGGCTGAAAACTATTTCATCGTCGGCATGACGAATTCGGAGCCGCCCTTCGAGCCCGTCGGCCAGCGCGACGTGACTGTCTTCAATCGCGTGTAGAACCGCACACCATCCGGGCCATGCACATGGAGAGCACCGAAGAGGGAGTGCTTCCAGCCACCGAAACTGTGAAACGCCATGGGCACGGGGATAGGCACATTCACGCCGACCATGCCTGCCTGCACGGAATGGGAGAACCTGCGCGCCGCTTCACCGCTGCTGGTGAAAATCGACGTGCCGTTCCCGAATTCGTGGCTGTTGACGAGAGCGAGTGCGGACTCGAGATCGGGGACGCGCACGACGACCAGCACCGGCCCGAAGATTTCTTCCTTGTAGATGCGCATTCCGCGAGTGACGTGATCGAACAGGCTCGCGCCGAGGAAGAAGCCCCTTTCGAACCCCGGAACGATGAGATTCCTGCCATCCGCAACGAGCTTTGCGCCTTCGGCCACACCCAGATCGACATAGCCGCGGACGCGATCAAGATGCTCGCGGGTCACGAGCGGACCCATATCGATATCGGGCTGCGTTCCAGCACCCACTTTCAGTCCGGCAATGCTCGAACTGATTTCAGCCACGAGTTGATCGCCCACATTCCCGACAGCCACAGCGACCGAGATTGCCATGCAGCGCTCGCCCGCGGAGCCGTAAGCCGCGCCCATCAACGCCTGCGTCGCCTGCTTCAGGTCGGCATCGGGCATGACAACCAGATGATTCTTCGCGCCGCCCAACGCCTGGACGCGCTTGCCATGCGCGGATGCGGTTTCGTAGATGTGCTGCGCAATTGGCGTTGAACCGACGAAGCTCACGGCCGCAACGTCCGGATCGGTGAGCAGCGTATCAACCGCTTCACGATCGCCGTTGACGACGTTGAAGACTCCCGCCGGCAGCCCCGCTTCCGTCAGCAGTTCCGCGAGGCGCAGCGGACAACCCGGATCTTTTTCGGACGGCTTCAGGATGAAGGTATTCCCGCACGCAATGGCGACCGGGAACATCCACATGGGCACCATCGCCGGAAAATTGAAGGGCGTGATGCCCGCGCAGACGCCGACCAGCTGGCGCAACGACCAGCTGTCGATGCCACTGCCAACGGTGTCGGAAAACTCTCCCTTCAGGAGATGGGGAATGCCGCAGGCAAACTCGACTACTTCGATTCCACGGGTCACTTCACCGCGCGCGTCGGCCAGCACCTTCCCGTGTTCACGCGTAATGATCGCGGCGAGCTCATCGGCATGGGCATCTAGCAACGCCTTGAAGCGGAACAACACTCGCGCTCTTTGCAGGGGAGGCGTAGCGGACCAGCCAGCCAAGGCCGCTTTGGCAACCTGGATTGCGGCGCGGGTTTCATCGGCAGACGCGAAAGCCACGTTCGAATGGATGGCGCCTGTCGCAGGATTGAAGACGGGACCCTTCCGACCGGACGCTCCCTGTACCAAGTGCCCGGCAATGAAATGACCCTGCGTCCTGAGGCTTTCCTGATCGGGGGGCATTGGCGAAACCGGGCTGCTCATGATCGGTGACTCTGGACGGGGTGAATGGATTCTATGCCAGGCGAATCATTCAAGGATCAGCGGCGAAGAGATAAACTGGCTGCGAGCCCGACCATTGGATTATTTCCCTCACAAGGACGGCAACGTGGCAAAACTCAGTCTGCGTGTAGATCTGTCCGCCGAAGCCGGCCGGGTAGGCCCGGGCAAGATCACGCTTCTGGAAACAGTGCGGGACCACAAATCGATTTCTGCGGCCGCGCGCCAGCTAGATATGTCGTATCGCCGCGCCTGGATGCTCCTCGACGCGATGAACCAGTCCTTCAAGACACCCGTCATCGCCACTGCAACCGGAGGCAAACGCGGCGGCGGCGCCGAACTCACTCCGGCCGGCGAACAGATCATCAAACACTATCGCGAGCTGGAAAAAGCCGCGCAATCCGCCGCCTCCCCCCACCTCAAGGCGCTCCAACAACTTGTTGGGCGGTAGCTACTCCGCCAATGCAACGCTCTTTACGAGCGCCCACACGTAAGTTCCTGCCTGAAGATTTAACGCTACTGCCGATTTACGGGTGATGCGCGCGAGCAGAGGATTGCCTGCGACATCGAGTCGCACGAGCATCTGGGCAGGTTGGGGAGCATCGACGAGCTCGGTGATGCGTGCGGGAAGTATGTTGAGGATGCTTAGATTCAGCGGTGCGGCCAGTGCGAGGCTGACATCGCGGGCCGCGATCTGGACGCGATGCCGCGAACCGATCACTGCGTCCACTTGCGGCAACCACAGGGTACTGCCGGCGCAGAGAATACGCGTCAGCCCCATCTCGCTATCGTGCCCTTCGATGACACCTTCGAGCAGGCTCTCGGCTTCATCGAGTTCGGCAAAAGGCAGGTGCACGTCTGTCAGGACGTCATGGGTCGCACCTTGCGCGATGACTTTGCCGCGCTCCATCCACAGCATCTCGCTTGCAATGCGGGCCGCTTCACGCAGATCGTGGCTCACGTAGATGCAGCGGACTGCAAAGCGTGCAAGGACCTGCTGAAGATAGCGCAGGACATCGATGCGACTCCGGACATCCAGGGCGGACACGGGCTCATCCAGCAACAGGACATCAGGACTGCGTAACAGCGCGCGGCCAATCGCGACGCGCTGGCGCTCGCCACCCGACAGATGAGTGATCCGGCGCGTCAACAGTGAATCGAGGCCGAGCCCTTCGACGACATCTTCGAATGCAGTCTTGCGCGAGCCCTCCGGCAAGCGCTGGTAGCCGTATTTGAGGTTCTCCTGCACCGACAGATGCGCAAACAGACTCGGCTCCTGCGTGACATAGCCGATGGCGCGTCGATGCGCCGGCACGTCAACCCTGCGCTCACTGTCGAACCAGGTCTGCCCCCCCACGGACAGCGATCCGGCGGCGGGCTTTTCAAGCCCTGCGATGCATCGGAGCAAGCTGGTCTTTCCTGCTCCCGACGGGCCGCAAAGCGCGGTGACTCCAGTGCCCTGCGAATCGAACGCCGTATCGAGGATGAATTCGCCTCGGTGCAATGTGAACCGGCCGTTGAGGCGCGTCATGCGCGCGCACTCCGCCGCTCGTTCGTGAAATGCAGGATCGCCAGCACGATGAAGGAAAACGCAACGAGCCCGGCGGACAGCACGTGCGCAGGGGCGTATTGCAGTTGCTCGACGTAGTTGTAGATGGCGATCGACAGGACCTGCGTTTCGTCGGGGATGTTCCCGCCGAGCATCAGCACGACACCGAACTCACCCAGCGTGTGTGCAAAGACCAGTACTGCTGCTGCGAGAAATCCGGAAGCCGACGCAGGCACCGCGACCGAGAAAAACCGATCCAACGGTCCGGCGCCCAGAGTCGCTGCAGCTTCAAGCTGGGGCCGCGAGACTTTCTCGAAAGCATTCTTGAGGGGATAGACGACGAACGGCAACGAGAACACGACAGAGCCAATCACGAGTCCCGTGAAACTGAATACGAGGTGCGTGTCGAAGCGCGCAAGCAGCGATCCCAGCGGACCGTTCGCTCCGAGCAGACTCAGGAGATAGAAACCCAGAACGGTCGGCGGTAGAACGATGGGCAGGACAACCAGGGCTTCAACGAGGACGCGGATGCGGGCCCGGCCATTGGCCAGCCACCACGCCAGCGGCGTACCGAGAAGAAGCAGTACCAGTGTCGTGACGAAAGACAGCCTGATGCTTAAATAAAGCGGGGTCAGATCGAGGGCGGAATTCATGGACCCGAAGCGTAACCGGCGGCGGAGATGATTGCGCGGCCGTCCGGGCTGCGGACGAAATCGAGGAAGCGCGCCACGGCAGGATTGCCTGTGGAGTGTTTCAGACGCACCACATCCTGCGCGAGCGGTGCGTACAACTGCTGGTCGATTTCCAGGATTTCACCGTCAATGGGCGTCTGGCCCATGCTCAACTCCCGCACCTGCGACAACGCGATGAACCCGAGCTGCGCGTTTCCCGTCGCGGCGAACTGGAAGGTTTGCCCGATGCTTTCGCCCTGGACGATCTTGAACGGCGGCGAAATCCACAATCCCGACTTTTCAAGCACTTGTTGCGCTGCGGCTCCATACGGTGCCACAGCGGGATTAGCGATGGAAACCACCCTGACATTACTGGCCTTGAGTGCCTGTTCGAGCGTGCCCGTCCATGGCTGTCCCGGCCGCCATAGCACCAGCTTGCCGATGGCATAGGTATATCGCGATCCCGGCACCGTCAGTCCGGCAATCTCAAGCAGGGCGGGCCGCTCCCTGTCAGCAGAGAAGAAAACGTCGAAGGGCGCGCCCTGGGTGATCTGGCTGTAGAGAAGCCCACTGGCACCGCTGCTGATGACCGGCGGTAACTCTCCGGTTTGTTTCGAGAATTTCTCCGCGAGGCGGTCGGCAGTCTGCTTGAAGTTCGCTGCGACCGCCACGCGTACAGCCGCTTGCCCGGCAGCGCCTGCATCCAGACAGGCAGCGCTTCCCAACAACAGGACCAATGCAGGCCCGAGCGATCTGGCAAGGAAGCGGCGCATGGGGTCTCCAGGAAAAGACAGGCCGTGTAATGTTTTACCGGCCCGGATGCGCCGCGTTATATATGCACAGGTACATCGATGTCCATTGCGGCCCCAGTAGCCAAGGCTTCAGGCACCCGTCTAAGATAGAACTTAAGCTTAACGGCTGACCTCTAAGACTATTCTGAAACTTCAACACTCCGGGGGCCTCGCGCCATGAAGACAGTTCTGCTTACGTTCACCACTCTTGCCGCTCTCACGCTGTCCATGGCAGCTGGCGCCGAATGTATCTATCCGCGGGCGACGACCGAAATTCCCGATGGCAAGACCGCCTCGCAGGAGCAGATCGTCGCCGCCATGACTGCAGTGAAGCAGTACAACACCGACATCAACGCTTACCTGAGCTGCCTCGAAACCGAATCGGAATCGCAGATCGCCGCGATCGCCGAGCCGACGGCAGACCAGATCAAGCAGATCAAGGGCATCCAGACCGCGAAGCACAACGCTGCCGTGGATGAGCTGGAAAAGTATGCGACCAAGTTCAACGCGCAGTTGAAGGCGTTCAAGTCGAAGAACCCTGGCTGATTATTGCTGCAGCCGCCCGGCCCCATGCTTTCTCCGCCTGAGGCCGAGGCGGCCATCGCCAGCCATGTTCCCGTTGCAGAAACGGAAACCCTTTCACTGGCTGCATTGAATGGCAAGGTGCTGCGGCAGGCAGTCTTCGCCGAACGCGATCAACCCCCTTTTCACCGTGTCGCGATGGATGGCATTGCCATTGCAAGCAGTGCCTGGGAACAGGGACTTCGTGAATTCGCGGTTGTCGGAACGCAGGCTGCGGGCGCCCCCCAATCAGCGCTGCCCGACTCCTCCACTTGCATCGAAGTCATGACCGGAGCCGTGCTCCCCGCGGGCTGCGATTGCGTGATTCCGGTGGAACAGCTCAATCGCGTGGAGAGCAGCATTCACCTTGCCGCGGAGGTCAAGGCCACACCCTGGCTGAACGTGCACCTGCGAGGGCTCGACAGTCGCGCGGGAGATCCGCTGCTCGAGGTCGGCACGTTGCTGCACGCGCCTGAAATCGCGATTGTCGCCTCGGCAGGTCTGGCAGCCGTCCAGGTCGCTGCAGAACCCCGCATCATGGTGATCTCCACAGGTGATGAGCTGGTGGAACCGGGACTACCGATCCACGATTGGCAGATCCGCCGCTCGAACGCCTATGCCGTGGTCGCAGCGCTGCAACGGCGCGGCTTCTCGAAAGTGGCGCACGATCATCTGCCGGATAAGCTCGATATCCTGCGCGAACGAATCCGCGCGCATCTCGATACGCATGACACGCTGGTCCTGAGCGGCGGCGTCTCCATGGGCCGCTTCGACTATGTTCCGCGGGTACTGAATGAACTGGGCGTGAGTGTGGTTTTCCATAAAGTGGCGCAGCGACCTGGCAAACCCATGTGGTTCGGGGTGCGCCGCCCTGACAAAGCGGTCTATGCTCTGCCCGGCAATCCCGTGTCGACGCTCGTCAGTTGTGTCCGGTATGTGATTCCAGGGCTGTTTGCCGCCATGGGAGCTAAGACCGCACCCATCAAGGTGGCGCTCGACAAAGCCATAGAGGTACCGGCGGGACTTTCGATATTCCTGCCAGTCAAACTTGCCGTGGACGAGACCGGCAGGAACATTGCCACCCCGAAACCGACGAGGGGCTCGGGGGATTTCATCTCGCTGAAGGGAACCGATGGATTCGTGGAGCTTGGCAGCGGGCCGCGGACTGCGGCAGCGGGCTCGAGCGCAGCGTTCTACGCCTGGTGATCAGGATCATGACGGAAACCACCAAAGTCGTTTCAATGCCGGTGTCGCCCAAGCCGCGGGACACGCTCGGCCGCCCGCTGCATGACCTGCGGATCTCCGTCATGGATCGGTGCAATTTCCGCTGCCCGTATTGCATGCCGCGCGAGACCTTCCACGAGAACTACCGCTTCCTGAAACCCACGCAGCGTCTTTCATTTGAGGAAATCCTCCGCGTCACGCGCCTGTTCGTCGAACTGGGAGTTCGCAAGGTACGCCTCACGGGAGGCGAACCGCTGCTGAGGCCAAATGTGGCGGAACTCGTCGGCGAACTTTCGGCGCTCGAAGGCGTGGAAGACGTCGCACTCACCACCAACGGCATCCTGCTCGCCAAGCATGCGGCGGAGCTGAAGGCCAATGGACTCAAGCGGGTCACCGTCAGTCTCGACACGCTCGATCCCGATGTGTTCGCGAAAATGAGCGGCGGTTTCCAGGGTGTCGACCAGGTTCTCGAAGGCATCCAGGCGGCCATCGACAGCGGTCTGGAACCGATCAAAATCAACGCTGTCGTCGAACGCGGGCTCAACGATCACACCGTGCTGGATCTTGTCGAGCGCTTCCGCGGCACCGGGGTCATCGTGCGCTTCATCGAGTACATGGACGTCGGCAACCGCAATCACTGGAGCCTGGACCGCGTCGTTCCCTCGCGGGAACTCATGGGCCGCATCGGTGAGCGCTGGCCGGCACATGCTGCAGCCGGGAATTACCGCGGTGAAGTCGCCGAACGCTACGTGTTCGACGATGGCAAGGGCGAAGTGGGCTTCATCTCTTCGGTCACGCAACCTTTCTGCGGCGACTGCACCCGTGCGCGCCTGTCATCGGAAGGCGTTTTCTACACCTGCCTCTTTGCCACTTCCGGTACCGACCTGAAGACTCCCTTGCGCGACGGCGCGACCGACGCGGAACTCAGAGATCTGCTGCGCAACACCTGGGTTCGCCGGGAAGACCGCTACAGCGAACAACGCGCCTCCATGCAGGAACATCCACTGCGCAAGATCGAGATGTACTACATCGGGGGCTGATCGCCCTTCCTTCTTACCTGCACACTTCAGCGCAACTTATGTCCTCCTTCTCCCACATCGACGCAAAGAACCTGCCCACGATGGTCGATGTGGGCGACAAGTCAGTGACGAAGCGCATTGCCATCGCGGAATCGCGCGTGCGGTTTCCCGCGAATGTTGCCGAGGCCTTGCGCAGCAATGGCTTCAACAGCGCCAAGGGCCCCGTCTTCCAGACAGCAATCATCGCCGGCGTAATGGCGGCCAAGCGCACGCATGAGCTGATCCCCTTCTGTCATCCGCTCGGGCTTGAGAACTGCAAGATCGCCATCGACATGGAAGGCGATACCGCGGTCATCCGCTGCCAGGTGGGCGTCACGCACAAGACCGGTGTGGAAATGGAAGCTCTCACAGGCGCGAGCGTTGCCGCACTCACGATCTACGACATGTGCAAGGCTTTGTCGCATGACATCGTCATCGCCGAAACGAGGCTGCTGGAAAAAAGCGGCGGACGAAGTCAGCCCTCCTGATCCTGTTTATCGCGCACCAAAGCAAGCGGCGCCACAGGCGGGGCTCTTTTAAAAACAGGGCGGGTGTGCAAGCCTGAATGCTTACGAATACTGCTCGCCCCGCTACCAAGACAAGAGGGTTCCCAGTGAAAAGTCTTTGCAAGTCGACGTGCTGCCTCTTCATCGCGCTGGCTGCCATGACGAGCGCCGTTGCGCAGGAACGGACCCTCGAACAGGTCAAGACTGAAGTACTGCGACGCACCACCGACAACAACCCGCCGTTTGACCGGCTGAACAAGACCGAGGTGGAAAGCATCCTCGCGACGCTCACCAGCCTGGAACCCAATCAATGGGGCGAGAAATGGTGCAAGGCCGGCCTCGCGCACGAGGCGAAGGGAGATGATCTGCTGAAGAAGGGCGCGCTTCCTAAGGAAGTGGGCGACGAGTACTACCTCGCCTATGGCTACTGCCACGTCGGTCGCTATCCCGTGACCAGCACACCGGGCAAGGTTGAGGCTTACCAGAACATGCTGCGCATGTTCCGCAAGGCCGCAAAGTACTTCGATACTCCGCTTGAAGTCGTCGAGATTCCGTTCGAGGGCAAGAAGCTGGTCGGCTATCTGCAGAAGCCTGCGGGTGTCGCAAAAGCGCCGATCGTCATGTACTGGGGCGGCGTGGACGTGTGGAAAGAAGACCACCAGCGCAACTCGCAGATCATGCATAAGCAGGGATTGGCCACGTTCCTCATCGACGGACCCGGTACCGGGGAAAACCCGCTCAGGTTCGCGGATAAAAACGCAGAGCGGACCTTCATCGCCGCGATGGACTACCTGAAGACGCGCACCGACGTGGACGGTGAGCGCATCGCGCTATGGGGCCGCAGCTTCGGCGCGTACTGGGTTGCGAAAATTGCACACATGTATCCGACGCGGATCAAGGGCGGGGTGTTTCACGGTGGCAACGTGCACCTCGGTTTCCAGGAGGCCTGGCTGAAACCGGCGATGACGGAGAACGCGGCCAACTACCTGCTCGGTCCTTCGAGCCTGTACGACTCGCGCAGCTATGCGATGGGCGTGAAGTCGCTGGATGAGTTCATGAAAGTGGCGCCGTCACTGTCGTTGCTGGACGCGGGGCTGCTCGACAAGCCATCGGCGCCGCTCTTTGTTGTCAATGGCAAGCTGGACGACCAGGCGCCGATCGCGGACAGCTACCTGTTGCTCGATCACGGCAACCCCAAGATGGCCCGAATCTACCCGGAAGGCGGGCACATGGGCGTTCAGCGCGGCGTGAATCCGGACATCATCGCGACCATGATTGCGCAGTGGCTGAAGGACACCCTCGCGCGCTGACAGTCCGTCATTGGCTCTTGTCTCAATGATGCCGGGGCACTAACGTAGGCGGATGATCCCATCCCCGCCCCTTTTCGGCCTGGTTCTGGCCGGTGGCGCCAGCCGCCGCATGCAGACCGACAAGGCTGCCCTCGAATACCAGGGCGAATCCCAGCTCCAGCGCGCCTTTGCACTGCTTGGGAAGCTTTGCGTGCAGACGTTCGTGTCCGTCCGGGCCGACCAGATGAACGATCCCTTGCGCGGCAGGTTTCCGACCATCGCGGATCGGCAGTCCGACCTCGGGCCGATTGGCGGCATCGCAGCTGCGCAGGCTACACATCCTGAAGCAGCGTGGCTGGTGCTGGCCTGCGACCTGCCCTTTCTGGAAACCGCGACGCTGGAATTCCTGATTAGCCACCGCAGCCCCGGGCATATGGCTACGGCGTTTCGCAGTAGCCATGACGGCCTGCCGGAGCCCTTGTGCGCGATCTGGGAGCCTTCAAGCCGGTCCAGGGTGGAAGCCTGGATTGCTGCCGGCAAACAATGTCCTCGCAAGCTGCTGATCAACTCCGACGTACAACTGCTTGATCAGCCCGACGCACGCGCACTCGACAACGTGAATACGCCTGAAGAACTGCACGCCGCGGTCACCGCGCTGGCGTCCGGCAAAACGCCGGCGAAGAAGAGCCCAGCGAACACCTATCGCATTCAGTACTTCGCGTTGTTTCGCGAGCAGGCCGGCCGCAGCGAAGAGCTGCTGGAGTCGACGGCCGAGACCCCGGCGATGCTGTATCGCGAACTCCAGAAGCGGCATCCGTTCCGTTTGCAGAAAGAGCAGTTACGGGTGGCCGTCAACACGGAGTTCTGCGATTGGCAGGCTCCCTTGACCAGCGGCGATACGGTTGTCTTCATCCCTCCGGTGGCTGGCGGATGAAACTCTTCCACTTCAATCACGCTGCGATCGACCCCAATGCAGAACGGCTGGCGCTCGAAGATCCCGCGTGTGGCGGATTCGTTTCGTTCGAAGGCTGGGTGCGCAATCACAACGAAGGCCTTGAAGTGAAGCGCCTCGAGTACGAGGCATTCGAGGCACTTGGCGTCAGGGAAGGCGAAATGATCGTGAACGATGCGATCCGCAAATTCGGAGTTGAGCGGGCCGCTTGCGTGCATCGCGTCGGCGCACTCGAGATCGGCGGTCTCGCCGTGTGGGTAGGCGTCAGCTCAAGGCATCGGGGCGAAGCGTTTGCCGCCTGCCGCTACATCATCGATGAAGTGAAGCACCGCGTGCCGATCTGGAAGAAAGAGCACTACGTCAACGGCGACTCGGGCTGGGTCAACTGCGAACGCTGCGCCGAACCGACTCATGCTCACTTCCATGAACACGGCCACTAGATCTGGAAGGCTCGAAAAACAGGCACCTTACGTCGGAAGTTCATTTCAAAAACGTCAAAAACAGGAGTTTTTGCCGGAGACTACAGGGATGTATTTACGGCGTTTTTGAAATGAACTTGCGGCGGAAGGCGCCTCTCTTTAAAACCAACTAATTCCCTCCCTGATTGGCGTCGACCCGGATCACGAGATCGATGCGGCGATTGCGGGCGCGACCATCAGGGGTGTCGTTGCTGGCCGCAGGCCGGGTTTCCCCATAGCCAATCGACGTGATCTTTTCCGGGTCGAGCCCCATGTTGGCGACCACATATTGCTTCACGGCATCCGCGCGATCCTGGGACAGGATCAGGTTGGCGGAATCGCTGCCCTGCGAATCCGTATGCCCTTCGACGACAATCGATGAACCGGGGAACAACGCCAGCGCTTCCCGCACCTTGCCCATGAGCGCTGCGCTCGAAGCGCCGATGGTGCTCTGACCCACCGGGAAGTTGATGCCGAGCAGCGAAATCACGATGTCATCGCCCGTGCGCGAGACGCGTGCTTCTTCGGGCAGGAACGAGCTCTCCACGCTTGCCAGATTGCCGCGCAAGCGAGCCTGGGCATCAACTCGCCTCTGCAAGGCAACACGTTCCTGAGAAACGCCGCCGAGCCGGTCTTCCAGGCGTTTCACTTCTTCATTGAGCGCCGTGATCTGGCTCTCGTGATCAATGGCCTCCTGCTTGAGGCGGGCGAGTTCCTGCCGCTGCAGCTGGGCCTTCTTGAGCATTTCATCGAGCGGCTGCAGGTATCCCGCATCAAAGCGCGCCTGCAGGTCCATTTCCGAGGACAGCTTTTCGACAGGTTGTTCAAAGCCCAGGATCAGTTCCTCAAGTGCGTGCTCATCTTTGTCACGCTCCTGCAGTGGACCAATCAGCGAGTGCAGGAACATCGCGTGTCTTGCCTGGTATGCCGCCTGGGCTGCGAGATCCCGCGGCACAGTGACGTCATAGCGGTTGCGATTGATCTCCTGGTCCGCCTGCGCGACCAGACGCTTGGCGTCATCAAGCGTGCGGGGCGCGAAATCGCCTGTCTTCGCAGCATCGGCTTTCGCAATCAAGGCCCGTGCTTCACCCAGCAGGCCGCCCTTGATGGCCAGCAGCTCTGCGTCACGCAACAACACTTCAGCTTCGGCGGAGCGCTTTTGTGCACCCGGAGCATCGCCCCGCTCGAGTCTGGCGGCTGCATCGGCAAAACGCTCCGACGCTCGTGCCCAGGCTTCAGGCGCATTGCGTGCGGCATCGGCAGCGATCGCATCTTCACGCGTCTTCAGAACGGTAGCGAATGTACTGCGTGCGGCTTCGGCGGCACGCGAAGCCTCCTGCAACGCCTGGCCGCTGGCAGCGAGCTGGGCATTCACACGCGCGGCATCGCGACCCCGGTCGAAATCCCTTTCCGCCGACTGGAATTGAGTCATCGACTGGCCGAACGCCCGCGGGGCCAGGACATCGACAAGCGCGGTCCGCGCTGCTGCAAGCGCTGCACGCTGCTCACCGAACAAGGCTTCTTTGGATTCCTGCGCGATGGCTGGCGCCGCAAACAGGAACGCCGCAGCGAGGACTGCACAGATCGAACGCAGGGAACGCAGCGTCGGGAACCGGCGGAAATCAGGGGCGCAGCTGGCCCGTACCATGGACGACATACTTGTAACTCGTGAGTTGCTCGACGCCAACGGGGCCGCGGGCGTGGAACTTGTCGGTGGAAATACCGATTTCCGCACCCATGCCAAACTCGCCGCCGTCGGCAAACTGGGTCGAGGCATTGTGAAGGACGATGGCGCTGTCGACGCCGGCGAGAAACCGCTCGGCCGTCGCCTGGTTGGCCGTGACGATCGATTCGGTATGAGCCGAACCGTACTTGTGAATATGCTCAATGGCGGCATAGACACCGTCGACGACTTTCGCCGCGATGATGGCGTCGAGATATTCGGTGTACCAGTCGTCCTCGGTAGCGGGACGAATGCGCGGGTCTGCTTTCTGTACCGTTTCATCGCCGCGGACTTCGCAGCCCGCATCGAGCAGCTCCTTCACCACCGGAGCGAGCAGCGTATCGACGCCTGCGCGATCGATGAGGAGTGTCTCCGCGGAACCGCAGACACCCGTACGACGCAACTTGGCATTGCGGACGATTTCCCGCGCCATGTTCACATCGGCATCGCGATCCACATACACATGGCAATTGCCTTCGAGGTGTCCGATGACCGGAACCCGCGCATCCTGCTGCACGCGTGCGATGAGGCTCTTGCCACCGCGGGGAACGATCACATCGACGTAGTCCGTCATGCCGGAGAGCATGTAGCCCACGGCGGCGCGGTCTGTCGTCGGGACCATCTGGATGGCGGTTTCAGGCAACCCGGCGGCACGCAGTCCCGCCACCAGGCATTCGTGGATGATGCGGCTGGAACGGACACTCTCCGAACCGCCCCGCAGGATCACGGCATTGCCTGACTTGAGACATAACGCACCGGCATCCGCCGTCACGTTGGGACGGCTCTCGTAGATGATGCCGATCACCCCGAGCGGAACCCGCACGCGCGTGATGCGCAAACCATTGGGCCGCGTCCAGTCCGCAATCGCGGTACCGATGGGGTCCGGTAACGCCTGGATTTCCTCCAGGCCGCGCGCCATGGCTTCCACGCGCTTGGCATCTAGTTGCAGACGATCAAGGAGCGCACCACTAAGGTTCCGCTCAGTTGCCGCCTTCATATCCGCGTCGTTGGCAGCCAGGATTTCGTTCTGCCGCGCCCGAATGGCCGCCGCCGCTGCCGCCAACGCCTGATTCTTCTGGTCAGGCGGGGTCTGGGCCAGCACCCGCGCGGCTTCGACCGCGGCGCGACCGATCGCCGTCATCATTGCCCCAACGTCATTTACTGACGCTGGAACCGCATCTGTTTCCAACCTGGAAGCACCCATAGTTGGAAGATATTAGCAGTCCGCGACCACCCCGGCAGTCGTTTCATCAAGGCCGCGAGCGGGCAGTTTCGCACCCTCCCGCTTGATCCTTCACCGTCTACTTGATGGTTTTCGACAGCACGCCCGAAAGCGGCCCTTCCACTCCGGTGGTGGTTCGCGAAGCCATTGCGACATACCACGTGCCCGCCGCGAGATTTTCTATCACATAGGCCGTAAGACCGGGATTGGTCAAGGTGATGGTTGATGTCATCGAACTCGCACTGGTGCCGTAGTAGATCCGGTAGCCACCGAGGTTGACCAAGGGAGTGCCATTGGTGTTCGCCGTTGGCGGATACCACGACAGCGTGATGGCACGACTGCTGGGCAGCGCGGCATTGGCAACTGCTATAGAAAAATCCGGGAGCGAAACGGTTGCCTTGCTGTCACTGACAGAAATCCTGATTCCCGAAAAGGTTCCGACGTTGCCGGACGCCGGAGTTCCAGAGAGCTTGCCGGTGGTGGTGCTGAACGTCGCCCACGAGGGCTTGTTGAGGATCGTGAAGCCGAGCGTGTTGCCATCCGGGTCCGAGGCGACGGGCTGGAAGGAATACGCGACCCCTGGAGTCGCCGTCTTGGCAGGAGTACCTGAAATAACGGGTGCGCGATTGGCGGTGGATGCCTTGACGACAATCGCGAAAGCCGCCAAGGACGTCGTCAGGCTGCCATCGCTGACCTTGATCTGCACGTTGGAAAAGGTCGCTACATTCGTGCTGGCGGGAGTTCCGCTCAAGCGCCCCGTTTTTGTGTCGAAGGCTGCCCACGACGGCTTGTTCGCTATCGAAAACGACAAAGCCTTGCCCTCGGGATCCGAAGCAGTTGGCTGGAAAGAATAAGCACTTCCCACCGTCGCGGTCGTCGCGGGGGTCCCGGAAATCAGCGGTGCCTTGTTGCTTGTAGCGGCGCTGACGGTAATCGAAAACTGCGGCAGAAACGCCGACAGGCTCCCGTCATTGGCCTTGATCGTTACGCTCGCGTATTTCCCGACATTGCCGCTGGCGGGAGTGCCGCTCAACCGGCCGGTCTTGGTATCGAAAGTCGCCCATGACGGCTTGTTGGTGATTCCGAAAGTAAGTACATCGCCATCGGCATCCTTGGCAGCGGGCTGGAATGAATACACCTGACCGACGGTCGCAACCGTGGAGGGAGATCCGGAAATCACGGGCCATTGGCCCGCGGCATGAGCATGACCAGTGGCTAGCAGGAGGAATGCATACGACAGGGTCTGGAGGTAAAAAGAGCGGCAACGCCGGTTAAGGGCAAAATGTAGAAAATGCATTTTGAAATGCGTCTCCAGGCTGGGCGTATTTGGCGAAGCTGACCCGGAGGTCGACCCCACATTTGCAGGTGCTACGCTGAAACGCTTTTGCTGGCAGGACCGGTTATTGGCGAGCCCTCTGGCTCATGCCTTGGGACTGATGTCCCATTTCATAATCCGGTCAAAACCTTCGAAGCCCTTCGACATGTCGATCGGAAAGTTTGTGAGTCTTCGCGATCGCTTGCGTATTCGTGCAGCGTGACGGAGTTAACATTCCTCACGTTATGCTCGCAATTGTCTTAGGTTGCAGACACCGCACGCGTGCAGACGCTGTTTGTCATGCATTGAACGATTTCAGCAACCTTTGGCCGCTTTCTTATTTTCTGTATCAAAAAGCTAACAGGTATTTAGCGACCTGACGGGTTGCGGATCGCGCCGAGAACCTGTTTTCTGCGCACGACATAATGCGCAAGTCAGCAGCGGATTCAACACCACGCTCAAGTAATGCGGAGACGCGCTTCAACCTGGCCCGGCTGACTGGATGGCGCGATGTTCAACATAATGCATCGTGATGTCTGCGACAGTCTTGAGCCCGCCGAACAGGAGAATCGCTGCGGGCCCTGCCATTCCCGTACCCAGCAGGATCGTGAGATGCATCGGCAGGATGCGGGCATAAGGCAGGAACATCAGTTTGCCGATATTCGTTTCGCCTTCCCGGTCGGCTTCCAGGTTCTGCTCGTAGGACAGGCGATGGTTGAAGGCGAAGGAAGCCGCAGCCGCAAAGCATCCTGCCCAATCCCACCAGCGCATTTCACCGACGTTGCGCCAGAGGAACAGCGCATAGACCACATGGAAGATGCCGAAATGCAGCGTGAAGAAATTCGCCATGCGCGTGCGGGTTTCTGCAGTGGGCGCGACGGGGAGATCGTTTTCAGTCAGTCCTTCCGTGGAGAAGTCGACCAGCGCGAGCATTCGCCGCCGGCTGTAGTAGCCGATGATGAAACTCTGCATGAGGTACGGCCACATCAGCGTCGACAAAGGCCACTGGAAGATCAGCGCCAGCACGATCGTCCCGATGTTGACCAACAGCAGCGAACGCGTGCTTTCGCGAGTAACCGTGGTTGACGGGGTGTTGTTCATATCTGGAGACATGTGCAAAAAACGGGCATGTATAACTTACCTGTAAGAATCCGCCGATAGACACGCCCGTTTCACAAAAGTAGTTTCCCGTCTCACTCCTCCTTCAATCACTTTCCCTACGGAGCAACGCGGATGAACAGGAAGATCGACTGGGTTGCCGTTCACCCGATGAACAGCAACGATGAAGCTCCAGGCAGGTTTGCCGGTGAGTGGTTCAAACGGGATGTCGGCGTTCTGGCGCAGGAAGCGGAACGCAACCATGCAAAGCTCAGTGACTATGCTTCCCGCATGAACGCGCTGCGGCGCCGGGAAGACTGAAAATCAGGTTTGTCCGGCAGGCGCCGGAGTTCCGTTTCACTCCCTGAACGGACTCCGGTGTTCTGCCATCCCTTTCATCCGGGAACCGGAGCTCTCTGCTGGCAAGCGCCTCGAGCCTTCTTCTGGCAGGATGTGCTCCATGCTGCGCTACTTCGCAATGCTCGCGGTGGTTGCCTTGGACCCCAATACCGAGGCTGCGGAAGCCGTCTATCCGCCGACAGCCGTGCAGGTAGCTCTGGCCACCTGCGCATCGATGCAGGAACGCTTCGTCGGTACTGAGTGCTCCGCCAATCCGCAACACGGTGGTTATGCACTTGCCATCAAGGCCGCCAATCCCGATGCCATGCGAGTAGTTTTCATGCGCTCCCTCGATGTAGCGGATGCGCTTTGCAATGCGGGCAACAAGGTCTCCTTGAGCCAGCAGCTCGAAACGAGTGCGGGAACGCGCGTGATCCGCTGGGCCATCAATCCAAAGGGCTGCAGTATCAAGCGGCTCGACTAGTCGCTGGCGGCGGTCACCACCAGATCGTCGCGATGAATCATCTCGTCGCGGCCGCGGTAGCCGAGTATCCCTTCGATCTCGCTGGATTTGCGGCCGCAGAGGCGCTCGGCATCGTTGCTTGAATAGGCGCTCAGGCCCCGCGCGATCTCCTTGCCTTCGGGACTGCGCACGAGCAAGGCGTCGCCTCGTTCAAAGCGGCCCCCGATGCGCGTGACTCCTGCAGACAGAAGACTCTTGCCACGCTTCAACGCGGCGGCTGCACCGGCGTCGACGTGCAACTCTCCGGCTGGCTTCAGCGAGCCCGCGATCCACTGCTTGCGCACTGTCGTCGGGTTGTTCGCAGGATAGAACCAGCTGCAGCGCGCGCCGGTCTCGATCCGTTTCAGTGGATGCAGCTCGTGTCCCAGCGCCACGCACATGTGGCAACCCGCTCCGACAGCAATCTTCGCCGCGGCAATTTTCGTCGCCATGCCTCCCGACCCGACGTCGGAAGCGGCTCCACCGGCCATACGCTCGATCTCGGCGGTAATGCCTTTGATTTCCGGAATGAACTTCGCTGAACTGTCGCGCGTGGGATCCGCGGTATAGAGGCCATCGACATCCGAGAGCAGCACCAGGCAATCGGCGCTGATCATCTGTGCCACCCGCGCTGCCAGCCGGTCGTTGTCGCCATAGCGGATCTCGGCCGTGGCAACGGTGTCGTTCTCGTTGATGAGCGGGATGGCACCCAGCTTGAGCAGTGTGGACAGCGTATTGCGGCCATTGAGATATCGCCGCCGCTCTTCCGTATCGCCGAAAGTCAGCAGGATCTGGGCGACGGTCAGCTCGTGAGCATCGAGGACTTCCTTCCACGCATGCGCGAGGCGAATCTGCCCGACGGCCGCGGCTGCCTGGCTTTCATCCAGCTTGAGCTTCCCCGGTTCGAGCCCGAGGTGCCGACGACCCAGGGCGATTGCGCCGGAAGACACGAGCAGTACCTCCTGCCCCCGCGCACGCAGTCTCGCAATATCGGCGGCAAGCGTTTCCAGCCAGGCGCGATTCAGCCTGCCCGTCGCCTGTTCGACCAGCAATGCCGAGCCGATCTTGATGACGATGCGACGTGCCTGCACAAGCGGGCGCGCACTGACCTTGCGTTCGCGTTGAGCCATGATGCTATCGGAGGTTAGAAAGCGAAGTGGGCAGCGTCGAGGAGCATGAGATTGGCAGCCCCGCTGCGCAGCGCTTCAGCATGAGCGTGGGCACGAGGCAGCAGCCGCTCGAAATAGAAGCGCGCGGTGGCGAGTTTCGCCTGGTAGAAATCCGGCTCGGCTGTGCCACTCGCGAGTGCAGCCTGGGCAGTCACCACCATTCTTGCCCAGCACCAGGCGAGGCAGAGATAGCCTGAGAACTGCAGGTAGTCGACTGCCGCAGCGCCCGCTTCATCCGGGTTGCGACTGGCGGAGGCCGCCACGAACTGCGTGAGATCACCCCATTCGCGAACCATGAGCGCGAGCGGCGCGATGAAGGGCTTCAGTTCCGCGCTTTCGCTGTGCGAGCCGCAGAAGTCGACGATCAGCGCCGCCATTTTTTTCACCAGCTCGCCGCGACTGCCGAGCACCTTGCGGCCGATGAGGTCGAGCGCCTGGATGCCGTTCGTGCCTTCGTAGATCGGCGTGATGCGTGCATCGCGTGCGAGCTGCTCCATGCCCGATTCATGGATGTACCCATGGCCACCATAAACCTGCACGCCGAGGTTCGTGACTTCGACGGCGGCGTCGGTGAGGAACGCCTTCACGATCGGGGTCAGCAGTGCGAGCAGATCGTTCGCTGCCTCACGGGCTTTCGGGTCTGGATGCGTATGGGCGATATCGAGCTGCTGCCCCGAGAAGCACGCGAGCATGCGCCCGCCTTCCACCAGCGCCTTCTGCGTGAGCAGCATGCGGCGGACATCCGGATGCACGATGAGCGGATCGGCGACTTTGTCCGGCAACTTCGGGCCTGTGGCGGAGCGACCCTGCAATCGATCGCGTGCATAGGCCAGCGCTCCCTGGAACGAGGTTTCCGCGATCCCGAGACCCTGTACGCCTACGCCAAGACGCGCGTGATTCATCATCGTGAACATGCAGGCGAGACCCTTGTGCGGTTCGCCAACCAGCCATCCTTGCGCATCGTTGAAATGCATGACGCAGGTAGCCGACCCCTTGATGCCCATCTTGTGCTCGACAGACCCGCAGCGGACGCCATTGCCGGGGCCCGGGCGACCCTCATCGGTCGGCAGAAATTTCGGGACGATAAACAGGCTGATACCCTTCGAACCGGGCGGGGCATCGGGAAGTTTCGCGAGCACCAGGTGAACGATGTTCTCGGTGAGGTCCTGTTCGCCGCCGGTGATGAAGATCTTGGTGCCGGTCAGGCGGTAGCTGCCATCGGCGTGCGGCTCCGCGCGAGTCCGCAGCAGCCCGAGGTCGGTGCCGCAATGGGGCTCGGTCAGGCACATGGTGCCCGTCCAGTTCCCTGTGGATAACTGAGGCAGATACAGATCCTTCAACGCCTCAGTCGCGTGCGTATCGAGCGCGAGGATGGCGCTTTCCCCGAGACCGGAATACACCCGCCACGCGAGATTGGCGGAGCAGAGCATTTCGGCAAATGGCAACTGCGCGCTTTCAGGCAACCCTTGTCCGCCATAGGCCGCGGGCGACGTCATGCTGGCCCAGCCATCCCTGCAGAACGTTGCATAGGCTTCGCGAAAACCCGTGGGGGTCCGTACGACGCCATTCTCGAAGTGCACCCCTTCCGTATCGCCTGTCGCGTTGGTCGGCGCCAGCACTTCTTCGGCGAAGCGCGCGCCCTCTTCCATGATGCTGTCCAGCAGGTCGGGGGTGACATCGTCCCGGCCAAGCGCGTGGTAGTGCGCGCCAAGCTCGAGCACTTCGTGGACAACGAAGCGCATGTCGCGGAGCGGGGCTTTATAGGCGTGCATTTTGCATTCGCTCAACGCACCGGAAAGGGCAAGTAAGGGTGCCGGCGAGTCTAGCAGATCGTGGCCGGGGCCTAGCTGGCCTGCGGTTGCAGGATTTCCCCATCGACAGCGCTCAGGTTCCAAGGCTGTTGCAATTATTTTGCATCACCCTGCTAAACTTCGGCCCGGGGTTGTACTTGTCGCGCCGCGTCGCGACGTTTTTTCGAGGTGTGCTGTGGGCAGAGATTACGATCCGGTGGCTGGTCAATGGTTCGAGGACCTGGAAGAGGAAGAACTCTTTCTGGTGCTGTCCGTCGATCCTGACGAGGAACTGATCAAGATCCAGTACGAGAACGGCGATCTCGAGGAGATCGATCTCGATACCTGGCACGTGCTCGACCTCGAAAAGACTACCCAGCCCGAGGGCTGGTCGGGTTCCGAAGTCGCTGAAGACGATGACGAGGACGACGACTGGGACGACGACGAGGATGAAGAGGACGATGACGACGACCTCGACGACGAGGATGACGACGAGTTCGACGACCGCGAGTAAGCGCAGGTCCTTACCGCGGGCCTGACTGCAAGGGAACTTGAAGCCCGTCCGGCTGGCCCAATATGGGCACTTCGGGATCCGCAAGCAGGTCAGTCAGGTAACTCCAGATGAAACGCATTTTCCTGTTCCTCGTCACCAATATCGCCATCCTGGTGGTGCTGAGCGTCGTGCTCAGGCTGCTGGGCATCGACCAGATCCTGGACGAACAGGGCACCAACCTGAACCTCAACGCCCTGCTGGCCTTCGCGGCGGTGGTCGGTTTCACGGGTTCCCTCATCTCGCTCGCCCTGTCCAAGTGGACGGCGAAACGCATGATGGGCGTGCGGGTCATCGACCAGCCGCGCAATGCCTCCGAATCCTGGCTGCTGAACACGGTCCGCCAGCAGGCGGAGCAGGCCGGCATCGGCATGCCGGAAGTGGGCATCTTCGATACACCGGAAATGAATGCGTTCGCGACCGGTGCACGTCGCAACAGCGCGCTGGTAGCTGTGAGCAGCGGCCTGCTGAGTGGCATGTCGCAGCGCGAGGCAGAAGCGGTGCTCGCGCACGAGATCAGCCACGTCGCCAACGGCGACATGATCACGCTGGCGCTCATCCAGGGTGTCGTCAATACGTTCGTCATCTTCCTGTCGCGCGTTGTGGGTCACCTCGTCGATCGCGTGGTATTCAAGACCGAGCGCGGTCACGGTCCAGCGTTTTTCATCACGTCGCTGATCGCGCAGATGGTGCTCGGCATCCTCGCGAGCATGATCGTCATGTGGTTCTCGCGGCAGCGTGAGTTCCGCGCTGACGCCGGTGGCGCCCGGCTGGCCGGACGCGAATCCATGATCGGTGCACTTGAGCGTCTGAAGCAGCGCCATGCACCCGCCCTGCCGGAACAGATGTCGGCCTTCGGCATCGCGGGCGGTGGCGCGGGCGGACTCAAGCGTCTGTTCATGTCGCATCCGCCACTGGAAGAGCGGATTGCAGCCCTGAGAAATGCTCAATGAAAAATTTTCGGGCTATTTAGTAAACAGCGAACCCGTCCAGCCCTGGTTTGCGAATGAGGGGACAGCTCGAAAGACCTGTCCCCTTTTTTCATGTTGGTGAGTCGTGCCCTCTCCCAAACCCGGTCCCCGGAAAACCGCCATTGTCTGGTTGCGCCGCGATCTCAGGCTCGGTGACCAGCCCGCGTTGACACTGGCCCGCGAAGAGGCTGACCAGATTGTCTTCGTCTATATCCATGCGCCTGCCGAAGAAGAACCTTGGGCACCGGGTGCGGCCAGTCGCTGGTGGCTCCATCACAGCCTGTCGTCACTGGGTGCAAGCCTGGAGGCGGCCGGTCAGCGGCTGATTGTCCGTCGCGGTCCGACGCTCGCCGCACTCAAGACCCTCATCTCTGAAACGGGTGCAGCCAGGGTCGTGTGGAATCGCCTCTACGAGCCGGCGACGATCGCACGCGACAAGGCCATCAAGGCTGCCTTGCGCGAGGACGGCATCGCGGCCGACAGCTGCAATGCGGCGCTCCTGTTCGAACCGTGGGAGATCCGCTCGGAGAAGGGCGATCCGTACCGGGTCTTCACGCCGTTCTGGAAACGGTGCATGAGAGACCTGCACCAGTTGCCTTTGCCAGCCCCGGCGCCGGATCCCGGGCAACCTCCAGACGCCGCACTTGCATCGGAGACCCTGGCATCGCTCGACCTGTTGCCGCACCTGCCCTGGGCTGAAGGATTCCCGTCTATGTGGGTGCCGGGCGAAAAAGGCGCGCACGCGCAGGTAGAGATCCTCGTGGACACCATCGCGACCGACTATTCCTCCACGCGGAACCGGCCGGACCTGCACGGCACTTCGCGACTGTCGCCGCATCTGCATTTTGGCGAGATCAGTCCGCGGCAGATCGTGGCTGCCCTCGCCCCCCTGTCGATGGCCGCCGGATCGAGTGAAGGCGCTGATGCCTATGTGCGGGAACTCGGCTGGCGCGATTTTGCCCATCACCTGCTGTTCCACTTTCCGCATACGGCTGAAGCGCCGCTGGATGAACGCTTCGCCCACTATCGGTGGGAAGGCAAGCCCGGATGGTTATCCGCCTGGCAACGTGGCCAGACAGGTTTTCCGATCATCGATGCCGGCCTGCGCGAACTCTGGCACACGGGTTGGATGCACAATCGCGTGCGGATGATCGTGGCCTCGATGCTTGTGAAAAATCTGCAAACCCCGTGGCTCGAAGGGGCCCGCTGGTTCTGGGACACGCTGGTGGATGCGGATCTGGCCAGCAATACCCTGGGCTGGCAATGGACTGCGGGCTGCGGCGCGGATGCCGCCCCGTACTACCGGATCTTCAACCCCGTCCTGCAGGCCGAACGGTTCGATCCGGATCGCCGCTATATCCGTAAATGGGTGCCGGAACTCGCGAAGCTGCCCGACAAATGGATCCATTGCCCTTGGGACGCGCCCGCTACGGTGCTCCAGCAAGCCGCGGTGGAACTGGGCAGGAACTACCCTCTACCTGTAGTTGACCTCAAACACAGCCGGGAGAAGGCGCTGGCCGGCTATGCAGAAATCAGGAACCCGGCCATTTGAATCCAGATGGGCCGCCCGGGCGTATTCAATCTGCCCACTCAAATGGCCGTTCCTGAATCTGCCCGCAACCCTGGATCGAAGGTAACGCTATGCCATCAAGCCCCCGTGTCCACACTGCTGCCGTGAAAACAGACGGATCGCTGGCACGGGTCGCGAGGCAGGTGTCCGGGCTTGCGTGCGCGATGATGCTGATGATGCACACGCTACCTGCTGCGGCAGCGGAAACAGACAGCGGGCTACCCGCTTCGGTAGAGGCAAGCGGCCAAAAATTCGCCCGGGTAGGCGGCGACGACCTGAAGCTGGTCGGATTCAGGATCTATCACGCGAGCCTGTGGAGCCCGAGCGGCCGTTACCGCCCCGATCAACCGCTGGCTTTGAACCTTCGCTATGAACGTGGATTTTCCCGCCAGGAGCTGGTGGATATCACGGTGTCCGCCTGGAAAAAGCTGGGGCTTGACGACGCGGCGAGCAACAAATGGTCGAAGCAGCTCCTCGATCTCTGGCACGATGTTGAAAAAGGCGACACGGTCACCACGGTCGTCATTCCAGGTGGTGAAACCCGCTTCTACTCCAGCAACGGGATGCTGGGGCGCATCGAGGACAGGAAATTCGGTCCCGCTTTCCTCGGGATCTGGGTGGACGAGCGGACCCAGTTGCCTGACCTGCGGGCAGCCCTGCTCGGTTTGAACAAGGATCACTGATGCTGCAACGCTTGGCCAAGGCCGTGCTCGCGTGGTTCGACTCGAGTGCGGGTGCAACACCCTCCGAGGTCGTCGACGGCGTCGACTGGCTGCGCGTCATCCCGTTCGTGCTGATGCATGTCGCCTGCCTGATGGTGGTGTTCGTCGGTGCAAGTCCTGTGGCAGTAGGCGTCGCGATCGGGCTGTATTTCCTGCGCATGTTCGCGATCACCGGCTTCTATCACCGTTACTTCTCGCACCGTTCGTTCAAGACTTCGCGCACCGGCCAGCTCATCTTCGCGATCCTGGGGGCTTCGGCGGTGCAGAGGGGACCCATCTGGTGGGCCGCCCATCATCGCCATCATCACGCGCATTCCGACCAGGAGCACGACGTGCACTCGCCTGTGCGCAGCGGTCTGCTCTGGAGCCACATGGGCTGGTTCCTTTCGCGCCGGCATTTCACGCCCGATCTGCGCCGCGTCCGCGATCTGCTGCGCTTTCCCGAACTGCGGCTGGTGGACCGCTTCGACATACTGATTCCATTCGTGCTGGCATGGCTGCTTCTCGGACTCGGAGCGTTGCTCCGGCGAGTGGCCCCTGAACTCGGCACCAACGGCTGGCAGATGCTGGTGTGGGGGTTCTGCATTTCGACGGTGGCCTGCTACCACGCGACCTACACGATCAATTCGCTCGCTCATCGCTTCGGCCGTCGCCGCTACAACACGCCCGATGACAGCCGCAACAACCCATGGCTCGCGCTCGTGACTCTCGGCGAAGGCTGGCACAACAATCATCATCACTATCCCGCCGCTGCCCGGCAGGGTTTCTACTGGTGGGAAATCGACCTCACGTACTACGGGCTGCGGCTGCTGGCAGCGCTGGGATTGATCCGGGATCTGAAGGAAGTCCCCGAACATGTCCGTGATGCGGCGGGAGCCAGTGCGTTCCGGGAGCCTGCGTGAAAATCGCCGTCATCGGTTCCGGCATCGCGGGACTCACGGCGGCGTGGCGACTCGCTCCGGATCACGAAGTCACGATCTTCGAAGCTGCGGGCTACGTGGGCGGTCACACGAGCACCGTCGATGTGGAATGGGCTGGCCAGCCCTACGCGGTGGATACAGGCTTCATCGTCTTCAACGACTGGACCTATCCGAATTTCATTGCGCTGCTGGATGAACTCCAGGTGGAGTGGCAGCACTCCGACATGAGCTTCAGCCTGGCCTGCGAGCGCACGGGACTCGAATACAACGGCACTTCCCTGAATTCTCTGTTCGCGCAGCGACGCAACCTGGTGAACCCGTCGTTCTTGCGCATGCTTGCCGACATCCTGCGTTTCAACCGCGAGGCGAAAGCGTGGGCGGAGTTTACGCCTGCAGAAAAGAGCGACCTTTCGCTGGGCCAGTTTCTCGCGGCGGGGCATTACTCGCGGCAATTCACCGATCGCTACGTCCTGCCGATGGGCCAGGCGATCTGGTCCGCGTCGAAAAGCGCGATTCTGGAATTTCCGGCGCGCTTCTTCATCGACTTCTTCCAGAAGCACGGCTTTCTCAACATCGACAACCGTCCCGTGTGGCGTACGGTCCGCGGCGGCTCACGAGAGTACGTGCGCAGGATGCTTGCGACGCTGCGGGCTGAAGTCCGTCTGTCTACACCGGTGACCGCTGTTGTCCGCCAGCCTCACCAGGTGTTGATACGTACCGCGCAAGGCGACACGGAACACTTCGATACCGTATTCATCGCGTGTCATGCCGACCAGGCCCTACGCATGCTGGATGACCCGACTGCCGCAGAAAAGACCGTGCTCGGCAGCTTCCCCTACGCGTACAACGAAACAGTGCTGCATACCGATGACAGGCTCCTGCCACGCAGCAAGCTGGCACGCGCGGCGTGGAATTATCACCAGCTGGCGAACGGGCAGGATGCTGTTGCCGTCACCTACGACATGAACGTACTGCAGAATCTCAGTGCACCAGTGCGATTCCTCGTCACGCTGAATCACACCCGCGCCATCGACGAGAAGAAGATCCTGCGCCGCTTCGCATACCACCATCCCGTCTACCTGCCCTCCGGAGTCGCCGCCCAGCAGCGGCATCGCGAAATCAACGGCGTTCAACGCACCTACTTCTGTGGCGCTTACTGGCGCTCGGGCTTTCACGAAGATGGGGTCGCGAGCAGTCTGCAGGCTCTCGATCATTTCAAGTTCGACCAGACGAATCCCACCCATGCGCAGCTGCCTCTACAACGGCTGGGTTAGACACCGTCGTGCCGGGCCTGCCGCGCATGAATTCCGGTACCGGATCTTCATGACGTGCATCGACCTTGGAGAACTTCCCGATGTGTTCTCGAAGTTCTGGCTGTGGTCCGCACGCGGTCCAGCACTCGCATGGTTTCGTCGCGAGGATTACTACGGCGATCCGCGGCAGTCGCTCGATCTCGCAGTGCGCGATCTCGTAGCGAAAGAAACCGGCACCCGGCCCGCCGGCCCCATTCGCTTGCTGACGCATCTGCGTTACTTCGGGCATTGCTTCAATCCGGTGAGTTTCTACTATTGTTTCGATCAGGCAGGCACAAGAGTCGAGACGATCGTCGCCGAGATCACGAATACGCCCTGGGGCGAACGGCATGCATATGTGCTCCCGGCCAGCGGCAGCGTTGCAAGCGAAAAACTGCGCTTCAAGTTCGACAAGGACTTCCACGTCTCGCCTTTCCTGCCGATGGACATGCAATACGACTGGAGGTTCTCGCAGCCGGGCGAACAGCTCCTCGTGCATATGGAGAACTTCCGCGGTGGCAACCGGGAATTCGATGCGACGCTGCTGCTCGAACGGGAAGAGATTTCGAGCGCGTCACTCGCCCGGGCGCTGTGTGCATTTCCGCTGATCACGCTGCAGGTGAGTTTCGCGATCTACTGGCAGGCGCTGAAACTCTGGCTCAAGAAAGCGCCGCTGCACACGCATCCCGCCAAGATCACCGCTTGATCGTTGATACGACCATGAACAACACAAAATCAGGTTCGATTGCGGACATCGGACTTCCGGCATCCGCGTCACTCACTGCACTGCAGAAGCTGGGGCGCTCTGCATTACTCAAGCAGCTCGAAAGTCTTGAAGTCGGTACGTTGACTGTAGTCGAAGGCGGACAAGTGCATCGCTTCGGTGCTCGCGCACCAGGTCTCACCGCGACCATCGAAGTACTGCAGCCGCAATTCTGGGCCGATGCAGCGTTTGGTGGCACGGTCGGCGCTGGCGAAGCCTATATCCACGGCTCCTGGCGCTGCGAGGATCTCACCGCCCTGATTCGCATCATGGTCGTGAATCGCGACGTCATGAATGGCATGGAACGCGGCTGGGCCATCGTAACCGCACCTGCCCGTCGCGTCCTGCACTGGGCGAACCGCAATTCGAAGGCCGGCAGCCAGCGGAACATCGCCGCCCACTACGATCTCGGCAATTCCTTTTTCGAGCTGTTCCTCGATCCAACGCTTGCCTACTCGTGCGGGATTTTCGAGAAGCCGGATTCCACGTTGCATGAAGCATCGCTCGCCAAATTCGATGAGATCTGCACAAGGCTCGACTTGCAACCCGAAGATCACCTGGTCGAGATCGGCACCGGCTGGGGCGGCCTGGCCTTGCACGCCGCACAAAAATACGGCTGCCGCGTCACGACTACGACGATCTCCAAAGAGCAGTACGCTTATTCGGTCGAGCGCATCAAGGCAGCCGGACTTGCGGATCGCATAGACGTCCGGATGCAGGATTACCGCGACCTGCAAGTTCCCGTCGGTAGCCAAGGCTACGACAAGCTCGTTTCGGTGGAGATGATCGAAGCGGTCGGCCCGCAGTATCTCGATACGTATTTCGCCAAATGCTCGTCACTGCTGAAGCCGGGCGGCGCGATGCTCCTGCAGGCGATCACGATCCAGGACCAGTTCTACGAACAGGCCCTGAAGAATGTCGACTTCATACAGCGTTTCATCTTCCCCGGTAGCTTCATTCCCTCGGTCACCGCCATCACGAGTGCAGTGACCCGCGCTACCGACATGAAAGTCAGTCATCTCCGCGACATCGGACCGCATTACGCGACCACATTGCGGAAATGGCGCGAAGCATTCTTCACGCACCTGCCGGAAATCCGCGCCTTGGGCCTGCCCGACACCTTCATCCGCATGTGGGATTTCTACTTCTGCTACTGCGAAGGTGGCTTCATTGAACGCCAGCTCGGTGACGTCCATGTCCTGCTGACGAAGCCGGGGTGGCGGGGCTGACGAATCGGCTCCACGTCGGGTGCTAGGATAGCCAGCTACTCCGGACGGAATGCAGGCATGGGAACTCGCGATACGCAGCTCAGGATCCTCGGATCAGCCCTCGTGCTGTTCAACGAGCATGGTTCGGCGGCGATCTCCACCAATCGCATTGCCGCCCATTGCGGCATCAGCAAGGGCAACCTCCACTACCACTACCGCAACAAGCAGGAAATCATCACGACGCTGTTCCAGCAGGCAGTCGACGAGATGAATTCCGGTTGGTATCGGGATCACCTCGCCCCGACGCTTGAACACATGGCGGTCATGTTCGTGCGGCAGCTCCAGCTCATCCTCAAGTACCGGTTTTTCTATCGCGAAATCGCCGATCTGCTCAGGAACGATGAGCAATTGCGCCAGCGCTTCGCCGAAAACCGTGCACGGCGGCTCACGGAAATCGAACGGTTTTTCCTCACGCTGTCGGAACTTGGATTGATGAAGATCCCGGCGGACGCGCGTCGCCTGCGCTCCATCGTCGACGTGACCTGGATAGTGTCGGAGAACTGGCTCAACTACCTCGATTACGATGATCGTGAAATCAATGTCGAGGCCATCATCGCGGGCTACTACGAGATCCTGGAAGTGCTCCGCCCCTACCTGTGCGCCGATCCACAGCAGATCACGCAGGAGTCCTACATGACGATCGAGAGGCTTGCCGCTGCGACGATCGCGGATCCGGAGCCCGCCACGCTGTCCTGATTCCTGACCACGAGGGCTAATCCAGTCATGCGCCCTTCCCGCGCCTGTGTTAATCAATTGCCACAGGACAATCACGGGAATGGACCATGGGAACTGATTACACCGCATTGCGCCGCGAGTTTCCGGTGCTGGCGCGCAAGACCTATCTCAACAGCGGCGCCTACTGCGCGCTCGGGAACAGCGTCAAGGCAGCCTTCGACCAGTACATGGAAGACCGGCTGTTGATGGGCGCGAACTGGGATGTCTGGATCACGAAAAACGAGTCGGTGCGCAGCCTGATGGCGCAGCTTCTGGGCGCAAAGCCGGACGAAATCGCCGTCACCGCTTCGGCCTCGGCGGGCATCAACTCCCTGGCGAGCGCACTCGAATTCCTGCCACCGCGCGACAAGATCGTGGTGAGCGACTTCGAGTTTCCTACCAACGCACAGATCTGGCACGCGCAGGAGAAGCGGGGCGCACGCGTCGTGCATGTGCCGCGGGATGCCGACGGTTACATTCCCCTCGAGAATTTTGCAGCAGTGATCGATGAGCAGACGCAGCTCGTTGCCGTCACCCATGTCTGCTTCCGCAATGGCGCCAAGCTCGATATCCCGGGGATTGTGCGACTCGCCCACGCGAAGGGCGCCAAAGTCCTGCTGGATTGCTACCAGGCCGTGGGTGCCGTTGACATCGACGTGAAGCAGCTCGACGTGGATTTCGCCGTCGGCGGCATGCTGAAGTACCTCCTCGGCACGGCCGGCATCGGCTTCCTGTATGTTCGCGACACGCTGGTGGAGGAACTGGTGCCCACGAACAGCGGCTGGTTTGCACAGGCCAACATCGGCGCGATGGACATCACGGCGAATCGTCCATCGCTCACCGCGCGTCGCTTCGAAGCGGGCACGCCTGCGGTCGTCAACTGCTATGCGGCGGAAGCAGGTCTCAAGCTGCTGCTGTCAGTGGGCACGAGCGCGGTCGAGTCCCGCATTCGTGCGCTGACAAACCGCTGCATGGAGAAACTCCAGTCGATTGGCTGGCCCAGCATGACGCCGGCGAGCGAATCGCAACGGGGACCGATGATCGTGGTTGAATCGAACGACAGTGCAGGACTGTGCGCCCGGCTCATGGAGCGGGACATCGTCACCTCCTGGCGCGACCGCAACGTCCGCGCCACGTTCCATTTCTACAACAGCGATGCGGACACCGACCACTTCGTGTCCGAACTGCAGGCACACCGCGAGGAATTCAGGGAGTCCGCGACTCTGGTACGCGCGCCCTAATTGCCTTCCGGCCGGTTGCCGGGGCTTTGCTACTCTGGCTGGAAGTCGAGAGAGGGAGCTCCAAGTTGCACGCACAGACACGCCGATCCGCCGCATTGGCCTTTCCGGTCGATGAAATCCGCGCGCATTTTCCCGCGCTGGAGCACGCTGGCAACTTCGTGTTCTTTGACAATGCGGCTGGTGCCCAGGTCCCTCGCCGCGTGTTTGACGCAGTCAACAGGCATCTGCTGGAGAACAACGTCCAGCGCGGCGGACGATATCCGAAAAGCCAGGCCGTGGATGCGACCATTGCCCAGGCGCGACGCCGTGTAGCCACTTTCCTGAACGCCAGGCGCCCTGAAGAGATCGCCTTCGGCATGAATGCCACGTCATTCATCAGGCTGATCAGCCTCGCCATCGCTCAAACACTGGGGTCCCGTAACGAGATCATCGTGACGGAGATGGACCACGAAGCCAACATCGCCACATGGCTTGCGCTGGAAAGACAAGGGGCAAAGATTGCCTTCTGGAAGATGCGCGTGGACGGCGGTCTGCATCTCGAAGACCTGCGCGGCCTGCTGTCGGAGCGTACCCGGCTGGTTGCCTGCACCGTGGCATCCAACGTGCTGGGCACGATTGTCGATGTCCGCGGCGTCGCCGATCTCGCGCACGCAGCAGGCGCAGAGGTGTTCCTCGATTGCGTGCAGCTCGCTCCGCATGCGCCCGTGGATGTGCAGGCGTTCGATTGCGACTACCTCGTCTGTTCGGGTTACAAGATCTTTGCACCCCACATGGGTTTCATGTGGGGGCGCTACGAAGCATTGCAGGCGCTGCCTACCTTCCGCGAGGATTTCATCCCGGACGAGCCGCCCGGAAAGATCGAGGCAGGTACGTTCATCTTCGAGAATGTCGCGGGCATGGATGCAGCCATCTGCCATCTCAGACAGCTCGGCCGCCAGGTGGCAGACCTGCCAGGCGAAGGGACTGAATACACCTTCCGCGAGGACCTGGTGACAGGCCTCGAAGCCATACAGCACTACGAGCAATCCCTGTCACTCCATCTGCTCGACGTGCTCCATGAGTGTGGAGCCAGGGTCTACGGCATCGATGATCCAGCGCGGGTCGCGGACCGGTTGCCGACGTTCTGCTTCAACCTGCCCGGCATCCTTCCCTCGAAGATGACGCAGACGCTGGCAGATGCGGGAATCGGCATTCGCGACGGCCATTTGTATGCACCGAGATTGATGCGGCATTTCGGTCTCGAGCTCGAACACGGTGCAGCCCGCGTCTCGCTCGTTCACTACAACACGGTTGCGGAGATCGATCGCTTCGCCGAGGTCCTGCGCAAACTGCGCTGAGCGAGAGCGATTGGGCTCGGAGCCCTAAAAAGTGAATTGACAAAAACACGACGGATTGCGACCGTCAGTACGCGCTGGGGGCATCGGCGCATGCACGGTGGCATCACAACTGGCTTGGCACTCGGCGACGGATCAATCGCTGTCTTGACCAAAGCCGGATGCCGACAGCTTCGCATCCTGGAGTATTCGTTCGATGAAATCCCGCCCCTCACGCATGCCTCGTTCCCGATCCAACGCAACCGGCCGCGCACTGGCACTGCTGGGCGCGCTGACACCGCTCGCAGCCGGAGCACAGACAGCCATCGAGGAAGTCACCGTTACAGCCTCCAAGATCGGCTTGGAGACAGTGCAGACAATCCCCATCAGCATCACGGCCATCTCGGGCGAAGCCCTCGCCGATGCCGGCGCCACGCAGTTCGATGAATGGTCGCGCTCGGTGCCTGGTCTCGTGTTCCAGGATCAGGGACCCGGCGACAAGCGCTATATTCTCCGCGGTATCCAGTCCACCGGCGCGGCCACGGTCGCGGTGTATCTCGACGACGCCGCAATCACCGGCTCGAACGGCGAGGACGATGGTGGCGGCAAGAACGTCGACATCCGCCTGTTCGATGTCGATCGGATCGAGGTGTTGCGCGGTCCGCAAGGCACGCTGTACGGCGTCGGTTCCTTGAGCGGCACGATCCGCATGCTGACCAACCAGCCGAAACTGGATGTGTTCGAGAGCGACGTTGGCGCCGAACTCTCGTTCACGAAAGAGGGTGGCACGAATTCGCTCGTGAACGGCATGGTCAACCTGCCATTGATTGACGACAAGCTCGGCATCCGCGCAGTGGGCTGGCGGGTGGACAACAGCGGCTACATCAACAACATTCGCCTCGGCCTCAACGAGATCAATGACGAGTTGACCGAAGGTGGGCGACTGACCGTTGCAGCCAGGCCGACCGATCGCCTCAAGCTATCGGCCTCGTTCCTTTACCAGAACCAGGATGTCGGCGGAAAGTCGTTCTACTTCCCCGAGGACGGCGAGTTGAACAACAGCGAGTACACCCAGGGTCCGCGCCGGGACAAGGTCACTGTCTCCCAGTTCGCCCTGGATTATGATTTCGGCGCCGTGAACCTCAATGTGTCAACGGCCTACATGGACCGCTTCGTCGACTTCAAGTTCGACTCGACACCGATCCTGATTTTCTTCGGCGTGGATGGCCTGCCTGCGGTCACGCTGCAGCCTGAAGACAGCTCCACGTGGACCAACGAGGCGCGCATCAGCAGCAAGAGCGAAGGCCCGTTCCAGTTCGTGGCCGGCGCGCTGTACCAGCGCCTGAAACGCGACTTCACCAGCAGCGTGGTCAGCGTCAATGCCAATGGCATCGCGACGCAGACCGCACCCGACATCTTCGGCCGCATCTCGTCGCGCGAGATCGAGCAGCAGGCGGTGTTCGGTGAGGCAACCTATGCGATCACTCCGCAGTGGAGCGCGCTCGCCGGTGTTCGCTGGTTTGAATCGAAAGTACACGCCACCTCCCGCGAGGTGTTCCCGTTCTTCGGCGGCCCGCCGGAGGATCCGCGCGATTCGCGAGGCACCGACAGCAAGGTCACGCCGAAGGTGAGCCTCTCCTACAAGGCGACAGACGACCTGATGTTCTACGGGCTGGCGGCGCAGGGCTTCCGCGAAGGCGGCACCAACGACGGCGGCTTTGGCTCGCTCATCGTTGTCCCTGAGGACTACGAGGCCGATTCGCTGTGGAACTACGAAATCGGCATGAAGAGCGCGTGGCTCGACAAGCGGCTGATCCTGAACGTGACCGCGTTTGCCATCCGCTGGTCGAACATCCAGACCAAGAACCGGACGCCTGACCTCGGCTTCCTGTATATCGGCAATGCGGGCACCGCCTCGAGCGATGGTATCGAAGCAGAATTGATTGCACGGCCGATGGATGGCCTCGATCTGAGTGCTTCGGTGTCATACCAGAATGCGCGTCTCACCGAAGACCAGCCGCTCGCCAATCCGGCGTTGGGTCCGGACGAGGACCTGGATGCCGGCAGAAGCGGCGACCGGATCCCGAACTCACCGCGCGTCACGGCCAGTGCATCAGCCCAGTACAGGATGCCGGTCACGGCTGCCATGGACGCCGTCTTCCGCGGTGACGTGAGCTATGTCGGCTCCTCGCAGACTTACTTCAGCGAGCGCAGCGATTTCTACCAGGAGCTGGCTGCATACACCCTCGCGGATCTGCGTGCCGGGGTCGAAGGAGCGCAGTGGAATGCCACGCTGTTCGTGAAGAACGTGTTCGACAAGCGCGCCGAGGTCAACAAGCTGTACCAGACGGATTCACCGCTTTCGGTGTTCACCAACCGGCCGCGGACGATCGGCGTCAATGTGGGCTATCGCTTCTAGGAAAAGCCCACCGGGCCACTTCACGGCAGCCCGGTGGCTTCCCCTTCTGCTGATGCTTTCGGCTGCTGCTCCGGCAGCGGATGATCACGCCGTGGTCGTCGTCCACGCCGGCTCATTGCTTTCAGTTCCGGGCCAGGCGCCGCGATCACGCCAGACGCTGCTGATCCGCAACGGCCGGATTGCAGAAACACGAGACGGATTTCTTGCCCCGGAAGCGGTTGCTCCCGGTGAGGCGGCGCAGTTGATCGACCTGTCATCGAAGTTCGTGCTGCCCGGACTCATCGACCTTCACGTTCACCTGACCACCGAAGTAGCAGCAGGGGGTAGTCTGCGCACGGTGACCCAGGAAGCCCCGACACTCACGGCCATCGCCGCAGCGAATGCATCCCGAACGCTCGCCGCCGGCTTCACGACGGTCCTCGACCTCGGGACCGGATATCTGGCGCACGAACAAGCAATCTATGCATTGCGTACAGCCATTGCCGAGGGTCACCTCGCAGGACCTCGCATCCTCGCCGTCGGCAGTCCGCTCTATGCGACGGGCAGTTCACGCACCGGGCGCTACACGGCTGCGGTGCTTGCCGCGCTTCCGCCACAAGGGGTTTGCGATGGTGCCGATGCCTGCGCAGAAGCTGTGCGCGAACAGGTCAGGCGCGGTGCCGAAGCCATCAACTTCTACAATTCCGGCAGCCTCAACGACGTGGATCTTGCCGAACAGACATTCACCTACGAGGAAATGCTGGCGATCGTCAGCACGGCCCACGGGCTCGGGCGCAAGGTCATCGCAGATGGTCACACCGCTGCCGGAATCAACGCCGCGCTGCGTGCCGGTGCGGACATCATTGATACGGCACCGTGGCCCGACGAGGAGAGCTGGGCATTGCTCAAGCAGACTGGCGCTTATCTGGAGCCGCACATGTACGCCTTCCGGGTGGTCATGGGCCCGGAGCCGACGGCCGCTCCCGTGGCAACACCTTCCTCCCCGGCCGACCAGCGGCTCAAGGATGTGATGTCGCGACCATTCTCGGCGCAGATAGCTCACCAGCGCGGGATACGCATGGCCTATGGTTCCGACACGGGCATCGTGCAGCATGGCGACAACGCGGGTGATTTCATCGAGCTCGTGCAGATCGGCCTGACACCGATGGAGGCCATTCAGGTGGCGACTGTTAATTCCGCGATGGCGCTCGGGATAGCCGATGATGTCGGCACGCTTGAACCCGGGAAGCGCGCGGACCTGATTGCGACCGACACGGACCCGTTGGCGGATATCGCGGCGCTGCGCCATGTGACCTTCGTGATGCGGAACGGAATGGCTTACGGACCCCATTGAAATGAACACGCTGCGCACTCTGTGGATCGCGATAGCCGCAACCCTGGCAATGGCCGGCGCTGCACCTGCACTGGCCCAGGCTCCGGCCCGGACACAGGACGTGCTGCCCTCACCCACCCTCGTCGTCTGGGCGGGAACGCTTGTCGCCGTGCCGGGCCAGGCTCCCCTGCAGCGACAGTCAATCGTCATTCGCGATGGCATGATCACACGCATCGTGCCGGGCTTTCTCGAAGCATCTGATCTCGGTGGAGCGCAAGGCAAGGTCACGATTCTCGATCTGTCCAAGGCGTTCGTGTTGCCGGGACTGATCGATCTGCATGTGCACCTGACCACCGATTCGAGCGATGCAACGGGGCTAGCCGAGGTGACCAAGGGCGAGGCCGACCTCGCGGTCCTGGCCGCAGTCAATGCACGCAAGACCCTCGCTGCAGGCTTTACGACCGCGCTCGATATGGGTACCGGACGTCTTGCACACGAGCGCGCCATCTATGCCGTCCGCGATGCCATCAACGCCGGCCTTGTTGAAGGCCCGCAGATCCTGGCCGTGGGCAGTCCACTGTCCACCGCGGGGAACTCAAGGACCCAACGCTATGTGGCTGCGGTCGATCAGGCCCTGGCACCTGAGGGCGTCTGCAGTGGCGCAGACGACTGCCGTCGCGCTGTTCGCCAGCAGATTGCCCGTGGCGCCGATGTCATCAACTTCTACAACAGCGGCAGTCTGCTCGCACAGAACTCGGTGGCCCAGATCTTCACCACCGAAGAGATGCAGGCCATCGTTTCGACGGCGCATGCATTGCACCGTCCGGTCATCGCCGATGGCGGCAACAATCCGACTTCGGCAGCCGGGATCAACGCAGCCATCCTCGCCGGCGTGGATGCGATCGACACGGCAACCTACCCTGACGCGGAAACCTGGCGACTCCTCGCGAAGTCAGGGACGTCGTATGTGCCCCATCTCTACGCACTCGTTGCAGCCGTGGGCGATTCGCCGGATACGCTTGCGAACGGCAGCATGGGTTGGCTCCCTCCTTTCATTCTCGAAAAACTGTATGAGCTGAAACGTGCAACGCCGGCCGCAGCTACCGCCTTCAAGCGGCGTGTACCGCTGGCCCTGGGTTCCGATGCAGGCGTCTTCCCGCATGGTGACAACGCGGGCGAGCTGCTTGAATACGTCCGCCTCGGACTGACACCGGCGCAGGCCATTGCCACCGCCACGATCAACGCCGCTGCCATCCTGCGACGCACCGTCGATCGCGGCACCCTTGAGCCCGGGAAGCGCGCCGACCTCATCGCAGTGACCGGCAATCCACTCGAAGATATCGCGGCGCTGAAGCAGGTTCAGACAGTCATTCGCGGCGGCAAGGTTTTCATCCCCTGAAGCATGACCTCCCCGATGCCGCAACCCGATCTCTACCCACCGCTCGAACCTTATGTCTCCGGACGTATGGAGGTGGACGACATTCACACGCTCTACTGGGAAGAGTGTGGCAACCCGGCAGGAGCGCCCGTCATTTTCCTGCACGGCGGCCCGGGCGCCGGCTGCTCGCCTTCCCATCGCCGCTACTTCAATCCCGAAAAATTCCGCATCGTCCTGCTCGACCAGCGGGGCGCCGGACGCTCCACGCCGAACGGCGAAACTCGCAACAACACCACTGCTCTGCTAATAGCGGATCTCGAACGGCTGAGGCGTGAGCGTGGAATCGATGCCTGGCATGTATTCGGCGGTTCCTGGGGCTCGACTCTCGCGATCGCTTATGGAGAAGCACATCCCGAGGCCTGCCTGAGCATGACCCTGCGCGGCATCTTTACGATGCGTGCGGCAGAGATCGATTTTTTCTTCCTGATGGCGCGTTACTTCGTTCCGACGGCCTGGGAAACGTTTCTTGATCTCCTTCCGCCGGAGCATCGCCACGATCCGCTGACGGGGTATGCGCTCCTGCTTGAGGATCCCGACCCTGCGGTGCGCATGGCTGCGGCCAAGAGATGGAGTGTTTACGAGGCGACCTGCGCGACACTGCGTCCCGATCCCCACATGATCGCGGAAGCCAACGATGATCGGCTGGCGTACGGGCTCGCACGGATCGAAGCGCATTACTTCCAGCACAATCGTTACGAACCCGACGACCAGCTCCTGCGCGACGTGACGAAGATTCGCCACCTGCCCGCCACGATCGTGCAAGGCCGCTACGACCTGCTGTGCCCGCCTGCAACCGCCTGCGAGCTGCACCGCGCTTGGCCCGGATCGCGGCTTGTCATCGTCGAAGACGCGGGACATTCCGCCAGCGAACCTGGCATCCGCGCCGCCCTCGTCGCTGCGACCGATCGACTGGTTGGCGTTTGAGCGAACCGGACGCGCCGCATTTGAGCGTGCTGCGAGGCCATCCCCGCGGACTCGCCGTGCTGTTCTTCACGGAGATGTGGGAACGCTTCTCCTTCTATGGCATGCGAGCCCTGCTGATCCTGTACATGACGGAGCAGCTCCTGCTGCCGGGCTCCGCGGAAACGGTATTGGGGTACGGAGGACTCAAGACAGCGCTGGAATCGGTGTTTGGCCCCTTGTCCGTGCAGGCAATGTCGTCGCAGATCTACGGGCTCTATGCATCGCTGCTGCTCCTGACGCCTGTCTTCGGCGGCATGCTGGCCGATCAATGGCTGGGCCAGCGCAAGACCGTGCTGCTCGGCGGAGTCCTGATGGCCATCGGCCATTTCCTCATGGCCTTCGAGACATTTTTCCTGCTGGCCCTGCTGTGCATCATCGCCGGCAACGGTTGTTTCAAACCGAACGTGTCAGCACAGGTTGGCGCTTTGTATGCGCCGGGCGATGCCAAGCGCGACAGTGCGTTCTCGATCTTCTACGTGGGCATCAACCTGGGGGCGCTGATCGCACCCATCGTCTGCGGCACGATCGGCGAAGTGTACGGCTGGCACTACGGTTTCATGACGGCAGGGATTGGCATGCTGGTGGGCCTCGCGATCTTCATCTACGGCGACAGGTATCTGCCTGCGGATCCGCAGACCGTCAGGACAACCGCCGGCCCCACAAGCACTACCGCCGCCATGAACCGCAGTGACAAGGACGCCGTGATTGCCTTGTGCCTGATCGCCTTCGTCACCACATTCTTCTGGGCGACCTACGAGCAGCAGGGCAACACGCTCGTGCTGTGGGCCAGGGACTTCACGGATCGTTCATTCTTCGGGCTCTTCGACATCAAGGTCACCTGGTTCCAGTCCATCAATCCCTTCTTCATCTTCGCGTTGACGCCAATGCTGCTCGCGCTGTGGGCAAGCCAGGCTCGCAGGGGCAGTGAACCCAGCACGATCACGAAGATGGCGATTGGCTGCTTTCTTGCGTCGGCGGCGTATCTCGTCCTGACCGCCGCGGCCTTGAGCGCCGGTGCCGATGGCAAGGCGAGCTGGGTCTGGGTCGTCGGCTACTTCCTCCTGCTGACGCTGGGTGAACTGTTCGTCTCGCCGATTGCGTTGTCGTTGTTCTCGCGCGTGGCACCGCCGCAGCTTTTATCGATGATGATCGGCGTCTGGTTCCTGTCGGGCGTCATCGGCAACTACCTGACGGGCGTGTTTGGCAGTTTCTGGGAAGTGCTGCCAAAGACCTGGTTCTGGCTGATCCTGGCTGCGGTCGCGAGCAGCGCAGGCTTCGTCATGCTCGCGTTCAAGCGGCCGCTGGATCGCATCGTTGCCTCCCGCAGCGGCGGCTAGGGCGACTCACCCATTTTTCCAGCCTTCTCTAGCCCCTAAAAACGGACGTGTGCTTATGCACGCAGGCGCCCGACGACTTCCCCAACCAGTGACACATCGCCCCGCTCTACCTGTCGGCCGCCGAGGGCCAGAATCTTGAGCAGCGCCAATGTCTCCTGGGTCTGTTCGTAAGAACTTACATCCTGAAGTACGGCCTTCGCCTCACCATTCTGCGTGATGATCAGGGGCGTTCGCCGCTCTTCCACATCACGCAATACACGAGCGGCGTTCGCCTGCAGGTAATCGACGGACCTAGACTGCTTTGAATAGCGCATAACGGCTGCAACTCCGCATCCAATAGTGAAGGCTGAATTTAGTCTCTCGATAGTGCCACCACAATGGGTCCGAGGACCTACCTGGGCGGGTAGAACCCGGCTTTCAGCAGAGCCGTCCTTCGGCCGGGGTACACGTTCAGCCTTTCCGACAACCAGCGGCATCAGGGCTTCGGAAGATGGTGCCCGCACATGACGTTACCGCCTATCGAGCGTCATCTCCGCTCCGCATTCCGGCGATCGGTAAGCAGCCCACTGAAAGGAAGAGTGCCAGCAACGTGGACCAGTAGCGGCGCAAGCGAGTTCTGCCAAACGTGCACCCCGTCCAAAGGCCGGCGGAATTCAAGGCATCAGAAACGTATTTGGAGATCGAGGTCCGCTATCGGCCAAGAGCAGTCATTCTCTGACTGATCGACCCAGATAATACGATTCAATATGTTCGCGATGATATGCGGCGCACGTAGATCCCGTTTGCTCGAATGGAATATCGTCGGATAAGCTTCAAAAAAAAAACCAGACACCTGGGCAGGGGAAATGTGTGGCTTTGTAACCGCTCCGGGTCGTATCGGTGCGTGGCGGATCTGTGAAATTCGAGGTTGAGGGTGCCGCTGCTAGCCTGGGTACGTTAGTCGGCGAGACATTGCGGAGGAGATTCGCGCATTCTTAGGCCAAAGTGAGTTACCGAGCCAAGAGAGCAGCGAACCGATACGGAATGGCGAACACGTCGCTAAACTAGGCATCTGGCGAAAAGCTCGATTAACTAGAACGAACCGTCCAGAAGGTCAAGGCGATGTACATTGCGGAACTCAAGGTCGAGAACTTTCGCCTGTTTGGAGAGGGCGACAGTGCCGCTGTTCTGAAGCTGCGGCCGGGCCTTACCGCAATTGTTGGAGAAAATGACTCCGGCAAGACGGCTATTGTGGATGCTCTCCGTCTCGCGCTCGGGACACGTGACCAGGAATTCTTCCGGATTGATGACGACGACTTTCACTGCGCGTCGGACGGTAACCGCCGTAATGAAATTCGCGTTCGCTGCCGGTTTGATGGCCTCACGGCCTCCGATACAGGTGCATTCGCCGAGTACCTGACTTACGAAGAACGTGGTGACAAGCGTGTCCCGGTCATTTATCTCAACTGGAAAGCGGTTGCCAATGAGCGGCGGGCGAGGCAGCGTCGCTTCATATCTGTCGAAGTCAGATCCGGATTCGACGCGGACGGACCGCCATTTGATCCCGAGATACGCAATCTCCTATGCATAACCTACCTACGCCCGCTGCGTGATGCCGAGCGGGCTCTGTCCGCCGGGCGCGGCTCACGGCTTTCTCAAATCCTTCAATACACCGAAGACATCGCAACCGCCGGGGTACCGTACGACCGTGACGTAGGCCCGCCCCCTGATCTCGATACTTTAAGCATCCTCGGCATCGGGGATTTCGCCAATGCGCTCCTCAAGAACCACATCGGCGTTACAGGCGCGCGTGACCGGCTAAATCAAGACTACCTGAAGCACCTGTCTTTCTCAGGCGCCGATCTCAGTGGCAGAATTGGTGTCGCGGGAGGTGACGAAGCCGCGAGATTGAGACAGCTTCTTGAGAAACTCGAGCTTCAGCTCCAGGGAGCCACTGCCGATCACCTGCCGCGGAACAGGGGACTTGGCTCGAACAACCTGCTGTTCATGGCGTGTGAGCTACTTCTGCTCGGCTCCGAAGAGGACGGGTTCCCGTTCCTTCTGATTGAAGAACCGGAAGCGCACCTGCATCCGCAGCGCCAACTCCGGTTAATGCGCTTCCTGCAGCATAAAGCGAGATCTGAATCCGGTCGCACTAAGGCGATCCAGATTCTTGTTACGACGCACAGCCCGAATCTTGCCTCGGCGATCGATCTCGATAATCTTGTTTTGCTCCGCGGAGGAAAGTCGTATTCGCTTGCGTCCGGACAAACCGATCTAAAGCCTTCGGACTATCGGTTCCTGCAGCGCTTTCTTGACGTTACCAAAGCAAACCTGTTTTTCGCCCGAGGCGTACTCATCGTTGAGGGTGATGCCGAGAACATTCTTGTTCCCGCAATCGCGGGGCTGATCGGCCGCGACCTGGCGGAGAACGGCGTTTCGATCGTCAATGTCGGGGGCGTGGGAATGCGCCGATATGCCCGCATCTTTCAGCGCAAGAATGTGACGCAGGATGGTCAAATCGGTATCCCGGTGGCGTGTCTCACTGATCTCGATGTCATGCCCGATTGCGCCCCGGTGATCGTCGGAAAGGTTGCTCCGGGGCAAGAGTGGCCGCAAGGCCGCAGGTGGAAGGTTGAATCGGATTTCGAAAATGGCGCTCTCGATCAGCGCCGGCAGAATATCCGCGAACGCGCCAGCGGCCAGCGAGTTGAAACTTTCGTCTCTGACCACTGGACGCTCGAGTACGATCTTGCGCTGACGGGCTTGGGCCGCGAACTCTTTCTCGCGATTGCTCTCGCGGACAATGACGATGGTATTGCAACAGGCAATGAATCGGCGTTCGGCGTCACCCGCCAGGCATTAAAGGACTGGAACACGCTCGCGAGCGAGCCCATCTCGCCGGAAGAGCGCGCAGCGAGAGTCTATGCGCCACTTGCCAAGGGCTCCGTGTCCAAGCCGGTTACGGCGCAGTACCTTGCGCGCATTCTTACGATACGCAATGAAAGGCATTCCCGCACCGCGGACCAGTGGCGCGGCGTCCTGCCCCACTACCTGATCGAGGCGATAGAATTTGTAACGCCCGATGCCGGGGCGGCCGGCGTGCCCCCACCAGACCCGGCTGCCGCCAAACCGGACCATCCACTGGAGTAGGCCCGTGTTCGAGGCGCCCCCCATTAACGATCTTGACATTCGGTGGGTGTGCCAAGCGCTCGGATTGCCGCCTACGGCCTTCACTGGCGCGGATGGCACTGACCCCCGCGCAGCCGTTCTGCTAAGCAACGAGACGCTCGATATTGAAGCATGCCCCGGCAGCGGCAAGACGACGCTCCTAGTCGCCAAGCTTGCCATTCTCGCTAGGAAATGGACCTCGCGCCGTTCGGGCATCTGTGTTCTCTCCCATACGAACGCCGCTCGCAAGGAGATCGAACGTTGTCTCGGCCAAAGCGCCGAAGGCGCAAAGCTTCTCACCTATCCCCATTTTGTCGGCACGATTCACGGCTTCGTCAACGAGTTTCTCGCGATTCCATGGCTGCGCTCGCTCGGCTATCCAATTACGGCCATCGACGACGCACTTTGCGAACAGCATCGTCGGCGCCTACTGGAACAGCATCAATACGCAGCGCTAAGGACAACTGTCGGCTACAAGGAGACGAATGGCAATGCAAATTTCGTCGCAAGCTGGCATGTGGCATCTCCCGATTTCATCGTTCTCAATCAAGACGGTGAACAGCTCTTCACCAATCCGGTTGCGCCGTCTGCGCAGCAGCTTGGCCGGCTCGCAAGGCGATGTACACAGGACGGCTTCTACCGCTTTGAAGAGCTCTTCATGTGGGCCGACGACCTTATAAGCAGGTATCCTGGCGCTGCCATCGCGCTGCGGCAGCGGTTTCCGTTGCTCTTCATCGACGAAGTGCAGGACAACAGCGAGCCACAGTCCCGAATCCTGCAGCGAATCTTCATCGATGGTGATAGCCCCGTGATCAGGCAACGCTTTGGTGATTCAAACCAGGCCATCTACGCCCATGCCTTGGCTGCGGGTGCCCAGAGTGACGCTTTTCCGGTCGTGGAGGTCAGGCGCGACATTCCAAACAGCCAACGCTTTGGTCAACAGATCGCCAACCTCGCCAATCCGCTCGGTCTGCGTCCGCAGAATCTCCGCGGGATGGGGCCGCCCATGCACACGGTGCAGTCTGATACGGCTGACCGGCATGCGGTGATCCTATTCGACGATGGTAGCATCGGCAGCGTGCTCAACTGTTACGGCTCTTATCTGTGCGAACTCTTCTCTGGAGATGAGCTGCGGACTGGAACATTTACAGCCATAGGCGCAGTGCACCGCCCCGGAGAGGACAAGAACGCTCCGCGCTTCATCGCTCACTACTGGTCCGACTACAATCACGAACTCAGCAAGGCCGAGCCCCGCCCAAAGACGTTTCATGAGTATGTGGCCGCAGGCTGGAGCAGCGCTGGGAACCACGGAGATGTGCATAGAGTTGTCGAGCGCGTGGCTGACGGCGTACTAAGAGCCGTTCAGATCGCCGACCCCGCGCTCAGGATCGGCCAGTACAAGCGCAAGCATCGCCACATACTCGAAGCGCTCAATGAATTTACGGAGCTGAAAGACCGTTACGTTTCGCTAGTCCTACGCATCCTCGATGATGGACGTGAAATCGACGCGGCCGAATGGCAGGGCACATGGAGCCCAGTGATATTGGGGCTTGCGGAAGCCCTGAGCGGCGCCGAAGTTAGCCCGGCCCTTCTGGACAAGTTTCTGGCGTGGCCTGCTGCACAGCCGCAAGCAGCGATTCCGCGTACCGTCAGGCGGAAGGATAATCACTACAAATACCCGGCCGACAGACCCCGCGTGAACATCCGGGTCGGATCGATCCACTCAGTCAAGGGGGAAACCCATACCGCTACGCTCGTGCTCGACACCTTCTTCTACGGCCACCATTTGAAGTGTCTCCGCCCGTGGCTCATCGGCAAGAAATCCGGGCAGGGAACTGAAACCCAGCGCACGCAATCTCGCCTAAAGCAGCACTACGTCGCTTTCACGAGGCCGACGCACCTGCTGTGTATCGCGATGCGCGATGATCTGAGTGCGGAAGAAGTTCAGTCGCTCAAGCATCGCACTTGGCGTGTGGGCCGCGCCCAGCCGGATGGCACGATCGCATGGCTGTAGATTCGCCAGATGTGCTTCCCGTTGCGTTCTTCTTTATTGCCCCCTGCGAACGTGAAGAAGAGGGAGAGTGGCTGGACAAGGCTTTTCTTCGCGCGCTGAAGGTTGCCGATCCCGGCGGCACGACGGAGACGCGCGTTTATCGCGGCGGCCTATTGCTTGCGGGCCTTTGCTATAAGCCGGAGAAGGTTAAAGCCGAGCCAGCTAAACCTCGAAACCCAAAGAGTACTGCGAGTTTTCAGAAAAGCAGCACGGAGCGTGCTGATCGAGGACTCTATGCGACCCTGGTCGGTGACTTTGTGGAATCGCTCCGGGAGCGTTGGCACACAATTGACCGAAAGAGGTTCTTTGAATATGTAGGCAGGCACTCGCTCGATGCCACATTCGTTCCGTCACTCTCGCGCGGTATCGCGAACATCATGGACAAAGAGCTGCGCTCCCATCCGCGTTATGTGGGCGCCGTTTCTCCTGATCTGGGTAATCCACTTCACGTCTATCTCTTTGTCGAGATGATGTTCAAAGATGCCTATCTTCGTGGGGGCCGCGTATTTGTCCAAGGGGGACTTCCGGAAACGGACGATTCCTCCTTCATCGGTGCCGAAGAGTTTTCTCCTCTCGGGCCAGGCATCGTGCCCCACGAACAGTACGACAAAGAAGCGCCGTCTCTGTCGCTTCCGGACATACTGAGCCCGCGTGGCCTCGTCACCAAGATGCGCATGAAAAAGCGCATGTCGCTCAACATCCACCAAAAAGTAATGCAGGAGTTGAAATTCAGCGAATCTTTTGGCGATATCGACCGCAAGTTTGAATGGGACCTTTCGCAACTCCCTGATGCGCCAGAAGAAGTGAATGTCCAGGCACGCAAGATTGCCGACTACTTGCTCAATCCTGACCATGGCGACAATCAGGGTAAGGCAAGGTTTTTTGAAGACCATCTTTCAATCGCACGTGCGGATTGGAGCTTTCTTCATGGCCAGCTCGTTGATGGCCTCGGCAACGTTACCTATGAGGATGTGCGTCTTGACAGGTATGGTGTCCGCTTCACTGCCAATCTGCCCGTTACTGGCAAGAACGGTAAGACTGCGACGATTGAGACAGGCTGGATTGTGCGGTCCGGTGAGCGTGTCTCTTTCGTCACAGCATTTCCCGGAGAAAAGGATGCCGCACTTGAAGAACTGGCGGCAGCGCCGCCTATAGTTCCCCACGATCTAGATGGCGACGAACGCTGGCTGGCGCTATATGAGCTTGCGCACAGTGCCGGGCTGGCGGCCATGAACGATTGTGTGCCAAAGCCCCTCGTGGTCGAGAGCGAAGTCTATATGGAAGGTGATTGTGGCGGCGCGACTATTGTCCTCGACGACGGCCGCAAGGCGTTTCCGCGCTGGCTCAGGAATAATCGGCGTGGCCATCGCCACTATAGGGCTGGCTACGAGATTCCTGCCGAACGCATCGGGCAGTCCGCTGAGTCTGCCAAGGCATACGCGGACGCGTTTGCCCGCGTACTTCGCCGGAACGGCGTGGAGTGCCGTTCGGAAATCTACTACACATAGGCCGGCTATCGGCTCAGAGGTAGCGCAACTGCTGCAAACCGCACGGGCCGCACAGTGCACTGTATTTCCAAACTCCAGCGATGTTTGCCGCCGCCCAGCGGTCCTGGCCTGCCAGAACCGCTGGGAAGATCGGACAATTGGCGCGAGCAAACCGATTACTTACGACTTTACGAACCCCGCGATGGCATTTAAAGACGGGGCGGTTTAGGTCGACACCAATCACAGGAATTCGCAGACGCGCGAGAGCGTTGGTTTACGGCGAGCGTCCGCTTTGGGTCGTAACCAGCCACCAGCATGTTGCCAAGTCGAGTCAGAAAAACTGTACGTTCCGGCCGGAACGCGATCTGCTGACGGACGATGCTGCCCAGCCTGTCTTTCCCTCGGCTAGAATCCGGTCATGACCGCGACCTCCATTCCTTCCAGCCTTCTTTCCCACCTCCGCTCCATCGTCGGAACGCAGGGATTTCTTGATCAACCGAACGATCTCGAGCCGTACCTCGTCGATCATCGGAAGCTTTACCACGGCGCAACACCGCTGGTACTGAGGCCAGACAGCACGGAACAAGTCAGTGCGATTCTTGCGGCGTGCAACGATGCCGGTGTAGGAGTGGTGCCGGTCGGTGGCAATACCGGTTACGTGGGTGGCGCGACGCCTTCAGAGGATGGCACCCAGATCGTGCTGTCACTCGCGCGCCTGAAGCGGGTGCGATCGATCGACCCCATCAACAACACGATGATTGCCGAAGCGGGGTGCGTGCTGGCCGATATTCATGCTGCCGCAACGACAGCAGACCGGCTGTTCCCGATGAGCTTAGGGTCCGAAGGTTCATGTCAGCTCGGAGGCAACCTTTCCACCAATGCCGGAGGAACGGCGGTTCTCCACTACGGAATGATGCGCGACCTCGTGCTGGGTCTCGAAGTGGTGATGGCGGATGGCCGGGTGCTCGATGGCCTGAAAGGACTGCGCAAGGACAACACGGGCTACGACTGGCGCGACCTGTTCATCGGCGCAGAAGGCACGCTCGGTATCATCACCGCGGCGGCATGCAAACTCTTTCCACGCCCCGTGTCAGTGGCAACTGCATTGATCGCGGTGCCTTCGCCGCAAGCGGCTGTCGATCTGCTTGGACGCCTGCGCTCGGCCACGGGCAACGGACTGACCACGTTCGAACTGATCCCGCGGATCGGCATCGAGCTGACGGTCAAACACATCACCGGGGTCAGCGATCCTTTCGACCAGACTTCACCGTGGTATGTGCTGGCCGAAGCGAGCAGCCCTCGCGCCAACGATCCACTTGAAACCCTTCTTGAGGAAGCATTGAGCAGTGCGATGGAAGCAGGCCTCGTGACCGACGCCGTCGTCGCGCAGAGCGAGTCGCAGCGCAAGATGTTCTGGCGGATTCGCGAAACCATTCCCGAAGCGCAGCGCCAGGAAGGCGCGAGCATCAAGCATGACGTGTCGGTCATGATCAGCGCCCTGCCCGCTTTCATGGAGGAAGGCTTTGCGATTGTGCGGCGGCTGGCGCCCGACGGTCTTCTGGTCGTCTACGGGCACCTGGGTGACGGCAATCTCCATTTCAACGTCAATGCCCCGCCGAAAGGTGACGCCGCGGCATTCCTCAGCCTGGCACCCACGATCAATCGTGCAATCCATGACCTGGTTGCCCGGTATCGCGGCAGCATCAGCGCCGAACACGGCATCGGCCGGCTCAAGCGCGATGAACTCGCACACTACAAGAGCGCCGCCGAGCTCGATGTCATGCGCGCCATCAAGGGCGCACTCGACCCCAAGGGCATCATGAATCCCGGGAAAGTCCTGTAGCAGCGACGACAGAATCCGGCGCCTTTCCCCTTTGGTCGTATTGCACTAGTTACACGGCCAGCCGATCATGGCGGAAGCCGTGATATCCGCGGTTCAAATATCAAAAACAGCGCAACCCGGGAGTTCCCGGGCAATGGGAGGCCTCATGTTTTCGACAGGTCAGAAGCTCACCGCCGAGTTCATTGGAACATTCTGGCTTGTCCTCGGCGGATGCGGGAGCGCGGTGCTGTCGGCGGCTTTCCCGGAACTGGGCATTGGCCTCGCGGGCGTGTCACTGGCTTTCGGCCTGACGGTCCTGACCATGGCCTATGCCATTGGCCACATCTCCGGTTGCCACCTGAACCCGGCCGTTTCGATCGGGTTGTGGGCCGGCGGACGGTTCCCGGCAAACCAGCTGCTGCCATACATCTTTGCCCAAGTGTTGGGAGGCATCGCCGGGGCAGCGGTGTTGTACCTCATCGCCACCGGCAAATCGGTATTCGACCTGCAAGCCGGCTTTGCATCGAACGGCTACGGCGAGCATTCGCCCGGCGGCTATTCCCTGACTGCCGGTCTGGTCAGCGAAGTCGTGATGACCTTCATGTTCCTCATCATCATCCTGGGTGCCACTGACAAGCGCGCGCCTGCGGGCTTCGCGCCCATCGCGATCGGCCTCGGGCTCACACTGATCCACCTCATCAGCATTCCCGTCACGAACACTTCGGTGAACCCGGCCCGCAGCACGGGTCCCGCCATCTTCGTAGGCGACTGGGCACTCTCGCAGCTCTGGCTGTTCTGGGTCGCGCCGATTGCAGGCGCCGCGATTGCAGGCGTCGTCTATCGTCAGCTGGCCGGCAAGGACTGATCCACAATTCGCATGAACGCTGCGGTTGCCCTGTTGCGGTCGATGTGGCGCTGGTTTGCCGGCGCAGCGGTGCTGATCCTGGTCTACGCGCTGGCGGGCTTCTACCTGGTGCCGCGTCTGGCCACGAGCGCCATCGAGGACTTCGTTACCCAGCGCCTGGAACGACAGGTCACGATCGGCAGCCTCGAATTCAATCCGTTCACCTTCGCCGCGAAGGTGACGGATTTTCGTCTCAACGAAACAGACGGCCGAACCCTCATCGGCTTCGATGAATTGCTGGTCAACGTCCAGTTGTCTTCACTGTGGCATCGCGCGCTGACCTTTGCGGAAATCAGGCTGGCGGCGCCAGACATCAATGCAGTCATCGATGCCAATGGAGCGGTGAACCTCGCTGCCTTGGTTCCCCCTGCGGACCCGGAGGAGACACAGGAAGCCACGACGCTTCCCCCCATTCGAATCGATCTGCTAGAAGTATTGACCGGCCGCGTGGTCGTGGAAGATCGTGGTCGCCGCACACCATTCCGCGCAGTGGTGACGCCGATCCAGTTCACGCTGAATGACTTCCGTACGACCGTCGACTATCAAAACGCCTATCGCTTTGCAGGCACTACGCAGGCGGGCGAGCAGCTCGAATGGTCGGGCCAGTTCTCGGTGCAGCCGCTGGGGAGCACGGGCAATTTCTCGATCGCGGGTTTGCAGGCCGCCACGCTCTGGGCTTATGTCCGTGACCAGGTCGCGTTCACCCTGCCCTCGGGCAAGATCGATCTGGGCGGTAGTTACAAGCTCGCCCTCAACAACGCCAACCAGATCGAACTGGGTCTCGAGCTGCCACAGATCCGGTTGAGCGACTTCGCCATCGCTCCCCAGCAGCCGGAAGGCACGGCACCCTGGATCACGATTCCCGAACTCGTTCTGACAGACACTTCGTTCGCGCTCACCGAACGCCGGCTGGCCATCCAGAAAATCGCGCTGAATGGAGTGCAGGCAGACGTCTGGCGCGAGAAGGATGGGACGATCAATCTGATGAGCCTCGCAGGAGAAGCAACGACCGCGAGTGCCACACCTGAAGAAGCCACGGCTCCGACTCCAACGGTGACGACAAGCACGCCGGCAGCCGCAGCACCGGTATGGCGCGCAGAAGTCGCGTCATTCGAGATTCGCGATGCCGCGGTGAAGACCACCGACCGCGGTGTCGAACCCGCGGTGGAGATGTCCTTCGCTCCTGTCTCACTCACTCTCACCGGCCTGACGTCCGATCTCACCAACGAATTCGACGTCAATGCCGACATCGGCATCAACCAGTCCGGCCGGTTGCTGGCACAAGGCAAACTGCGGCCGACGAGCCTGCTGGCGGACATGGATGTGGAGCTGAAGGATTTCGACCTGCCAGTCCTGCAACCGTATGTTTCGCAAGCGACCGCGATGACGCTGGGCTCCGGCAATTTTGGCATCAAGGGCCATGTGACTTACGCCGCCGAACCTGTGGCGAAGCAACCCCGACTCAAGTTCACGGGTGGCATCGACGTCACCGATTTCGCGTCGAAAGACAGCCTGATCAAGGAGGACTTCCTGAAATGGAAGCTGCTTAGCCTCACCGGTATCGATTACACCTTTGGCCCCGACCGTCTCACGATCGAACGCATCCTGGCAAAAGAGCCTTACGCTCGGGTGATCATCAGCCCGGATGCGAAACTCAACGTAACCCAAGTGCTGAATCCCGGAGCTGTGGATGCACCTGCGCCGGCGGAGGAAACCCCGAAGCCTGCGTCACAGGCCAGCGCTCCCGGCGCTGCGGCCGCAGCCCCGATGCCGATGCGCATCAACACGGTGGTGGTCGAGAATGGCTCCGCCAACTTCGCGGACTTTTCCATCAACCCTTCGTTTGCGACGGGAATCCAGTCGCTCGCCGGCACGGTGCAGGGGCTTTCATCGAATCCGGACAGCCGCGCCAAAGTGGATCTCAAGGGCAATGTCGATCGCTTTTCGCCGGTGGTCATTGCGGGTGAAGTGAACCTGCTGTCGGCCGCGCTCTACACCGACATGACAATGAGCTTCAGAAACATGGAGCTGACGACGTTCAATCCCTATTCCGGCAAGTTTGCCGGCTACAACATCGCGAAGGGCAAGCTCACCACGGAACTCAAATACAAGGTGAACAATCGGGCGCTCGAAGCCGAGCACCACATCGTGCTCGATCAGCTTGAGTTCGGCGCCGCCACGGAAAGCAAGGATGCGGTGCCGCTGCCGATCAAGCTTGCGGTATCGCTGCTGAAGGACCGCAACGGCGTCATCGACATCAACTTTCCCGTTCGCGGCACGCTCGACGATCCCAGCTTTCGCCTGGGCCCGATCATCTGGAAAGCCATCGTCGGGTTGCTGACGAAAATCGTCACTGCCCCGTTTGCATTGCTGGGCTCGCTCTTCGGCGGCGGTGAGGACCTCGCGTTCATCGATTTTCCCGGTGGCTCTCCCCAGCTGACAGAGGAAAGCGCGGGCAAACTCGTTACCCTTGGCAAGGCACTCGTCGAGCGCCCGCAACTGAAGCTCGACATTCCGCTGAACGTCACCACTGCTCTGGATGCAGAAGCGATTGCCCGCGAGGCACTCGCGCAGAACGTGCCGGCTGCGCCGGCCGCAGCAGCGGACGACCCCGCAGCCCTGCAACAGAGACTGCAGGCACTGGTCCAGGCCCATACCCGCATCGTGGGGACCGCACCGGTGTTTCCAGCCACAGATGCGGCCGCGGCACCTGCACCAGCAGTCGCGGCACTGACACCGGAAGCGTTGCACGCGCAGATCGACTTCGTGGAGAAAGCACTGCTGGAACATTTAGCTCCAACCGATGTTCAGCTGCAAACACTGGCACGCGATCGTGCCGATGCCGTTCAAGGCGCATTGCTCGGTTCAGGCGAAATCGCTGCAGAGCGTGTCTTCCTCACCACGCGCGAATTGAGCTCGCAGACGGGTGGCGGCAACGTGCGAATGGAACTCAAGCTCGAGTAATCGAGCCAGGCCAGCGTTACTTCGCTGTCACTCGATCGGCAACAACTTCCGCAAGCGCGAGACTCGAGGTCAATCCCGGAGACTCGATGCCGAGGAGATTGACGAGTCCGGCGACGCCATGCTCTGCGGGACCTTCGATGAGGAAATCTCCCGCCTTGGCATCTGCGCCGACGAGCTTGGGGCGCACTCCCGCATACCCTGGCTGCAGGCTCCCGTCCGGAAGACCGGGCCAGTACTCTCGAATGGCTGCATAGAATCCGGCCGACCGCTGCGCATCCACGCTGTATTCCACGTCGGGAATCCATTCGACATCAGGACCAAAGCGCGTTGTCCCGTCGAGGTCGAGCGTGGCGTGTACGCCCAGTCCGGCCTCGTTCGGCATGGGATACACCAAGTGCGTGAAGGGGCGCGAGCCATGGCAGACAAAATAATTGCCCTTCGCGAAGTAGGCCGTACGCAGGCGCTCTGGCGGATAGCCTGCGATCCGCTGCAGTAGTCCGACTGCGTCCAGGCCCGCGCTGTTGATCAGGGTGCGGCACTCGAACGTGTCCATCTGATCGCCGCTACGGACATTCGCGAGGAAACCCCCAGCCTGGACTATCACGTCCACCAGCTCTGAATCGTAAACGCAGATGCCCCGATTGGCTTCGATGTCCGCTTCAAGCGCGGTCATGTACTCGTGTGCATCGATGATCCCCGTCGAGGGCGACCAGAGGCCTGCGGCACATCGCACTGCCGGCTCCAGGGCAGCGACTTCTTCCCCGGAGAGCCAGCCAAGATCAGTCACGCCGTTGGCCTGGCCTTTCTTTTCCAGCTCGCGCAAAGCGGGAATCTGGTCTTTCTGGGCGACAATGACCTTGCCACAGCGCGAATAGGCAATGCCGCGAGCATCGCAGTAGCCATACAGCTGATCGCGGCCACGAACGCACAGTCGTGCCTTCAGGCTGTCCTTCGGATAGTAGATGCCGGAGTGGATCACCCCGGAATTGCGCGAAGAGGTTTCCTGACCGGGAAGACGATGCCTTTCAAGGACGATGACATCGCGCCCCCGAAGAGCCAGTTCGCGAGCAACAGCCAGCCCCACGACGCCGGCACCGATAACCAGGACATCTACTGCGTCACTCACCGATTCCTTCCCCCCAAACGCCAATATGTCTGATGCATGCTACTGCACAGAGAGCAACCTGCGCCTCAAACCAGCAAGGTGCCCGCAAAAATGACGGCGACCCAGATCAGCATTGAAGCAACTGCGCACACCCTCGCGAGGAGAGGTGCAACGGCGTCGATGTTCCAGGTGTCGACGCTGCGGTAAGGACCCGTATGGAAGCCGATGGCAACGACGGCAGCCAGCATCAGCAGGCCCATCTTCAGAAGAAACACACGGCTCGTGAGCAGGACGTCCGCATGCGCCAGGAACAGCAGCGATCCCGTCGGCACGATCAGCAGCAACGACAGCACCGCCCAGGGTAGACACAAACGTGCCAGCGCACGGACCGGTATCGAGCGGCCAAATCCCAGCACCCGCAGATCGAAAACCGTTACTGCACCCACCAGCATTGCAAATCCTGCGATGTGCAGCGCTGTAATCGAGGGCAACACTGCCGGGTGCAGGAGGGCTTGGCTGATCGGGAACGTCATTGCCGCCACAGGATTGCCTTCAAACTTGCCGGGCGCGAATGCATGAGGCAGATTAGCAGGAGTGTGGCGCTCTGTTCGTGCGCCATTTCAGTGCCGATGGTCGCCAGGCCAGGTGCTTTGCTCTTCCACCCGGTCTTGCCCCTTCACCCAGGAGAGCCCCAAGATGGAGGTTCACGTGAATCAGATTACTGTGCAGCCACTGCAATGGAACACTCTGAAGGACATAGACAGGGTGCGACCGATCGGCGAGGGGGATGCCGAGTGTCTAGATGAAATCCGCCAGGTACTGCTGAAGTATCAGTGCCTGGACCGGTTCGGAATCGCACTGCTCCACAACCATTTCGACCTGGCAGATGACGAATTGCTGCTTGAAACTACAGATACGGAACGCAGGGAACACTGGGTTCGTCCGGTAAAGAAAGCGTATCTCGAAGAGATCGGGCTCGAGGCGCAGACCACGATCCTGCAGTTTGATCCGAATGGCTATTCACAGAACTGCGGGTGCCTGCGCAACAATAACGGACATACGGGCAGACACACGCCTCCGTAACCACTGTATCGCCAAAGCAGCCTTGACACTCCCTCTGCGGAACTCCCTTCTGGCCGAATTCCGGCCAGAAGGGATTCACTGGCGGGCTGCGGCAGTTAGCTTAAACAATGACACCAGACAATCGCCCCAAACGTTTCTCGATGATCCGGGAATTCCAGCTGGCAGACTGGTTTACCCTCGGGAATGCGGTCTGCGGAACGGGCGCCCTGTTCTCCATCATGACCTATCTTGCAGAGAGGGACGTCCGGCACATCTACTTCTCGTGCGCACTGGTCCTTGCGGCGCTGATATTCGATGTCCTCGATGGTCGCATCGCACGATGGCGCCAGAAGGCCTCCCTGATGGGTCAGGAGCTGGACTCACTAGCCGACGTCATCTCGTTCGGTGTCGCTCCCGCAGTCATCGCTTATGGCTGCGGCATGCAGGGTCTGTACGATCGCATCATTCTCGTGTGCTTCGTCGCCTGCGGCGTCTCCCGCCTCGCTCGATATAACGTGACAGCGGCAACTCTGTCCGAAGGAACCGACAAGGTGAAGTACTTTGAAGGCACACCCATACCCACCTCCATAGTACTCGTGGCAGTGCTGGCGTTGGCTGCCTGGAGCAACGCCCTCCACGAAAATCTCTGGCTTGGAGAAGTCAGGATCGCAGGCTTCGCGCTTCACCCGCTGGTCCTGATGTTTGCGGTCTCAGGGGCGCTGATGATCAGCCGCCTGCGGATTCCCAAGCTCTGAAGCAGCGCAGCCGAGAGAGACCGGAGAATCGTGCGTCAGTGGCATCCGGGGTGATCTTCCGTTTCGTACCACGCCTACGTGCCCTGTTCGGCCTGCTGGCTTTATCTGCAATGGCACGCCAGCTGGTGATTCATCTGCAGGGCGGCTTCAGCCTCATCAACTTCTTCAGCTACTTCACCAACCTGTCCAATCTATTCGCCGCGGCTGTTTTGCTGATCGATGCGATCAAGGGATTGAGCAAGCATGAAGCCCGGGTTGACGATCGGATACGTTTTGCTTCGACGGTCAACATGGCGGTGGTAGGCATTGTCTTCGCGATCCTGCTGCGCGATGTGGACCTCGGCGCGCTATTGCCGTGGGTCAACTTCGTCCTGCACTATCTGATGCCTTGCGTGATTGTCCTCGATTGGCTGTTGCAGCCTCCGTACAAGCCCATCCGGATGCAGCACCTCCTGCTGACACTGGTCTTTCCCGCGCTTTATCTCGCTTACGTTCTGGCGCGAGGCAGCCTCACCGGCTGGTATCCGTATCCGTTTCTGAATCCCGTGAATACCGGCGGCTATGCAGGAGTTGCCGGATATTCCGCTGGCATCACCGCATGCTTTGTCGCCTCTGGCTGGGTTTTGATGAAACTGGGCAACAGGCATCGCCCTGCCCGGCCTTAACCGATATACCCGACGCCCTTCGCCATCATGGCGGCGCAGAGCAGGATCAGTAGAACTCCTGCCAGCTCCCAGTGAATCCACCTGCGAACTTGGCGTCGCCGTTCGTCCGTGAGTACGGGGGCCTGACCTTGGGCCAGTGCCTTGCGCCAGGACAGGAATTCGCGCGTCGGACCCATTGAAATCAGCGCAACGATGACGAAAAGTGACATCTTCGCGATGAAGGGAATGCTGTGGAAGTAGTAAGCCGTTCCTTTCTCGAAGTGGTAGACGCGAACGGAGCCGATCACCAAAACCAGTATCGCTGAAATACCCGTCAGCGCATCGACGATCAGAAGCTGCCGTGCGCTTTTCAGGGTGAGGTCACCACGGATCAGAACGAACTCGATGCTGATCGCGGCCACCAGCGTGAACGCCGCGACATGATGCAGAAACGCCATCAATGCATGGGTCATGTCAGCGCCTCCGGGTCAAACTTGCCGGGTCTCGAAAACCAGAACGTCCGCGCCGGCCATGGCAAAGTTGGGCAGATCGGCTTCCGCGGCCGCACCTTCCGGCGAGCCCATTCCCTTCTGCAGCGCCTCCATCGAATCGAAACTTAAAGCAGCAATCATATGATGCGGTGAAGCCGGGCCGGGTCCGCCCAAAGGGCCGGTGCTTACCTCGTAAAGCTTGAGGCCCGGAATCTTTTTCGCTATGGGGACGTGCTTGTTGAAGTAGTAGGCATCGAACGCGGCGGGATCAGCCGGCTTTTTATACATCACGAGCAGTTTTGCCATGGTCCTTCCCTTGTAGCGACTTGATTCCGCGGGCTGCGAACGCCTAAGTTTGCACTTCAGCCTGACCTAAAGGAACCCGCTCGAACGATGGCCGCTCAGACTCATTCAGGAGGATGCTTCTGTGGCCACATCCGCTATGAAGCGATTGGCGAAGCCACGAATCTCTGCTTCTGCCATTGCACGAGCTGTCGCCGGGCCATCGGCGCGCCTGTCGTTCCGTGGGGCACGTTTGCGACGGACCGGTTCACGATCATCGCAGGACTGCTCGCCGAACATCATTCGTCTCCCGGCGTGACTCGCGGGTTCTGCCGGGACTGCGGAACTTCACTCACTTATCGCAACGCAGCCCGCGCCAACGAAATCGATGTCGCACTGGGTACGCTGGATGACCCGGCCGCCCTGAAACCTCAAATGCACATCTGGGTCCAGGACAAGTTGCCATGGATCGTCATCGCCGACGGACTCCCCCAATTCGCAACGACGATGGACCCACTTTAAAGGCCGGGTGAAGGCTCGGCGTCAGCATCTAACTCCCGATGATCCCGCCGTCCTCCCGCCGGATGGCGATGACGCTGGGACGCGGCTGGGAACTGGCACCGTCAGGCCAATGGCTCTTCGGCTCTTTAAGCGAACCGCTTTCACCGGGATGCTGGATGCTAAGGAAGAGCGTATGGTTGTCGGGCGTGAATTCGCAACCGCAGACTTCTGCGCCGAAAGGGGCACTCATGAACTGCCGCAACAAGCCACGGTCGGGTCCTTCGGTCGGACAGGCATAGCAACCGTCATTCGTTTCGTTCGGCTGCGTGCCATCGGTGACGATCCAGAGATTGCCGGCCTTGTCGAAGCCGATGTTGTCAGGCGATCCGATCGGACTCAGACGTGAAGCATCGGCATAGCCCGCGTAGTAGACGTGGTCGCTGGTCAGCTTGCCGGGCTTGATGTCCTCGTAGTTCGTGATGAGCTTGCCCCGGGCCGGATCGCCCGCGAGCAGGAAGACTGCCCAATTGAAGCGGGTCCGCGTGTGGTCGCCCTCTTCTTCCGTGATCTCGATGATGTGTCCCCAGCCGTTGTGGGGACGTGGATTGGCAGCGTTCGGGCCCGTGCCGATCGGACGCCCGGTGATGTCCAGGACACCGCCACTGCGGCTCTCGTTGTTCGTGCACGACACATAGATGCAGCCGTTGACCGGATTGGGCTCAACGTCTTCTGGCCGGTCCATGGGTGTCGCGCCCAGAATATCTGCAGCCGCCCGCGCCTTGATGACGACTTCCGCCTGGTCGCGGAAGCCCGTCGATTCATTGAGCGGACCTTTCGGATCGAAGACCAGCGGCAGCCATTCGCCGTTGCCCTTGGCATCGAAACGGGCGACATAGAGCGTGCCCGAATCGAGCAGATCGACATTCGCTGCAGGATTCTTCGGATCGAGCGCACGGCTGGTCACGAACTTGTAGACGTATTCGAATTTCTCGTCGTCACCCATGTAGACGGCGATGCGTCCGTCGCGGGCAACAATCGGGTTGGCCCCTTCGTGGGAGAAACGGCCGAGGGCGGTGCGCTTCTTCGGCATGGAAGATGGATCGCGCGGATCGATCTCGACGATCCAGCCGAAGCGCAGCGCTTCTGATGGTTCGTATGCAGCATCGAAGCGCTTGTCCACGTATTCCCAGCCATGGATCGATGCGGTGTTCCACAACCAGAAGCGGCGATGCGCATCGAGAACCCCGGGATCCACATCGCGACGGGCTTTCATCTCGCGATAGTTGCCGAAGTAGTCCTCGAGGTTTTCTTCGGCAGTGAGATAGGTTCCCCATGGCGTCTTGCCGCCCGCGCAATTGGCCAATGTGCCATTCACGCGTATCGCATCCGGATCGGCCCTGGTGCGTAACAACGGTGAACCGCGAGCCGGACCCTGGATCGACATCGGCGTATCGGCAGTGATCCGGCGATTGAAGCGCGACGTCTTGTCCGCAATCCAGGCGCCGTTCTTGCCGCCTGGTCGCCCCACCGCCACCACCGACACGCCATGTGCAGCCTTGGTGAAGGCAACGGCTTCCGGATACCTGGTGATGAATTTTTCGAGCCAGACACTGCGCGCGCTCGAGCCGCCATATTCCGGGAAAAGGAGCGAATCGTCCGTGTACTCGTTGTTGACGCAGAGCACGCCACTCGTATTGTCGGATCGCAAGGGAAAGAATTCGATGGCATCGCAGTTGTAACCAAACTGCCGCGCCTGCCGTGCTGCAGAAGTCGGAGTCAACAAGCCGCCGGCAAGCATCGATGTGGTGTCGAGATCCGGCGTCCCCGGATACAGGCTCTCGCCCCAGCGAATCACGACGTCGGAAATATAGCCAGGCGGAACGATCACTCGATCATCCTTGCTGCCCTGGATGGTCTGGAAGCCCAGCACGCCGGTAACAGCAGCCGCAGCGGCATCGGCTGAACTCCATGCGAAGGTTCCACCAACCAGCAATGCGGGCGCGGTGGCCATTGCGCCCTGCAGGACATCGCGCCGGGTCAGGCGACGTTCAAGAATGTTGCCGAAGTACCGCGGATCGTCGGATGAGTTCTTCATTGGCTTCAGTCAAGCAAAGGTTCACCAGCGTTACCTATCCCAGTGACGACAGCATGACAGATCCTGTTGCGGACGGCCTCAAGGTGCCGGCACGGGCGGGGATTTTCCTTCCGGAAGCGGCAGGGCAGGCAGGAAAATCAGGCGAATCGCTACCAGCAACGCCAACGCGAGCATCACACTTACCAGCAGACTGACGCCCGGCCAGGCATATGCATTCCACAACCACCCGCCTGCGGTTCCCGCGACGCTGGAACCCATGTAGTAGAAGAAAAGATACAGCGATGAAGCCTGTGCCTTCGCCCCTTGGGCACGACGTCCGACCCAGCCGCTGGCGATGGAATGGGCGCCGAAGAAACCGAAGACCAGGATCACGATTCCCGCGATGACTGCGACCAGCGGCGCGAGACTCATGATGATGACACCGGCCAGCATGGTCAGGACCAGCCACCACAGCACCTTGCGACGACCGATGCGATCCGCGAGTGCTCCTGCCCACGCCGAACTGCCCGTGCCTACCATGTAGCTCAGGAAGATCAATGCGATGACCGCATGGGTCAGGAAATAGGGAGCGACGGACAACCGGAAACCGATGTAGTTGAAGATCGTGATGAAACTGCCCATGAGCAGAAACGCCTGGGCATAGAGCCAGCGCAGACCCGGATCCCGGAATGAATCCGCCATCGCCGGCAGCAGATTGCGTGGAGCAAACGGGCGGCGCGTGAAATGCGTCGAGTCCGGAAGCAGGCGCTGCAAAAGCATCGCACTCAGGAAGACGAGCACGCCGATGACCGCGATGGCGATCCGCCAGGAGGCAAAGTCCGCGATGACTCCGATGAGCAGGCGCCCCGCCATCCCGCCAATCGCGGTGCCACCGATATACAAGCCCATCGCGAAGCCACTCGCTTTCGGCGAAATCTCCTCGGCAATGTAGGCCATCGCAACCGCGGGGATACCGCTCAGCGCCAGGCCCATCAGTGCCCGGGCCAGCAGCAGCGAGCTCCACGTGGGAGCCACAGCCACCAGCAGGTTGAGCAGCGCAGTCAGGATCAGCGAGACGAACATCAGCCGTTTGCGACCCGTTGCATCGGCAATGGCGCCCGCGAGGAGCATTGCAACAGCAAGCGCTGCCGTGGTCGCAGACAGTGAAAGGCTGCTGCCGCCGGCGCCCAGCCCGAACTGCTCCGCAAAAATCGGCAGCAGAGGCTGGACGGAATACAGGGAAGCGAAGGTCGAGAAGGCCGCGAGAAAGAGCGCCCAGTTTGCGCGACGGAAAGTCGCAGTGTTGCGTTCGATGTAACGGGACGCAGGTTCAGCCATCACGGCTGCTGGTCGCTGCCGTCTTTCCCCTGGCTTTTGCCCCAGTCATCCTCGGGTTCATCCTTGAGAGGCGGCGGCAGATTCTTCGGCAACGGCGAATGGGCGTTCTTCCAGAACCCCAGCAATCCACCGGCGATGAACAGCACGACCAGAACCAGGATGACGATGGCAATCCACATGGTTCTGAGTTACCTGGTTCAGGCGCCCGCAGCCTTCTTGCGCTCATGCTCCTCGGCATGACTTTCATGGGCCACGCCCAGCCGCTTGTGCATGATCGGGCTGGTGGTCGTGTACTGCAGGTGTACTTTCTTGCCCGGCTCCAGGTGTTCCTTGATGGCGAAGGCGGCCAATGCGGCTTCATGGAAGCCGGACAGGATCAGCTTCTTCTTGCCGGGGTAGGTATTGATGTCGCCCACGGCATAAATGCCGGGCAGGCTGGTCTGGTACGTCGACATGTTCACGGTGAGCTGCTTCTTGTTGAGCTCGATGCCCCACTCGGCAATCGGCCCCAGCTTCGGCGACAGTCCGAAAAACACCAGAACCTGCTGGGCATCGACGGCGCGGACGACGCCATCGCCACCCTGCACGCGAACGGCCTTCAGATCACCGTTGTCTTCGAGCACCAGCTCCTTCACGGACCCGACCAGCACGTCGGCACGATGCTCGTCGCGCAATGCCATGATCTTCGCAACTGACGCAGGAGCACCACGGAATTCCGGACGGCGATGAACCAGCACGACACTGTTGGCGATATCGACGAGCGCGAGCGCCCAGTCGAGCGCCGAATCACCGCCGCCGAGAATGACCAGGTCCTTGCCGGCATATGCCTGCGGATCGCGAACCCGGTAGTGAACGCTCTTGCCCTCGAGGATATCGGCGCCCGGGGCATCGAGCTTGCGAGGCTGGAAGGAACCGACGCCACCCGCGATGACGACCGCGCCTGCATCGAAAATCGTGCCCGCATTCGTGCCAACGCGGAACCGGCCGCTTTCCTGCCGCTCGACCGTGTTTACTTCCTGGCCGAGATGGAACTCGGCACCGAAAGGCTTGATCTGCTCGAGCAGGCGATCCGTGAGTTCCTTGCCTGTGCAGACCGGCACGGCAGGAATGTCGTAGATCGGCTTGTCGGGATACAGCTCGATGCACTGGCCGCCCGCATCCTTCAGCGCATCGACGATGTGCGCCTTGAGGCCGAGCAGGCCGAGCTCGAACACCTGGAACAACCCGCAGGGGCCTGCGCCGACGATGACGACATCGGTAGTGATCGCGGGACGTTCGCTTGCTTCAACCATGGGCTCGGATCCGGTCGACACTGGGAATACTCTCGTTGAGGCCCTTCTCCGCAAGCCACTTGCGGTCGAAGAGACGTGACTGATATTTGGCGCCGGTATCGCACAGGATCGTGACGATCGTGTGGCCTGGTCCCAAGCGCCGCGCAATCTGCACGGCCGCGGCAACATTGACCCCGCTGGTACTGCCGAGGAACAAGCCTTCCTCCCGCAGCAGGCGATATACGTACTGTACACACTCGGCATCGTTGACGTGCACTGCTGTATCGAGCGGCGCGCCTTCGAGGTTTGCCGTGATGCGGCCGATGCCAATGCCTTCGGTGATCGAACCCGGGCCCGTCGCCTTCAACTGGCCGTTCAACACCCATTCGTAGAGTGAACTGCCCTGCGGGTCGGCAAGCACGGTGAGTACTTTCGCGCTCTGCTTCTTGAGATAACGCGAGATGCCGCCCAGCGTGCCGCCCGTTCCGGTGGAGGTCACGAATGCATCGATGCGGCCTTCCGTCTGGGCCCAGATTTCAGGGCCCGTCGTGCGCTCGTGGGCATCACGATTGGCCGTGTTGTCGAACTGGTTGGACCACACCGCGCCGGGGATTTCATCCGCGAGTCGCTGTGCAACACGCTGGTAATGATTCGGATCGCTGTACGCGACTGCCTTGATTCGTCGCACATCCGCGCCCAGCGTTTCGAGCAGCCGGAATTTCTCGTCGGACTGGTTGTCCGGCATCGCGATCACGAGCTTGTAGCCGCGTGCGTTGCAGACATGAGCCAGGCCGATGCCTGTATTGCCCGCCGTGCCTTCAACGACCGTTCCGCCCGGCTTGAGACGACCGCTGCGCTCGGCGTCTTCAATGATCGCGAGAGCGGCCCGGTCTTTCACCGATCCGCCGGGATTCATGAATTCCGCCTTGCCGAGAATCTCGCAACCGGTTTCTTCGCTCAATCGCCCAAGACGGATGAGTGGCGTCGAACCGATCGCGTCTGCAAAACCCTTGACGATCCCGCTCATGCCGAGAGCCTCCCGGCAGACAGGTTTTCATCCGTGCCGGCAGCCGACTGGAACCAGCGCAGCGTGTCATGCAGGCGCGTAACCTCACCGACGATCAGCAGGCTGGGCGAAGCAATTCCCGCCGCGGTAACAAGGCTTTCGAGTGTTGCCAGCGTACCGGTTATCACGCGCTGTTCCGTACTGGTGCCCTGCTCGACGACGGCAGCAGCGCGATTCTCCGGGGCACCATTCTTCCGCAGGTGCGCGACGATGTTTCCAAGCGATTTGAGGCCCATGTAGAACACGACAGTCTGGTTGGGTCGCGAGAGCGCTTCCCAGTCGGGCGCTTCGCCATCGTCCTTGCCATGGCCGGTCACGAACGTCAGCGACTGGGCGTAGTCACGATGCGTCAGCGGAATGCCGGCATAAGCCGCGCAACCAATCGCCGCCGTGATGCCCGGAACCACTTCAAAGCGGATGCCGTGCTTCACGAGTGCTTCGAGTTCTTCGCCACCGCGACCGAAGATGAAGGAATCGCCCCCCTTGAGGCGACATACCCGCTTGCCTTCGAGCGCAAGCTTCACGAGCAAGGCGTTGATCTCCGCCTGCGAGCCTGAAGATCCACCGGCGACTTTACCGACGTAGATACGTTCGGCATCACGACGTGCGAGATCGAGCACTTCATTCGATACGAGCCGGTCGTACAGCACGACATCGGCATTCTGGAGAACACGCAGCGCCCGCAATGTCAGCAAGCCGGGATCGCCAGGACCTGCGCCTACCAGCGCGACTTCTCCCTTCTTCGCCTCACCGGCATTTCGCGCAGCCTCGACCAGGCTCGATTCCACGTTGCGGCTGATGGTCGCTGCATCCCTGCCAGCGAGTACATCTGCGGCGAGTGGGCCATCGAAGAATTTCTCCCAGAAACGGCGGCGTGCTGGAGCTTCCGGCAAGCGCTTCTTGACCGTTGTTCGCAGGCTGCCGGCAAACCGCGCAAGATCACCGAGGCGATGCGGCAGGAAAGCTTCGAGTTTTTCGCGCAGCCGGCGGGTAAGCACCGGCGCATCGCCGCCACTCGCCACCGCCGCAATGATCGGCGACCGGTCGATGATCGCCGGCATGATGAAACGCGACAGTTCGCGATCGTCCACGACGTTCACATCGATGCCGCGGGCTTCGGCCTGATGCGCAACCCAGGCGTTCACGGACTGACGATCGGTCGCTGCAATCGCGAGCCGCATGCCATTCAGGTGTTCGGGCTGGAACTCGCCCGCAACGTGGGCAACGGAGTTCTGCGCAACCAGGGCAGCGAGACGCGAGCCCAGTTCGGGCGCGACGACCGTGACATCTGCACGGGCACGCAACAGCAGATCGACCTTGCGTGCGGCCACTTCGCCGCCTCCGACGACCAGCACGGGTTCGCCCGCCAGACGCAGGAAGATAGGGAAATATTCCATTTCTGGGCTTGCTTGGAATCAGGCGCCGGCGGCGCGGCGCGGTTCGATCTTGATGGGAATCACGCGACGCGGCTGCAATCCGCATTCACGCGTATCCGGATTCTCCCACCACCAGCGACCCGAACGGGGATCAGCGCCCGGCTCCACCGCACGCGTGCAAGGCGCGCAGCCGATGCTCGGATAGCCTTTGTCGTGCAGCGGGTTGTAAGGCAGGTTGTGGGCTTTGATGTAGTCCCAGATGTCGGTTTCGGTCCAGTCGAGCAGGGGGCTGACCTTCCACATCTCGTAGCGATCGTCCCACGACAGGGCTTCACCTTTCGCACGCTCGGCAGACTGTTCGCGCCGAACACCAGTGATCCACGCCTTGTGCCCGGCGACTGCTCGCTTGAACGGCTCGACCTTGCGGACATGGCAGCAGGACTGGCGCTCTTCGAGCCCGGCGTAGAACCCGTTGATGCCGTTTTCCTGGACATAGGCCTCGACTGCCGCGCTGTCCGGGTAGTAGACCTTGATCCGGCGCTCATACCGTCGCTCGACGCGATCCAGCAGTGCAAGCGTTTCATCCGGCAGGCGGCCGGTGTCGATCGTGAAGAGCTGGATGGCCGGCGCATACGTGCAGATCAGGTCCATCAGCACGGCCGACTCGGGGCCCAGACTGTTGGAATACACCACGTCCTTGTAGTCCCGCGCAGCCTGCTCAAGCTGTGCGGCGGAGTTGCGCACCAGCTCGGCAAGTCGGGGTGAAAGCTCTTCAGTGGTCGTCATGGCGTCTGCTTGCCTGCGTGAGCAGGTGTTACCGCATTGTTACGGAAATGGGCATTCCTGCACTGTACTGAAGGGGGGCATATATCCGGAAAGACTCTTTTGTTTTGTATTGATGATGGGTTGTTATCAGAGGACCTTCTGATGGGTTTCGAGCCGCAAGGTGTTTTCAGAAACGGCGCGAGTACGTCCCTGTAGTCTCCGGGTTCGGCGTCCTGCCTCACACGGTTCCGAAAATCGCTGGGTAGCAGCAAGCCAGATCAGACCCGGATTCGGAGAGGTGAGGCCGGTGGGCAGGGTCGATTCGGACCGCTAGGTGCCGGCGCGGCGCGAGAGCGCGAGCCCTTGATCGGTAGAGTCTTGATATTTAATGGAAAAGTCGTTGAAGGCAGCGAGGGCGACGGAGGTGTCGGCACCGTCGGGGAGTTCGAAGGCGTCGAAGCCGCAGCGGGCCATGTAGAAGAGCTGATCGCGCTGGACCTTGCCGACGGCGCGGATCTCGCCGGTGAACTTGTAGCGACGGCGGAGAAGTTGGGCCTGGGTATAGCCCCGGCCTTCACCGATCCCGCTGAATTCGATGGCGACTAGGGAGATCCGGAGGAAATCGCGTTCCAGAGCTTCGACGGGGTCGGTGGGACCGATCCGGACGCCGAGCTTGCCGTCCCACAACCACCACTGGTCGCGCTCGGCCAGCCAGCGGGCAAACGGAATGATCAGCGCCCGGTCGCGGCCCTGGGGGTCGTCGTCAATGTTGCGCCAGTCGTCGGCGACGACTTCACGCTGCCTGATTAGCTGGGGCATATACACGGGCCTTGAAGGGAGCAACGCCGACACGGCGGAAGGTATCGAGGAAACGTTCGCCTTCCTGCCGCTGGTCAACATAGACGTTCAGGATGCGCTCGAGGGTTTCGCCCACGTCGTTCTTGGCGACGGAAGGGCCGATGACGGTGCCAAGCGCCGCATCGAGGCCACCGGCAGAACCGCCGAGGGTGATCTGGTACCACTCCTCGCCGCTCTTATCGACACCGAGGATGCCGATGTGACCGACGTGATGATGACCGCATGCGTTCATGCAGCCGGACATCTTGAGTTCAATATCGCCGATGTCATAGAGGTAGTCGAGGTTGTCGAAGCGCTCGTTGATCTGCCGTGCGACATCGATCGTACCGGCGTTCGCAAGACTGCAGAGATCGAGGCCCGGGCACGCGATCATGTCGGTGAGCGTCCCGACATTCGGGGTCGCGAGATCGATCTCCTTCAGCGCCTGCCAGACAGCCTGCAGATCGCGCTGGCGCACATCCGCCAGGATCAGGTTCTGGTCATGCGTCGAGCGGACCATGCCGAGTGAGTACTTATCGGCGATGTCTGCAACCTTTTCCATCTCGACATCGGTGATGTCACCAGGCGGACGTGCAGGTGACTTCAGCGACACAACAACGGCGCGATAACCCGCGATCTTGTGCCTGCGCGTATTGCGCTGGTACCAGTTGCGGAACTCGTTGCCGCGGCCGGTGATGACGTCCTCGTCCTGCAGCGTGTCGTACTTCGGCGGCACGAAATAAGCCTTTACACGCGCGATTTCCGCATCGGTCAGCACCGGTGCGATGTCACGCGACTTCTCGAATTCGGCATCCACCAGCTCATGGAACTTCGCGGGTCCGAGCGACTTCACGAGCACCTTGATGCGGGCTTTATGGATGTTGTCGCGACGACCGCCCATGTTGTACACGCGCAGGATCGCATCGAGGTAGGCGAGCAGATCGCGTGGACCAATCCATTCCCGGATGACGTGCCCGATCATCGGCATGCGGCCGAGGCCACCACCTACCAGCACCTCGAATCCGATCTCGCCCTGGGCATTGCGTTTGATGTGCAGGCCGACGTCATGAACCTTGGACGCAGCGCGGTCCTGCGGCGAACCCGTCACTGCAATCTTGAACTTGCGGGGCAGGAACGAGAATTCGGGATGGAGCGTCGCCCACTGGCGGATGATTTCGCACCAGGGACGCGGGTCTTCGAGCTCATCGGGCGCGACGCCGGCGAAATGGTCCGCCGTGACGTTGCGAATGCAGTTGCCGCTGGTCTGGATCGCATGCATCTGCACGCTGGCTAGCAGGGCCAGGATGTCCGGCACGTCCTCGAGCTTGGGCCAGTTGTACTGGATGTTCTGCCGGGTGCTGAAGTGGCCAAAGTTCTTGTCGTACTCCCGGGCAATCCGACCCAGCATCCGCAGCTGCTGCGTCGACAGCAGGCCGTAGGGGATCGACACCCGCAACATCGGCGCAAAACGCTGGATATACAGGCCGTTACGGAGCCGTAGCGCACGGAAATCGTCGTCGGATAGCTGGCCGGCCAGGAAGCGACGGGTCTGGTCGCGGAACTGCGCAACCCGCTCGTCCACCACCCGCTGGTCGATTTCGTCGTAGATATACATTGTCAGAAGGAACTCTGAGACATGGTTAGAACTGTAACGCGACCAAATTGTTACCGAAATAGGGAATGGCTATGAGGAGATGCCCGGACAAGCAGGCCGAACACGCATAATCCCCCCATCTCCAATGATGCCCGGACGCGGCCCTCCTTGTCCTACGATTGCTTCATCAGCTACCAGTCAGGCGACCTCCAGTTCGCCGAACGGGTCCATGCCGGCCTGGTCACGGCGGGGATCGACCCCGCCCGGATCTGGTTTGACCGGCTGCGCCTCAAGCCCGGGTTCGAATGGCACAAGGAAATCGAGTCCGGCTGCGAGTCGAGCAGGATCCTGCTCGCCGTACTGACCCCGCGCTGGCAACAGTCCCAATGGACCCGGTTCGAGACCTACGGGGCCGAGAACATCATTCCCCTGCGGTTCGAGGGACGATTCGAGGACGTAGCCCCGCCCCCGCTCAAGCGCTTCCAGGCCCAGGAAATCAGCTTCGCCGACACTGGCGCCACGGGCAGCTGGGAACAATTGGCAGAATCGGTGCGCGCATTGCTTGCCCGCCCGATCCCCGAAAAGACGGAACGGGTATCGCTACTGCGCTATCACCACAACCCCCATTTCGTCGGCCGCGAGCAGGAGATGCTCACGATCCACCAGCAACTGCATGAGAACCCGACTGCAACGCTGACGCAGGGCCAGGTGCATGTGATCGCCGCGCTGGGCGGGATGGGCAAGACGACCCTCGCTCGCGAGTACGCGGAAAAATTCTGGCGCTGCTATGCGCAGATCCTGTGGGTGGATGCCCGCAATCCCGGCGGCCTGGAAGCGGAGTACGCCGATCTCTTCGCCACGCTCAATCCCGAAAGCGCCGATCTCAAGCAGGGCGAGCGCGCCCAACGATTGCTGAGACAGCTCGCCGGACGCGAAGAACGGTTGCTGGTGATCGACAACGCTGAAGACGAAGGATCCATTCAGCGCTGGCTGCCGAAGAGCGGCGGTTGCCGGACGATCGTCACATCAAGATTCACGGACTGGTCTACTGCCATCGGCGTCACACGCATCGAGGCTCTGCAGCCGGAAGCCGCACGGCAACTGTTGCTCGACAGAACGGGCGTTGCCGCGCCGTCCGCGGACGAACTCGCTGCCTGCAACACCCTTGCCGAGCAACTCGGCTGTTTGCCGCTGGCTCTCGAGCAGGCAGCGGCTTACATGCGCAAGCAACGCATGGGCTTCAGCCAGTATCTCAAGCGCTACAACGATGAGTCGGCGGGCCTGTTGCGCAAGGGTGTGCTGGGCGCCACCGAGTATCCCGATGCAGTGATGACGACGTGGGCCGCGACGATCAGCCGTTTGCCGGCGCCCTCGCGGGCACTCTTGCGACTGGCGGCATTCATGGCGGCGTCGTCAATCCCGCTGGAGTTTTTCGTTCGTGGCGCGGGCATCCTGCGCAATGCGATCAGGGTGCTCTCGGAGCAGGAACTCACAGGCCAACCGCAGGAGACGCTGCCGGAGGACGATGAAGAGCTGGTCCGTGAGGCACTTGGGGCTCTTGCAGACTATTCAATGGTTACGATGGAAGAGAACAGCTTTCGCGTGCACGGCCTTGTGCAGACCGTTGAGCGCGTCGATCTGCCGCTTGAACGCCATGCGCTCTGGTCGTTCGCGACCACTACCTTCGTGCGGACTTGCCCGGACGACCCGACCGATCCGATCGTGTGGCCCCTGGTGCGGCAGATCTCCGCCCATCTCGATGTCGCGGCATGGTACGGGTGGGATGCCGTAAAGAAAATGGCGGACCATCCGGAAGCGGAGAAGAACGTCTCGCGCAGGGATTTATTCACGTGTTGCCTCGAGATCCTGACCTATCTCGGACAGTTCCAGTCTGCGGTCGGCGGTTTCCAGGCCGCCGAAAAATATCTGCGGCTCGCGCTCGACAACGATGCCCTGCTGCCTCCCGATGCACATCGCACCATCCGGCCGCTCGCGTATCTTTCCGATCTGCTGCTCGAAACCGATCGGCTGAAGGAAGCCATCGAGCTGCGTCGTCGCGAAGTCTCGTTCTATGAGAGCGAAGCACGCCCCGACACGGCGGTGTGGGTGGCTCGACCGCTGCGCCGACTGGCCGATGCACTGGAAACTGCCGGCGAGCTGAAGGAAGCGGAAGCAGTCCTGCTGCGCGCAATAGGCATCGCTGAAAAGCAGTCCGATGCTGCCGGCCTGCACCTGACTCGCGATTGCCTGCTTTCGCTGGCGAGCCTGTATCGCGATACGGGGCGCGACGATGATGCCGACCGGTGCATCAGGCGAGCCGATATCGTCAGCAAGCATTCCCCGGAAGGAGTGCCCGCTTACACGCTCGGAATGGCCGAACTGGAAGCCGCCTATCGGGAATCGCGCGCCGGGAATGCGGATGCGGCAGACCAGCAGTTGCAACGGTTCCTGGAGATCAACGAAAAGAGTCCGGAGTCGGCGCCCGATATTGTCGCCAGCGCGTTCGAAAGCGCAGCCAACGTGTATCGCCTGTCCGGTCGCTTCGAGCGGGCCGAGCAGTTGCTGCGTCGTGCGCTCGACATGAAGGGCACGGTCTACGGGCTGGTCCATGTGGAACCAGCGGGCACCTGGTCAAAGCTTGCCGAGCTTTACCAGGAAATGGACAGGTATGAGGATGCGCTGTTGAGTCGCCGCGCTGCGGTGAAAATCCTTGAAGCGCTCTTTCCAAACGGACATTCATCAACGGCCGATGCCCTGCTTTCACTCGCCATCCTGTTGCGGACCCATGACAACGACAAGGAAGCTGAGCCGCTTCTGCGCCAGGCCCTGGCGATGGCCGAGGGCACGCGTGGTCCCCTGCATGTGCTGACGGGCAACTGTTGTGCGCAGCTTGGGTATCTTCTGCTTGACAGCAACCATGTCGAGGAAGCGGATGTCATGCTGAACCGCGCGCTTGAAATCTACTCGCGGCACTACGGCGCCGTCAGCGACGGTACGGGTGAATTCCTGCGCGCCTGGATCGGCAGGCTCAACCGGACCGGGCATCTCGAGAAGGCCACTGCACTGGCGGGGCGATCGTTGCGCCTGCATGAAACGCTGCATGGCGCGCAATCGCTCGAACTCCTGAACGACCTCGACATCATCGGCCTCCTGGCCTACAAGCGCGAAGACTGGCCGCGGTATGAAGAATCGCTGAGGCTGGGGCTCAGCATCATCGAAAAGTCCGCCGCTCAAGATGATCCGCTGCGGATGGAGTGGTCGGGGACACTCGGGATGTATCTGTACCACGCCAATCGCCGTGCCGAAGCCGAGCCCTTCCTGCGTCAGGCCAGCGCAGGAACTCCAACGTCAAACGAAGCGGTGGCTTCGCAGGCCATCCACAAGCTGGCGCTGGTCGATTTTCTCTACGGAACGTCTCGCACGCAGGAGGGCGAACCGCTGGCGTTGCACGCGCTCGAGATGCTGCTGCGCCTGAAGAAAGAAACGGGTGAAGAGTCGCCAGCCTTGCCGACGGCGACCGAAGCCTGGTTCGCCTGCCGACTGCAGAACGGCGTCGCCGGTCCACAAGTGCAGGGAGATGCGCAGAAGCTGTTCGACGAATATGGGTTTGGGTCGGTGCTCAAGGAAATCCAGGCGGGCTGGGTTAACGCAGCCTCCTGACCCTGCCCCTCACCCGCACTCTGTGCGACCTCTCCCCACGGGAGAGGTAGATATCCGACCCCCTCTCCTCTGGTGGAGAGGGAAACGGAGTGGGCGAGCACCTCACCAGCACTGCGTGCGACCTCTCCGTCAGGAGAAGTAACTATCGGACCCCCTCTCCTGGTGGAGAGGGAAACGGAGTGGGTGAGGACCTCACCCGCACTTTGTGCGACCTCCACCAGGAGAGGTGGCTTTCAGACCCCCTCTCCTGCTGGAGAGGGAAACGGAGTGGGTGAGGAGTTTCTGGCTGTTTCGCTCAGAAATTCACCTGTCCAGTCCCAGGCATCGATTGATAAATTGGAGTCAATGGAATTCGATTCACCTCTGGCACACGCACGGACGATGCGTCGAAATTCCACAGAAGCCGAACGAAAGCTGTGGTCACTCGTCCGTGATCGGCGGCTCAACGGTTACAAGTTCCGACGTCAGTATCCAGTAGGACCCTACATCGTCGACTTCGTCTGCTTGTCCAAACGGCTGATCGTCGAGCTTGATGGCGGGCAGCACGCGAGCAACGTCGTCTATGATGCTGCCAGGTCGCAGTGGCTTGCGCTAAGAGGCTATCGAGTTGTTCGCTTCTGGAACAATGAAATGTTGTCTCAATCCGCGGCGGTTGCTGAAAAATTGCTTTTGGAACTCGAGCAGGGGAGTTGATTCCCGAACGCCCCTCACCCGCACTCTGTGCGACCTCTCCACCAGGAGAGGTCGCTATCCGACCCCCTCTCCTAGCGGAGAGGGAAACGGAGTGGGTGAGGACCTCACCCGCACTTTGTGCGACCTCTCCACCAGGAGAGGTATTGCTCGACCCCCTCTGCGGGTGGAGAAGAAAACGGAGTGGGTGAGCACCTCACCCGCACTCTGTGCGACCTCTCCACCAGGAGAGGTACTGCTCGACCCCCTCTCCTAGTGGAGAGGGAGACGAAGTGGGTGAGGATGCAGCGTTGACGCTGCCACTCCCCTGCGACATTCTGGGTGCGCCTCGTCTTCGTTCCGTCTGGAGCCGATATCCCATGCGCTATCTTCTCGCTGCAACGCTGCTGATCGTTGTTCAAGGATTGGCGGGGATAGCCCAGGCAGCAGCGCCTGCGCGCCTCCTCACTGCCGAAGACGTCAATGCCATTCGCTATGTAGCCGATCCGCAGATCTCGCCTGAAGGGATGTGGGTCGCACATACGGTCACCACCAGCGATGTCGTCAAGGACGAGCAAGTCACGCACATCTGGATGTCGAGCTGGGACGGCAAACGCACGCTGCAGCTGACGAACTCGGAACAGGGTGAGTCGGCACCTCGCTGGAGTCCGGATGGAAAATACCTGGCGTTTATTTCTGCCCGCGGCGAAGACGAGTCGGACCAGATCTGGTTACTCGATCGATCCGGCGGAGAAGCAACATCGCTGACGGAGTTTCCGGGCAGCGTCGTTGACTACGACTGGTCGCCGGACGGCAGACAGCTCGCGGTGATCGTCGCCGACAAAGACCCCAACGAGCCGGGCAAGGACGAGAAAGACAAGACACCGCCGCCGATTGTCATCGATCGCTTTTACTTCAAGGAAGATGGCACCGGGTATATGGGCACCCGGCGCCAGCATCTCTATCTATTCGATATCTCCACCGGCAAAGCGGAGTTGCTGACGCCCGGCAACTACGACGAGGGCTATCCCTCCTGGTCGCCGAACGGCAATGAAATCGCCTTCATGAGCAAGCGCGGCGAAGATCCGGATCGCAGCAACGAATTCGGCTTGTACGTCATTCCTGCACGGCCCGGATCCATACCGCGACTGGTCACGAACTTTGAAGGATCGTCAGGGGATTCCGGCTGGATGAGCGGCCCGGTCTGGCGACCGGACGGCAAGGAGATCGCGTTCATCGCTGCGGGCGATCCGAAGCTTATCTACTACTCGCTACAGCACCTTGCTCTTGTTTCGATTGATGGCGGCGAACCGAGGAACGTGACGGCAGCGCTGGATCGCGCCGTGCTGATGCCGCGGTGGACTGCCGACGGGAAATCGATCTACCTGCTGCTGGAGGACGACGGGAACCAGCAACTCGCCCAGGTGAATCCGGCGAGCGGACAAATCCGGCGAGTGCTCGAAGGTCGTCGCGAAACGCTCGAATACGATCTGGGCGTGAAGGGACGCCTCGCCGTGCTCGACAGTACCGTTGATGCACCCGCAGAAATCCACGCGCTTGAGGGCCGCCTGGAACGGCCCCTTTCACATCACAATGATGAGTGGCTCGCAAGCGTCCGGCTGGGCAAGGTCGACGAAATATCCTTTCCCTCCAGGGACGGCACCCTCATCAGCGGTTTCGTTGCATTGCCGCCCGACTATGTAGCCGGGCAGAAATACCCCACCATCCTGTCCATCCATGGCGGGCCCACCGCGCAGTTTGCAAACTCGTTCAGCTTGAGCTGGCAAATACTGGCCGCTCAGGGCTACGTGATTGTCGGTGCCAATCCGCGGGGAAGCTCCGGGCGTGGTCAGGCTTTCTCGACTGCTATCTATGCAGACTGGGGCAACAAGGATACCGAAGATGTTCTTGCTGCAGTGGACTACATCGTGGAGAAGGAATTTGCAGACCCCCAACGTCTGGGCGTCGGCGGGTGGAGCTACGGCGGCATCCTCACGAACTTCGTCATCGCGAAGGACTCGCGGTTCAAGGTCGCCACGAGCGGCGCGTCGATCTCGAATATCCTCGCAGGCTATGGCACCGACATGTACATCCGTGAATACGAACTGGAACTCGGCACACCATGGCAGAACCTCGATGTCTGGCTGCGGAATTCGTATCCCTTCCTGCACGCGGATCGCATCAAGACCCCGACGCTCTTCATGGTCGGTGAAAAAGACCTCAACGTGCCTGCCCTGAATTCAGAACAGATGTACCAGGCGCTCAGAAGCCTCGGTGTCGATACGAAACTCGTCATCTACCCAGGGCAGTTTCACGGCTTAAGCAAACCCACGTACATCCTCGACCGCATGCAGCGGTATATCGAGTGGTACGGGAAATATCTTAAGTAGGGACTACGCGACGGCGTAGGCAATCACTCCGCAGGCGCCGACCATGATCATGAGCCCCAGCATGAACATGCCATCGACCGTGAACTGAAGGGCACGCCGCATGGACGCGCTTCGGGTCTTGAATGACCAGAAGCAGATGAATGAGCAGAGCATGAAGATGACAGCATCCCCGGCAAGGATATCGTCACCGATCGTTTGCACCTGGGTCTGGCTGATGATCAAGCGAAGAATTCCGATCGCTGTCAGGCAGACGCCCACCATAGACGCCGAGATCGTGAAGACGGTCATCGTCAGATCGCGCGCACGTTCTTCGATGGAGGGACTATTGGTCATGAGCTCGTATCGGGATCTGGCGGCGGCTTAGGGCACTTTCGTGCTGAGAGACCTTGCGCGCCGAGCGCAAGTTCCGGACCTTGACGCTCCGTTACAGTCAGACAGGCGTCTTGCGGTCGGGGAAGGCCTTCGACCAGAACAGGATCTCGACGCTCGCCCGCAGTCCGTTGATCCAGAAAGGGTCACTGAGGAACAGTTTCTCTACCGCCGCTTTACCCGGCGCATCGACAATCCAGCATGCCCCCACTGCCGGCGCATCCGGCTCGGGCCGTAGCGATCCCGGCACAAGGATCTCGTTCTTGTGCTCTTCCAGCCACGCGATGTGGTCCCGCAGGTACTGCTGACGAATCGCGGAACTGCCCGGCTTCTCGGTGAATCGCACTATGAACAGCATGTCGTCGGCGCCCTCTTGGATGAATCGATGGAAAATCGGGGACATTCCTGATTTCCTGAGCCGCGGGAGCGAAATCAGGAATGTCCCCAATTTTCTGCTGCTTTCCCGAACGTGTCTGCAAAACTGCGGTACGCCTTGATCTCGATGACGTTGTTGCCAGGATCCCGCAAGTACAGCTTCGCCTGCTCATTGTACTGTCCGGCATACAACACTTCGGGAGGCTTCATGAACTCGACACCGCTGGAACCCAACCACGCGGCCAGCGTTTCCCATTCTGCCCACGGCAACACGACTCCGAAATGCCGATGACCTTGCTCTGAAGGAGCCCGAACTTCCTCAGGTGCCAGATGAAGCGTGATCTGATGACCCCAGAGCAGCACATCCAGCCACCGCGAATTCTCCCGCCCAACCTTTGCGCCGAGCACGTTCAGATAGAACTGCCTCGCGGCAGCGAGATCGCTGACCGGAATCGCAAGATGAAAGATGTACCGGGTCATACTAGATCCGAAGTAGCGGCTTCAATCCGCGATTTCATCATAGCCTCGCCCCAGAAACTGGACGAAGCAGAATCCATGACCGAACGGATCAGCCATCAGCGCGAGCCTGCCCCACTTGTCGGTAGAGATCGGCTTCTCGAGCACCGCACCCGCCGCAACAGCCTTTGCAACCGCGGACTCGATTTCTTCGACGACGAAATCCAGATGAACCGGTGTCCAGTGCCGATCGTAACGTCGCTGCTGCGATGTTGTATCCGACGCAGCCGATCCAGAAGGTTTCACCAGCAAATAGATCGGAGCCGAACTGCCCAGCAGCTCCACGCCGGACGTTCCGAAACGACGACCGATCTTTAGATCGAATACCGAGGTGTAGAAATGGATGGCCTTATCGAGGTTATCGACGTCGAGGTTTACGAGAAGGTTCATCTCTAACTCTATACATACCGCACAAGTGCGACGAAGTCTTGCCGCAGGATCGCGGTATAGCGTTCCCTGAACATAGTCATCCCAATGATTTTCTTTAGGCGCACTCGATGTTAAGCCGACGATAACGCGGGAGGCAAACCTGGAAGCGGCAGTTGCGGTCGGCTTCTTGTTGAATCGCTCTTGCCGATCCCTTCGGTTTGCCTCCGGAGATCCTCACCCGCACTTTGTGCGACCTCTCCACCAGGAGAGGTAACTATCGGACCCCCTCTCCTGGTGGAAAGGGAGACGGAGTGGGTGAGGACCTTGCCTTTCGAGATTCCTCACCCGCGCTTCGCGCGACCTATCCACCAGGAGAGGTAACTATATCGGACCCCTCTCCTGATGGAGAGGGAGACGGAGTGGGTGAGGACCTTGCCTCTCGAGATTCCTCACCCGCGCTTCGCGCGACCTATCCACCTGGAGACGTAATTATCGGACCCCTCTCCTGATGGAGAGGGAGACGGAGTGGGTGAGGAGCTTACCTTCAAGATCCCCTCACCCGCGCTTCGCACGACCTCTCCCCAGGGGAGAGGTGGAATCCCTACTTCTCCTTGATCACCCTCATCAAGCCTTCCTGCGCCGTCGACGCAACCAGCGTTCCGTCGCGGCTGAAGATGCTTCCTCGGGAAAGACCGCGGGCACCGGAGGAGCTGGGGCTGTCGGTGGAATACAGCAGCCAATCATCGACGCGCACATCGCGGTGAAACCACATGGCATGATCGATGCTCGCGAAACGGATGTCGCTGCTTGGGAAGGGAACGCCGTGCGGCAGAGTCGCAGTCATGAGCAGGTAGTAGTCGGAAACATAGGCCAGCAGGCTGCGATGCAAGGCTTGCCCGTCGGGCAATGCATCCACGGCGCGAAACCAGATCTGCAGGTTGGGCTCTTTCGGCAAGCCGTTGAGCAACCGCTCCATGCCAACAGGACGGATGTCGAACGGTCGTACACGATCAAAGAAGCGGCGTTGTCGTTCGGTCAGTAACGGACTGTTGATCCAGTCAGCTCGAACGGGTAACGATTCAGGCGCTGGCACTTCCGGCATCTTCACCTGGTGCTCGAGGCCTTCCTCCGGAATCTGGAACGAAGCGGACATATGAAAGATCTGCTGACCATTCTGGATGGCCACGACACGGCGGCTTGAGAATGTAGCGCCGTCACGGCTGCGGTCGACTTCATAGACGATCGGCAGATTGAAATCACCCGCACGAAGAAAGTACGCGTGCAACGAATGCACAACGCGGCCTTCGACCGTACCGTTTGCGGCGACGAGTGCCTGGCCCAGAACCTGCCCACCGAAAACCTGTGGATTGCCGATATCGCGACTGGTGCCGCGATAGAGATTGTCCTCGAGACGCTCGAGATCGAGCAGGACCAGAAGATCGGCAAGTGCAGCGTCCATGGAAGCCTCGGAAACAGGATCGTGCGGCGAGAATAGCAGCACGCGAGCCGGGAAGCTGCGATGGAGCGTTACGGGAACGCAGGACGCTCGCTGCGCGGCGGCATCTTCCACATATAGATGGCATCGGTACCGAAGTCGTAGGTGTCGTCGGGCGGCCAGCCTTTGCCCATGTCGAAATCGTGTGAGACCACACGGGCACCGTCCGGCAGTTCACGGAACAGCTTGGGGATCAGCCGGAGATTCATCTCCGCAAAGAGATACAGCGTAACCACAGTCGCATCCGATATGTCGAGGTCGAACAAGTCGCCGACCTTGAACGTCACGAGCTTCTCGACGCCCGCATCGATCGCGTTCTGCTTCGCGACTTCGATTGCCTTGGGATTGATGTCGATGCCCACGCCACGGGTAGCGAACTTCTTCGCCGCTTCGATGACGATGCGTCCGTCACCGCAACCGAGGTCGTACACCACATCGCCCGTCCGCACGTGCGCGATGCGGAGCATGTCGTCGACGAGAATGGGACGCGTCAGGACGTAAGGCGGCAGACGCTTCGGTGGCGTGCTTGCGAAGGCCGGAGAAAGCAGCCAGGGGCCCAACCCCCCGGCTTTCAGCAGATCCCGTCTATTCACGCCAGCGTGTAACCCGATTTCGTCAGCGGCAGCGTGCGCACCCGTTGACCCGACGCCGCAAAGATCGCATTGCCGATGGCAGGCGCAACCGGCGGCAGCGAGGGCTCGCCAATGCCGGTCGGGGGATACTTGCTCTGGATGAAGTGGGACTCGATCTTCGGGATGTGGCTGCCCATCCTTAGAATCGGATAGCGGTCGTAGTTCGACTGCTGCACGCGGCCACCTTCTATCGTGATCTCGAGACCGAACATCGTGGACAGTCCATCGATGACCGCACCTTCGCACTGTGCGAGCGACCCGCTCATGTTGATGATGGGGCCGATATCCCCGGCCACGGTTACCTGGTGAACAGTCAGGCGCTTCGCGCGATCGACACTGACTTCCGCCACTTCCGCAAAATGGCCCGCGTGGCTGAAATGGAACGCGAGCCCCATGCCCCTGCCCTCAGGCAACTTGCGGCCCCAACCGGCCTTTTCAGCCGCGAGCTTGATGACTGCAATCGCACGCTCGGTGTTGAGGGCGAATTCCGTCTTCGGCTCCAGCCAGCGCGGCTCGCCCATGACATCGATCAGGAAGTCGAGATGATCCCGACCCGCAGCGACCGACAGCTCGTGGAGGAAAGACTGCACGGCAAACGCTATTCCATTCGAACGGGGTGCTCGCCACGGCCCAACGGGCGTGCCGAGCTGCAGCAATGACTGGGTGATGCGGTAGTTCGGCACGAGCGCGGCCGGAAATTCTTCCGCCGGATAGTTGGACGAATTCGCCGGCACCTTGCCGTCCACGGTGAACGTGATGAAGTGGTTGGCCCATGCCGTCAGCTTGCCGTAACCATCAACCGCACCCTTGAACGCGTGGAAGCCCGCCGGCCGGTAGAAGTCATGGGCCATGTCGTCTTCACGTGACCACTGTAACTTGATCGGGATGCCGCCGGCCTGCTTCGAGATCAACGCAGCTTCGCACGCGTAGTCGTTCATCAAACGTCGGCCGAAACCGCCACCGCAACGCGTCTGGTTGATCTTCACGTTGTCGGCCGGAATGCCAAGCGTGTTGCCAACGAGACCGAGGCAGGCATCGGGCGTCTGCGTCGGCGCCCAGAGCTCGACCGAATCGCCCTTGAACCAGGCCGTGCAGTTCTGCGGTTCGAGCGGCGAGTGCGAAACGAAGGGATAGGCATAGAACGCTTCCACTTTCTTCGCGCCATTCGCAATGGCCTGATCGACATCGCCGTCGCTGCGCACGACTCCCGGGCCCTGCGGCAACTTCGCAAGTTCCTGCGCCTTGGCAAGGATGTCATTCGAGCTGTCGGTAGCGGCGCTCGATTCGTCCCACGTCACTTTGAGCTGGCGCTTCGCATTGAATGCAGCCCACGTTGTATTGGCGAGAATCGCCACACCCGGCATGACTTCCGTTGGCTTGCCGTTGCCTTCGACAATGAAGGCCTGCTTGACGCCGGGCAGCGCACGGATCTGCTCGAGATTCGCTGATGCGACCTTGCCACCGGTGGCAGGACATTTTTCGTAGACGGCATACAGCATGTTCGGCAGGACCTGGTCTATGCCGAACAGCGGCTGGCCCGTGACGACCTTGCGATTGTCGACACCGTTGATCGACGTGCCGATGATCTTGTAGTCCTTGCGGTCTTTCAGCGCGATCGTCTTTTCGTCGGGGACGGGCAATCCCGCGGCCTTCGTTGCAAGCGCGCCATAGCCCAGACGTTTGCCGCTGCTCTTGTGCAGAACCGCGCTCTTCTCGGTTGAGCATTCAGCTTCCGGCACCTTCCATTCTGCGGCCGCTGCGGAGACGAGCATTGCCCTTCCCACTGCCCCGGCGCGGCGCAACTGATCCCAACTCGTGGGAATGGAACGCGAACCGCCAGCGCTCTGCCGACCGAACACCTTCGGATTGATCGGTGCCTGCTCGACCTTCACGTGTGCCCAATCGGCATCGAGTTCTTCCGCAATGATCATGGGGAACGCAGTCTTGATGCCCTGGCCGATCTCGGGACCCTTGGAAAGAATCGTGATGGTCCCGTCAGGCGCAATCTGCAAAAACGCATTCGGCGCAAACGGTTTGGCTCCGCCCGCAGCTTCCGCTGCAATGGCAGTGGCCTCGTCTCCCATCCAGAAAGCGAGCACGAGGCCGCCGCCCGCCAGGCCCGTGAGCTTCAGAAAAGAACGGCGGTTGAAGGTTGCTTCTGCTGGCAGGACTGTCGCTTCGGCAGCGTTCAGCATGTCGAGGACGTGGCGTTCGGACGCAAGTCTGGCTTCGGTTGCGATGTTCATATGCGCTCCTCAGGCCTTCAGCTTCTGCGCGGCGGAATGAATCGCCTTGCGGATGCGGTGGTACGTCCCGCAACGACAGATGTTGCCGGCCATGGCGGCATCGATATCCGCATCGCTTGGATTGGGGTTCTGCGCGAGCAGCGCACTGGCGGACATCATCTGCCCCGCCTGGCAATAACCGCACTGGGGAACGTCGTGTTCCATCCAGGCTTGCTGCACCGCATGCAACGAGCCGTCGGGTTTCGCCAGACCTTCAACCGTTGTGATGGCTACGCCGCTGGCAGCCGCGGCGGGAATCTGGCAGGACCGCACCGGGTTGCCGTTCATGTGGACTGTGCAAGCCCCGCACTGGGCGACGCCGCAACCATACTTGGTACCTACGAGGCTGAGGCTGTCACGCAGCACCCAGAGCAGCGGCGTCTGCGGATCGATGTCCTCGACCACACGATCCTTGCCGTTGACGTTGAGACGTACGGTCGCCATGAATACCCCCTCGGAAAGCCGTGTGGCCGGATGCGCGAGAGTATGCCAGCGCCCTGAACGGCACAACCCGATGGTGCCGTTATGTTTTTTGAGCTACAGCGCCCCCGCCCAGGCCTGCCCGGGCTATTCCTGCAGGCGTGGAGCCTTGTCTCTCAGGGGCGGGTCAGTGTGACACGGGGCAGGCTTCCATTTCGCGCCGTCAGGCTCGCGAAGGAAGTGCGTACTGGTGATGTAGGGCAGCGTCAGGTACTCGGGATCTTCCATGATCGTGGTGACGATCAACCACGAATCGCCATTGGGCTCCTCGATGCGGTTGAAGTATTCGGTGAGCACGGTCTGGCTGCCGAACGGAATGCCGTTCTTGCGCAGATACCCCGGCTGCAGATGCGTGGTTATTACTTTCAATGATCCGCCGGGGCCGGGCTGAACGCGCCCCAATCCCTGACCCAGGCTGAAGACGTCACTGCCGCGCGCAACCTTCTGCCAGGCAGCCACGGAAAAACCCTGCCAGCCATTCTCGCCCGCGGGCGGCACGGGCTTCCCGAAGCGGAACAGGCGAGTCTGCTGACCTGCGTCCGTTTCTATCTTAAGCGTTGTGTCGTCAGCCCAGGTGACATGCAGCCGACCGGGAATGCGCATGATCCCGGGCGCCCCGAACGCCTTGCATTGCAAGCCCGCGGCGTTGTCGGCAGCCAGGTCCCATTGGTTTGCGATGGTCACTGCAGCAGCGCTCAGTGGCAGATCGACAAAATCGCCTTTTGGCGGCGTGATCATTCGCCATTGATAGTCTTCGCTGACGATCGACACCCAGTAACCCGTCATGTCGAACTTGGCACCGGCACGGGGTGGTTCGAGCGGCGGAGCCGGCACGAGGCTGGGGCCAGCAGCTACTCCGGGCGGCGGACGATAGGGAGGTGCGGCTGAATGCGCAGAGAAGCTGTTCAGCATTCCCAGCACTGCAGCGATGCAGACAGCACCCACGATCTGTCGCGAATGCGGCTTCAGGCGTTTCATTCCGCACTCAACTCTTTGTAGGCCGCCGCGATGAACATCTTCGTCGTCCACGGGCCCTGAGTCGCACCATATATGCCGTCGTAGTCGAGCGTCGGATGCATGGCTTCCACCTGTTCCAGCGTCTTGCCCTGCTTGATGAGATACCGGATGCGCTCGCGAATGACTGACAGCATGTCGCGATAGTCGACGACGTCGCCTTCATCACTCAATCGACCGTGCCCCGGAATGACGAGCGTGCCGCCTTCCTGCAAGAGTTCAGGGACGGTGATGTCGAGCAAACGATTGAGCGCATCGATGGTGCCCCTGAGGCTGCCACCGCGTTCGGGCCGAATCACCGGATAGGACTCGGTCGAGAAAATGTCCCCTGCACTCACGACATCGCTGCGCCGGAATACGACCAGGCTGTCGCCGTCCGTGCGCGCTGCAGGCATATGTTCAAGTTCAACGGGCGTGCCATTGAAAAAGAAATCGAAACGATCGACAAAGTACGTCACCAGCGGCCAGCCCTCCGGCTCGATCACGCGCTGCTCACCGGTGGGGCGCAGCATGTGATTGGCAGCGGTCTCAAAGGCAATGACATGCGCAATCTGCGGATCGGCGGCCGGAATGCCGGGAGGGCTGCCTGCCTTTGCGAGCGCGGCGTTGCCACCAATGTGATCCGCCTCGGCCGAAGTATTGACGATGTAGTGGATCGGCTTCGGCGTCAGGCTCTTGATGGCAGCCAGCACCTTGTCGTTCATCTTGCCGTCCAGCGAATCGACGATGAGTACGCCATCGCTGCCGATCTGCACGGTGATGTTCCCGGCCAGTGTGCTCAGCATGTAGATGTTGTCGCGCACGGGTAGGACAGCGACTGCATCCGGAGCAAGCGGCTCAACGAGATCGGGAATCTTCATGCGATCACGCGGCGCGGCAGCGGTCGCGATACCCGCACAACTCAGCCCCGCGACCACGGGCAGGAGCAGCACGGCTTTCCTGTAGCAGAGCATCAACGTGCCGCCGCTGGCGTGGAAGGCAACGTCGACAGCGTCATGATGTATTCCGGATAAGTGAGCTCTGCTCCGCCCCGGACGACTGCACGCGGCAACCCGGTTTCGACGGCAAGCTCGGCAAGGTCCGGATTCGACCATGGCATTGTCGTTGGAATCACGCCTTTCTCGCGGACGACTTCGATGGTGGAATAACAGGGTCTCGCGACGCGCACGAGGCTCAGGTCTTCAACAAAAGTCACCGTCGAGATGTGTGGCGCGGTCAGGTAAACCGGGTCATAGACGATCGTGACCAGCGTGAGATATGAACCGTTGCGGATCCAGTGTTCGCGAAAAGTGGCCTTGTCGCTGCGCGGGATGCCATTGCGCTTGATGTAACCGAGCTTCAGGTGTGAGGTCTGCGTGACCAGGATATCCCCGACCCATTCGCCGGTCGTGAATCCCTGTCGCGTGTGCAACGCATTGGCCGGAGGATGCGGGCGTCCATCCATCCAGATGGTCCGCTCGGGACCGAGCCACGACAGCCGGAATTTCCAGGCAACGATACGCTGCGTATCCGGATCGACTTCGCTCCACCACACAAGATTCGCGGGACTGCGCGTGCCGTAGTCGGACGGGTGCGAGATGCATTGCCGTTCGGGAACCGAAATCAGCGATGCATTCCAGCTGTCGCCCGCCATGCGGGCAGCATCATTGATGGGCAGACCCATATAGTCGCCGGCACGTGGGCCGGGCCAGCGATCGGAATAGTCCTCGTGAAAACGGAAGCCCCAGCCGCCCGAGAGATTCACCTCTGCGTTGGCGGTGCCCGAAAGAAAGAGCAACAGGAACAGTCCCGGCAGGGAGTTCAGCAGCGTGCTGCACGCTATCGATCGACGCAGCGCTCCCACTCTCACCCCCTTACGGCTTCACATCATCCTTGTGTGCTTGAAAGGCAGCGCGATCGCCGGGATCAACGCGCAGAGCAGGCAGTCGGATGCCACTTGGCGCGATCCGTATCCTTCTCTTTCTTGAAGTTCAGCGACGTGAGCCATGGGGCGTTCAAGTACACGGGGTCTTCGGCCAGCGTCGTGATGACAAACCATTCCGTGCCATCCGGCTCCTCGAACTGGTCGACGTATTCAGTGATCTTCGCGCCCTCGCCGAACGGAATCCCGTTCTTGCGCAGGTAGCCGGGCTTGATGTTGGTCGTGGTCACCTTGAGTGTGTTGGAAGTACGACCACCGCGCTGCACGCCGATGGCGAGGCCATTCGGCCGGCCGCCAGGAGGACCTTCCCATTCCGCAACCGAATAGCCTTGCATTGATGTAGGAGTGCCGGCAGGTGCCGCCTTCTCGCCGAAATGCAGGATGCGTGTCTGCTGGCCGGCATCGGTTTCGATCTTGAGCGTGTTCTCGTCCTGCCACGTGATCCGCAGGCGTCCCGGCTCGCGCATGATGGCCATCGCGCCGTAGCCCTTGCACTGTTCGTTCGCTGCTTCGTCCTTCGCCGGATCCCACTGCATGCCGATCTGGCGGGCCGCTTCGGTCACCGGGATATTCGCGAAGTCGCCCTTGAGGGGCGTGATCATGCGCCAGCGCCAGTCTTCACTGATCACAGATACCCACTGACCTGTCAGGTCGATTGGCGCTGCTGCCTTCGGTGTACGTGGCGGTTGCTGCGGTGGCTGGGCTGCTCCGGCAACACTGACTGCGAACAGGGTTGTCGCGATCAGCATCGCGATCCGGGTCTTGGGCTTCATTCAATTGGCTCCCTTCGGGGGCGCGGTGAGGCTCTTGTAGACGGTTTCGACGAAGGCTTCGGCGGTCGGTCCGCCGTTCCTGCCGCCGTAGGTCGTCGAGTAGTCGAGCGCCGGACGTGACGCCTGGACCTGCTGCAACGTCTTCTTGTCGTCGATCATTGCCTGCACGCGATCGCGCACGATGGTGATCATCTCGCGGAACTCGCTCAAGTCAGCTTCGTCGCAGAGCCTGCCGTGACCCGGAATGATGTACGTGCCCCGTTCCTGGTATGCGGCCGGAACGGTGATCTCAAGCGCCTTGTTCACCCCGGCGATCAGGCCGTTGATGCTGCCACCCTGCTCGAGATTGATGAGCGGAAAGCGGCCGGGCGTAAAGATATCACCCGTCGCGAGAACGTCCGAACGACGGAAATAAACCAGGCTGTCGCCGTTCGTGATCGCGTTCGGCGTATGGGTCAGGATGATCGGGTCGCCGTTCATGAAGAAGTCTTTCGTCGGCGTGTAGTACTCGGCCGTGATGGTTGCGCCCGGAATGGCCGGCTGCTTCCTGTCGGTGACACGATTGAGCACGTTTTCATGGGCCAGGATCTGCACGCCGTCGGCAGTGAACCCGGCCAATCCACCTGCAGCGATGCCCATCTTCTTCATGTTGGCGAGCGCCGCGGCACTCGTGCCAGCGAGCTGGATGGCCTCATCCCCGCTGACATGGTCGGGCGTTGCGCTGGTATTGATGACATAGCGGATCGGGCGCTTTGTCTTCTCGGCGACGAGTTCACGCACCTGGTCGAGCAATGCCGGAGTCGGCGTATCGACGAACAGGGCACCCTCTTCGCCGATCTGCACCGCCACGTTCACATCAAGACCCGTGATCATGTAGACGTTGCCCTGCACGGGCACGAGTTCCAGCTTCGTCGCGGGTGCTGCTGGCGCAGCCGTTGCAGCGGGAGCGCCTCGTGCCGGAGCTTCGGCCGCCGAGGCCAGCCCTGCAGCACTGAGCACCAGCGTTATCGCGAGCGCCAGTTGCGCCCGTCTTGAATTCTTGGAATGCATATTCAGGACTCCTGATGTCTTGTCGGTCGCTTGTCTGGTTCAAGGACCATCGGGACATATGGCGCCGTCGTTCATGCACTTGCAGTACAGCGTGCATTTCTCGGGCTGGGTGGCAGGCTTTTCCATCGTCTGGCGGAAGTCCGGATACATGGTGGCTGCTCCACCACGGACGCCGCTGCGCGGAAGGCCCCAGCGATCGGCGTATTCGTTGAGGAACGGATTCGTTCCTGGCAGGTAGGCAGGCACTACTCCCGGCTCAGTGGGCAGCTCGCCGCCGTACTCGCACGGATTCGCGATCACGCGCTGGCCCGGATCCAGCACCCAGCTCTGGCTGCGCACGAAGCGTTCGGTCAGCATTTCGGGATCATCGACAATCGTCACCACCGTCAGCACATCGCCATGACGTACCCAGCGCTCGGTAAACGTGCGGTTGGGGCCTGACGGAATGCCGTTGCGGCGGTGGTAGTTTTCCTTGAGATGCGTGGTCGTGATCTCGAGCTGGTTGACCTTCCAGACCGCGGTTGAAAACCCCTGCCATGTGTGGGCAGCCTGCGGTCCGGGATGGGGACGGCCATCGAGGTAGATGGTGCGATCCATCGTGTGGAAACCGATGCGCGTGTGGAACGCAACTGCCTGCTGGGTGACAGGATCGAGTTCGAGCATGACCCGAAGGTTGGCGAGGCCGCGCATCGAGTAATCGCCACCGTGCTGGCGGCAATTGTTTTCGGTAACGGCAACGATGCGCTCCGGGCTATAGCTGTCGGCCCTCAGGCGCGCTGCTTCATTGATCGGGATGCCGGCGTAGTCGCCAAGATCCGGGCCCGGAATACGCTCGGGGCCATCCTCGTGATAGACGGGACGCCATTCTCCGGAGAAGTCGATTTCCTGCGCTTGGGCAGTGGTGATGCAGCCCGAAGCGGCCAGGAACAGCAGCCCGCAGGCAGCCGAAAAGTACTGCGCTTTCACGTCAAACCCCCCTCTTCCATCCAGCCCGCCTACACGATGGTGGAGGGCTTGGTTACATTCCATTCAGGCTAGGCGGCAACCACAAGCCGCGCTAGTACGGATTGGACATCCAGCAAGGTAGCGCAAAACGATCTGCACTGTCCCGCCTACTTAAGACGATGCAGCGGCGCTTTACCGCATCCCGTCAGGGCGAGTGATGGCTGGGACGCAACGGCTCCGGGGTTGCTGCCATGACCCGCAGGTAAGCCGACGGCACTTCGCCCACCAGGGATTTGAATTCCTTAACGAGATGGTTCTGGTCGAAATAGCCGGCTTCGTGACTCACATCCGTCCACGTGAGGCTGGGCCGCTCGAATTTAAGACGCCACGCGAATGCGAAGCGGCTGATCCTGGCGTAGCGCTTGGGCGTCATGCCGAGCTGCGACAGGAAAGTCCGGTCGAAGTGACGCATGGTGTGACCCGTGGTCTGCACGAGGTCCGCAAGATCGATGGCGCCATTGGAACGGCGTAGCGCAAGCGCGGCACGCTGGACGGGGTGGGCAGACTTCGCTCCCTGCAGGCGGCGGAGCAGGAAGGTTTCAGTCGCCTTCACCATGGATGCAACGTCGGTGAGTTCCCTCAATTGCTGAAGTAACGGCCCGAAACCAGGGTCGAGCACCACAGCCGCATCTTCGGCCCGATCCACGAGCTCGCTGCCGGGCACGCCAAAAAGACGGTAAATGCCGGCAGGCTGGAAATTGATTGAGAATGCCGCGTAGTGACCCGCGATCTGCAGATCGGCCACACGCCGTGTCTGGGATCCGACGATGAGTGCTGACGGCAGAACCCGCGCATAGCCCGTCGAATACTCAAATGCCGAAATTGGATCTCGCAGGGAAAACACCAGCAGCGGATCGGAGGCAGCCGAGACCGGACGGGCAATCATCCCGGGTTCGAGCCGGATCTCCCGGTGCGCATAGCCGAGCACATAGTCCCGCAAGGCCGGGGACGGAAGGGTCATGTTGACGATGGTCACGGAGCTCTGCTGCAAGTAAAGACTCCCCCGCGCATGCAGGGGAGTCTTCAGCCGGTCAGGTCGACGGCGCGCTCTTGGATGCGATCGTGTCCGCGACTTCCTTGACGGTCTGCAGCGTGCCGTGGATCGGCAGGTGCTTCTCTACCTTGAGCTGCCGGTCGGCAATGTTTTTCTGGAAGTTGTCCCACGCCGGGAAGGTCGCAAAACCGGGACCATACAGATCGGCGTTGATCAGCAGGCCTTCGCTGGGCACGAAGGCCATCAGTAACGTACCCGCATGCGCACTGTCCTTCACGTGATACAGACGGACTTCCATCGGACCATTTTCATCCTTGAGCATCTTCTCGTCTTCCACCGAATCGATCTTCGCCGGCTTCGGATTCTTCGCGAGTTCGTCCTGGACGATGGTGTGCTTGCGTTCGGTCATCGCGTCGATGAAACCTTCAGCGCTGCGGTCGGCGACGATCGTCAGGCCTTCCGCCACCGCGGCACGCAAGCCACCGGAATGGTCGAAGTGATGATGCGTCATGATCACTGTGGTGAGGGGCTTCGCCGGCACGAGTGCCTTGGCTGCCGCAATCACGGCCAGCGCACGGCTTTCGTTCAGTGGAACTTCCAGCAGAGTCAGGTGATCTGCAAATTCGAACACCACGCTGTTGTGGCTGCCGGGGAGCAACCAGATGCCCTTTGCAATCTGTTGTGGCGTGATTTCGTATACCGGCAGCATCGGAGGTTCCGCAGCAGACGCAACTTCAGCCGGCGCTGCGAGATCGCCCACATCAGCATCGACCGAATTGCTGGCGACTGTCAGGTCGAGTTGCGTGTACTGGTCGAGCTTCGTGGTGAGATGCTTCGGGAGATTCACTCCACCCGCATCAGCGTAGTCGTCGAACTTCGTCTCGATGACCACGTCGCCAAGATTGGCGTTGTAAGCGGTGGACGTCACATGGGACGGCAGGTTCGAACCACGATCGATGGCGAGCGTGAACATGTCACCTTTGGCCGTGGTGACGTCGACCAGCTGCAGCAGACCCTGGTCGCGGAAATTGCCTACCGTCGATGCCGGATCGAGCGCGGCACGGATCGCAGTCAAGGGATGATGAAGCGCTTCGACGCGACGGTCACGCGCAGTCATCGCTGATGCACGAGTCGCGGCATTCTGCGGACCGCCCACGTTGAAGGCGACATCACCGTCGAGCCCCTGGTTCTGGCGCTGGTTGGGTCCAACCGCATATGGGAATGTCGGCGTGCGCAGCTGCTGCATGGTCCAACGACCATTGGCGAGATCGACGCTGCGCTTGTATTCGGTGACCGTCCAGTTCTGCAGCGCGTCTTCAGGGCCGACATTCTGGCCGATGTTGCCCGCGATGCCCTCACCTTCGATCACCAGGGACTTCGCTGCCTGGATGCGCTCGACTCCACCCAGCGCTTCCGCTGCCTGCTGGATCAACCGCGTCTCGGGTGGCGACTGCGAGCAAGCACCAGCGATGACCGCCAGCAGTAACACTCCGGCCCAGCGTGTGAACTTCATCGTGATATCCCTCTGATTCCGAACGGTCGGATCTGGCTTTGTAATGGGAGGCAGCGCCAGCGGAACGGTGTTGCAGGAGCTGGCTGCGCAGAAAACGCGCCCGATCATAGCGCGCATCAACTTCGGCAAGCCAGCATGGTGACACTGCAGATCAGACGTTAAAAAAACGTCAATTCATGCTGCAGCGCCGGAAGGATTTCGAACAGCGAGGAGTGGTGGGCCCGCCAGGATTATTCCGCACGTCGTGTGCTCCACCCCGGGGGCCATCCTGTGTGCGAGCGCAAACAGGATGTTCAAAATTGCTCCCGGCAATTTTGTCGCTTGCCGTCCGTGGCCGCGACGCATTGCGCCAGCTCCGCTGTCCAAGATCGCTCCAAACGATCTTGTGTCGAACCTGCAACTGTGCCGGTTCTCGTCCTGCCTCAGAGAATTGGTGGGCCCGCCAGGACTCGAACCTGGAACCAAGAGATTATGAGTCTCCTGCACTAACCATTGTGCTACAGGCCCACGCTTCTAACAGCCCCTCACTTTAACCCACTATCTCTAATCGACTCAATGAGTTACGAAAAATAAATTACTGACAGTTGCACACAGCACCTCACGTGCGCCCTATATTAGTTGCCGACTAATTGCTGACTAGCAGCGGAGACGGCAAATGCGGCGAGCTAAATTGACGAATGCAGCGGTTGAAAAATTCGTCTGCGGTTTATACGGCAAAGACAGCAAGCACGAAGGCAAACCAAAGCCACAAGACACGCTTTGGTGTGGAGAGCTGAAGGGCTTCGGCATGCGGCTATCAAGTACGACTGGCACTCGTACTTACATCTTTTGCTATCGCGTCAAAGGCGAGAAGAAAGAAACCTACATCACCATCGGTCGCCATAACGATCCATGGCGGGTGGACGATGCCCGGATGAGGGCACTGGCTCTCAAGGGGCAGATGCTCAATGGCGTGGACCCTGTGGCGGAGGGGGAAAGGAAACGCAAAGCCGCTGCTGCCGAAAAGGCTCTCGCCGCAGCGCAAAACACCACCCTTCGTCAATGCATGGAGCATTACCTAGTCCACCGACGTACTAAACACGGACCACTTCGCCAAGCGACTAAGGACAGCATCCGGTCGCATTGTGAAGATGTGTTAAGCGACTGGATCGATACTCCGATGGTCCTATTCACCCGTGACAAGTGCCTCGCCAAGTTCACGGAGTTGTCCGCCAAAGCGCCAGGACAGGCGAACCTCGCCTTCTGTTATCTAAGGGCGCTCTGTAACCACGCCCGCGAGCTGCATGCAACCGACGAGCACTATCCAGTCTTGGCAGTAAATCCCGTCACTCGCATGTTCAAGTTACGAAAGAAGAACCCTGAGAAGGCGCGCACGTCCCGTGTGCCGCTAGATAGGCTTGGCGCGGTGTGGTTAGTACTCCTCGCGAGAAAAGTGGCTGCGCGCTCCTACAAAGAGCGTGCAGCGGTGGACTTAGTGCGCTTGGAGCTTCTAACCGGTATGCGCATCGGTGATGCCAGTTCGCTTAAATGGTCACAGGTCGATTTTAAGGCCAGGACATTCGAACTACTTAGCGACGTGACCAAGAATCACAATGGCGTGATATTCCCCATGAGCAATGCCGTTTATGAATTGCTACATGAGAGGAGGATTGCGCCCCTGCCAGCAAATGCCGTTCTGAGACGGCGACGGGTCACACCCCTCAACGACGAATATGTCTTCGCTTCAACTGGTAAAAAGAAAAAACACATCAGCGATCCACGCGCAGTGCTGAAAGCCGTATCCGTCGCTGCTGGCTGCAACATATCTAACCACGACTTTCGCAGGACGCTAGAAGACATTGCTCGCGTATGCAAAATTGACTCGGATGAGAGGCGTCAACTTCTATCCCATCTTGGAAAAGACGTTCACAGCGCAAACTATGGCAATAACCCGGACCCTAAGGCTCTCGCGCCAGCCTTCGAGGCCATTGCGAAATATACTGTCGATGCATCGTTTGTAACTGCGGCGATTGCGAGCGGAGAAAATGTATTGGCTTTTACGAGCAAGGCAGGATAAACCGACCGCAAATTGTCCAACATTTCTCACCATAGCTTTGCTACGCTAATACCAAGCAGGAGGCACTACTTTTTCTTCGCTAATCTTCCGCCGCAAGCGGGAGCGCCCCCAAGGAAAGCAGGGAGCGCGGTCCCTTAGGACCCAACCGAATCTAGCCCAACCGGGCTCGCGAAGGCACATACAAGCATCCCCTAAGAAGGGCCTCATTATTGAGGATCGCTCATATGGCACTTCGCCCCACTGACGATGAATGGATGGGCTTGGCTGAATTTGCCGTTATCGTCGGCAAGACAATCGATACGATCTACAACGAACGCAGTAAAGGCGCTGACTTTCCCGACTGGTACGGGTTTGGAAAGAAGATCCGCATGCGGCGCAGCCACGTTGATGAGTGGGTAGAAAAACACCGCAACATCCCGTCCTCGATACGGGTTCAGCAACTCGAAAACGCCGCCTCTCCTTAGACGAAGAGACGCACGGTCTCACTGTCTGTCATGGGCAAACCCATAGCAGTCGCGGTGCGGATGCGTGTTGCCTCAACGGAGTCAGCAGAGAGCAATCAACAGTCTTAAAAAGAGGCAGTCAGTGCGGAAACACTGCTGCCTCAAAGAAGGTTACATGACAAGCGAAAACAGTTTAGGAAACGCGGGGGATCTATCGCAAGCGCAATTGCCAGCGGCGCATGCTGTTGCCGCTAGCAATGGCAGCCCCAGCGCCGACGCGGCAGTGATCACAGCGCAGCGCGAGCGCTGGGCACGCATACCGCAAGGGCTGCGGGAACGCGATCAGTGGACACTAGCGGGCGCGGGAAAGCACCCGCTAACTTCTAGCGGATACTTTGCTAAGTGCACAGACCCTAGAACTTGGTGTGATTTTGAAACAGCTTGCAAGGTCGCTATTGAGCGTCACTTGGATGTTGGATACATGCTTGCCAAAGACGATCCCTTTACGTGTATAGACCTTGATTTTGTTGATGCCAGCACACAGACGGCGAAAGGGCAAAAGATCGATCCCACGAAATGGACAACGCAAGATCAATGGAATCGTTTTCTTAAGATTGCTCAATCTTTTGACTCGTACACAGAATGGTCTCGCAGTGGCAAGGGAATGCACATTTGGGTTGAGGGAAATATTGGCAGGGGTAGACGGAGAGATTGCGTAGAAATCTATTCACAGGAACGTTTCATAATTTGCACGGGTAGCACAATAAACAGCAATCCCATTGCTCCCCGGCATGGACTGCTGAACCTATTGCTAGCTGAGCTGGAACGCGGGACACAGATTGAGGTTGAACTTGAGGACGTAGATGACGGGATTGCTGATTGGTACTTGGCGCGCACGGCGTATGAGGATACCGGTGAGCTGGGAAGGCTGTTTCGAAGTGAGTGGTCTGCCCTAACTGAGTCATACCCATCCGCGTCAGAGGCTGATCTTGCTTTGGTAAAGATGCTCTGCAGGTCGAGCCTATCGAACAGCCAAGTTTGGTCCGCCTTTCAAATGTCTTTATTAGGAAAGAGGATCAAGGATGGAAGGGTAAAATCTCAACGCCACGACTATATGCAAAAGACGCTTGCTGTAGCTAGAACGCACCTTGCAAACGACGCTCTACATGTCGCGCGTGGCAAGCAAATGGCTGATGCTCTTTTTTGGAAAGTGGGAACACCGACCTCATTTAACGACCCGAAGCGATATCAGCTACTGCACGACGGCGACCTTAGGAACATCCCCTTACCTCGTTGGATGGTCAAAGGAGTCATCCCGGACAAAGGGGTCGGTTCAATCTACGGACCGTCCGGCTCTTTTAAGTCGTTCGTCGCGTTGGACTTGTTGGCGCATGTTTCAAACGGGCGGGATTGGTTTGCGCACCGAGTCAATGCCGCTCCCGCTGTCTACGTTCCGTTCGAAGGCAAAGGGGGCATTCCTAAACGCGTTAGAGCGTGGGCTGATTCCATGTCTCGGTTAACGCAACAGCCAACCTCAACAAACATTGGATTCATCCTGGAACCTATGAACTTAAGGCTGGCAGCAGACCGCGACAAATTAGTCGCCACGCTTGTGGAAAGAGGATGGGCAGGCGGGCTTCTTTGCATTGACACGCTGGCGCAAAGCGCCCCAGGGATTGAGGAAAACAGCAGCGAAGGCATGGGCGAGATGGTTGGCATTTTCAATGAACTTCAGCAGAGACTAGGGGGAGTCGTACTCGTCATTCACCACACGGGGAAAGACACAAGCCTTGGGATGCGCGGATGGTCAGGTCTACACGCCGCTATGGACTTTACGATCGAGTGCCAATTAGGGAGTGTGAAGTTCGCTGGTCAATTCGTGCTAAAGAAGGTGAAGGACGACGAAGATGGAAAAACCTTCAAGTTCGTAATGTTTCAAGTTGACCTTGGCACTGATGAGGACGGCGACCCAGTGTCTTCACTTGTCGTTGCGCCGCCAGTGACCCACACATTGCTGGAACCCGAGACAACGATAACCGATGCAGAGCGCGATGCGGAGGACGAGACATTCATTTACGAATGGACAAGGAAAATGATTGAAGGTGGCGAATACCCTAGCGCCAACTCTTTGCAGAACCAGCTAGGTCGCATGAAGGAGCAACGATCACTTACACAGGCGCGCGTGCGAGGTGCAATTCACCGGTTGCGGGCGAAGAGTTTAGTGGTCGATGCCGTGGATAAATCACCTTCCGGGAACAAGTGGCTACGTGTGGTTTCAATGCCCACATAGATTAGATTCGGGTTCGTTGTAACGAGCCGGGAGGTTCGTTGCCGGGTTCGTTGGGGCCGGTTAACGAACCCGACGCACTAGCACCCAGCACCCCCTAAGGGGGTGCGTTAGGGTGCGTAGCCCTTAAGCAACCAACCCCTGTAACGAGCCTCCGCTAACTACCCCGGCTGCACGTTGTCGCTTGCAAACCGGTGCCGGGGGTTCGTTGCTAGGTGGGCGTATCAGTTCCAGCGACCAACTGACCAGCAATCAGTTGGCCTTAGCGGTTAGTGTCTTGTTTTTGTTTCGCTGACGAGGATCGCTGCGCTAATAGTGAGCGCATAGTCTGTTGCTACGTGCCTAGACTCAGAGCGCCTCGCCTGTGCCGCCACGCACTATCCAAAGCGAGCCGTTTAAACCTGTATATCGTCGTCGGCGGAGTGGGAGCAATGCTTCCCTCAACGTCATATTCCCTGACGAACCCTTCCAGCATCTGACCCTCCGGCAGCGGCGCCGAAACAAGCACGTCGGCGATAGCACGAATCGTATTCGCACTGGCAGTGCAAGCCGTCCACGTTTCCATAGCACGTAGCGCAAAAATGCCCAATACGATTGAGAAGAGTGCTTCCCTTATCTGCGCGCTATCCACTCCGGCTTTTGGAAGTGACATTGAATAGAGGGCAATTAGCGACGCAGATAGCAAACCGATAAATAATATTCCATATATCCATTTGGTTGTTTTCAAAAGTTGCCATGTATAAAACGAACTGTACGCATATACCTCTCTTAGCCGGTTGCCCCCTGGCGTGGATATCGCTTCATAGTATTCGTCGATTGCCGACGCGGGCAGCTTGCTCGCAAATCGTTGCGCCCCCATGGGCGCATCGCTTCGAAGACTTGATACCTGACCTATCGGGACCTCCTCACCCAGAGCGTAAGCTCGAATACTTATCCTGCGGCACTGTTGGGAGAAAGAGCGGTACCCGTCAGCAACGCACCTTAACCCAACCGCACCCGCTAGAAGCAGGAACGTCAACAGGGGCCGCCAAGGTCCAATCATCGACTCCCCGACGAGGCCTTGGATAGCGATTATTGCCACGACCAAATCAAGCATAAAGGCGCCCACACGCAGAGTTTTGACTATCTCCGCCGTCCCTCTAAAAAGATCGTGAACAGTCTGTGTTCCGTTCAACTTTTCTAGCTCCCGATAGGGCCTTACGCATAAGCCGGGAATAAATCTCCCAAAACTAGCCTCAGTTTAGCGAACGCCGCTTTATTGTCGTTTTCTCGCTCCGCTTTCAATGCATCATCTATCAGCTGCGCATCCGCGGACGCTTTTTGAGAAACAGCCATTCGTTCAACAACATTCAGGCTATTCAAGTCGCCCTGAATGCCCTTAGGATCGGGGATAGGCTCGTATATCGCATAGGCCAGGCGATTGAGAAATGATCTAAGCGTTATGTCGATGTACGAGGAAGGTCGAAACAGCCCGATTTTGCACTGATTAACAATTAGTGCTTCAAATGTGTAGGAAGGCATGGCAGAGCCTATCGCGTATCGATACCAAAACTTTGCCGCGCGAACACCTGGAAGCAAATTGCCATCGTTCGATTGATTGAGCGATGTTATAAGTTCCTGATCAATACGTGGGTCCGTCTTCTTCCAATGTGCTTTGCCATCGGGAATTAGATAGAAATCCTTCCCGCTTGAATCCTTGCTTGTGAAGAAGCTAGGAACAATATCAAAGCTCCAGTCATACGAGTTGAGGGACAAATTGGCAGCCTCGCCATCCCTAACTATTTCGGCCCGCCGATACTGTGGAATTTTGCTAAGCGCCGAAACAAACTTATTTATTACCTTCCTAGAATTTAGATGATTAGTACCATCGTGACAGAGCGGTTTTAAGCGCGCGCTCGTCTCGGGGACGACCAGTATTACCTGCGTTCCGCTGGTTGAGTATGTGCATCCGGTCGCATGAAGACACGAGATGAGATCTATATCATCCAAGGGTCTGATTTTTGTCCGCCTATGAAAAGATCCAAAGAAGTTATCTTTTTCTTCATAGGGAAGCGGAAATTCTTTGTCACTCAAATGCAATGCTTGTATTTGATCCACCAGCCAATCTCTGCTGGTTCTAGCATTTTTGGTGGCCGTGGGATCTAAGTTCACTGAATTCAACATGAACTGATCCATTGCCACATTCACGCTCGTAGACATGTGAGTTTCAGCATTCCTTGCTTCTACTATTCAGGGCTTGCGCATGAGGAAAACAAGTGCGGCCAGCAATCTAATTGTCGGTATTCATTTGCTGAATCGCATTGAGCATATTCTGGCGAGATTGAATTATCAAATTAGTTAGTCTTGTCTGGTGACAAATGAGTAGCGCATGTCTCCTGTTCATACATTGATAACCGATTGATTACCTTTTGTTTTCGCTTGCGGACCTTCGCAGGCCTTTCGTACAAGTAAGCCCCAAGCGAGTCACCTCGCATTTTATCAAGGGGCAAAGCGTGGAAACACCAGAGACGACCACACCTGATACGGCAGTGACACTCGCTGCAATTGATCGCTATCAAGCACAAGTATCTAAACCCGTCAGCATGCCGCCACCGGGCGTGCCCATTGCCAGCGGCGCGTCGGTCCCTGGCCCCTACCGAGTCACCCCCTCGTTAGATCCTGCGAATATTGCCGCTATGGAGCATTACGACGAAGTGAAGGCGTATCTCGCGCCGGCTGAATCTGCATTCAGTACCGCAACCATAGGGCTTGAAGCCATTGCTGAAGCGCGTGATAAGGCCGCGAAGAACCAAGCATGGAACGAATATCAGCAGCTTCTTAATGTCGCCAACTTGGCAGAGAAGCAGCAAGACAAGATTTGTCGTGCCTTCGATAGTGCTCGTAACAATCTCCTTTCCGCAGCAGATGCGCTAGACAAGAGCCTATCCGTTCCTTTGGAAGCGAAAGCGATGGGCGTGATTGCCGGCGAAATTCGCGCGATGGTTCGCGGAATGAAGCATGAGGACAGACGCAAGTTCATAGTTGAAGCCTTGCAGGAAGGCGATATGGATGTGTTGACGGCGGTGCTTGGCTGCAATCCAAAGCTATCCGGCATGTCCAAGGAGGAACACGCCCACTTCATTCGCACCTATCGAGAAGCTGCAGACCCCGCCGCGGCTCGCCGTTTGTCCGCTACCTTGAAAGCAATTGATCTATTGGAGTCGCGTGGCCCCTTAGTCCTGACTCAAGTTCAAATGGCGATGAGAGGAAAGTGGGAAACGGTCCAAAAGCTTCGAACATCGAATAGTGAAGCTGAAAAGGCTTTGTTGATGCGCCAGGCGTGACATTGATCTATCCCCTGATGTAATCAAAGGAAACAAATCAATGACCACAGCTGAGCAACCTCAGTGGCTGACTGATCATCAGCAGAAGAAAGGCGGCAACCCCGCGTGGACACCGGGCATGCCTTCGCCCAATCCAGCCGGCAGACCGCGCAAGATCCAAGATCGCAGGACACGCATTACTGAGACGCTACTGGAGAACGCGGATGGTGTAGCGCGCGCTGCCGTTGAAGCAGCGCTAGCGGGAGACACTGCCGCTCAGGGGCTGATCCTTTCAAAAGTTTTGCCGTCCCTGAAAGCGCAAGCCGAAAGGGTTGAATTTACCTTCGATGCCAAAGCCAGTCTGGTTGAGCAGGTTGAATCCGTACTCCAAGCCATCGCGGATGGGTCAGTCGCCGTAGACACCGGCAGGCAGATTATTGAAGCCATCGCGTCGGTCGGTGCAGTCCGCCAAGTTGAAGAGTTTCAAGCACGGCTTGAGGCACTTGAGAAGTTCCACAATGGCAGGAGGTAACCACATGCAGCAGCTCACACTCGTCACTACCGATTACCGTAGGCGGTTCCATTTCTATATGCGAACCGATGGAGCGGCAAACGCATTCGAAGTAAAGCTTCCTGGTTGTGTTCCAGTGGTCGTTGAACGTCAACGGGCGTTTGCAGACGAATGGGAAAGCATTGACCGATTCTTTGCTCGCGCTGTTGTCGCAGTGGGCTCTGTAAGTGGCGCGTGGGCTGAAGTGCACTGCAAGCCGGGAAAAATACCACCTGAGAGACCTTACGCAATCATCGCTGGGTTGATCTTGGCTCCTATAGGTTCGGATGAACGGCTGGCGCAGGACTTGCTCCGCGTAGGCATTCATCATCCTGACCCCGTGACGCGCGTTGATCATCTGTGTCGGGCGGCTGATGCGTTGGGCATGGGAGAACGGGATGCGCCTCCGCCTCAGTTCATCCAGTGCTAAAAAGCTGGCTGAGTACGAGGCGGCTGCCAAGCGGCGGAAGCGTCCAACCGTCCCAGCAGTGCTGGAATACGATTCCGAGGTACATCTCCAACTGCGGATTCTTTTTTGGAAGCCCATTAGAGACGCATGGCATAGTGATTTTCCCAACAGAAGGCGTGGCGGCTACCTGTGCGTTCCGCGCCGTCTCTCAATTAACGAATGGGACTCGCGTGCCGTCCCAGCTCAAGCGCTTCTGGTCCAACAGGCACGCGACACCGAACACGGTAAGCATCCTCCACGTGCCGTCGAGCGTGACCCAAATGAAATGATCTACAACTTCGTCTGCCACCACCGACTGCCTTGGCTGTATTCCTTGCGCGGGTGGGTTCAGTGCAGCGTTTGGCAGCAGCGTGCGTCGAGGAACGCACCACCCTGTCGTAGAGCGCTTTAGTAACGAGTGAGCGCCAGTCGCGGCGACCTTAAGCGCCGCGTGCCGTAAGGGAGTCCCTCGGCTCAAAGGGCCCCAGTGGAGGCACGCCTGTAATCAGGGAGGATTCTCCAGCGTGCTGCAACCACCCTCGTCACCCCTTCTCCCCGGTTGGGGTGATGTTGTGAGCGGGTAGCGAAAAGCTGGGGCGGCAAGGGCAGCGATCGACGGTCACCCGCTACCCTTGTATAGGTAGAGTCCTAAGTCTCCCAACAGAAGGCAATGTTGTAGCTGGAGATGTAATTTTATGAATTGATGTTTTGAAATGGGGCGCTAAAGCGTTCCATAGCAGTCTCTATTTCGTCGTAGATGTCTTTCAAACCTAAGTGATTGCGGAAGAGCTCGACCGCGACGTAACCGTCCACTTCTTCTGCAAATTCTTTTGAAACCGACATGCTTGTAGGAGGTAGCGTCCAGCCGCTCCCTAGTCCGTCCAAGAAGCCAATGAGACTTGCTGTTCGCGCCTCAGACGGGCAAATGACCTCCTCACGGTCTAAATACAGCAGCATCATGTGATACAGCTTTTTCATGTCAGCGGGCTTTGAGTCTATGTCTATTTCCAGCGCACGAAAGACGTCCATTGCGTTCGTGTAGTAATTAATAAGCATTTCTTGCTGCGAATGCGTGAGCGATCGCTTGCGATTCAGTTGTTTCTGCAGCCAAGAAAGAGCATTGGCAAAGATCATGGCGACTACCCCTTCTACTGCTGCAGGGTTTATCCATCAAAAAATGCGCTAGGCGGGAAGAGCCATCCTAGGGGCAGGGGCAGACTAATTGCTGACTCAACGGCCCAATGAGGGCGACCGCCAAAAGCTAAGTGGCTGTTTTGAATGGTGGGCCCGCCAGGACTCGAACCTGCAACCAAGAGATTATGAGTCTCCTGCACTAACCATTGTGCTACAGGCCCACGCTTTGCGAGTTTAACCGACGCAGGGACGTTGCCGGCTCTCGTATTGCACGTTGCGGAGCACTAGTGCGCCCAAATAAAAGCCGGCGCCGCACCTTAGAGGTGACGACGCCGGCGAGGAGAACGCGATTTGAACCGGTGGAAATCCGCGGCGCTTTTTCAGGCGCGCAGAACTTCCGGGAGCATCAGGCCTTGTCGCAAGGGAGCGGAGCCCACTTGCTGGCATCCGGAAGCTTCTTGTAGCTCGAGCTCGTGATGAATTCCTGGCGGAGATACTTGGGATCGCGCACCACGGTTGTGATGGTCAGCCATTCATCGCCAAAGTCCGAGTGGCGGGTCCAGTACTCGAGAACCACGGCGTCGGCGCTGTAAGGCGCGCCATTGCGACGCAGGTAACCCGGTACGAGATTGTTCGTGGCAGCTTCCAGTGAAGTCGCGTTCCAGCGGGCTGTCGTGTTGCCCTGCAGGCTGGGAGCACCCGAAGCAGGCATCGCAGCCAGCGGCGGGAGCGCAGGCGCACCACCAGGACCGCCGGCAGGCGGTGCAGGACGGGGAGCCGGGAAGTTGAACAGACGCGTCTGCTGGCCATGGTCGGTTTCCACCTTCATGGTCAGGTCATCCTGCCAGGTGATGTGCAGCCGGGTAGGCATGCGCATGATCCCGCCTGCGCCGAACGCCTTGCACTGGTTGCCAGCAGCGGCATCCTTCGCGGGATCCCACTCCTTGCCCACCTTCACGCCTTCGTCGTTGAACGGGATGCTGGCGAAATCGCCATTCGCCGGGGTCACCATCCGCCAGCGCCAGTCTTCGCTGACCACAGCGGTCCAGTAACCCGTCAGATCGAACGGTGCTGCCTCGCGAGGACTTCTGGCCGGCGCCGGGGCCTGACCAGCCTCGGCTTGATTCGCCACCACTCCCCCGAGGGACAGTACCGCCATCACCATGAGCAGCGAAGTGCGCTTTACCATCCGGAATTTCATTGTCTGTTTCTCCACCGATTTTCTTTAAGCGATTGCATCAAACTGCCGCGACGCTGAGGCGCACGGCGGGAGTGCTGTGCCTGACACAGCCACTCCGCCGTCCTCGAATCCGTTCAGCCGCCTTCAGGTCAGTCGAAGTCGCCGCCCCACTCCCAACCATCCGCCGGACGCGCGATGTGCACCAGACGGATCCGGTGATCCGCAGGATTACGGCCAGGCTGGCCCTGCACCACGACCTTGTCGCCAGGCTTCAGCGTGTCCTTGCTCACGTTGCCGTCACGCGCAAGTGCGGCACCGCCGCCCCACTCCACGGCCCAACGCTGCATCGCCCCGTCCTTGTCCGGCGCCATCACGTGAATGAACGCGTGCGGATTGCGGAACAGGAACTGCACCACTTCACCTTCGATCTGCGTGTGCTGATCGACGAAGTACGTCGCCGGGAACGAGTGGTGCGCATACGCCGGCACACCCGCCACGACGGCGCCAGCTACCAGAGCCGTCAGCCACTTTGCCTTGTTACCTTGCATCTAAGTTCTCCTCAAAAATATCCAAACATCGTCTTTAGTATCTGCTCGCTGCCCTGACTCTTTCGCCGGCTTGGTGCCGGTCAGTAGCGCGGGCGTCCAGACTTCAAGCCCCTGCCTTGAGATCGTTGTAGACAACTTCAATGAACTTGTCAGTCGTCCAGAAACCCGTGGTCGCACCGTAGCGCGGATCGTAGTCGATCGTCGGCTTGGCGGCCTTGACCTGTTCGAGGGTCATGCCCTTGCTGACCATGTCCTTGATGCGGTCGTGAATGATCGTGACCATGTCACGGTATTCGGCGACATCGGCCTCGTCGGACAGGCGACCATGGCCCGGAATCACCATCGTGCCACCTTCCTGGCGATCCTTCGGGATCGTGATTTCCAGGATGTGATTCAGCGCATTCAGGATGCCCTGGATGTTGCCGCCGCGATCCTTGTCGATCACCGGATACGTGTTCGTGTTGTACACGTCGCCCGTGCTCAGCACGTCGGAGCGGCGGAAATAGACCATTGTGTCGCCGTCGGTGTGCGCATTGGGCTCATGGAACAGCCGGATGGATTCGCCGTTGAAATAGATATCCTTGAATTCGGAAATGTACGTCGTCGACGGCAAGCCTTCCGATGGAATCGCCTGCGCACCCGTCTGCTGCTCAAGGCGCATCAGCACGTTTTCGTGAGCCAGAATGGTGGCGAGCGCGCCAGCCGGTGCCGCACCGCCCTGACCCTGTGCCGCAACAGCGAGAGGGCCCAGCATGTTTCCGCCGGCCACCGATGCGCCTGCCTTGGCGAAATTCGCATTGCCGCCAACATGATCGCCATGCGCGTGCGTATCGATGATGTAACGGATCGGGCCCTTCGAAATCTTGCGGATCTCCGTCAGGATCTTGTCCGACAAAGGCGCGAACTGCGTGTCGACGATCAGAACGCCTTCGTCACCCACTTGCAGCGTGATGTTTCCGCCCGCGCCCACGAGCATGTAGATGTTGTCGCGGATCGGCAGGACCCCGATCTGCACATTGTCGAAATTCTGCGCCTGCTGCGGCGGGGTCGCGGGAGCGTTGCGGTTCGCGCGCGGCTGCGCTGCCATGGCGAGCGATGCCGCACCCAGAACGGCGGCAACAGCGAGCGTCACTACCTTGGCTTGTTTGAATATTGTCCTGTTCATGCTCATACCTTAGGGCTCCCCCGTTTCACAAACTCTTGATCAAGCTTGAAGAAGCTTGCCGGCGAACCTCCCTGCCGGAAGTACGCCGAATTGCAGATGAAATAGCAGATCAGCGCTTGTTGCCTGTCGCCAATCCTTTCTCGATGAATTCCGGATACATGGTCTGCGCACCGCCCAGGACCGCTGCATGGGAAAGGTTGTTGCGGTCGGCATATTCCCATTCGGAAGGGTGCTTGCCGGGCAGGTAGGCCGGCACGTAGCCCTTGGCCTGGCCGACGATTTCGACGACCGTATCGCAGGGATAAGGCGCGATGTTCTGCTTGTTGTTCAACACGTAGTCGCTGCTGCGGATGAACGACTCGGTGAGATAAACCGGATCATGAATCACGGCGACGATGGTGAGGTTGTCTCCGTGGCGGACATAGTGTTCGCGGGTGGTTGCAATATCACTGCGCGCCAGTCCATTGCGGCGGACATATGCCTGCTTGAGATGCGTTGTCTCGACGGTCAGGACATCAGCGTCCCACTTGCCGAGGGAAAAGCCCTGGAATGTATGAGCGGCATAGGCCGGCGGACGGTCGCGGCCATCCATCCACACGGTCCGCTCGGCGGCCTGCCATTCCTTGCGGATGTTCCAGGCCGTAGTCGCCTGGGTCTCGGAATCAATCGTCTTCCAGATACGTTCCGGCGAGAAGCGCGTGAAGTAGTCGGAAGGGTGCGGACGGCACTGATACTCTTCCAGCGTGAGGATCGAAGGATCCCATGACAGACCACGAGCCCGGTTCGCATCGTTGATGGGCACGCCTTCGTACTCGACCATGTCCGGCCCGGGGATGCGCTCTGGCTGGTCTTCATGGAAACGGACACCCCAGACGCCAGACAGGTCGATCTCGGCCATTGCCGAGGTGCTGACGAGCAAAAGGAGTGCAGCAGCGATCGTGGTTCGGTTGTGGATGCGCATGACTTTAAAAACCTCTGCAAATCCCGAATTGATTCAAATTGCCGCAATCAGCCTGGTGCGTCCCGGCATGGAATCGCGCTTCTGCACGACTACAAACTCCGGGCCCGCTCCGTGATCCGTCAGCTCCATGAGACTAACGCCAGCGATGCCGGAAGCCGGGCTCCTGACACGCAAAGCAGCGGCCGGATGTAAATATCCGCCCGACTGTATCTAGACCGTCTGCCACCTGCTTTCCGCCATGGGATCTTTAAAAAAGACCCCGCGGTCATGCCTGCAGCAGGACTGAGGACCCTTGTCCTCCCCCCAGGTTTGAGCATCGATGACTGCACCGAACGCCCTTACGGCAATCTTTATTCATGATGCGTATGAGATTTCAGAATGATACGTCAGCCATCCCGAACCTGTCGACCGCGACCCGTCACCAATTGTGTAAAGAAATGTGATGCCGAATCCGCGCTTTGCACTGCAATGTGATCCTCGAAAGACAACAGATTGATGTCGACAGTCCGGGCGTCCGTGAGTATAAAGACGCCTCTAAAAATCGGCCGGAAATGGCGCTGCCAGGGAGCGTCGCAGTCGGGAGGACGCTCAAGTCATGGATCCTTTCATTTTTGATTTGCCGCGTCTGCGCGTGGTCTTTGGTCCCGGTCGCCGGAGCCTGCTCAAGCAGGAAGTCGAGGCACTCGGACTGAAGCGGGTGCTCCTGATTGCCGATCCGATCCATGTCGGGACGGCCACCGCATTGTCTGAACAGCTGGGCAGCCTGAGTGCCGGTGTTTATGACCAGGTTGCAGTCCACGTTCCGGTGGAAATCGCAGAGGCCGGCAAGGCAAAGATCAAGGCAGTCGGGGCGGATGGCTGCGTATGCTTGGGAGGCGGGTCATCGATCGGACTCGCCAAGGCGATCGCTCTCGACATGGGACTACCGATCATCGCGATTCCGACGACCTACGCTGGATCGGAAATGACCCCTGTCTGGGGTCTGACCGCCGGCAGCCTCAAGAAGACGGGCAAGGATCCCAAGGTCCAGCCGAAGTCCGTGATTTACGATCCGGAACTGCTGACGAGCCTGCCGCCGAAGATCGCGGGCCCCAGCGGTATCAATGCCATGGCGCACTGTGTCGAGGCTTTATACGCCGAGAACAAGACGCCACTGATGTCGACGCTGGCCCAGGAAGGAATCCGCGCGATGGCGGAGGCCCTGCCGCGGGTGTTCAAGAACCCGAAGGATCTTGAAGCTCAGGGCGGCGCGCTCTATGGCGCGTGGATGGGCGGAATTGTGCTGGGCTCCGTCGGCATGGCTTTACATCACAAGCTCTGTCACACGCTGGGCGGCACTTTCAATCTGCCTCACGCCGATACTCACGCAGTGGTACTCCCCTATGCGACGGCCTTCAATCTCGATGCCGCGCCAGATGCAAAGCGCCGGCTGACAGCCGCGCTGGGGACGCCCAACGTGGCGAGCGCCCTGTATAACCTCGGTCAATCCGTAGGGGCACCCGCTTCGCTCAAGGCCATGGGCCTGACGCCGCAGGATCTCGACAAGGCCGCTGATCTCGCAACCCAGACCCCTTATTTCAATCCCCGCCCGCTAACCCGGGACAGCATCCGGCAGCTGCTGGAAGATGCTTATCAGGGGATTACGCCTCGTCCTTGAATGATTTGCCGCCAGCCAAGGCGGCCGAAGCCTGAACAAAGACGCCTTTAAGATCAGAGAGACCGGATGGACAATTTTCTATTGATGCTGGAGGGATTGAGCCTGTCGCAGTGGGTGCTGGGGTCGATCTGGGGGTACCCGGTGCTGCTGACCTTCCACTCGCTGGGATTGGGGTTGTTGGTGGGATTGCTGCTGGTGATCGACCTGCGGATCCTGGGCTTTGCCAAGCCGTTGCCGTTGTCGTCGCTGCGGCGCCTGATGCCGTGGGTGTGGGTGGGCTTCACCTTCAACGCCATCTCAGGCGTGGTGCTGTTCATGGCCGATGCCACCAAGGACTATCACAGCAATTCCTTCCGCTGGAAGATCTTCTCGATCGTGGTCGGGCTCTTGATTGCCGTGTACCTGAACAACAAGGTGCTCCCTGAGGACACCCGGGAGACGCCGGTGCTGGCCCGGGTGCTGGCGGTGACGTCCCTCGTGAGCTGGACCGGGGCGATCGTGGCCGGCCGGCTGATCGCCTACCTGTCCTCGCCGTTCTAATCCCTGTTCAAGACAACCCGCCCGACAAGCCAGAAGAACTCAAGATGATGTCACTCCTCGAATCGCTGACCGGGACGTGGATCGGCACGACGGTCAAAACCTCGGTGTGGATCTTCCCGGTGCTCGAATCGCTGCACTTCATTGGGCTCGCGATCCTGATCGGGGGCATTGCGGCCCTGGACCTGAGAGTCCTGGGGGTGGGCAAAGGCTTGCCCGTCGCGCCGCTGCATAAGCTGTTGCCGCTGGTGTTCGTGGGCTTTGGGATCAACCTGATCACCGGGGTGCTGTTCTTCCTGTCCGACCCGGTGGGCTATGGGGTGAACCCGTCGTTCCAGGTCAAGATGGTGTTCATCCTGCTGGCGGGTCTGAACGCCCTGTGGTTCGAGCTCAAGCTCGCGCGCTTTGTCCCGGACTGGGGTTCAGGGATCGACGCACCGACCCACGCCAAGATCGTCTGCGGCCTCTCCCTGTTCCTCTGGGCCGGCATCATCACCGCCGGCCGACTGCTGCCGTCGTTTGCAGCGCTGCTTTAAGGCAGCGTTCGCGAATTTCCGGGCGAGGCTGGATATTGCGACGCAAAATCGGCGAATGTCATGGCCGGATGATCAAGCTCTCGCGCGAAGGCGGAAGAACGGGCGCCACCGCATTTGTCATATTCGCCAGTCGCCAATCTGTTCCTCAAGTGAAGCGACCGGCTTTTTCGGTCTTTCGGCGAAGCCACTTGCGTGCAACATGACTCACGACGCGCGGAATTCCAGCGGCCCGTTGCGGTCAGACAATTTGTATTCAGGCGGGTCGCCCGCTTAAGATTGCTGACTTCACTTCATGATGACGGTGACCCCGCTTCATGATGATTTTTTTGTAGCGGTCCCTTTGAAACAGGGGCAGCACGCCAAATATAAAGAAACAGATCAAGACCTTAAGGATACGCGATGAGTGAATTCCAGACTGTTTTCGGCTCCTTGAACGACTACACGAAGGGCGAGCTCAAGATCATCAACGATGATCCCAAGAACTACGTCTTCTCGAACATTTTCGACGTGGCAGCAAAGTCGAAGCCATACGAGAAGGTGATGGTCGCCATCAATCTCGAATACGTCATCGAAGCGGTGCGTGCCGAAGGTGTCTCCGACTGGTTCGCGGTCGCACACGACGAGTTCGCCATCGTCATGGACGGCGAAGTGCGGGTCGACCTGGTGAAGCTCGACAACCCGAACGCCGTAGTCGCCCCCGATAAGCAGGGCGCGGTCAAGGTCAAGGGTGAGCCGGTCGGGAAGAAGATGGGTTACGTCATCTGCAAGCGTGGACACCAGGCGTTGCTGCCGGCCGGAGCGGCCTATCGCTTCACCGCCACCAAGACCGGCGTCATGATGATGCAGACGATGCAGGGCGACCTGTCGGTGCAAAAGTGGGCGGAAATCTGCTACAAGTAATGGCATGTTCTGGTGACCGGCCAAGATCCCGGGTCCCTTAAGTTTCTGGAGGAATCAGGTAAATGAGCGCAGCAGCAAAAGTGGAAGTGAAGGCATCCGCGCCTAGCAACGAGACGGGCTATCGCACGTTCAAGCTCGGCAATTTCACCTTCACCCGGGACGAATATTTCGTGCACGTCTCGTGGCCCGTGAAAGGCGGCCAGCAGATGAAGCACATCATGCCGGCGGACGCATTTCTGCGCGCCATGATGCGTGACATCGCCTGGGGCTTTTTCTACGGCTGGGTGAACTTCGATTCGATGATCGGCACCCGCAACAAGTACGGCCAGGTCGAGTTCTATGCCGGCCGCTACTCGCCCACGTATCACGAGAAAGGCCTCGACCTCGTCGAGACATTCGATACGCCGGAAATCATGGCCACCTTCAAGGCCATCATGGCCGACTACACCAATGAAGGCTTCGATCCCTTCGCAGCTCCCGATGAAACCGGCAAGAGCTGGGTCGGGAAGAAGAATGGTTCGAATATCGATGCCATCGAGCGTCAGCGCCAGGCCTGCAAGCGCATGCCCGGCCTGCCAGGCGATGCGGAACTGCGCACCGACGCCAATGGCTATCCGGTGAACCGTGCCTTCGCCGACGTGGTCCAGGACCAGCCTGAAATCCACGCCGAAAAGGGTTTCGAAACGGATGTGCACGCGATGAACCTGTTCGCGTACCTCTCGCGTTCGGACGTCACGTGGAATCCTTCGGTAACTTCCGTTTGCGGCCGCAGCCTGTGCTGCCCGACGACCGAGGAATACATCCTGCCGATCAAGCACGGCAACGACCGCGTGGAGTGGTTCGTGCAGCTCTCCGACGAGATCGAATGGGAAGTCGAGGACAAGCTGACGGGCTCGCCCCGCGCCAAGGCCATCATGAAAGCTGGCGACGTGGCATGCATGCCGGCCAACATCCGTCACCAGGGCTTCTCGAAGAAGCGCTCCATGCTGCTCGTGTGGGAAAACGCCACTCCCGAGTTGCCCGACATGTACGAAAGCGGCGAGCTGCCTCCGTACCCTGTGAACTTCTGATCGGGTTCTTTCAGTAATCGAACAAGTGGCGGCCATTGGCCGCCACTTTTTTTCCCGGTATCCCGCCCCCATCTGACCTGGGAGCGGCATCCTCAAGACGGCAAGTGACTCAAATGAAACTGCAAACCAAACTGTTCATCGGTGGCGAGTTCGTCGATGCGGCGGACGGCGCGACCTTCCCGACCGTGAATCCTTTTACCGGCGAGACGATTGCCGATGTTTCGGAAGCGAAAGCAGCCGATGTCGACAAGGCTGTAGCCGCAGCACGCAAGGCTTTCCCGGCCTGGCGCGACATGGCCGCCATGCAGCGTGGACGTCTGCTGCTCAAGCTCGCGGATGCCATCGAAGCCAATGCCGAAGAGCTCGCGCAGATTGAATCGCTCGATACCGGCCATCCCCTCCGCGACAGCAGAAGCCTGGATGTTCCCCGCACTGCCGTGACCTTCCGGTACTTCGGCGGCATGGCCGACAAGTACCAGGGCAGTGTTGTGCCTGTTGAACAGGGCTTCCTGAACTACGTGCTGCGTGAACCACTGGGCGTCGTCGGACAGGTTGTGCCCTGGAACTTCCCGCTCATGTTCACGAGCTGGAAGATGGGACCGGCCCTCGCCGCCGGCAACACCATCGTGATGAAACCAGCCGAGATCACTCCGCTTAGCTCCCTCAAGATCGCGGAACTCATGGCGCAGGTCGGAATTCCTCCCGGCGTCGTCAACATCCTGCCGGGCCACGGTTCGATTGCAGGCCAGCACCTTGCCGAACACATGGACGTACAGAAGATCTGCTTCACGGGCTCGACCGCGGTCGGACGCAAGATCGTGCAGGCTTCTTCCACTAACCTGAAGCGCGTGCAGCTCGAACTCGGTGGCAAGGGCGCCAACATCGTGTTCGCCGATGCCAACATCAAGGCTGCCATCAATGGCAGCGCATTCGCGATCTTCCACAACCAGGGTCAGGCCTGCATCGCAGGTTCGCGTCTGGTGTTGCACAAGAAGATTGCCGATGAATTCCTGGACGGCTTCATCAAGCTCGCCAAATCGATCAAGCTGGGCAACCCGCTCGATCCGAGCACGGAGATGGGCCCGCTCACCTCGAAGCTGCACCAGCAGCGCGTACTCAACTACTGCCAGATCGCGCAGCAGGAAGGCGGAGAAATCCTCACGGGCGGCAAGCGTCCCGATGCTCCGGAACTCGCCAACGGTTTCTTCGTGGAACCCACCATCGTCAGGGCGCAGCCCCAGGACCGCATCTGTCAGGAAGAAGTATTCGGCCCGTTCGTGTCGGTCAACACCTTCGAGTCGGACGAGGAAGCCATCCAGATCGCCAACTCGACGGAATACGGTCTTGGCGGCGGCTTGTGGACGACCAACCTGCAGCGTGCCCACAAGATCGCCGCATCGATGAAGTCCGGCATGGTCTGGATCAACTGCTACAAGCGCGTCAATCCGGGTTCGCCTTTCGGCGGCGTCGGCAGCTCGGGCTATGGTCGCGAGATGGGCTTCGAAGCCATGCACGACTACACCGATGCGAAGTCTGTCTGGGTGAACGTCGACGCGCAGATTCCCCCGCACTATCCGCGGTGAAACATGCCGTCCTGGCGGGAGCATCCCAACGCGCCGGTACCGGGCACTACGCTGTGTGCGGCCGAAGCCATTCCTGACGGCTCGGCGCTCGAGGTCACTTACGGTGAAGGCTTCAGGAAGCTGCGCCTGATCGCGTTTCGCGACGGCGCAGCCGTCTGGGCCTACGTGAACAGCTGCCCGCATTTTTCGCTGCCGCTCAACGCGAAACCGCAGACGTTCCTGATCTCGGACCGCAACCAGGTGATGTGCGCGTTCCATTGCGCGATCTTCCGTTTCGAGGATGGAATGTGTATTGATGGTCCGGCGACAGGGATGGCCCTCGAGCCCGTTCCGGTCAAAGTGGTCGATGGTCAGGTGCTTCTGCAGGCGGCCTGAACAACAAGCGAGAAGTCCATGGCGGAAGCGTCGAGCGATCGCGAGAGCCGGGAGGAGCAGTTGCTTCTTGCGGTTCCGGATATTTCCGTCCCCGCGCGGACGGTTTTCAATATCGACAGCGATATTTCCGTTCCTGCCTTCAGCCAGCGTTCCGAACACGTTCCCGACATCGACCCGGCCTACCGCTTCGATCGTGAAACAACGCTCGCCATTCTTGCCGGCTTTGCGCACAACCGGCGCGTGCTCGTGCAGGGTTACCACGGCACGGGCAAATCCACACACATCGAGCAGGTCGCGGCACGGCTCAACTGGCCCTGCATCCGCGTCAACCTCGACAGCCACGTCAGCCGCATCGATCTGATCGGCAAGGATGCGATCGCCATTCGCAGCGGCCAGCAGGTCACCGAATTCCGGGAAGGGATTCTGCCGTGGTCGTTGCAACGCGCAGTGGCGCTCATTTTCGATGAATACGATGCGGGGCGGCCGGACGTCATGTTCGTGCTGCAGCGGGTTCTGGAAGCACAGGGCAAACTGACTCTGCTCGACCAGAGCCGTGTGCTCCGTCCACATCCGGCTTTCCGCTTGTTCGCGACTGCAAACACGGTGGGGCTCGGCGATGCCAGCGGCCTTTACCAGGGCACCCAGACGATCAACCAGGGACAGATGGATCGCTGGAACATCGTTGCGACGCTCAACTACCTGGCGCCTGAAGCAGAAGTCGAAATCGTTCTCGCGCGAGTGCCGGTCTTTGCGACGAAAGAAGGCCGCGAGACCGTGCATCGCATGGTCGCCCTTGCCGGCCTGACTCGCACCGCTTTCATGGCGGGAGAACTGTCCACTGTCATGTCACCGCGGACAGTGATCAACTGGGCAGAGAACACCACCATCTTCGGCCAGGTCGAATACGCATTCAGGCTCGCCTTCCTCAATAAATGCGATGAAGCGGAGCGGCCGATCATTGCGGAGTTCTATCAGCGCTGCTTCGGCGTGGATCTGGTGGAAGCCGCAATCGCCTTGAAATAGCCGGCACGCAGGCCGCATGACGCAAACGCGCAAGCAACCAGGCCAGCAGCTGCGACAGGTTTCCGCTGTCGTCCTGAAAGCGTTGTCACGCCGGGCGGATGCGCCTCCACCCATCGAGGCTCAACCGCAATCGCTGCCGGGAGCCGCTGCACTGTTGCAGGCCGCTCCATCAAATCCTTCTGCGCTTGAGCTTGCGCGCTGGCGCGGTTCCGTCGATGCGCTGGGACTACGTGCCCTGCACACCGATCAGCGGATATTCCAGCGCCATGCGCCCACGGAACCGTTGCAGCGGAAATTCCATGCACTGCTGGAACAGGCTCGCGTGGAAGCGCTGGGGTCCCGGCACATGATCGGCGTGCAGCAGGATCTCGCAGCGTTCCAGCGTCCATGGCGAGTCAGCCTGGGCAGGCCGCTGCAGCCCGAACAGGCGCGTGCCGAGGAAATCATCAGGAACGTTGCAGATATCGCTCGCCAGCAACTGGGTGCACCGTTGCCTCCTGAACGGATTGACGTGTTGAATCGGGATGGCCACTCGTTCGTCGACGCGCGAGTCGCAGCCAGTATCGAAGCGCTGGGACCGCATGCAGAAGATCAGGAGGCTTTCGCACGCCAGGCGCTGGTCGTGGCCCGCCTCCTGGGGCTTTCGACGCCCCCTGAAGAACCGGAAGAGCAATCCGAACCATCGCGGGACAAAGCACAGCAGGACGAAGACGAAAGCACTTCCGAGCAGACCGAAGATATCGAAGCAGAATCGGAAGACGGCGAATGGGACCCCTTGCGGGGAATGAAGGTGCAGGAAGCGCGTAACGAACCGGTGGCGCTGGCGAAGGATCAGCCTGCCTCACTGCCGGCGTACAGGCCCTACACAACCGAATTCGACACGGTCACCGCAGCGGACGATCTCTGCAGCGAGGAAGAACTGACGCGCCTCAGGCGCAAGCTCGATGAGCAGCTGACAGGCAAGACCGACAGCGTCGCACGCTGGGCACACAGATTGCAGCGTCATCTGCTGGCGCTCCAGACTCGCTCCTGGCAATTCGACATGGAAGAAGGACTGCTCGATACCAGCCGCCTCACCCGCGTCGTGACGCATCCTCTCGAATCACTGGCATTCAAGCAGGAAACCGAAACGCGCTTCCCGGACACCGTAGTCACGGTCCTGATCGACAATTCCGGATCGATGCGCGGCTGGCCAATCGCCATGGCCGCCATGTGCGCGGAAATCCTGGGCACGGTCCTCGAACGTTGTGGAGTGAAATCGGAAATCCTCGGCTTCACCACCAACAGCTGGCGCGGCGGACAATCGCGGCAGAAATGGATGGCTGATCACCGCCCGGAAGAACCGGGCCGACTGACCGACCTCAGGCACATCGTCTACAAGAGTGCAGACACGCCGTGGCGGCGCTCGCGACGCAATCTCGGCGTCATGCTGATGGACAATCTGCTCAAGGAAAACATCGATGGCGAAGCCCTGCTGTGGGCCCATGAGCGCCTGCTCGCCCGTTCCGAACCGCGCCGCATCCTGATGGTGATTTCAGACGGAGCGCCGGTGGACGATGCAACGCTGGCGGCCAATGACCCGTTCTATCTCGAGCGGCACCTGCGCACCGTCATCCAGTGGATCGAACAGCGCTCGCCCGTCGAACTGTTCGCCATCGGCATCGGACACGACGTCACCCGGTACTACAGCCGGTCGATTACCCTCGCCACCCCGGACGAACTGGGTGAAGCCATCGTTGCGCAACTCACTGCGCTGTTCGACAGGTCAGGACAGGGCCGTCGGCGGCGTGTCAAACGAGGCGCTTCAACTTGAGTTTTCGGCCGAGTTGAGCCACACCGGCTGCATGACTTGGCACCCGTATTCGACGCGTGTAAGGTCACCCGTCTTTGCGCGAAATCCTTTAGGAGAATGAAGAATGATCAGGCACGTAGTGATGTGGCGGCTCAAGGATTTCGACGGGGTCACCGGGAATCCCGTGCAGATGGACGTGCTCCAGAAATGCATTTCGGCGATGCGCGCCGAAGTCCCCGGACTGATCATGATCGACCTCGGCGTCGACAAGTCCCGCACGCCCGATTCCGCCGATCTCATTCTCGTGTCCGAATTCGAGAGCTGGGCCGCGCTCGATGCCTACCAGGTGCATCCGCTGCATGATGAATTCAAGAAACTGTTCGGGCCGCTGCGCACCGAACGCCGCCTGGGCGACTACGAGATCTGAAACGGGCGCATCGGCATTCGATCAAGGGGGAAACATGCGCACGGAAAAAACCAACGACCAGGTCGCAGTGAATGGCGGACAGGCCCGGGACAGCGGTAAGGCCTTCGATGTCATTGAAAGCCGGATCGCAAAGAACGTGAAGGCCTGAGCCTTAGATAAAGGTATTACAAGTCATGGCACAACAAGCGCGCAGCACGGCTACGGCCATGCGGCTGTCCGATCAGGGTTTCTTCTGGGTCGGCGTTGAACGAAAGAAAACCGATTACGGCACCATCGCCAGCGGACAGATGTACGTGCAGTACATGATTCCCGCGGAGGTGACGCAGCCGTTCCCCATCGTCCTCGTGCACGGCGGTGGCGGCCAGGGCACTCACTACATGGGCCTTGGAGACGGCGAAGCCGGCTGGGCGCATTACTTCGTGCAACAGGGTTACAGGACGTATGTTGTCGATCGCCCTGGTCATGGCCGCGCGCCTTACCATCCCGATGCCCTCGGACCGCCTACGCCCGTACCAACGATTGAAGGCATCGAAGCGGACTTCGAAGCCGCAGCGACCAGCTCCACGCCCCGCTGGAACGGCACTGGCAAAGTCGGTGATCCGCTGCTCGACCGCTTTCAGGCCGGACAGAATGCAGCTCTGCAGAATCAGACTCTCGCGCATTCTCTCTGGGCGAGCCGCGGTGCCGAGCTGCTCGATCGGATCGGGCCTGCGATTGTTCTCGTTCATTCGGCCGGTGGACCCTTCGCATGGGTAGTTGCGGATCAGCGCCCTGCCCTCGTCAAAGCAATCGTCGCTGTTGAACCCGCAGGCCCTCCCTTCGGTAACCTGACGTGGGGATTGAGTTCGAGTCCGGTGGCGTATGACCCGCCGGTCTCGGACGCAAGCCAGCTTGCGACGCGTGATGTGCCGGCCGCCTCGGGATTGCCTGCGTACAAGCTGCAAGCCGATCCGCCGCGAAAGCTGAAGAACCTGCAAGGCATCCCGATCAGTTTTGTTCTCGGCGAAAGTTCACCGCGCCACGCACTGACTGATCCGCCTTCCGTAGAATTCCTGCGGCAGGCGGGCTGCGCTGTCGATTTCATTCGCCTCGGCGAACGTGGCATCCGCGGCAACAGCCATTTCATGATGGTGGAAACCAATAGACGCGAAGTCTTCGACGTGATCCATGGCTGGATCTCGGCCAAGGCTCCGAAGGCTCGTGCATGAACAGCGGAACACCTCTCATGAAAGACACAGACATCACCACTGAAATGAATGGCGCATCCTCTTCCGATTCGCAGCTCACGCGTCGCGAGTTCATTGCCCACTCGACTGCAATCGCCGCCGCTGCTGGATTGACGCTCGGCAGCGTTGCCGATGCGGCTTCCACGCAGTCGAAGAAAGGGAACGCTGCCGATCCCGTCCTCGACATCGCTGAATCAAGTTTCTTCTGGCTGGGCGTAAAGCGCGTGGAGCTTGCACGCGGCAACGTCATCAATGGCGCACAGGCATACGTCGAATACCAGATTCCGACGCGCGTGCGGCATCCCTATCCGGTCGTCATCGTTCACGGTGGTGGTGGACAGGGGCTCGACTGGATCGGTACGCCCGACGGTCGTCGCGGCTGGTCAACGCATTTCCTGGAACAGGGTTACAAGGTCTATGTCGTCGATCGACCCGGACATGGCCGCTCGCCCTATCACCCCGAGCTGGATGGTCCTTACCGTCCGGCTGCAACGTACGAGAACATGGAACGCCAGTTCTCCGCGCCGGAGAAGGCACAGAACCGTACGGTCACCGCTCATCTGCACACCCAGTGGCCGGGCTCGACAGGGCAGATCGGCGATCCGACTGTCGATCAGGCCGCAGCGAGCCAGGGCGGCGCGTTTCTGACTGATCTGCCTCTGACCCATGAGATCTGGGCCGGCCTCGCAGGCGAGTTGCTCGACAAGATCGGTCCTGCGATCGTGATGGCGCATTCCATGGGTGGACCTTTCTGCTGGATCGCGGCTAACGCACGACCGCATCTCGTGAAAGGCATTCTCGCCATTGAACCCAACGGTCCGCCGATGGGACCGTTGCAGTGGGGCGTTGCAGCGAGTCCGCTCGCTTACGATCCGCCGGCAGCCCGGCCTGAAGACCTCAAGACCTTTACGCAGCCTGCGCCGAAGCCCGGCTACCAGGCGTGTCAGTTACAGGTTGAGCCCGCCCGCAAGCTGAAAAACCTGGCAGGCATTCCGATCATGTTCGTGACGTCGGAAGCTTCGTACCACGTTCCTTATGACTGGGGCACCGCTGCTTATCTCAAGCAGGCGGGCTGTGCTGTCGATCATGTCGAGCTCGCTGCGCTCGGCATCCACGGCAACGGGCATTTCATGATGATGGAAAAGAACAACCGCGAGATTTCGCAGGTGCTGTTCAACTGGCTGGACAAGAACGTACCGGGAAATAAAGCCGCTTAAGTCCCGCAATACCATTGCGGACTGCGAATCCCGCGGGCTTCATGCAGCCCGCGTGATCATCCTCGGTAGTGGCTGCTACCGCGTCCGCTCGGGAATCTGGTGCGTCTTCACGTATTCGGGATACATGGTGATCGCACCGCCCCGGAACGCGTCGTGCGAAATATTCCAGCGCCTCGGCAGCTCGGCGAGATTCGGATTCTGGCCGGGCAGGAAGTGCGGGACATCGCCCTGTTCACGGGGGACTTCGACGACTGCCACGCACGGATAGGTCCAGGCTGCCTGGCCTTCGATACGAGGATTCATCACGAATGTTTCGCTCTTCGTCAGCGGCTCCGTGAGATAAACGGGATCCTGCACCACCGAGATGTGCGACATCAGGTCGCCATGACGCTGGAAGCGCTCGATCAGGACCGCACGATCGCTCTGCGGGATGCCATTGCGACGCACCCAGTTCTGCTTGATGTGCGTGGTCGTCACGATCAGGGCATCGCCATCCCATTTGCCGGTCGCGAAACCCATCCACGTATGCGGCGCGAGATCGTCCGGATGAGGCCGGCCATCCATGTAGATCGTCCGGGTCTGCTCGTAGGTGCGGATGTACATCATCACCTTCTCGAGGACCTGGGTATTGGCATTGCGTTCTTCCCAGATACGCAGGTTGAGCGGACCGCGAAAAATATAGGGTGTCGTATGGACGCGGCATTGATGCTCGGGAAGCGTCAGACGCGCCGGATCCCAGCTATCCGCGAACAGGCGTGCTGAATCGTTCACGGGCAGGCCGAGATAGTCGCCGAGTTCCGGACCCGGACCGCGCTCAGGCTGATCCTCGTGCTGCCGTGGCTGCCACCGACCGGTGAGGTCCGATTGCGCAAACGCCGCGGTGCCTGCCAGGGAAACCGACAGGGCGAGCGCCCAACCTGCAAACGTGATTCTGCTCTGTGTCGTCATCATGGTTCGCTCAGCGAGTCCGCTCCGCAACCTGGTGGGACTTCGCCCACTCCGGGTACATGGTTGCCGCCCCACCACGGAATCCCTCATGGTTGATGTTCCAGCGGTGGTAGAGCTCGTCAAAGTTCGGATTCTGGCCCGGGAGGTAGTAAGGAACATCACCCTGCTCGCGTGGTACTTCAACCACGGCGACGCACGGATAGGTCCATGCTGCCTGGCCCTCGATGCGCGGGTTCAGCATGTAGTTTTCGTTCTTGGTCAGCGGCTCGGTGAGGTAGTCCGGGTCACGAACCGTCCACATGTGCGTCAGCATGTCGCCGTTGCGCACGAACACTTCTTCCATCTCGGCAGCGTCACTCTGCGGCAGGCCGTTGCGACGGATCCAGTTCTGCTTGATGTGGGTCGTGTGCACTTTCAGCATGTCACCGTCCCACTTGCCAGTGGAGAAGCCCATCCACGTATGCGGGACAAGATCGTTCGGGTGCGCACGACCATCCATGTAGATGATCCGCGTCTGCTCGTAGGTGCTGATGTAGATCCTGATTTCCTTCAGGATCTGCGTGCTCGGATCGCGCACTTCCGAGATCCGCATGTTGTGCGGACCGCGATGGATGTAAGGCGAGGTGTGCACGCGGCACTGGTGCTCGGGAAGGGTCAGACGCGCGGGGTCCCAGCTGTCGGCGAAGAGGCGGGCTGCATCGTTGACGGGCAAGCCTGAATAGTCGCCGAGCTCGGGGCCAGGAATGCGCTCGGGAAAGTCCTCATGCAGTCGGGGCTGCCATTTGCCTGTCATGTCCATCTGCGCAAAGGCAGGGGCGCAGGCCAGGGCGGCAGCAAAAGCCAGAACGAGGCCTGAAACGCGGGCTCGATTAACCACAGTGAATCCCCCAATACAGCCGCTATTCGTGCGTTATGAATCCTTAGCCTGTGGACTATAGAGAAAGTCCCCGGCCTCCCAGAACCGATATTTTCTGGGGCCTATCATGACCCGAAATCATCGCTGCCGGAGAGCACATTGCAGCCGGGTGAAGGAAAGCTCTCGCGTCGCCATCACCCGGCCGGTTTTGATCATCAGCCGCCCTGTACGGGCCGCTGGGCAATGATCGCGTTGACGGCACGCAGCTCATCACCGTGCGGATCGCTCACTACCTTGGGCTCCACGTTCCACACCATCGTCTCGCGCCGGGCGGTCGTGAACGGTGTCCAGTTGGGGATGCCCGCGTGGTTCGGGTTGCCGGTGCGCGCAAATGCGGCCCATGCCCCGGACACCTTGTCCGCCAGGCTTTGGAGTTCCTTGCCGGTTCCGAGGACGGGCGCTGACACCTGGATATTGTTCAGTGCAAAAGGAATATCCATGCAATGCATGCAGCGCAGTTCGCCGTCGCGCACCGGTGAATACCAGTTCCAGTAATACTTGTAGACAGGGGCTCTGCCGAGCGCGGCCTTGCTGTCAGCCTGGCGCCCCGTCCCTACCCGGAAACCGGACGCATCCGCAGCCAGGATCAGGTACAGGTCGAGATTGCTGGCCTTGGGACGGTTCTGGCGATACAGCGCGATGGTCCTGTCTGCCGTCGCATCATCCGTCCGCAGGGCCGTCTTGACGTAATACCGCAGTGCTTCGTTGTCCAGGTTGTCGTAGTTCTGGCCCGTGTTCCAGGTCACTTCGGTTTCCATGGACCCGATCATCAGCGGCACATCCGCCGAAATCTGCGTCGCCACAGGATCGAAGATGTGTGCGGGAACGGTTCTTCCGTCCATGACGGGTGAGAACTGCCCGACATTGTCGGCAGCAGTCAGGGTATCGCGCAGCACATAGAACGGCACTTGCTGCAGCCGGTCGAGCTGGTTGGGCTCGATCTGCATCGCCTTCAGCACGTTTCTCGCGGTACGGGTTGCCTGCTCGGTCGTCTGGCTTCGCACCTGCGAGCCGCTCTGCGCGATGGCGCGATGGAACAGTCCCTTGGCAGCAGGCATGCCCAACAACGTACTGACCTTGGAGCCGCCGCCCGACTGGCCAAGCACGGTGACATTGCCTGGGTCCCCGCCAAAGCGCTCGATGTTGTCGCGGACCCACTCCAAGGCCTGCACGATGTCGAGCATGCCGACATTGCTCGCCTGCGCATATTTCTCGCCGCCGATCTCCGGCAGGTACAGGAAACCGAAGACATTCAGCCGATGGTTCACGCCGACGAACACGACGTCGTGCTTGTCAGCCATGTTGGTGCCGTCGTAAGGGAGACCACCGGCCGAACCCGCGGCAAAGCCGCCTCCGTGCAGCCAGACCATCACAGGGCGCTTCTGCCGATCGTTCAGGCCTTTGCTCCAGACATTGAGCGTCAGGCAGTCTTCGCTCGCCGCTTCCATCCGGTACAGCACAGCCCATTCCTGGACGATGCGTATCTGCGATTGCGGCGCTCGTGGTCCGATCTCGAGTGCATCGCGCACCCCGGTCCAGGGCTGCGGCTTTTTCGCCGGCAGGAAACGGCTGTCGGCAGTGGACGCGCCATACGGCACGCCGCGGAAAGCATGCACCTTGCCGCGGCGTGAGCCGCGAATACGTCCATGCGTAGTCTCGACAGTTTCGCCAGCGGTGTACCCGGGAGCGGCGGCTTCCGCTTTCGAAGCAGCACCTACTGCAAGCGCACCTGCAGCTGCGATCGCTCCCATTCCAAGGAATGAACGTCGATCGACACCGCCCGGTGTTTCCATATTCATGCTGGCTGCATCGCTGTCCTTCGTGTCGGTGGTCATCGCTCGTTCCCTTGCTGAAAAAAGCTTTTATACAGAGGCAGCAAGGCTGCCGGGGGGAAGTCTGGTATGCAAGCCCCCGGCTGCCAATCCGGCAAGCGCAACCCGCGACAAGAAATGTCAAGAAAGCGGCAGCGGGTTTTCCGCGGCGCAAAAAAGAAAACCCGCGATGACCTGGGGTCACCGCGGGCTCAGTTCAGTCCGGTCGTTACCGCCGACCCTTGCAGGCCGGCGGTAGCGATCGCTATTGCACGATCATCTTCAGGTGGCGATTACTCGAACGTGAAGTTGAACGTTACGCCGTACTCACGCGGACGGCCGAGTGTCACGAAGTCGATCTGTTCGGCCACCGTGTAGAAGCCCGAGTTCAGGTAGTACTCGTCCGTCAGGTTGGTACCAAGCAGCGCCACGCTCCAGTTCTTGCCCGAATCGTAGGTCACACGGGCATTGAGGAGACCGAAGCCCTTCTGGGTCCGCTGCCGCAGATCGTCCGTCGCCAGCACGAAGTCATCCGTGTAGGTGTAGTCGATACGCGGGGTGATCATCGAACCATTCGCCAGCGCCACTTCGTACTGTGCACCGAAGTTACCCGTGAATTCGGGTGCCTGCGGGAACACGCTGCCCGGGGTCACGGCCGGAATCACGCCCTGGCCTGCAGCGCCCAGTTCCGTGTACTCCGTATCGAGCCAGCCCACGTTCAGGTTGAACCGCAGGTCGGTGGTGGGACGCCAGCTGCCTTCGAACTCGATGCCCTTGGCCTTCGCCGCGGCAACACCGACTGTCAGCAGGCTGGGGAACACGTAGATGTCGTTCCTGCCGTCTGCATTGGCATCGATCTGCGAATCTGCACGACCGTCGCCGTTGGTGTCGAACCAGGTCGTCGCCACGTACTGGCTGACCTGCACGTTCTTCCAGTCCGTGTAGAACGCGCTGACGTTCGTACGCAGGGCACCGCCGAACCAGTCAGCACGCATGCCGACCTCGAAGTTGTCGAGTGTCTGTTCGCCATAAGCGCGAACGCCAGGGATGTCGTTCTGCGCGGCAGGCACGTTGGCCATGTAAGCCGTCACGCTGGGCGGCGGCTGCGTGACACCACCAGGACCATAGCCGTCGGAGAAGCCGACATAGGTCATCAGGTCAGGTGTCCACTGGTACTGCAGGGTCAGGCGCTTGGTGGTCGCGCTGAAGTCCGTTGCAGTGCCGGCCGAATATGCTGGCAGGCTGTTGAAGCCGAAGAAGTTGCCGGCATAGGTCTGGTCCGGCAGCAACGCACCGCGTACAGCGAGCGCCGAGCCCTGGATGACCTGGTTGCCATCACTCTTGTCCGTGCTGTGGCGCAAGCCCATGGCAGCAGAGAACTTGTCCGTCACACGCCAGGTCAGGTCACCGAAGATCGCAGTCGTCTCGGGACGCACGCGCGTCATCGAGTCGCTGTTTGAACCCGCTGCACCGGAGAAGGTCGCCGCGGTCACACCCTGACCACCCGCGAGAGCCTGATTGCGCAACGCAAGGCAGGACGCTCTTTCGGCAGCAGTCGTACGTGCCAGATTGTTGCTCGCGCCACCGCTCCACTGGTCGCAGGTGAACTCCGGCATGCCCCACGTGATGGTGCGGGTCCGGTTGTTTTCCTTCGAGTAGTAGGCGCCGACCACCCAGTCGAAGCTGTCATGGGTTCCGAGCAGCTGCAGTTCCTGTGAGAACTGCATCGAGCGGGCGCGGAAGTCACGCTCCAGCAGCCGCACTTCCTGGGCACCGTCGAAATCCGTCTGCACGGCGCGGGTGGTTTCGCGGTAGCCGCTGATCGAACGGAGGTGGAAGCTGTCGTTGATGTCCCAGTTGGCATCGAGCGAGTGACGCTGCACGTCGATCACGAGGCCGGGATTTTCCCAACCGATACGGGTCTCGTACTCACCGACGTTGCCGCCGGCGAAGCCCGAGGCATTGTTGACGTTGTTGTAGAACACGCCGACGTTCTGGTACGCCTGGATCTGCGGGTTGCTGCTGGTGTTGGTGCCCGGGAAATAAGTGGCTGCACCGATGTTGCGGACTACGCGAGCGGGACCATCACGATTCGTGTTGGCCTGTTCCGCGTTGTAGCGGATGCTCAGCCCATCGATCGGCTTCCACATGAAGTCTGCGCGATAGAGCTCGTCGTTGACGTCACCATAGGCGCGGTCGATGACCTGGCTGTTGACGAAGCCGTCTCGCGACTGGCTGGCGAACGTCAGCTTCGACGAGAACGTGTCGGTCAGCGGCACGTCAACGGCAAACTGGAAGTCGCGGCGGTTGAAGCTGCCGGCTGTTGCCTGCACGCGTCCACCGAATGTGTCACCAGGTGCCTTGGTGATGTAGTGAACGGCACCGCCGAGCGACGAGTTGCCGAACAGCGTGCCCTGGGGGCCACGCAGCACTTCGATACGATCCACTTCAACGACGCTGGTCGTCAGCAGGCCGTCGGTCGAGGCCTGGTACACGCCGTCGATGTACACCGAAACGCCGGGAATACCGCGGACGCGGAAGCTGCCCTGCGATTCGCCAGTTGCGCCGCCGCCCATGACGGACAGGTTCGGGGCAATGGCATTCATGTTCTGGACTGAATCAACGCCACGCTGCGTGAGGTCTTCGCCGCCGAACGCGGAGATCGCGATGGGCACTTCCTGCAGGCTTTCTTCACGGCGGCGAGCCGTAACGAGCACTTCTTCAATCGCGCCTGCGACACTTTGTTCTGGTGCCTGGGCGTATGCGCCAGTGGGCAGCCAACTTGCCGCTGCCAGTCCGGCAACTGCGTAAATAGCCTTGGTCCGTTTGTTCACTTAAGAACCCCCTAAAAATGGATGAACGATCGAGCAGACGCTTGGGCCTTCCTACTGCGTAAAAGCAACATCAGAATTTCCTGCGCCAATGCGCCTCTCTTAACCTTGATAAAACAATGGTTTTAGAGAAACGCGCTTTGGGCCTCTTGTGCTTTTTTCGCAACAACACGCACAGGAGGGGCCGCCTGTTTAAACGAGGGAGCCGACAGCGTCAACGCGCGGGCAGTATTTATCGCACTGCAAAATGCTGCGTAGCAACTGCCCCTTGAAAAAACTCGAAGCAGCGATTGGAGTTAGTCCACTGCGGCCAGGAAGGCGGGGTTTTGACAGGTGCACTGCGAAACAACAATGTGCATTGCAGCATCGATGGAAATGCGCAAAGTCCTGGCCAAAAAAAAACCCCGGGATCTTTCGATCCCGGGGCTGGCCATGCTTATTGTCCTTCTTGCTTAGCTTTTGTTCTTCAAGAACTCAAATCACTCGAAGCGGAAGTTGAACGTGAGTGCATATTCCGCCGGGCGACCTACCGTCATGAAGTGGATCTGTTCCGCCTTCGTGAAGAAGCCCGAATTGAAGTAGTACTCGTTGGTCAGGTTGCTGCCCGAGAGTGCCACGTTCCAGGGACCGCCCGAATCGTAAGTGATGCGCGCGTTCAGCAAGCCATAGGCTTCCTGCACACGCTGCAGCACTTCACCCGTCTGCAGGGTGTATTCGTCAGACCAGGTGTAGTCGAGGCGCGGAGTGATCGCTGCGCCGCTCGCCATGCCGAACTCGTACGCGGCGCCGACGTTCGCGGTCCATTCAGGTGCCCCTTGGAATCGGCTACCTGCGCTTACCGCTGCGAAAGGCAACTTGCCACCATTGGCAAAGTCTGCTGCGTTCGGACCGACCTCGGTGTACTCAGTCTTGAGGTAACCGACGTTAAGGTTGAAGCGCAATGCATCGGTTGCCGCCCAAGCCGTTTCCAGCTCGACACCCTTGGCCTCCGCCTTCGCGACGCCCACCGTATACAGAGACGGGAAGAAGTAGACGTCCGCGCCAGGTGTACCGTCGACGTCGATCTGCGCGTCAGCAAAGCCGCCGGCATCGCCGTCGGTATCCCACCACGTGGTCGCATGGTAGGCGCTGACCGGAATATTCTGCCAATCCGTAAAGAACACTGTCGCATTCGTACGCAGGCGACCATCAAACCAGTCGGCGCGCATACCCAGCTCATAGCTCTTCACCGTCTGCTCATCACGCAGCAGAGGATTCAGCTGGCCGTACACGTCGTTGCCCGCGGGATTGTCGATGAAGATGTTGCGCATGTAGCCGCTGATGCAACTTCCCTGTGACAGTCTTGCCGTCGAAGCGCAGACCCCTGAGGCAGGCACTGGGGTAACGGAGAGAATGTTGGCGCCCACCTGCGAAGTGCCACCGGGCTGATAACCGTCGGAATAGCCGATGTACGTCATCAGTTCTGGTGTCCACTGATACTGGAACGTCAAGCGCTTTGTCAAAGCGTCAAACTTGGTAGGGTTGGCTCTAGCTGGCAACGGCTGGCCAGCCGCATTGGTCTCGAGGAAACCCCAGAAGTTGTTGATGTCAGTATCCGGGAACAGCGGCGCCCGCGAGGTCGTGTGCTGCCGCAAGCTGATCGACCCCGGATTCTCGTCTTCGCTATAACGCAAGCCCGCAGCTACGCTGAGCTTGTCGGTCAACCGCCAGGTCACGTCGCCGAAAATCGCCTTGGTTGTCTGCTCCGTCAGATTGCCGGTATCAGCATTGTTGGCAGCCGCTCCGGCAAAGACACCTGGGTTCACACCCAAAGCGGTCGCCTGTGCTCCGATCGAATTGGCAGTCAGCAAGCCCAGCTCCCCAGCTGTCGGTGCGGTACCGCGCGCAGTGTTGAGCTGCAGAGCATCGCGGTTGAGCGCCCGGGCCCGCGTGTTATAGCAATTGAGCCGGTCCGTTGTCGTTACACCACGTGCGGTTGCATCAGCGAAGCCAGGCATGTCGCAGGTGAATTCAGGCATTCCCCAGGTAACGCCACGGCCGTTGGTGCTCTGCTTCTGGTAGAAGCCGCCCAAAACCCAGTCGACCTTCTCATGAGTACCGAGAAGCTGGAGCTCCTGGCTGAAGCTGCGGGTGTTGGTGTTGTTCAGACGTTCGAGCAGGATGACTTCCGCTGCGCCGTCGAAATCCACCTGCGTAACGCGTTTCAGCTCCTTGTAGCCGCTGATGCCGCGAACCCGGAACGTGTCATTGATTTCCCAGCCAAGGTCCAGTGTGTGGCGGATGGTGTCGATGACGATGCCGTGCGTTTCCCAGTTGACCTTCGTGTCGTACTTGTCGAGCACCTGACTATACGACTGACCTGAGGTGTTGTTCGCGTTGTTGTAGAAGACATCGTTGGCGTTGATATACGCCTGCAGCTGAGGGTTGGTGTTGAACACTGCGCCGCCCGGCGTGGTACGTGTACCCACTCCACCGATTTCCCACACTACACGCGCAGGCCCGAGGCGATCCGTGTTCGACTGCTCGACGTTATACCGCGCGCTGATGCTGTCAGTGGGCTTCCACAAAAAGTCGGCGCGGAACAGTTCGTCGTTTACATCGCCGTAGCTGCGGTCGATGACCGTGCTGTTCACGAATCCGTCACGGGACATGCTGGCTGCCGTGAACTTGGTCTTGAAAGTGTCGGAAAGGGGCAGATCGACCGAGACCTGGAAATCGCGACGATTGAAAGACCCAACAGTTGCCTGCACCCGCGCGCCAAACGTGTCGGCCGGAGCCTTGGTCACGTAAGACACGGCACCACCCAATGAGCCGTTACCGAATAGCGTGCCTTGCGGGCCACGCAATACTTCGATGCGATCCACTTCCACGACGCCCATGGTCAACAGACCGTCGGTAGTGGGCTGATCGACACCGTCGATGTAGACGGAGACGCCAGGCATGCCGCGGACACGGAACGTGGCCTGCGATTCACCGGAGTTGCCACCGCCCATGACCGAGAGGTTGGGCGCAATGGCGTTCATGTTCTGGATCGAATCAACGCCACGCTGCTGGAGGTTTTCGCCACCGAACGCGGAGATCGCGATCGGCACGTCCTGCAGGCTTTCCTCACGACGGCGTGCCGTCACGAGCACTTCCTCGATGGCGCTGGAAACTGATTGTTGTGCCTGGGCGGCATATGCGCCCGTCGGCAGCCACGCTACTGCTGCAATACTTGCAGCCGCATAGATCGCTTTGTTGCGACGATGAGTCGACATGGATGAATCCCCCTGTGCCCTGTAAAAAACGAACCGAAACTTCTAGACGTTATCGAAACCGCGCGACTTCCATTTCTGCAGACTTCCGCTAGCTGCAACAGGCTGGTGCGGTTAACCACCCTGCTTGTGACTTTTCAACAACAGATGTTTTGATTTGTGTAACTGTGTAACGAAATGTATGCAGACGATTTACGCTGCACGGGTTCCTACGTCAATCGCGCAGCGCAGCAACTTGCCCTTGTCGGAATCGCGCAACGACCATTGAAGTGTTGCGCATGAGTTTTTGTAATTGCAGTCGCTATGCAACAACTTGCGATGCAGCAGTACTGATGGTCCCGGACCACCGCTCCTTGATTGGCTCGAGAAGCTTGCGGGCTATGTCGATTTCATCATCGCTGACGATGTGCTCGCTGCCTGCATAGAAGTGCTCGGTGACAGCCGCGCCCTTTGTCTTCAACAGCTGCGCTGTCTCGCGCATTCTTGCTATCGGCACCCAGTCGTCTTCCACGCTGCCACTCACCAGCGCAGGTGTACCGCCGAAATCGCCTTTGTGATTCCACGATGTGCCCGCAGGACCAATTGCGGCGCCCGTGAAGATCAGCAGCCCTCCATAGCGATGCGGATGTCGCAGGGCATATTCGGCTGCAATACAGGCACCCTGCGAAAAGCCGAGCAGCACGATGTTGTGTCGGTCGAAGCCTTTGGCGAGCAGCTCCCTGACGAGGGAATCGACCCGTTCAAGTGCGCGCGAGAGCCCGGGCTCGTTGTCAGCCAGCGCATCCATGAATCCCAGCGGGTACCAAGAAGCATTCGCGGCCGCAGGCGCAAGCCAGGCGAGGTCGGAACGACCGATGCGGGAGCAGACGGAAAGAATGTCCTCGGGATCGCGGTCACGGCCATGCACCGCGATCATTGCGGCTTGTGCATTGGCTAAAGGCTTGCCCCTGGCCACCACGGGCTGGGTCAGATGCGGATTGGTCATAGCAACAGAGCGGGCTTCTACTTACTGATGACAATGACTATAGAGAAGGCCTCGTGCTCAAGAACGATATTTTCTGGGGGTCAGGATGACATGGGGTCATCAGGGCAGCTCGAAGGCACAAAAGCGCGCGGTTGCAGGGAATATGTCAGCCGGGCGCTACAATGATTCGCGATGCGGAAAATCACGCTCACATTCGACAACGGGCCGGACGCTGCAACCACTGCGGGGGTGCTGGATTGCCTGGCGCGTCACTCCTTGCTCTCCACTTTCTTCGTCCTGGGCTCCAAGGCCGCGACCACACAGGGGCGTGACCTTGTCTTGCGTGCCAGAACCGCCGGGCACTGGATCGGCAACCACACCTGGTCACACAGCACACCCCTCGGTGAACTCGATGGACAGCAGGCGCTGGATGAACTGGAACGGACCCATGCAATCCTGCAGTCGCTCGGCGTGCAGGAGCGCCTTTTCAGACCCTTCGGCAGAGCTGGCAGCATAGGTACGCATCTGCTCAACCCGGCCGTCGTGGACTGGCTCAAGGCCCATCAATACAGCTGCATTCTGTGGAATTCGGTTCCCGGCGACTGGTGCGACCCTGATAACTGGCCGGCGGTAGCGATCAAGCAATGCATGGCACTCGACTGGAGTCTGGTCGTCCTGCATGACCTGCCCACAGGCGCGATGCGACATCTCGAACCCTTCATCCTTGAATTGAAAAGTCAGGGCTTCGAGTTCACGCAGGAATTCCCGCCGGAGTGCGTGCCCGTAGTGGCAGGGAGAGTCGTCAGGCCATTGGCCGACTACGTTTCTGTGGGAGATAGCCAAGGGCCGGGGGCCTGATCGTCGCCCACTCCGATTCCCTCTCGACCAATCCTCACCCACTCCGTTTCCCTCTCCACCAGGAGAGGGTATCTGCTCCCTCTCCCACTGGGAGAGGGGTGGGGTGAGGGCATCTGCTCCCTCTCCCGCTGGGAGAGGGTTGGGGTGAGGGGATCACTCCCTCTCCCGTGGGGAGAGGTCGCACGCAGTGCGGGTGAGGACCTCACCCACTCCGTTTCCCTCTCCATGAGGAGAGGGTATCGACTCCCTCTCCCGTTGGGAGAGGGTTGGGGTGAGGGGATCAACCTCTCCCGTGGGGAGAGGTCGCACAGAGTGCGGGTGAGGACCTCACCCACTCCGTTTCCCTCTCCACCAGTAGAGGGTATCTGCTCCCTCTCCCACTGGGAGAGGGTTGGGGTGAGGGGATTAACCTCTCCCGTGGGGAGAGGTCGCACGCAGTGCGGGTGAGGACCTCACCCACTCCGTTTCCCTCTCCATGAGGAGAGGGTATCGACTCCCTCTCCCGTTGGGAGAGGTTTGGGTGAGGGTCAGTTGAACGGATCGACACCCATCTGCTTGAGCGGTCCCCATTCGGATACGCAATCGCTCGGCGCCCACTTCGAATCGTTGGCTTCCTTCTTGAAGCTCGAGCTCGTCAGGAAAGGCTGCCGCAGGAACTGCGGATCTTCGACAACAGTGGAAACGGTCAGCCACTCGTCGCCGAACGCAGCATAGCGATAGTAGTACTCGGTAACACTCGCGCTCGCGCTGTAAGGCACGCCGTTACGACGCAAGTAACCACCCGTGTGGTTGGTCGTCGTCACCTTGAGATCCGAACGCTCCCACTCTGCACGCGAAGTGCCCTGCAACGTGGCAGGACCCGCGCCAGCGGCTGCACCGCCACCGGCCGCCGCATCCTGACCAGCAGCGTCCGGTCGAATATTGCCGCCGCCCGTTGCGTTATTCAGCTCCTGGCGAACGACCACCACATTCGCGTTGGCGAAGTTGAGGTTGCGAACCTGCTTGCCGGCATCGGTTTCGATGCGCAGGGCGTTGTCACCCGTCCAGCTGATCTTGAGCCGGGTCGGCATGCGCATGATGTTAGCCACGCCGTACGCCTTGCAGGAATTGCCCTCGGCCTTGTCCTTTTCAGGATCCCATGCGTCGGCAATCTTGCGGGATGCATCCGTCAGCGGCACGCTCGCATAGTCGCCCCTGGACGGAATCACCATGCGGAAACGCCAGTCTTCGGTGACCACTGCCACCCAGGTGCCGGTGATGTCGATCGGCGCGGCTGCACGAGGCGTACGCGGCGGCTGCGCTGGCGGCTGGGCCGCATCAGCGATGTTGGCCCACATCCCGCCGAGGCCCATGAGCGACATCGCCGCCAGGCCCAGCATCGATGAGCGCTTTTCCGTCCTGAATGTCATTGTCTTGTTCTCCACCGGATCTCAAATAACGTGCCGCCAGCGATGCTGGCCATGCCAGTCGAATCGTCAGTCGAAGTCGCCGCCCCACTCCCAACCATCGGCCGGACGCGCGATGTGCACCAGACGGATCCGGTGATCCGCAGGATTACGTCCAGGCTGGCCCTGCACCACGACCTTGTCGCCAGGCTTCAGCGTGTCCTTGCTCACGTTGCCGTCACGCGCAAGTGCGGCACCGCCACCCCACTCCACGGCCCAACGCTGCATTGCCCCGTCCTTGTCCGGCGCCATCACGTGAATGAACGCGTGCGGATTGCGGAACAGGAACTGCACCACTTCACCTTCGATCTGCGTGTGCTGGTCGACGAAGTACGTCGCCGGGAACGAGTGGTGCGCATACGCCGGTACGCCTGCCACGACGGCACCAGCGACGAGCGCAAGGAGTGCCTGGCGCGGCTTCATGCTGAAATTCTTCATGAGGATCTCTCCGGAAAGTAAATGGAATTACTTGGCCTTGCTTACGTCCTGGTACACGGCTTCGATGAACTGGGCCGTTGTCCAGAAGCCTGAGTCAGTGCCGAAACGCGGGTCGTAGTCGAGCGTCGGCTTTGCGGCCTTCACCTGATCGAGCGTCATGCCCTTGGCGACCATGTCCTTGATGCGGTCGCGGATGATCACCAGCATGTCGCGGTATTCGAGCACTTCGTGCTTGTCCGTGATGCGGCCATGACCTGAAACGATCATCGTGCCGCCCTCTGCCTGCCACTTGGTCACGGCGATATCGAGGATCGTGTTCAGGCCAGCGATGATGCCGTTGATATTGCCGCCGCGCGAATGATCGATGTACGGATACATGACCGTCGTGAACAGGTCGCCTGTCGCGATCACGTCCGAGCCACGGAAGTAGACGATGCTGTCGCCATCGGTATGTGCGTTCGGCACATGGATCAGGCGGACATCCTCACCGTTGAAGTACACGTCCGTGAAGGCATGGAAATACGTATCCGTCGGCCAGGCACCCGAAGGCTCGGCCGGGGTCGTGCCATGAGCCATGCTCATGTAATTGAGTACATTCTCGTGCGCGACAATCTTCGCTCCCTGGATCGCCTGGTTGCCGAGCAAGCCCACGACGTTGGCGCCACCGAGCGACGCACCCTGGCTCGCAATCGCCTGATTGCCACCGATATGGTCGGGATGGGAATGCGTGTTCACGACGTAACGGATCGGAGCGTCAGTCAGCCCGCGGATGGCAGCGACGATCTTGCCGGCCATCGGTGCGAACTGCGTGTCGACCACCATGACGCCATCGCTGCCGATCTGGACGGAAGTATTACCGCCTGCACCAGCGAGAAGATAGACATTCCCCTGCACCTTGACGACGCGGATCTGGACGTCGTCGAAGTTCGGCTGCTGCGGAGCTGCTGCCGCTGCACGGGCGTTCCGCGCAGGCTGTGCAGCGTCGGCGACGTGAGCCACGGCGAACAGGCCGAGACAGGCCAGCGACGTGCGGGTCACCGCGTTGAATCCGGTGAGCAGAACCTTGTTTCTTTTCATTTACCTGAGCTCCTGAACCTTTAAAACTCGCGCCCGCACCCATCAAGGAGGCAGGTCAAAGCACTGCACCTGACAGCGGGGAACCGTCCGGCCTCAGACGTTGAAGTCTCGCGAAGAATTCCCCCGACTCAAACCTTCCGGCTCGCATGTTTCCGATCCGGCAAACCAACGCGGGCGATTCATTATCTGTCTTTAAATACTTGCCCGCGGATCACTTGCAAAAGAAGCCGGTGAGTTAAGGCACCGGCTTCATCAACCCGATTCCGATCAATTAACAGGGCGCTTAACGGGCAGCCGCAACCACTTGCGACATTTCGTACTCGATCGGCTCGAGCTTCGCCATCAGCTCGTCGCGGCGATCTTCCAGCCACGGCGGCAGCATGAACTGGTTGCCAAATTCCTCGCGCTTCTCGTCGATTTCGAACGCGCCCGGGACCGAATAGGCAGCCTCGAACAGCGCGCCGCCCGGCGTACGGAAATAAACCGAGTGGAAGTAGTTGCGGTCCTTCACATCGGAGACGTCGGTGTAGCCGATGCCCTCGACATAGTCCTTGAACTGCTTCTGCTGGTCGGCATTGTCGACCTTGAACGCACAGTGGTGCGGCGTGCCGGCACCGAACGTCCACGAACCCTGCGCCAGATCCGGCTCGGCGACGAAATCGACGTAGCTGCCTGCGCCGCCGTTCTTCAGCTCGTAGCGCGTGTAAGGACCATCGGTATTCGTCTTGCGGCCGCCGAACGCCACTTCCATGAATTCGCCCTGCGGAGCCATGTCCTTCAGGGAGACGGTGATGCCACGCAGTCCGCGGATGGCCACTTCAAACGGTGTTTCGCGGGTGGTCCAGGGCTTGCGGGCGTCCTTGTCGTCGCCAACGATTTCATACTCGATGCCGCACGGATGCTCGAAGTGCAGGCCCTTCTCGCCGAAACGTTCGAACGGCTTGAATGCAACACCATGAGCCTTCAGGCGCTTGGCCCAGAAGTCGAGCGAACCGGTGGGCGCCGAGAGATTGACGATCTTGATCTGGCCCGTGCCCTTGCGGCCGAACACGCCAGCCTGCTCGAACGGGAAGCACGTGATGAGAGTGCTCGGATCGCCGTTCTCGTTGCCGTAGTAGAAGTGGTAGATGGGCACGGTGCCGTCGAACAGGACGGTCTTCTTCACGCTGCGCAAGCCGAGCAGGTTGACGTGGAAGTTGTAGTCTTCCTGCGCCTTGCCGACGCACAGCGTCAGATGATGGTGACTCTGGATCAGATTCATGCGTGTTCTCCAATTATGCCGCTACATCCGCTCTTAACAGGACGTTGCATGGGATGTTACTTGACTCTGTGGCGGCCCAACAATCAGCATTGCCTTAGCGCTCCGGGAACTATAGATAAAGTCCCCTGTTGCGCAGAACCGATATTTTCTAAGGGTGAGGATGACACCAGATCATGAGCCGGGATCTGCCTTCGCTGAATGCCATCCGCATGTTTGAGGCCGCCGCGCAACACCTCAATTTCACCCGTGCCGCCGAAGCATTGCATATCACCCAGGGTGCGGTCAGCCGGCAGATCAAGCTGCTGGAAGAGCAGCTCGGGCAGCAGCTTTTCGTCCGCGACGGGCCCAGGCTCACCCTCACGGATACCGGCCAGGAATACAGTCGCATCGTGCAGCAGGCGCTCGAAATCGTCCGCCGCGGCACTGCACGATTGCGGGAACATGAAACCCATTCCCGTCTAAGGATCAGTGTGTTGCCGTCTTTTGCATCGCGGTGGCTGGTGCATCGGCTGGTCGATTTCCATCACCAGCACCCCGATATCACCGTGTGGCTGTCGAGCTCCTACGACCTCATTGATTTCAACCGGTCGGACGAGGTTGATGTGGGCATCCGCCTGGGCAAAGGCGGCTGGTCCGGCGTGCACTCCGAACCTCTCGGCAAGGAGAACATGAACCTGGTGTGCTCCCCGGCCCTCGCGTCGGATCTGCGTGAACCTGCTGATCTCTTGAGACATAAGATCCTCGCAGCCGGCCCGCCCCACGACGAATGGGCCCGGTGGTTCGAGGCCGCCGGGATGCAACCGGTGCCGATTACCCCTACCCTCAGTCGCGATTATTCAGTCCTGCTGGAAGCCGCCGCGCAGGGAACCGGCGTCGCATTGGCGCGAGACCTGCTGGTCGCCGATGACCTGGATCGCGGACGACTGGTGCGGCCGTTCAACGTCAGCTTTGAATCCAACGTGCAATATCACTTCGTCTGTCCCACCCAGCGAGTGAACGAAACGCCTGTCAGCACGCTGCTCCAGTGGTTAAAATCAGCCGCGGAAGGGACGATCGATTCGGTGCGGCAGTGAGTGTCCCGCCGACCCTCGACAGTACCCTGCGGAAAGCGTAAGAAGTCTCAGCGTCAAGGTATCCGGGGGATTTGCATGTTCAAGAATATGTTGCAGCGCACTCGCGCGAGTGTTTCTCTGTGGTCGATCGTGGCGGCTTCGACGCTGATCGTCGGCCTTGCCGCATTGCCGTCGCAGGCGGCAGAGCCCTCGATCGATGACCTGTTCGTCACGGCACAGAAAGCGCTGACCTCCGGCCAGAACAAGGAAGCCATCCGGATCATGACGCGGGCAGTCCAGCAGGCGCCCGCCGATGCCGAGGTGTATCTCCTGCGCGCCCGCGCTTACACATCGGACGGGGACTACACCCGCGCGCTGGCCGATTCCGCCAAAGCCATCGAGCTCAAGCCCAACGATCCTGAAATGTACGTGGCCCGGGCGCGCGTCTACCGCGCCGACGACAAGTACGAAAATGCCCTCGCGGATGTCGAAAAAGCTGTCGCCATGGCCCCGACCAACGCGGACATGTACCTGAGCCGCGCCGACATTCATCGCGACATGGGCAATGATGCGCTTGCGGCTGCCGACGAAGCCAAGGCCGAAGCGCTGGAGAAAGCTGCCCAGTAGTCTCATCGCGGGTGACGCAGCAATCGCTGCGTCACCTCATTCTATGCGGGCCCGCATGAGTCCTGTCACACGCGCCCGCTGGCAGATGCATTTCTGCGTTGTCCTCTGGGGCTTCACCGCGATTCTCGGCAAGCTCATTTCACTGGGTGCCACGAGCCTTGTCTGGTGGCGCATGGTGATCGTTTCCACCGTGCTGATGCTCGTCCCCCGGATGTGGAGGGGTTTGCGGACCTTGCCCCGCAGCCTGATCGCCGCGTATGCCGGCATCGGGGTGCTGGTCGCCCTGCACTGGGTGACTTTCTATGCCGCGATCAAACTCGCCAACGCCTCGGTCGCAGCCTCCTGCCTCGCGCTGTGCCCTGTCTTCCTGGCAGTCCTCGAGCCCTGGATCGCTCGCAAACCACACGTTCCCGGCGAACTCTGGCTGGGGCTCGCCGTAGTACCGGGCGTATTGCTTGTCATCGGCGGTATCCCCGACGCGATGAACGTCGGTGTCGCAACAGGCGTGCTCTCCGCTTTCATCGTCGCAATCTTCTTTGCGCTGAACAAAAGATGGGTTGATCGAGGCGACCCCCTCACCGTGACCTGTATCGAGATGGCAGCGGGCGCAGTATTCCTCACGATCTTTGCGCCCCTGCTGGCTTCGGGACCCGTGTTCGGCTTGCCGGACGTTCGGGATGCAATGTTCCTGTTGCTGCTTGCCTTTGCGTGCACGCTGCTGCCCTATGCACTCTCGCTCGTGGCACTCAGGCATCTGAGCGCCTTCGGCGCGCAGCTGGCCGTCAATCTCGAACCCGTGTACGTCATGCTGCTGGCCGTAGTGCTGTTCGATGAACAACGCGAGCTGACGCTGCGCTTCTACCTCGGAGTCGCGATCATTCTCGGTGTCGTCCTGATCCACCCGATGTTGACGCGACGCCATTCCGCGAACCAGCCAGCCTGAACGAATGATTCGCGGTGGTAAGAGCGTCCAACGTGAACTCTTCCCGGCAAATGCGTAGCTTCCGGAGAACCCTTGCCTCACCTCATGTGCCGTGTCTTATCTCATCGTGCCTCGCATGCTGCAAAAAATCTTGTGGCAGCAACGACAGTCGCGCTCGCCTTGACCGCCACTGCAGAAGGCGCCCCGAGGGACATGGACTTCATCACCGAGCATCTGGCGGAAGTCGCCATGAACAATGGCCTCGCAACGCTGCCGCTCTGGCAACGTTCCTGGAAGGATCCACGACTGTGGCGGGGCTTCCTGAGCGCGGGCTATAGCTCCATCGGTGCGCAGGACATGAATGTCGATGGCTACATGCTGGGCGTGGCGGTTGAACGCACGGTCTCACCCAACTGGGCCATTCGCGGTCTTGTATTCGCTGACGACTCGAAAATCAGTGGCACGCCGGGAGTGCGCGAACTCACGCCCATCTTCCTGAAGCCCCTGCCAGGTTTGCCGGCGCAGGCGCAGTTCGGCGAACTGGATGGCAGCATCCGGAATACCGGAGGTGGAATCACGGCGACCTGGCGCAACCACTCGGGCTGGATGGATGGCAGTGAATGGATCTTCGGCGCCGTGTGGCAGAGGCTGTCTCTCGAACGCTACGCAACGACTTACACGCTGGTCAGTGGGCCAGCTTCTGGTTCGTCCGGCACCATCGACTTCACTGCTGACTATGACTACGTCACGCTGCTGGCCGGCATGCAGTGGCATCGCCGGTACGCGAGCTGGCTGTTCGCACCGCATTGGCATGCATCTTTACCGTTGCCAAGCGGTGCTGTCGCAGGACGTCTCACCGGTCCTGGCTTTGACCGGAGCGGCGACAGCGAGATTGCCGATCATGGCAGGCACATCGGCGATGCCTACCTTTCACTCGGCCTGTCGATCACATACTTGCCCGCCCACCTGACTTTCGATGTGGGCACGCTGCTCAGTCAGTCGTTGCTTGAACCGCTGGTCGATGAGGGAATCTCGAGCGACCTTGTGATCAGCGCGGAATGGAACTTCTAGCGATCGCGAAGAATCTCGCGAGCAGCGTTGCGGCCCGGCAAGCCGGTGACGCCACCGCCGGGATGGGTACCGGAACCACACATATATAATCCCTTCAGCGGTCCGCGATAGTCCCCGTGCCCGAGAATGGGCCTGGCAGACCAAAGCTGCGCCAACGACAACTGGCCGTGGAAAATGTCTCCGCCTGTCAGGCCAAACGTGCGTTCCAGATCGAGCGGCGACAGGATCTGTCGTCCCAGCACTGATGCCCTGAAGTTCGGCGCCCACTCATTCACGGTGTCGATGATCGTGTCAGCTGCCTGATCCCTCACATTATCCCAGCTACGACCGTCGGAAAGCTCCGGCGCAAACTGCTGGCAGAACAGACTCGCAACGTGCTGGCCTGCTGGCGCCAGCGAATCATCCACGGTGCTTGGGATCAGCATTTCGACAACCGGCCTTCGTGACCAGCCATGCGTCTTCGCGTCGCGATATGCCTCATCCATGTAATCGAGCGATGGCGCAAGCAGGATGCCACTCTGGTGATGCTCGGCCAGCGCCTTGCCAGGCAGGCACGTGAAGTCGGGCAATTCAGACAGCGCCACGTTCATGCGAAAGCTGCCCGAGCCGCACTGGTAGTTCTCCATGCGACGCAGAAAGTCCGGCTCAAGATCGTTCGGCGCGATGAGGCGAGTAAAGAGCAGCTTCGGATTCACGTTGCCGATGACGCGACGACTGGTGATTTCCCCGCCACCCGAAAGTCTGACGCCACGAACCCGACCAGCCTCGACCAGCACGCGCTCAACGGATGAGTCTGTGCTGATTTCAACGCCCACGGTTTCGCATGCCTGTCGCATCGCCTGCGTGATTGCGCCCATGCCGCCAACGGCATGTCCCCACATTCCGCGCTTGCCGTTCACTTCACCGAAGACGTGGTGCAGCAGGACGTACGCGGATCCCGGCGTGTCCGGGCTCGCATAGCTGCCGACAATGGAATCAAACCCGAACAGTGCCTTGATGGGCTCGCTTTCGAACCAGCCATCGAGCACGGCGCGGGCACTTTTCGTGAAGAGGTCGAGCACATCGCGCTGGCGCGACAGATCGCGCCCGAGGACACGACCACCCTGCAGCAGGAGGTCGACGATATTGCGCACACCACCGGTTGTCTGCGGCGGAGTCTTGAGCGACAGGTCTCGCAGCAGGTCGGCTACCCTGTCGAGCGATTCGTAGTACGCAGGAAGGCGCTCCGCATCGCGCCGCGAAAATTTCGCCACCTCCGCCTGTGTCCGCTCCAGGCCGCCGCCTGCTTTCAGATACCTGCCATCCGGTAGCGGCAGGAAATTGGCGATCGGACGCTCAAGAATAGTCAGCCCCCGCTCTTTCAATCCCATGTCTGCAATGACCAGCGGATTGAGCAGGCTCACCGTATAGCTCGCAATCGAATTGCGGAAACCCGGATGGAACTCCTCGGTCACCGCAGCGCCTCCCACGATCGAACGCCTCTCAAGCACCCGTACTTTCAGACCCGCGCGCGCGAGATAGAACGCGCACGTCAGCCCGTTGTGGCCAGCGCCAATGATGAGTGCGTCGGCATGATCTGTAGTGGCCATCAGGCAAAGAAGGCCAAGACGGTCAGGATGGCCGGTGTCGTGATCGCAGCGACAGCCGTCGAGATCACGAGACTTCCTGCCACCGCTCCCTGCAACGCCTCGAACTGCATCGACATGAGATACACGTTCGCGCCCACGGCGCACGATGCCAGCAGCACGATGGATTTTGTCTCGAGGGGCGGCAGGTGCAGCGCCAGTGCCAGCCCCCAGACGACCAACGGCTGAATGATGAGCTTGAGTGCAGTGATCGCAGCACTCTGCTTCCACTCGGCCCTGATGCTGTATTCCGCGAGACCCATGCCGACGACGGCGAGCGACAGCGGCGTCGCGATTTCGCCGAGCAACGCAAACGGCACGTCGATCAGTTTCGGCAGCTCAAGGTCCGCCATTCCGAACAGCGTCCCGAGAACAATGGCAGCAATGATCGGATTGGTGATCACGCCCCACGCTGCCAGCGCAAACCCGCGCGGCGACAGCGATCCGTGTTTCGCCCATTCGATGGAGATCGTAACCAGCGACCACAGGATGAGTGCATTGAAGACCAGTACCAACGCAATCGAGGGCAGCGCTTCCTCACCGAGCGTCACCTTCGCCAGTGGCAATCCGAGCATCACGTTGTTCGAGAACACCCCGCCCAGCCCGAAGATCGATTGCGAGACGCCATCCAGCTTGAACACCCGCGAACTCACCACGCGGCCCATGAGAAACACGATGAAGCAGCTGCCGAAGAAGGCGAACAGCAACCGGCTGTCGACGGGCGGGAGCCGCGAGAAACCGGCCATCATCCGGAACAGATAGGCAGGCAGCGCGATGGCAAAGACAAACCTTGAAAGCAGGACAGTCCAGTTGCGCGGCCAGCGCCGATGGAGCGCCAGCAGATAACCGAACAGCACGATGCCGAAGAGCGGCAGCGACAATACGAAGTAGCGGGTAAATAGCGTCATCGAGATCGGCTGGAGTGAGCGTTCAGCCGATTATTGCAGATTCATTCCACCGCGATCTCACATCCTCGCCAGCATCCCGGCGAAGAGCTGGCACAGCAGCGCACCAACCACCGTCATCGAAAATCCCCACGCCAGCAGCTGGTAGAACACTCGCCGCGACTGCGACGGGTCCACTACGGCCGCCACGCATAGCGCACCGATCGTGGAGAGTGGCGACACGTCCACCAGCGATGAACCCACATTGATGCTCAAGGCGATGGCGAGTGGATTCCCGCCTCCCAGCTGCTCGACGACACCCGGCACCGTCGGGAGGAACGCAGGAATGACGACCCCGGATGTACTGCTGTAGGTGGAGATCACTCCGGTCACGAAAGCGATCACGCCGTTGATGGTGTCGGGTCCGGCGATCGCGGCGATCATCTGCGTGAACAGGTCCATGCCGCCCTGCGACTCGAGGATCGCGATCAGCGTCGCCATGCCCGTCACCATCAGGATGATGCCCCAGGGCACGTGACGCATCGCCTCGCCTTCATCGGCAGCCCGCAGCACCATGAGCAGCAACGCCGCCGCAAACGCACTCAGTCCCACGTTCAACCCGAACACGACCACGCCGACCAGCCACAGCAGCAACATCACGAGGGTACGCAGTTGCGCCGGGGTGAGCGGCGGAACCTCGACGCTGACATGCACCTCATCCACATTGGCCGGCTTGCGCAGCCGGAACAGGTAGAACAGATACGCGATCGCCGCGACGAGCGCGTGCGCGAGGAAATTGGCCAGCATCACCGTCCACTCGTGCTCACCGAGGCCGGCCGCCGCCATCCGCGAATTGGCGATGATGCCGACGGCACTGATCGGCGAGAAATTACCTGCATTCCCGCCGTTCGCCACCATCAGCGCAGTCAGCATCGGCGGCAGCTGCACACGCGAGCCGATGACCATGGCAAGCGGGACGACCAGTGCGATCGCGGGCACCGCACCCGGACCCACTGCAGAAAACACGAATGTGAGCAGGAAGAACATCACGGGCATCAGGTGCACGCTGCTCCCCACCAGCCTGATCGCTCGCTGGCTCAAGGCTTCGAAAGTCTGGTTGACCTGTGCAACAGCGAACAGCAGCGTGACGCCCGTCAGCGTGAGGAACAGCCCGGACGGAAACCCGGCCAGTACCGCGTCCGACTTCATTCCTGCCAGATAGACACCGATCACCCATGCACAGGCAATGGCGATCAGCCCGACGTTGAGCCGGGAAAACATCGACAAGGCGATTGCGCCGAACAGCGCGACCAGCGATGCGACAGCGGCCGTCATCGATTCCCCTTAGGGCTCTCGTGCCCTTGTATTTCTTCAGACCGGAGGACTGTCGCGCAGGACTTCCTCGGCGACATGGAACGCGTGATTGGCTGCGGGCACGCCGCAGTAAACCGCTGCATGAAGCAGGATTTCCTTGATTTCGTCGGGCGTCACGCCGTTGTTGCGGGCCGCCTTGATATGCATCTTCAATTCGTCAGGCCGGTTTAGCGCCACCATCAGGACGATGGTGAGCAGGCTGCGCGTATGGCGCGGCAATCCCGGACGCGTCCAGATCGACCCCCAAGCGTACTCGGTGATGAACTCCTGGTATTCCGTCGTCAGCGGTGTGCGCGCCGCCGTGGCCTTGTCGACATGCGCATCGCCCAGGACTGCGCGTCGCACCACCATGCCTGCCTTGTAACGTTCGCTCTCGCTCATGTTTTTCTCCCCGGCTATCTACTATGGGTCTGGCAGGCGGGCAGCAAACGATCAGACCGCAGAGGCTGCTGCCAGCACGCGATCAATGAAAGCACCCGTGACACCCAACGCCTGGGCCGGGTCGAACAACGCATCGAGCTCACGCGCTGGAATGGCTTTGGTTACCGCAGGCTCTTCGGCAAGGACTTCGCGCAGGCTGCGTTTCTCATCCCGGACGCGAATCGATGCACGCGTCACCAGTTCATGCGCGGCTTCCCTGCCCATTGCCTCTGCAAGACGGAACGAAACACGCTCCGCGAAAATCAAGCCGTTCGAAGCCGAGAGATTGGTTCGCATCCTTGCGGCATCGACCTCAAGGCCCTGCACGACGCGAAGCATGGTCGCGAGGCTACCCGCCGTGAGTTCAAGGATCTCCGGCAGCGTTTCCCACTCTGCAGGCCAGTTGCCGAGCCCGCGCTCGTGTTCCTGCGGGAGGGCTGAATACAACGTAGCGACGAGACCCGGAACGCGCAACGCCGCTGCCAGGGCAACCGAACAACCGACCGGATTGCGCTTGTGCGGCATGGTGGAGGAACCGCCCCGCCCTTCTGCCGCCGGCTCGAACGCTTCAGCCACTTCCGTTTGCGTCAGTAGCGATACATCGCGCGCCAGCTTGCCGAGCGTGCCTGCGATCAGTCCCGTGACAGCACCCGCTTCGGCAATGCGATCGCGCTGCGCATGCCATGGCAACGCCGGCACGTCGAGCTTCAGCTCCTTGCCCAGCAGCTCCGCTACTTCAAGTCCACGTGTCCCGAGCGAAGCCAGCGTGCCCGCGGCACCGCCGAATTGAAGTACCAGCAGACGTGGCCGAGCCTCGCGCAACCGAGTGCGATCACGCAGCAAGCCATCGAGCCAACCCGCAGCTTTCAAGCCGAATGTCACGGGCACCGCATGCTGCAGCCAGGTTCTGCCGGCCAGCACGGTGTTGCGTTCGGCCTTCGCGATTCCAGCAAGCGCCTTGATGATCTGTGTGAGCGATCCATCGAGCAGATCGAATGCGGAGCGAAGCTGCAGCACCCGGGCGGTATCGATCACGTCCTGGCTCGTCGCCCCCCAGTGCACCCAACGCGCAGCTTCCTTGTCTGTTGCTGTCACGCGGGCGGTAAGCGCCTTGACGAGCGGAATCGCCAGATTGCCCGCATCGCGCGCGGCCAGTGCAAGTGACTTGAGATCGTAGCCCGGTGTCTTGCACCCCGCGACAATCGCCTCGGCAGCGGCGGCGGGAATGATTCCACATTGCGCCTCGGCGCGGGCAAGTGCGGCTTCGAAGTCGAGCATGCGCTGCACACCCGTTTCATCGGCGAATACGGACTGCATGGCGGCGTCGCGGAAAAGGGAATCAAGCATCGGGGTCTGTCGTAGCGATTCTTGTATATAGAAGCTGCGTTGCCGGCATCGTAGCAGAAGGCAAAGAGCAAGGTCTCCCGCTCATCAGGTCACATTCAAGTCGGTCAGCCGCTCATCCAGCCATTCGATCCAGTGCTCCACCGGAACCGGAGCCGCCCCCGCCAGATGCGCAATGCAACCGATATTGGCCGAGAGGATGCGTGCGGGTTCCGGTTTCATCAGAGCCTCGATCTTGCGGCCACGCAATTGACCCGAGAGTTCCGGCTGCAACACTGAATAGGTCCCCGCCGAGCCGCAACACAGATGGCTGTCCGCAAACGGCAGGACTTCTGCTCCGCAGGCGATGAGCAGTTTCTCCACCGTCCCGCGAATTCCCAAAGCATGCTGCTGAGTGCAAGGGGGATGGAACGCCACTCTCTCACGGGTGGAAGACGCGACCCCCGGCAGCAGGGTCGAGTGAGCAGCCACTATTTCCACCACGTCACGCACCAGTCGGCTGATTCGGGCTGCCTTGTCAGCGTAGACACGATCATGTCGCAGCAGATGTCCGTACTCGCGGACCATCGCTCCGCAACCCGATGCATTCATGACCAGGGCCTCAGCGCCGGCCTCTACATGCGGCCACCACGCATCGATGTTACGGCGGGCATCGTTCAGGGCCTCATCCTGATCACCGCAATGTTGACGGATCGCCCCACAGCAGCCGGCCTTCGGCACGACAATTTCAATCTCCAGCCTGTCGAGAACCCTCGCCGTGGCTGCATTGATATTGGGAGCCATCGCAGGCTGCACACAACCTTCGAGAAGAATCATCTTTCGCGCATGCTTGCGCGTGGGCCATCGACCGCCATCCCGCGCGACGGGAACCTTCGCCTGAAAAGATTCTGGCAGCAAAGGCCGCAATGCCTGTCCCAGCTTCATTGCAGGCTTGAACAGCGGACCCGTCAATCCGTTTCGCAGTGCTCCGCGTCCCATACGATCGGATAGTGAACGAGGGACCTTCTCGTCGACGAGCTTGCGGCCGATGTCGAGGAGCCTGCCGTACTGGACGCCGGAAGGACACGCTGTTTCGCAGGCCCGGCATGTCAGGCAGCGGTCGAGATGCAATTGGGTCTGTGCCGTGGGCGCGATGCCTTCCAGCACCTGCTTGATGAGATAGATGCGCCCGCGAGGACTATCGAGTTCGTCGCCCAACAGCTGGTAAGTAGGACAGGTCGCCTGGCAGAAGCCGCAATGCACGCAGCTACCCACGATCGCTTCGGCTTCCTGCCCCTGAGGTGTGCCCTTTATGTCAGCGGCGAGCTTCGTGTGCATCTTCGTACATGCGTCCGGGATTGAAGATACCGGCAGGGTCGAATTCTGCCTTGAGCCGCTTGTGCAAGGTCGCAACCGTTGCCGTCAGCGGCATGAACACGCCCGCCGAACGGTCACCGCCTTTGAACAGCGTGGCATGGCCACCGAGTTCGCGTGCCCGGGCACGGACAGCCTCGATCGGCAATTCGGAACGGATCCAGCGCAATGCCCCACCCCACTCGATCAATTGCGAATCGCTGCTTGCGATGGATCCCGCGGTCGACGGCAGCGACAACCGCCATAGCGGCGCATCGCCGGCAAAGAACGGGTCAGTCTGTTCACGAACGCCAAGCCAGAAAGCATGCGCAGCTTCTGGCTCCAGTACGTCGCCGCCAAGCCTGCCGTGTGCGGACTGCACGCCCGTTCCTGATCCCGAGAGACGCAAGGTGACGACATTGTCTTGCCACGCGGATGCGGAAATCGGCAATGGCTCGCGGCCCCATGCATTGAGCTTCCCGAGTGCCTGTGTCTCGTCCATGTCGAAACGCAGGGTGCATTCGGCTTCAGGCACGGGGAGGACTTTCAATGACACCTCGACGATCACACCGAGGACGCCCAGCGAACCCGCCAACAGGCGCGATACGTCATAGCCCGCGACGTTCTTCATGACATTGCCGCCGAAAGCCAGAACATCGCCTCGAGCATTCAGGAGTTTGGTGCCCAGAACGAAATCACGCACGCTGCCGTAGGTTGTTCCGAATGATGCCCTTCTGGGTCCGGCGAGTCCTGCAGCGATGCATCCTCCAACGGTAGCGTCGCGTCCGAAGTGCGGCGGCTCGAAAGCCAGCATCTGCCCCTGCTCAGCCAGCGTCCTTTCCACCTCGGCAAGCGGAGTACCTGCCAGCACGGTCACAAAGAGTTCAGTCGGCTCATAAGCCACGATTCCGTTGAGGCCCCGCGTATCGAGCAATTCTCCATGGGGTGGATTGCCGTAGAAATCCTTCGTCCCGCCGCCGCGAATGCAGAGCGGTGTCCGGTCAGCAGTCGCTGCACGCACCTGATCCGCAAGCAAGGTCATTGCGTGATGCATCAGAAGCGGGGCAGTTCAGGGAACTTCACATTCCCGTTGCTTACACGCATGCGGCCGTATTCAGCACAGCGATGCAGGGTGGGAACGACCTTGCCGGGATTGAGAAGCGCAGCAGGATCGAACGCACGTTTCACGCCAGAAAAAGCCTCAAGGGTCAGTGCATCGAACTGCGAACACATCTGGTTGATCTTCTCCACGCCTATGCCGTGTTCGCCGGAGATGGTGCCTCCCATGGCAATGCTCGCCTCCAGGATCTCGACGCCGAGCGCTTCAGCACGACGCACCGAATCCGGATCGGCATCATCGAACAGGATCAATGGATGCAGATTGCCATCGCCGGCGTGGAATACATTGGGACACCGCAGGCCATACTTGATTTCCATCGCCTGGATCGCCTTCAGCATCTCTCCGAGACGGCGGCGGGGAATCGTGCCATCCATGCAGTAATAGGCAGGCGCTGCACGGCCCGCGGCAGGAAACGCATTCTTGCGGCCCGCCCAGAAACGCAGCCGCTCCGCCTCGGTGTTCGATACCTGTATGCGGGTTGCCCTGGCGCCCAGCAGCACCGCACTCATTCGCTCGATCTCTGCATCGACTTCCAGGGCAGTGCCATCTGATTCGCACAGCAACACCGCAGCAGCATCGAGGTCGTAGCCTGCATGAGCGAAGGGCTCGACCAGTCGTGAAGCCGCCTGATCCAGCATTTCGAGCCCGGCTGGAATAATGCCAGCGCCAATGAGCGCAGCCACTGCGTTCCCCGCATCTTCCACGTCGCCGAAACTGGCCATGATGCAACGGGCCACCTGCGGCCTCGGCACGAGCTTCACCGTGACTTCGGTCGTCACCGAGAGCATGCCCTCCGAGCCAATGACCAATGCAAGCAGGTCAAGGCCGGGTGAATCCAGCGACAGGCCACCGAACTCGACAGGCTCGCCCTCAACAGTGAGACCCCGCACGCGCAGGACGTTGTTGATCGTGAGGCCGTACTTGAGGCAGTGCACGCCTCCCGAGTTCTCGGCCACGTTGCCCCCGATCGTGCAGGCAACCTGGCTCGACGGATCGGGCGCGTAGTACAAACCCAGCGGAGCCGCCGCCTCGGAGATGGCGAGATTCCTGACGCCGGGTTGAACAGTCGCTGTACGGGAATCGGCATCGATGGCGAGAATCCGGTTCAGCTTCGCGAGCGAGAGCAGGACACCGGCACCATGTGGCAATGCGCCCCCGGATAAACCGGTTCCGGCACCCCGCGGCACGACCGGGACACCGAGCGAATGGCACGCCTTGAGTATCTCCGCGACCTGCTGTTCTGTTTCAGGCAGCGCAACCACCATCGGCAGCTGGCGAAAGAGCGTCAGCCCATCGCATTCATACGGCCGGGTGTCTTCCTCGCGGAAGAGCAGGCAATGGGCCGGCAGGAATTCACCCAGCACCGCCATCACGCGGCGCTGCAGGTTCAGCGATTCCCCCCCGTCATTCATTGTTTATGATTCCCCGGGCGTTCACGCCAGGCGCGCAAACAGCATGCGCAGTATATCCGTGGAACCGCCACCGGCCAGCCAGGCAAACCGCCTATCGTCTGCGGCAAGCCATCAGTTACTCTAACGATCACGACAACAGCCCTCCGCAAGGCGTGAACCATCCCATGAGCAACAGCCGCTCCCCCCTCTTGACCGCCCGGGACTGGGCGACCCAGCCGCAGTACATCTATCCGGAGTACCGGTCGACGGCGTTGCGTGGACCTACGCGTCCGCTCTTGCCGATCAAGGCTTCACTCGCGGACCTTGCGGCGCCAGTGTACGGCCACGAGGATGTCGGCCAGCTGGATCACGACCTGACAAAAAATGCCCGCAAGAACGGGGAACCGCTGGGAGAGCGCATCGTCGTCACGGGGCGGGTGCTTGATGAACGCGGCAGAGCGGTACCGAATACGCTGGTCGAGATCTGGCAGGCCAATTCAGCCGGCCGGTACGTCCATGTAGTGGACCAACACGATGCACCCCTCGATCCCAATTTTCTCGGAGCGGGGCGCTGCCTCACGGATAGCGAAGGCCGCTACCAGTTCATGACCGTCAAGCCGGGCGCCTATCCCTGGGGCAACCACACCAACGCGTGGCGGCCGAACCACATCCACTTCTCGTTGTTCGGACAGAGTTTCGCGAGCCGGCTCGTCACGCAGATGTATTTTCCGGGCGACCCGCTGTTCGAGTTCGACCCCATCTTCCAGAGCGCGCCCGTCGCAGCACGCGAACGGATGGTTTCAAAGTTCACGCTCGATGTGACGCAACCGGGTTTCGCACTCGGCTATGCGTTCGACATCGTGCTGCGGGGCGATGCCGCCACGCCGATGGAGAGCTGAATGAACCTGAAACAGACGCCTTCGCAGACGGTCGGGCCGTTCTTTGCCTATGGACTGACGCCCGAGCAGTCGGGCTACCCGTTCACCAGCCTGTTCACGCCGGTACTCGCCGAATCCCATGCCGCCGGCACACATATCCAGATCAACGGCCGGGTTTTCGATGGGGCGGATAAAACCGTTCCGGATGCGCTCATCGAGATTTCGCACGTCGATGCGACTGGAAAACCCGTTCTGTCACGCGAGCAGGCGATCACGAGCGGCTTCCACGGCTTCGGCCGTTCGGGCACCGGCTCGACCGATCATTCCTTCGCCTTCCACACCATCAAGCCGGGAGCCGTATCCGGCGAAGCGCCTCACATCAACGTCATCGTGACGATGCGGGGCATGCTGGTCCACGCTTTCACGCGTCTGTATTTCGACGACGAACAGGCGGCCAACGCCCGTGATCCGGTGTTGTCTGCCGTGCCTCCCGAGCGCCGCGCCACGCTGGTCGCCCGCCGCGCCGATGCCCCGGGTGGCCTGCAGTATCTTTTCGATATCCACATGCAGGGTCCGCAAGAGACCGTCTTCTTCGATCTATAACCGGAAAAAAAGCGAGTCGGGGGCATCATGAGAGTACAGGTCGTCATCATCGGCGGAGGACCGGCAGGACTGTTGCTCGGCCAGCTTCTGCATCTCGCCGGCATCGACACCATCATTCTCGAGCAGCGCAGCCGGGAATATGTGCTCGGCCGCATTCGCGCGGGTGTACTGGAACAGGGAACCGTCGAGTTGCTGGATGAAGCCCGTGTCGGTGCGCGCCTGCACGCAGAGGGACTCGTGCACGATGGCATCGAACTCTGCTTCGGCGGCGTCCGGCATCGCATCGACATGCGCGCCTTGAGCGGCAGGCATGTGGTCGTCTACGGCCAGACCGAAGTCACCCGCGACCTGATGGATGCGCGCGAACACGCTGGCGCGAAGATCGTGTATGAAGCCGAAGATGTCAGCATCCACGACTTCGACTCGAAACAGCCGCGCGTCCGCTACGTCAAGGACGGCGTGACGCACCAAGTCGAATGCGACTTCCTGGCAGGGTGCGATGGCTACCACGGGGTCTGCCGGCAGAGCGTACCGGCTTCTGCGATCAAGACTTTCGAGCGTGTCTACCCGTTTGGCTGGCTCGGTATCCTGTCCGACACCCCGCCGGTGTCACATGAACTCATTTATTCCCATCACGAACGCGGGTTTGCCTTGTGCAGCATGCGGTCGTTGAAGCGCAGCCGTTACTACATCCAGTGCTCGCTCGAAGAAAAAGTCGAGCAATGGTCCGACGCGCGGTTCTGGGATGAGCTGCGTCGGCGGCTCGACAGCGCAGCCGCCGAGTCGATGGTGACCGGCCCGTCGATCGAAAAAAGCATAGCCCCGCTGCGCAGCTTCGTCGCCGAGCCGATGCGGTTCGGTCGCCTGTTTCTCGCAGGAGATGCCGCACACATCGTGCCCCCGACGGGAGCGAAAGGCCTCAATCTCGCGGCCTCCGACGTGCGTTACCTGTCATGGGCATTGATCGACTACTACCGCAATGGCAAGACCACCGAGATCGATGCCTATTCGGATCGCTGCCTCAGGCGGGTATGGAAGGCCGAACGCTTCTCGTGGTGGATGACTTCGCTGCTCCACAAATTCCCGGACACGGGAGATTTCGGGCAGAAGATCCAGCTCGCCGAACTCGACTACGTCACCGGCTCGCAAGCTGCAGCGACTTCGCTCGCCGAGAACTACGTCGGCCTGACGTTCTAACGTACCGGCAGCCCGCGCACGGTCAGCATCGCGATGACCATCGGCACGGCAAACACGTAGTAAAGATCCGAAGCCTGGAAGCCGGTGTCGAGCAGCATGCCGGCAGTGATGGGCGCGAGGATTGCGCCGAGACGTCCGATGCCGATCGCCCAGCCCATGCCCGTCGCGCGAATGGCGGGTGGATACAGGAGCGGCGTGATCGCATACAGCGAGACCATCGAACCGAAGATCACAATGCCGATCAGGAGCGCGATGATGAACGCGGAAGTGAGGCTGCCGGCAAAGTAGCCGTACCCCACCATGGCCACCGCGGTGGTCACCATGCTCAAGGCGGCCAATCCCTTGAGCGAGCCCTTCACCGACAACCAGGCGAAAGCCGAACCCCCGATGATGCCGCCGATATTGAGCAGCACTCCTCCGGTGACGCCTTGCTGGGCCGACATACCGGCCGCCACCAGCAATCGCGGCGTCCAGCTGAGCACGAAGTAGAAGCCCAGCATCACCATGAAGAACGACAGCCAGATCAGCAGCGTGTGCCGGGCCATCGAGCCGCGGAACAGATCCCTGATGCCGGTCTGTACTCTTTCCTCGGCAACTACTGCTGGCAATTCCGCTACCGGTGCGCGACCCATGCGCTCAAGCAGGCGGTTCAATTTCGCGAGCGCGTTTTCCGGCCGGCGAGCCAGCAGGAAATCCATGGACTCAGGCAGGCGCCACAACACGATGGGAATCATCGCAGCGGACACGAGGCCGCCAAAGACAAACACCGAACGCCAGCCGAAATGCACGAGCAGCCAGCCGGCAATGATGCCGCCGATGGTCGCACCGATGGGATAACCCGTTGCCTGCAGGCTGATCGCAGCACTGCGCCACTTCTGCGCGGAGTATTCGCTCGTGATCACGTTGATGCTGGCCAGCATGCCGCCGATGCCCAGACCCGTCAGCACACGCAGCGCCGCAAGTTGCGTCGGTCCAGTCGCAATCGATGACAGCAGCATGCCGGTCGTCAACAGCACGAGGCAGATCAGCACCAGTGCACGCCGGCCGAAGCGGTCGGCAAACGGAGCGAGAAACATCGAACCGGCTGCCATGCCAAAGAGACCCGAGCTCAGCAGCACGCCGACCTGCGACCCGGAGAGACTCCACTCCTTCGCGACCTCGGACGCATTGAACGCCATGACGAGGACATCGAAACCGTCCAGCATGTTGAGGGTGACGCAGATCAGGACAGCCGTGATCTGGAAGGGGCTCATCGGCCCGGAGTCGATCGTTTCCTGGATTCTTGTTGTCATCGATGCCCCCGAAAATCCACCACCCCATCATGTGGGGGAGGCGCTTTTTATCCCTGATTCACCCCAGCATGCCCAGCAACCGCATGTACGCGCCCGGATCGAAAAGCGCCACGAACAGCAGGCCGACCAGCGCCCCGCCGAGGTGGGCATCGTGATTGATGCGTCCGATCTGCTTGCGGGAGGCATACCACGAGTACGCAAGATAGCCGATTGCGAACACCGGCGCTGGAATCGGCACCGGGATCGGGATGATGTAGAGCGATTGCGAGGGGAAATAGACGATGGACGTAAACAGCACTGCCGAAATCGCCCCGGAAGCACCGAGGGACGCATAGTTCGGATCATTCCGGTGTTTCCACCATGTCCAGGCATGGCTCACGAGCAGCGCAGCGAAGTACAACACCACGAACGAAACCGTCCCGATCGCGCGCTCAAGGCCCGGCGCGAAGAAGTAGAACGTCATCAGGTTGAAGAACAGATGCGCGCCGTCGACATGCACGAAGCCGCTGGTGATGGCAGTCGTGTATTCCCTGCGGCGCAAAAACCAGTAGGGACGGAAGAGACACCGTTCTATCAGCTGCGGTTTCCCGTACAACCCGATGAGGCTGGGGATGAGCGTCGCCAGGAAAATCGCGACCACACCAAGACCGTAACCACCCATCAGGCTGCACTCATCCGCTTGTCGTTCATGGCACGCTCCGTTCGAGAGCGCACATAGTAGCCGGATGCAGGATTCCGCGGCGGCTTCAGAAACCGCTTTCGCGCAAAACGACGGCAGCGAGCTGCCTCATGCCCTCCCCCAGCAGGCTGCGGCGGGCACCCTCTATCTGCAGATGCCCCCGTGCTTCCCGCAGCGTGGCCGGCGGTGCATCCATCTGCACCAGCACATGGAAAAGCGCGGGTGTCGGAACCAGCAGAGTGCCCTCCCTTGCAGTAGCGAGGGGTCCGCCGAACCGCGCGGCAAGAATGGGATGTTCGAGCTGGCTGACTCGCGTGCTGCCGATGGCAATCACGGCGCCTTTGAGCGGCGTCGTCTCACCTTCCGGATAGAACCGCACCGGGCTGCCGACAGCGAGCCGATGCACCTCGTCCTGCCGGACATAGGCATCGACCTGCCAGCGCTCCGGATCGAAGAGCACTCCCACCGCTTCCGTGGTGCCCATCCACTGGCCGCTTTGCCACTCCGGATTGAGGTCGCGCCACTGCCCGGCGAAAGGCGCCAGCATTGTCAGGCGGGCGATCTCGGACTTTGCGGACTCGACTTCTTCGATCTGCACGCTCATGCGCTGCCGGGTCACCGCCTGGTCATCGAGACCTTGCGTATCCGCGAGCAGACCGGCAAGCCGGGCATCGTAACTACGCACGCCGGCTGCGCTGCGCTCCATGCGCGAGGCAATGTCCGGCTCCTCAAGCACGACGAGCGCGTCACCTGCCTGTACCGCACCAGCCGTATGAATCTCGCGCAGTCGTGAGGGATAGGGCGCGAATACGCGCAGCTGCTGCTCGGCGCGGATGACACCGAACGCGTGGATCTCCGTCTGCCAGGGTACGGCCAGCAATACCAGCAGGCCGCATGCCACTGCGGCGAAGATCAGTCGGCGCGGCACAGGCACGGCCGCACGATTTGCCCACCAGTGCTGCAACTCCCGCCAGACCGGCAGCGCAATGAACCAGGAGATCTCCACGATGAACAGGAAAATCCCGAGTGCCTTGAAGAACAGCAGGTAGACGGCAATCGCGATACCCAGGAACAGCGCGAGCCTGTAAATCCATGTGGTCATCGCGAAGGCGATCAAGAGCCGACGACGCGCAGGAGCAAACGATTCCGGCCAGCTTTCTTCGAGGCCCAGCAGTGTGCGCCGCAGGCTGACCCGCGCCAGCGCCCCCGATCGTTCGTGCAGGTTGGGGAAATCGAGCAGATCGGAGAGAACGTAGTAGCCGTCGAAGCGCATGAATGGACTCAGGTTCAGCGCCAATGACAGCACCCAGTTCGTGGTAGCGAGATACAGCAGCGCGCTGCGAAGCGGCCCGGGCTCGCAAAGTGCCCAGCCCAGCGTGGCGAGACCTGCTAGCGACAGTTCAGTGAGGATGCCGGCACTCGCAATCGCCAGGCGCTGGCGCGAGCTGCGCAGCTTCCAGGCTTCTCCGGTATCGGTGTACAGCATCGGCCAGAGCACGACGAACGCCACTCCCATGTGCGCCACCCGCAATCCAAGACGCGTCGCAACGAGCGCGTGGCCGAGTTCATGCAACGTCTTGCCCACCACCAGCGCGAGTGCAAAGCCGAGCAGCCCCTCGGCAGAAAACGATTCGACGACGGCACTCTTGAAGGTGTCCCACTGGTGGGCAGCCAGCAGAATACCCAGCACGCTCAAGCCCAGCACCACGAAGCCGGTCAGAGGCGTGAACAGCCAGCCGAGATGCCGCGCCAGCCGCTCGAGCAGCCGCTGTGGACGCAGCAGCGGGACCCGGAAAAACAGGTAGTGATGCAGCCACCAGTTCCAGGTGAGCCATGAACTGCCCTGGCTGCGGGCCTTGAGTCGTTCGACAGCCTGCGCACCCGGCCGCAGCAGCTGGTGCTGCTCGAGGAAGTGGCGGAAGTCGAGGATCTGTTCGACGTCGGGCTTGAGCGCGGTCTGCTCGGCAATCTGCGCACTGATCTCGGCCGGCGACTGGCCCCAGCGCGTGAGGCATTCGAATTCCAGCCAGCCGATGCGATAGAAGCGATTGACGACCGTGTCCTGTATTACCCACGCCGGTTCGCCGCTCTGCCCTGCCGCGATTGCGGTCAGCCGCAGGTCTTCGCGAAGCGGCGGCAACGGCAGGTCAGCAAGGGGATCCATCACCAGCCCGTCCACGCACGAGCCGCGGCAAGCGGCCGACGCAGCAGGTAGTAACCGAGCGTCACGCGTTCGCCATACAACTTCGCCGTGCCATGCAGACCGAGGCGCGCATTCTCAGGCGCGCCTTCGATACTCGCCAGCAGACGATAGGCAACGACGTTTTCATCGGTGGGCCTGGCCTGGTAGCTGGTTTCGAGAATCTTCCCGGTGAGCGGGCTGAGCGGATAAGCGGTGAGATACAGCGTGACCGCAGCACCTGCTTCAAGCGCGATCGCATCGGCAACCGGGAGCTGGATGAGCATCGCGGGCTGTGCAGGATCGGCGACCTGCAGAATGCGTTCGCCCGTCACGACCGGTTTGCCGAGCCAGTCGTTGGGATCGCTGAACACCGCGACCCCATCCCGGGGCGACAGCACTCGCGTCCGCTCGAGTTGCGCGGTTACAGCAGCAAGTTCGGCCCGCCGTTCCTGTGCGCGACCGCTGAGCACCGTGAGCTCACTACGGCTTTGCGGATTGTCGAACGCGCGCTGGCTGGCCGCCGTGAGTTCCGCATCGGCGACAGCGACTTCCTTGTCGAGGACCGCGGCGCGGCTGCGCAGCGTCGTCTCATCAAAGGAAAACAATGGAGTGCCTGCCGTCACGGCCTGATTGGGCCGGACATGCATCTGCGCGATCACGCCATCAACCGGTGCGCTGACGATCTGCGCCTGGCTGGATACGATCTCTGCCGGTGCGAGCGCGGTCTGTCGTACCGGCACGAGGAAGAGCGCGACCACCGCAGCCAGCGCCCACAGCCCCTGGCGACGCGTCGGACGCCAGCCACGCAGGCGATGTCCCTGCAACGCCGACCAGCAATACGCCCATGTCTGCCACAACCCGCCGAGCAACAGCCGCAAAGCATCGTCCGGTGGTTCGTCCAGCAGAAACAGAACGAGCCCGAGCCTCTGCCCACTGGGTGCATATAAAGGAATGCACCACACTCCGGCCGGCCACCACTCGGCCCAGCCATCGGCAATTTCGGGGGGCGGCTGCACGGCGTCGCGAGCCAGCCAGTGTGGATCGCGGCCTGGAACTTGATCGGCGAGCCAGCGACTGGCGCGGCCCAGCCAGACCAGGTACGGCGAATCCTCACCGGGTTTCGCGAGGCCCGAGACGCACAGCAATTCGAACCGCTTCTCCTGCTGCGCGAGTACAAGCGCCTGGCGGAAGCGCAGCAGCGGATACACGTCGTTGGCCATCGAGAAAGCCAGCGCATTCAGCGAATCGGCAGCGAGCGCCCGATCGCGCAACGCTGCGAGACTCAGGAGAAGCTGCGGCGAAGGCAGGCGATCAGTCACCGGCGGCCGCGAAGCGGGCCGTGCCGCTCATGCCCGCGATCAACTCCGGATGCGCGCCGTCGAGCTGCGCTTCCAGTTCGACGGTCTGGGCCACGGCATCGACGCGCGAGTTGATGGCACTGATGCGCGCTGTATAGGTCTTGCCGGTTTCGTGGATGCTCACTTCGAACGGCATGCCGGCCTTGAGATTCCTGAGCAGCACCGACGGGACATTGAGCCGCACCTTCAGGGAACCGTCACTCACGAGATCGAACAGCGGCATCCCGGCGCTGACGGTCTGGAAGGGTTTCACATAGATCTTGGCCACCCGTGCATTGAACGGCGCACGGATCTCGCAGTACCCGGATTGCGTCAACGCCAGCGTCCGGGCGCCCGCGGCTTTCTCTGCTTCGGTGCTTGCCAGGGTGACTTCAAGATCGCCGGCCGCATTCAGCGTGCGCAGGCTGCGCTTCGCTTCGAGATTCTGCTTGGCCATCGCGAGCTCCGCTTCAGCCACCTTGGCCCGGGCCCGCGCTTCGCTGCAATCGAGCTGCCCCAGCATTGCATTGCGTGCCACACGCTGACCGAAGGTGGCGTGCAGCTCGCCGAGGGTACCGTTCATCTGGCTGGATAGCGTGGTCTCGAGTCCCGCCGCCAGCAGCACACGGATGGCGTCCGGATCGCTGGTTGCCGCACTCACCGGCTTCTCTGCTGCCGGCAGTGGCGTGACGCCAGCGACACACAGCAGCCCGACGCAGATCCCGAGACGCACTTGATGCCGGCTGCGCATCAGCGGGGACCCGCAGCAGTCTCGAGCAGATGCTCCTGTTCCATCGTGGTCATCGTGCGCTCGATCTCGGTCGCCAGCGTCCGGATGTCGTGGCTCTGGATGGCTTCCGGGAAAATGTCGAGACCCACTGAGTTATAGAGACGGCCCCACGCCGCCTGCGCGCTGGAGTAGGCGGCCTCACGCTGGTACCGCGACAGCAGGAAACGCCCTTCCGCACGGATCAGTTCCAGCTGCGAGCCCAGCGCACTTGTATCCGCCGCGCGGGCATAGTCGAGCAGACGCTGGTCGACGCGCAGGCTTTCGTCAGCAAAGGCCATTTCATCGCTCGCGAGCTGGTAACGCAAAACGCCTACTCGCACCTGCGTCAGCACGGCCATGGACATGGCGATGCGTCGCAGGTCGTCGGTTGCATTCTGCGAGGCTTCTGCCGCGTAGATGGAAGGCGCCTGCAGCATGCGCAACAGGTTGAACGACACCTGTACGCCGGCCGCCGTCCAGTAGCGGTTGTACAGGTACTTGTTCGAATCGTGCTGGTAGCCGGGATTGATGCTGATGTTCGGCCAGAGCTGCGCCTTTGCGATCTTCAGGTCGTTCTCGTTGACACGTTTGCGATACCACTCCTCCATGATCTCCGGACGCCTTTCAAGCGAGAGCTGTTCAAGCCGGTTCACGTCCAGCTCGGCTGAAGGCAAAGTCGGCTCCGTGTTGTCGGCAAGCTGCAGCGACGTTCCCGGCGGCAACGACATCAACGCGATGAGTTCGGCCTGCGCGAACTCAAGATCCTGGCGGCGCAACGTCAGCAGATACACCGAATCGAGCAGTGCGCGCTGGTACGCGAGAATCTCGACGCGCGGCAGCAGTCCCTGGTCCTCGGCCTTGCGCGCGGAATCCAGCGCCGTACGGGTCCTGGCCAGCAGGCCATCCACGGCTGGCATCAGCCGCTGCGCACCGAGCGCACGCCAGTACGCGTTGCGCACATCCTGCAGGACATTCTGCGCAACCTTGCGACGCCGCTCTTCCGCCATCAGGATCTGGTCGGCCTTCTGCTGCGTGCGGTAATACGCCATGCCGAAGTCGAGCAGGCTCCAGCTCACGCCGAGGCCGTAGATGTTGTGGTAGCGCTCCTCTGAAGTGGATGCACGCAGGCTCTCCTGCCGGTCCTCGATGCCGATCGACGTACCGCCTGAATCGTTGCTGCGCCCGCTGTAGCCGGCCGACATCACGAGGTTCGGCAGCATTTCGTGGCTCGACACGTCGCGCAGGTCAGACGCGAGCGCACGCTCCATCAGCTTGAGCCGGTAGTCGAGGTTGTACTTCAGTGCCCGGGCCGCGGCTTCATAGAAAGTGATCGGCGCCGTGACGGGCTCCTGGCCTGCGTACATATGGGACTGGTCGGCGAGGCTGCGCTCATGGTTCTCGTCCGCGGAATACGGACGCGGATGAACCGACGCGCACGCCGCCAGTGACAGGGCGATGGCTAGCGTTAGGCCGGTTTGCATGGGCTTTCGATACATGGGCGATCCTCAGAAAGGATTCAGGTTGCGTGAAGCGGCTCGGAGCTGGTCCCTGAACGAACTGGCCGTACGGTTGCCACCGTTGTCGCGAGTGTCGTTGCCTTGGGCAGCGCCCCTGACAAGCGCATCGGGGCCCGCGGCAAACGGTGAAGGATCCGGCAGGAGTCCATCGGCACTCAGGCTGGTGCGACCGTGCCGCGCAAGAATCATGGCGAGATCGCGTTCACTCGCACGGCTGCTCGCACGTACGCTCTGGCCGACGAACTGGCCACCCACCACACCCAAGTCAGCACCCAGCGACGGGCTGCGAATACCGGCGTCGAACACGAGCCGGGGATCGGCTCCTCTCGCGTCGGGACCCAGGAAGTCCTCCACCAGTGCATTGGTCTCCACGACCGGACCGATGAACACGCGCGGCTGCACGACGAACTGCGCCAAGGCTTCACTGAAGCTCGGCCGAGACGGGCCGCCGTTGGGCCCGGGCTCTGCGGGAATGAAAGGCGCCGAGATATCGAGGTGAACGACCAGCATCGCCTGGTCGGAAGCGCCCGCACGATCGCTGACCGTATACGTGAAGACATCCTGCAGCACCTGCCCGAGACCGGCGGCGGCAAGCACCTCTCGATTGGTCAGGTCGATCGTGTACTGGTAGCTCCCGTCGTTCTGGATCATGAGTGCGCCGTAACGACCCGTCAGCGATTGGCCGACAACGCCTGCCGCACCGGCCGCCGTCTCTGCCCCGGCGCGGATCGCAGTGACCTGCCGCTGCTCGCCCCCATCGACGTCGGTGTCGTTGGGTAGCACGTTGCCTCGCGTCTGCGGCGCGACGTACTGGTCGCTGGCGACTGTGCTGTCGTCCGCTGCAACGGGATTGTCGTTGGCGCCCTGCAGGACGATAGTCAGGCGGGCTTCCGACTCGGCCCCCGCTGCGTCACGCATTCGATACGTGAATACGTCACTGAGCGTTTCGCTGGCGCTGCGCAGGGACTGGACAGCCGCGTTGCCGTTGTCCACGACGTACTGGTAACTGCCATCCGCGTTGAGAGTGAGTCGGCCATACACACCATTCAGCGGCTGCCCGGCATTCGCGCTCTGGCCATTGCTGTTGCTCACCCGGAGCGCCTGCCGCGTCTCGCCATTGGCGATGCCGTCGACGTCGGTATCGTTGGTCAGCACGTTGCCGGCTGGATTCACACCAGGGCTGCCATTGAACACGCCGCCGGCTTCGACCGCAGTGCCACCATCATCGATGGCGACCGGCGTATCGTTGCGGCCGTCGACGACCACATTCAGTTCGGCACTGCTGGTAGCGCCCCAGAGATCCGTGATCGTGTAGGTGAACGCATCGGTCAGGGTCTGGCCGGTGGCGCGCAATGCCTGGATCGCAGCGATCGAGTTGTCGAGCGTGTAGCTCCAGCTGCCATTGGCATTCAGGGTCATGTCGCCATACGCACCCCGCAATATCTGTCCCACGGTGCCGGTGCTGCCGCTACCCGCCAGACCACCAGTCCGGATATTCACGACCTCAAGCGCATCGCTTTCCACGTCGGTGTCATTGCCGAGGACATTTCCGGACGGGTTGGCGCCAGGAATGGCGTTGTTCAACCCGCCTGCTTCGATGGCGATTGCACCGTCAGTGACTGCAATCGGGTTCTCGTTGCGACCACGCACCAGGACGTTCAGCTGCGCGAGATCGGTCAGGCCACCGAGATCGCAGACCTGGTAAGTAAAGCTGTCCGTCACGAACTGCAGCGGCCCCAACGCCAGCAGTGTCGGATTGCTGGAGTCCACGCGATAGATCGCAGTGCCGTCCGCACCGATGATGAGTTCGCCGTACTGGCCTGCGATCAACGTGCCATTGGTGCTGTTGGTGCTGCCCGGCACGGCAGTCAGGCCGCCGCCCGCGACTTCGGTGCCTGTGCGGATGCCCGTGATGGTCAGCACGTCGGCGCGATCGACATCGGTGTCGTTGGCCAACACATTCCCTGACGGGTTGGTGCCTGCGTTCCCCGAATTGGACGTCGTTGCAAACACCGATTCATTGCTGGCCACCGGCGCATCCCACGCGCCTGTCACGACGAGCCGGAACTCCGCGGTATCCGTAGCCCCCGCGGTGTCGCGCATGCGATAGGCAAAGAGGTCGACCAGCGTTTCGCCCGCCCTGAGCGCCTGCACCGCGGCGAGCGCGTTGTTCACCTGATAGGTGTAGCTGCCGTCGGCAGCCAGGTTGAGAGTGCCGTACAACCCGGTCAGTGCCTGGCTCCCGGCAACTGCGGTGAAGGCGCCACCACCGGCTTCGGCGCCAGTGCGAATGCCATTGACGGTCTTCGTATCGCTGCCATCGACATCGGTGTCGTTGGCCAGCAGATTGCCGGTCGGGTCGATGCCGGCCGTGCCGTTGAACGTGCCCCCTGCTTCGGTTGCGCTGGCGCTGTCATTCACTGCGACCGGTGTGTCGTTCCGGCCCTGAATGGTCAGCGTGAGGGTCGAACTCGTCGTTGCACCTGCGAGATCGCGCAGCGTGTAGGTAAAGGTTTCGCTGAGCTGATCGGCGCTGGTCCGCAGCGCCTGCACGGCCGCGTTGCTGTTGTCCAGGACATAGGTGTACGAACCATCGGCGTTCAGCAGCAGGCTGCCGTAGGTGCCAGCGAAGGCAGAGCCCACGCTCCCGGTGGCGATACCTTGCCTGACACCGACGATGCTCAATGCGTCGCCGGCATCCACATCGCTGTCGTTGGACAGCACATTGCCGGCTGGATTGCTGCCTGCCGTGCCATTGGCAATGCCACTGGCTTCGATCGCCGTTGCAGCGTCGGCTTGTGCCACAGGCACATCGTTGGCCCCGCGAATGGTGATGGCGAGCGTCGCCCGGTCCGTGGCGCCCGCCGCATCGATCACCGTGTAGCTGAAGCTGTCCGCCAGGGTGTTCGTCGAACCGCGCAACGCCTGCACGGCCGCCAGCGAGTTGTCGACCCGATAGCTGTAGCTGCCATCGGTGTTCAGCAGCAGCCAGCCATAGTTGCCGCGCAGTTCGGTACCCAGCACGCCAGCAGCTCCGCTGCCCGATTCGGTACCGGTACGAACAGTCGATACGGTTCGGGTTTCGTCGTAGTCGATGGGACCCGCCGCACCGCCATCGACATCGATGTCGTTGGTCAGCACATTCCCTGCGGGGTCGATACCGGGCTGGTTGTTGGCGACGCCACCCGCTTCGGTGGCATTGGCAGCGTCGTCTACGGCCTGCGGCGTATCGTTCTGGCCGCGAATGACGACGATGATTTCCGCCTGGTCCGTTTCGCCGTTGCCATCGTTGATCGTGTAGGTGAAGCGCTCGGTCAACAGATCGGCGGGTTCGCGCAGCGCCTGCACGTCGGCGTTGGCATTGTTGACCACGTAGGTATATGTCCCCGACGCATTCAAGGTGAGGCTGCCATATTGCCCGGCGAGTGCCTGACCAACGGTGCCGCTAGTTCCGCCACCACCTTCCGCACCCGTGCGCACTGCGGTGACGGTGAGGACGTCGCCATCCGGATCGAAGTCGTTGGCGACTGCATCGCCAGCAGGATTGATTCCCGCTGTTCCGTTGCCAACGCCGCCCGCTTCTTGGGCAAGTGCCACGACGTTCTGCGCCACGGGCGGATCGTTCACGCCCCTGACTGTGACGCGCAGTTCGGCGAGATCATGCAGCCCGCTGGTGTCCGTCAACTCGTAGGTGAAGACTTCATCGGTCAGCGTCTGGCCTGCCTGCAGCGCCTGGACGGCGACGTTGGTGCTGTCCACGTCGTAGAAGAAGGACCCATCGGCGCCGATGCGCAACGTCCCGTAGCTGCCGACGATCTGCGTGCCATTCGCTGAAGTCGTAGCGCCACTCACTGCTGTCAGCGAGGCAACTGCACCTTCCAGGCCGGTGCGCACACCTGTCACGACCAGCACGCTACCCGGACGGTCGGTGCGATCGACATCCTGGTCGACACCGTTGCCGCCTGCCTGGCCGGTGGTGCCGGGACGACTGGGAAACAGGATGACGTTCCCAGCAGGATTCGCCTCTGCCGAATTGCCGTTGGTGGAAGCGGCTTGCGCCGCAGCTGCATCGTCGCTGGCGAGCGGGTTGTCGTTGGCTCCCTGGATGACGATGCGCACTTCACCGATGTCATGGAGCACTCCGGCATCCGTCACTTCGTAGCTGAAGTACTCGATGAGCGTGTCGCCGACGACGAGTCGCTGCACGGCAGTGCTTGAGTTGTCGATGACGTAGCGATAACTGCCATCCGCGCCGATGGTGAGGCTGCCATATGTACCAGCGATGACGGTTCCATTCGTGCTGTTGGTGCCGCCGGCCACCGCGGTCAACGCGCCCGCCACGCTTTCACGCAGGTGACGGATTCCGGTGAGACTGCGGCTTTCGCCGTTGGCCAGCGTGTCGACATCGGTATCGTTCGTCAGCACGTTGCCGGTCGCATCGCTACCCGCCGTGCCGTTCAGCGCACCGCCCGCTTCGGCCGCGGAACCGTTGTCGTTGACCGCCACCGGCGCGTCGTTGGCGCCGTGCACGGTGATGGTCAGCGTGGAGGAACTCGTCACGCCTGCGATGTCCGCGCATGTATAGGCAAACTGCTCGCTCAATGTCTGGCCCGTGAGACGCAAGGCCTGCACAGCGGCATTGCCGTTGTCGACGACATATTGATAGCCGCCGTTTGCAGTCACGAACAGGCTGCCGTAAAGGCCAATCACCTCGACCGGAGTTGTTCCGGGAGTCGCCACGGTTCCGGAAGGCAACAAGCGCACCGCGGTGAGATGCAGCTGGTCGGCGTTGCTGGCGATGTCGACGTCCGTATCATTGTCGAGCAGGTTGCCGGCCGGATTGATGCCTGGGAGCCGGTTGGCTGTTCCGCCCGCTTCCGTCGCGTCATTCGTGTCTGCAACCGCAGTAGGCGGATCGTTGACCGGCACGAGCACGATCTGCAGCGTGTCGGTGTCGGTGAGCTGATCCTGGGTGCTTTCGCCAGGAATGCCGTCGCCGTCCAGGTCACCGAAGTTGCCGCGGTCACGACTGACGAACGTCAGCGTATCGATGCCGTTGTAGTTCGCGTTGCCGAGATAGACCAGATTGGCGAGTGCCAGATTGAGATTGGTAACCGTGCCACTGAGCGTCAACGTGGCGGTGCCTGAACCGCCGACGACCACACCCCCCGGCGTGGTCGAGAGAGACAGCGTGCCCTGCAGAACCGTCAACACCACATCGAGCGTGCCGCTGCCGGCATCGATGTCGGTCACCGACGGGCCGCCGATGGACAGTGGAATGTCTTCGCTGCCGTTCTGCGTGCCTGGCAGGTTATTGACCGGAGCATCGTTGCGCTGGACGTAACCCGCGTTGGCGGTGACGGTGGCTCCTTCTCCCGCGTTGATGATGATCTGGCCGAGCGCGCTCCCCGCATCGGTATCAATGCGCACCCGCAGTTCTCCCTGCGGTTGGGGATTGGTGATCGTGCCGGGCGTATCAATACGGAACACGCCGGCGGGCAACGCGCCGAAGCGGTACTCGCCGCTGCCGTTGGTCACCGTGGTGAAGACGCGATTGTCGCCAGCCGTAGCAAGATTGCCGTCCGCACCGGCCCAGGTCAGCGTCACCGTCTGACCGGTGAGTCCCGGACCATCCGCGGTCGTGCTGCCTGTTGCCGAGGCCGTGTCATCCCAGAGCGTGCCGCTGATGAAGCCGAGGCCTGCCCCTTCGCGCAGGACATAGTTGTTGGGACCTGTTTCGCTGCCGGTGCGCTCGCCAGTGCTGCCACCATCCGTTCCGGGAGTAGAGCCGCCCCAGGTCGTGAAATCCTCCGGCAGACTGCTCCAGGTGAGTGTCGCGTTGGTATTCGGAATGGCCGCTGCATCGGGAACTGTCGCCTCATAGAACACAGCCACTCGATCGCCAACATTGAGCTGCGTGAAGTCGACGCGCAGACCCGTCGTCATGTCGACAGTGATCCCGGCCGGTAGATTGCCGGCGGTGTAGGCAATGTCGTTGATCTCGATACGGATGAAGCTGTAACCGGTAGCGGCCGGGAAACTGTCTGCCAGCCGGATGTCGTAGGCAGGCACGCCGCCACTCTGGGTGAAGCGGACTGATACGTTCGCGGTGCCGAGTGCCGCATCGATGTTCGGCACGAAGTCGTACACCTGCTTGACGAGACCGCTGAAGGCCGGTTCGACGACATCCTCGAAAAGTGTCTCGCTCGTCGACAGCACCGTCGTCCCGGAGCGGCTGACAGTGGACGCACCCAGCATGACGCCAGCGAGGTTGGAAGCCTGGTTGAGGATCCGCGCATTGAACTCCAGCGAAAGGCCCTCGATGTCGGCATCCAGGTCACCATTCACCAGCGTGCCGAGGCTGAAAGTAATGACCGTATTGCCGCTGCCGTCGGTGGTGACCGCAATCTGGGCAGGATTCAGCACGCCCGTGGGCGCTGCGCCGGACAGGTCGGTCGCGATCGCAGCGGCTTCGGGGCTGGCCCTGTTGCCCACGATGTTCAATACACCGCCCGTGATGAGTCCCGTCACATCCGTCGTGATGCCGCCATTCGAAATGAACGCAAGACGGACCGTGCCATCGTTCACGAAGCCGAGACCATTCTGCAACGTCACCTGTAGGTTGTAGTTCGTTGTACTGCCCTGCGCGATCGCGACGATGGTTCGGTAGCGGATCACCTCGCCGATCGCAGCCTGCTCGTGCAGGTCGTAAGTGGAAGCAGGTGCCGGGGTATCGTCCAGCCCGCCGATCCGCGACATCGCATTGCCCTGTTGCACGCGGATGTCCAGCGTGTAGCTGCTGCGATAGTCGTTGAGCGCACCACCCCCGAGGGAACCGTCTGCCCCTGTACGTTCGCCGCTGACTGCACCGTTGAGACTCGTCCACTGCACGGTCGCCACGTTGTCGATGCTCGTCGTGCTGGCCGCACCCGCATTCACGACACCCGTCACGCGCAGGACGATGCTGCCGCCGCGGGGGATATCGATGTTGGCGCCGCCCGCGCTCTGCAGTACGCCACCCGTGAGAGTGAAGTCCGCACCGCCGTTGTTCGTGGCGCCGCCGGCATAGGTCACGCCCGTCAGCGTCAGGTTGTCGAGCGTCGTCGGCAGCGTATCGCTGAAAGTGATGTCGAACGCATCGAAATCCGTGCCGGTGCTGCCGTTCCTGATCTCGATCAGGTATTCGACGGCATCGCCCTGGTCCACGCCGTATTCAGCTTGCGCGTTCGTCGTCTGCGTGATGGTCAGGGTAGGCTCACGCACTGTGACGGTTGGCAGACCTCCGCTGGGAGCCACGGTGCGATCGATGACCGTGCTGCCGTTGACGGTGTCCGTATCCGGATCGCTGTACACGATCTGCGCGCTGTTCTGCAGCGAGCGATTGGCCTGGTTGTTCGCGACATTGCTCAACACCAGGCGCACCCGGATCACGAAGCTGTTGTTGCCGGTGACATTGTCTGCCGCCGCAGCACTCGCGCTGAAGACGAGACGCGCATCGACCCCGTCATTCCCCAGCGTCCCCGAAGGTGCGGTAAAACTGCCCGGTACCACCGTGCCATTGAAGTTGGCGGACAACGCCGCACTGCCCGCGGCAGTCGTGATGATCTGGTAGCCCGTGCCGTTGAAGCTCGTATCGAGGCGCAGCCCTGCGGGAACCAGATCGTCGATACGCAGGCTTTGCGTGCTGCCTTCCGGCAACGTGACGACGATGTCGAAAAGCATGCTCTCGCCGACCACCAGGTCGCTGCCCGCGGTGTGGGTTGCGCTCGAGTCGGTGCCATCCAGGCTGCCGCCCGCAAACACCTTGATCACGCCGGGCGCTGCGACCTGCTGGTTCGCCGTATCGAAAGGATTCGACGGCGTGAAGTCGCTGCCGCCGTTGACGCTGGCGTAATGATCGAGGCTCGCCGAAGTCTGCAGCGTCCGGCTGGCTGGAATGCCCGCATCCACGGTGACGTCGTAAGTGATCACCACGAGGTTGGCACCACTGGTGTCGGCCGCCGTTCCCGCACGGCCTGCGCCCAATGTCGCGATCCCGTTTGCATCGAGGAACGTGATGCTGTTGCCCGAGACGCTGTAGTCCACGCCTGCGATGAGCTGGCTGCCGTCACCGCGATACAGCCTGAGATTGGCGCTGGCAAGGCTTCCGCCCAAGAAAGACAACCCGGCGGGCAACGTTACCGTCGTCGCCACGTCGAAGGCTGCTCCGCCGCCGCTGTTCTCGATGGCGGTGGCCAGGCGCAAGATATCCCCGGCGTCGATTCCGGTGACGCTGCCTTCGATGGCTGCGAGATCCGTGACGCTGCCAGCGAACGGGACGCCCCCGCTGCCCGGCGCATTCCATGTTCCTGTGGTACCGGCGACCGTTCCCTGGGTGCTGGCGACGACGCCGTGACGAAGCGCGAGAACGGGTTCGGCGATCGAGACGATGACTACGGCGGCCGTCGATTGCAGGTGCTGGCCAGTGATCGTCCTGAGCTGGTCGGACTGGCCCAGTGCCGTCACCGCGCGTTGATCGGCGAAAGAGTCATCGCCGACCTGCAAGGTGAACTGCACCTCGATGCGACTGCCGCCGGTCGAACTCGTCGCATAACTGCCGAAATTGACGATGACCGAATTGCCCGCACCGCTCGTGACACTGTCGATGGCGTCTGAATTTGTGTTGCCCGCGCCCAGCGACCATTGCCCCACTCCATTGCCCTGCGTCCAGGTAATTCCTGTGACATCGAACAGGGGCAACGGCAGATAGCTGGTGAGATTCAACTGCTCGTAGTCGCCGGTGAGCAGGTTGTAGCTGAGACGGAAGGTGACCACATCGCCGGGGCGCAGCTCGCCGTTCGTGGGCGGCGTGCCGCCATTCACGGTCACGATGTCGATGCCGACATTGCGGCTCCCGATCGTGCTGCTGGTGCTGTCGCTTTCGGAAACCACGCCTCCGGTGAGGTTGATCGGGTCTTCGAGGACCGTAGCGGTCACCGTGGCGTTGTTGCCGAAGCTGTCACCTTCGTTGATCTCGCTCTGCGTGTACGTGGAGGTGTAGCTCTGCGCAATCAGTGCGCTGTAACTGATCAGAACCGCCGTCGCACCTTGCTGCACATCATCGAACGCCAGATCGCCCGCCAGCGCTCCGAGGGTGCGGCCCGCATTGCGCAGCGATTGCGCGATATCGAGCGCGAGGCTGGTGGTGCCATCCGGATTGTTCACGACCGTAGTAACGAGCGCGATGCTCTGGCTGACGCCGCCGACGGTGAAACTCAAGGTAGGCACGCCCGTCACCAGTTGGCCATCGGCCAGCGTGTCCTGGATGACGAACTGCCCTGACTCGAACAGGTTCTCGCCAAAGGCGAAGTAGTCGGACATGTCGATGCGCAGGCTGTATTGCAGCGTATCGCCCGGCGTCAGCCCCGCCTGCCCGATGTCGGCCTGTAGAGTGACTTCCTTGTATACGGCGATCGACTGGGCCACGAAGCTGGCCGCCGAGCCCGTCCCAGTGATGGGAATGAAAGTCTCCGGCGCAGTCAGGTCGCGAGGGTCGAGCGGAGTCCAGGTGCCGCTGGCTGTCGGCCCATTCACGGTGATGGTGGCGCTGTTGCCGGCGATCGCGTCGATGACCGGATTGCCATTGGCATCGGCCCCCGGCACGTAGAACTGGATATTCGTGGTGGCCGTGCCCGTCAGCGACGCATATTCAATCGAGTAGCTCTCGATGAATGCACCCCGGTTGATGGCGGCCTGGATCAGCACCGGGGAACTCAGCGTGACGCCGTCGCTGAATGTCACGGACTGCAGCACACCGCCGCCCTGCGGAGTGATCGCCGTGACGAAGATATCTTCCGGTAGCTGCTGGGTGACGACGACGTTGGTCAGCGTCTGGCCCGCTGCCGCCGCAACGGTGACCGTGATGCTGCGGCTGTAGTTCGGGCCGCTGACCGTGCTGCCATCGGGCGCATTGATACTTTGCGACAGGCTCACCACGGTGGGATGCACGACGAAAGCATGGGTCCCCGCCTCGATCAGCGTGGGATCGATGGCAGGATCATTGGCGGAATCGTTGCCGAACTGGAAACCACCCCTCGCCCTGATCGTGAGGTCAGGTGCGCCATTCGAGAAGCTGGTATCCGCGAGGTTGCTGAGCTGCGCGGTGACACGGATGTCGATGCTCGGCTGGTCCGCTGTCTGGCTGGCGCTCGGTAGCTGCAGCACCACGAGCTGATCGCCGGCACGCAAGCCATAGGTCGCTGCGTTGATGACGAGCGGTGCACCCGCCGTATCGACTGCCAGCGGATGGGTGGCGTTGCCGGACGTATCGAACGTGATGACGAACGACTTGATCGTCTGCCCGAGATAGGTCGCCGACACGAATGTCGCGCCATCATCTCCATCCCGGCCCGTCGCAGGGATGAAGACGTCTATATAAGGAGCGAACCCGACCTGGGCGGAGGCATTGCTGAACGTCGCGGTGAAACTGAATTGCGCACCCAGCAGCGCATCCGTGCCTCCCGCCGACAACGTGACGGTGGGAGCCGCATCCGCCAGCAGCGCGGCGAATCCGGTCAACGCTTCACTGCTCAGGGCGAGAGGCTGATCGATGGTGCCGCTGTTTGTTTCGAGTACCCAGTTGCCGCCTGCAGCAGCGCCGCCCGTCGAGTCGGTGGAGGCCGCTACATCGGCGCCCGTCCAGCGTGCGATCTCGTTGACCAGGATCTGGCCGGCACTTCCCGCCCCGATACTGCAGCCGTAGAGCTGGATGTCCGCGTCGGCCGTGAGCGCGCTGCGCCAGCTACCCAGCGTTGCGGACAACTGCTCCACGTTGTCACTGCTGACCCTGCGGCTGCCGAGCGTGAATTGTCCTGCCGCACCGTGCGAGAGGATCTGGATCGAATCGACTTCACCGAGTTGCGCGAGCACCGCGGAGATCGCGGCCAGGCCGTCCTCATTGGTGTTGACCGTCAGCACAGCCACACCCGGCGGCACCTGCGCGGTCAGCTGTTCACGGTCTTCAAGCCGACTGTCGATGACCAGCAGGTGGCGGGGTGCGGCAACGGGTGGTGTAAAGGCGATCGGTTCCGCTACTGCATGGTCCGCGGGAGAATCTGCCGCGCCGGATGCATCAGCGTGATGCTGATCTGCCGCAGTGGCCGCGGCGCCGTCGAACATGATCCGCTGTTCCAGCGCGATCGCCTGGGTGCGCGGACGGGAACTCCATCCCCTGCTTGACGGATTGGTCGACATGAAGGGGCAACGTGCCCCCGGGCCGCAGACCCGTCAATAGGCCCAAGAGGCAACCCGCAGCGCTGCAAACACGCCTGCGGACGCTAGCTGCCGACGGCAGGTATTACAAGGAAGGGAGGTCCGCGAGCCTGAACAGCTTGGCGACGAGGCTGCGCTCCGGAGCAATGTCGGGAGCCGCCGCGAGTTCGATCAGATCGTCATTGGGGGATACCTGGCCGCGGCCCAGCATCGTGTACTCGGAGAAGCCGGGGCCGAAAATGGAAGGGATGGCCGGGTCGTGGAAACCCACCCTGATCTTCACGTCGAGCTGGTCGCCCTTCCGCTTGTAGTGGCCGACGTAGAAGGCCCCGGAATCGCCCCCAAACACCCGACCCGCGTCGAACACGACAACCCCGCCGCCATAGTCAAACCGCGCGCCGTCGAGCATGGTGAACCTGACCATCCAGAGTCCGTCGATCGTCATTTGCGTGCTCCCCCGGAAAGCCGCAGTTTGCCAACGCGGCTGGCGTTCCGCAAATGGCTTCTTTTGCAAACGCAAAAGGCTGTCGGGCTCCCGCGCTACACCGCCCCGGCGGTAACGGAATCCACTGTGTCAGCCAGCGACTCGAGCGTAAAAGGCTTCGCGAGCAGAGCCACCGGCGACCACTCGGCGATGCCCACCACTTGCCCGTAACCCGTGGCGAAGATGACCGGCAGGCCCGCTCGTTTGCCCCTGATCTGTCTGGCAAGCTCAACGCCGGTCATGTCAGGCAGCCCCACATCCGTCAGGAGCACGTCGATTTTTTCCGTCGCAAACGCCTTGAGTGCCTGCCTCGCATCGGCAGTACCAATGGCTGCATGACCCAGTTCTTCGAGCATGTCGATGGTGTTGAGCCGGATGATTTCGTTGTCTTCGCAGACCAGGATGCGCAAGGCCGCCTGGTCTTCACTCGCTGCAGACAACTGCGATGCACGATCGCCGGGAATGCCTACCGCCACGGGACGTCGGGCCAGCATCTCGCGAACCTTGCGGGCCAGCGCTTCGCGTGTGTAGGGCTTGCTCAGGAGTTCGGTGTCTGCGTCGAGACGGCCTTTGTGCACGATCGCGTCGGCTGCATAGCCTGAAGTAAACAGGATCGCGAGCCCCGGGCGATGCTCCCGCGCCTTCTCCGCCAGCTTCGTGCTCTTGACGACGCCCGGCATGACCACGTCCGTGAACAACAGGTCCACGGCCACGCCACTTTCAAGAATGGTCAGCGCACTCTGGCCATCCCTGGCGGTCAGCACCGTGTAGCCCAGATCCTGCAGCATCGCGACGACTGTTTCGCGCACGGCCGGATCGTCCTCGGCAACCAGGACCGTTTCGTTGCCGCCCACGACGGCTCGCGGTTCTGTTTCGACGAGCATGTCCTCCGGCAGTCTGCACCGCGGCAACAGCAGCCTGACGATGGTTCCGGCGCCGGGCTCGCTCTCGATATCGACATGTCCGCCCGATTGTTTGACGAAGCCATAGACCATCGACAGTCCCAGGCCCGTCCCCTTGCCTTCCGCCTTGGTCGTGAAGAAAGGTTCAAACACTTTCTGGATGATGGCCGGCGAAATACCACACCCTGTATCGGCCACGCTGAGGGAAACATACTCACCTGGAGTAGCTTCGCCGCGCTCCACCGTGCTGGCTTCATTCAGCACCACATTCTGGATCGAGAGCGTCAGCAGGCCGTGCGCGTCCATTGCATCACGTGCGTTGATGGTCATGTTCAGGAGCGCATTCTCGAGGTTGGCTGGATCGATGGACGTATTCCACAGTCCCTCGCCCATGACCATCTCGATCTCGACACCATCGCCTGCGGCCCTGCGCAGCAAACTCACGATCTGCCGGATGAAACGACCGATGTTCACCACTTTGGGTGCCAGCGGCTGACGACGTCCGAAGGCCAGCAACTGCGAAGCGAGTCGCGCCCCGCGCACAGTGCCTTCCATCGCATTCTGGACATGCCCTTCTGCGCGTTCGTTGCCCGTGACATCCTTCCGCAGGAGCTGCAGCTGGCCGCTGATCACCTGCAGCAGATTGTTGAAGTCGTGCGCAATGCCGCCGGTGAGCTGCCCGACTGCCTCCATTTTCTGGGCCTGGCGAAGCTGCTCTTCCACCAGCCGCTGATCGGTGACATCGACCACGACGCCTGCAATCCTGATTGGCTGATCGTCCTCGTAATACGCCTGGCCCTTGATCTGCAGCCAGCGAGTCGCGCCGTCACCCGCCCTGCTGATGCGAGCCTCGAATTCGATCGCCCCGCTCACAAGCGCTGCGGCAAATGTACTGGCTACTGCTGGCCGGTCTTCGGGCAGAAAGTGTTGCAATGTCTGCTCCAGCCGCCATACCGGAACGGCAACCTCGTGCCCGAATATCTGGTCATGTCGCAGCGACCTGCGAACCATCCCGTTGGTCAGGTCGATATCCCAGCTGCCCATGCCCGCCGCATCGAGCGCCAGCTGCAGGCTTGCCTCGGCGCGCTTCCTTTCATCGATTTCGCCCGCAAGCTGGATGTTCGTCGCAGCCAGCTCGTGGCTGCGCCGGCGATTGTGCGTCAGGTCGGTGACGACTCCGCAAATCACCCGCGGCGCGCTTTCCGCAACTTCGAGCTCAACGAGCGAAAGATTGACGGGGACCTTCCCGCCACTCTGCGAGCTCAGCACAAACTCCTCGGAAGTCCCTTCCCGCAGATCACGCCGGAACAACCCGTCGAAACTCTCACTGCGCCCGAAGAAACGCTCAACGGTTTCTCCGATGATGAGCTCGCGTCGTACGCCGGCCAGGGTCGCGAATCTTTCATTGCAGTAGAGAATGGTCCCGTCTGCAGCAAGCGTGACCGCTCCTTCGTGCATCTGCTCGATGAGGACACGATACGGTCTGTCCGCATTGTCCAGCGTGTAGACCTGCTGCCCCGAAGGCCCGTTGACGACGACGGCATCGACATCGCCATTGCGGATGGCATCGAGCGTCTCTTCAACCTCCCGCAGCCGCGCGCGCAACTGTCCGAGGCTGACGTTCTCCATCCCTTCCTCGCTGAAGCGGGAATCCGACATCACGACCGGGGCTCGCTTAAGGGCACGATATTGAGCCCTGCCAGAACCTTTTCCCGGTTCGACAGGTCGCCAATGATCCTGCGCAACGGCAGCGGCAGGACCTTGACCAGCGTGGGAGTGGCAACGACCTGCAGTTCACGGGTGGCATCGGGATTCTGGTAGACATCGATGACCTCGAGGTCATAGGAGCCCTTCAGCACCTCGTCGCAGATGCGATGCATGTTCTCGATGGCCCGCATGGAGCGGGGCGTGGTTCCGGTCACGAACAACCGGAGCTTGTAGCGCTCGCCTGCCGCGATTTCCTGCACATCGTTCATTGCCGGCCAACCTCGCTGTTCTTCCTGATGTCGAGGCCGACCAGAACACGTTCCGTGTCGGAAAGATTGCCGATGATGCGCTTGAGTGGCGGAGGCAGACGACGTACCAGGGTCGGCAGCGCCACGATCTGGTCCCCCGCTGCGAGCTGCGGTGTGACGATCAGATCGATCACTTCGATCGTGTAGCGGCCGGCCAGGTGTTGTTCGCAGATGCTCTTGAGGTTCGCGATCGCCGCCAGGGACTTCGGGGTCTGTCCCGCGACGTACAGGCGCAGGTTGTATTTGCCGTCGTCCATGCCTTCGCTCGACGTTTCCGTGTCCGGAACCATCGACATTCCGACGTTACTGCCGTTCATTTTTTCCTCCCCGGCGGAGCGTCCTGGCCTCGCGGTTGCTGCCGAGCACGTATTCACGCGCGGCTTCCTGCTCAGCCATTTTCGCCGCCTCGGATTCCTCTGCTTCCAGTTCGGCCAGCATCTCTGCGATCTGACGCTCGGTCGCGGTGCGCTTGCGCACGATCTCGCGCCTGCGCCGCTCCGCGGCTTCCTTCCGGGCCAGCTCAGCGTCCCGCTCACGACTCTCCTGGACCGCTCGTGCCGTCCCCGTCAGCACGCCTTCGGGGCCTGCGTACACATCGATCATGCGGATGCCGGTCTGCGTCAGTACGTACTCACGCAACTGGTTTGAATGATTCATGCCGCGCGACTTGAGCAGGTACAGAACGCGGTTGCGCTCGCCGTTGGCTTCCTGGTCCTTGAGGGAGATCCAGGTATCCATCAGCGAGGAAACGCTCCGCTCGCTCTCGTCCATGTGCTCACCGGAAGTCGAAAGGCTGGTGAACAGCGCGGTAATACCGTGTGTCTTGCAGATGTCCGCAAGCCTCACGAGCGTGGCGTGGATTTCCATTGACGGTCCGCGGAAGGCGGAGATCGGATCGACGACGATGACGGTGGGCGCGAACTGCTCGATATCGCGGTTCATGCGCGCCAGATGCATCTCGAAACCGTAGAGGCTAGGACGCGCCGCCTCGAAGCGAAGCAGTCCGCCGTCGATGTGGCGCTTGAGGTCGATGCCCACCGACCGCATGTTCCGTACTACCTGGTCGGGCGACTCCTCGAACGCGAAATACAGCGCGCGCTCACCTCGTGCACAGGCCGCATCGACGAAGGAGGACGCGAACGTGGACTTCCCGGTGCCCGCAAGTCCCGAGATCAGCACGCTGGACCCGCGATAGTACCCGCCGATCCCCAGCATCTCGTCCAGGCCCAGCACTCCGGTGGGTACGGGATCCTGCGAGATGCGATGTCCGAGCCCGGCGGACGTGATGGGGAGAACGCTGATGCCCTGGTCGTCGATCAGGAACGGGTACTCGTTCGTGCCGTGCGCAGAGCCCCGATACTTGACGACGCGAAGCCTGCGCGTGGTCACCTGCTCCTCGACGCGGTTGTCGAGCAGAATGACGCAATCCGATACGTATTCCTCGATGCCGTAGCGCGTGAGCTGACCTTCTCCACGCTCCGCCGTGATCAGCGCCGTGACGTTCTTTTCCTTAAGCCATGCGAACAGCCGTCGCAGTTCCGCGCGGAGAATCGCGGTATCGGACAATCCGGCGAACAGGGCTTCCACGGTGTCGAGCACCACGCGTTTCGCGCCGATGGTATCGATCGCATGTCCCAGGCGGACAAAGAGTCCTTCCAGATCGTAGTCGCCGCTCTCCTCTATCTCGGAGCGCTCGATCCGGACGTGATCCACGATGAGCTTCCCCTTCGTGATCAGGTCCTCGACGTCATAGCCCAGCGATGCAACGTTGGTTGCCAGATCCTGCTCGCGCTCCTCGAAGCTCATGAACACACCCGGCTCGTCGTACCGGGTAACGCCCTTGACGAGGAAGGTCATCGCGAAAAGTGTTTTGCCGCAACCAGCAGCCCCGCAAAGCAGCGTCGGCCGCCCGGCGGGAATGCCGCCGAACGTCAGATCGTCGAGACCGCGAATACCGGTGGGCGTCTTGGCCAATTCCCGGGCCAGTGCCTGGCCCTGCGGCTGCCTGGATTTCTGCTCTGCCATGTGACTCCCTTTATGAGTCGCAGAGGCGGGAAAGTGAGTCCGCTTCTGCTACGGACAGAGCATTTCATACATGGTATGCGCGGCAACCCGGCCTGAATCCCGTAGGAATGTCAGCCGATACCTACAAGGTCGGCGGGTCAGGCGATGCCAGCGATGATGGCACCGGCCCGCCGCACCAGTTCATCCATGGCGAAGGGCTTGGTCAGGATATGGAAACCGGAATCGAGGTGGCCATGGCCGATAACGGCGTTCTCAGCATAGCCGGTGATGAAGAGCACCTTGAGCCCGCCGCGCAACGCTCGCCCCGCATCCGCCAGCTGCCGTCCGTTCACGCCGCCAGGCAACCCGACGTCGGTGATGAGCATGTCGATGCGCCGGTTTGACTGCAATACCTTGAGGCCCGCCACGCCGTCCACCGCTTCGATGACGGTGTAGCCCTCTTCCTGCAGCACCTCCATCATGGGCATGCGGACGGTGGCCTCGTCATCGACGATCAGGATCGTGGTGCCCTGTTCAGCGCGTGGAGGATGCGCGAGGTCGACTGATTCCTCGATTACACCGCTTTCACCGACATGACGCGGGAGATAGATGCACACCATCGTGCCCTTCTCGAGCTCCGAATAAATGCGGACCTGGCCGCCGGACTGCCGCGCGAATCCGTAGACCATCGAAAGTCCGAGACCGGTACCCTGCCCGAGGGGCTTGGTAGTAAAGAACGGTTCGAAGGCGCGGGCGATCACTTCCGGCGTCATGCCCGTGCCGGTGTCGCTGACGCAGAGCGAAAGATACTGGCCGGGCGGTAGATCTCGTTCGCGCGAGGCCCGCTCATCGAGCCAGCGATTGCCGGTCTCGATCGTGAGCTTGCCGCCATCCGGCATCGCATCCCGGCCATTGATGCACAGGTTGAGCAGTGCGCTTTCCAGCTGGTGTGGATCGACCAGTGCGCTCCATAACCCACCGGCGCCTACAAATTCGACCGAGATTTCCGGGCCCACCGTGCGGCGCACCAGCTCGGTCATGTCGGCGACCAGCTCGTTGACGTCAGTGGGTTTTGAATCGAGTGTCTGCCGGCGTGAGAAGGCCAGCAGGCGATGCGTCAGCGAGGCCGCCCGCTTGGCAGCACCCTGCGCAGCCAGCACATAGCGATCGAGTTCCTGGGTTCGTCCCTGTGCGAGGCGGAGCATCATCACTTCGAGGGAACCGGTGATGCCGGCCAGCAGGTTATTGAAATCATGCGCGAGGCCGCCGGTCAGTTGTCCGACCGCATCCATCTTCTGCGACTGCCGCAGCTCTTCTTCCAGACGCCGTCGTTCGGTCACGTCGCGCGCACTGACCGTCACGCGCCGCGTCACGCCGTCTTCGTGGGGGACGGGCATGGCGATGGCTTCGACGATCTGCCCGTTCTGGCTTCTTTCGTAGTGGTACGGAATGCCGGTGTCGAGACAGGTCTTCAGGTGGTGGTTCAGCACCGATGCGGTCGCCGGGCTGAAGATGTCTTCAAAGGTATGGCCAACCACTTCTTCTCGTGACTTGCCATACAGTTTCAATGTCGCCGGATTGATTTCCTCGTAGCGGAAACGGCCGCCCTCGATTTCGGCCAACACGGCATGACACTCGGAGGAGTGCTGGTACACCGTCTGGATCAGGCTCTCCCTGTAGTTCAGTTTCGCCGTTCGCTCGATGATATTCCGCTCAAGAGCGGCGTTCGCCTCGCGCAACTGGTCCTGACTCTCGCGCAATGCCTTTTCCGCGAAGCTGCGTTCGGTGACATCCGCGCCCTGGACGAAGATTCCGGATACCGCGCCCTGCACATCGGTAATCGGCTGAAAAACAAAATCGACGACTCGCTCCTTGACGGGGCCGCCAGCCGAAACCTGCACGAAATAGCGGGCGCCTGTGGCGATGTAGGGCTTGCCACTGCGATAGACCTCATCCAGCAACGAGAGATAGCCCTGTTCAACCGCGTCCGGAAGCGCCTCGCTGACGGTCTTGCCGATCACGAACCTGTGCCCGATCAGTTGTACATAGGCAGGATTCGCCAATTCAAAGCGGTGCGAAGGCCCGCGTAGCAGCGCCATGAAGGTGGGCGCCTGCTCAAACAGATCCGAAAAGCTCTCTCGCTCCGCGTTCAGCCGGCGTGTCGTCAGGACCTGCTCGGTCGTCTCCGTGCAGATGACGAGAACACCGCCCACGCCATTGGGTGCGTCGGGCTGGTCGATGGGACCATACCCGTACGTCCAGTAGACATCTTCAAGTTTGCCGTGACGGATGATGGGGACCAGCTGGTTCTCGTTCCAGGTAGCGCCATTCCCGGCCAGTACATGATCGATCTGCGGGCCGATGATCGACCAGATCTCGGGCCACACGTCCAGACCGCGTGCGCCGAGAGCCGAGGGGTGTTTCTCGGGCCCCAACGACTGGCGATAAGCGTCGTTGTAGAAGCAAATGCACTCGGGACCCCAGAAAATGAAGACGGGATGCTGGGTCGTGAGCAATACCCGCAGTGCTGTCCGCAAACCCTGCGGCCAGGACTCCGGCGCGCCAAGCGGACTCGAGTCCCACGGAAACGTGCGAATACGCTCGCCCATCTCCCCGCCGCCCGACAGAAACGAAAGGTCACTCATGCCGACTTTTTGTACTGCAATTTTGCAAATCCGGGAAAAGAGCGCGCGCCACTGCCCACTACGATACGACGAAACGCAGTCTTTTCAGTAGCTGTCCTTGCGGCGTGAGCACATCGACTGTCCAGACACCTCGCGGATCAGCCGGAAAAACCTGTTTGCGGGACCACGTCCGCCATCCTTCCTGCCGGCCGCCATGGATCTGCTCGATGATGGTTTCCGCCTCCTTGCCGTGCCGCCACCGAAAGACGATGGTCTGCAGGAGGCCCGTGGGTGCCCGGATCGCGGCATACGCCATCACCCCGCGTTCGAGATCGGCAACCGTCAGCCTCGTGACGGGCGCACCGGGATTCAGCTCATCGATGGATTGCGTGATGCGCGCTTCTGTCACCGCGAGTCCGGCGGCAGGAACATGCCCACGCAGTTCCCAGACGATCAAGGGCATCAGGCCCAGGCACGCAATCCACAGCAGCCTCGCTTTCCAGGTGCGCAATGACAGCAGCGCCCAAGGCAGGGTCAGTACCAATGATGCAGAAACGATCCACAGCGACAGCGGCAAGGCGCGTTCCACGGGCATGCGCGCGACCATCGGGAGTACAACCAGTGCGGCCATCCAGCTGCAATACGCATGAAACAGCAGGCGGCGGGTGGCACGAGTGGCGATGAAGCGCTCATAAAGTGGATCCACCGTACTGAACAATGCGGCGGCAGCCGCGAGGGCAGTGAAGGTCATCTGGCCGATGTCGCGCTGGGTGGCGCCGATCATGAAAGGCAAGGAGAAAAACAGCAGCTCCTGCTGCAATGACTGGCTGACAAAATTGACGACGAACTTGCCCATTCCGGGTTTGCGCTTCTCAAGCGGCCGCCGGATCAGCGGCTCGATCAGGAGCCAAGGCCAGCCAATGAGTGCCAGCACGGCGATGTAGCGGGCAACACCTTCACCGCGCTGGACCATCACGAATCCGATCCACCCCGCCCCGAAACTCAAGGCAGGGAGAAGCCAGGGAAAGCGATCGAGAATGACCTGCAGACGTTTGAGACTGCCGCGCCAGCCAGTCGGAGGACTGACGTCAGCGGCAAGGACTTCGTTGTGCTGGTGAGCAGACATGGGCATAGCGGCATTCAGGCAAGGAATGCCCAATCGTGCGGGAACCACGCACCGATCAACAGCGGGAGGGGAACGTTGTTGGTGTCAGCGGGCGCCTACGCCATGACCCGCTGTTTGACACTGAACTTGTGCGGGTAGTCAGTTCATCCTCTCGCTTGCCGCGAAATCCGGAATTGCAGAGCAACTACAAGGAATGCACATGAGTATCGGGACAATCCTGCTGATCATACTGATCCTGATCCTGGTGGGCGCACTGCCGAGCTGGCCGCACAGCCGCAACTGGGGCTACGCACCCTCCGGAACATTGGGTGTTGTCGTCATTGTCCTCATTGTCCTGCTCCTGATGGGCCGAATCTGAGAAACCCGGATACGGGGGATGTCATCATGACCCCGACCGCAGGCCTTTGAGATGACGCACCAGATTGTCGGCAAGTTCGACAAGACGTTTGTGGTCAATGGGATTCAGGAACTGGGTGAGGACGCCTTCCTCCCAGAACAGACGCCGGGATTCGATTTCGAGAAAGCTACCGCCAACGCTCGCTGGACAAGATGTTTTTCGGCAAGACCACTGAGGTCGCAGCGTGTGCGGCCCGCTACTGGAGCCAGGACAATGCGTCGACCACCGGCGCTGCACTGGCTTTCTACTGTGCTTTCTCGCTCGCTCCCCTCCTGATTATTTTGCTGACGATCGCGGGCTGGATCGTCGGCGCGACTGCGGCCTATGGACATCTCGGCACGCAGCTCAATGCGTTGTTCGGAGCATCGACGGCAAAGATCGTTCTCGAGGCGGTCCAGAACTCGCAGGAAACTCAAGGCCTGGTGGCGACCCTGGTCAGTGTCGTCACGCTGCTCATCGGAGCCACGACCGTGCTGGCGGCCATCGAGGAAGCATTGGAGCGGATCTGGAGGGATGGAAACCTCCCCACAACGGGAATTCGTGGCTGGGTGCGAAGGCGCATTCTTTCATTCGGCTTCGTGCTGACCCTCGGCTTCCTGCTGCTGATCTCGCTCACAATTTCCACTGGATTGTCGAGCTTGCGGGAATGGTTGATGGCGCGACACGCCGTTCTGGTGGGAGTAGTGACTGCGATGGACTTCAGCATTTCGCTGCTGCTCGTCTCTTGTCTGTTTGCACTTATCTATCGGTACATGCCTGCGACGCGCCTGCGCTGGAGAGTGGTATTCGCAGGAGGAGCGCTGACGGCGTTGCTGTTCAATGTCGGTCGCTGGGTCATCAGCCTGTATCTCGCCCATTCGACGCAGCCCTCGGCTTTCGGCGCCGCCGCCTCATTCGCGGCACTGCTGCTCTGGTTCTACTACACCGCGCAGATTTTCCTGTTTGGCGCCGAGTTCACCGCGTGTCTTGGCGGCCTGAGATCGAAAGGGAGCGGCAAGGAGCCGCTCCCACAAGCTTAGGGCACTGGCCGTACCTTGGGTTCGCGCTTGAAGTAACGCATCCGCGCGGTGCCGAGGAAATCCTTGAGCTCAACCACCCCTGCATCAGGCTTAATGCCCGCCTTGTCCAGCAAGGGCTTGGCCTCAGGCGTGTGTCCAATGGCTTTCAGGTGACCGAACGCATCCATGACCCATTGCACCGCGGCCCCATCTTCCTTGAGATTCTTCGCACCCTCTGCCGAGAGAATGACGGCGACGGCATCGAACATGACGGAAGGCGCTCCTGCGAGCTGGGCATCCGCCTTCAAAGCCTTGCCATTGCCGAGCACTACTCCCAATTTCGGAGCAACGACCACTGGAACAGCACCTGCCTTGGTGAGCTTCTCTTTCAAGGCCGAGAGCGATGCAGCGTCGGAACCTTCCGCGATGAGGATGCCGATCTTGCTTCCGGCAATACTGCTGCGTTCGAGGGGTCCATTGATGATGCGCAAGGCAGGCGACTGGTCAAAGTCCTGTACTGCAGCCGCTGCAGGCAGTGCCTCCGGCACGTCAATGCCAATGCCGTTGGCCACGCGATAGGCGAGCGAAGGATCGATATTGACGAGGTGGGCAACGATCCGTGTCCGCACATGATCGAGGGACAGCTTCGACAGTTCGAAGACCAGCGCCATGACGATATGTGACTGCTCGGCACCATCCAGCGAACGATAGAACTGCCGTGCCTGGCTGTAGTGGTCGGCAAAGCTTTCCGGACGGATGCGGCCTTTCGCGCCTTCCTGCGGGGCGGCAAAACTCGCGAACCCCACGCGCGTCGTTTCACGCGGCCCCGGCATCTCCCCGGCCTCTGCAAGACTGTTGGGCTCGTAGTTGGCGCGCCCCGTGGGCACCTGCATCTGGAATTGTCCATCCCGCTGGAAATTCATCACCGGACACTTCGCGGCATTGATCGGCAACTGGTGGAAGTTGGCTGTCCCTAAGCGACTCTTCTGCGTATCGAGATAGGAAAAGAGCCGACCCTGGAGCAGCGGGTCGTCGGAGAAATCAATCCCGGGCACGATGTTCGCCGGGCAGAACGCCACCTGCTCGGTCTCGGCGAAAAAGTTGTCGGGATAGCGATCGAGCACCATCCGGCCCACCTTGCGGACAGGCAGCACTTCTTCCGGAATGATCTTGGTGGGATCCAGTACGTCGTACGGCAGGCTGTCCGCGAATTCCTGATCGAAGAGCTGCATGCCCAATTCCCATTCGGGGAAATCGTCGCGTTGAATGCGCTCGAAAAGATCCCTGCGATGAAAATCAGGATCGGCGCCGGCGATCTTTACCGTTTCATCCCAGATCGTGGATTGCAATCCGGCCTTCGGCTTCCAGTGGAACTTCACGAAGGTCGAATTACCGGCCTTGTCGAGCAACCGGAAGGTATGGATGCCGAAACCTTCCATCGTCGTCAGCGATCGGGGCAGCGTCCGGTCGGACATGATCCACATCACCATGTGCATCGATTCGGGTGTCAGGCCGATGAAGTCCCAGAACGTGTCGTGGGCAGTTGCCGCCTGAGGGAAGCCGCGGTCAGCTTCCATCTTCGCCGCATGAATCAGGTCGGGAAACTTGATGGCATCCTGGATGAAGAACACCGGGATGTTGTTGCCCACCAGATCCCAGTTACCTTCCTTTGTGTAGAACTTCACTGCAAAGCCGCGGACATCGCGAGGCGTGTCCACTGAACCAGCGCCACCTGCGACAGTCGAGAAACGTGCAAATACCGGAATCTTCTCTCCCGCACGCTGGAAGAGATCGGCGCGCGTGATGTCCTTCAGCGATTCGTACAGCTCGAAGTAACCATGGGCCGCCGAGCCGCGCGCATGAACGATTCTTTCCGGGATCCGCTCATGGTCGAAGTGGAAGATCTTTTCGCGAAGAATGAAGTCTTCGAGGAGCACAGCACCCCGGGCACCTGCTTTAAGCTGGTTCTGGTTGTCGCTGACTGGAATTCCCTGATTGGTCGTCAGAAAGGGTGGCTTGTTTGCCTGCTGATGGGTTTCCCCTCCGTTGCCAGCCAGCATCCCGTCCTGTGTCTGATCTGGCTTCGCCTTCGCACCTTTGGTTGGGCTGCCTTTTGAATTCCTGGTCATCGTCTTCTCCACCCTTGTTACCTTGCGCGAGCGCACAACTGCGTCTGATCAGGAAGGCTAACGTCTGTGGAAAAGGGGGCAGTCGGACGCTTGCGCAAGGTGCTGTAGGACATCCCTACGCTGCACGTGGGCCTTCCCTTCAATGGGTCGGTGGCGATGGCACGTTCGGGAGTTCCGCCTACAGCGCTACGTAATTCCTTCCAGCACGCTGGGCTCCCTTCTTATGACTTGGAGTTGGCCATGACTACCCCGCGCGAGCTGGAAGAGAAACTCTGGAAAGCCCTGAAATCAGACATGACCGTGATGCTGGGACTGTCCGGTGTCGATGAGGGCCACAGTCGGCCGATGACCGCGCAGTTTGATGAGGACGTGCCGCGCAGTCCGATCTGGTTCTTCACCGGCAAGGACACCGCTCTCGTGCAGGCGATGGGCCAGAGGCATCCCGCGATCGTCCACTTCGCGTCGAAGGGCCACGATCTGTTTGCATCGGTGCACGGCGCGCTGGTCCTCGACAACGATCGGGCGACGATTGACCGGCTGTGGAACAAGTTCATTGCAGCCTGGTTTGAGGGCGGCAAGGATGATCCCAATCTGCAGCTGATCCGCCTTGATGCGGAACACGCGCAGATCTGGTTGAACGAAAACAACCTGGTCGCCGGGATCAAGATGCTGCTGGGACGCGACCCCAAAGCCGATTACCAGGACAAGGTGGCCGATGTGAGCTTGAAGGCGAACGGTCGCTAGCTTCCGGACCCGGCAACGAGCAAATCGTTGCCGGGTCATGTCATCAAACCGCCATGACAGCGGCGCGGAATATTTTTCCGAATGCGGACGCCCCCGAAATCTGTTGCATGGCGGAAACTCCAATGGGAACCGCGTATCGAAAATCCGTTATCTGCCAGTTCCCATGAGAATTGCCGACCACATTACCTGGCTGAGGATGTGGGTTTGCGCCACAGGGATAGTGGACGCGGCGCCCGGATAGAATTCGCGCGGGCCCGGATGTAGAACAAAGGTCATCCCCGGAGCTGGAGCCTGTTGTTCATGCGCGTATTCATCCGATCTCTGCTTCTCACCGCGGCAGCAGGCGCACCGCTGGCCTTCTCGCAAGGGGCGGCCCAAGGCGCTGCACCGAAGCCGATGAGCGGCGTCGAGCTCACGCAGCAAGCGCGCAAGGCGCTCCCCAATCATCTCGACATCGCGTACGGCACTGATCCCAAGCAGAAACTCGATCTCTATCTGCCACCGCAGAAAGCAGCCAAGACCCCAGTGTTGCTGTTCCTGCACGGCGGTGCGAACGCGCAAGGCGATCGTGCAGCGTATGGCTATATCGCGGAGCCCTTCGCCGGGCGCGACATAGTGACTGTGGTCGCAAGCTTTCGCCTCGCGAAGGCCGGCGATGGCATGGGTGGCGATCTTCCCGGCTCGCGTGCGTGGAGCTATCCGGCACAGAGGGAGGACGCCGAGGCGCTCGTCATCTGGATCCACCGGAACATTGCGCAGTACGGCGGCGACCCGAACGCCATCTTCGTAGCGGGTCATTCATCCGGCGCAGTACTCGCCGCGGACATTGGCGCAGACCGCTCCTGGCTGGAGCGCGCAGGGATTTCGCGCGATGTCCTCCGGGGCGTGGCGCCTGTCAGCGGACTCTATGATTTCACCGTCCCCACCGGCCCCGTCACGCACGATTTCGCGCCGACACTTGAGCTCAAGCGTGCCGCCAGCCCGCTCTTCCATCTCAAAGATCCTGCGCCGACGTGGATCCTCGCCTACGGGGTCGGCAACATCGACAAGACCGAGGCCGAGTTCCGTGCGCCGTCGGAACTCTTCAAGACCCGGCTCGAAGAAAAGCACGCAAAGGTGCTCACCGTTCCGCTGCCCGACAAGACCCATCGCGAAACCGTGCTGGAGCTGGGGAAGAAAGGCTCCCCTCTCTCCGAAGCAGTCGTTGCGATGATCCGGGGGAACTGACGGCGGCGAAAGGATCGAATTCATCTCCTCCCCATCGGAGGCAACGCATCCACTTTGGCGGCCACTGTCTTACAGGCGGTGATCAGGTCCGTGACAATGCGCTCGTCAACGTCCAGAGCACCTCCGTACTCGCCGACGTTGCGGATGTCATGACACTTTGAAAGGACACGCACACTTCGGGCCCCAATCCAAGCGTTGAGGTCAGCAACTGGAATACGAGGTAGCGGTTCGCCGATCGATAGCCCTGCCAACGCAGCGCAGCCAAACACAAAGCGTGCGCAGCGTTGTAGGCCAGGTCAAAGCGGCTCTCCAGAGCCAAGGCCTTCGTGCCCGCATCCTTCAGGCGCGCGTTCCCTGAACGAACCAGCCCCGCAAACTCGTTCGCATCGGGCGGCTCCGCCTTCAGCGGCTTGCCAGGCCCGCAAAGATTTTCAAACGCGGAGGTCATCGTCGTTGCCGATCAACCAGATCTTTGGTTGCGACATCACCCGCGATACAAATGCGTTGTCTGCTTTCACGCGCTTGGCCAACTCCTTGCGGGTCAAAATCGTCGGATTCACCGAGCGTCCCAAGCGCGTGCTGGCCGTCTCTACCGTCGCGAAAACGTCGCCATAACTCAAGCTATCGCTGATCACCATCAGATCGATGTCGCTGGCCGCAACGTCTTGTCGCTTGGCGACCGAGCCGTACACAAACGCGGCAAGGATCTGGGGTTCAAGCCGATGCAACGCGTCACGCAACGGTTCTGCCAAACCCACCGTCTTTTGAACAATGCCGGAAAGTTCGGCAAACAAAGGGGAGTACGGATTCGCCTGGTAGTGCTTCTGATTACCGATGGCACGCACAGTAACCAGCCCGCTCTGCGCCAGGCGCGCCAGCTCTCGCTGTACGGCTCCGGACCCTGCGCCCGCCAGACCGATGATTTCGGTCGCGTAATAGCTGCGGCTGGGCTGACCGAACAGCAAGCCAAGCACCCGTTGTTGCGTACCTGTGAACAAGGCATCGGCGAGGCTGACGTTCTCGTTGGCCTCCCTCTGCTTTGCAGAGCCTTTGCGCCTGCTCTTTGTTGATATGCCCATATTGGGTATGAAAATACCCTATTCAGGTATGTTTGAGCAAATCGAAAATTATTAAGGAGAAAATGGCGGCTGAGGCTGGCTCGTCCGATGGCTCTCGGCGAACGGAGTTTTATTCGAGACCCCAGCCGCCATGCTCGCGAGAGCGGTTTACTTCATGGGTAAGGGTCGTGGCCGGGGTTGGGCGAACCCGGGTGCCTTGGCAAAGACACTAAATGCGTCTTTGCGCCGGGTGAGCGCCGGCTCGCTTGCGAGTCGGCTGGCCGCGTGACCACGCGCGAACCGACGGTTCGATTCGAGACCCTCGCCACCACCCCCATTAGAGAGCGAAGCGAGATAGTGGGGGTGGTGGCCGGGGTCGGAATCGAACCAACGACACGCGGATTTTCAATCCGCTGCTCTACCAACTGAGCTACCCGGCCAACATTGAGAATTCAGAGGCCTGGACAGGGCGTCGCAGGGCTCTCGAAGGACGCGCATTGTCTTGGGCGCGCTCCCACTCTGTCAAGGAAAGTCCTGCCCTTGCGGGAGGCTCAAGCGGACTCGGGACTACCCGGGCTCACAACGGCCTTTGGCGAACCATCTTCAAGCAAATCAAGGGAATGCGTGATGGTGGCAGTCGCACCAAGCATCGCGGTGGCAGAACAGTACTTCTCTGCTGAAAGCTTGATGGCACGCTCCGCCTTGTTGCGGTCGAGATTCCTGCCGGTCACGGTGAAACGCATGTGAATGCCGGTGAAGACCTTGGGATCGGTCGTCGCCCGCTCGCCCTCGAGCTCGACCACGCAATCGGTCACCTGTTCGCGGCCCCGGCGGAGGATCAAGAGGACATCGATGGAAGCGCAGCTTCCAAGACCCATCAACAGCATTTCCATCGGTCGGAAACCGAGGTTGCGCCCACCAATGTCCGGTGCTCCGTCCACGACCACGGCATGGCCCGAGCCCGCCTCGGCCACGAACATCACATCCTGAACCAGCTTCACCCTTGCCTTCATGCCCATGATTTCCGCGCTGTCTCCAACCCGAGTGAGGGTGGCATGTTGACGCGGAATCAAAAAAAACGCACCACCGCGTGAACGATGGTGCGTCTGTCTGCTTTGGCGGCCCGGTTCCGTGTGGGCCGCTGATGCTTACCTTATGGCCTGCCTGAGCAAGCCATCAAGGGATCAGCCCTTCGGCTTGACCTCGAGCTCGCTCTTGACCGACGAGACGCCGGGAACCGCACGGGCTTCCTGTACCGCCTGGTTGGCTTCGTTCTGCGAATCGACAAAGCCGTGCAACTGCACTACGCCTTCCCGGGTTTCGACATTGATCTGGTAAGCCTTGGTGACTGCATTGGCCGCGAGAGCCGACTTCACCCGGGCTGTGATCACGGTATCGTCGATGACTTCCCCTGCTGTGCGGTTCGCAACGCCTACAGTGAGGTTGTTCCGAACTTCCCGAACTCCCGCCACGCCCTGCGCGACCGTGCCTGCCTTGGTCTTCGCGGCCTGGGAATCCACGGCACCCGCGAGTTCAACGACACCACGATTCGTCGTGACATCGATCTGTCGCGCCTTCGTCGCCGGTTCGTCAATCAATGCGGTTTTGACTTTCGCCGTCAACGCGCTGTCATCGACGACCTGGCCCGTCGAACGGTCGGCGCCGCTCGCTGCACACGCGCTCGTTGCTATCGCGGCAATGACAATTGCTGCCGCTGAAAAATTTCTGAAGTTCATGTCGTTCTCCGTCCTGTAGAAAATTCGTGCAAATTGATTGATGGGGTAATTATTTGGGCTGCGCTGCAGTCAGGGCGGTATCGGCATTGGCCTTCGCCATCTCGAGCATTGCGTCTGCCTTTTCCTTGCAGTCGGCCTGCGCCTGGCCACTCAGGGCTTCACACTGCTCGACAGCTACCTTGTGGGCGCCTTCGGCTTTCGTGATGGCTACTTCGTGGGCGGCATCTGCGCTTGTCTCGCTCAATGCGGTAGCGTCGCTGCTGACTGCACCAGCGGCATCCTGCCGGGCTTCAGCCACATTTTCTGCGGCGTCCTGGCGTGCCTCGGCTACGTCCTCGCGGACTTCACTGGGCGATTCCGCCTTGTTGCAGCCACTCAGCGCGGCGAGCATGAAGAGCGCGCCGATTGACAACGTGCCGGCAAATTTTCCTGATTTCATCTGTGAATCTCCTCACCTGTATTGAATGGCCTTCACGGGAAGGCGCCTGGGGTGGGGAATTGCAAGCGATATGCCAGCCCGCGAAAAAGATATCCCGAAAGGAAAATTCCTTCGAGCCTGCCATTCGCACATGCGAGTGTGGTCAGGGTGTTGTAAAAATTTGTCGGACAGACACCTACAGAAGATGTCATTGAATCCCAAGCGAGCATAGGTCTGCGCCTCTAACGCGTTCCTGTGTAACAAGTTACAAAGTCACCCATGAAAAGCGCCTTTGGAATGAATCCTTTACATCGAAGCTGAATTCGCCTCGCACACCAAAGACAAAGCCAGCGCCTGAATTTTTTTGACTTCAAGAACTGTCCGATTTCAAGACCTGGAGGGAAGACCCTATGAGTATGTCCAACCTGATGCCCGTGCCTACCCGCAGTCCCAACATTTCACACGATGTGGTTTCGAGGGGGGTGAGGTTGAATGGAAAAATGGGCGTCGATGGCATGGGCCCGCTGGTGGGACGCTCACAGGCCATGCGGGACGTCTTCCGCCTGATCGAGCGTGTGGGTCCGACGGAAGCCAGCGTGCTTATCGTCGGCGAAAGCGGCTGCGGCAAGGAGCTGGTGGCCGAACTCATTCATGCACGCAGCGACCGGGCGCAGGGACCGTTCCTCGCCATCAATTGCGGCGCCATTCCCGCCAACCTCATCGAGGCTGAACTGTTCGGCCATGAAAAAGGCAGCTTCACTGGCGCGATCCAGGCTCATGCCGGCGTATTCGAGCGCGCCAGCGGCGGAACGCTGTTTCTGGATGAAGTCACGGAAATGCCGATCGAGATGCAGACACGACTGTTGCGCGTGCTTGAATTGCGGCGTTTCCGTCGCGTGGGTGGCAGTCGCGAACAGGAAGCGGACATCCGCGTGATCGCCGCCACGAATCGCTGCCCGATGGAAGCGGTGCAGGAAGGGCGGCTGCGCGAAGACCTGCTGTATCGGCTCGCCGTGTTCCCCGTGAACGTCCCGGCGCTGCGCGATCGTGACGATGACGTCCTGCTGCTGGCAGAGCGCTTCCTCGCCGAGCTCAATCGCACCTCCAGCCTGAAAAAGCGGTTTTCGCCGATGTCCCTGGCGACGCTGACGCGGCACACATGGCCGGGCAACGTGCGCGAGCTGAAGAACGCCATCGAACGCGCCTTCATTCTCTCGGATGACTCACTTGAACTGGCACCGCTGGTTTCAAACGCTGCCGCCACGGTGGTCCCGGTGCCCGTGAAAGGCTACGCCAGCACCGATCAGGATCTGATGATCCGCATAGGCTCGCGCATGGCTGATGTGGAACGCACGTTGATCGAGGCCACCCTGCGCCACTACCAGGGAAACAAGCGGCGCGCCGCTGCGGTGCTGGGTTGCAGTCTCAAGACGCTGTATAACAAGCTCAATGCCTATTCCAGCGAGCCCGGCCTCGCGTGAGAAACCGGCAAGACCTGTCCGGCAGGCAGACTGCGGCGAAAGACCCAAGGGGAGACCATCCGTGTCACGGATATTGATTGCAGACGATCACGCCATGGTGCGTGCGGGCCTCAGGCAGTACCTGGAGGAGGATTCAAGCATCAAGGCCGTCGGTGAAGCATCGACTGGCCGCGAAACGCTGGATCAGTTGCGGGCCGCCAAGTGGGATCTCGTGATCCTCGACATCAACATGCCGGATCGCAGCGGCCTCGACGTGCTGAGACATATCCAGTCCAGCCATCCGGAAGTCCGCGTTCTCATCATGAGCGGCTTTCCTGAAAGGCAGTATGCGGTGAACGTGCTGAAGGCGGGCGCCAGCGGTTACCTGCCGAAGGACAGCCCGCCCGAAGACCTGCTTAAAGCGGTACGAACCGTTCTCGCAGGCCGCCGGTACGTGAGTGCCACGCTCGCTGAAATCCTGGTCTCGGATCTCGACAACGATGCCGACAAACCGCTGCATGCTCGCCTGTCGGAGCGGGAATTCCAGATCTTCTGCAAGCTCGCTGCGGGAGCGGCGGTATCAGCCATCGCGGCCGAGCTCTGCCTCAGCGTGAAAACCGTGAGCACCTATCGCACACGCATCCTCGAGAAAATGAGTTTCAAGGCGAATGCCGACCTGACGTCCTATGCGTTGCGTAATGGACTCATTCAATAACAGTCAATTCTCCGCTCTCAAGGCAGTGCGTAGGACTCGTCCTACAGACGACTCCGTGAACTCCATCCAGACTGCTTTGGCTAAAGAACGTACAGTCTGGATGCATGAACGCAGTGGCGAGACAGATGACAATTGAAGCAACGCTCAAGGTGCTGCTGGTCGAGGACTCAAGGGTCCTCGCCGATCGTCTCATTGAGCTGATCGACCAGACTCCTGCGGTGGATCTGGTAGGTCATGTGGACAACGAACGCGATGCCATAGAGCTGCTGCGCCGCAAGACCGTCGATGTGGTGGTTCTTGACCTGCAGCTCCGGCAGGGCACTGGATTCGGGGTATTGAAGTCCTTGCCGCGCAATGGCCACAAGCCGCTCGTTCTGGTATTGACGAACTACGATCTGCCCGAGTACCGGAAGGAAGCAACGCAGCTCGGGGCGGATTATTTCCTGGACAAGTCCCGCGAATTCCATCGCGTTCCGGAAATCCTGGAAGAACTGTCGGAGCCTCGCCACTCCTGATCCGGCCTTCTGGCTACGTATGGAACAGGGTACCCAGCCTTGTTCAACGATCGAAAGTGAATGTGTCCTCGTAACGGTGGCCGGTGCCCAGCACTTTGGCCGTCAGGATTTCCGCTGCGAGCGCGCTGTAGGTAATGCCATTGCCTCCGAAGCCGAGCGCAAACAACACGCGTTGATCAACGGCAGGATGCGCCCCGATATAGGCAAGGCCATCCGTTGTTTCACCGAACGTGCCGGCCCACGCGTAGGCCACCTCCATCGGTATGCGCGGAAACAACAGCCTCGCCTTGCCGAGCAACCTGTCGGCCACGCGCGGCAATTTCCTGTCGCGGTGAGCGGGATTCCGGAAAGGAATATCTTCGCCTCCGACGAGCACGCGGTTGTCCGGCGTCGTGCGTGCGTAAAGATAAGGACGCGCAGTCTCCCAGATGAGCATGCGCTGGGGCCAACCGGTGAACTCCGCAACCGGCTCGGTAACAAGGGCGAATGAGCTATGCAGCTTCGCCACTGGCTGCGGGAGAAAACGTTCCGACTCGTAGCCCCCCGCTACCACCACGTGGCGTGCATGGATCTTTCCGGCGGGGAGATGGACCACGGCGCGATCGCGCTCCGCCGTTATCCCTAATGCTTCCGTCCTTCCGTACAGGCGAAATTCCCGTGTAGCGGCGCGCGCCAGCAACGCCTGCGCGAATCTCCAGGGATCGATCTCGGCGGCGACCGAGGACCAGAGCGCGGCCGGCGCAGGGAAGTCGACCATTTTCGCGGTGTCACGCTGATCGAGGTATTCGCACGGAAGCCCGGCCTTGCGCCTCGCTCGATATTCGGGCGCCAGTTCCTTGGCGTCTGCCTTGCTCGAAGCGTAGTAGAAGCTGGGCCTCCTGTGAAACCCGGTGTCTTCCGCCAGGCCGGCTGCCAGCCTGCCGATGATTCGCACGCCTTCAACGCAGGCTTTATAGGCATCGACTGCATGCTCGCTACCCAGTTTTTCGGTCAGTTCGACCAGAGACGTGTCGATCTCGTACTGCAGGAGCGCGGTTGAAGCTGAAGTCGAACCCTGGCACGGGTGACGGCGGTCGATAGCGACTACGGACAGGCCAGCCGCCGTCATGGCATCTGCAATGAGTGCACCTGTGATGCCACAGCCGATGATTGCAACATCGCAACGATGATTTCTCGTGAGTGGCAGAGCCACATCGCCGATGCCGTTGCGCATCAGCCAGAACGCGTGGGCTGAGGTCAGCTTCATGAGCGCCGCCTGATGCCTTCACTTCTCCGGTTTCTCAGGTACAGAACCTGGCCCGTGATGGCAGCCAGCAGCAGTAGCGCGTTCGACACCGTAAAGACCATGTTGTCCAGCTTCCAGCTATAAACAAGAAATCCCGTAGACGCCGCCATCTGTCCGACGAACAACCAGTGCGAGACGCCTTCGGTTGAACGCTGCTGCCACTGTTTCCACACCTGGCGGGAAACAGTCAACAGCAAAATGGCTGAGGCTCCCCAGCCGATGGCATCCACGGGCTCCATGCGGGATACCGCGGCGGAGGGACTCAAGTGCAGCCGCGCAGGAGGAACAGTCCGAGCAGCACGGGAACCGGTATGCCAATCAGCCACAGCAGGAGCCAGCCGACTTTGCCTTGGGCATACCAATACCCGAGGCGACCCTGGGATCTGTTGAATCCCGCAATGCCCGACGTGTTGACCGTTTCGTCTGCCTGTTTCACCGACCTGGATTCCATCGTTGTCTCCGGTTGCATTCACTTGCCATCTGGCAGACCGCAGTTATTCAGAGGCACGCCACGAACGGTATAAGCCACGGGGCGTCACCGGGTGTCGGACAAACCTGACATCTGCCCGGTGTCGGACACGTCTGACGCGCGGTCCAGACACGCACCGGCATTGGTGCTTTTCCGTGGAATGCATACTTCTTACACGGTCGATGCGTTTGCTTGAGACCGCCAATTCAAATGGGAGACAAACATGACCAGACATTCAGCATTGCTCGTTTCGCTTGCCGGTTCCCTGCTCTTCGGGCTGGCTGCCTGTGACAACAAGGGTCCGGTTGCGCAAGTGGGCGAGGAAATCGATGAAGCGGTGGACACCGTGAAGAATGGCGGCGAATCGACGGCTTCAAAGGTTGATGATGCCGTCGATGACGTTCGTGAAGGCGTGAAGGATGCCGTCGACGAAGTGAAGGGCAAGTAATAACGCGCTTGAGCACAGTACGGCCATGACACGGGCAGCCTCTATGGGTCATCACGCCCATTCGAAATGGTGGCTGCCTCTCGTGGCGCTGGGCCTCGCGGCATGTGCAGGGCCCCAAGTACGCGAATCACCGCAACAGCCCTCTGCTGTTGCGGTGATTGCGCCGCAGGGCATGCTGTCGGAAAAGGCCGGAGACGCTCTCCTCGCGAAGGCAGCGGACTCGAATACCGGCGATGCGGATGTCACAGACCTGCTGGATGCGGTTCGGGAAGCGGTCAATGCACCCTTCATTACAGGCAATTCGGTCCGCGCACTGATCGATGGTCCGCAGACACTGGATGCAATCGGCACCGCGATCGCGGGCGCAAAGCATCACATCAACCTCGAGACCTATATTTTCTCCGACGATCAGGTTGGCCAGGAAATTGCTGCCCAGCTCAAGGAAAAACAGGCTGAAGGTGTCAAAGTGCGGGTTCTGTACGATGCCATCGGCAGTTCATCGACACCGGCTGCGTTCTTCGAAGACATGCGGGAGCACGGCATCGAAGTGCTCGCTTTCCGTCCGCTCAACGCAGAAAACACCGTGTTCTTCTGGCGAATGAATACCCGCGATCACCGCAAGATCATCGTGGTGGATGGCGTGGTGGGCTTCACGGGAGGCATCAACATCAGCGGAGCGTATTCACAGGCTTCCACCTCGAAGCCCGGTCCCGAAGCCGGCCTCAGCGAAGGCTGGCGGGATACTCATGTTCGTATTGAAGGCCCGGCCGTGGCACAGCTCCAGGCGTTGTTCCTGTCCACCTGGGTGCGGGCAGGCGGACAGGTCGACACCCAATCCCCTGATTTGTATCCCCCTGCAAAACAGGCGGGCAACGACCCGGTCGCCATCGTGGCGAGCGAAGGTGAGGATACGACCGAGGCCTCGGTGTATGCGACGTACCTTGCGGTGGTGAAGCTTGCCACGCGACGCATCTGGCTCACACAGGCCTATTTCGCGCCCAACAAGGAGTTCCGCACAGCGCTGCTCGATGCCGTCAAGCGGGGCGTGGATGTCCGGATCGTGGTGCCCGGCTTCACGGATTCCGGCCTCATCTTCCATGCTGCCCGCGCCTACTACGACGAACTGCTGAGCGGGGGCATCAGGCTGTTCGAGCAACGGGACGCACTTGTGCATGCCAAGACCGCTGTCGTCGATGGAATAGTGTCTACCGTGGGCTCGGCCAACCTCGACATGCGCAGCTTCGTGCACAACAACGAAGCCAATGCCATCACCATCAGCCGGGATTTCGGCCAGGTACTCGAGCGTGCTTTCGAACGGGACCTCAGGGCATCGAAGGAACTCACTCTTGAGGAGTGGCGGCACCGTGGCCTCATTCCCCGCATCAAGGAGACGGGCAGCTCGCTGTTCTCGTACTGGCTCTAGGACGACGAAGTCCTATACTTGCCGTCCAGCAGCGTTCCTCCGCCACATGAAAGTATTCCACTGCGATAGTTGCCAGCAGCTGCTGTTCTTCGAGAACGTGGTCTGCGTGCGTTGCGGGCATGTGCTCGCGTTCCTGCCGGACACGCTGGAAATGGCGGCGCTTGAACCCGTCGAGAACGATGTCTGGCGCTCGCTCGCCCCGCATTCCGTGGGCAAACAGTATCGGCTGTGCGCGAACTACGTGACGCATGCCGTGTGCAACTGGGCCGTGCCTGCTGACAGCGCCGACACACTGTGTTCGTCGTGCCGTCTCACCCGCGTGATTCCTGATATGTCGCTGCCGGAGAACAACGACGCCTGGCGCAAACTCGAGGCGGCAAAACGGCGGCTGCTGTACAGCCTCCTGAACCTCGGACTGCCGCTGAAGAGCCGGCAGGAAGATCCGGACCTCGGCCTCGCCTTTGAGTTCATGGGCGATGCCGCCCCCGCCGCGAAGGATCCCGTGCTCACCGGGCATGACTCGGGCGTCATCACCATCAATATCGCCGAAGCCGATGACGCCGAGCGCGAGAAGCGGCGAATGATGCTGCACGAACCTTATCGCACGCTGCTTGGCCACTTGCGGCACGAGATCGGTCATTACTACTGGGATGTCATCGTCCAGAACAGCGACCAGCTGATCGCCTTCCGCTCATTGTTCGGCGATGACCGCCAGGACTATGCGGAAGCACTGAAGCGCCACTATGAACAAGGCCCCTCGCCCGACTGGCAGGATCATTTCATCAGCGCCTATGCCAGTTCACATCCCTGGGAAGACTGGGCAGAGACATGGGCCCACTACCTGCACATGACGGATGCACTCGAAACGGCTGCGGCCAGCGGCATCATCATCGCGCCCCCCGAGATCTCGCAGTCCTTCTCGCCCGCGGACATCGTGGGCGGCGACATCCGCAGCGTTCCTTTCGATACGCTGGTGGAACACTGGCTACCGCTCGCCTATGCGCTGAACAACCTGAATCGCAGCCTGGGACTGCCGGACGGCTATCCCTTCGTGCTGTTTCCCGCTGCGATCGAGAAGCTTCGCTTCACGCACGAAATCATCCGCTCGCTGCATCAGCCCGACCGCACGCGGAACCAGCTCAACCTGGCCTTCACACGGCCGGTGTAACTGTTGCCGCGCTTGCAAGCGGTACACGCGTTTCTGCATTTCCTCCGCTGATTTCTGCGCAGATTCGTGGTCACAGCCGCAACCACAGCGTGGCATGGATCGTGCAATTTCCCTCTCATCTTCGTTGCAGGCAATGAAGAGTCACGCAACTTCAAGAGAGGAATCGCAATGAACAAGGACACCGTACAGGGCAAGGCCCGTGAACTGACCGGCAAGCTGAAGCAGAAGTGGGGCCAGCTCACGGACGACGAGATCACCGAGATCGAAGGCAACGCGGAAATTCTTGCGGGCAAGCTGCAGGTGCGCTACGGCGTTACCCGTGAGGAAGCCGAGAAGCAGGTGAAGGAATTCCGGAAGGACAACAACTGGAATTGACCTTCAACCGGCTGCTCAGGGCTCGCAGCAGAAAAGCTGCGGGCCCTTTTTCATGGACTTCAGGACAGAGACGCGGCGAAGTAGGCGTCGGCGACCGCTTCCGCCGGCGCAAGGATGCCTGACAGCGGCAGACGGGCTGTCACCACGGTTCCACTCCGGGTTCCGCGTTCAATCGACAATGTCCCGCCCAATGCCGTGATGCGGTGACGCATCGACGCGAGTCCATGGGAACCGATTGCTCCCGAGAGACGTTCAGGCGCTATGCCTACCCCGTCATCGACGATCCTGATGACGAAAGCGTTCTTCGCTTCATCCACATCCACTGCTACATCGACGGCAGTGGCCTTTGCATGTTTCAGGATGTTGGTGAGGGCTTCCTGCACCATGCGGAAGATCGCGATGGCAGCCTGCGAATTGAACCTGGGTTCCGGATCGGAGTAATGCTCCGAACATTTGAGCCCGGTGCGGCCGCAGGATTCCTGCAACTGCCAGCGTAGCGCCGCATACAGGCCCATGTTGTCGAGCAGCGTCGGACGCAGCTGTTCAACCACGCGCCGCTTCAGGTTGACGCCTGAATCGAGTCCATCCTGGATGCGCTGCCAGCGCAGCTTCATGTTGGGGTCTTCCGTGGGCAACCGCCGCTGCAGCCACGACAGATCCATTCTCGCCGCGACGAGCAGGCTGCCGAGTTCGTCGTGGAGTTCACGCGCAAGCGCTGCGCGTTCCTGTTCCGAAACGGACTGTAGATGCGTAGAGAGATCCGCCAATTCCTGGGTGCGGTCCTCCACCTGCGTCTCCAGTGACTGGCGCTGGTCCTCCAGCGATTCCGCCAGCAGCGTGCGACGCCGCAGATCGCGGGAGAGAAGCGAGCCTGCGAGTACCACCAGCAACACGTTGAGCAATGCGCCGAGCCCCAGAAGCCATCCGCCCTGCACCAGATCGTCTTCTGCCCGCTTCTGTGCCTGCTGGAAAAGCTTGCGCTCCTCCGCAGAGAGCTCATTCACCACTCCCCGCAGCTGGTCCATCGTCCGCTTGCCGACGTTGGCGCGAATCAGCAGCGAAGCAGGCTCCTGTCCAAAGGCACGACGTTCCACTACCTGCGCGAGCAGCCCCAGGACCGTATCGCTCAGCCGCTTGAGGTTGCCGAGCGCCTGTCCTGAAACAGGCACATCCCTGTACGCCTCGTTGAGATCGGCCAGTGCGGAATCGACGGCCGGCCTCGCTTCCTTGTAGGGAGTGAGGTACTGCGGATCGCCGGTGATCACGTAGCCGCGCACTCCTGTCTCGGCGTCCACGGTATAGCGCATGAATTCGGCCAGGCGCCGGGCCCGGTATTCCGCGGCGCGCAGCTCCTGGTTCGAGGTGGCCAGCCGGTTCTGGCCCGCCGCCGCAACGAGGAAGAGGGAAACGACAAAGATCACGGAAAATATGGTGGGCAGCAGAACGCCCGGACGCTTGAAAAGAAGACTGAAAGTATTGTCGGAAGACATCGGCACAGTGTCAGCCCGCAGACACGATGTTGTCCAGCAGGATGCGGCGCGGCAGCGGGATTCTTTTCCGCTTGCCGGCGCCGTGTGGGCGCATTCCTACACGGTCCGGTGGGTCACGCCGACTGCGACAGCGGCGCCTGTTGGCGACACTCCTCCCAAGGATTGCCGGAGCGACTGCAAGTCGGGGCCGGACCTGAACATCAGACACGAAATTCCCGGGAGGTCCTATGCTGCACTACGCCGTCGTCTTTTTCATCATCGCCCTGATCGCCGCACTGTTCGGCTTCACGGGCATCGCAGCTGGAGCCGTTGGCATTGCGAAGATCCTGTTCTTCGTGTTCCTCATCGGTGCAATCATCGCCTTCGTCATGAGTCTCGCCCGCAAGGCGTAGGGAGACCGACATGACCAAATCCACGACGTCCGGGTTTCTCAGCGATATCGCGACTCTCCGGCAGCGTGCCCGTCAGCATATTGCGGATGGCGCGGTGACTCCCAGCTACAACGCCGACCGTGAAACGGTCCTCAAGCTGCTGAACGAAGCGCTCGCCACTGAAATAGTGTGCACGCTGCGCTATCGGCGCCATTACTTCATGGCCGAGGGCATCCTGGCGGAGAGCATCAAGAAGGAATTCCTGGTGCATGCGCAGGAGGAGCAGGGCCACGCCGACCAGATTGCCGAACGCATCGTGCAGCTCGGCGGCGAACCCAACTTCAATCCCGACGGATTGTCCGCCCGCAGCCATGCGGAATACGTGGAAGGCGAGTCTCTGGAAGAAATGATCAAGGAGGATCTGGTGGCCGAACGCGTTGCCATCGAGTCCTATACCGAGATGATCGCGTACATGGAAAAACACGACTCCACTACGCGCCGGATGCTCGAAGGCATCCTCGCGGTTGAGGAAGAGCACGCCGAGGAGCTCGCCAGCATGATGGAGGATGTGCACCATCTTCTCGGCAAGTCTGAAAGCCGGAAGGATGAGTCGGGCAAGCAGATACGGGCGGCAAGTTGAAGCCCCGCCGCCACGGACAGATCAGGGATCGAAGGAGCAGAGCATGACTACGCAACATGGGGCACACGAGGCTTTAGGCAACACGCCGAAAGTCGAGGAAGTCGTCAAGGATCCGACGCAGCAGTTCAGCTCACCTCGCGAAGTGGTCGAGGACACGACGCTGAGCATGGCCGAAAAACGCCGCATCCTGGAATCGTGGGTCAAGGATTCCGAGCTGCTGGCCGAGGCAGACACGGAAAACATGAGCGGTGGCGAAGGCGCACGACTGCGTGAGTCCAAGCTGGCACTCGCGGATCTCAACGCATCCGAAGGTAGTGGAACGAAGTCGTAACCGCGTACTCACATTGAAGACGCAAGCCGCACGCTACGCACGGGACGACACAGGGTATCCGCATGCATGACCACACCCGACAAGCCGTGAGAAGCGGCATCGAAGCCATCGCACGCGCCATTGATGACGAAGGCGACGGCTTTGGCTCCAATGGTAACAGGCACCCGGATCAGTTCGCAGGCCTGATCGGTCGCGCACCGTCGATGCGCAAGCTGTACGAACAGATTGCCAAGGTCGCACCTACTGGTGCCAGCGTTCTGCTCGTTGGCGAAAGCGGCACGGGCAAGGAAATGGTGGCGCGGGCCCTGCACGAACTCAGTCGCCGGGCGGACCAGCCATTTGTTGCAGTCAATTGTGGCGGCATTCCGGAAACGCTGATCGAAGCGGAACTCTTCGGCTTCGAACGCGGCAGCTTCACGGGCGCACTGCGCGCCCATGCCGGGCATTTCGAACGGGCCGGCAGCGGGACGTTGTTTCTGGATGAGATCTCGGAAATGCCGTCGGACATGCAGGTCAAGCTGCTGCGCGTGCTGGAGTCACGGCGGTTCCGGCGCGTGGGCGGAGACAAGGAAATCGAAGTCGAGTGTCGCGTGATCGCCGCTACCAATCGCGATCCGCAGATCGCCGTCGCTGAAGGAAAATTGCGTTCCGACCTCCTCTATCGACTGGCCGGGTTCCCGCTGTCATTGCCGCCCTTGCGCGACCGCGACGGTGATGCGGCATTGCTGGCCCTGCATTTCCTGCAGGAGCTCAATGCCAGCACCGGCACGTGGAAGCAGTTCTCGACAGAATCGCTGCGCTGGATTCCCTCGCATTCATGGCCCGGCAACGTCCGTGAACTGCACAATGCCGTGCAACGAGCCTTTATCCTGGCCGACGACGAACTCGATCTGCGCGCTGCGACACTGGCACCGAAGGTGGCGCCCATCATCGACGACGCCCATTCGGTGAGAGTACCGATCGGCACTTCGTTGGCGGAAGCGGAGCGATGGATCGTGGTTGCCACGCTGAAGCAATGCGGCGGGAACAAGACCCGGGCCGCCGCCACGCTGGGCTTGAGCCTCAAGACGCTATACAACCGCCTCCACGCTTATCGTGCCGAAGACGAACGCCGCGCGCAGCAGGATCCGGCCGGCGATTGAGGCGAGCCTGACGTTTCAGGCAGGCGGCACGAATTCCTTCGGTTTTTCCGCGCCACCGGCGAAGAAGAACTTCTCCATCTCGGCCACCAGGAACTTGCGCGCCTTGGGATCGATGGGTGTCAGGCGATATTCGTTCAGGAGCATCGTCTGATGGGCGACCCATTTCTGCCAGCCCGCCTTCGAAACGTTCTCGTATATGCGCTGCCCGAGCTCGCCGGGATAAGGCACGTAGTCGAGCCCTTCCGCCTCGGTCTTCAATACGATGCAATTGACCATCCGGCTCATGACATACGCCTCTTCATGACTTCTGCAGGTTCTCTTTTGCCAGGGAACGAATGAGTTCGGTCACCGGCGCTGCCAGCCCGACCTCGGCTGGCTGCAGCGGATCGTACCAGCGGTAGCGATCGGTATCGGCAACAGCTTCTCCTTCGCTCGCATTCCGAATGACCAGTGGATGCAACGCCAGATCGAAATGCGTGAAGGCATGATGGTAGGCAGGCCAGCGCTGGTGTCCCCGGTGGGTATGCAAGCGCTCTGCGATCCACGAGTCCGCGGTGTCCGCAGCCTCGAATTGCGGAAAGCCCCACAAACCTCCCCAGATGCCGCTCGGCGGACGGCGCTCCAGCAGCACGGCTCCATCGTCGCGAACAGCAATCACCACGTGGGCTTCCTTCTGCGGCCGGCTTTTCTTCGGTCGCGGGCTTGGCAAGCGTGCCTGCCAACCCCTCTCGTTCGCCACACAGCCCGCGGCCACAGGACAGATCGGGCATGCAGGTTTCGAACGAGTGCAGAGCGTAGCGCCCAGATCCATGATGGCCTGCGTGTAATGCGCAGAGCGGACCGCGGGTGTCAGGCGGTCGGCCAGATCCCAGAGCGCGAGTTCAACCTGCCGGGTACCAGGGAAACCTTCGATGCCCGCATATCGCGTCAGCACCCGCTTTACGTTGCCATCGAGGATCGCATGCCGTTGTCCGCGTGACAGCGACAGGATTGCGCCCGCCGTCGAGTGGCCAATACCGGGCAAGGCTTCGACTTCTGCCACCGATTCCGGAAAGACGCCACCATGCCGCGCAACGATCTGTTCTGACGCCTTGTGAAGGTTGCGCGCTCGCGCGTAGTAACCGAGTCCGGACCAGAGATGAAGTACGGCATCGAGTGGCGCAGCCGCCAGGGTCGCGATGTCGGGAAAGCGCTGCATGAAACGATCGAAGTAGCCCACCACCGTTGCGACCTGCGTCTGCTGGAGCATGATCTCGGACACCCACACGCGGTAGGGAGTCGGATCCTGCTGCCAAGGCAGGTCCTTGCGGCCGTCAGTGTCGAACCACGCGAGCAGCCGGGAAGAGAAGGTGTCCTCGAGGCTTATCATCCGCCACCCAACGCCTTGCGCAACCGGTCCTGCAGACGGTCGCGCAGCTTCTCTTCGACCTTGTCCTTTTCCTTCTCGAGCCGTTGCTTGACCTCGTTCTTCAGATAACCCTCGACATCCGGCAACACCTTCGGCGAAGCCAAGGGACCCGTGATGCGGATTGGCACCTTCGCGTTGACGAGTTCCTGCATGCCAGCCGTATCCACGCCCTCAGCCGGAATCCTGAGCACCGTGGCGTCGAGGCGTGAATCGATCTCGCTCTTTGGCAGGTCGATGGTCGCCTTGCCTGCGACCCGCATGTACTGCATGGCGATCGTGATGTCGTTGCTCTGCACGACCCCGTTCTGAACAGTGCCGCTTCCCTCAAGGACGGTGAACGCAGTGTGTTCCGGCCCCGTGCGAACCGGAATCGCCTGCTGTCGCAGCACTGCACGGGCTCGCCTGATCTCGTACCAGAGATCGGCGCCTTCCAGCGCACCGTCCTTCACTCCGAAGTCGAGCGTGCCATCCAGGCTCTTGAGCAGCGCATCCGTATCGCGGCCGCTGGCCGCCAGCTTCGACTTGAAGGAGCCCTTTCCCGACAGACGATTCGTATCGAACACGTCCCGGAAGAGCGGGGCGAAGTCGACATTGCTCAATTGCTGGTCGACGGTGATGCGCGCGACGTCGCTCGCCGCCGCAATGCCCACATCGCCTCGGTACTGTCCGCCATAAAGGCTCGCTTCCGCCGGATTGAAGCGGACATCTCCATCGCGAGCACTGACACCGAGTTTCAGCCGCGTGAACTTGATGCCGGCGAAGATGGCCTCGCCCAGTTCAAGCGTGCCGCGGACATTCAACTGGCGGAGCATTTCGACGGGAATCTCGATCGTCTCGCTCATCTGGGTTTCGGCTGCATTCTTCGCTTCTTCTTCAGGTGCGAGATACCGGTCCGCATCGATGCGGTCGACGGCGAGATTGAAGCGCACCGCCTGCGAATCGAAATCCGCAACACCCAGCGTGCCCTTCGCCGTCGTGTCATCAAGCTTCAGCACCAGGTCTGCGAATTCCGCAGACGACGGCGTCAGCGCCACCTTTGCCGTAAAGGCGAGACTCGCGAATGCCTTGGGATCCCGGGTCACAGGCAGTTCGACGCCCAGCTTTGGCAGCCATTCACGCAACTCGATCGGCGCGAACGCCAGCTGGCCGGTGAACTTCGGTGCATCGAGGATTTCCTCTCCTGCCAGCGTGCCATTTACTTTCGCACCCGCTGCATCCACCTCGAGCCCCAAGAGGGCGAGCGTCTGTGCGGCAAGATCTGCCTTGAGTTCCGAAGCTTTCAGTGTCACTGGCACGCCGGCCTCCGGCAGGCCCTCGCCATGCCACGAAGTCTCCAGCAGCAACTCGTCGAGGGTGTGCTGTTCGTGGCCGACGTCGAGCGTTGCGCTCGCTGCGTGCAATGCCAGTGGCTGACCTGTTTGCGGAAAGCCGGCTCCGAGCAGCGTTGCCGTGATCACCGGCTTCACAAGGGTATAGAGGTTGTGTTCCACGTCGGGAGTCACGCGTGCAGCGATTTCCGTGCGTGCCGACAGCTCCGGAGAAGCCTCGAGAAGAAAGCTGCTTTTGAGATCGAAGGGCTTGCCACTGGCCAGCGCGTCGGTTTCGAGCTTGAGCTCGCGCACGCCGATGCGGCTGTTGTCCCGCCGGTCTTCGAGGGAGATTGCCGAGTCGCGAATTTCAAGGCCGGCGATTGTCGGCACGGACAAGGGTTCTGCATCTGCCCGGGGTGCATCGTCGGGTGCAGACGCCGTGAGGTCTGCCCAGTTGTTCCGTCCGTCTGCGTCTGTCACGAGCCGGACGTTCATGCCCTCAAGAGTGACGCTGCCGATTTCGACACGACCACCGAGCAGCGGCCACAGCCGCACACTCAAGCGGGCGTGTTGCAACGCGACGAATGGTTCATCGCCAAAACCGGGCGCATCGCTCAAGGATGCAGGGCCGAACTCGAGCGCGAGCCAGGGAAAAACCGACAGCTTGAGATCGCCGTCCAGCGTAAGCTGCCGACCGGTCTGTTGCTCCACCAGCCGTTCGATATCATCCTTGTAGTCGTTCGGATCGACGAACAGAACAACCAGGACGATCGTGACAAGGAACAGCCCTATCAGCATGCCGACGCCCAAACCTGCCCACTTCAATATCCGCATCGTTGGCTGCTCCTGGCTGATCCCGGATTCTACGGGGGTGCGCACCATGGGGGAAACATGTTCTCCCCGCTCGCGGGATGTGGCGTGAGCAAGGACGCGCTGCTGCGGCGCCTGCAGAGACTGACACTGATCACCCATGAAAGGGCTTTGCTGGCGGTCTTTTTCCTCTATCTCATCGGCGCTGGTGCACTTCTCATTTACTTGCGCTCGGAAGCCCAGCAAACGACCGTGGAAGCGGCACTGATCGAGGCGCGGCAGTTGGGAGCCACGCTGCTGCAGCTGGAAGCAGGACAGTCGGAGGTGGACGCCACCGGAATCGATGCCCTGCAACCGGACCGCGGCCTGGGGATTCGTTACCTGCCTCGCGCGCTGGACGGTACTGCCGGCACCCTGCTTGACCCATTTGAATCCGCGGCCATTGAGCGCCTGCGCGGAGACCGCAACAGCCCCGTCTCCGACTTCATGCGCAACGATGCGGGACAGGTCTTCCGTTACGCAGCCGCCGACGAGGCCGGGAACGTTGTAATTCTGACCGAACAGCTGGAGATGCAGTTCCAGTCGCTTGAGCGGCAGTTCCAGCGCTTTTACATCCTGATGACCGCAGCCGGCCTCGTGCTGCTCTCCGCGGTCGGCTATGCCGCCCTCCAGATGCGCAGCACGATCAAGCAGCTGGATGGGACCCCGGACAACTCGCGGCGCCAGATCGTGCGCGAAGGGCTGTACGCAGCTTCGGACTCCAGACCGACGAACAGGCTCATCGTCATTGTTGCGCTCTCGCTGCTGATCTTCGTGGTGGACCTGCAGATTCCACTGGGAGCCGCAGTCGCCACTGCTTACGTCGTGGTGGTGCTCATCGGCTTGTGGTCCACACGAACCTGGCATACCTATCTTGCCGCTGCGCTGGGCACAGTCCTCACCTTTACCACCCTTCTGCTGTCTCCATGGCCGGCAACCGACATCATGTGGATGGTGCTGGGCAATCGTTCGCTGTCCGTTTTCGCCATCTGGACGACCGCATTGCTCGGAGTGTGGCAACTGCGGAAGGCTCGTACTGAAGCAGCCGCCGTGGCGGAGGCCCTGCAGGCGCAGCGCGAAAGCGATGATTTGCGCATCGCCCTCGAACACGCCTCGCGCACGGAAGCGGAGTTGCGCCGCGGCCAGACGCTCAGGCAGATCGTTGCCCGCATCGCCAAGATCGGCGGCTGGGAACTCGATACGTTGTCAGGCAAGCGCTTCTGGTCGGAAGACATGCGCCGGATCTTCGAGCTCGATCCTGCGTCGCCTCCGGATCTCCAGAAGATCCTCGGCATGTACGACGCCGAGGCCAGGCCCAAACTTGTCCAGGCCATCGACGAAGCGAGGACGCAGGGCAAATCCTGGGACATGACGATGGGCGCCACCACGGCGACCGGCAGAAGGATCTGGGTGCGCTCGATCGGCGAACCCGAGTTTGCAGACGGCGGAGTCATCCGCATTACCGGCGCGGTGCAGGACATCACCGACGTCAGGGAAGCCGAGGAAAGCCGCACTGAACTGCTTGAGCGTCTCGCGCTTGCAACCAGCACCGCCGGCATCGGCATCTTCGACTGGAACGTGGCGACGGACGAGCGCAACTGGGACAAACGCAACTACCAGCTCTGGGGCATCCTGCCGGGCTCACCCCTGAGCACGGCGCTGATCGAATCGCATATCCATCCGGAGGACATGCCTCACGCCCGTGATGTGCTCTTCAGCCTGCTGAAAGAAGGCAGGAACCATCATTCCGACACTTTCCGGATCCGGCACAGTGCCGGCGTTGAACGCGTCCTCGAACGACAGGCGGTCGTCTTTCGCGACGCGGACGGACGCGCCTTGCGCCTGCTCGGCATGACGCGGGATGTCACCGAGAGCCATCTTGCCGCCGAAGAACTGCGCAAAGCCAAGAACGCCGCGGAAGCGGCCACCCGCACAAAGAGTGCGTTCCTCGCCAACGTGAGCCACGAGATCCGCACGCCCATGAACGGCGTCATCGGCATGACGGGCCTGCTGCTGGAGACGGAGCTGGAACCGGCCCAGCGTGACTACGCGGAAACCATCCGCGCCAGTGCCGATGCGCTGCTCACGGTCATCAACGACCTGCTCGATTTTTCCAAGATCGAAGCGGGCCGGCTCGAGATTGAAACCATCGAGATGGACCTCATCGGCAACGTCGACGATGTCGGCGCAATGATGGCGTTCCAGGCGGCCGCGAGGCACCTCGAGCTGATCGTCAACGTCAGGCCAGAAGTCCCGGAGCGGCTGCTCGGCGATCCCCAGCGCATCCGGCAGTGCCTCATCAATCTCGTCGGCAACGCCATCAAGTTCACCCGCAGCGGTGAAGTGTCAGTGGATGTGTGCCTGCTCGGCCGGCAGGACGGCAAGGCCCTCATTCATTTCGAGGTCCACGACACCGGCATCGGCATCGCGCCCGACACGCTCGCGATCCTGTTCCAGCCTTTCACGCAGGCCGACGCCTCGACGACGCGGCATTTCGGCGGCACAGGACTTGGCCTCTCCATCGTGGCGAGGCTGGTGGAATTGATGGGCGGCCAGGTCGGTGCGGAGAGCGAACCCGGGAAGGGCTCTACCTTCTGGTTCACGCTGCCCCTCGAATCGGTCGATACGGCTGCGGCTGAACCCGCCGGCAAGGCGGCGAACACAGGACAAAGCATCCTGGTGGTGGATGACAACAGGACGAACCGCCAGGTGCTCACCGAACAGCTCTCGCATGTCGGATACAACGTCACCGCTGCCGCAAGCGGGACGGAAGCATTGCAACTGATGCGGCAGGCGCTCGGCGACAATCGAAAGTTTGAAGTGGTGCTGGCGGACTACCAGATGCCGGACATGGACGGCGCAACGCTTGCAGCAGAGATCAATGTCGATCCCCACCTGGCTGAATCGCGGCTGGTGATGCTCACGTCGCTGGACAAGCACGGCGACATCGGCCGGTTCGCACGCCTCGGGTTCGCTGCCTACCTCACCAAGCCGGTCCGTGCCCGCGAACTCTTCGAGTGCCTCGAACAGGTATTGGCGCGTGAATCCCGCGAATGGCACATGCAGAGCCAGCCCATGGTCACGCGCATGACGCTGGCCGAAAAAGCCAAGGAACAGCGCTATACCGGGCACGTGCTGCTCGTCGAGGACAACGTCGTCAACCAGCAGGTGGCACAGCGATTCCTGGAAAGACTGGGCTGCGTGGTCACGACCGTGGACGACGGCGCGGCAGCAGTGGAAGTCTGCCGGCGCAGCACCTTCGACCTGGTGTTCATGGACATGCAGATGCCGGTGATGGACGGACTGACCGCCACACGGCGCATCCGCGAGTTCGAAGGAACGCAGCGGCGCACACCCATCGTTGCGCTGACTGCCAACGCCATGCCGGGGCAACTGCAGCAGTGCCTCGACGCAGGCATGGATACCTGCCTCACGAAGCCTCTCGAAATCAACCGGCTGCGCGAGACACTCGAACGTTTCGGATTCGCACGCACGCGTGAAATGGGTAACCAGTCTTCGACCCCGGGCGCTGCGGACGCCCATCTGCCGACGCCGGTCGACCGCGTGCGCCTGCTCGAACTCACGGAAGGCGACTCCGAGTTCGCGCGGCAACTGGTGGAAACGTTTGCGAAGAGCAGCGCGGCCACGGCAGCCGAACTGAAGGATGCATTGGCAATGCGCGACCGGATGCGGCTGCAGCGTGGAGCCCACCAGCTGAAGGGCGCGAGTGCCAACATCCATGCAGCACTGCTGCGCGACCTGTCTGCCGCGCTCGAGGAACGCAGCGGCGTGGCTACAGAAGTGGAACTGCGGGACCTGCTGGAGCTTCTGAATCACGAACTCGGGCGGGTGACCGAGTTCATGAAGACGATCGACTGATCAGCCCATCGCCTCGGCGGTCGTGCGATTGCGGCCGGCCGCCTTGCTCGCGTAGAGGCATGCATCGCAACGCGCGATCAGATCATCCAGACTGGCCTGCGCAGGCACTGCGGCTTCCCAGCCGACTACCCCCAAGCTGGCAGTGACCTGGAGCTGCAGTACACCTGCCGCAAGCGGCTGCTTTTCCAGGCGTTCGCGAAGGTTATCGGCGACGATGCGGGCAGAAGCGAGCGGCGTCTCGGGCAGGACGATCATGAATTCCTCGCCACCGTAGCGGGCAACCCAGTCTGTCTTCCGCACGCTTTCATTGATGAGACGCACTGCCGCCCGGAGCACTTCGTCGCCCGCGAGATGGCCGTGCGTATCGTTGACACGCTTGAAGTGGTCGAGGTCGCACATGATCATCGAGAGCGGTCGCTGATAACGCGTGGCGCGTTCAAGTTCCCGCGGCAGCAGATCCATCAGGTAGCGGCGGTTGTAGCTGCCCGTGAGCGGATCGGTCACTGACAGGCGGCGGTTCTCGTCATTGGCATTCCGCAGCGACTGCTCGAGCAGGACGATGCGGCGGCCTGTCGCGAGCCGCGCCTTGAGCTCGACGTCCTGGATGGGCTTGACGAGATAGTCGTCGGCCCCCGCCTCGAGGCCCTCGACGACATGCTGCAACCCGTCCCGTCCCGTGAGCAGCAGCGTGTACACATAGTTCGGCATGTCCGCCGCTCGAAGTGCACGGCACAGCTCCACGCCATCCATCACCGGCATGTCCCAGTCCGTCAGCAGCAGTGAATAGCCGCCGCCGATCAGCTTGTCGAGGGCTTCGCGTCCATTGCCGGCGGTGTCGACCAGGTAGCCGGCTTGCATGAGCTTGCGGGAGAGAATGAGACGCTGGGTGGGTTCGTCTTCGACGAGCAGCAGCTGCAGCGGCTCCGGAGTCAGGTCGATCTGGTCGTCGGCAGCCATCTGCAGCCTCCGGATCAGCGCGCCGCGCCGCGGGCTTCATTCCACGCGGTTACCGCAGCGGGAATATCCACGCCGGGCATCGGCCGGCCGATGAAATAGCCCTGGGCCCTGTCGCAGCCGCATTCGTCCAGGAAATCTAGCGCGGCCTGGGTTTCGACGCCTTCCGCGCAGGCCGTGAGCTGCAGCTTGTGGGCCAGCAGCACCATCGTATCCACCATGATGCGTGCGTCGTCGTGATCGCAGACGTCGAGCACGAAGGAGGTATCGATCTTCAGCTCGCTGAAGGGCATGAGGTAAAGCTGCTTGAGCGAGGAAAAGCCTGTGCCGAAATCGTCGATGGACAGGCCGAAATTCTTGACGCGCAGCCGGGTCAGCACGTCCATGCTCGTGCCGGGATCGGCCATGGCGGCACTCTCCGTGATCTCGAAGATGATCCGCCGCGCATCGGCGCCGACGTCTTCGGCCTGGCGGGCCACGCGATCCGGAAACCCAAGATCGTTGAGCAGTTGCGGCGAGAGATTGATCGCCATCGACAGCGGCAGGCCATGAAGGTCCCAGTGACGACTTTGACTGAGTGCGGCCTGCAGCACGTAGTCGGTCAGGCGCCGGATGAGGCCATGCTTCTCCGCGAGTGGAATGAAACGGGCGGGCGATACGGGGCCGAGATCCGGATGACGCCAGCGGGCCAGCGCTTCGGTACCTTCGATGATCCAGAGGCCTTTCGCCTTGCGCGTCGCCTTCGGCTGGTAGTGCACGGAAATCTGTCCAAGGTCGATCGCCCGTTCGAGATCGGCAGCCGACAGCGGCGATTCGTGGACCAGGACCGAGCGCAATCTGGATTCGAGATCAGGCAGCAGGATGGGCTTCTGCAGGGCGTCGAGCATGGTGAGCCCCCGCGACCGACCGACGTGTTCTGCAGTCTGCAGGATGCGTCCATCCATGCCGCTCGCCACCAGCACGTGGCACCGTGCGCCCTGATCTCCCAGGTAGCGCAGCAGCTCAATGCCGTCGGCTTCGGGCATCTGCAGGTCGAGCACGATAAGCGTTGGCTTGAAATCTATATAGGTGCGCTTGAACGCATCGGCAGCGGTCACGGCGCGCACGTCGAAGCCGACCTGCTTGGCCACTTCGGCGATGAACTCGCAAAGGTCCGGCTGGTCATCGATGACGAGCAGGCGGTTCAGACTTTCAGGCAATCCGACTCTCCCGGTCAATCACCTGGCGAATACGCAGCGCCAGGTCTTCATTGCGATAAGGCTTGGGAATCACATCGGAGGCCGCGACTCCAGCGCCGCTCTCAAGCACCCCGCTCTCCGCATAGCCCGTGGTGAACAGCACTCCGAGGCCAGGCCGGAATTCTCGTGCACGCTGGGCGAGCGCGGGTCCCAGCATGCCGCCCGGCATCATCACGTCGGTGAACAGCAGATCGATCTTCTCGTCCCCTGCCAGCACCGCGAGGGCAGCCTCGCCGTTCGCCGCCTCGAGAGTCTGATAGCCGAGCTGCCGCAATGCCGTGACGACCGTCTCACGCAGGTCAGGGTCGTCCTCGACCACCAGGATGGTTTCGTTCCCTCCCGGCATCATTTTCTGAACGATCGTGTCGTCGTGAGCGGGCTCTTCCTCTTCGATCGACCGCGGCAGCAGGATCGTGACGGTGGTCCCCTTGCCCACCTGGCTTTCAATGGTCGCCACGCCACCGGACTGCTCTGCAAAGCCATGCACCATGGACAGACCGAGGCCGCTGCCCTTGCCGTGCTCCTTGGTCGTGAAGAACGGCTCGAACACGCGCTTCAGTACCTCATCGGGAATGCCGGTGCCCGTGTCGGTCACGCTGATGGCGACGAAGTCTCCGGGCTGGATCTGCGGATGATCGAGGCAGAAGGCGCTGTCGACCCGCTGGTTGCGGGCTTCCACTTTCAGTTTCCCGCCACCGACCATCGCATCGCGCGCGTTGATCGACAGGTTGATGATCGCGTTCTCGAGCTGCCCGGGATCGACGCGGGCATGCCAGAGGTCCGGCCCCAGCGACATGCGTATCTCGATGGAATCGCCGAGCGTGCGCTGCATGAGATCGCCCAGACCTGTCAGCAGATGCCTGAGGTCGAGCACCACGGGGTCGAGGATCTGCCGGCGCGCGAATGCAAGCAGCCGCCGCGTGAGATCTGCGCCGCGCATCGCTGCCCTCATGGCCGTGCGGATCTTCCGTGCGAGCAGGGCATCGTCACCGATACCGCGTTCGAGCAGCTGCAGGTTGCCGAGCACGATGCCGAGCAAGTTGTTGAAGTCATGCGCGATGCCACCCGTCAGCTGGCCGATGGCCTGCATCTTCTGCGCACGCAGCAGATGGCCTTCGAGGCGCTTGAACTCCGTAAGGTCGTGGATGATGGCGAAGAAGCCGCGCACCTTGCCTGAGGAAGCCCGCTCGGGAATGTAGTGCATGCGGAATTCGCGATGCCGGCCGGCGAAACTGCCCGCCCTCGAAAAGTCCTGCACCTCGCCGCGCAAGGCGGCTTCCACCTGGGGCGCTATTTCACGGAAACGTTCGGGCCCGACCAGGCTCGGCAACGACTTGCCGATCGTCTGGTCGATGGCGAGGCCGCGCCATTCCGCATACGAGTGGTTGCAGAAGGCCACCCGCACCTGGTCGTCGAGATAGGCCACTCCGATGGGCAAGGCATTGAGCGTGCGCTGGTAGAAATCACGCGTTTCACGCAGCTCGCGCTCGACCAGCTTCCGGTCGGTGATGTCCTGGAACGTGCCGTACATCCGGAAGGTACGGTTGGCGCGACGGTCGACCTTGCAGATCGAGCGCACCCAGATCCGTCGTCCCTTCGCGGTCGTGAGCCTGAGCTCGAGGTCGAAGCCCTGCCCCTCTTCCTGTGCCTGCCGATAGGCTTCGCGGAGGAGCGGCTGGTCTTCCGGGTCGTAGAAGTTCAACCCCTCCTCGACACCGAGCTTGTAGCCGAGCGGCAGTTCGTAGATGCGGAACACTTCGTCGGTGATGCTGAGCCGCCCCGAATCGATCGTGACCTCCCAGCCACCGACATGCGCAGTGCTCTGCGTGTCGCGCAGCATCGCATCGAGGCGGACACGCTCGGAAATGTCGTTGAACACGAATGCCATGCCGGCCGATTTGCCGTTTTCGGTGACAGGCACGATCCGGTATTCGACCGGACGCCGCCGGCCATCCTTGCGCTTGAGGATGGCGCCGATGCCGCGTTTGACATCCGTCGTGTAGCGGGTGACGCGAGCCGTCTTCTCTTCTTCCGGCGCATCGACGAGTTCACGGTAGTTGAGGCCGGTCAGTTCCTCTACCGGATAGGCAAGCAGCCGGGCAGCCGCAGGATTCGCGTAACGCACGTGGCCCTCGTTGTCGAGTTCCAGGATGCCTTCACCCGAAGCTTCAACGATGAGTTCGTTGCGTCGATAAGCCTGCTCCCGGGCGGCCCGTGCCGGTGCATTCCGGCGCTGTCGCTGGCGCCGGACCAGCAAGACGACAACGAGGGGAATGGCGACGAGCAGGACGCCGGCGATCAGGCCGAAGACGGTGGCCGGGAGGGTCATTGCCTGGTTGGCATCCATGTCCTTATGGGAAGGGAATTCAGCGCTGCGTCGGATCCCTGCCCGCATACCAGTTCACTGCGTACTGCATGAGCTGGGCTGAATTGCTCAATGAAAGCTTGCGCTTGATGCGCTGGCGATGGGATTCGACGGTCTTGATGCTGAGGTTGAGGGCGTCCGCGGTCTGCCGCGTGGACAATCCCTTGCCGATCATGTGCAGGACCTGCAGCTCGCGGTTGGTGAGGCTGTCGACAGGATTCGCGGAGACGTAGGCAGTGCCAGCCGCGAACTTCTCGATCATGCTGTTGCCGACGGCTTCGCTGACGTAGATGCCGCCATCGAGAACCCGGCGCAACGCGATCAGGAACTGGTCGCTCGCGGCATGCTTCATGATGTAGCCGCTGGCACCCGCCGACAGCATCCGTTCGGCGTAGACAGCTTCGTCATGCATCGACAGCACGAGCACGGGGAGCGAAGGATAGTGGGCGCGAACGTCCTTGAGCAGCTCGAGGCCATCGCCCTGCTTCAGCGAGATGTCGACGATGATGATGTCGGGATGCAGTTCGCGGACGAGTGCTTTCGCATCGCGGACCGCTTCCGCCTCGCCGCAGACTTCGAGGTCGGATTCCGCTTCGATCAGGCGGCGCAGTCCCTGCCTGACGATGGGATGATCGTCCACGATCAGCACGCGCCGCGCACGCCGCTCTGAGCCGGTGGGCTTCTGCCCCGACCTTGTGAATGAAGATCCCGTGTTCATCTGCCGTCCTCTTGCGAAATCTTGCAGCAAACCGCCGTGCGGGGGTAGCTGCAGAAACCCGATTCAGGCTATCCCCTAACAGTGCTCAGCAATGAACAACTGTCATGTGCATCATCTTGTCGTCAGGGTCGCTGCTCTTCCTGAACCGGATCGCCGCGATCAGCCACCCACTGCGTTGCGTAGCGGATCAGTTCGCTGGTTGAGCGAAGATTGAGTTTCTCGCGCATGTGGCGGCGGTGTGCATCGACCGTCTTCATCGACAGGTCGAGACGCTCGGCGATCTCACGCGTGCTGATGCCCGCCCCGATGAGCCGGAAGATGCCGAGTTCGCGATCGGTCAGTGCCTCTACGGGATCATCGCTTTCAGTAGTGCGCCCGCGGGCCACCTGGGCCAGCAGCCGTTCGCCAACCGACGCACTGACATGTTTCTGGCCACGGGCGATGCGGCGCAGTGCCAGCAGGAAATCGGTGGACGCGACATTCTTCATGACATAGCCCTGCACTCCGAGGCGCAAGAGCCGTTCGGCAAACAGCGCCTCGTCCTGCATGGACAGGACGAGTACGGCAATGTCGGGATGATGGCTGCGGATCCAGCGGACGAGTTCGGTGCCGTCGTCCGCCCCGAGGGTCAGATCGACTATGGCGATGTCGAGCGGAGTAGCCGCCAGGACGGCCTGGGCATCGACAATGGTGGAGGCCTCTGCCACGACGCTGAATTCCCCCTGCGTCGCGAGCAATTGTTTCAACCCCTCACGGACGAAGGGGTGATCATCGACTATCAGTATTTTCTTGGTGTGCTCCGCCATATATATGGCAATGCTTGCCCACTGGCATTCCATCGCCTCGAATCTTGTACCATCCGAAACGGCGGGAGACAAGCCGCCTGCACTGAAGGATGCGAACGCCTCACACCAGTGTTAACGTCCGCCCACGGAAGGAAGCCATGTCCCGCGAACCGGCAAAACCGCTGCGGATCGTACTGCTGGAAGACGACCCGAACGATGCAGAGCTGATCCAGCTCGAGCTCGCCCGCGACCAGCCTGATGTCGCATGGCGGCATGTAGCCACCGAAGCCTCTTTCCGGGAAGCGATCGAACCTCCGCCCGATCTGGTCCTGGCCGACTACAGCCTGCCCGGCTTCGACGGACTGACCGCACTCTCCATCCTTCGCCGCCGCCATCCCGACGTCCCCTTCGTCTTCGTCTCCGGCTCGCTCGGCGAGGAACGTGCAACCGAGGCACTGAAAAGCGGCGCCACGGATTATGTCCTCAAGGATCGCCTGCAACGCCTGCCTTCTGTCGTGCATCGGGCGCTTGCCGAAGCCCACGAACGACAGGAGCGCCGCAAGGCGCAGTCCGCCCTCGAGGACCAGCGCATTCTTCTTGGCACCCTGATCGACAACCTGCCTGTCATCGTGTTCGCAGCCGACAGCAACCAGAAACTGACGGTCGTCAATCGCGCGCTGCTTGACCTCATCGGCCGTCCACGCGATGCCGTGCTCGGCCACGGGACCAGCGAATTTCCGGAACTTGCGCGGCTCACCATCAGCGACGTCTCGAGTCCGGCATCGACCGGACCGGGCAGCATGCTGGACTACCACGAAGTGGCCTGGGAAAACCTGGACGGCACGCTGCGCTGGTTCATCAGTTCCCAGCTGCCACTGCACGATGCCATGACAGGAACGGTCGTCGGCAGCGTCAGCACCAGTCGCGACATCACCGCTTTCAAGGAACTCACGCGGGAGCTGCTCGAGATCTCGAACCGGGAGCAGCAGCGCCTGGGCAGCGACCTGCATGACGGACTCGGACAGGAGCTGACGGGCCTGTCGCTGCTGCTGCGAGGCCTTGAAGTCCAGCTCACCCACGAAGCACCGGCGTACCTGCCGCAGGTCTCGCGGATCCGCGAACTGGTTGCCCACACCATCCAGAGCGCACGGCTGCTGGCTCGCGGCCTGGCGCCTGTCAACCTGGAACGCGGCGGTTTGCCGGAAGCGTTGCGACATCTCGCGCAGCGTTGCATCGATACCTATGCCATCGAGTGCATTTTCGAGAACAGCGGACAGCCGCTGCCCGATCTCAACGAAAGTGCGGCGACACATCTGTTCCGCATTGCCCAGGAAGCGACCACCAACGCGGCGCGGTATGCGCAGGCAACGCGCCTGCATGTGCTGCTCGAAACCACGCCGCGGAAACTGCGACTCGCCATCACCGACAACGGCATCGGTCTCGCCGCAGGACTCGCGCGCAGCCGACCCGGCATGGGCCTCAAGATCATGGAATATCGCGCGCGCATGATGGGCGCGAAAGTCGCCTTCGAAGAGGTCAGGCCGGGCACTCGCGTGACGGTGACGTGTCCGCTGCAGCTGGTGCTGCACGGTGACAGCGAGATGCCGGGGCCAGGAACTGCGCGCAGCCGGAACGCGAAGAAATCGTGAGTCAGAGGGCGGCGTGCGCCTGGACCGGATAGCCTTCGCGCCACGCCTGTATCAGCGCTTCCAGTTCGGCCGCAGGTATGGCCTTCGAGATGAGCTGGCCCTGCAGCGCTTCGCAACCGGTCTCTTCCATGAAGTCGAAAGCCGCCGCCGTCTCGATGCCCTCCGCGCACACCGACAGTGACAAGCGGTGCGCAAGCTCCACGATGGCCCGCACGACCGTGGCGGCCGCCTGCGTATGCGGCACTTCTGCAACCAGCGTCCGGTCGATCTTCACCTCGGTGAACGGGAGACGGTAGAGCTGCGTGATGGAAGACGTGCCGGTGCCGAAATCATCCAGCGACAGGCCGATGCCTTTCACGCGCAGGCGGGTGAAGACATCCGTCACCAACTCGGTGTCGTGCAGCGAAGAAGCCTCGGTGACTTCAATGGTCAGGAGTTCAGGGGGCAGGTCGTACTCGCGCAGCAACCGGCTCAGGCGATCGGGAAAGCCGATGTCGCGCACGAGGGCCGGCGACAGATTGACGGCAACACCCAGTTCATGGCCCTGCACCCGCCAGCGTCCGGCCTGGCGGATGGCGTCGGACAGAACGAAATCGGTGATCGCGGCGATCAGGTCGTTGCCTTCCGCCAGCGGCAGGAACTGGCCGGGGAATAAAAGGCCGAGCCGCGGATGTTTCCAGCGCACCAAGGCCTCGGCGCTGCCGATCTGCCAGCCTGTCGCGTGGCGAACCAGCTTCGGCTGGTAGTGCACCACCAGCTCCATTTCCTCGATGCCGCGACGCAGATCGTCCGCCTCGAGCTGGGCACTGTGATCGAGATGCTTCGTCAGCACCGCTTCGATGTCTTCGATCATCGCCGGCTTCTGCAAAACGCCGAGCATCCTGAGGCCGAGCGACTCGCCCAGCTGGCGCGCACTCATGAGTACCCGGTGATCCATGCCGCTGACCAGCAGGATGCCGGCCTCGACGGTCTGCCGCGCGAGGTTCCGCAGGACTTCAACGCCATCCATGCCGGGTAGCTGCAGGTCGAGCACCACCACGGCGGGCCGGCGGCGCGAGAGCTGCTCGAAGAACACGGCTGCGGTATTCGCAGACAGCACTTCGAAGCCCACTCCCACCGCAATCTGCTCGATCAGGTCCAGAAAATCGGGTTCGTCGTCAACGACCAGTAACAGGTTGCTCTCGGCCTTCGGCACGGCTACTTTTCCTTGCTGAGTCGGCGGTAGTACTCCGCCACTGCGTCCTTGTATTCCTCGGGCACCCTTTCGGCTACCGCTGTGCGTACATTAGCAGAGCGATCGTTCTGCAGGCTCTTTGACAGCCGCAGCTCGAGCTGCTCAAGCAAAGCCAGGTTCGCCTTGAGCTCGCGATCCAGCAACTGCGAGCCCCCGCTGAAGCGTGCCTGGTCGAGCTGCTGGGTCAGCTTGCGGATGGCTTCGAGGTCGGCCTGTGAAACGCCGCGCTGGTCGAGCTCCGGGATCAGTCCGCGCACGTCGCGCGTTGCCTGGCCGATATCGCGCCGCATGTCATCGCGGACTTCGGTCGGCGGCAGCGAACCCGTCGCCGGGCGATCCCACCAGCTGCCGCGCAACCCACCGCCCACCGGTCCGACGCCGCCGGTGATTGCGCTGCCACCGTTGCCATACGTGCCGCCTGCCTGCGTGCCGCCTGCCTGTGTGCCACCCGCCTGACCTGGTGAATTGCCGGGAGCGCCCTGTCCTCCTTCACCCGCATTGCCGCCTGCTTGCGAACCCTGGCTCTGACCTTGACCCTGGCCTTGGCCTTGACCCTGGTTCTGCGCAGTCTGATTCGCGCCCTGACCTTGACCTTGACCTTGACCCTGACCCTGACCCTGACCCTGGCCTTCCTGACCTTGTCCCTGTTGTCCTTGGCCCTGTTGCCCTTGGCCTTGCTGTCCCTGACCTTGACCGTTCTGTCCCTGCTGACCCGCATTGGCGAGCTGCTGCAATTCACGCCGTAGCGCCTGAACGCGCGCGAGCGCGTCATCCGCAGGATTGGCACCCTCGCGATCGGCGCCGCCGCCTGCCATCTGCTCGGCACGGCGCAGCTGGTCGCGCAACTCACGCAGGCCATCGGTGACAGCACTTTCACTACCGGCCACGAAGGCTGCTCCACCGCGACGGATGTAGTCAGAAGCAATCGCCAGCCGCGCCTGCAGTTCCGACTCGCGCAGGTCCTTCGCCGCATCGTCCAGCACCTGGGCAGTACCGCGATCGTTGCCACGCAGACCGCGGGCGGAATTCGTCATGTCGCGTTCGATCTGCTGCACGCCATCACCCAGGGCCTTCTTCTCCCCGGCGAGCCGCTCTTCCTGTTCGTCGGTGAGGCCGCTCTGCGCACGCGAGCCGCCCGGGCGATCCGCGAGCAGCTTCCGCACGGCGCTCTGCAATTCCTGATCGACTTCGCGCTGCTGCTCATATAGCTCGCCTGCCCGATTCGCCATATCCGACAAGGCACTCTGCGCCGCCTGCTGCTGCTGGCGGGTAACGTTGTCCCGCGCCTGCGCGAGCTGCCGCTGCGCTTCGCTCGCCGCCTTGTTGAGACGTTCGCGATCGACTCCGTCAGCGCCGCCCTGCATGGCCTCGCCCGCTTCATTCATCGCACGGATGGCGCTTTCGAGACGCTGCGCAGTCGCTTGCTGATTTCCCTGTTGGCCCTGCTGCCCTTGCTGTCCGGACTGCTGGCCTGATTGACCTGATTGCTGGCCCGACTGCTGACCTGACTGTTGCTGACCCGATTGCTGGCCATTGGAGGCCTGGCGCTGCAGGCTCTCGACGCGCCGCTGCAGCTCTTCCGCTTCACGCCGCAACGATTCCTGCTGCCAGCGCTGTGCGGCAGTGAGGTTCTGCTGCTGACGGGCGCTTGCTGCAAGCTGCTCCTGGCGCCGGGCCAGTTCCTGCAGCTTGCGGGCGATGTCGTTCATCTCCTGCTGTTCGTTGTTGTTCGCATCGAGCGACGCAGGATTGCCCGTCTCGTACTGGTTCTTCTCGAGATCCATTTCGATCTCGAGCATGTCGGCGAGATCGCGTCCTGCCTGCCCGCCTCCACCGCCGCCACCCTGCTGCATGGCGACCTGCACGTCGGTGAACGCGGCCTCGGCGCGCAACAGGAACTGCAGTGCCTGCTGCTCTGGCTGGATCGCCTTCTGGAGATCGATCGCTGCAAGCCGGTCCGCAGCCGGTTCCATCGCTGCGGCCGCCTTCGTCATGTTCTCGACGAAGCCCTTGATCTGCGGATCCTGGCTCAGCTGCCGGGCATTCGCGCGCTCGGCAAGCGTGCGCGCCTGGGCAGAGAGCGTCCGTTGCAGTTCCGCCAGCAGCGTTGCGTTGTCCCTGACTGAACCGCTGCGGCTTTCATTGTCTTTCGGCTCACGCAGCAGATTCCACGTGGAGACGATGATCTCGCGCTGCCGCTGCGAGATCTCGCTTTCCTGCTCACCGCCACCGCCTCCACCCCCGCCGCCGCCGGCCTGGCCCTGGGTGTAGCGGCGATCGAACGCCCGCACGTCGATGAAGAACATGTCGGTCTGCGTTGTCTGGCGCCGGTCCTGGGCGACGGCGTAGTAGGAAATCAGGTCGCCGGCAGCAAGCTCTCGCGTGCCGCCCTTGCTGAAGTCTTCGGAACGCATGGATTCGAGCGCGAGCACATGGTCCGTTTTCGTCTCGGCGCCGGTCACTGGCAGCTTGACCGTCTGCCAGTCGCCACCGTTGACGGAGTAGCGCAGCTCCAGGGAGCTGAGGCCGAAGTCGTCCTTGGCTTCGATGTGCGCAGTGACTTCTTCAATACTGCTGGCATTCCAGTCGCGGCCGGGACGCGAGAGCTTGATCTCGGGCTTGCCGTCGGGAAGGATCTTGATGAAGTAGTCGTCTGTCAGCCGTACCTGCTCGCTGCCCACACGTGCCGCGACGTAGTACCGGCCATCCTTGCTGACGTCGAAGCGGGTCTTGCCGTTCACGCCTTCAGTCGTCATCGCCAACGCTTCGTCGTTGAGCACGAGCTCGGCTGCAGGCAGCGGCGCATCGGCGGTGATCTCGAGTTCCACTCCGGTGCCGGCGACCGTGTTGATGTCACCACCCGGATCGTGGACTTCGGGCTTGCGGCCGGTCCAGCGCGGATAGTTGTAGGTGAGGCGCAGGTTGCCGACGCTTGGCAGATCGACAACCGAAACCTGGTAGGAAGGACTGCGCGCGCCCGCAGCGGCAACGTAGTACTCGAGCGGCTCGCGTACGGAGAAGAACGTGAACTCGAACCCGCGGTCCGTGCGGGCCATGTCGACTTCTTCCCATTGGCCTTCACCGATGCGCGCATGCACGGTCGCATTGGCAGGATCGAAGCCTTTCATCTCTGCAACGAGCGGCACGCTGCCGCCGCGACGAACGGCTTCATCTCCCGGCGTCACCACGATGCTTTGCGGCGGCAGCAGATCGGACACTGCCCAGCCGGCCCACAGATGGCGCACGCCATAGCCGAAGAGACCGGGGCCCGCGATGGCGAGCCACAACAGCGTGGCGATGCAGACGCCACCGATGGCGGCCGGGACCGCGAGTTCAAATGGCTTGATCTGCCTCTCGACCGGATGATCCGACGCGACGGCGAGCGTGTCCTCCGCGAGCAGATCGATGAACGGGTTCCCCCGCTCCTTCATGCCCGTGTAGGTTTCGACGCGTCCGTTCAGTGCGGGCGTCCGCGATTCTATTTCCGGAATGGCGCCGCGATTGATCTTGCGGAGCGGCAGGACGATCAGCCACACGGCAGCCATCGCCATTACCACCAGCAGCACGATGCGGGTGGCGATGAAGATATCTGCGAGGAAACCGGCACGCACGGCGAGAGAGACGCCGACGACCGTGATGAGAAGCGCGGCAAAGCCCAGCACCGCGAAGCCGCGGGCAACGCTCATGCGTTTCAGCCGCGCGCGGAAGTCGGCGAGATAGCCTTCGAGTCGTGCGGTTGCGCCGCCAGCGTCTTCCCAACTCATGACGATGCCCTCCCTGCACCATTCACTTCGGCCTGCAGGTAGCCAGATAGATAGCGATTACCGAGCAGCGATTCTGCCAGGACCACGAGCACCAGCAGGATCAGCAGGTAGCGCCACAGTTCGAAAGGCGGCGGCTGCTCAAGCGTCTGCGCGGCAACCACGGCCTGCTGTGGAGACACGATGGCCGACTGCCTCCAGCGGTCGACCTGTTCCGCGGTCATCGACTCGAGGTCTGACTCGCGCGGATCCGCGTTGACGGCAACCAGCGTTTCCTTGCCCGGAGTATAGACCTGATAGAAACCGGATTGCCCGAGCCGCACGTCCTGCGACCGCCGGGTATCGGCCAGCGACAGAATGGTGCGGCCTTCCGGATCGACGATCTGACCCGAGTTTCCGCCAGTGAGGGACAAAGGCAGGCTGGAACCGGAAACCAGCTGCCGGCTCATCGACTGCTCGCCGGAGAGGTACCGTGCAGTTTCTGCAATGAAGCTGACGAATACAGGGTGGACCGGCAGGTCGTTCCAGGTGTTGTCGAGGCTGGTGGCCAGCAGGAGGATCCGGCCCTTGCCCAGGGTCTTCTCTATTAATAGAGGGCGTCCGTCCTCCAGGGCGATCAGGACCTTGTCGTCCGGCTGTACAGCGAGCGGCAGCAACCGTGTAACGCTGACACCCCGCCAGCCGTCGGTGGCCGCAAGCAGGGGATGTGCGCCATCGATGCGCCCGACGACGAACGGCTGTCCATCCCGGGACGCGACTTCTCCCTTCGCTATCGCGTTGCCGGTGACCGGCAGGACGTCGAGACTGACCGCACGCTCGCCCAGTGCGGCAAACAGCGCACCGCCGTTGGTGACATATTCCGTCAGGGCCGCGGCCAGCGGTGCGTTCACGCCGCCCAGATCATCGACGGCAATCCAGGGATAACGCTCGAGCGTGCGCGCATCGAAGGTCGCGAGGCTTACGGGCTCGATGCGGTACTGACGCGCAGCGGTGGCGAATGCCGTGGACAGATACCTGACGAGTGGAGCTTCGACGCGCGATGTCAGCAAGGGAACAGGCTCGGCCGGAGCATTCGGCACGACGAGATAGCGCTTGTCGTCCCCCGGCAACTGATCGCCCGCTTGCTGGAGCGAGGCGACCACGCGATTGTCTCCGGAAGCGAAGGCGACATCCGGCAACGCGAAGGAATACTCACCGACGCCCGCTGCAGGAATCGGCCGCGTCAGCTTCTCTTCACGTCCGGTGTTGAGCGTCAGCGTGAGTGTCACGTTCTCGGCAGGCGTGTGAAAGCCGCGGACTCCGACATCGAGCCCGGTGGAGGTGCGTCGCAGATAGTCGATGGCCCAGTTCGCAGCCACGGCATCACCCAGTGGATGCAGCTGCAGCTCGAGCGTGCGGTTGCTCAAGGGCCGCGGAATCAACGCCCCGAACTGCGAAGGCAGGCCGCTCACCTGGAAATCGCTGATGAGATGCGCAACGACAGGCTCGGCACCGGGACCTGCAAGATCGGCGAGGCCCGCCGCCAGCACCCCGTAGTCGAGACGACCTGAACCTGCACGTACCGTGTCGAGTGCGCTCAGCATGGCAGCGCGAGTGTCGGGCGCGGCGTCCGTGGCTGGCGTAGTGCTGGCGAGAATCTCGACAGTATCGCCGGCTGTCACAAGCTGTGCGCGATCGCCTGTGGCCAGACCCTCCACTATGCCGCGGGCTTCAGCCACCGCCCGCGCGATGCGATCGCCCTGCCCCATCGACAGCGAAGTATCGATGACGATGATGTGCTGCTTGCTGTCACCACTCGATGCCACCGCTTCGGAACGGTTCCAGAGGGGCTGCGAAAAAGCGAGCGCGACCAGCGCGAGGAGCGCGATGCGCAGCGCCAGCAGCAGCAGGTAACGCAGGCGCCGACGCAGGTGAATGCGCTGCTCCGACATCTTGAGCAGCATCGCTGAACTGAAAGGCCGTCTTTCAGGCGTCTGCGTCTGCAACAGATGCAACCAGACCGGCAGCGCGATTGCGCCGAGGCCCGCCAGGAACAAGGGCGCGAGAAAACTCATCGGCGCCGCTGCCTGAACATCAGGTAGTTGCGCAGCGGCACATCGAGCGGTGCCGTGGTCTCGAGGAGTACATGATCTGCCCCGATACCCGCCGCTGCATTCTGCAGCGCCCGGATGTGGGCCTGGATCCGCTCCGGATAGTCCTTCTGCATGAACGTCGGCGACACCTCGACGGTCTGCCCCGTTTCCATGTCTTCCAGCACCGCCGACTCGTTGAGGTCCGGATGCAGCTCGCGCGGGTCAAGCACCTGGAACAGGATGACGTCCTGCCCCTGGAAGGCCAGTGGCCGCACGCCTTCGATCAGCGCCTGCGGATCGCAGTAGAAATCCGAAATCACGGCAACCATGCCGCGCCTCGAGATGTGTTCGCGGAAACGGCCGAACGGCTTGTCGAGATCGGTCCGCCGGGAAGGCGTCGCAGCGTCAATCGTATGCAACAGGCCATGCAGCTTGCTGCGGCCCGACGGCGGCCGATAGGCGCGCACTTCCTCGTCGAACACCATCACGCCCACCGCGTCGTGCTGCCTCGATGCAATGTAAGCAAGGCTGGCGGCGAGGATCTGCGCGTAGCGCAGTTTGGTGACCGGGCCCGTGCCATACCCCATCGACGCGCTGGAATCGAGGAGCACCACCAGATGGCTGTTGGTCTCGCCGAGGAAGCGTTTGATGTAAGTGCGATCGCTGCGTGCGTATACGTTCCAGTCGATGAAGCGCGGATCGTCGCCTTCCGTGTAGGAGCGGTACTCGGCGAACTCCTGGCTGAAGCCGAAGAACGGCGAGCGATGCAACCCGATGAGGAAACCTTCCACCGCCGCACGCGCGATGAGCTCAAGGTTCGCGAGCCCCGCCAGCACTTCAGGCTGGAGAAGCTTCGCTGCGTCGCGCTGGTTGGGTACTGCGCTCATCAGCCGGGTGTGGCTTCGATCATGGCGCGGAGCACGTCATCCACGCTCTTGCCATCCGATTCCGCGTAGTAATTCGTGAGCACTCTGTGTCTCAGGACTGGCAGCGCGAGCGAGCGGATGTCGTCAGTGGTGACGTGGTAGCGGCCTTCCATCAGTGCGCGGGCCTTCGCGGCCAGCGTCAGGAACATGGTTGCACGTACGCTGGAACCGAACTTGACGTAGCGACGCACGACGTCGGGTGATTTGGGATCGCCAGGCCGTGTCGCCCGCACCAGATCGACGGCGTAACGATTGACGGACTCGGAGACCGGCACCTGGCGCGTCAACCACTGGAATTTCAGGATCTCCTCGGACGTCGTGCAGACATCGGGTTCCGGCATGTCGGTGCGGTTCGTGAAGCGATTCACCACGGCCAGTTCATCGTCGGCGCTGAGATAGTCGAGGATCACGTTGAACAGGAAGCGGTCGAGCTGCGCTTCCGGCAGTGGATACGTGCCTTCGAGTTCGATCGGGTTCTGCGTCGCAAGTACGAAGAACGGCGCTTCGAGCTGGTGGCGATGACCGCGCACGGTCACCGACCGTTCCTGCATGGCCTCGAGCAGTGCAGCCTGCGTCTTGGGTGGTGTGCGATTGATTTCGTCGGCGAGCAGCACATTCGTGAACAACGGCCCCTGCACGAACGTCCAGACGCGGCGCCCTGTCGCCGGATCGTCGTCGATGATGTCGGTTCCCGTCACGTCCGTCGGCATCAGGTCGGGGGTGAACTGGATGCGCTTGAACGTGAGACCGAGCGCTGTCGCAAGCGTCTTGACCAGCAACGTCTTGGCGGTACCGGGCATGCCGGTGATGAGGCAGTGGCCGCCCACCAGCAGCGTGATCAGCAGGTGATCCACCACTTCGTCCTGGCCGACGATCACCTTGCCCACTTCATTGCGAATGCGCTGCAGGCTGGTCCGGAACGAAGAGACCAGGGCTCGCGTGCTTTCGGATTCGATGTTCTGGGTTGCCGTGTCGGTCATGAGTTGCTTCTTCGTAGGTTCAGGTTGAAGTATCAATTCGGACGGGAAATCTCGAGCAGCATCTTCTGCGCGGGCCGGTAGCCCGGCGCGACTTCGAGCGCTGACAGCAGGTGACGCCGCGCGTCCTGCGGTTGCTTCAGCGCGCTGTAAGCCTGCGCGAGACGGTAATGGGTGCCTGCCTTGTCGGGCGCATTCAAGGCGAGCGCGACTTCGAATTCGTCGAGCGCATCCTGCGGACGACCGCTTGCGAGCAGCCAGTCGCCAAGCGCGCTGTGCTGTCCGTAATCAAATGGCGCGACGTAGTTGATGCTCTGCATGACCGCAATGGCATCGGCATGCCGGTCGAGCGCGTACAGACGGTCGGCGAGCGCCCGCAACGCCGCAGGATCATAACCGCCTTTACGCCAGTAGCTTTCCAGCGTGGCGACTGCCAGGTCTTTCTGGTCCGTTTCGAGATACCCGCGGGCGAGCGCGACATATGGGCTGCCCGATTCGACATCCTGCGGCATGATCTCGATGGCGCGCTTCGCCGCTTTGATCACTGCATCCCAATCGGACTTTGCCATGGCCTCATTGGTTTTCTGGCGGGCGTCTTTCCAGTCATCGAGGCCTTTCAGCACCGAACCGAACTGCGCATTGAGGAACACCTTGAAGCGCGCATCGAACGTAGCCGCCGAAATGCCGAGCGCCGCCTGCAATGCCTCGACAGTATCGTCACCGGCCTTGAAACGGACGAGCATCGCGGAGAGCTTGTCGAAACCGAACTCGCGATCGATGAACTCGCAGACGATGCCCGCCTGCATGTACGAGACCATCACCTGCTGTTCGTATTGCGGCCGGATGAAGCCCTCATCCAGCTTGTCGACGGGCAGCGCCTTGTCATCCGCAAAGGCCTCGAACACATAGCCGGGAATGATGATTCCCTTTATCGGTCCGGTGCGCCATTCCTCGAACACCGACACCCCTTCGCTGAACCAGCGCGGCACGCGATGCTCCGTGGCACCAAGCGTGAAGACGTGCGCCATCTCGTGCCACAGCGTCGAGCCCCAGTGGAATTCATTCACCGCGCGTGCGGACGGCGAATCCATCGCCAGCAGATACCCGAATGTCGCGCCGAGCAACCCGAGTCCCGGCATGCCGGCGGTGCGCACTGCGAAATCCTCATGATCAGGATAGAGCTCGATGACCACCGGCTCTTCGAGATTGAAGTTGTAACGCTTCGAGAACGTCTCGATGCTCTGCATTGCCAAACGCCGGACGTAGCGCTCGAGCACCGCGGTTTCCTTCTTGTGCAGCCGCATGAGGATCGCGGGCTTCGTCATCTCGGCATTGCGGCCGGCGCCCGCGGCGGGCTGAGGCCAGGCCTTGAGATCGAAATTGCTGAAGGAGTCGAGCAGGCGCAGCGAATTGACGGTGCGCGGATTGTAGGGATCACCCTTGTACGCAGCTTCGAGTTGCTCACGCGCCAGCGTTACCTGGTTGTCGCGGAGCAGGTTGCTGCCGAGTTCGACGCGCGCCGCCCACAGATCCGGCTGGACGGCGACGGCCTTTTCATAGAGATCGATCGCTTCGCGCTGCCGGCGCGTGATCATGTAAAAGTAAGCGGGCGTTGCATGGATGTCGCCGAAGCGCGGATTCTCGGCGAGAGCGCGTGCGACCCAGGGGCTCTCTTTCAATTCCCGTGAATAATCGAGCGCCGCCAGCAACGCATAGATTTCCAGCTTCGGCAGTTGCGCCTGCGTGGCAATGGCGTCTGCCTGCTGCAGCGTTTTCTCTGCCTGCGGTCCGTCGCCATTCTCGAGCTGAAGATGCGCCTGCAGCAGCAACGCCTTGACGCGCGCACCCGCAGGAGCCTCTGCTTTCTCGACGATCGGCTTCAGGACATCGGTTGCTTCCGCTTCGAACCGTTGGGACAGCACCTCGGCCATGCCGACCGTGGCAAACGCGTCATCGCCATCGATCTCCAATGCCTCCTGGTAGAGCTTGAGCGCATCCTGTTCCTGGTGCGTATCGATGAAGAGCCTCGCCCAGCGTGCACGAACCCGGGCATTGCGCGGCTGTGCGCCAGCCGCTTGCTGGAACAACTGGTTTGCCGACTTGAGATCACCGAGTGCCCACATCGCTTCGGCGCGGATCGCCGGATCGGTGTGTCCCAGCAAGGCGCGATAGCACGACCGCGAGTCATCCTGGCGACCCCGCCATTCGAATGCATCGCAGGCTGCGAGCCGGGTATCGCTGACTGCACCGTAGTGAATATCGCGGGCGTAAACAGGGGAGAGACTCGCAGCCGTCAGCGCTCCGAGCAACGCGGCCCGGGCGAGTAGCCTATGCGTATGTCGCTCAGCCCTGCGGTTCATTCCGCACTCCCTCACCGGCGGCGGGCGATGGGCCCGTGGCACCATCCAGCGTTTCGATCTGCTCCTCGGCAGTGGCGAGTTCCAGCAGCAACTTCTCCAGCTCTCCCAGGTAAGCCGCTTCCTCCATCTGGTCCTTGCGCAGACGCAGCTCTTCGATGCGGGCGTTGATACTGTCGCGCTGGTCGGCGAGCTGCTGCCGCTCCGGACTCGCGGACTGGATGGCCGGCTTGTCTGGCACGAGCTGAGCTACCGTGAATCTCGCTGCGCGCGTGCCCTCGAGGCGCGGATGCTCGGACGCGATGCGGGTTTCCTGCTTGAAGAAGTCCTCGACGCGACGGGCCGCGAAATCAAAGGCCTCCTGCGCGCTGACGCTGCCACTCTTGTCAGTGTCGGCCGTGGGATCCTTGAAGGCCGCGGCGAAGTCCCCGCCAAAGCGCGTGGCATTGCGTTCGTTGCCGCTGCGTGTCGCGGTGATCAGGACACGGGAGTCTTTCTTCAGGATGTCCGCGAGCGAACCGCTGGCACTGCCCGTGCTGACGAGAAGCTGGTTCTCGGTCGGCAGGCTGTCGAGAAGGCGCACCAGATCCTGGCCCGTGAGATCGGGGCCCGGCATGTTGAACTTGAATTCCTGCCCGTCGAAGCTGCCGTGGCCAATGAGATACACGGCCACCCGGTCTTCGCGCTTTACAGTCTTCGACAACGTGCGGATGTACGCCTGCACGGCTTCGCGAGTAGCGCCCGCGCCCGCGAAGAGTCGGATTTCGCCACCCGCCGCCAGCGGCTGCGAGGCGGCCTTCACGATCTCGACCTGCTCGTGGAATTCATCCGCGTACTGGGCTTCGCCACCGAGGCCTTCGACGATCACGGCGTACAGGGCGGCGGACGCCGACAACGGGGTCAGCGAGAGAGCGATCAGCAGCAGTGTCAGTCGCATCTTCACACTACGCTCCAGCGGCGACGCAGCAGCCATTCCCCGGCCTTCAGCAGCAGCAACAGCAGGAAGACCACAGGCATGTTCCAGAGTGCCCGAATCTCCTGCTGGGTAACACCCGCCGCCGAATATCGGATTGCTTCGGGCAGGCCTTCGAGCTGATCGGCGGACCAGTACCGTCCACCCGTCGCCGTGGCCAGCTGTTCGAGCAGGGTCCGGTTCTGGCGAACCGAGAAATATTCAGCCCGGCCCGATTCGTGGCGGACTGCCATGCGATGCGTGGCCAGCGTCTGGTCCCCCCGACGGGCCAGCGCTTCCACGGAGTACAGGCCGGATTGTCCGGCCACGAAATCCGCTTCGAACACACCGGGCTGGTCCGCGGAGGGCCGCAGATCCACCGTCAGCGGTTCGCCGGTCTGCGGGGTTGCCACGGCTGTCACCGTTACACCCTGCTGCGGCTTGAACGTCTCGTCGCGGATCTCGGCTCGCAACAGCACGTGGTCGCCGCGCGAACGTGCAGTCAGCTCGAAGCGGTCCGGTGTATCAGCCACCAGGCCCCGCGCCAACTGTCGCCAGAACGCTTCGTGCCGCTGGTCTTCGACCGGCAGACTCATCTGCCAGCGCCATGTACCGCCAGTCGCGAGAATCCAGCTGCGCCCGCGCCCGAACAATTGAGTGACCAGCAACGGCTGCTGCTTGTCGCCCACACGCACATTGAGCAGACTCACCGCGGCGGGCTTCAAGGGTCCGAGGGTCTGGTAGTCGGCCAGATCGGGAAGACTGCCCCACAGCTTGCCGTTCTCGGCATCGTTGTCATTCAACTTCAGCATGGGCGAACGGCTGCCCCGGGCGGTGAGCACTACGGGTCCACGCTCGCGATGGAAAGTGGGCCCGGTAGTGTTGAGTTGGGCAGGCAACAACTCGCCGACCACGGAGTTGCCCCAGCCGCCGTCGCCGAGACCACTCGAGCCCGCGATCATCAGCAGGCTGCCACCGCGCTCGCTCACGAAATCCGCGATCATCTGCTGCTGTTCCGGCGTGAACCACGCGGCCTGGACATTGCCGATGATCAGCGCATCGAACGCATCAAGCACCTTGGGATCGGTGGGAAAGCCCTTCACCAGCTCTTCGGGGTCATCGATGCCCTGGCGATAAAAACCGTTCGGACTCACGCGCAGGAGCGAAACGATGCGCACGCTGCTGTCATCCTCGAGTGCGCGGCGCATGAACTTGTATTCCCAGCGCGGCTCGCCTTCGACATACAGGATGCGCGAGGGCTCCTGCGGCACTTCAACGACACGCGAGCGCACGTTGTTGCGCAGTTCGTGCTCGCCCTCCTTGCCGTCGAGCGAGAAATTGAGATCCCGGTAGCCGGGCTCGAGCAGACCGAAATCGATGAAGCCGGTCGTGACGGTGCCATCGGCAGGCAGCTGGATTTCACGCGAGGCCAGGAAGTTGTCGCCGTCATAGACCTTGAGTCTGGCAACGCCCTCACCATCGTGGCGAATCGTGACGCGCGCTGACAACGTGGTTCCCGGCAGTGTACGGTCCGGCGCGAGGACATCCTGCAGCTCAAGATCCTCCGGTACTTTTTCGCGTCCCACGCCAATCGCATGCACCGGAATGCCGAGGCTCGCGATCTCGGCAAGCTGGTTCTGGTCGAGCACCCCTGCGTTGTCACCGCCATCGCTGACAATGACGACAGCTCCGACTGCCGTGGTGCGTGCCTGTCTCAGGACCTGCAACAACGAATCGGCAAGCGCCGTTTCATTGCCCGGAGCGGGAAGTGCCGCGAAGTCATCCACGGCTGCAGCATCCCGCGCAAACACATATCGATGCAGGCTGTAGTCGGCCGCGAGGCGCTTGAACGGATCGGAATCGAGTGCGCCCTGCGCCTGCTGCATTCTCGACACCTCGCCTTCCGCAAATCCCATGCTCTCCGAGGTATCGAGCATGACGGCGATGGCGTTGTCACCGGTCTTCAGCGACCTGACAACCAGCGAGGGCTCCCACACGATGAAGAGGGCCAGCGCCAGCATGGCGAGTTGCAGCAATGCGATGGCTGCGAGCTTGAACGGGCCGAGTTCGCGACGGCGAAGCAGCAGGCCGAGGATGACGAGCGCACCGAGCGCGAAGGCGGCATAGAGCGCCCACTGGGGCCAGGCGCTCGCGAACACGAACTCGCCGTGTGTGAATTCGTCCCGCGGAAACTTGAACAGCCACTCGAACATGCGGGGCCGGCGGATCAGTGCGTCATGGAGTAGATGATGTAATTGATGCCGTAGCGATACGCCTTGGCGGTGTATTCCTCCGGATACCACGGCGTATTGGCGTGCTCCCACGCGTCGCCCAGATCCATGTTGAAGTCGATCATCACCATGAGTCGCCCCTGATCGTCATAGATGCCCCGCCAGTGGGGCACGTTGCCATCCCTCTCGTAGGTTCGTCCGGACATGAGCGCGCCCAGTCCGGGGATCTGCACGCGTTCGTCCAGATCGTAAAGCACATGCATGACGGGATCGTTCTCCGGCACCTCGACGATGGCGCGATCCGGGAATACCCGCTGCATGCTTTCGACAAACCCCGCCCACTCGGCGGTGCCGTGAAAATCATCCACCATCAGGAAACCGCCGCGCTCAAGGTAGTCACGCAGTCGCGCCGCTTCCTGATCGTTCAGATACCAATACCCCACCTCGACCGCGTACAGCCAGGGATAGTCGAAGAGCTCGTCATCCATCACGGCGACAGCGCGACCCTGTTTCCCTGCCTCGATCCTCGTCAGCCGGTGAACGCCGCTGAGCAGATGTTCCTCCGCTTCAGGCCAGTCGGTCAGCCAGCGCCCGCGCCGGCCGAACCCCCTGCCGTCGCCCGACTGATAGGCCAGCCGCGTGAAATGAAACTCCGATGCCTCAAGCGGGCCGTCGCCATATAGATATGTCTGCGACGACTGGGACCAGGCGACCGCACACAGTCCCGCCACCGCGACACCGGCAGCAATCTTTAGGGAGCCTCGGATTGACCTATACACGTTCGCGTTGCGTCTCCAATCGCCTGATGCGAGGCATGGACTGCAGGCCATATCGGGAATATGGGCAAAGTCCATAACGACGCAGCTGGCGATTAGAGGCGCAACCCATAAAATGATGAATTCATTCCTAAATCGGGACGGGATCCATTTCGTTCATGGCGGTGTTGCTCCTCCCTTGAGTACATCGAGTACACAGCGGTCGTCGCGCCTAGCCCTGAACGAAATGGCTCGCCGTCGCGAGCGTGTATAGGTCAATCCGAGGCTCCCTAACCCGTATGCCGCGACGAGTGGACATGACACTCTTTATACCAAGCAACACGGGCAAAGCGCCGCTCATCTTGTAAAGAAGTGTCATGAGGACGGAAGGTTGGCGTGACAATCGGGTATCAGCCGCGGATGCATGCCTTCAATGTGAGCCTGAGGCTGCGCGGAAAATGATTTTCGCGGGAGGCTGGAGCGGGCGAAGGGAATCGAACCCTCGTCTCATGCTTGGGAAGCATGGGTAATACCATTATACGACGCCCGCTTTCGCGCCCTGATTCTACGGTGCGGGCTTGAGGCCCGGCAATGGCGCTGTGAGGCTCCACAACTAATGAATCCAGAATGACGTTGTCCGCAGCTTCCCGCCTATCTATGATTGCGGCAGCAATGGACAGTGGCACAACAAAAAAGAAACGGCGCACCAGCGCGAACCGCGAACAATCTACCCAGCGCGGCATCCAGTCGGCAGAAACGGCGTGCCACATCCTCAAGGCCATCGCCTCTTTCAACGGCGAACTGACACTCGGCGAACTCTCCTCGCACCTCGGCATGCTGCCGGGGAACGTGCATCGTTATCTCGCCAGCCTCCAGCGCCAGGGCTTCGTGAAGCAGGAACGCGCCAGCGGTGAATACGACCTTGGGCCAGCGGCCCTTGCCCTCGGTGTTCGCGCGATGCGTCGCCTCGACCAGCACGATGTCGTCTTCCAGGAAACCCGGAAGCTTTCCGCAGCCATCGATGCCAGCGTCTGGGCGGCGGTCTGGGCGGAGGAAAGCCCTGTCGTCGTGAGCGTGCACGACCGTGGCGCCATCGGCCCCCTGACGGCGCGGCTCGGCACACAGATTTCCGCCATCTATTCGGCCACCGGCCGCGTGTTCCTCGCCTATCGCGACGAAGCAGCGGTGGCCAAGCAATGGAAGCTGGAATACCAGCCTGAATCGCCTCCCCGGGCGGAAGGCCATGTCCTCGATTTTCCGCACCTTCTCAAGGTGCTGGAGGGCGTTCGCGAGCGCGAGGGACTCGCCCGGGTAAGGGGCGACATGACAAAGGGCATCAGCGCGATCGCCTCACCGGTCTTCGACATGTGGGGCAACGTTGTCTTCGTGACCACCGCGGTAGGACACACCTACGAGCTCGATGTGGCCTGGGGCGGCAAGACGGCGACCGAACTCACCAAAGCCACCCAGCTCATCAGCGAAAGGCTGGGCCTCGACCCGGCGCAGGCCGGCCGGAAGCGCTGACTCAAAGCGATCAGGCGCTATTTCCGATTGTCGACGCGCTTGGCAAAGGCTCGCACGTCGGTCGAAGCCCAGATACCCGCTCGGTACAGGGGATCACCTTGCTGAAAGCGTTCGACCGCACCCCTATCAGCCGCCTCCACCATGAAGAAGCTGCCGATCACTTCGCTGCCATCGTCGGTAGTGATTGGACCCGACAGGACGATGTCGGGACAAGCCGCCGTGTATTCCCGGTGCGCCGGCATTGTCGTGGCTCGCGTAGGGGCCGCGCCGGGTTTGTCGAGACAGTAGATGATGAACAGCATGGCTTGATTCCCCTTGTTTTCATGCATTGCAGCATGCGAATTCCTGCGTCGGCGCGCTTTTTCGATGGTACGACATGACATTCATAATGAGAAATCAGTTGTCCTAATGGAAAAACGGCCTTGCTTGCAGGCTGACCGGTGTGCTCAAATCCCCGGCCTGATCTGAATGGTGAAGATTCGGTGTCCGGGGGAATAAATCAGCCATGGCAAAGAAAATCACTGCCACCGATGCGGGTACACCGCTTCTCAACGACCCAACTCCCAATGACGATATAGGCGAGGAAAAACGCCTCGAGCTGTACCGGCTGCAGGTGCTGCTGCGCGAATCGGAACAGCGGGCCTTCGACCTCTTCCTGCAGAACCAGATCAAGGGCACGAGCCATCTTTCCCTGGGCCAGGAAGCTGTTGCCGCCGGTGTGGCCGCAGCGATGCAGCCCGGCGACCTCTCTTTCTGCACCTATCGCGGCCATGCCCACACTCTGGCCCGCGGCGTGCCTGTTGAAAAGGTGCTCGGCGAGCTGATGGGCCGTGACAACGGCCTGATGCGCGGCAAGGGCGGCTCCATGCACCTGACCTCCGTCGAACACGGCGTCATGGGCTCTTACGCGATCATCGGTGCGCATCTGCCGATTGCGTGCGGTGCAGCATGGCGAGCCCAGTACAAGGGCACTTCCGATGTGTCCGTCTGTTTCTTCGGCGACGGCACCACGAATATCGGTGCCTTTCATGAAGCCCTGAATTTCGCGGCCGTCATGAAGCTGCCCGTCATCTTCGTGTGCGAGAACAACCTGTACATGGAATACACGCCGATTGCCGACGTGATTCCGGTGCAGTACCCGGCCGCAGATCGCGCATCGGCCTATGGTCTTGAGCGTATCGTCATCGACGGCAACGATGCCGACGTCGTCTTCCGGACGATGCGCACCGCTTTCGCCAGGGCGCGTGCCGGCGAAGGCCCTTCGATGATCGAGTGCCTGACGTACCGTCATTCCGGCCACAGCCGCGCGGATCCCGCGAAGTACCGCCCCGAAGGCGAACTGGAGCGCTGGAAACTGCGCGATCCGCTCAAGATCTACCGGCAGCGGCTCAAGGATTTCGATTTTGCGGATGAAGTCGTGGCGAAGATCGATGCGGAGGTCAGGGTCATCGTTGATGACGCTACCAAGGCGTGCCAGGCTGCCCCGTCGACCTCCACGGACATTCTGTTCACAGACGTATATGCAGATGGGGGATGGGCGTGGCGGAATTAACCTATCGTGACGCGGTTGCCCGGGCCATTGCGCAGGAAATGGAGCGGGACGAGAACGTTGTCTTCCTTGGCGAGGACGTAGGCAAGGCCGGCGGCGTCTTCAAGGCCACCGTGGGTCTGCTGGACCGGTTCGGGCCGAAGCGCGTGCTCGACACTCCCATCTCGGAGCAGGCGATTCTCGGCGCCGCCATGGGTGCGGCCATGACGGGTCTCCGGCCCATCGCCGAAATCATGTTCGCGGATTTCATCGCGGTCTGTTACGACTACATCGCCAACGAATTCCCGAAGACGCGCTACATGACCAATGGCCAGGTTGGCTGCCCTCTCGTGGTCCGCTGCGGCAATGGCGGCGGTTCCCGGTTCGGCGCGCAGCACAGCCAGAGCATCGAGAACTGGTGCATGCAGTTCCCGGGCTTGAAGGTGGTATCCCCGTCTTCGCCCATCGATGTGATCGGTCTGCTGGCTGCCTCGATCCGCGACGACGATCCCGTGATCTTCCTCGAGCACAAGTCGCTGTATGCAACGAAGGGCGAAGTGCCTGACGGCGAGATCCTCGACAAGCTGGGCACAGCCAAGATCCTTCGTCCCGGCACCGATGCCACCATCATCGCGCTTGCACTCATGGTTCCAAGAGCGCTGGCAGCCGCCGAAAGGCTCCAGGCCGAGCACGGCATCAGTTGCGAAGTGGTGGATGTCCGTTCGCTGATCCCGCTCGACACACAGACCATCCTCGGCTCGGTGGGAAGGACGGGACGCATGTTCACCGTCGAAGAGAACCCGCGAGTGCTTGGCTGGGGCGCCGAGATCGTTTCGATCGTTGCCGACGAGGCTTTCTATGACCTGGACGGTCCGCCCGTGCGGATCACCTCACCCCATATTCCGCTGGCCGCAGCCGATCAGCTCGAGGACATGACCATCCCCAGTGTTGATCGTATTGCAGAGACCATCCGGCGCTCACTCTCGGCCTGAAGAACGTGGCCAAACCCGACAACATCGTGGTTCTCTCGCGGCCCGAGGAAACGAGCACGCATGACCAGATCCTGGCGGGCGTCCCGACGCAGCTGTGGATCGATGGGCGCTGGCGCGAATCTTCCGATGGCGTGCGCTTTGCTGTCGAGGATCCCGCCACCGAACAGGCGGTAGCGTCCGTTGCCAGCGCAACCGTGGAAGACTGCCTGTCCGCAGTGACCGCTGCGTCGAAGGCGCTCAAGGCCTGGTCGGCGAAGACACCCCGGGAACGCAGCGAAGTGCTGCGTCGTGCGTACCATCTCATGGTGCGCGAGCACGAACGGCTGGCGCGAATCATTACGCTGGAGAATGGCAAGAGCCTGGCCGACTCCCGCGCAGAGGTCTCCTACGCTGCGGAATTCTTTCGCTGGAATTCCGAAGAAGCAGTGCGGATCAGCGGGCAGCTTTCCATGGCACCGAGTTCGGGGGCCAGGATTCTCGTCAACCACAAGCCGGTCGGCGTCGCATTGCTGGTCACGCCGTGGAATTTTCCAGCCGCGATGGCCACCCGCAAGATCGCGCCTGCGCTGGCCGCGGGGTGCACGGTAGTCCTCAAGCCTGCGTCAGCCACACCGCTCACCGTCCTGGCCCTTGTCCCGCTTCTCGAAGAAGCCGGAGTGCCGCCTGGCGTGGTCAATATCGTCCCCTCCCGCTCCTCCGGCAAGGTTGTTTCGGCCATGCTGGCCGACATGCGGGTGCGCGTCATTTCGTTCACCGGCTCGACGGAAGTCGGTCGGACGCTGCTCAAGGAAGCGGCCCAGAACGTTGTCCGGCTCGCCATGGAACTCGGCGGCAATGCGCCCTTCATCGTGTTCGACGATGCAGACATCGATGCCGCAGTAGACGGGGCGATGATTGCAAAGATGCGCAACATGGGCGAGGCGTGCACGGCGGCGAACCGCTTCTATGTACACGAGAACGTGGCGCAGACGTTTGTGGCCAAGCTCGCGGAGAAAATGTCGGCGCTCAAGGTGGGCAATGGCCTCGAACCGGGCGTCACCGTCGGTCCGCTGGTCAATGCCGAATCGCGCGACAAGGTGGATGAGCTGGTCAGGGACGCCGTAAAAAAAGGCGCCAAGGTCGTTACAGGCGGCAAACGTCCGGAAGGTACCGGGTATTACTACCTCCCCACCGTGCTGAGCGACGTACCGGCGAATGCAGACCTCGTGCGCGAGGAAATCTTCGGCCCGGTCGCGGCCATCCAGGTTTTCAGGACGGAAGAGGAAATGCTGGAGCACGCGAATGCCAGCGAAGTCGGCCTTGCTTCCTACGTCTTTACCCGCGATCTCGGTCGGGGTCTGCGCGTAGCCGAACGGCTCCAGGCAGGCCTGGTGGGCCTCAATCGCGGCATGGTGTCGGAACCCGCAGCGCCATTCGGTGGGATGAAGCAGAGCGGCCTCGGCCGGGAAGGCGGGCACGAAGGCGTCATGGAATTTCTGGAAACCCAGTACGTGTCGGTGAGCTGGTAGACCTGCGCAACCCGCACGTTTAGGAAAACATCAATGAATGTCCTGATGCCACAACTCGGTGAGACGGTTACCGAAGGCACAATAGCTAAGTGGTACAAGTCGGTCGGCGATTCCGTGACTGCCGGCGACATCCTGTTCGAGATCGAGACCGACAAGACTTCGATGGAAGTCCCTGCCATCGCGAGCGGCGTCCTGACCGAAATCAGGGCGCAGGCCGGGCAGACCGTGCCGGTCGGGGCGATCATTTCCATCTTGACGGTTGCAGGTGTCGCGAACGAAACGGCTCCGGCTGAAAAAGCTCCCGCAGCGGCACCTGCTTCTACTGCAGCTCCGGCTCAGTCCATTGCCAGCAAGCCTGCCGCTGCTGCGGCGACGGTCAAGCGGACGATTGATCCCTTCAATGCCGTGCCTTCGCCTGAACGCAACTTCGGTCCCGCGACGCTGGCGAATGGCGTCAAGGTCACACCTTTGGCGCGTCGTCTGGCCGTCGAAGGCAACATCAGCCTCAGCAACGTGAAAGGTTCCGGTCCGCATGGCCGGATCGTTGCTGACGATGTCAGACATGCGCAACCTGCCGCGTCCGCCAGCGTTCTTGCCACCGGCGCCGGTCTCGCGCAGGTCAAGGCGTTGTACGCCGGTATTGCGCATCGCGAGGTTCCGCTTGACGGCATGCGCAAGACGATCGCAAAGCGGCTGGTCGAATCCAAGCAGACCGTCCCGCATTTCTATCTGACCACGGACATGTCGGTCGAAGCACTGCTGTCGATACGGAAGCTGATCAATGCCTCGGGCAAGTTCAAGGTATCGATCAACGACTGCATCGTGAAGGCGTATGCCCTCGCCTTGCATCGCGTACCTGCCGCCAACGCGGTCTGGGCGGAAGACCGGTTGCTCCAGTTCGAGAACGTGGATGTGGGCGTTGCCGTCGCGATCCAGGGCGGGCTCATTACTCCCGTCGTGCGCAATGCGAATGTGAAGAGCCTCGCCGATGTCTCGGCGGATATCGCCGATCTCGCCGCACGCGCGCGCGACCGCAAGCTGAAGTCCGCTGAATACCAGGGAGGCACCGGCACGGTGTCCAATCTCGGGATGTTCGGCGTGCGGGAATTTTCCGCGATTATCAATCCGCCGCAGGCCACCATCCTCGCCGTCGGTGCCGCAGAGCGCCGGCCCATCGAGAATGCGGATGGCTCCATCGGTTTCGCCAGCAAGCTGACCGTCACGCTGTCGGTAGACCACAGGGTCGTGGATGGCGCCGTAGCTGGCGAGCTCCTCGCCGCGTTCAAGAGCATCATCGAAGCGCCCGTCAATCTTCTGATCTGAAGAGTCAACGAAATGAAGTACAACCGCCCGCACGCCGTCGCATCCTGGGGTACCCAGGCCAAGGACTTCGAACAGGGAGTCGACTATCACCGGCTGATTGCCGAACGCCTGAAGCGGACGCAGGATTCGGTGCGCGCAAATGGCCTCGGCGCCGTGCTCTGCTTCAATTTCGACAACATCCGCTACATCACCGGCACACATATCGGCGAGTGGGCGCGTGACAAGTTCATGCGCTATGCGGTGGCCGCGGGCGAAGGTCCTGCTTACCTGTGGGATCCGGCGGCTCCCGCCAAGCGTCTGTCATCGCCGTGGATTGCGAATCACGTCGCCGCCCCGATCTCGACGATGCAAGGTGGCCTGCCATTGAACCTCGGCATCCAGTCGAGCTTCGCGCGACAGATCAAGAAGGCGCTGGTCGAACTCGGCGTCGCCAACCAGCCCGTCGGCATCGACATCATGGAACTGCCGATGATCCGCGCACTGGAAGCCGAAGGCATTGAAGTCGTGGACGGACAACAGGCGATGCTGGATGCCCGCGAAGTAAAAACCGCCGATGAGATCGAGTTGCTCAAGCTCGCCTCCGCCATGGTGGATGGGACCTACGTCGACGTCGTCAAGGCGATCAGACCCGGCACGCGCGAGAACGAACTCGTCGCCATCGTCAATGACCGCCTGTTCCGCATGGGATCCGAACGCGTGGAATGCGTGAACTCGGTGTCCGGCCCGCGTGGGCGCCCGCACTCGCATACATTCACGGATCGCATCATTCAACCGGGCGACATGGTGTTCCTCGACATCATGCATTCCTACAACGGTTACCGGACCTGCTACTACCGCACGTTCATCTGTGGCGAGCCGAACAAGTACCAGATCGAAGCCTACGAAAAGGCATCGAAGTGGATCTCGGCTTCGATCGACAAGGTGCGTCCGGGCGTGACGCCGGATGAAATCGCTTCCGTGTGGCCGAATGCCGAGGAATTCGGCTATCGCGATGAAGCGGAAGCTTTCCTGCTCCAGTACGGACATGGCATCGGCCTGTCGCTCTGGGAGCGCCCCATCATCTCCAAGCGCTACCAGGGCCAGACCCGGCCGCTGAAGGAAGGCATGGTGTTCGCGCTCGAGACCTGGTGCGGGGCTGAAGACGGTTCAGGCGCGGCGCGCATCGAGGAAGAAGTCGTCGTCACGAAGGACGGCTGCGAGATCATCACCAACTTCCCGTCCGATCGCCTGATTTCCTGTGGCCTGCCGGGCTGCGAGGTTTTCTGATTGGTTGTGCACGTCGCCGCAATGAATGCCAGCGCCGTGCCTTCAACGCGGATGCTTCGCGAGAATGCGTGCGGCGGCGTAGTTGCAGCCGATGCCGAGCGCGAAGAAGGGAATGAGCGCGTACAGCGCGATGCGCAGCGACTCCTGTCCGTAATGCGGCAGCGCCCAGTCGCTGACGGCTCCTACATACAACGGACCACAGCCGACAGCCAACAGATTGAGCAGGAACAAAAGCATCGCGGATGCAGTGCTGCGCCGCTCGGGCGGCACGAGGTTCTGGATCACGGCAACGGCGGGCGCCAGATAGGTGAAGGTCAGGCCCTGTGGAATGGCCAGCAACAGGACGGACGTGTGCCAGTCAGTGACCGTCAGCGCGGCAAGATAGAGCGGGAACGCCGCTACGAAGGCGATGGCCGGCACCAGCGGATAGGCACGGGGATTCGCTGCGCCCAGCTTGTCGACGATGTAACCGCTGCCCACGATGCCGATTGCCACGCTGATGCCGATCAACGGGCTGTAGAACGAACCGATGTCCTGCAGGGTCGCGCCCTGCACGCGCATCAGGAAAGCCGGCGACCACGACATCAGGCTGTAGCCGACGACGGCAGACAGGCTGCAGCCGAGAGCGACGAGCATCAGCGCCGCGGATTTGACGAACAAGCCAATGGAAGCGCCGAGACCGATCGGCGGTGCCATCGCGACTTGCGCATCGAGACCTCCCCGCACTGGCTCGCGAACGAGAAAGGGCAGCAGCACGGCAAGCAGCACGCCGGGAATCGCGAGACCGAAGAACGCCATGCGCCAGCCGTAGTGCACGGCCGCCCAGGCTCCATAGAGGCCGCCGCAGAACGTGCCGAGCGGAATGCCGAGGGAATAAAGCCCCATGGCGAGACCGCGTCGCTTCGGCGGGAAATAGTCGGAAAGGATGGAGTAGGACGGCGGCACGCCGCCCGCCTCGCCGATACCGACGCCCACTCGCGCCAATGCGAGCTGCACGAACGAACCAGCGAATCCACACGCAGCAGTGAAGCCGCTCCAGAGACCGCAGGCAATCGCGATGATCGTCGTACGCCGCGTACGATCCGCGAGCCAGGCCACCGGCACACCGAACGTCGTGTAGAACAGCGCGAATACGAATCCCGTCACAAGGCCAAGCTGCGTGTCGGAAAGACCGAGGTCCCGCTTGATCGGCTCCGCCAGGATCGACACCAGCTGCCGGTCGAGATAGTTGAACAGATACACGACGAGCAAAACGCCCAGGACGACGTAACTGTAAGTGCTTTGTCGCTCGCTCTGCTTGACGTCGCTGTTCATCTTTATTTTCCGTCACTGCCGGGAACCGGCGCGAAGGATCCATCGTGAATCAACCCATCGCCCGTGACAATCCCGATCTCGTCGTCATCGGGTCCGGCCCCGGCGGCTATGTGGCCGCGATCCGCGCCGCCCAGCTCGGGCTCAGGACTGTCATCATCGAACGCGAAAGTCTGGGCGGAATCTGCCTGAACTGGGGCTGCATTCCCACCAAGGCCTTGCTCAAGTCGGCGGAGGTCTTCGAGCAGCTCTCGCATCTCGGGGACTACGGTCTTTCGTGCAGCGGCGTGCAATTCGACTTTGCCAAGGTCATTGAACGCTCGCGCGGCGTCGCGAAGCAGCTCAACACGGGCGTTGGCTTCCTGATGAAGAAGAACAAGATCGAGGTGATCGAAGGTACCGCACGCCTGAAGAAGGGAACCGCTGCACCCACGGTAGTCGTTGATCTCAAGGCCGGCGGCACGCGCACGCTGGCTGCAAAGTCCGTAATCCTGGCGACCGGTGCACGCGCACGCGTGATTCCGTCGGCAGGCATGGTGCCCGATGGCGAGCGCATATGGACCTATCGCGAGGCCATGACGCCCCGCGCACTGCCGAAATCGCTGGTCGTCATCGGCTCCGGCGCGATCGGCATCGAGTTCGCGAGCTTCTATCGCAGCTTCGGCGTCGATGTGACTGTCGTCGAATCGCTGGATCGCATCCTGCCGGTCGAAGATGCGGAGATTTCCGCCGCCGCCCAGAAAGTGTTCGAGAAACGCAAACTGAAATTCCGCGTGGGCGCCCGTGTCAACAAAGTGGCTGCCGACAAGACCGGCGTGACTGTCGAACTGGTGTCCGGCGGCAAAGCCGAGACGCTCAAAGCCGATGTGGCCCTGATTGCGGTAGGAATCGAAGGCAACATCGAGAACCTGGGCCTCGAAGCATTAGGTGTAAAAATCGATCGCGGTCATGTCGTCACGCATGAACATGGCGCCACCAGCGTGCCCGGCCTGTACGCCATCGGGGATGTTGCCGGAGCCCCCTGGCTCGCCCACAAGGCGAGCCACGAAGGCGTCCACTGTGCCGAACACATTGCAGGCAAGGCAGGGCCCTCGCTCAAGGCACCTGTTCCGGGTTGCACGTATTCACAACCACAGATTGCCTCCGTCGGGCTGACGGAAGCACAGGCGAAGCAACAGGGGCATGAGGTCAAGGTGGGACGCTTCCCGCTCCGCGCCAATGGCAAGGCCATCGCCTCGGGAGAAACCGACGGTTTCGTCAAAACGGTATTCGATGCGAAGACGGGCCAGCTGCTCGGTGCACACATGCTGGGTGCAGAAGTCACGGAGATGATCCAGGGCTATGCACTGGCCATGACGCTGGAAACCACCGAGGCGGAACTGATGGCGACCATCTTCGCGCATCCCACCATCTCGGAATCCATGCATGAGTCAGTTCTTGACGCATATGGCAGGGTGTTGCACATTTGATGGGATCCGCAGCCCGCAGATGACCGGCTCAGGTTCATGTGCAGATGACGCGAACGAAAAAGCCTTGGAAAGATTCAATTCATAGGGGAGACGAGAGATGTTCGATTTCGACCTGAACAACGGCTACGTGGTGCTGCGTATCATCTGCGGCCTGTTCCTGATTCCGCACGCGGTGGGAAAGATCACCTTCCGCCCCGGCCCCGTTGGTTTCTTCACCGCGGCCGGTTACCCCAATCCCGGGCTGTTCGTCAATTTCGGCATCGTGTTCGAATTCGTGGTCGGCATCGCATTGATACTCGGCATCTACACGCAGATTGCCGCCTGGCTGACGGTGGCTTTCATGCTGGTTGCCGCGGCATCGGTTTACAAGGTGAGCCAGGGGAAGTGGCTGTGGAACATCGGCGGCTGCGAATACCCGCTGTTCTGGGCGATCTGCGCCGCCATTGTCGCCCTGCATAGCTGATCCCGTGACAGCACTCATGGCAGGGGCGCTCCGTTGAAGGTCGCGTTCGTGGGTCTCGGCCGCATGGGGCAGGCGATGGTGCATCGCCTGCTCGATGCGGGACATGAGGTGGTGGTCTACAACCGCTCACCCGACAAACTGAAAGACGTGCTTGCGCGCGGTGCCGTTCTGGCGCCCACCCTGAAGGATGCAGCGTCCCGCTCCGGCGGGATCGTGCTGACGATGCTCGCCGACGATCGCGCCCTGAATGCAGTGGCGGATGGGCCCGATGGCCTCATCGCCAACCTGCCTGCGAATGCGGTCCACGTGGTGATGGGTACCCACGCAGTAACAACTGTGCGGGCCCTGGCTGAAAAACACCGTGGCGCAGGCCAGACGCTGCTTGCAGCTCCGGTGCTCGGCCGTCCCGAAGCCGTGACGGCAGGACGCCTTGGCATCATCGTGGCAGGACCGCCTGCTGCTGCGGAAAGAGCGAAACCCGCGCTTGAATCCATCGGACGACGACTGTTTCCTGCGGGCGAAGATCCAGGGGCTGCCTCGGCGATCAAGCTTGCCAACAACATGCTGCTCGCGTGTGCCATCGAGGCAATGGGCGAAGCGTTCTCCCTCGTGGAGAAATCCGGCGCCACTCCCGATGTGTTCCGCGAAATCGTGGTCGACGGCTTGTTTGCCTGCCCTGCGTACACCGCGTATGCAACGATCATCGCCAACAAGTCCTACGACACTGTCGGCTTCACGACGACGCTGGCACTCAAGGACGTCAATCTCGCACTGGCCGCCGGGGAAACCGCTGCGGTGCCTCTCCCCAGCGTCGGCGTCTGCCGCGACCGGCTGCTGAGCGCCATTGCCCATGGCGATGCAGAGAAGGACTGGTCCGTGATGGCCCGCGAGCAGGCACGCGCCGCCGGCCAGTAGTTCCCCAGGCCCCGCGGCGGGGCCTGTTTCCTTACCCTGGAATGCTTCGAGAACCGCTCAATGACCAGTGCGCTTTTTTCTCCGATCACGTTCCGCCAGCTGCCGCTGGCCAATCGCATTGCCGTCTCGCCGATGTGCCAGTACAACTCGACCAACGGCTCGGCCAACGACTGGCACCTGATGCATCTTGGCAGCATGGCCATGGGCGCAGCGGGCCTCGTCATCGTTGAGATGACCAACGTCTCGATGGACGGCCGCATCAGCCCGAAATGCGCGACGCTCTGCACGGATGAGAACGAAGCCGCGATGAAGCGGGTCGTCGATTTCTGCCGCACCTATGGCGTCGCGAAGCTGGGCATCCAGATCGCACATGCCGGACGCAAGGGTTCGCAGCAGATTCCCGCACTGGGCGGCAAGCCGCTCACGGCAGAGGAAGGTGCCTGGCAGACCGTCGGGCCTTCCGCTATTCCATTCGGTCCCGGCTGGCCGGCGCCGAAGGAACTCACCGTAGCTGAAATCGATGCACTCACTGATGCCCATGTGCAATCGGTGAAGCGTGCCGATCGCGCCGGTTTCGATCTGGTTGAAATGCATGGAGCCCACGGTTACCTGATCCATCAGTTCCTCTCGCCGCTTTCCAACCAGCGGACGGACGAGTACGGCGGCTCACTCGAGAATCGCATGCGCTTCCCGCTCGCCACGTTCAAGGCGATGCGCGCTGTCTGGCCGGCTGAAAAGCCGATGGGCATCCGGGTCTCCGCCACCGACTGGGTCGACGGTGGCTTTACGCCCGACGAAGCTGTCGCGTTTGCGAAGGAGCTGAAGAAGCTCGGCTGCGACTACGTTGACGTTACGACCGGCGGCCTCGATTCGCGGCAGAAGATTCCGCTGGCACCAGGCTATCAGGTCGCTTTCGGCACGCGCGTTCGAACGGAAGCAGGGATTCCGACCTTCTCTGTGGGCCTGATCGACAAGCCCGCGCAGGCTGAGGAAATCATTGCAAGCGGCAAGGCGGACGTCGTTGTCATCGGTCGTGGCGCCCTGTTCGATCCGCGCTGGGCCTGGCACGCGGCGCTGGAACTCGGCGCAGAGACTGCGTATGCGCCCAAGTACAAGGTCTGCCATCCGTCGCTGCGTCCGCAGCTGTTCCCGCAACTGCAGAAACCTGCAAGCTGAGAAGACGCCGTGACAACGTCGGAGGAACAGACCGACTCTCCGGGGCTCACGCGGGCACGGCAGGATACGCGCACGCCTGTCACCGTGCTGACGGGCTTTCTGGGCAGCGGCAAGACAACCCTGCTGAATCGGGCGTTGAGTTCGCCGGTCATGGCGCGCACTGCCGTCGTGATCAACGAGTTCGGCGAGACGGGCATCGATCATCTGCTGACTGCAACCAGCAATGACCAGATCATGCTGCTCGAGAACGGCTGTCTGTGCTGCACCGTTTTCGGCGATCTCATCGGCACGCTGAACCGGCTCTACTACGCACGCGAATCGGGTGAGGTCACGCCTTTCGATCACGTGGTGATCGAAACCTCCGGGCTCGCGGACCCGCGCCCTGTGCTGCAGGCGTTCCTCTCGGATCCCACGCTGGAAGGACTCTATCGTCTCGGCTCCGTAGTCGCGGTGGTGGATGCCATCAACTGCCTTGGCACGTTTGACAGGCATGATGAATCCGTGCGGCAGGTTGCGCTGGCGGACCAGATTCTCGTCAGCAAGCTCGACTTGCTCGAAGATGCCAAAGCGGTAGTGCGCGAAGCGGAACTGCGGACGAAACTCGCGACGCTCAATCCTGCCGCGACGGTGCACAGGGTGGATGATCCATCGATCGATCCGGTAAGACTGTTGCGCGCGACAGGATTCTCATTGGAACGTGGTGGTATCGAAGCGGCAGCGTGGTTGAATGCCGCCGCCTATACGCATCACGACCACGAGCATGGCCATCAAGGCGGTCACCAGCATGACAGCGCGGGTGCCGAGCCGGGCCATCGCCACTCGCATGCGGACATTGCCTCTTTCTGCCTGGTGCGCGAACAGCCCACCACACTCTATGGGCTCGAGCTGCTGCTCGCTGCCGTCGAGCAGAACCTGGGTCCCGGTCTTCTGCGTCTGAAAGGTCTGGTGCATGTCGCGGAACAACCGGATCGCCCGGCAGTCATCCACGGAGCCCAGCATCTCCTGCACAATCTGACCTGGCTCGACCGCTGGCCGGATGAGGATCGCAAGACGCGCATTGTTTTCATCACCGAAGGCATCGACCGGAAGACGCTGGAAGAAATGATTTCGCTGCTCGATCGGGTAGCGCAACGAACGGCTGCAGCCAGGCTGCGCGCGCAAGCAAACCCTGCGACCCGCGAGTAAGCTGCCCGCCTGGCGCCCTGCCAGCATCGAGAGACCCGAGTTGAGCACACCCGAATCCACTGACCGGCCGCTGCGCGGTATCCGCAGTTTTGTCCTGCGCGCCGGACGCCTCACCGCTGCACAGGAACGAGCGCTCACTGAATTGTGGCCGGCTTTCGGTATCGACCACGCTGCCGACGTTCTCGACCTTGATGCCGTGTTCGGCCGCAAGGCACCCCGGCTGGTTGAAATCGGCTTCGGTACGGGCGATGCGCTGGCAACATATGCGGGCGAGCATCCGGACATCGATTGCTTGGGCGTTGAAGTCCATCGCTCAGGCTGTGGCCATCTGTTGCTCAGGGCCCACACGGAACAGCTGCAGAATGTCCGGGTGATCTGTCATGACGCCGTCGAAGTCCTGGGCACGCAGCTGCCGGCGGAAAGTCTCGCGGCCATTCATGTCTTTTTTCCGGACCCGTGGCCGAAGAAGAGGCACAACAAGCGGCGACTGATACAGCCTCCTTTTGTCGAACTGTTGCTGCGCACACTGGAACCGGGCGGTGAGCTGAGACTGGCCACGGACTGGCAGCCGTATGCAGAGCACATGGTGGAGGTGTTGCAAAAATTTCCTGCCCTCGAGAATCTCGCGGGCGATGCCATCTTCGCAACCCGTCCGGAGGAACGGCCCGTTACCCGCTTCGAGCGACGTGGCCAGCGGCTCGGCCATTCCGTGTGGGATCTGCACTTCAGAAAAAAGCCATCACCTTGAGTCGCGGCAGATGATGCTCTGCGGAAAAATTTTCCCTTGAATCCCCGGTGCGTGAGGTCTAAAAGAGAACACAGGAGATGTGAATTCTCTGCGTACTTCTGACAGCAGTGCACGCAACCGCCACGGACCCTGGCGCCCATACAGCGATTGCAAGAGCCGTGGGAATGGAGGGATATCATGACTTCGCCGACTCCCGTCATTGGCGAGTGGTACCAGAGACCGAATGGTGCACTCTTTGAAGTTGTCGCCATCGATCGCGACGACGGCACGATCGAAGTCCAGCACTTCGACGGCACGCTGGAAGAGCTCGATGCGGAAATCTGGTGCGACCAGGAATTCACGCCGGCGGATGCACCTGAAGACTGGACAGGCTCTGTCGATATCGAACCCGAAGACTTCGAACCCCAAAGCGATTCACAGACGCAGACGATGTGGGCCGGGCCGCTCGAATTCCTGGATCGCAATGAAGCAGGCGGCTATTCGGAATGGCCGCAGCTGCCGGAAGAACGCTCGAACTAGGCGAATCTCCGGGCGAGCAAGTCGGGATCTTCTGCAAGCAGGACCTTGCCGTCACTGACCCAAACGGGCAGGGAAAGCAGGCTTTTTCCCGCGCACGGACCTGCGACGCAATAACCCGAACCTATCGCAAACAGCGCGCCATGCGAGGCGCACTGGATCAGCGAATCATCCATGTTCAGAAAGCGATCGGGTTGCCAGTCAAGCGGATGACCCGCATGGGGACAACGGTTCACGTACGCATAAGCCTGATCGCCCTGGCGCACGACGAAGCCACGCAGTGGCCAGTCCCCGGAACCTATCCTGAAGGCGCGCGATCCCGGATCGGCCAGCTCATCCAGCCTGCAGATCGCGAATTCACTTCCGTCACTCACTGACTCGCGCCGGCGTCTTTAGATCCGGACGTTGCGGCCGTTCCCACGGAAGCGTCGATCAGTCCCGAGCGCATCATCAGCCAGAACAGCACTATCCCGGGCAATGCAATCACCGTCGTGAGCAGATAGAAGTTCACGTAGCCGAACCGCTCCACCAGCGACCCTGCCAGGGTTCCCGTCAGTACTCGTCCGACGATACTCGTGGCAGCAGAGATCAATGCGTACTGACTCGCCGTGTAGCGCAGGTCGCAGAGCGCGGAAAAATAAGCGACGACGGCCACTCCGCCGATGCCACTGGAAAGATTTTCAAAACCAATCGCGCCGGCCATTCCCCAGTTCGAGTGGCCGACAGCCGCGAGTCCCGCGAAACTCAGGTTGGAGACCGCCATCAACACCAGGCTGATCAGCACGGAACGCTTGAGGCCAACGCGCGCGTACAGCATTCCCCCGAGGAAAATCCCGACGAGATAGCCCCAGAAGCCGAATCCGACGTCGAAGAGTGCGATCTCATCATTCGTGAATTGCAGGTCCTCGAACAGCAGCCTGACAGTCAGCTGCGAGAGCGTGTCGCCGATCTTGTGCAGGAGGATGAAGAGCAGCACGAGGAACGCGCCCTGGCGCCTGAAGAATTCAAGCAGCGGCGCGACGATGGAGTCACCGATAGCCCGCAGCCCCTGGCGTCGCGTAGGCTCGCGATGTCTTGCAGGCTCGCCGAGAATCAGTCCCACCGCCATGGCAGGCAGCGCGAGCACTGCGCAGGCAAGGTAGGCGATATGCCAATCCCAACGCGCAGCCACCACGAGCGCAAGCGAAGCCGCAACGACTGAACCGATCCGCCAGCCGTACTGCGACATTCCCGAACCTGCTCCGAGCTGTCGTGGCTCGAGCGATTCGATGCGATAGGCATCGATGACAATGTCGTAGGTGGCTCCGGCAACGGCCATGAGGATCGCGGCCCACACGGTCGCGAGAAGGCTGGCCTTCGGATCGACCAGCGCCAGATTCACTACCGCCGCGATCACAAGCACGCCGGAAAACAGCAGCCATGACACGCGCTGTCCCAAGCGGCCGATGACCGGCAGACGCACGCCATCCACCACCCATGCCCACAGCCACTTGAAGTTGTAGACCAGGAAGGCGAGAGAGAACGCAGTGATCGTCCGCTTCTCGATGCCGTCCTGCGCAAGGCGCGAAGTCAGCGTCGCGGCGATCATCGCGTAGGGAAAGCCGGAAGAGATGCCGAGGAAGAGCGCTCCGAGTGGAGCCGCCTCGACGTAGGGACGCACCGGTGCAGGAACGTGACGCCGCCATCCGGAGGGTTGCGAGACTCGGTCTGTGGAATTCAACGCTTCAGGGTCCTTGTTCGAATACGCGCCTGGCAACCGTCGGGAGTATAGCGGCGGGTACCAGAGGCCTGCGCGCGCATTCCGCTTGGAGCGCAAGCAGTGCCGCGATAAAGTGCGCCCCGCCCGATCAGCCTTACCTGCACAAAGCTCGCGAACTCATGCCTACGTCCCAAGCTTTCATAGCGCTGTGCCTCGAACTCGGTGTGCTGCGCTTCGGCGAATTCAAGCTCAAATCCGGCCGCCTGAGCCCCTACTTTTTCAACGCGGGTCTGTTCAACACCGGCCGCGCGATTGCCGAGCTCGGACGCTTCTACGCGGCAGCGGTGAATTCGAGCGGCGTTGGTTTCGACATGCTCTTCGGCCCCGCCTACAAGGGCATCCCGCTTGTCACCGTGACGGCAGCAGCCCTGGCTGACGGTCATCAGCAGGACCTGCCGTGGGCGTTCAATCGCAAGGAAGCCAAGGATCATGGCGAAGGCGGCACCATCGTGGGCTCACCCCTCAAAGGCCGCGTCCTGATCGTCGATGACGTCATGACCGCCGGCACCGCCATCCGGGAATCGGTCGAGATCATCCGCCAGGCCGGGGCCACACCCGCAGGCGTGGTGATTGCGCTGGACCGGCAGGAACGCGGCCAGGGAGCCCAGTCCGCAGTCCAGGAGGTTCAGGAGCTGTTTGGCCTGCCCGTCATCAGCATCCTGAAACTGGCTGATCTCATTGCCTTTCTCGAGACCACCGGCAATTCGCAACAACTTGCGGCAGTTCGAAGTTATCGCGAGCAATTTGGGATAGCTTCACGCCCTTGAAATGGCCATCAGGATGTGTGGCAGCCCCCTCTCACCTGCGGCAGAATGGCCGCCGTTCGACGGGTTGCCCCGAGGTACTCATGCTTCTGACGCGCTCGACGCCCCTGTTGCTGGCACTGCTCGTGAGCAGCGCCGCACTGCCGCAATCGCGGCCAGCCGGTGGCGGCACCCGGGAGGCTTTCTTTCGTTGCACGGATGCCAACGGTCAAACCCAGGTCGGTGACCGGCAGCCGGCAGTCTGCGTTGGACGCGATACTCAGGTGTTGAACGATCGTGGAACCGTCCTGCGCATGATCGAGGGAGACCAGTCGCGCGCTGCCCGGCAGCAGCGCGAGGTGCAGGAGGGTGGAGCGCGCCGGCTGCGTGAAGAGCAGGCGCAGCGCGATCGCATGCTGATCGACACCTATCTCAGCGTGGAAGACATCGAACGCTTGCGGAACCAGCGACTGGAACTGCTGGAGGCGCAATTGAATGTCACGCAGCAGAACATCTCGACGATGAAGGAACGGCAGTCGCGGCTGCAGCAGCAGGTTGCGCGGTTCCGGCCTTACAGCGACAGCCCGAGCGCACCGCCGCTACCGGACCATATGGCTGAAGACATGGTCAACACGGTGAACAGCCTGCAGACCTACCAGGCAACCATCGTGTCGAAACAGGCCGAGCAGGAACAGCTCAAGGCCGCCTTCGCGCGTGACATCGCGCGCTTCAAACAGCTGAAAGGGATTCGCTAGATTCCTCAAGCCCGGCCGGAGCTGCCGAAACCGCCAGCGCCCCGCTCGGATGCGGTAAACGCATCCACCACATCGAACTCGACCTGCACCACCGGCACGATCACGAGCTGCGCTATCCGTTCGCCCGGTTCGATGGTGAAGTCGGTCTGCCCTCGGTTCCAGCACGAAACGAAGAGCTGGCCCTGGTAGTCGGAATCGATGAGTCCCACCAGGTTGCCCAGCACGATGCCGTGCTTGTGACCAAGACCTGAACGCGGCAACACGACCGCCGCTAGTCCAGGATCGGCGATATGAATGGCGAGTCCCGTAGGAATCAATTGCGTCTGGCCAGGTGCCAACGGCAAGGCCGTGTCGATGCACGCGCGAAGGTCGAGCCCCGCGGATCCTTCCGTTGCGTAGGCAGGCAACGGGTAAGTGCTGCCGATGCGCGGATCGAGGATGCGCACTTCCAGCCGGCGTTTTGCCTGCAGGGTCTGCTTCACTTCAAGGGGAATACCGTCAGCCGGTGACACTTGCAACCGCACCCACGGACTGGACGGCGACTGCCTGGCGCGACTGGTAACGCTCCGCAATGACGGCAATCAGCTGCCGCGCAAGATCGGCCTTGGACGTGAGCGCCAGTTCTTTCTTGCCGTCGGCCCAGTAGACCGTCAGGGCGTTGTCATCCTGGTCGAAGCCGAGGCCATCACCGACCCGGTTGGCGGCGATCATTTCAAGACGCTTCGATTCCATTTTTGCCAGCGCATTGCGTTCGACATCCTCGGTTTCGGCTGCGAAGCCAACGAGGAAAGGCCGGTTATCCGAGCGCGCCACCGTCCCGAGGACATCAGGTGTGCGTGCAAGCGCGATGCTCATCGCATCCTGCGTCTTCTTGATCTTCTTGCTCGAAGGCTGCGCCGCCTTGTAATCGGAGACAGCGGCAGCGGCGATGAAAATGTGTGCGCCGATGACATGGCTGCGAACGGCATCCAGCATCTGCTCAGCCGTTTCAACATTCACCACTGTCGTGCCGGGGGGCGGCGTGAGATTGACGGGGCCACTGACCAGCACAACCTTCGCACCGGCATCCCGGGCGGCCGCGGCAACGGCGTAACCCATTTTTCCGGAGCTGCGGTTGCTGAGGAAGCGCACAGGATCGATCCGTTCGCGGGTCGGGCCTGCAGTCACGACCACCTTGAGTCCCGCCATGGCGCCCGACAGTGACTGTCGTGCCAATACCGTATCCGCGATTTCACGGGGCTCGAGCATCCGGCCTGCGCCCGTTTCACCGCACGCCTGTTCACCGATTGCGGGACCGAGAATGCAGACACCCCGGCTTTCGAGGAGCCGCACGTTGGCCTGGGTTGCAGGATTGCTCCACATAAGGCGATTCATCGCCGGCGCAAGCGTAATGGGCGCACTGGTAGCGAGACACAGGGTCGACAGCAGGTCATTGGCGAGGCCATGGGCCAAACGAGCGATGAAGTCGGCTGTCGCGGGGGCGATGAGCACGGCGTCCGCCCATCTTGCGAGCTCGATATGGCCCATCGCAGCCTCAGCCGCGGCATCCCACAGATCCGTCCTGACCGGCCGTCCCGAGACAGCCTGGAAGGTGTTTGCAGTGACGAATTCGAGCGCGCCCGGGGTCATGACGACCTGCACTTCGGCACCACGCTCCACCAGGCGGCGCACGAGGTCGGGTGCCTTGTAGGCGGCGATGCCACCACTGACCCCGAGCAGGACCCGTTGCGGCCGATCACTGAAGACTGCACTCATGACGGCATTATGGACACACCGCCCAAAACTCGGCAAACGCGCGTCGCTTGCGTCGTCATATCCCGCAGCTATATGTGCTCCCTGCCGAGGTGCCGCGCCTTTCCACGCATATGAGGCGATATACGGCAATTATTCCGATGTACCCGCGGCCAGGATCCCGAAGAGAATCGGAATCTTCAGACACGCACAAGGAAAGCGCATGTCCATCCGGGACTGGCCGAGCAGCGAACGCCCACGGGAGAAGCTTCTGGCAAAAGGGGCCGGCACGTTGAGCGAGGCAGAACTGCTCGCCATCCTGCTGCAGACCGGCGTCCGCGGGCTCAGCGCGGTCGACGTGGCGCGCAACGTGCTGGTCGAATTCCATTCCCTCCGTGGCCTGCTCAGCACCGGCCAGGAACGGGCTCGCGTGACCCCGGGCCTCGGGTCAGCCCGTTTCGCCCGCCTGCAGGCCGCCCTCGAGCTAGCCCGGCGCCACTACCAGGAACGGATGCAAAGCGGTTGTGTGCTCGCCAACCCGAAGGCCACCCGCGATTTCCTCCAGATGCGGCTCCGCGACCTGACCCACGAGGTGTTCTGCTGCGTGTACCTCGACAATCGCAACCGGGTGACGGGCTTCGAGGAATTGTTCCGGGGCACATTGGACGGAGCCAGCGTCCATCCCCGGGAAGTGGTCAAACAGGCCCTCGCGCGGAATGCGGCGGCCGTCATTCTCGCCCACAACCACCCGTCAGGAGTGGCCGAACCGAGCCAAGCTGATGAAATCATTACCCATCGGCTCAAGGAAGCCCTGGGTCTGGTGGACATCCGGGTGCTCGACCATATTGTCGTCGGAGACGGCTCCTGCGAGTCCTTTGCCGAGCGTGGCTTGCTCTGAAACCGGGGCGGGCAGCACTCCCGGCCTTGCCGCCCGCAGGCGGCGCTGGTATAAAGCGCGACTGCTTTTCAAGGCCGGTTTGCCGTTGTTCTGGTTTTCGGGGCGCCGGCGCAAGATCCCGCTTCAAGGATGCAATCATGTCGAGAGTCTGTCAGGTCACCGGCAAAGGTCCGACGACCGGTAACACCGTGTCGCACGCCAATAACAGGCGTCGTCGCCGCTTTCTCCCCAACCTGCACACGCTGCGTTTCTGGATGGAGAGCGAACGCCGTTTCGTGAGCCTGCGCGTTTCAACGCGCGGCCTGCGGACCATTGAAAAACAGGGTATCGACAAGGTCGTTGCCCGTCTTCGCGCCGAAGGCGTGAAGGTCTGATCCAGGGGACAGCCACAATGCGTGACAAGATCAAACTCGTTTCTTCTGCCGGCACCGGTCACTTCTACACCACGACCAAGAACAAGCGCCTGCACCCCGAAAAGGTCGAGATCAAGAAGTACGACCCGAAGGTGCGCAAGCACGTGGTCTACAAGGAAGCGAAGATCAAGTAACTGCGCTTCGGCTGCAGTCATGAAAAAACCCGCCTCTCGGCGGGTTTTTTGTTTCCGTCACTTGGCTCTGCGTCAGGCCGGTTGCATCGCGTAACCGCGCAAGGAAGCAGCGAAGTCCTGCAGCGCCTTGATGCCGCTTGCCTCTGCCTGGGCAATCCAGTCCTTGAGGTGCTGCAACAGCGTGTCATTGCTCATGTGCGCACCGCTCCACAGCACCTGCAGGCGTTCGCGGAAATCGTGCACCGTCTTCAGCATCTGGTTGTTCGCGAGCACTTCCTTCAGCTTCGCGCTCGAGTGATCGTCGAGCAGCACGGGCTGACGGACGAGCAGCTTCTTGACGCGGCGGGTGAGATTGCCCGGAGCTGCCTTGAGTTCGGCGCGGAAGACGGGAAGCGTGACGCTGCGTGTGTAGGCCCGCAGGACATGCATGCGGTTCACGATCACTGCACGCACTGTCTCGAGATCCACATGATGGGCAGCCGGAGCGAGCGCGGGTTTTGGCGCGACGCGAATCACGCGGGCCAGGCCCACTGCAGACAACATCCGGATCCACAGCCAGCCGATATCGAACTCCCAGCTGCGCGATGAGAACTTCGCGGAGCTCGGGAAGGCATGGTGATTGTTGTGCAGCTCTTCGCCACCCACGATGAAGGCCCAAGGGACAATGTTCCTCGCAGCGTCGGGGCACTCGTAGTTGCGATAACCCGTGTGGTGGCCGAGGCCATTGATGACGCCTGCAGCCAGCAGCGGCATGGCAAGCATCTGGATGGCGATGATGATGATGCCGGGCACGCCGAACAGCAGGAGATCCAGCACGACCATCGTGATGATCCCGAGGTTGCGGTGACGCGCATAGAGATTGTTTTCCAGCCAGTCATCCGGCGTGCCGCGACCGAATTTTTCCAGCGTCTCGGGATTGCGTCCCTGGATCTGGTACAGCTCTGCACCCTCGAGAAGGACCTTTCGCAGGCCGTAGATCACGGGGCTGTGCGGATCGTCAGCGGTTTCGCACCGTGCGTGGTGCTTGCGGTGCACCGCCACCCATTCCTTGGTGATCATGCCGCTGCTCATCCAGAGCCACAGACGGAAGACATGGCGGAGAGCCGGATGGAGGTCGAGGCTCCGGTGGGTAGCATCACGATGCAGGTAAAGGGTGACGCCCATGATGGTGAACTGCACCATCACGACTGCGGTCAGGACATAGCCCCAGAAGCTAAGCCCAAGAATTCCATAGAGAAAATCTAGGTTCACTGCGGATCCTCAATGGTGGAGGCGAGAAGCGGCGGCCACTATAACCAACCCCCGCCACCGGTACAAATGAGCAGATCCCCTTACCCCCGGGTTTGGGAAGTCGTTCCGGACGCCAAGCCAGCCCGCTGCCGCGCTGCTATCGTTCGCTTCCCCATGCCAGAACTCCCTGAAGTTGAAACCACGCGCCGCGGCATCAGCCCGGCCGCGATTGGTCGCCGCATCACCGAGGTCATCGTCCGCGACCCTCGCCTGCGCTGGCGGATCGCCGCGGATCTGCCGGCAGCGGTGGTCAACCAGACCGTGCGGAGCGTCCGCCGGAGGGCCAAGTATTTACTGATCGACTTGGACGAAGGCAGCCTGATCCTTCATCTCGGCATGTCGGGCAACCTGCGCGCCCTGCCAGCGACAACGGCTCCGATTACGCACGATCATGTCGACATCGTGTTCGATTCTGGTGTTTGTTTGCGTTTCAACGATCCGCGCCGCTTTGGCAGCCTCCACTGGACGACGGCGGACCCCAGTGAACATGTCCTGCTACGGCGGCTGGCTCCTGAACCGCTGGAGGACGCCTTCGACGGTCCCTACCTCGTCAAGGCCGCGCGCCGGCGCAAGGTGGCCATCAAGCAGTTCGTCATGGACAGCCACGCGGTCGTCGGCGTCGGCAACATCTACGCGAGCGAATCCCTCTTCCGGGCGGGCATCCGTCCACGCCGCGCGGCAGGGCGTATCAGGAAAGAGGAAATGGAGCGGCTCGCAGTCGCCATCAAGGATGTGCTCGGCGATGCGATCAAGGCCGGCGGCACAACCCTGCGCGACTACGTGAATCCGGATGGTGCGAGCGGGTACTTCCGACAGAAGCTGTATGTCTACGAACGGGACGGCCAGCCGTGCCGCAACTGCCGGACACCGATCCGCCAGTTCACGCAGGGCGGGCGCTCGACGTACTACTGCCCGCAATGCCAGAAGTAACGGAACCCTATTTCGCGATCCGCTTGGACTCGAGCCCCTTGGCCACAAGGGGGTGCACGAACTGTGAGACATCGCCGCCGAGGCTGGCGATTTCACGCACGAGCGTGGATGAGATGAAATTGAACTGCTCGGTGGGCGTCAGGAAGACATAGTCCACCTGGTCTGACAGATGGCGGCTCATCGTCGCGAGCTGGAATTCAAATTCGAAATCGGACACCGCTCTGAGGCCCCGCACGATGACGCCGATGCCGTGCTGACGGGCAAATTCCACGGTCAGGCCCGTGTACCCCGTGACCGCCACATTCGGGATGTCAGCGAGCACGCTGCGCGCAAGCTCCACCCGCTCCTCAAGCGTGAACAACGGTGCCTTGCCGGGATTGGCCGCAATGGCGACCGTGACGCCGGAAAAAATCGCAGCCGCCCGGCGCACCAGATCGTGATGGCCGTTGGTGATGGGATCGAATGTCCCGGGATACATCGCCTTCGTCATTTCATGACTCGCTCATGCCGTGCGGGCAAGATGATAGCCCACTTTCCCTGCGTAACCGGTGCGATGCATTGTCCAGTTCGGCGGCAGCAATGGCTCGCCAGCCCCGGCTTCACTTTCAAGATACACATAGGCCTCAGGAGAGAGAACGCCGGTTGCCTGGAGCTCGCCGCATAGCGCCGTCAGGAGGCCGGCACCAAAGGGAGGATCCATGAATACGATATCGAACGGACCGTGGCCCGCCTTGAGGTAGCGGCTCGCATCATCCACCACGACGCGGCCCTCAGCCGCATTGAGCCTTGCAAGTGTTTCCTTGAGGTACTCGCCGACACGCGGATCGCGTTCGACGAATACCGTTTCGCGAGCACCCCGCGACAAAGCCTCGAGCCCGAGCGCACCGCTGCCCGCGAACAGATCGAGACAACGCGCACCGCCGATGAAGGGCGCCAGCCAGTTGAACACTGTTTCCCTGACACGGTCCGGCGTGGGCCGTATCGCCTCGACGGGTGGAAAGCGCAAACGGGTTCCTCGCCAGCGGCCGCCGATGATCCGCAGCTGATGGGCGCCACCGTGAGCATGCGTGCCGGCAGAAGATTTTTGTGTGGGCTTGCGGGGCATGGAACGCATGGTAGCCCTGTTACAATCGATCCATGTTCGGATTGAAGTCAAAAAACAGCCCCGCCGATCAGACCGGCGACGCGAAGCCCGGGTTTTTCAAACGCCTGCGGATGAAGCTCAACCAGGGCAATTCCTGGCTGACGTACGACCTCGCCAATCTCCTGCCCGGCGGCAAGATCGACGCCGCGGTTCTCGATGAACTCGAGACTCGCCTGATCACTGCGGATGTGGGCGTCGAGACAACGGAAAAAATCCTGGCCGGGCTGCGCAAACAGGTTGATCGCAATGAACTCGGCGATCTCGATGCACTGCTGCAGGCGTTGCGCTCCGCGTTGCTCGACATCCTGAAGCCCCATGCACAGCCTCTTGACGTTACAGCGGCCACGCCCTTCACGATCCTGGTCGTAGGCGTCAATGGCGCAGGGAAGACGACGACCATCGGCAAGCTGGCTCGTCGCTTCAAGGATGACGGCTTGAAGGTAATGCTCGCGGCCGGCGATACGTTTCGCGCGGCGGCCGTCGAACAGTTGAGCGTCTGGGGTGAGCGAAACAAGGTGCCTGTCATCACACAGGCTGCCGGAACAGATCCCGCTGCCGTGATCTTCGATGGCATGCAGTCCGCCCGCGCCCGCGAAATGGATGTCCTGCTGGCCGACACGGCGGGACGCCTGCATACGCAATCGAACCTGATGGAAGAGCTCAAGAAGGTAAAACGCGTCATGAGCCGGGTGAACCCCGAGGCGCCGCATGAAGTGCTGCTCGTGCTCGATGCGGGCCAGGGCCAGAACGCGCTCCAGCAGGCAAAACTTTTTCATGAAGCGCTCGGAGTCACGGGCCTCGTATTGACGAAGCTCGATGGCACTGCCAAGGGTGGCATCGTGTTCGCCATCGCCGATCGCCTGCATCTGCCGATCCGCTTCATCGGGATCGGCGAGAGCGCAGAGGACTTCGAAGTGTTCAACGCCGAAGCGTTCGTCGACGGCCTGCTTGCCCCGGGCCAGACGGCCTCATGATCCGCTTCGAACATGTTTTCAAGCGCTATCCGAACGGGCGCGAAGCGCTGACCAACCTGTCGCTCGACATCGCGAGTGGCGAGATGGTGTTTCTCACCGGCCATTCCGGCGCAGGCAAGTCGACGCTGCTCAAGCTGATTGCATTGATCGAGCGCCCCACGCGGGGCATGGTCATCGTGAACAACCAGAACGTTGCAAACGTCACCCGCAGCAAGGTGCCCGCGTTCCGCCGCCAGGTCGGCGTGGTGTTCCAGGATCACAAGCTGCTGTCAGACCGGACGATCTTCGACAACGTTGCATTGCCTCTCATCATCGCCGGCATCGGCACCCGCGAAATCGGGAAACGGGTGCGTGCGGCCCTCGACCAGGTTGGACTGCTGACGCGAGAACAGGCACTGCCACTGGAACTGTCGACAGGCGAACAGCAACGGGTGGGTATAGCGAGAGCCGTGGTCAGCAAGCCGCCCGTCCTCATCGCTGATGAGCCCACCGGCAATCTCGATCCGGATCTCTCGCTCGAGGTTATGCAGATCTTTCGCCGCTTCAACGAAGTAGGCGTGACGGTGCTCGTTGCGAGCCATGACATCCGGTTGCTTGAGCGCTTTGGCCTGCGTCGCGTACGGCTCGAAGGCGGCCGCATTGTCGAAGACCCCGCTGTTGCTGCTCCCCCGGTGCAGCCGGCAACTCCGGGTTTCGTCGATCCCGCCCGGCTCGTGGGACTGGAATGAAAGTCGTGCCGATCCTCACGCTGACTGGAACACGGGAATATTGATGGGCGCGTGGTTCAACCGTCACATGCAGACGCTGGTGGGGACGCTCGGCCGGCTCTCGCAGCAGCCGCTTGCCAACCTGCTGACGATTCTCGTGATCGGTATCGCCCTCGCGTTGCCGGCGTGCCTGCAGGTGATGGTCGCCAACGCCCGCTCGGCGACAGGCGATCTAGGCAATGCGGTCGACATCTCGGTGTACCTGAAGCGGTCGGTGAGCGAACAGCAGGCCCGCGAGGTGGCGGAACGACTGCGCCAGCGTCGGGACATCGCCAAGGTGGAACTCGTCTCAGCCGATGCGGCGCTAGCGGAATTCCGCGAGTTCTCGGGTTTCGGCGCCGCGCTCGACGCGCTGTCCGCAAACCCCTTGCCGCACGCCATCACCATCCGCCCCGGACCCGACTACCTGACGCCGTCCCATATCGAGAGCCTGGCCGCGGATCTGAAGCAGCTTCCCGAAATCGACCTCGTGCAGCTGGACACCGCGTGGGTGCAGCGACTGCAAGCGATCCTGGATGCGGTCCGGCGCGGCATCATCGTGGCCGCTGCATTGCTTGCGATCGGCGTCATGGTGATCGTGGGCAATACGATCCGCCTCGATATCCAGAACCGTCGCGACGAAATCGAGGTCACCAAACTCGTGGGGGGCAGTGACGCCTTTGTCCGCCGGCCCTTCCTCTACAGCGGCGTCTGGTACGGCCTGGGCGGCGGGATCGTTGCGTTGAGTATCGTTGCCCTGACCATCCTGGTTCTGAGCGGCCCCATCCAGCGCGTGACAGGCTTGTACGGCAGCGATTTCCGGCTGACAGGCCTCGGGTGGCAAACCGCTCTCGGTCTTCTGGGAGGGGGTGTCGCCCTTGGCTGGCTTGGCTCGTTCATCGCGGCCAGCCGGCACCTCCGCGCGATCGAGCCTCGCTGATTGGGAGCGGGATGAGTAAGTCCGCCCTTTCATTAAAATATTCTTATTGAACTGCATAAATTTAATAGAAAATCCGTGCTTTCATAACAATTAAGAAAAGCTCAGAAAAAGTGCTGGCAACCTTCCCCAAGCCGGATCGATAACCATCGTTACCGTTTGAACTTCAGCTCGTTATTAGCACTCAAAGGATGCGAGTGCTAAGCTCGTTCCACGATAAATGCAGACCTACCTGGGGAGGTTTTGAACAGATCATGACTACCGCCCTCACCATTGCTACGCCGGTAATGCCCGGCATGAATTCCGATCGCATTCTGGCTGGCCCGATCGGCAGCCTCGATGCCTACGTGGACCGCGTCTCCCAGATTCCGGTGCTGACCCGGGAAGCCGAACGCGCGCTCGCAAACCGCTTCCACGAGGGAAACGACCTGGAGGCCGCCCGTGAGCTCGTGCTCTCGCACCTGCGTTTCGTGGTGCATATCGCCCGCGGCTATTCAGGGTATGGCCTGCCCGTCGGCGACCTGATCCAGGAAGGCAACGTCGGGCTCATGAAAGCGGTCAAGCGCTTTGACCCGTCGATGGATGTGCGCCTGGTTTCCTTCGCCGTTCACTGGATCCGCGCGGAGATCCACGAGTACGTATTGCGTAACTGGCGGCTCGTAAAAGTTGCGACGACGAAGGCCCAGCGCAAGCTGTTCTTCAACCTGCGCCGCTTCAAGAAAGGCCTCGGCTGGCTGACGGAAGCTGAAACGCAAGCGGTCGCACGAGACCTCGGTGTCAGTGCCGCCGAAGTGACGGAGATGGAACAGCGGCTGACGTCCAGGGACGTGGCTTTCGACCCTGCGCCGGATACCGATGACGAGGACAACGTTTACTCCCCGTCAGCGTACCTGCCACATCCGTCGGCAGACCCCGCGGTTGCCGTCGAGCAGGAGCAGTGGGAGGAAGATTCGGCGGACCGCGTGGCGACTGCCCTCGGGACTCTGGACGAACGCAGCCAGCAGATCCTGCGCAGTCGCTGGATGACGGACAAGAAGTCGACACTCCATGAACTGGCTGACCAGTTTGGCGTATCGGCCGAGCGTATCCGCCAGATCGAAGCGCATGCCATCAGGAAGCTGCGCGAACTTGTGGCCGAACCCGCCAATTGAATCGACCTGCAGCAGCCCCTCGGTAGCGGCCAACAATAAAAAGGCCGGTCCGCGCAAGCGGGCCGGCCTTTCTCTTTCAGACCAAAACTTATTGCGTGATCGGACTCAGCACGATCTCGACACGGCGATTGGCTGCGCGGCCTTCGGGAGTGTCATTCGTGGCAATCGGCCGCGAATAGCCGAAGCCCTGCTGGACCACACGACCCGCTACCACACCACGACTGACCAGATACGCGCCCACTGTGGCGGCCCGCCGCTGGGAGAGCTGCTGGTTCAACTCGAGGCTGCCGGTGTTGTCGGTGTGCCCGAGGACGTCAACCAGGGTCTTGTCGTACTCCTTCAATACGAGCACGACTGAATCGAGCGTACCGAAGAACTGCGAATTGAGATCCGCACTGTTGCTGGCGAAGGTTACGTTGCTAGGCATGTTCAGCGTGATTTCGTCGCCGCTGCGAGCGACGCTGACACCGGTGCCTTCCAGCTGCTTGCGCAGCTTCGCTTCCTGGACATCCATGTAGTAGCCGACTCCGCCGCCTGTCAGTCCGCCGAGTCCTGCACCGAGCAGCGCCCGCTGACGGCGCTCGCGTGAATTGTCACCGGTCAGAACACCAGCTACAGCACCTACTGCCGCGCCAATTGCCGCGCCGGTAGCAGCCTTGCTGGTCTGGCTTTCCCGTGTGTACGGATTGACGGTCGTGCAGCCGGCAGCAGCCAGCACAGCGATAGCGGCAATTCCTGTTACCCGGGTCCATGTTCGCATCGGATCTGTCTCCAGAGATTGACGGGCGCCGATGATACCCGCCCGTTGCCGCTTCCGTATGTCGGCAAACGCCAACACTGGCGCATAATCCGCCGCGGAATACGCGTTGTCCGGTGCGAATTTCGAGGCAAGCCTTAGGTGACGCATTGAACTACCTGTTGGCGGCAATGGCTGGTGTCTTCCTGTATGCCGGCATCATGCATGCGCTGGGCAGCAGGGAACTGGTGCAGCGCCTTTTCAGCGTGCTGTGCTGCGTCGCTGCGGCCTATGTCATCAGCAATCTCCTGGCAAACCTCGCACCTTCTCCCGAGTCCCTGGTCACGGCTATCCGTTGGCGCACCGCATTTGCCATTCTCTTCCAGGTCGTCTTCATTCTTTTCGTGCGGGCGCAGGCACCGGCCATCCCTTCATTCCTGTGTGCTGCCTTTGTTGCGGCCTACGCAGTGCCGTTCGTGGCGAATGGCCTTGCACCAGACGGCATCTCGTTCCCCATCCTGCCGGTACTCGGACCGGTACCCGAACGGACTTACGCCGACCCTGCTCCGCTGTGGCTTGAATTCATCTGGCTGCTGCACCTGGCGGTGTATCTCACCGCACTCAATGCGTGCCGCATCGACTATCGCCGAGGCCGGCGACGTGAGGCGATCGAGCTTGCCATTGCATTCACCGCCCTGCCGCTGATCGTCCTGCTGCTCATCCTCGACAGCCACGGACTCGAGTCGAGGGCTTTTGTATACGAATGGCATCTGGCCGAATTCGCATTTCTGATCCTGCTCCTGATGACTTCGTTTTCATTGCGGCGGCAACTTGAAGCAGTCAAGACGCAGCTGCGCGCGCTCGTCGACAACGTCCCTGCGTATGTCTTCATGAAGGACAGGGCAGGCAGATACGTATTCGTGAATCGCTACTGGCTGGACCAGTTCCAGCGGCGGTCCGAGGACAGCCTCGGCAAGACTGATCTTGAGATCTTCCAGCCGGAAGTCGCCTCGGTCTATCGCAGCAACGACCAGCGCGTATTTGCGGAGGGCAAACTTCTGGAGTTCGAGGAAGCGAGCTCGCCGCGGAGTGACGAGGCGCGGATCTACTCTTCACTCAAGTTTCCGATTCCCGGCTTCGACGGAGCGACCCGTGTTCTGGGCGGCATCTCGACGGATGTCACGGACATCGTCCGTTTGCAAAGAGCATTGAAGACCAGTGAATTGCGCCTGCGCAGCACGATGGAAGCCGCACGGATATCGAGCTGGGAACTGCACTACGCAAGTCGCAGCCTCCGCTGGTCAGGCAATGCCCATCTGGTGCACGGGTTGCCTGCAGCAGGGCTGCCGTCCACGCTTGATGCTGCGCTGGACATCATCTACCCCGAGGACCGCGCGTTGGTGACGCAAAGGATCGATCAGGCCCGCAACGATGCTGGCAGCGACTATTTCGCGGAGTATCGGGTCATCCGTCCGGACGGCGACATCAGGTGGGTGGAGGCAAGGGGCCGCGCCGAACGTGGTCAGGACGGTGATTCCGGGTACATGCTGGGCACCGTGATGGATATCACCCAACGCAAGCACGCGGAGGAATCGTTGCGCGTCGCGCGTGAAGCCGAACTCAGGACCCGGGAGGAATTCGCACAGCACCTGCTGACGGCGCAGGAGCAGGAACGCAAGCGCCTGGCGAACGATCTGCATGACGGTCTCGGCCAGAGCCTGTCGTTGATCAAGAACCGCGCCGCAATGGCCCTCGAAGGCGAGAAGTCCGCCGTTGCGCTCGCTCACCTGAATTCGATCGTGGACCTCGCAGTGACTTCCATTGGCGAATTGCGCGGACTCGTGCAGTCATTGCGGCCGGTTCACATCGAACAGCTAGGGCTGACCCAGTCGCTGCGGGGACTGCTGGACCAGACTGCGCAATCGACCTCGATCCGGCTCGAGTATGAGCTCGAAGACGTGGATGACCTGTTTCCAGGGGAGTCGTCGACCCATCTCTACCGCATCGTGCAGGAAGGGCTGTCCAACATGCTGAAGCATTCACAGGCCACTTCCGGCAGGATATCGGTGGAACGGGACATCCGTTGCGTGCGTCTCAGTATGAGTGACGATGGCCAGGGCTTCGACGCGCAGGGAATTCCTTTAAATGGCCTTGGCCTGACAAGCATCGTGGAACGCACGCACATGCTGGACGGCGTATTCAGTCTCACGAGCGAGCCCGGGCACGGCACGCAGATCGTCATTGAATTTCCGCTACGGGAAATTGCGGACGCGGTTACGGACAACCTTCAGGCCCAGCCCTCATGACAGCCACCGCGAGAATCCGGATTGCGATCGTCGATGACCACCCCCTGTTCCGCCAAGGGCTGAAACAGGTTGTGCTCGAGGACCAGCGATTCGAACTCATTGGTGAGGCCGCTACCGGCAAGGAAGCCATCGAGCTCATCGGCAGCCACAAGCCCGAACTGGCCGTCCTCGATATCAACCTCCCCGACATGACCGGACTCGACGTCGCGGCAATCCTCCGCGAGCGGTCACCGGATACGCGGTGCGTCGTGCTCACGATGCTGAAGGACGAGCAGGCCTTCAATCGCGCCATGAACCTCGGCATCGGCGGCTATGTCCTGAAGGAAAACGCGGCGACGGAAATCGTTGCCTGCCTTGTCGCGGTAGCTGCGGGGGATCCCTACGTCAGCCCATCACTCACTGCCTACCTGCTACGGCGCAACGAGCGCGTGGACTTGCTGACGAACCACCAGCCGGGACTCGCCGATCTCACGACTGCAGAACGCAGGATCCTGAAGCGCATTGCCGAGAAGAAAAGCACCAAGGAAATCGCGCAGGAACTGGACGTCAGCCCGCGGACCATCGAAACCCATCGCGCCAACATCAGCAGCAAGCTGGGACTCAAAGGCAGCAACAGCCTGCTGCAGTTCGCACTGGAACATCGCGACACCCTGTCCAGCCTCGCCTGACTTAAGGCAATCCCCTAAGTAGCGACCGCAGGCGCTTTCCCGTAGCGGGCCGGATTCACCGGCAAGCACCTCCCGCGGATGATGCCCCTACTGTTCAAGGTACGGGCCCGTCCATGAAATTGCTGATCGTCGATGATCATGCCGGTACGCGCGATCTCATTCGGGAGATCGCAAGTCCTCTCGTGCACGAAATCCACGAATGCGACAACGGCGTCGATTGCCTGGCGCGATACGCGGTCGTGCGACCCGACGTGGTTACGCTCGATCTGCGCATGCACTCCGTCGACGGCTTCACCACTCTCAGCGCGCTGAAGCGTCACGACATCAACGCGCACGTGGTTATCGTGACCCAGCTCGATGATGCCGGCTTGCGTCGCCGCGCCGCCATCCTTGGGGCCAGTGCCTACATCGAGAAGAACGACTTGCGATCGCTGCGGGACTATCTCGCGCATTTCGTTCCGGCACCGCCTCGCCCATCCACCCGCCCGCAGGAATAGCCGGGAGCACCATGGCAGAACTTCCGCCGATGATCGAAAAGATCATGCAGATGAATCCCGTGCTGCATGTCGACGACCTGCTGCTGCGACGGCTGCTCGACAAGCTGCCAGTGGGCGTTTACACCTGCGATGCGCGGGGCATGATCACGTCGTACAACCGGCAAGCTGTCGCGATCTGGGGGCGCACGCCACAGTTGAACCATCCACTGGAACTTTTCTGCGGCTCACACGAGTTGTTTTCTGCGGAAGACGGCGCGCCGGTCGCGCACGAAGAGAGCTGGATGGCGAAGGCGCTACGCGAGGAACTCGGCTTCAATGAACGCAAACTCGTCATCGGCCGCCCTGATGGCAGACGCACCAGCGTACTGATGCATGCCAATCCGGTCCACGATGCGGCAGGCAAACTGCTTGGCGCTTTCAACGTGATGCTGGACATCACCGAACACAGGCCTGCCGAGACCACTCTGCATGAGGCGCAAGCTGCGGGCCAGGATCCGGTCAGCTCACCCCAAGATAGCCGAGAATGCCATTGGCAGCTTCCCGACCTTCAAACACCGCGGTGACCACGAGGTCGGAGCCACGGACGTTGTCGCCACCAGCGAAGACTTTGGGATTCGTCGTCTGGAATGAGGTCTTCGGATTCGCGGAAACTCGGATGCGACCGTTCGCATGCAGCGCGATGTTCGACTCCTCGAACCACTTCGCTGGGCTCGGCAGGAAGCCGAACGCGATGATCACTGCATCGGCCGGAATGATCTCCTCCGAGCCCGGAATCGTTTCAGGCATGCGCCGGCCACGCGGACCGGGAGGTCCGAGTCGCGTCTGGACGACCTTGACGCCTTCGACATGACCTGAACCGATGATCTCCACCGGCTGGCGGTTGAAGAGGAACTCGACGCCCTCTTCCTTGCTGTTCTTGAAGTCGCGACGTGAGCCCGGCATGTTCGCTTCATCACGGCGATAGGTGCACGTGACGCTCTCCGCGCCCTGGCGGATCGCAGTCCGGTTGCAGTCCATGCCGGTATCGCCGCCGCCCAGCACCACTACACGCTTGCCCTTCATGTCGACGAAATCTTCCTTGCCCAGATCGAGATGGCGGTTGATGTTCGAGATGAGATACGGCAGTGCCTCGTAGACACCAGGGAGGTCTTCACCGGGAAAACCGCCCTTCACGTAAGTGTAGGTTCCTGTGCCAAGGAACACTGCGTCAAAATCCTTGAGCAGTTTCGCGAACGACACATCGCGCCCGATCTCGACGCCCAGCTCGAATTTCACGCCCATGCCTTCCATGATCTCGCGGCGTGTCTCGACGATCTCCTTGTCCAGCTTGAACGGCGGAATACCGAACGTCAGCAGTCCACCGATCTTTGAATAGCGGTCGAACACGACAGGCTCGACGCCGTTGCGCACGAGAATGTCCGCACAACCGAGTCCCGCGGGACCTGCGCCGACGATTGCCACGCGCTTGCCGGTCGCAACCACGCCGGACATGTCCGGACGCCAGCCCTGCTTCAGGGCTTCATCGGTGATGTATTTCTCGATCGAACCGATCGTCACCGCACCATGGCCATCGTTCAACGTGCACGCGCCTTCGCACAGGCGATCCTGCGGACAGATACGGCCGCACACTTCCGGCAGCGAATTCGTCCGGTGTGAGAGCTCTGCAGCTTCAAACAGCTTGCCGTCCTGGATCAGCTTCAGCCAGTTGGGAATGTAGTTGTGGACCGGACATTTCCATTCGCAGAACGGATTGCCGCAGGACAGGCACCGGCCTGCCTGGCTGGCGGCGCCGTCGGGATTGAACTGCTCGTAGATCTCGACGAACTGCGAAGTGCGAACGTCGAGGGGCAGCTTCTCCGGATCGCGCCGGGGAATGTCGAGGAACTGGAGATTCTTGTCGGCCATGCTTGGAGCAGTCAGCGGGTAACTGTGGATAGGGTTCGATCAGGCGGCGCGCCGCAGGTTCTCGATCAGCGAATCGATTTCGGCCGCCTTCGGCTTCACGACCCAGAACTTGCCGATGTAGGAACGGAAATCGTTGAGGATCTGTTCGCCCCATACGCTGCCGGTTTCGGCCACATGCTGTTCGATCAGGCTGCGCAGATGCTGGAGATGCGATTCCATGCCTTCAGGCGTGATGCGATGGATGTCGATCAGCTCGTGGTTGTAGCGGTCGACGAAATCGCGGTCGAGATCGAGGACATAGGCGAAGCCGCCGGTGAACCCCGCGCCGAAGTTGACGCCGGTGCGGCCGAGCACTGTCACGACACCGCCGGTCATGTACTCGCAACAATGATCGCCTGCGCCTTCAACGACTGCGATGGCGCCGGAGTTGCGCACCGCAAAGCGTTCGCCCGCCTGTCCCGCGGCATACAGTACACCGCCGGTCGCACCGTACAGGCAGGTATTGCCCATGATGATCGACTCGCGCGCCACGAACTTCGCATTCCGGTCTGGACGCAGCACGAGCTTGCCCGCCGCCATGCCCTTGCCGACGTAATCGTTGGCATCGCCTTCGAGATACATATGCAGGCCACCGGCGTTCCAGACGCCGAAGCTCTGGCCGACAGCACCGCGCAGCTTCACGACGAGGGGCGCGTCCTTCATGCCATAGTTGCCATGACGACGGGCAATCTCGCCCGACAGTCGTGCGCCGATCGACCGGTTGAAGTTGCTCACCTCGTATTCGAACGTGCCACCGCTGGCCTTCTCGATGACGGGCAATGCATCGACAACCATCTTCTCGGCAAGGAGCCCCTTGTCGAACGGCGCGTTGCGCTCATCGATGCAGAACTGCGGTTTGGTGTTGCCCAGACCTGAATCCGAAAGGATCGGGCGCAGATCAAGCCGGCGCTGTTTCGGTGTCTCGCCTTCGCGGATGGTCAGCAGCTCGACCTGTCCGATCAGTTCGGCCATGGTCCGCACGCCGAGGCCCGCCATGATCTCGCGGCATTCTTCGGCGACAAAACGGAAATAGTTCATCACCATCTCTGGCAGGCCGATGAAGAACTTCTGCCGCAGCAGCTTGTGCTGGGTGGCAACGCCCGTCGCGCAGTTGTTTAGATGACAGATGCGCAGATACTTGCAGCCCAGCGCCACCATGGGCGCTGTACCGAAGCCGAAACTCTCCGCGCCGATGATCGCTGCCTTCACGACGTCGAGGCCGGTCTTGAGGCCGCCATCCGTCTGCAGGCGCACGCGATGCCGCATGTCATTGAGACGCAGTGTCTGGTGGGTTTCCGCGAGGCCCAATTCCCACGGCGTCCCTGCGTACTTGATGGAACTGATCGGGCTCGCACCCGTGCCGCCGTCATGGCCGGAAATCGTGATCAGATCGGCGTAGGCCTTGGCGACGCCTGCTGCCACCGTGCCCACACCCGGCTCAGCCACGAGCTTGACCGAGACTAGCGCCTGCGGATTCACCTGCTTCAGGTCGAAGATGAGCTGGGCAAGGTCCTCAATCGAATAGATGTCGTGATGCGGCGGTGGCGAAATCAGGCCTACGCCTGCACGCGCAAAACGCAGCTTCGCGATCATCTCGTTGACCTTGTGGCCCGGCAGCTGCCCGCCTTCGCCCGGCTTCGCACCCTGCGAGACCTTGATCTGCAGCACTTCTGCGCTGACGAGGTATTCGGGCGTTACACCGAAGCGGCCCGAAGCCACCTGCTTGATCTTGGAATTCTTCTCGTTGCCATAGCGGCTCGGATCTTCGCCGCCTTCGCCTGAATTCGAACGTGCGCCGAGACGGTTCATCGCGATGGCCAGCGCCTCATGCGCTTCCGGCGACAGCGCACCCAGCGACATGCCCGCCGAATCGAACCGCATCAGGATCTTCTCGACCGACTCGACTTCCGCGATGGGCACCGCAGCCCGCCCGGTCTTGAGCGCAAAGAGATCGCGAAGCGCCGCCACGGGCCGCTCGTTCACGATCGCAGCGAACTGCTTGTAGATCTCGTAATCGCCCGAAGCCACCGCCGACTGCAGCGTCGCGATCACATCAGGGTTGTACATGTGGTATTCGCCGCCGTGCACGAACTTGTGCAGGCCGCCCTGGTCCACGGCCGACTTCGGATTGCGGGCACGGATCGCCAGCATCTTCTGGTCGTTCTCGAGATCCTCGAAAGCCGCGCCTTCGATACGACTGACCGTGCCGCGGAAACACAGGTCGACGATTTCGGTCGACAGCCCGACGATCTCGAACAGCTGGCCGCTGCGATAGCTGGCAACGGTCGAGATGCCCATCTTGGACATGATCTTGAACAGGCCTTTGCGTATCCCGCGACGATAGCTGCGTCCGAGCTCGGCACGCGTATCGGAATCCATCGCGGGCGCACTCTTGCGCAGCATGTCGAACAGCGTCTGGTACGCCATGTACGGGTACACTGCCGTTGCGCCATAACCGATCAGGCATGCGAAGTGATGCGGATCGCGGGCCGTGCCCGTCTCGACGACGATGTTGCACTTGCAGCGCAGACCCTTCTCGACGAGACGGTGGTGTACCGCGCCCGTCGCGAGCAGGGCATGGATCGGCAGCATGTCCTTTTTGAGATATCGGTCCGACAGCAGCAGCACCAGCTTGCCGGCACGCGCCGCAGCCTCTGCCTTGTCGCACACCGCAACGATGGCGTCCTTGAGCTGCCCGCTCTCCGGATACTGGAGATCGAGGAATTCGTGCGAGATACCTTCGGCCTCCATCGCCATCAGCTGCCGCAACTTGCGCTGCGACAGGACCGGCGAGTTGAGCACGACATGCTTCGCATGCTGCGGCTTCGGCGTGAAGACATTCGCTTCCGGACCGATCTGCGTCTGCAGCGACATCACGAGCGCTTCGCGCAGCGGATCGATCGGCGGGTTCGTCACCTGCGCGAACTGCTGCCGGAAATAGTCGTACAGCGAACGGATCTTGTGCGACAGCACCGGCATCGGCGTGTCGTCACCCATTGAACCCACGGCTTCGCTCTCATCCACCGCAAGCGCACGGATGATCTCGTCACGCTCTTCTGCCGTGATGTTGAACATCTTCTGGTACGTCGCGAGCGTCTCGCGATCCATCGGCTCGGCTGCCAGCGCCGGATCGATCAGGTCCTGTTCCAGATAGCGCACGCCCTGCTTCAGCCACTGCTTGTACGGGTAGCGGTTCTTGAGCAGATCGTCGATACGTCGGGTGTCCAGGAATTCCCCGCTCGTGAGGTCGAGCGCAATCATCTCGCCGGGCCCGAGCTTGCCCTTCTTGACGACCTGTTCCGGCTTGTAGTCCCACACGCCTGTTTCGGAGGCGATGGTGAGATGACGGTTATCAGTGATGACCCAGCGCGCAGGCCGCAGGCCGTTGCGATCGAGCGTACACGCCGCATAGCGACCGTCGGTCAGCACGACACCCGCAGGTCCGTCCCACGGCTCCATGTGCGTGACGTGATATTCGTAGAACGCACGCAGGTCCGGATCGATGGAATCCACGGTCTGCCAGGCCGGCGGGATCAGCAGGCGCATGGCATGCATGACGTCGAGGCCGCCCATCAGCAGCACTTCGAGCATGTTGTCGAGCGATTGCGAGTCCGACCCGTGCATCGAGACCAGCGGCAGCACGTCACCGAGATCGGGCAGCAACGGCGACTTGAATATCGGGCCGCGCGCGTACGCCCAGCTGCGGTTGCCTTCGACCGTATTGATCTCGCCGTTGTGCGCGAGGAAACGGAACGGATGGGCCAGCCGCCACTGCGGCATCGTGTTCGTCGAGAAGCGCTGGTGGAAAATGGCCACTGACGAAGTCATGCGCTCGTCGGCCAGGTCGCGATAGAACTCGACCAGGTGCTGCGGCATCACCATGCCCTTGTAGACCAGCGAGATGGTCGACAGGCTGGGCACGTAGAACACCGGGTCGTCGTGCAGGAGCTTCTCGGCCCGGCGCCGCGCCATGAACAGCTTGCGGTTGAAACCGGCTTCATCCATATCGGCGGCCGCATTGACATAGATTTGCTCGAAGCGCGGTAGCGTCTTGAGCGCCTGCTCGCCACAGACCGAGATATCGGTCGGCAACACGCGCCAGCCGACAGGCTCAACGCCTTCGCGAACGAGTTCTTCTTCCAGGACCTTGCGGGCACGCGCGGCGAGTCCGGCATCGCTGTTCAGCAGGACGTTGCCCGCCGTAAACAGGGGGCCGATGGCGATGCCTGCCTCTTTGGCGGCAGCGCGCAGGAAACCTTCGGGCTTCTTCAGCATCAGGCCGCAACCGTCGCCCGTCTTGCCGTCGGTGGCGACCGCTCCGCGATGGGTGAGGCGGGTCAGCGCCTGGACCGCCGTCTGCACCAGCCAGTGGCTGGCCTGGTCGTCCATGCTCGCGATCAAGCCGAAGCCGCAGCTGTCTTTCTCGTAAGCCGCCCGGTACAGGCCAATGTCCCCGCGTTCGCCGAGGTTCAGCGTTGTCGATTCTGTTCTGGCACCCATGGCAGCCTCTGTCCTGTCCCGAAGCACGTCTGCGTCAGCCTCTTCAAATCAAATCCGAACTCGACCTGCAAGATCCGTCCCACTCGCGATCAACCCGTCCCCGGGCAGCCCGGCAGTGCCTAGGCGCAGGACGAGGACAGGGCGTGTGCGGCCTCGCAACACTCCTGATGATTCTGCCAACTCATTGATGCAGAATGAATTTTTCGCGGCAGGCCTAGCGCTTCAGAGCTCAAGGCCTGCGGTGCGCATGGAGATCCGCGGCGGGCGGGACCCCAGTCAGCTGCCTGCGTAAAGGCATATTACAGGGGCACGACGTTCCGTCAATGCACTGCAAAACCCCTATAAAGGTGCACGGGCCCGCCCTGCGGCCCGCCGGGATCAACGGCCCGCGGGTTTGGCATCCACATGGGTGACCCGCCAGTCGCCGCTCTCATTCATGAGGGTCAGCTTGAGCTGCCAGACATCCGCTGCCAGATCCCAGGCGGACTGCGATTCGGCGTCCTGTCCGACCATCCCTACCGTCAAGGCGACTTCCGCCACATCGGTGGCTGGAAACTCCAGTTTCTCGATGCGGGTCAGCAGGTGAATCGACTGGTTGGCAATGAAGTAGCCGCGCAGGTAGCGGCTCAGCTCGTCCGGCTGCCGGCCGTCGCTGTCCTTGTAGTCCGCGGATACGAGGTCCATCAATCCGGAAACATCGCGGGCTTCGGCTGCCTTTTCGGCCGCATCGATCACCGCCCGGACCTGAACCTCCGGGGGATCGGCCGAACCGCACGCACCCAGCCACAGGCAGGCCAGCCCTGCCATTGCCACTCTCCTTGAACCCATGAGGCCTCCTTACTGCCGATGTCGCCTTTATACTGCGGCCGATCTGCAAGGTGGGGAGAGTATCGATGACGATGATCGTGAGAAAGGCCGGCGACCGGATGCACAGCCAGCACGGCTGGCTCGACAGTTACCACACGTTCTCCTTCGCCGATCATTACGATCCGCGGTTCATGGGTTTTCGCAGCCTGCGCGTCATCAATGACGACACCGTCCAGCCCGGCATGGGCTTCGGCACGCACTCACACCGGGACATGGAGATCATCTCCTACGTTCTCGAAGGGGCGCTCGAGCACAAGGACAACATCGGCACGGGTTCCGTCATCAAGCCCGGCGACGTGCAGAAGATGAGCGCAGGGACGGGAATCGCCCATAGCGAGTTCAACCATTCAAAAACCGATCTCGTGCACTTCCTGCAGATCTGGGTCATCCCCGGCAAGGCAGGCATCAAGCCCTCGTATTCGCAGATCCACTATCCGGTGGAATCGCGCGCCGGCATCCTGAAACTCGTCGGCGCAGACACGGACAGCGACGAGGTCATCCGGATCAACCAGGACCTGCGCATGTATGCAACGGTCCTGCAGTCCGCGAGCCAGGCCGTGGAGCATCCCCTGTCTGCCGGCCGTTATGCCTGGCTGCATGTGGCGAAAGGCTCCGTTGAAGTGAACGGCAAGACACTCGTTGCCGGCGATGGCGCTGCGTTCGTCGCGGACATGGGAGCCACAACGATCAGCCTCAAGGGCTCGCCCGCGGGAGAAGCGCTGCTCTTTGATATGGCTTGAAAGTTGGCGTGAGACCGGTCGGGGGAGCAATGGCAACACGACGAACGTTACTCCAATGGGCGCTGGCAACGATGGGACTCGGCACTGCCGGCATTTCGCCTTTCGCCGCGACACCGCGTGCGGACAAGCGGCTCGACATTCTTGTCCTCGGCGGGACAGGGTTTCTGGGCCCGCACCAGATCGAACTGGCCCTCGCGCGCGGCCACACCGTCACGATGTTCAATCGCGGGCGTTCTGCAGCCGGCCTCTATGGCAACCGCGTCGAAACGCTGATCGGCAATCGCGACGCCCGGATTGACCAGGGTCTGACTGCACTACGGGGTCGTCGGCGCTGGGATGTGGTCATCGACAATTCAGGCTACGTGCCCCGGCATGTCCGCGATTCTGCAGAACTGCTGTACGGTCGCGTGGGCCGCTACCTCTACATCTCGACGATCTCCACATACCAGCTTGAGCAGGGTGGAACGTTCGCTGAAAACAGTCTTTTGTACCCCGCCCCCGATCCCGCCGAAGAACGCGTGACAGGCGAAAACTACGGACCTTTGAAAGCCGAATGCGACCGCATCGTTCGCGAGCTGTATGGAGACGCGGCGACTGTCATCCGTCCCACCTACATCGTCGGGCCGGGTGACGACACGGATCGTTTCACCTACTGGGTCGAGCGACTGTCACGCGGGGGCGACGTTCTCGGTCCACCCGATCCGGGTGAAACGCTGCAATGGATCGACGTGCGGGATCTCGGGAACTGGATGCTGCAGCTGGCGGAGACCAATACGGCAGGCACCTTCAATGCCGCATCGCCACCCGTCATGTGGAGCGACGTCCTGAATACGCTCAGGCAAGCAGGCAGGCAGTCGGCGCGCTTTCGTCGGCCCACACCGGAACTGCTCGAACGCATGGATATCCAGCTACCGCTGGTCGCACCGGGCGGCCCGCCGTGGTTCATTGCAACGGCTGCTGCGGAAGCTGCCGGCCTCTCGATCCGGCCCTTGCTCGAAACCGCGAGCGCCACGCTCGACTGGTGGCGAACCCTGCCGGCGGAACGACGCGCCAACCCCGAAGGCTGGTTGACGCCTGAGCGCGAGAAGGAAGCGCTCGCACGGCTGCGGCGTGTATAGCTCCTAGCTGAGAAACCCTGCGCAGGATTTCCGCTCTGCAGCCTCGGTCTCCGGAATCTTCATGCAGAGATCCTGCATCCGCGCCTGCACTGCCTTGATGGTGGCCACGCGCGAACCATCCGCATTCCATTCTTCGAGCAGCTTTTCAAGGCGGGCAATCCGCGTGTTCGTGCGCTGGTAGAGGCGATCCGGTCCATCGAGCTCATTCAGCACTGAGAGCGCCGTCGCGCGAATCTTGGCTTCATCCTGCGGATGCATGCGGATCAGGCCTGCGACATAGGACGTGCCCCACTGGAACCGGGTTGCTGGGCCCCGCGATTCGTTATAGGCGCGTTCAAGCCAGCCGAGAGCTGAGTCTGTCCTCCCGTGCTTCTCGTCGATCGCCGCGAGATCCGGCATGAGGTAGTACGGCGTCGCGGCTGTCTGCATCTCCTGTTCGGCAATCCGGTACAGCTCGTCCTGATCGTCGAGCGTATCCATCACGTACAGGATGGAATTGACTACGCTGGCTCGCGTATACGCATCGTGCTGACGAGCAAGCGACGCTGCGACTCGCGCGCGAGCGTTAGCGATCATCTCCGGCGTCAGTGCGCCAAAGACCTTTGCGCCATTCAGCTTGTTGGTGAGCGCGAAGAACTGGTCCGACTCCGAATACCGCGGATCCATTGCGGCAGCGTCCATCACGCGAAACCAGCGGTCGCGCAGCTCTTCTTCGGGTACCACCGCAGCACTGCGTGCGGCAACAAAGAAACTGTCATCGAGAGTGAAGAGTGTATCTGCGACGGCCACCGATAGATCGGTGTTGCCCAACAGCTCGACGATTGCTTTCACCCTGTCTGTCACGGGTTGCTTGATATCAAGCGCCACCGACTGCACCTGCAGCCTTGCTCGCTCGACACTCAAGGCTTCAGGACAACGTTCTGCGGCCTGCCACATCAGGTTTGCAAGCCTCGTATATTCGACCGCCGCTGTCTCAAGAACGAAACCGTGGTACGCGAGTCGCCGGCAATCATCAGCGGAAAGTTTTTCTTTTGACGTATCGAGCGTCGCCAGGATCTGCGCTACGGGGCGCGTATCACTCAGCGCGAGGTCCAGGATTCCCGTATAGCGCTCGACATCCATGCCCCCTGCAATCCGCATCAGCTCGGTGCCATCGGGCCGTAAAATCAGCACGGTCGGGTAACCGCTCACTTTCAGCGTTTCACCCCACTTCTGTGCACCGGGATCGTCGCCATCGAGATAGACGGGCACGAAGAGCCGGGATTTCTCGATGAAGTCGCGCCGCGTAAAGACGGATGACTTGAGCTGCTGGCAGTAGGGGCACCACGCTGCGCTCCAGAACAGGAATACCGGACGCTCGGTCGCTTTGGCTTCGGCAAAAGCCTCCTGCACGCTCCCCTTGAACCAGGCGATTTCCGGGGATTCAACGACAGCCGTTTCAGGATCTGCGTCACGATTGCCGCATGCCCAGAGACAGGCGCCCATCACGCAGATCAGGCCGGCCCAGCGGATGAAGCGGATGGTTGCGTTCATGGCCCAACTCTATCGCAAGGGAATCATTGCGTCTTTCCCATGTCAGAACGTCCCTTGCATCGTAGCAGCCCGAACAGCACCGCCATGAACAGAGCCGAACGCAGAGCCTTGACCCGGACCCATAAAGCCCGCACCCGACGCATGGCGCGACAGGTCTTGCACAAGGGAAATGCCGAACTCACGCCGGAAACGGTGGGCCGCCTCGCGTCGCACAATCACACCTGTGGCCTGTGCTGCGGTCCACGTCATGCCCCTTACGGGAAGGGTGCCGACCGCCTGTCGATACAAGAAAGGCGGGTCTGGGACACAGTTCCGGTTTGATGCAGGGCGACTCGGGGTAAAACGGCCTGCCTGTCAGGAAAGACGCAGCCGCTGGGAACATGGACACCCGCATCAACAATCAGCTGGAGGAAATCGGCACACGCTATATCCGGCGTGCGCTCGGCCAGTTGAACGAGGTTTCCGCCCTGATCGCGCGGATCCGTGAAGGCGACTACCACTGCCTCGCCGAGCTCGATTCCATCACCCACCAGTTGTACGGCACGGCCGCCATGTTCGGCTTTACCCGGGTCAGCGCCAGCGCCGGCAAGATCAACAAGCTGCTCAAGTCATTCGAGATCTATCCCTCGAAGTGGAATCTCGTCTCGCTCGACCTGCTGCTGATCGAACTGGGTGACGCCCTGCATGAATCCGCTTCCAGCCGCGCGCGCAAAACGGCCGAACGGCAGAGCGCTCAATCCGACAATCGCTACGACATTCCTTCCTGATCGGGTTCCTCACCCTACAGCGACGTTTTCTGCCAGGCCTCGAGCTCCCGGACCCGCGCGTACCAGGCCTGCAAATTCGCGTAGTGCCTGACAGGGAGCCGGGCGACCTCAGACACCATCAGCACCGGCGCAATCGCGAGATCGGCGAGCGTCACATCGTCGCCGCAGATCCACTCGCGACCGGCGAGATGCGCATCCAGCACCGGCGCGTACTTGCCGATTTCCCTTTCACCCCGTTCCACTTCAAGCGGGTCGGGTGCACCAGCACCCACGAGTCCCTTGATCCAGTTTTCCCAGCCCAGGATGCCTACCGCCGGCGAGAAGTGGCTGGCACCCCAGAACATCCAGCGATTCACGTCTGCCCGGGCACGGGCGTCCTTCGGATACAGGGTCTGCTTCGGCGTCCGTTCCGCGAGGTACTGCATGATTGCGTACGACTCCCAGAGCACGAAATCGCCATCGACCAGCGCGGGCACCTTGCCGTTCGGATTGACCTGCTCGAGCTGCCGACGCTGTTCGGGCTTCGACTGATCGATGATCACCGATTCGAACTTCACCTTCAGGTGGATGGCGGTCATCAGCGCGCGCCTTGCGCTCGATGACAGCGGGTTGTGGTACAGGCGCATGGGGAATCCTCTGATTAAACAAGGCTGGAACGGCTGACGGGGGTCGAATTCTTCGGGTAAGCGCCCCAGATGTAAAGGTGTCGTAAAGCTATCCCCGCCGAAGGCGGCTAGAATACGCGGCCCGCAACCGAGCCCGTCCGCCATGCCCGCTGCCCGCCATACCGACGTCGCGCTCGAGACCCTGTTCCTGCCCTTTGCCAGCGGCCGGCTGCCCTGGCCGCAGAATGGCGCGTTGTTCCTGCGCGCTCGTAACGGCGCACCCTTGCAGCAGCGTCCCTTGCCCGGTCTCGTCTGCGAGCAGAGCTTCAGGCCCGATGCCGAAGCGCTCGAACGGGCGGGGCTTGCTGTCGTCAAAAGCGGCAGTGACCTGGCGACAACTTATCCCGTCGTGCTGATGTTGCCGCCGCGGCAACGCGATGAATCGCGTGCATTGATGGCGCGTGCGATCGCCTCGACGCAGCCCGGCGGCATCGTAGTCGCCAGCTCGACCAATACCGAAGGCGCACGGTCCGCCGAGTCCGATCTCGAAAAGCTGGCGGGTCCACTTGAAACGATGATCAAGAACAAATGCCGAGTGTTCTGGACCGCACCTTTGCAGGGGCCTGCCAATCGACAGCTCGCAGCCGAATGGCAGGCGCTCGATGCGGTGCGACCGATTGCGGACGGACGTTTTGTCAGCCGCCCGGGTGTCTTTGCCTGGGATCGCATCGATCCCGCATCGCAGTTGCTGGCTGATCATCTGCCCGCGAGCCTGTCCGGAGTTGCAGCAGATCTCGGCGCGGGCTTCGGCTTTCTCTCGGTGGAACTGCTGCAGCGTTGTCCGCGCATCAAAGCTCTCGACCTGTACGAATCCGAAGCGCGTGCACTGGATCTCGCCCGGCTCAACGTCGCGACTACCACAACCAACGCGAAGATCGACTATCTGTGGCATGACGTCACCGCGGGCCTGCCGCGTCGCTATGACGTGATCGTTTCGAATCCGCCGTTCCACACGCAGAACCGCGCCGACCGGCCTGACATCGGCCGGCGCTTCATCGCTGTTGCCGCAGCCGCGCTGAACAATGGCGGGAGTTTATGGCTCGTGGCAAATCGTCACCTGCCGTATGAATCGGTCTTGAGTGAACACTTCACGCAGGTCACCAAAGTAGCGGAACAGAATGGCTTCAAGATCATCTCTGCAGTGAAGGGAGTGCAGCGATGAGACTCGTCAAGCTGATTGCGAACCTCGGTTACGGTAGCCGCAAGCATGTCGCGACGCTCTTCGGCGAAGGACGCTTCACGAACCCGCAGGGTGAGGTTCTCTATACCGACGACAAGGTAGTCCACGCGGATATCCGTTTCGATGGCGAGCCGCTGGATCCTCCGGCGCCACTCACGCTGATGCTGCACAAGCCCGTGGGCTATACGTGCTCGACCACTGATCCCGGGTCCATTGTCTATGACCTGCTCCCACCGCGTTTTCGTCTGCGCTCGCCGATCGTGGCGACGGTGGGTCGACTGGACCGGGATACGACAGGCCTGCTGCTGATGACCGATGACGGCGCTTTGCTGCACAAGATCGTGCATCCGAAGTCGCAGCTCTCAAAGGTTTACGAGGCCACCCTCGCCCGCAATCTGCGCGGCGATGAAGGTACAATTTTCGGCAGTGGTTCGATGATGCTCGAATCCGAACGAACACCGCTTGCGGCGGCGGCGCTGGAAGTAGTCGGCCCGAAGCAGGCACGCGTGACCTTGACCGAAGGGCGGTATCATCAGGCGCGGCGCATGTTCGCAGCCGTCGGCAACCATGTTGAAGCCTTGCATCGCAGCCGCGTCGGGGGGCTGACGCTGGGTGACCTGCCCTCGGGACAATGGCGCCTGCTCGACGCCGCTGATATCGCGCAACTATTTGGCAAATAACCGACAGATTGGTAGTCCATTCATGAAACCCACCGTCAAACCCAACGTTCCCAATTTCTCGTCCGGCCCCTGCGCCAAGCGTCCGGGCTATTCGCTTAAGGAGTTGCCCACGGACATCCTGGGCCGCTCGCATCGTTCAGGCCTCGGCAAAGCCCGCCTCGCGAAATCGATCGCTGAAACGAAGGCCGTGCTTGGCATTCCAGCGGACTACCGTGTGGGAATCGTGCCTGCGTCGGATACGGGCGCGTTCGAGATGGCGATGTGGTCGATGCTTGGCGCGCGTCCCGTCGATGCCGTCTGCTGGGAATCATTCGGTGAAGGCTGGGTGACCGATCTCGAGAAGCAGCTCAAGTTGCCGAACACCCGCATCTTCCGCGCGGAGTACGGCCGGCTCGCCGATCTCGCGCAGACGAATCCGGCGCACGACATTCTGTTCACATGGAATGGCACGACGAGCGGAGTGAAGACACCCAACGGTGACTGGATTGCCGACAACCGCGAAGGCCTCACGATGTGCGACGCCACCAGCGCCGTCTTCGCGATGGATCTGCCGTGGTCAAAGCTCGATGTCGTAACCTTCTCCTGGCAGAAAGTCCTCGGCGGTGAAGCAGCGCATGGCGTGCTCGTGTTGTCACCTCGCGCAGTACAGCGTCTTGAAAGCTACAAGCCATCGTGGCCGCTGCCGAAGATCTTCCGTCTGACGAAAGGCGGCAAGCTGCTCGAGGAAGTGTTCGAAGGCTCGACCATCAACACGCCCTCAATGCTGGCCAACGAGGATTACCTCGACGCGCTCGCCTGGGCGAAGTCGATCGGCGGACTGCCTGCGCTCATCCAGCGCAGCGAAAACAATCTCGCGGCGTTCGAAGCGTTTGTCGCCTCGCATCCGTGGATCCACTTCCTGGCAGACAAGCAGGAATACCGCTCCAACACTTCCGTGTGTTTCACGCTCGACCTCACCCCCGATCAGGTGAAGAAACTCGTGAAGCTGCTCGAGGCAGAGAAAGCGGCCTACGATTGCGGCGCCTATAAAGACGCCCCACCCGGCCTGCGCTTCTGGTGCGGTGCCACGGTTGAAACAGCCGACATCGAAAAGCTGCTGCCGTGGCTCGAGTGGGCGTACGAGGAAGTCAGGAAGTAGTCGCTGCTTCGTCAGCTCAAGCCAGCTTCAGCTCTTTCTCCATCACCAACCGCGGCCCGTGGTCGGGATCCTTCTCGACCTTGATCTCGTTGTTGAAGAGCATCGTGTCGCGTGTTGCCACGGAATAGGCCGGCCATTTCGGCAGCTTCGGAGTATTGGGATTTCCGGTGCGGGCAAACGCCACCCATGAAGCGCTCACTTTCTCGGCGAGAGCATAGGCCTCGGGCATCTTCGAGATCAACGGACCGGCAATCTTGACGTTGTTGAACACGAACGGGATCTCGATCGTGTGGGGCGAACGCATGTGTCCGCCGCCCTCCGGTGTCTCCCAGTCGAACCGATAGAGATATACGGGCGCTCCGCCCTGAACCGCCTTGCGTTTGGCAAGCTCGCGAGAATACGTGCCGCGCGGATGGTCGGTGGCAATCAGGATGAAGAGATCCCAAGGCGTTGCTTCCGGATGCGCCTTGCGGAAAGCCTCGATGATGGGTTCCGGATTGCTGCCCAAACGTTTGGCGACCCGATCCTTCAGACCTGCTTCATCAAGAGCCAGCGTTTGCGGCGTCGGGCGGTCGTACCAAGTCTCTTCTGTGCGCGCATAGCCGATCAGCAAGGGAATGTTGGCCGAAAGGGCTGGCGCCGCCGGTTCCCAGGGATGACCGGGGAAGGTCTTGCCATCGACGGTTGGGGAGTTCTCTGTCATCCCCGGTTCGCGCATCGTGAACTTGTCATTCACGGCAGCGTTCGCAGCGGTCAATTTCTCAATCGGCACATTCTGCAGCTCGCGAGCTTGCGACGGCTTCAGCCCCAACTCGGCAAGCAGCAGCGCAGTCGCTTTGTTCCCGTCTTCCGGCGTCGTCAATTTCAATACAGCGCCGCTTTCGATGATCGCGCGATGGAATAAACCCTTCGCGCCAGGCATGGCCATCAGCGTCGCAACCTTCCGTCCACCGCCTGACTGGCCGAAGATCGTCACCAGATTCGGATCACCGCCGAATCTTTCTATGTTGTCGCGCACCCATTCAAGCGCCACGACGATATCCAGCATGCCGACGCCACCGGAGAGCGCAAAGTCCGGACCTACCGCGTCTGCGAGATAGGTGAAGCCGAAGACATTGAGCCGATGATTGAGCGTCACCACCACGACATCGCCGGTGTGAGCGAGGCTGGTGCCATCGAGAATCGGCGTCGAACCGGAGCCTGTAGAAAACCCACCGCCGTGCAGCCAGACCATCACCGGTCGCTTGTGCCCGTCGTTCAACCCGGGAGTGAATACATTCAGCACGAGACAGTCTTCACCTTCTCGCGGAGATCCATTCGGCAGCGCGGCCTGCGGAGAACTCGGGCCATAGGCAAACGCGTCGCGGGTAGTAGTCCAGGGCGTCACTTTGACCGGCGGCATGAAGCGGTTCTTTCCTGCCGTCGACGCGCCGTACGGAATCCCTTTGAACGTCCTGATGTCCTGGTTCAAAAGCCCGCGGACTTTGCCAGCCGAGGTATCCACAATCACTTGTTCAGCGTCAGCAGCTTCCGCGAGGCTCAGCCACGGTGCGGTATGAGCCGCGGCAAGCAAAAGCGATGTGTTCCTGACGAAGTCCCTGCGACTGGTCGTGCGCGTCATTCTTTTTTCCCCTTCAGTTTATTATTTCGTCTTCGACAGATCCCGGATGCAGAAATGGTGGGCTTCAATATTGAAGCCGTGCCGCAAATAAAACTTGTGTGCGCCGAATCTATGCACCCCGGAATCCAGGTGCAATTGCTGACAGCCTGACTCACGGGCGTAGGTCTTGATCCATTCAATAAGCGCGGCACCTGCACCCGTGGAGCGATGCTGCTCTGCCGTCACCAGGTCATCAATATAGATGCTCTTGCCCCAAGAAAGCTTAGTCCCAAACACGAACCCCGCAACGCACAAAACCTCTCCGCCCGATTCAGCATACGCAATCCGGTAGCCGTCTTTCTGCTGCTCCTTGATCTGCGCAATCAGTGTGTCTTTGGTAAAGGCAGGGCGGAGCTGGAGGAGAACAGGGGCAATTGCCGCGAGTTGGGCGTCTGATTCGGCGAAGTGGATTTGAATGGTGGTCACTAAAGCTATCCTCAACCTTGGAAGATCAGACTTCCATACTGCACGGTTAGAGGATGGAAGTATTCTCAAAGACTAAACCGGGAATGCCCGCACTGTCAGTCTCTGTGTCATCACTCTATGAATCACGGCTACGCGCCAGTTGCTTGCTATGGCGCAATACATTTAAGCCTCTTCTTCAACTCCGACTTCTGCGCCTCCGGGATTGATTTTAGCTGTACCGCCGTAACGTAACCTATTTCTGTTCGCGTAATTCCAAAGCCACCTCCCACAGGCTGATACCACATGATGTATCCGCATTGATAAGGTACGGTCTTGTAGGAGTTCAAGAAATCCGCTGCAACATATAGACCAGGATTCGGTGCATCAGCTGGATTGTCGTAGATCGTTATTTTTACAATCGAGATAGACAGCGGTTCTCCAGCTAGTAGCTGAAAGGTTTGCGCATCTCGGGTCCAAGTTGCCTTGTCCTTGTCTATGGCTGATTCGAGGAGCTGGGAATACGCTTCATCAAAGCGGCTAGCCGCCAGTGAATGAAAGTACGCTTCTGATTTCTCTTCAATGTCGTCTCGAATCCGCTTCTCTTCTTCTGCGGAAGAAATAGTTGGCAAGCGCGCGGGCTCTTCTCGAGCATTTGAGCTAGCTATGCACGTTACTTCCTGCGTGAATGTAAAAGGCGCCATGTCTTCACGCAGCGTGCCGGCTACCAAGGCCTCATGGGACTCAAAATGATACTTTCCGGGTACTGGTACCAGGCCTTTACACAAAGTCAGTGCTGCGCTGGCTACATATGCCTGAGCATCCCTCTCACTTAAAGAAAAGCCGTTCTTTAATACGATCTCGAAACCGTTTTGCGGAAGCTGACGAGCCGAAAGCTCCAATGCCGCTGAGGTAGCGGACCACATGACACAGATTGCGAGAATTATCTTTGGTCCCAATTTTATGGGACGACCATAGATAGGTCGGATCGCCGCTTGATCGAAGACTAAAATCATCTGTTTAATCTGCCTGAGAGACGCTTAGGCAGCAACTGCGGATCCGACAAAAATGCTCCGGACCGTTGCTCATCGTTCCTAACCTTGCGAACTTCCCGACTTTCCACCCGAAACTCCCTTCCCCTTCCTCCACTTCTGCAACAACACCTCAATCCCCAGCCCATAGTTCATCCGTTCGCCTTGCCAGCGGGTGATCGCAGTCTTTCTGTCGATGTGGAGGTCGTGCTGATCGTTGCTGGCGGGGAGTTGTGTCCAGTCGCTGGTGTGGCCGGGGACGACGCTGTCGAAGCATTTCCCATCCGGCTTTACGAATCGCACTGCGCCATCGTCGAGACGTTGGATAGTGATGCCACCTTCATGGACCAGACGATGATGGAAGCGGCAGAGGGAGAGGAGATTGTTGGCTTTGGTCTCGCCACCATCGGCCCAGTGATGAATGTGGTGGGCATCGACGTATTTAGTGTTCGTGCAGCCGGGGAAACGGCAGCCTTTGTCCCGGGCTTTGAGCGCACGCTTCAGTGCAGGAGGGATGGAACGGGTCTTTCGGCCGATATCGAGCGGTTCGCCGTCCTCATTCTCGATGAGAGGAACCAGACTGGCATCGCAGGTGATGCGTCTAGCGGTCTCGGCAGCAATGGAAGGGCCGTCCTCGATCTCGCAGCAGCCGGCTTCTTTGTGTTGGAGCGTTTCCGCGGCAATGTGGATGACAACTTGATGTCGATCACCGCCACTCAGTTCCTTGGGTCCATTCGCCAGGAAGCTCTCGGCCATCAGGACCAATGCGTCGGCACGTTTCATCCGCGGAGTCAGTTCAGAAAAAGTTGACGTTTCCGCGGAAACTTCCGATTCGCTGTCCGAAGACTTATCCAGCTCATTCGAAGGGGAGTCATCCAGACTTTCCATCGCGAACTGCAATGCCTTAAAAACCAGTGCCCCCGTTTCAGCGTGAAGACGTCCTTTCAGGATCAACGAGCCATCGTCATCGAACGAATAGCTCAAGCAACGGTTGATCTGCTGTTCGGTTTCCCGAGACAGCTCCTCGGCTTCCTTGGCTCGACGGAAATGACGGACCGTGTTCTCGACATGGTGCGCGGTGCCGTGGAGGGCGATCGACAGCAGGTAGTCTTCGGTTCCTGCACAGGCGACTCGAGTGAGTGCACGGACCTTCGCGTAGCTCAACTGACCCAAAGCCATTGCTTCCGAAATCTTCGGCAACGCTTCCAACGCATGAGCGACCCGTACCTTCTCGCGAGCGGCACCCAGATCGATCCCGCATTTGAAGTTCAGCCAATGTGCACAGGACTGAACGCCTACGCCATTCCAGCCTTTGCGGGTATCGAACTCGGCGATGAGGACCAGCCAGCGATGTGTGCCGGCATTGAGGTGACCGGCCAGCGTCGTGATCTCGGACTCGAGATCGATGAGGGAGCGCGGAACAGTGGGAAAGCTGCCGTCCATGCGGGTCTCCTCGGGTACTGTTTATTAAGACAGTATCGTACTCCTTCGAGCCTACGAATCAAGCTGTATTTCTCGATGTTTTCTGCAATTTTGATGAGAAATGCAAAGCGATTTTTCAGCGTGGACGCATCATCTCCGAACCCTCGCCATCGCAAATGCATCGACGTATTCGCCATCGCGAAATGCGTATCGCTCCAACCTGCCCTCCTCCTTGAAACCGAACTTCTTGTACAGCGCGATGGCGGGAACATTGTCGACGTAGACGGAAAGCTCAAGCCGAGTGAGGTTGAGCCAGCGATCGGCAAGTTCGACAGCAGCATGTAACAACGCGGTCCCTATTCCGCGTCCGCACCACTCATCGTGGACAACCAGTCCGATCTCCCCCACATGCCTTCGCCGTGGTGATACGGGAATTGAAAGCCCGAGACATCCCACTACCTCCTGTTCCATACAGGCAAGCAATACGCGATGACTATCGGGTCTTTCGAGTCCGCGCTTTCGCCAGGTCTCGATGGAAGCAAATGGCAGCTGCATCGTTCCCCGGATCACTCCGGGCTGGGTGTGCAATGCATGCAGAGCCTGGTAGTCCTCAGGCTCGATACTTCTGATCCGCAGATTCTTGGCATCCATGAATGAAAAACCCCGGTAAGGCGACTGCCTTCCAGGGTGTTCAAGTCAAGGCAGTCGCGTTATTAACGAACTGCCCTTGAAACGCGCACGATCAGGCAGCCCACCTCCCATCGGTGGTCATCTGCATAATCGATGTGGCTGCACGTTTCATTCGATTCGATCCTACGCCCAGGTCTCGCGAGCCCGCAAGCGGTTTTCTATCGCTTCTTCACAACCCGCTTCTTGCTGACTTTCTTATTAGTGACCTTTGGCCTGGTCTTAGCCGCATTCGCCGCCATCGCAACTGCCAGTGCTTTGCGCGCCCAGATCCGGAGCTCATCGGGATCCTCGATGACTTCTTCCGGCACTTGGTAGTAGCTCATGGAGACGGTGCGTGTGCCTCCCTTTTCCATGACGAACTCGAAGCGTTTACAGCCACGCGACTCGAAGTCCTGACGGTTCGAATCGTCGACCTTGAAGTACAGGGTGTCTTCGATCAGGGCGAAGAAGAATCCGTCGGCGTAGAGGCCGGCGCCGCCAAACATGCGGCGCGCCGTGACCCGCGAGAAGGAGGCTAGCTGGTCGAGGATGTAAGCGAGATAGTCGGCTGAGACTGCCATGGGCCTCTCACCTCGCAATCAGAACCCGGGGGAATTACTTCGGACGATAGTTCTTGTTGCGCTCTTCGAAAGCCTTGAGCTCCCGCTGCGCATCGGCACGGGCGATATCGTAAGTCTCCGTGATCTTCACCAGCAATTGTTCGCGCTGGCCTGCAATGCCTTCGAGGTGCTCGTCGGACAACTTGCCCCAACGCGCCTTTACCGTTCCGCGGAACTGCTTCCAGTTCGCCGCTGCAATATCCCAGTTCATGTATGCCTCCTGAAACCTGTCTGTCATGCCCCTGGCACGGGTTAGCCGCGAAGGGTGCGCCTTATTGCCCCAACAGTCCATTCGCGAGTCCATCGGCGAGTCCTTATCGCCCGAGATTAGGCGTACGGCGAAGGGCCAGATCGGGTAGTCTCCATCCGGCTATTGGCCGCCGGCGAGGACACACATGATCATCAGCACTATCGCGAGCCTGGCCGGCCTCCTCGTCTACATCGGCGTGCGCCTGAGCAGTTCAAAGGCGGAAAACGAACAGCTCCGCCTGCAGGTTGCATCGCTCAAACGCCAGCTCAGACAGGGCCGCTTCGGCTAGTATTGCCAGACCTTAAGGGATTGAGTCCTTGCCGGAATGCGCACCCGATTTATCGTTGCCACCCGCTACGACGAAGACGCCTTCTTCAGCCGCTCCCTTCTCGCGCAATCGCTCGAAAATCTGCAGCATGGATTTTCGTTCGTCCTCGAGCCTTCGTTCCAGTCTTCTTCAGGAATGGCAGCGGTCTACAACCCGGCCATCGAACGCTCCAACCCGGGTGATCTGCTCGTCTTCGTGCATGACGACGTCTACATCGACGACTGGTATTTCGGTGTACGGCTGGGCGAAGGCCTGACCGCATTCGAAGTCATTGGCGTTGCGGGCTCTCTCTCTCGTCTGCCCGGACAAACCACCTGGTGGGGAATGGAAAAAGCCGGTCGTGTCGTGGCAAATGAACTCGCCACGCAAAGCGGCGCCGTCAAGCATGTGAAACCGCGGCGCCGGAAGTCCCTGGCGCGATTCATCGAGTCCGGATTTGCGCACCTCCCTTTCGGAAGACGCTCATGGCACGGGCGCTGGAAGAAGAACAAGGACGGCGGCTACGAACCCGTCCCGGTTGAACGTAAGGATAGTCAGGCACCGTCGGTGCGACATGCAGGCAGCACAGCAGGGAAGCTGGATTCTTTCGGACCTGCGCCTGCTCCGGTGAAATTGCTCGATGGCGTATTTCTGGCGGCTCGGGCAGGAAGCCTCAAGCCCTCTTCGGTGCGCTTCGATCCCCGCTTCCGGTATCACTTCTATGATCTCGACTTCTGCCGCCAGTGCGAAGCTGCCGGATTGACGATGGGCACGTGGCCTATCGCGATCTCCCATGGCAGCTACGGTCGCTGGGATGACAGCTGGCGCAAGGCCCGCAACATCTATCTCGACAAGTGGGGCAGCTAGAAGCTACTGCAGAGCATCGGCAGACGTCACTCGCCAGATGCGATTGCCCACGTCATCTGCAACCAGCAGCGCACCCGCACGATCGACGGTCACACCGACTGGCCGGCCCAGTGCATTGCCCTTCGCATCCAGAAAACCGGTGAGGATTTCTTCCGGCATGCCATTGGGCTTGCCGTTGGCGAACGGTACGAAAATCACTCGATAGCCTGCAGGCGGATTGCGGTTCCAGGAACCATGCTGCCCCACGAACGCGCCGCCGCGATAGTGTTCCGGCAGCAACATGCCTGCGTAGAAAGTCAGGCCAAGCGATGCCGTGTGGGTGCCCAGTGCGTAGTCCGGAGGAATCGCCTTGACGACGAGATCAGGACGCTGTGGTTGTACGCGAACGTCGATGTGCTGACCGTAGTAGCTGTAAGGCCAGCCGTAGAACGCGCCGTCCTGCACGGAGGTCATGTAATCGGGCACGAGGTCACTCCCGATCTCGTCGCGTTCGTTCACTGCAGTCCAGAGCGCGCCCGTCGCCGGATTCCATGCCAAGCCGTTGGGGTTGCGCAAGCCGCTCGCAAACACGCGAGTCGCGCCGCTGCGTATGTCTATTTCAAGAATCGCCGCACGACGGTCTTCGTTCTCCATGCCGTTCTCGGCAACGTTGCTGTTGGCCCCTACGGTTGCATAAAGACGTGAGCCGTCCGGACTCGCTATGACATTCTTCGTCCAGTGATGGTTGATAGGCCCACCAGGAAGATCTGCCACCTTGCTGCCGTTCGCTCGGATTTCAGTGGCGCCCGCCGCATAGGTGAACTGGACGATGGCATCGGTATTCGCGACATACAGCTGATCACCCACGAGCGTCATGCCGAACGGCGAATTCAGATGCTCAAGCAGGACAGAGCGGAAATCGGCCACGCCATCCGCATTGGTATCACGCAGCAAGGTGATGCGATTGGCGCTCGCGGGGCCAGCGCCCGCGCGCTTCATTACCTTTTCCATCACCCAGCCCCTGATGCCTTTGCCTTCTTCGGGACGGGGCGGTGCGTTGGTCTCCGCCACCAGCACATCGCCGTTGGGCAGGACATACAGCCACCGCGGATGGTCAAGATCGCGCGCGAATTCCTTTACCTTGAGGCCCACTCCTGCCACAGGCATCGCGCCCTCAGGCCAGCCTGTGGCGGGCGCGATATTGACCGTCGGAATACGCGTGGGATTCGGTTCGGGCAATTGAGGTGCGGGACCCACGCCGGCGTCGAACGGCAGCGTTGCCTTCTCGGACATGCAACCTGCCAGCAGGAAAAGCAGCGCAAAGCCTGTCGCAGAGACTCTCATCATGCCTTCAACCCGCTTGCGGGTCATAGGGCGGGTCGATTACAGGTTGGGGGTCGGGCGTCTGCTCCGGATCACGCTGTGGCAAAGGCACTTCCGGGGGCTGCGAAGGCGGCGGAACTTCTGTCGGTGAGGCGGGCGGCTCCTCGACAGGCGCAGTTGGCGGTATCTCCGGTGAACGATCCGGAATGGGCATCTCGCGCGGCTGCTCGGGATTGATGATAGCCATCAGTGCACCCCTAATGCATCTGTGCTTCAGGTGCGCGGCGCGCTAGACGACTCTTGGCGTCGACCGCGGATTCGAGCGCCGCGAGCCGCTTGCGAGCCAGCAACAGCACGATTCTCGCCACTCGAAGCGGCTTGAGCCCAAGGAGGTTTGCCGCTTCAGTGAACGACAGGCCCTGCCGCATCACGAGCTGCCAAGCCTGATTGCCGAGTTCCAAGGATCTGTCTGAGCGATGACCTTGCATGGTTCTCTCCTGATAATGGAGAGAGCCTAATTATTTTCGCATTCGAAGTCTGTCGGCAGGGTCCTACGGAAAATAGCGCCAAATTGCCTGCGGCCTGTATCCGATTTTCATTGCGGCGAAAACGTGGGGTCCGTGATCTTCATTTCCGTCACGGGACCATATTTCTTCACGCCTTCGCGAATGACCGACGCGTCGCCTATGAACACCAGCGTGAGATTGTCGGGTGACGGATAGGCTTCAGCCGTCACTTTACCGACATCGGCGAGGGTGACTGACGCGAGCGCCGGGCCGTAGCCTTCAACGTAGCTGCGATCCAGGTGGTAGAACTCGAGCTCCGCAAGCTGCCGCGCCCACTGCGGCGCCGTTTCGAGCTGCGTCGGGAACTGACCGAGCACATAGCTCTTGCCGGACGCGAGCATCGTTGCGTCGACCGCTCCTTGCTTGAACTTGCCATAGACCTCGAGCGCGAGGTCCGCAGCCTGCACCGTCGCGTCGGTGCGCGTGTAAGTGGCGATCTGCCACTGGCCCGGCTGACTGGGACGCACGAACTGCGAACGCGCTCCATACGTGAGCCCCGTACGGATGCGCAGTTCCGAATTCAGCATCGATGTGAACCGGCCGCCGAACAATGTGTTCACGACATCGAGAGGTGCACGACCCGGGTATTTGCGATCGACACCGATATTCCCGATGAGAAAGTACGTCTGCGCCGAACCCGGTGCGTCGACCAGAAGTACTTGCCTCCCCGTCAACTTCGCAGGAGCCGGAACAGCAGGCACTGCAACTTTGGCCTTGGCCCATTTGCCGAAAGCTTCGGTGAGGCGCTTCTTCATGGCCGCATTCTGGAAATCGCCCGTCACAGCGATGAGGAGGCGGTCGGCACCGAGCTGGTCGCGATAGTAAGACGTCACGTCTGCATGGGTCAGCGCTTCAAGACTGGTCTCGCTGCCGGACACGGGACGTCCATACGGATGATCCTTGAAGAGCGCAGCCGCACCGTAACTCGGCAGCACACCGGACAGGTCGCCATCCTTCGCAGCCCGTATGAATTCAATCTGCCGTTCACGCAGCTTGTCGAACTCCGTCGCTTCGAGACGCGGTCGCTGCAGGAGGTCTGCGAGCAGTTCGATCATCAACGCCTGATCGCGAGCGAGGAAATCGCCAGAGACGGTAATACCTTCCATACCGGCGTCGGCAGACAGCGAACCGCCCACCGCTGCAATGGCGTCCGCGAATGCATAAGCATCGCGACTGCCGGCGCCTTTTTCGAGAAGACTCGCGAGAATGCTGGCCGTGCCTGACTTGCCCTGCGGGTCGCCAAGAGCGCCGCCACGCAAGATCGCCTGGAAGCCAACGAGTGGAATGTCGTGACGCTCCATCAGCAAAAGCGTTGCGCCGTTGCGAAGAACGACACGCTCGAACGCGGGCATGCGCACGCCAACCGGAGATTCAGCGGCCTGTACGGACATCACGACTCCCGCAATACTCAACACCAGGCAGCGCAGGAAGGTACGCATTACTCTTCCTCCCCGCCTTCTTCGGGAACCAGCACGCCGACCGTGCGATTGTTGTTCTTCAGCAGCGTGGTCGCGAGCTCTTTCACCTGTTCTGCCGTCACCTTTTCATAGGTGGCGGGAACGTCGAACAGCTTGCGATAGTCGCCGTGGAATACTGCGTACGTGCCCAGCGCCTGCGCCTTGCCGTTGATGGTGGCGAGGTTGCGCCAGAAATCGGCAGTGATGAGGCTCTTCGCCTTCGCAAGTTCCGGAACTGTCACGCCGGTTGCAGCAACCTTGCCTATCTCGCGCGTGAAGGCGGCTTCTGCAGCAGCGACATCGCCACCGGCAGGCAACGTCAGGAAGAACCACGTGAGGCCCGGATCAAAACCTTCCTGCCAGTAACTGTCGACGGCAATCGCAACTTTGTCCTGTTCCACCAGCGCGCGATGTAAACGCGACGAATCACCCTGCGCAAGAATCCGCATCAGCACTTCCAGGACGGGCATGTTGGGGTCGGATGCAGAGAGCGAGTGATAGGCGAACTGCAGCAGCGGCGTCTGAGCATCTGCGTGCACGACCACGCGGCGCTCACCGGCTTGTTCCGGCTCCTTCGTGCGAATCGCGCCGGGCGGCGTCTGCGCGGGGATGGGTTCGAAATACTCGCGCGCGAGCCTGAAGATCTCCTGCGGATCCACGTCGCCGACCAGCACCAGCGTGCAGTTGTTGGGCGCGTAGTAAGTCTTGAAGAACTGCTGCAGGTCCTCGCGCTTCCACGACTGGATATCCGAAGGCCAGCCGATCGTCGGATTGCCATAGGGGTGCGCGAGGAAAGCCGTCGCCTGCACCTGCTCCATCAAGCGACCCTGGTTGTCGTCCTCGGTCCGCAGGCGGCGCTCGGAATAAACAACATTGCGCTCGCTCTCGATGACCTCGGGCACGAAGGCCAGGTTCGCCAGGCGATCGGATTCGAGATCGAAGATGGTTCTCAGCGTCGTCTTCGGAAACCAGTCCTGGTACACCGTGACGTCGTCGCTCGTATACGCATTGTTGGACGCGCCTTCGCCCTCCATGATGCGGTCGAACTCGCCGGGCATGCGCTTGCTCGTGCCGTTGAACATCATGTGTTCGAAGAAATGCGCGAGCCCCGTGATGCCCGGGCTTTCGTTGCGGCTGCCCACCTTCACGAAGTTGTAGAGCGCCACGTTAGGGATGTCGTGCTTGGGCCAGACGATGACGGTCATGCCGTTCTTGAGTGTCACCGACTCGATGCTCTCCGCACCTCGTACGGCCACTGCCGGCGCCGCGGCTTCTGCCATTCCTGCCATCAAGGCCATGCCCACTACTCCCGCTGCGATCAAGCCACGCATGTCGAAGATCCTTGTCTGCTCAACCTTTTTCAGGCCTTGAAAGTATCGCCATAGCTTTCGCGCAGCATCGCCTTCTGCACCTTGCCCATGGCGTTGCGCGGCAGCTCATCGAGAAAGAAGACCTTGCGGGGCGTCTTGAACCCGGCGAGTTGTCCGCGCAAGGTTGCGATCATCGCTGCCTCGTTTAGTTCCGCGCCGGGACGGACGATGACCGCTGCCATCACCGCTTCGCCAAAATCGGGGTGGGGAACGCCGAAGACCGCACTTTCAGCGACTCCGGGCAAGGCATCGATCGCCTCTTCGATTTCCTTGGGGTACACGTTCAGGCCGCCGGAAATGACCAGGTCCTTGGCGCGGCCCACGATACGCAGATAGCCATCCGCGCCGAGAATCCCGAGATCGCCGGTGATGAAGAAACCATCGGCGCGGATTTCCGCCTTGGTCTTCTCGGGCATCTGCCAGTAACCCTTGCAGACGTTGGGCCCACGCACTTCGATGACACCCACCTGTTCCGCGGGCAAGACCAACCCCTTCTCATCCGCGACGCGCACTTCGACACCTGGCAGGGCTAAACCGACCGTTCCCGGACGACGCTCCCCGTGCAGCGGGTTCGAGCTGATCATGCCGGTTTCGGTCATGCCATAGCGTTCGAGGATCCGCTGACCGGTCCGGCCTTCGAAGCTGGCGAACGTGTCGGCAAGCAACGGCGCGGAACCGGAAATGAACAGGCGAACACTGCCGGCTGTACCGGGGCCGAGATTCGGGTCGGCCAGCAGGCGCGTATAGAAAGTCGGTACGCCCATCATCACTGTTGCGCGTGGGAGCAGCTCCATCACGCGGCCATCGAATTTCGGCAGCAGCAGGATCTTCGCGCCGCTCAGGAACGCGCAATGCAAAGCCACGAACAGCCCATGGATGTGATAGAGCGGCAATGCATGCAGGAGCACGTCTTCGTTCGTGAAGCCCCAGTGCTCGACCAGCGTCAGCGCATTCGAAGCGAGATTGGCGTGCGTGATCATCGCGCCCTTGGAGCGCCCGGTCGTCCCCGAGGTGTAGCAGATCACCGCGAGATCATCGTCCGCGCGATCGACGATGGGTGGCGATGGATGTGGATACGAAGCCAGATCCACGATCTCGCCTGTACCGTCGTCGCCGAGGGTGAACACCTTCTCTACGCCCGCCGCCACCGCCACCGGCTCAAGCACATTGCGCCGTTCTGGCGTAACGATGAATACACGCGGGGTGGCATCGCCCAGGAAGTACCTGATCTCCGCCGGTTGATACGCCGTGTTGAGCGGCATGTAGATGGCGCCGAGCCGCAGGCAACCGAGGTACAGGAAAACATTCTCGAGGGATTTCTCGACCTGCACGGCGAGACGATCCCCCGCCTTCAGTCCCGCCTCGGCCAGTGCAGCGGCGTAGGCGGCGGCTGTCGCATCGAGCTCTCGTCCCGTGACGAGGCGGCCGCCCGATTCGATCAGGTCGCTGTCGGCATACTCGCGGAAGGTCTTTACAAAATGCTGGTAGAGATTCGTCATGTCAGGGCAGGTCGGTGCTTCCCATCAGGTAGCGATCGCATTCACGTGCGGCGCCACGTCCTTCGTTGATCGCCCAGACGACGAGGCTCTGGCCCCGGCGGCAATCGCCTGCGGCAAACACGCCTTTGACACTGGTGACGAAGCGGCCGTGTTCGGCCTTGACGTTGCTGCGAGGATCGAGCTCGACACCCAGCTCCTTCAGCAACGGCTGTTCCGGGCCGACGAAACCCATCGCCAGCAGCACGAGCTGCGCAGGCAATGTCTTCTCGGTGCCAGGGACTTCGGAGGAGACAAACTGGCCTTTGTCATTCCTGTCCCACTTGATCTGCACGGTCACGATCGAAGTAACTGCGCCCTGCGCATCGGCCAGGAATTTCTTGAGCGTGGTCTGGTACACGCGCGGATCGGCGCCGAACTTCGCCTCGGCTTCTTCCTGCCCGTAGTCCAGCTTGTAGACCTTCGGCCACTCCGGCCAGGGATTGTCATCCGCGCGTTCGAGCGGCGGCTGCGGAAGAATCTCGATCTGCACAAGGCTCTTGCAGCCGTGGCGCATGGCCGTGCCCACGCAATCGGTACCAGTATCGCCGCCGCCGATAACGACGACGTCCTTACCAGCCGCATGAATCACGCTGTGCTCAGGACCGCCGTTCAGCAGCGCCTGCGTGCTCAAGGTCAGGTATTCCATCGCGTAGTGAACTCCCTTGAGTTCACGGCCCTCGATGGGCAGATCGCGCGGCTTGGTGGCGCCCGTACATAGCACCACGGCATCGAAATCCTTCAGGAGCAGTAGCGTCTCGACGTTCTCGCCGACGTTCGCGTTGCAGATGAACTTGACGCCTTCCTGCTCCATGAGACGGATGCGGCGCAGGACGACATCCTGCTTGTCGAGCTTCATGTTCGGAATGCCGTACATGAGCAGACCGCCCGGACGATCGGCGCGCTCAAGCACCGTCACCGTATGTCCGGCGCGATTCAGCTGCGCGGCCGCTGCAAGACCTGCGGGACCCGAACCGATGACCGCGACTTTCTTGCCGGTGCGGACATCCGGTGCATTCGGCACGACCCAGCCTTCTGCCCAGCCGCGATCGATGATCGTGTTCTCGATGTTCTTGATCGTGACCGGCGGATTGTTGATGCCGAGCACACAGGAACCTTCGCACGGCGCAGGACAGACGCGGCCCGTGAATTCCGGGAAGTTGTTCGTCTTGTTGAGGCGCTCGAGCGCTTCACGCCAGAGGCCGCGATAGACGAGATCGTTCCACTCGGGGATCAGGTTGTTGACGGGACAGCCCGACGCCATGCCGCTGATCAGCGTCCCGGTGTGGCAGAACGGGACACCGCAATCCATGCACCGGGCGGCCTGCGACTTCAGCCGCTTGTCCTCCAGTGACAAATGGAACTCGTTCCAGTCGCGCACGCGCTCGACCGGAGTACGGTCGACCGGCACCTCGCGCAGGTATTCGATGAAGCCCGTCGGTTTGCCCATGGTCTCGCCTGATCTCGCTGTTTAATTACCGCCGACCCGTGCCAGGTCGCGCGAGTTTTCTTCGAAGGCCACCATGATGGCCTCTTCCCCTGAAAGCCCCTGCAGATGGGCGCGACGGATACCTGCCAGCATGCGCTTGTAATCGCGCGGCATGATCCGCACGAACCTTGGCGCCATCGTGTCCCACGCATCGAGGATGTCCTGCGCACGCGTGCTCTTGGTGTAGGTCCGGTGCGATTCGATCATGACCCGCACTTCGATCAGCTCATCGGGATCGGTGAGCGGTTCGGCATCGATCATCTGCCGGTTGACGCGGTCGCCGAAGTCACCCCGTTCGTCGAGTACATACGCCACGCCTCCTGACATGCCCGCGCCGAAATTCCGGCCCGCGGCACCGAGCACGACCACTCTGCCGCCCGTCATGTACTCGCAACCGTGATCGCCTACACCCTCGACAACGGCTTGCGCGCCGCTGTTGCGCACACCGAAACGTTCGCCCGCCATGCCGCGGATATAGACCTCACCGCTTGTCGCCCCATAGAGCGCCACGTTGCCGACGATGATGTTGTCTTCCGGCTTGAACGTCGAACCACTTGCGGGATAGATGACGAGCTTGCCGCCGGACAACCCTTTGCCGACGTAGTCGTTCGCATCCCCTTCGAGATGGAACGTCATGCCCGGTGGCAGGAAAGCGCCGAAGCTCTGTCCCGCCGAGCCCTTGAAACGGATGCGGATGGTGTCTTCGGGCAAACCCCGCGCACCCCAGCGCTTTGTCACTTCGCTGCCGGTGATGGTGCCGACAACGCGATTGACGTTGCGGATCGGCAGGTCAGCCATGACGGTTTCACGACGTTCGATTGCCGGTTTGCACAGGTCGAGCAGCACGGTGAGATCGAGTGACTTGTCGAGTCCATGGTCCTGCGGAATCTGGCGGAAGCGGCCGACTTCAGGGCCGACATCAGGCTGGTACAGGATGTTGCTGAAGTCGAAGCCCTTCGCCTTCCAGTGATCGATGGCCTTGCGGGGTTCAAGACGGTCGACATGACCGACCATTTCCTCCACGGTGCGGAAACCGAGCTGCGCCATGATCTCGCGCATGTCATCCGCAATGAAGCGCATGAAATTGACGACGTGCTCCGGCTTGCCCGCGAACTTCTCGCGCAGCTTCGGATCCTGTGTCGCGACGCCGGCCGGGCACGTATTCAGATGACAGACGCGCATCATGATGCAGCCCGTCGCAACGAGCGGCGCCGTCGCAAAGCCGAACTCTTCCGCGCCCAGCAACGCTGCGATGACCACGTCACGACCCGTCTTGAGCTGGCCGTCGGTCTCCACCGCGATCCGGCTGCGCAGATTGTTCAGTACCAGCGTCTGGTGCGTCTCAGCCAATCCGAGTTCCCAGGGCAGGCCTGCATGCATGACGGAAGTCTGCGGGGATGCGCCCGTGCCGCCGTCGTAGCCGCTGATGAGCACCACGTCGGCGTGCGCTTTCGCCACACCGGCCGCCACTGTCCCGACGCCGACTTCGGCGACGAGCTTCACGCTGATGCGTGCGTGGCGATTGCCATTCTTAAGGTCGTGGATCAGCTCCGCGAGATCTTCGATGGAATAGATATCGTGATGCGGTGGTGGCGAGATCAGGCCTACACCTGCAGTCGTATGGCGCGTCTTGGCGATCCACGGATAGACCTTGCTGCCCGGCAGCTGGCCGCCTTCACCGGGCTTGGCACCCTGCGCCATCTTTATCTGCAGCTCGCGGGCATTGACGAGGTATTCGCTCGTCACGCCGAAGCGACCCGAGGCCACCTGCTTGATCGCGGAGTTCTTCGAATCGCCATTGGGCATCGGGATATAGCGCTCGGGATCTTCGCCGCCTTCACCCGTATTGCTCTTGCCACCAATGCGGTTCATCGCAATGGCCAGCGTCTCGTGCGCTTCCTTGCTGATGGAGCCGTACGACATTGCGCCCGTCTTGAAGCGCTTCATGATGCTGGTGGCGGACTCCACTTCTTCCAGCGGAATCGGCGTGAAAGGCTTGAAATCCAGCAGCCCGCGCAACGTACTCAGCTGCTTCGCCTGTTCATTGATCAGCTGCGCGTAGCTCTTGTACGTCGCATAGCTGCCGGTCCGCACCGCTTTCTGCAGGCGATGAATCGACTCGGGATTGAACAGGTGATGCTCGCCTTCGGAACGCCACTGGTACTGGCCGCCTACTGGCAGGGTATGACCATTCACCTCGCGTTCCGGGAACGCGGCGTGATGACGCATCAGGACTTCCTTCGCGACCGTATCGATGCCGATGCCGCCGACGCGCGAGGGTGTACCGACGAAATACTCATCGACGATGTGTTGATGCAATCCGACGGCTTCAAACACCTGGGCGCCGAGATAACTCTGCACCGCGGAGATGCCCATCTTCGACATGACCTTGACGACACCCTTGGTCGCGGCCTTCACGAAGTTCTTGCACCCCGTCTTGTGGTCGGTATTGGGGAGCATGTCTTCGCGGATCATGCCGTCGATCGTTTCGAAAGCGACGTACGGATTGATGGCACTGCAGCCGTAGCCGATGAGCAGCGCGAAATGATGGACTTCGCGCGCGTCGCCGACTTCCAGCACGAGGCTCGCTTTGGTTCGCAGGCCGGTCCGGATCAGGTAGTGATGCAATGCCGACACGGCCAGCAGCGAAGGAATAGGCGCCATCTCGCGGTCCACACCGCGATCACTCACGATGAGAATGCTGCTCTCGGCTTCCTCGATGAGCCGCCGAGCCTCGAGGCACAGCTCCTCGATCGCCTTGACCATACCTGCTTCCCCGCGCTCGGCAGGAAACAGCGATGAGAGAAGACCAACTTTGAGCTGCGGCAGGTCCACGCGGCGGATCTTCGCGAAATCCTCGTTCGTCAGGATCGGGCCCTTGAGCTGCAAGCGACGGCAATCGGCAGGCCGCGGCGCCAGCAGGTTGCCTTCCGAGCCCAGCCAGACTTCAGAAGACGTGATGAGCTCTTCGCGAATGCAGTCGATCGGCGGATTCGTCACCTGCGCGAACAACTGCTTGAAATAGTCGAAGAGCAGGCGCGGCTTCGAGGACAGCACCGCAAGCGGCGTGTCATTGCCCATCGAACCCACGGCTTCAACGCCATCGCGGGCCATCGGTGCGAGCAACAGACGCTGGTCTTCGAACGTATAGCCGAACGCGATCTGCCGGTGCAGCAGCGTGTCGTGATCGGGCACGGGCACTCGCGGCGCTGCGGGCAGCTCGTCGAGATGAACCAGGTATTCATCCAGCCAGTCGCGATACGGACGTTCACGCGAGATCGACCGCTTGATCTCCTCATCATCGACGATGCGGCCGAGTTCGGTATCGACCAGGAACATGCGGCCGGGTTGCAGGCGACCTTTGTGCAGGATCTCCTCGGGAGGAATCTCGAGGACCCCCGTTTCCGATGCCATGACCACAAGGCCATCCTTGGTCACGCAGTAGCGGGACGGACGCAACCCGTTGCGATCGAGTACCGCGCCAATGCGGACGCCGTCGGTAAACGCGATGGACGCCGGACCATCCCAGGGTTCCATCAGCGTCGAGTGATACTGGTAGAAAGCCTTCGTCGCCTCATCCATGCTTTCGTGATTCGACCACGGCTCGGGAATCATCATCATCACGGCATGCGGCAACGAGCGGCCGGCGAGCACCAGGAGTTCCAGCGTGTTGTCGAACATCGCGGAGTCAGAGCCGTTCGGGTTGATGATCGGCGGAATCTTCGCCATGTCCTCGCCGAACGCGGGCGATGCGAACTGCGCTTCACGCGCCTTCATCCAGTTGATATTGCCGCGCAGCGTGTTGATCTCGCCATTGTGGGCGATGTAGCGATACGGGTGCGCGCGATCCCAGCTCGGGAACGTATTCGTGGAAAAACGCGAATGCACGAGTGCGAGTGCCGTTTCCATGAACGGTGACTTGAGATCAGTGAAGTACTGGTCAAGCTGCAGCGTCAGCAGCATGCCTTTGTACACAAAGGTGCGCGCCGACAGGCTGGGCACATACCACGACTCCGCACCATCGATCGTCGACGAGCGGATCTCGCTGTAGGCGCGCTTGCGGATCACGTAGAGCTTGCGTTCGAACGCGAGCTCGTCGGCCAGCTCGGGATTGCGACCGATGAAGACCTGCGCCATGAACGGCTCGCTGGCCTTGGCGGTTTCGCCGAGCATGGAGTTGTCGGTCGGGATGGTCCGCCAGCCGAGCAGCGACTGGCCTTCGGACTGCACGATCTGCTCAAGTCTTTCTTCCAGGCGGCGACGCTTGTGGGGTGTACGCGGCAGGAAAACGATGCCGCTGCCATACCAGCCCGGTTCCGGCAGGGCGATCGAGGCCTGTGCGCAGACCTGTTTCAGGAAGGTGTGGGGCATCTGCAGCAGGATGCCGGCGCCATCGCCCGTGTTGGCCTCGCAGCCGCAGGCACCGCGATGATCCAGGTTCTTCAGGATCTCGATGGCCTGCTCGAGCAGGCGGTGGGATTTACGGCCCTTGATATCCACCACGAAGCCGACACCGCAGGCTTCATGCTCGAACTGCGGGTCATAAAGACCCTGCTTGCGCGGCCAGCCGGGCGATCCCATGCCGGCAGGCTCGTCGAGGCCACGTGTAATGCTCACCTGGAGTTCCGCCCGATCTTGTTTTAATAGGACGGCCAGTCTACGGATACGGCGCCGTACAAGGCAAAAAAAAGGGCAAAAAAAAGCGCCGCGGCGCGGGGAAGAGCGCAGCGGCGCAAGACCAGAGAACCCCCGGGGAAGTAGGGGTTCAGCGCATGAAAGCGAGTGGGCCCGGGATCATCTCCATTTCGTAACCCATGATTTCCCGCGACACCGGATCGACGATCGGCTTGCCTTTGCGGAAGCACCCCGTCGTCATCATGTCGCGTGCAAAATTGCTGCCCTCTTCAACGGCCTCCAGCGACATCTGCCCATCCACCCCGCGCACCAGCGCAGTGGCAGGTTGCGGCCCCGAATCCGGGAGCAGTAGGGCGATGACTTCGCGAGTGGCGGTGTTGAAGTTGAACATGTGTTGTTGCTACCTTTGCCCATGACTTTGCAAGGCATGTGCCAAGCCCATAAATCCTTTTATATCAAAGCCTTAAAGGACGACCATCCCGTTCCACGGCCTGACCAAATTTGTCAGGTTCGGGCGGGCCTTAAGGCGAACCCTGTCAGTCTGTGATGCAGATCGGACATAAGGCCGCACCGCATCAAGGGATCAAGGCAAGGGATGACATACTCATGGCCGGCGAACTCTCTTTAATGAAGGACTCCCATGGCTGACCTCCCACGCCGACGGCTTCTTGACCGCATCGTTGGCAGTCCGACATTCATCGGCGCCGGCACCGAGTTCGTGGGTGACATGGCCTGCGATTCGGACCTGTCCGTTGCAGGCATCGCGACTGGCGAATGCCGCATCAAGGGCGCGTTCCTGCTCGCAGAGAATGCCCGCTGGACCGGCCCCGTCACCGCCGGCAGCGCCGTGATTGGCGGGCAACTCAAAGGCGACCTCAAGCTGGAAGGCAAGCTCGAGATCGGCAAGGCCGCCCGCATCGAAGGCAACATCCGTGCAAAAACCATCGCCATTGCGAAAGGCGCCGTCGTGATGGGCGAGATGACCATCACCAGCGGGCAGGCTGTCGTGACGTTCGAGGAAAAACGGAAGTAAGGCGGGAGCCTCAGCAACCCGTCAGCGAATTGATCCACTGGTTGATCAGCGTCACGCCCGCACTGTCGACCAGATTCGAGCCCACCGGCGGCATGCCATGCGCGTCACGACGGTTGATGCGGGCGCTCAATACCGATTGTCCCGCGTTGCCCGGCATCACGATGCGTGCGCCGGCTATTCCGAGATCGCCGCTGGCAGGCACGGCATTGCAGGTGTTCGTGGCCGCAAGAGCTGTACTGAAACGCAGGTCCATCGTGCTCGGCGTCGGACCACCCGGCCGATGGCATTGTGCACAGTTCGTATGCAGGTAACTGCGCGCGCGATTGACCAGGCTCGCTGCTGTGTCTGCAGGATCACTCAAGGCCGGCAGCGTCGCCGGATCTGCGGTGACCGGAGGCGAGAGCGTGTTGATCGCGTTGAGGGTCGTGATCTGGTGCGCTGTTCGTCCCGTCAACGCATAGGTGAACGACCTGTTGAGCTGTGCAGTCTCAAGCCCCAGGCTGCGCCCCGCCGCGCTCGTGTGGCATTCGAGACATTGCGTTTCGCTCGGGAAAATCCATTGCTGTCCGCCACCGATATCGCGCACTGCCCCGGCCTGCACGCGTGTGGCGTCTGTCTGCTGGGCGTTCCATTCATAGGTGTAGCCGCCCCACACGCCATCGGGATGACGCATGAGCAGCCGCGTCTCGATCAGCCGCGTGCCGATGCGGAAGTTCTTCATCAGCACGGTGCCGTTTGGAAACTCCCAGTCGCTATCCGCATTGACGGTGATGTTCTGGCCATTGGGCAGACCGATGAAGCGCTGCTTCTCCGCGTTGTCCGACCAGAACGGCGCATTCACCGTGTAGGGAATCAGTCCTGTTGCGGGCTGGGTGGGACTGGTGCTGGCGACGCAGCCGGTCGCTGACAACAAAGCAGGCACGGTGCCGCCAGCGCCTGCGGCCTGGAACACCACCCGATGCAGGCTGCCCGCGTAGTTGACGACATACAGCTCCCCGTCGTTGCCTTCTCCAAAGGACGCAATGTTCAACGTCGTTGCAGCGAGCTGGGTCGGCTGGCGCGGTTGAGCCGCGGTATCGGGCAGCCACGCCCAGATGCGTCCCGAACCGAAATCGCCGAACAGATAGCGACCGCGAAGATTGGTTGTCTGCGGACCACGGTAGGCATAGCCCCCGGTGATCGAGTTGCCAAGCGCATGGCTGTACTCGGCAACGGGATCAGTGAGACCTGCCGTGGGACAGTTGCTGGCCGGGTTGTAGCAATGGGCGCCTTCGCGCGATCGCCACCCGTAATTGCCGCCGCGCTCGACGACATTCACTTCCTCCCAGGCGTCCTGACCTACATCGGCAACCCAGAGCTCGCCCGTATCGCGGTCGAAACTCCAGCGCCACGGATTGCGGAAACCGGAGGCGTAGATTTCAGGGCAGTTCTGCGCACCCGTGCCACCACTTCCGCACTGCGCATTGCCGACGTAAGGGTTGTTGGCCGGAATCGTATAAGTTGTCGCCGCGGCTGCGCCGACATTGATGCGGAGCATTTTCCCGAGCAGCGTCGTCAGCAGCTGGCCGTTGCCGATGGCGCCGTGCATATCCCCACCACCCCCGCCATCGCCAAAACCAATGTAGAGATAGCCGTCAGGACCGAACGCGATGTGGCCGCCGTTGTGATTGTTCTCCGGCTGATTGAGGGTCAGAAGTATTTGCTCTGAGGCGGGATTGAGCGTCTGCCCAAGATCCGGTGTTGTGAAAGAAGAAATCCTGGAGACCAATGGCGTTCCTGTCGTATAGGACAGAAACACGCGAGGATCACTTGGGAAGTTCGGATGAAAGGCCATGCCGAGCAGGCCCATCTCGCCGGTCGAACGCACGCGTGCCGTGATATCGATGAAGGGTGTTGCAACGCTGACCGATGCCTGATTAGCGAAGGTGGCAACCCGCCCCCCCTGCTCCACGACAAACCACCGTGTGCTGTCGTTCGGCGCCTGCAGCATCCGGAGGGGACTCGAAAATTTCGGCAGCCCCGTGAAGACTTCAGGCACTGTGATCGCATCGGTGCCCGTGGGGCGTGCCCAGGCCACGCAGCTGGTATTGCCTGGCCGTTGATCGAGGCCTGCCAAGGGTGTCGTCGGTGGAGTGACGGGTGGAGCAGCTGGAGTCGATGACCCGCCTCCGCCACAGGACGTAACCAATACTGCGAACGCAACCACTGCCAGCGCCTTGCCCATTGGTTCTTATACGTCCAACGCTCCCCCTCAAGGCAAGTAGTCGTTCTACGCCGACGACAGCCGAATGTAGAATCGACACACATGTCCGCCCCCGCCAATACTGCTCTGCCACAAATCGTCGCGCATCGAGGCAATGCTGCGGAGTTTCCGGAGAACACTCTCCCTGCACTGCGCTCGGCGCTGGAGCTTGGACTGAAGCACATCGAGTTCGATGTCCACCTGACCGCCGACCACCTGCCAATTGTGTTGCATGACGCAAACCTCGGCCGTACTGCCGGTCTCGACAGGAACGCGCTCGAAATGACATGGCAAGAGCTCGAACAGGTGAAGGTGGGTGAGGCCGGCCGCCTGGGCGACAGGTATTCCGATGTAGGCATTCCCACGCTGGCCCAAGCGGTTTCATTGCTGGAAGCTTTTCCGGACGCGACTGCGTTCGTTGAGTTGAAGCGTGGCAGCCTGCGGGCATTCGGTCACGAGACCATGGTGACGCGGGTCTGCGAAATCCTGAAACCGGTAGCGTCGCAATGCGTGGTGATTTCATTCGATCTGGCGGGTGCACATCTGGCGCGTCAGCTCGCGAACCTGCGGATCGGCTGGGTGATCTCGGACATCTCTCCTCTCACGGCCCTCAAGTGCGAAGCCGTGGCACCCGAGTATCTGTTCTGCGATCACGAGTTGCTCACGAAGTCCAAGAGCCGTCTCTGGCGCGGACCCTGGCAGTGGGCCATCTATGAGGTGACGACACGGCACCTTGCACTTGAGCTCGCCGCGCGCGGAGCGGCGTTCGTGGAAACGATGGCGGTGCGTTCGTTGCTGCGCGAGTTCCGCGAGATGGAATCCCCGTGACTGACTTCGACGTGGTGATCGTCGGGGCGGGCATCCACGGCGCAGGCGTCGCACAGGCTGCAGCGGCCGCCGGGCATTCGGTATTGATGCTTGAGAAACGCGCGCCTGGCCATGGCACATCGAGCCGGTCCAGCAAGCTCATCCACGGTGGGCTCCGGTATCTCGAGACGGGTCAGTTCCGGCTGGTTCGCGAAAGCCTGCACGAACGCACGCTGATGCTCCGGAATGCTCCGGACCTCGTCCACCTGACGCCGTTCTATATTCCGGTCTATCGCGCCACCCGCCGACGTCCGTGGCAACTCCGGCTGGGTCTCTCTTTATATGCATTGCTGGGTGGCTTCGGTCCCGGCACGAGCTTTGGAACGATCCCGAAGCGCGACTGGGACCAGCTCGATGGCCTCGAAACACGAGGCCTCGAATCCGTGCTCGTGTACCACGATGGCCAGACCGACGACGCAGCGCTGACGCGGGCGGTGGTGCGTTCCGCGCAGGAGCTGGGCGCTGAAGTCGCCGTTCCCGCCGACTTCCTCTCTGCTGAACTTGAGCCGCAAGGAGTCAGTGTTACCTATGCGGAGAGCGGCCACGCGCGTACTTGCAAGGCGCGAGTGCTGATCAACGCAGCGGGTCCGTGGGCAGCAGGAATTCTTGAACGGGTCAGCCCCGCACAGAAACCTGTCCCCGTCGATCTCGTGCAGGGCACGCACATCGCCCTGCGCGGTGCCATCGAGCGCGGGATCTACTACGTCGAAAGTCCCCATGACGGCCGTGTCGTGTTCGTGATGCCCTGGCAGGGACACACGCTTGTCGGCACCACTGAAACGGTTTTTCGCGGCAATCCCGATGACGTCAGGCCTTTGCAGAGCGAGATCGACTATCTCGCTCACATCGTCCGCCACTACTTCCCGAAATACCGGGGCCAGGAGTCAGTGCAGATCCTGGAAAGTTTTGCGGGTCTGAGGGTACTGCCGGCTGCAGGTGGCAAAGCCTTTGGCCGTTCGCGCGAAACACTGTTCGATGTGGACCGCGGCGATCATCCGCGGATCCTGACGATCTACGGCGGCAAGCTGACAGGCTGGCGAGCCGCGGCCGAACAGGTCCTGCAGAGAATTTCAGCCTCGCTACCATCCACCCGGCCACGAGCAGATACAAAGGAAATCCGGCTGAAAGCGGATTAGAAAGACTGTAGGCTGTGCCAAAAGCCGTAGACGACAGCTGTAAACAGCAAAGCTGTACCAAAGAACAACAGATGCAGCGAGACGAATTCAACTGGCTGATCGGCGAACTGCGCGGGCTGTCCGGCGAGCTGGCTACCCTGGCGGGCCACGGGGATGAGCCGCTCTTCCTCGCCATCGATCAGGGCGGACATGCCAGCCGAGCCATTGTCTTCGACCGCACTGGTCGCGAAATCGCTGAAGCGTTTGCTCCGGTCAGCACCTATCGCAGTGGCACGGACCGCGTGGAACACGTCGCGGGCGAAATCCTGGAGTCGGTGCGCACCGCCATCGCGGATGTTTGTCAGGCACTGGGAACGGATACGCAGCGAATCATTGCCGCGGGCCTGGCAACGCAACGCTCCAGCGTCGTCTGCTGGGACAAACGCACTCTGGCGGCCTTGTCCCCGGTGCTGTCCTGGCAGGACCGACGCAATTCATCGTGGCTGCAGGGCTTGCAGTCCCGCGAGGCAGAGATCAGACGCATCAGTGGTCTCAAGCTTTCACCCCACTATGGGTCAAGCAAGCTGCGCTGGTGTCTCGATGAAATTCCGGCGGTTCGTGAAGCGGCCTCGCGCAGTCAACTGGCGATGGGACCCCTCGCAAGCTGGCTGCTGCAGCAACTCTGCCAGGAAAAGCCCTTCCTGATCGATCCTGCGAATGCATCACGTACCTTGCTCTGGGACATTTCCACAGGCGACTGGTCCCCTCGCTTGCTTGAACTCGCCGGCATTCCAGTGACTTTGCTGCCCCGCTCCGTGGAAAGCCATCACGCCTACGGGACGCTGCTGCTGCCAGATCACACCGTACCGCTCATCGCGTGCACCGGCGATCAATCAGCCGTGCCGTTTGCACATGGCTTGCCGGACGGCAACACGCTCTATCTCAACCTCGGGACCGGAGCATTCCTGCAATGCCCTATCTCCACGGATCCAGGGGAAGACACTGCGCTGCTGCGCAGTGTGTTGTGGTGGGACCAGGATGGCGCGCGCTATTCATTCGAAGGAACTGTCAACGGTGCAGGCAGTGCGCTCGACTGGCTGGATGACCAGACGGCGCTTGACGATCATCGGGCAGCGAATTCGCTGACGCGCGAAATGGTCGCGGACCTTGAGATCCCGGTCTTCCTGAACGGCGTGTCCGGCGTAGGCTCGCCGTACTGGATTCCACATCTTGAATCGCGATTCCTCGACGCGGCTCCGGCCGACGACCTCGCGAAGGTTGCCGCAGTCGTCGAGAGCATGGCGTTCCTGATCGCAACCAATGTGGCAGCCATGCAGGCAGTGCAATCCGGCCTGACGCGAATCCTGACGGGCGGCGGCCTCTCGCAATCCGATTATCTCTGCGCCTGTATCGCCGATCTCACGGAACTCACCGTCGAGCGTTCCAGCCTGCGCGAAGCAACGGCCACTGGCCTCGCCTTTCTCATCGCGGGCGCACCGGGCGACTGGACGCCCAATGCCGAGATCGTGCGCTTTGCACCCACCGACAACCTCCCCCTGCGCAAGCGTCACGAACGCTGGCAGCAGGCAATGCGTGAACTCACCACTTAGCGAGTGAACTAATATGGCGAACGAAACTTCACAAGGCAAAGCAGGCGTGAAGCTGCTGCGTTACGGACCCAAAGGTCATGAGCGGCCCGGGCTGCTCGACGCTGACGGAATCATCCGCGACCTCTCCGGCATCCTGGAAGACATCACGCCGGAAACGCTGTCGCCGGAATGGATCACTCGCTTGGCGGGCATGAACCCCGCATCGCTGCACGCTGTCGCGGGCAGCCCGCGGATTGGCGCGCCCATCAAGGGCATCGGCAAGATCATCGCGATCGGCCTCAACTACCGCGAACACGCGGCGGAGGCGAAGCTCGAAGTGCCGAAGGAACCGGTCGTCTTCATGAAGGCGGTCACGTCCCTGAACGGCCCTGACGATGAGGTCATCCAGCCCAAGGGCTCTGTCGCGCTCGACCACGAAGTGGAGCTCGTGATCGTGATCGGCAAGCGGGCGCAATACATCACCGAAGAAGATGCGCCTGCACACATCGCGGGCTACGCCACCGGGCATGATGTTTCGGAACGTGATTTCCAGATTCGCCGGGGCGGACAGTGGGTCAAGGGCAAGAGCGCAGATACCTTCGCGCCACTCGGACCGTTCATTCTCGCCGGGAGCTCTATCGATCCCGGGAATCTGGAACTCTGGCTCAACGTGAATGGAGAGGAGCGTCAGCGCTCGAACACGAACCAGATGGTCTTCGGGGTTGCCTTCCTGGTGAGCTATCTCAGCCAGTTCATGACCCTCGAACCCGGCGACGTCATCTACTCCGGCACCCCTTCGGGCGTTGGCATGGCACGCAAGCCACCGCAGTACCTCAAGCCCGGCGACATCGTCACCCTCGGCGTGGAAGGACTCGGAGTGCAGAGGCAGAAGATCGCGGAGTGGCAGGCGTCCTAACTCGTCAACGCCTTCATCACCCAGTTGTTCACCCAGCTCTCCTGGCCAAAGCGATCGAGAAAGCCGCAATGGCCGCCATATCTTGAGGTGGTGAGCCGGAGACAAGGTGTGTGCGCAAGAGCCGCAACATCGCGGGCAGGAATGATGGGGTCGTCCTCCGCCAGCACCGCGTGACTGGGGACGGCGAGACCCGCCAGCGCATCGCCGACGATGGCGTAACCGGTCAGGTAAGTATCGAGATCCGGAAACTCGCTGTAGCGGCGGACCATGTAGTCGGTCATCGTCGTCAGCGTATTCAAGGTCAGGAAGTCCTCGAGATCGTACAGCTCGGGAAAGCAGCGCTGCTTGATCCGCAACGAGCGTTTCCATTTTCCGATGAAGTACTGCCGGTAGACGAACCAGCCGGTCTCGAGCATCGCGAGCGTGTTCTGCGGACTGAGTACGGGGCAGACGGCGAATGCGCGCTGCAGTGAAATTCCTGCAGCAGGCGCCCGCGCCGCGACCCGCAACGCAAAGTTGCCACCCAGCGAAAAGCCACCTACGACGAGCTCGCGATCCGGATGGAGAGCTTGCAGGCGCTTGACTGCGCCGACGACCTCCATGATTCGACAGGAATGGAAGAGCCCGGGATTGAGGTGATGGCTGTCACCATGGTCGCGGAAGTTGAGCCGGAAAACGTCGTAGCCCGCATCGAAAAGATGCCCGCCCAGTGACAGGACGTAGAGCGATTGCGCACTGCCTTCCCAGCCATGCAACAGGACAACGAGAGTGCGCGCAGGAGCCTTGCCCGCATCTTCCTGTCGCGCGAGATGGCCCGAGAGCCTTACGCCCTCACCGCAATCAAGAACCTGCTGCTGTGAACTCGCAAGCAGGGCCCGGGCTCGCGGCAATACCCATGGCCGCCGCAACCGGCTGGTGGGCAGAATGGATTGCAGATGGGAATTGCGTAACCAGACCGGCGGAGCAAAACCAGCTTCGCTCATCCAGCCGGCTCGATCGTGAATTCAACGCGGTTATTGCGCGCGGCAGCACGGTTCCATTCGCCTGCCGTGAGGCCGTCGGACTGCGCCGGATAAGGAATGCTGGGCCGGCGACCCGACGACACTGCCTGTACACGGATGGCACCCTGCGTTTCCTGCGCGACAGAAGCAGCCAGATTCGCGAAGGGCAAGGACTGCCGCTGGGCCGCGTTGAGCCCATCTTCAAACGGATTGCCCGTCACTTCGCAACGCCGGGCGGGCGAATCATCGGCGGCCAGCGAAAAGCCTTCGAGCGCATTGCCTGCCAGGCAGAAATCGCCCACGAAGGCTTCGACTCGCACCGTGCCCTTGAAGGATTCGGCCCGCAGGCGTGCAAGCAGGGTGCGGAGTTTCTCGACGCGTGCACCTGACAGGGGTGTCTCGCCATAGCCGACGGTCTCCACCTCAACCTGCGCTGCGGGCGATGCAATTCCGGTGGGATCGGGCACCAGTTCATTCGGCGGCGCATCGCGCAGGGTGTTGATCTGCACCTGTTGCTCGGCAACCAACTGTGCAAGGCGCGCGTTTGCATCCGTCAGGCTGCGGGTGGTATCCAGGATCTGTACGTAGAACGCAGCGAGAATGGCGGTTGGCAGCAAGGCCACCACGGCAATGCCCGCCATCACCCATGGCCAGCGTGAGGAAGTCGCGGTTTCCGGCGATGACAGCGAGGCGTCGAGCTCGGCGACTCCCTGTTGTGGCGTGGATGCCGTCTTGATATCGGTGCCGATCCGCCGCACGAAAGTCTCGAAGCTCGCGAGCATGAAGCGCCTGAGTTCGATCTGCTGTTCCTTGAACGCCCTTGCGAGCAGCGGCGTCAGTGCGGCTTCGATATCGGTGTGCTGGGGAACGGGATCGATGCTTTCAGCACGCGCCGAATCGACTTCCACTTCCATCTGTGGCCGGGAAGAGCCGGCTCCTTCCTGCTCGGCGGATTCAAAGACAGCCGAGCGGTTCTCGCGGCGCTCATGCAGGAGGTTGAGCTGGTACAGGACGCGCGAGACGTCAGCATGCTTGACCGTCTTTGGCAGCACGCCGACCGCACCGAGCGCGCGCGCCTGCCCCACATACAGCTCGCCTTCCTGCGAGGTGTACATCATCACCGGGATCATCGACGTGGCGGGATTGGCCTTGAGTGCCTGCACCGCCTGGAAGCCATCCATCCCGGGCATCAGGTGATCCATGAAGATCACATCGGGGCGGTTATGGGTCAGGAATTCGAATGCCTGCTCAGCGGTCTCGGCCGCATCGACCTGCAGGCCATAGGTTTCGAGCATGCGGCTCAGGATGACGCGGGCGGAACGCGAATCGTCGACGATCAAGGCGCGTTTGGCGGCCATGGGTTCCCGGCACGAGGTGAAAGTCCGGGACCGATTCTACGGCATGACGAGCCGCAGGGAAGAGAGCGGGATCGGCGACAGGCCAATCCCGCTCCCGGAACAAAGGTCAGGGTTTGCGGAAACGCAGGATGAAGCGATCCGTCTTGTGCAGCATGCCCTGCTCATGGACCCGGACCGAGTGATCGTCCGTGGAATTGCGCAGGACCTTGCTTTCACCGTCGAACGTGAATCCGGCCGCCAGGAAATCCTTCTTGACGACTTCGGGATCGACACGATGCAGGGTGGAAGCCACTTCGATCGGCGCGCCACCGGCATTCGCGGTGTGATCCTGCACGACAACGACGCCACCGCTCTTCAGCGACTTGAAGACCTCGGCGACGAAAGGAGCCGGATTCGGAGTGGGCGGCGGAGGTGCACCTGCGGGCGGCGGACGCGAACCATACTGCTCGTGATACCAGTTCACGATCAGCGCGGCGTCATAGGTAGCAGCCGGCAGAACCATCGGATCACCTTCCAGGCGCTGAACGTTCGGCAGGCGGTTCTTCCCATAGCGCTCTTCGAGCCGGGCGGTCAGCCGGGTCACGAAGCCCATCGGGTTCTGCGCCGTCACCGAACCCTGCGGACCGACGGCACGCGAGAGCAGCTCCGTGAAGTAGCCGCCGCCGGAACCAACGTCGACGACCTTCATGCCCGGCCGTGCGCCCAGGAATTCGAGAACGGCAGCGGACTCGCGCCACGCATCTTCCGCGCTGTCGGAGGGCAGCCTGTCAAGGCTAGCGATCGCGGCCTTGATGGCTGCCTTGTCCGCAGCAGGCGCGGCGGCCTGCGCTTGCAGCCCGGCAAAGAACAGCGCCGCCGCCAGGGCGACGACACGTAGTGGCATTTTCATTGGAACCCCCGTCGTTGAAATTATTCTGTCCGCGGTGGATCCACGGGCAGCGGCTTGCGGAAGCGGATCATGAAGCGATCGGTCTTGCCGCGAATCGACTCGTCGAAAACCATCTTCGTATGATCGTCAGCCGGATTGGCGAAAACCGGACTGTCGCCATCGAACGTGAATCCCGCAGCGGTGAAGGCACTTTTCACGGCTTCGGGGTCGATCCGGTGCACGGCATTCGCAGCCGTGACGACATCGGCTCCTGCAACCGCAACGTGGTCCTGCACCACTACGACCCCACCCGCCTTGAGCGCCTCGAATACTTTCGCAATCACCTGTGGCACGTTCGTGGCGGCTTCGCCGGCCTCGGGGGTATGAAAGAGATCGTGATAGGACATGATGAAGATCGCAGCGTCGAGTTCGCCCGGTTCCAGAGCGAGATCGTTCGCTTCTCCGGCCAGAGGCTTCACGTTGACCAGACGCCCTCCGCCCAGACGCTCGGTCAGGCGCTCGCCAAACACCTTGGTGAACAGGCCGTTGTTGTAGGCGATGACCGTACCGTCAGGGCCGACGATGCGTGACAGCAGCTCGGTGTAGTACCCACCACCGGCGAGGAAATCGAGCACACGCATGCCGGGTTCAACGCCGAGGAAATCGAGTACGTCCTGCGGATGGCGACGCGCATCCTCATCGGTATCGCCCATGAGGCGTTCGGTGCTCGCGATGGCAGCCGCAATCGCAGCCGGTGCATCGCTCTGGATTGCTGCGGGTGCAGCGGGTGGCGGACTCCCTGCATTCGGGTCGGCTGCCTGCTGGCCACAACCCGCCATCACGCCCAAAGCCACAAGCCAGGACAAGTTCACGTAGCGCACGATACACCCCCGATGATTTTCCCCAGTAGAGTACAACAGTTGGGGAACCTCTGATTGTTCGATGCATGCCCGGCCCGCACGGACCTGCAGCGACGACTGATTGCGTGCAGTGCAGAAATTTTCTCGTCATCATGGCCAGCAGCGGGCAATCATCGGGGACGCCATGGCCGGGCTTCATGACAGGCAGCAACTGTAAATCTTGCAACAAGTTACGCGCGCTTTTGCCGCTGCTCGCCACGCTTGCCGTTGCAACAGTCGTGGTACTTCTACCATCGATGGTACGAGCCATCGATACCGCGACGGTGGACCTCGAGGCAATCGCGGGCGATGGCTGGCGCGCGAGCAACCTGCACATCACGCTCGGACTTGCGCAATCCGGCGCCAACCTGAAGGGCGCCCGATTGACGGCCGGCCTGATTGCTGTCGAGGGAATTGCAGCGCCGCTCCGCAACGTCACCGTGAATTGCCCTGCGTTCCAGCTCGAAAGCCGCAGTCTCAGCTGTGCCGAAGCCACCGTCGATGCGGTGTTGCCGGAACTCGGTCGACAGCGCTTCCGTGCAGCGTTGACGTACGAGCTTGCAAGCGGCGCACTTGATGTCCGGGTCGAAGACCTGAATCTCGGCAAGGGCAAGGCCTCCGGACGAGTCACGTTGCGCGATCAGGCCTGGACTGCGGATGTGCAATTGAAGTCAGTGAACGTGGGTTCTCTCCTTGCACTTGCCAACACCTTTTCTGTTCCGCTTCCCGTCATGACGGCCGAGGGGACGCTCGACCTTGAGCTGACAGCCCACGGGAAGGGAGCGATGCCTGCGAGCATCGACTTCAGGACCACCATGATGGATCTGACGACAGCAAACGAAACGGGCACGCTCGCGAGCGACAAACTGGCTGCCGCATTGTCGGGTCATGTCGAACAACGCGGCGGCGACTGGGATTTCGCAGTCGCAGTACAGGCAACCGGCGGGCAAGCCTACGCAGAGCCCGTATTTCTGGATCTCGGCATTCATCACCTCGTTGCGACCGCAGCCGGCAGCTTGCGAAGTGACGGCCGTATCGCGTTCAACCGCTTCGCGGTCGACCATAGTGCGGTTCTGAAAGGGCAAGGCTCAGGCATCGTGAACCCGGCGAGTGAATCGATGCTGGAGCAGCTCGACGTCATGATCGAGAAACTCGAGTTCCCGGGTGCGTACGCCAGTTATCTGCAGCCTTTCCTGCTCGACACGGCGTTCAAGCAACTGGAAACCATCGGGACGGTGGCGGGCCACATCGTGATTGCGGCGGGCGTGCCGCAACAGGTGGAGCTCACGCTCGACGGCGTATCGGCAGACGATGGCACCGGCAAATTTGCTTTTTTCGGACTGCACGGCAATGTCGCCTGGCGTGGCGGCAATTCCGCAGAATCATCGCCCGCTTCGCGACTGGCATGGGAGGGCGGCTTGCTGCTCGGGCTCGACCTCGGCCCGACCACTCTAGACTTCCGTGCCAGCGCGCGCGACTTTGAACTGCTGAAGGCCATCCATCTTCCGGTGCTGGATGGCGCGCTCGAAGTAGGCCGCTTTCGCATCACATCGGCCGGTCTTCCGGACATGGCTTTTGCACTGGATGCGGACATCCTGCCTGTCAGTGTCCGACTCCTGTCACGTGCATTCGGCTGGCCCGAATTCGGCGGACAACTGGCGGGCAAGATCACGGACCTCAGGCTGGAAGACGGCATCCTGACGCTGGCCACGACACTGCAAGCGCAGGTCTTCGACGGCCGGATCGAAGTGAGCGACCTGCGTCTCGAACAACCGTTCAGCGCCTGGCCGAGGCTGTATTCGAGCATCGGCATCTATAACCTCGACCTCGAGCAGGTGACTTCCGCGTTCTCGTTCGGCCTCATCACCGGCCGACTGTCGGGTTACGTCAACGAGATGGTGCTGTTCAACTGGATGCCGGTGGAATTCGATTTGCGGCTCTATACGCCACCCGAGGATCGTTCAAAGCATCGCATCAGCCAGCGTGCCGTGCAGAACATCGGCAACATCGGCGGTGGTGGCGCAGGCATAGGCGCCGCGCTGTCGAGTGGCTTCATGAGCTTCTTCGATGAATTCAACTACGCGCGGCTCGGTATCTCCTGCCGGCTGCAGAACGAAATCTGCCTGATGGACGGCGTCGATCCGGCACCGAACGGCGGGTACTATCTCGTCAAGGGCAAGGGACTGCCTCGCATCGACGTGATAGGCAATGCAACCCAGGTCGACTGGCCACGCCTCGTCGCGCAACTCGAGGCAATTGCGGAGTCGGAAGGGCCCGTAGTGCAATGATACGATTCAGATCCGGTTCACGAAGGACGTGCCAGACTTCTGGCAGCCTGGCCTCAAGGAGACAACCCATGCGCCGCTATATTCCGCTCAAGTTTGCCGCCGTCTGCCTGTTCCTGTCGGCCTGCGTAACCATCAACGTCTACTTTCCTGCAGCGGCTGCAGAAAAGGCAGCAGACCGCATCATCGAGGATGTGTGGGGTCCCGCCCAGAAGCCGACCGAATCGAATCGTCCGCAGACGTCGATTGCTTCACCGGCAGCCGCACCTCGCATGCTGCTGGCAGCGGCGGGCAATGTACTCGACTTCATCGTGCCGGCTGCTCACGCGCAGGCTGACCTCAATATCGCCACGCCTGCGGTCCGCGCGATCACGCAGTCCATGGAGGCCCGGCACGGCCAGCTGAAGCCTTACTACGATTCGGGTGCCGTGGGCTTCACGAACGATGGACTCATCGACGTGCGCGACCAGAATGCAATCCCGCTGCCGGAGCGCAACGCAGCCCGCAAGCTGGTCACCGACGAGAACGCGGATCGCACGAACCTGTATCGCGAGATTGCCAAGGCCAACGGTCATCCCGAATGGGAAGCCGATATCCGCAAGACCTTCGCGCAGCGCTGGATCGATCGCGCGAGCGGTGGCTGGTACTACAAGGACGGCGGCGGCGCCTGGAAGCAGAAGTAGCGCTGACTTTGGGCGGATCAGGCCGGGGACCTACTCGCGGGTCCCCGTGCCTCTCTCGAGCAGCCACACGCAGGCGATGAAGAGAGCCGCGGCGGATCCGAGCATGATCGCGTAGGCCACTGCCAGGTTGACGTCCGAAACGCCGAGAAATCCGTAGCGAAAGGCGTTGACCATATAGAGGATGGGGTTGCCGTGACTTAAGGTCTGCGCCCATCCGGGAAGTAGCGCGATCGTGTAGAACACGCCGCCGAAATAGGTCAGCGGCGTCAGGATGAACGTCGGGATGAACGTGATCTGGTCGAAGTTCTTCGCGAAGATCGCATTGATGAGGCCCGCCAGCGCGAACACGATGGAAGTCAGCAGCACCGCCGACAACACGACGAACAGGTGCGCCACCTGCAGATGCGTGAACAGCAGGGAAATAACCGTGACGACTGCGCCCACCAGCAGGCCGCGTAGCATTCCGCCACACATGTAGCCGGTGACGATAAGCCAGTTGGGCAACGGCGAAACCAGCAGCTCCTCGATGTGCTTCCCGAACTTCGCACCGAAGAACGACGACACCACGTTGCCATAGGAGTTGGTGATGATGGACATCATGATGAGCCCGGGCGCGATGTACTGCAGGTACGTGTAGCCGCCCATCGCCCCGATCCGCTGGCCGATCAGGCTGCCGAAGATGATGAAATAAAGCGTCGCGGTGATTGCGGGCGGCAGCAGCGTCTGGCCCCAGATCCGCACGATGCGGTTGAACTCGCGGATGACGATGGTGTTGAATCCGACGAGATTCAGCCTGAATCTTCCCGCTTCCCCGGTAGCCGGAGAAGCGCTCAACGTGCGGCTCCCGCCGACTTCGGTCCTTCGACAAGGCGCATGAAGGTTTCTTCGAGGCGATTGGTCTTGGTGCGCATGGACAGCACTTCGATCCGCTGCGCGGTCAGACGGGTGAAGATGTCGTTGAGGCTCTGCTCCTTCGACACCTCGATCTCGAGCGTGTGATCGTCAGGCATGACCACCGGATAACCCGGCATGGCGGGCACCGCGGCCAGTGGATCGCGCAGGTTGAATACGAAGACCTCGGCGTGAAGCTTGCGCAGGACGCGGCTCATCCGGTCGTTCTCGATGATCGAGCCCTTGTCGATGATTGCAACATTGCGGCAAAGCGTTTCGGCTTCCTCCAGATAATGCGTCGTAAGGATGATCGTCGTGCCTGCTGCATTGATCTGGCGAACGAAGTCCCACATGGAACGACGGACTTCAATGTCTACGCCCGCGGTTGGCTCATCCAGGATCAGCAGGCGCGGTTCATGAATGAGTGCACGGGCGATCATCAGCCGGCGCTTCATGCCTCCCGACAGGCTGCGCGATATCGCGTTGCGCTTCTCGAAGAGCTGCAGTTGCGTGAGATACCTGTCCACCCGGTCGCGTGCGACGTTGCGGGGGATGCCGTAGAACCCGGCCTGGTTCACGAGGATGGTCGATACGGTTTCGAACTGGTTGAAATTGATTTCCTGCGGGACGAGGCCGATGCAGGACTTGGCCAGTTCAAGGTGACTGTCGATATCGTGGCCAAACACCCGGACCTTGCCGCTGGTCTTGTTCACCAGCGAAGTCACGATGCCGATCGCCGTGGTCTTGCCGGCCCCGTTGGGCCCGAGCAGTGCGAAGAAATCGCCTTCCTCGACATCCAGATCGATGCCCTTGAGGGCATGGACTCCGTTCTTGTATGTCTTGGTAAGCTGGCTCAGCGACAGGGCTTTCATGGGCCGCGAAGCCTATCATGATGATGTGCCTCAGCGCCGCTCGCGGGCGGCCGGCAACGGCACCATGTCTGCAGCGAGCAGCTGCATCCCCAGCAATCTCGCGACGCAGAGCCTCAGTGGATTCCGGTTGTCCGCGAAACGGACGAGATCAGGCCAGAAGCAGGGATTGGTCGGCCAGCGCGGCGACAGCGGCGCAGGTTGCCGCCCCGCGATATGGCGCAGCTGCCAGGGATCGAGCCGTGCCAGCTCCTCCGCGCCCGCAATCGACAGCCCCAGCATGACACGGGCCGACAGCGGACTGTTTCGACTCAGGTGCCAGGCGTAGAACCACGCCGTGGTGATGAATGCGGGCCAGGCCCCCGCGTCGCCGGCAGACGTGCTGTAACGCTCGGTCACCGGATCGTGGACCTGCGAGGCAATCCGGGTCGCGGAGAAATCAGCCGGAAACTCGAGCGCGAAGAGCGCATAGGAACAGGCGGCGATCGAATCGAGCACTTCGGCCGGGACACCGCCCAACTGACTCATCACCCCGTCATCCAGCACGCTGGCCCCTTCCTGCCATCCGGCGATCAGCAGGTCGAGGTAGTCCCGGTTGATCTTGATGAGCAGCGCGACGGCTGCGGGTGCCAAGATGGGCACATGCCTGAAATAACTCTTCGGTATCTCCACTTCCCTCTCCCTCTCTGAAATAGCCTGAAAATAACCATATATGGTCCGTTTGGACCATATATGGTATTTATGCCATAACCAAAGGGAGGACGCCATGCCGCGTCCGGAACACGATCCAGGGTCAATTTCCGATCAATTGCGAGGACAGGGAGTCCCCATGCGCATCACCGAACACCGCTATACCCGGGACCTCCTGCGGTTCGATCTGGCACTCAGGATGATCCGGCACGAGGCCCGTACCTGCACGATCCGGCTGTGTACCGGCCTGACGGACGATCGGATCCGCAAGCTATACCGGAGCTACATCACGGCGAGCCCGGAGGGGCGCACGGTACGCCGGAAGCGCGGCAAGTCGCCCCAGCAGGTCACTTTTTTCATCCGCAACACCGTCACGCAACTGGAAGCGTCGCTGCTGGCCGGCATCTTTGCCGCGCTCGGCCTGTTGCCAACTTCCCGCGACGGCACTTCAACCCAGCGAACGCTCGAATTCGGTGAACTGTTCTGCGATGCTTTTGAAACCTACCAGCAGTCGTGGCGAGGTTCGCACCTGTCGTTCGAACATGCCTGGTTCCTGCTGCGCGCGCTGGCCAACGGCGAGGATCTTAAGGTGGAGCGCTGCCCGGTCTGCGGCGGAGCATTCGTCCGCGACGCCCTGGCGATTGCTCCGTCGCGCTGCCCCTTATGTCGTTTGAAAACAGGACATCGGGGAATTCAAGCCGGTTGGCTCACTGCAACGGCGCCTGACGCCGCATAACGCAACCGTTGGCACCGTAGTCGCCTTGCCGGATAATGCAGAGTCGATCGCCATTCCTCGCAGGAGAGTCGTCATGAGCATGCCCGAACGCGCCATCGCCGTGGATAACGAGGTCGAGGAACTGGTTGCAAAGGCCCGCGCAGCGCAAGTCATATACGAAACTTTCTCGCAGGAGAAAGTGGACGCAATCGTGCGCGACATGGCGAAGTACGTGTACGACAACGCCGAGCCGCTCGCGCGCATGGCCGTCGACGAGACCGGCCTCGGCAACTACGAAGACAAGGTCCTCAAGAAGAAGGGCAAGGCCCGCGTCATCTGGAACAACCTGAAGGGCAAGAAATCGCGCGGCATCATCGGCGAGGACGCCGAGAACAATCTCGTGTTCGTCGCAAAACCGATGGGCGTGGTGGGCGCGGTGTGTCCGGTCACGAATCCAGTCGCAACGCCGATGTGCAACGGCATGTTCGCGCTCAAGGCCGGCAACGCCGTCATCTTCGCGCCGCATCCGAAAGCCCAGAAGTGCACTGAGCACCTGACGAAGGAGTTCATGAAGCTCGTGAAGAAGCACGGCGGCCCCGACAACCTCATCCAGACCATCAGGAACGGTTCCGTGGAAAAGACACAGGAGCTCATGCGTTCGGTGGATGTCGTCGTCGCGACGGGTGGCGGAGCAATGGTGAAATCCGCTTATTCCTCGGGCAAGCCGTCGTACGGCGTGGGCGCGGGCAACGTGCCGGTCATCATCGACCGCGGTGTGGACCTGAAGACTGCGGTCGACAAGATCCTTCTGGGCGCGTCGTTCGACAATGGCATCATCTGCTCACATGAGCAGTTCGTCCTGGCTCCCGAAGAGGGCTACGGCGAAACCATCGAGTTGTTCAAGCAGACTGGCAAGGTCTGGTTCACCGACGATGAAAAGCAGGTCCAGAAGCTGCGCGAAGTGGTATTTCCCGGCGGCCATCTCAACAAGGACGTGGTCGGCCGGACCGCGCGCGAGATCGGGGCCCTGGCAGGGATCGACGTGCCTGCGAGCGCACGCATCATTCTTCTTCCCGCGAAGGGAGCCGGCACCGCCGACCTCCTCGCGAAGGAAAAGCTCTGCCCCGTCGTTGCGATTCTGCCGTACGGCACGTTCCAGGAAGCCGTGGCGAAAGCGAAAGCAAACCTCCTCGTCGAAGGCGCTGGCCACTCGGCCGCGCTGCACTCGAACAGCGAGGAAAACATCCGCGAGGCGGGCGTCGCGTTGCCGATCAGCCGGCTGGTCGTGAACCAGGCAAGCGCACTTACGGCGGGCGGGTCACTCACGAACGGATTTGCGCCGACCACTACGCTCGGCTGCGGATCGTGGGGCGGCAACTCGATCTCCGAGAATCTCGACTACAAGCACCTGATGAACGTTTCGCGCATCGGCAAGGTCATTACCGACAGGAAGGTGCCCACTGACGACGAGATCTGGGCATAACCTGCCGAATATTTTCGCGGGACGTTACCTGGACCGGAATTCCCGGCTCAGGGAGGGCCAGCCATGGCTGGTGACGTTGCGCGAGAAAACAGGCGTCCTGCTCGTACCCGTCTGGCGGCTGCGTAATCTGGTTGAACAACGGGCAGGCACACCCGCCGCCAGGTTGCTCGACTGGGAGCAGGCGGCGCCGCTGGTCAGCAGCCCGGCGGATCTCGTCCTGCTCGGCGAATTCAGAAGCCGGCTCTGCTTTGCATTCGAGGTCCAGGGAGACACTCCACCTGCGATCGAGCCGGAAGCGGAATTCCAGGACCTGCGGGGCATCGGTGGCGTGCTGCCTGTCGATGAGGCCGGCCTCCTTGCCTACGCCAGGGCCATGGTTCACTGGCGCTCCCGCCACCGCTTCTGCGGAGCCTGCGGTGCCCAGACCCAAAGCAGCCGCTCGGGACATCTGCTGACCTGCAGCCGCTGCGATACCCAGCAATTCCCGCGCATCGATCCCGCCATCATCGTGCTGGTAAGCCATGGCGAAGGCGACGACGAGCGCGCCCTGCTGGGGCGGCAGGCCGTCTGGCCGCCGGGCCGCTATTCCACCATCGCCGGATTCGTCGAACCGGGCGAAAGCCTGGAAGACGCGGTCGCACGCGAGGTGCTCGAGGAAACGGGCGTGGGGGTGGGAGAAATTACCTACCATTCCTCGCAGCCGTGGCCCTTTCCTGCCTCCCTGATGCTGGGGTTCATGGCCCGCGCGACATCCACCGATATCGTCTGCCACGACGACGAGCTGGAGGATGCGCGCTGGTTCAGCCGTGCCGACCTTTTATCCGGGCGCATGCTGCTGCCCCCGCAGCAGTCGATCTCTTACCGCCTCATCCAGGACTGGCTGACGGCATAACCGGGCACGCAGGGTTGCCGCTACAATCGCGGCCATGTGCCTGCTACTCATTGGCTGGAAAGCCCACCCCCGTTATCGACTCGTGCTCGCGGGCAATCGCGACGAGTTCCACGACCGTTCCTCCGCACCCCTCAACTGGTGGCAGGACGACCCGCGGATCCTTGGCGGCCGCGATCTGCAGGCCGGGGGCACCTGGCTCGGGGTTGCGCGCTCGGGTCGCTTCGGGATTGTCACCAATTTCCGGGACCTCCAGGCTCCGGTGGAAGGAGCCCCCTCGCGAGGCAGCCTGATTCCCCGTTTTCTGACGGGCGCCACCTCGCCCAAGGAATACCTCGACGACCTGCGGGGTGCCGCGCCCCGGTTTTCCGGTTTCAACCTGCTGGTCGGCGGACCCCGCGCACTCTATTACTTCTCCAACCGCGGCGACTCAGGCCCGAGGGCGCTGGCCAGCGGCATCTACGGGATCAGCAATCACCTGCTCGACACGCCGTGGCCCAAGCTCACGCGTACACGGGAACGATTCACGAAGCTCCTGGCCCAACCGGACGTGGAACCCGAGGAATTATTCAACGTGCTGGGCGATCGCGAACAGGCACCCGTTGCGAGCCTGCCCTCGACGGGCCTGCCGCTCGAATGGGAACGCATCGTGTCCGCGCCGTTCATCGTGCACGATCGGTATGGCACGCGGTGCTCAAGCGTTCTCCTGGTCGAGCGCACGGGCCGGACCATCCTGCATGAACGACGGTTTGATTCCGGTGGCGTGCAGACCGGCAGCTCGCGGTTCGAATTCAAGAGCGCGGACCTGCCGGAAGTCTGGTTCGATACGCGCGATCCCGATGAAGTGGCGGTGGGCGACCCCGCGTTCGATTCGTCGCCGGAGTAACCCTGAAAGCCTGCTTCAGGGCCGGCTTCATCCTGCTGGCATTCCTGCTGGCTTCGAGTCGTGCAGCCGCGGATGTCGATGTCGAGATCGTGGGTGTGCGCGATGAGCTCGCGAACAACATCCGCGCCTTCCTGAGCCTCTCGCGGTATGCCGACCGCGATGATATTTCCCCCGACACGATGGCGCGCCTGCAGCGGCGCATTCCGCTCGAGACGCGCCGGGCGTTGGAGCCGCTCGGCTACTACCAGGCCGTCGTCGACTACACGGTCGTGCCAAACGACAACAACTGGAAAGTCACCATCAACGTCCAGCCGGGTCGCGATATCCGTATCTCGACAGTCACCATCAACGTCACCGGTCCGGGGGCGGAGCAGCGTGAAATCGTCGACCTGCTGGGCCGGCGTGAACTGCGGCCGGGCACACGCCTCAACCACGGCACTTACGAGCGGGTGAAAACCAATCTCCTGCGCGCCGCGACCAACCAGGGGTACCTCGACGCAAAACTCACCCGGAACGATCTCGTCATCGACACGATGGAGCGTCGGGCGACCATCGATCTTGAGCTTGAAACCGGTCCGCAATATCACTTCGGTCCGATTGCAGTGGAGCAGGACGCCATCCTCGACTCGGCCATGCAGCGGCTGCTGCGCATGCGCGAAGGCGATCCCTATTCGGTCGATGCCCTGTTGCGCACGCAATACGTTCTCGACGACACGCAGTATTTCTCCACCGTCGAGATCGAAACCGGCGAACGCGATCGCGAGCGCCTCATCGTTCCCATCAGCATCAAGGCCGCACCCAACAAGCGGCATCGTTATGCGGCGAGCGTGGGTTACGCCACGGACACGAAGGCGCGGGGTCGCCTCACGTGGGATGACCGGCGCGTGAATTCCCGGGGCCATCGCATGCAGGTTGGATTGACCGGCTCTTCCGTCGTCGATGAAGCCTCGATCCGCTACGCCATCCCGGTGATGGATCTCGCGCTCGAGAAGGTGGAATTCAGTCTGCTGACCCGCAACGAGGAACTCGGCGACACAATCAGTAAAAAAGATGAACTCGCCGCCGGCCTCACCGAAGTCATGGGCAAGTGGCAACGGGTCGTCTTCCTCAGGCTGTCGAATGAAAAAACCGAACTGCCTCCCAGCACGGATTCCCCGCTGGGAAGCAGCCAGTCCGACTTCCTCCTCATCCCCGGCATCAGCTATTCCACGCTGCCGATCCAGCCTGGACTGACCACGAATCTGTTGCGGTATTCCCTGTTTGCAGAACTCACGGGCTCGCCGAGCACCCTCGGTTCGGATGCGTCTTACGTCCGCTTCAGATTCCAGGGTGAACGCATATTCGACCTGACTGATCTCTGGCATCTGCGCCTGCACGGCGAACTCGGCGTCAGCCACGTTGCCAAGTTCTCCGAGCTCCCTGCTTCGCAACGGTTCTTCGCCGGTGGTGACAACAGCGTCCGCGGTTTCGGCCTCAACGAGCTATCGCCGAAAGACGAGAGCGGCAACAGCATCGGCGGCAGGCACCTGCTCGTGGGAACCGTTGAACTCGAGCGCCTGCTGCCCCGGAATTTCGGCGCTGCCGTCTTTGCCGATGCGGGCAATGCATTCAACAATTTTGGCGACCCGCTCGAGTATTCGGCAGGGCTGGGTCTGCGCTGGCACGTCGCGGTGGCCAGCATCGGCATCGACGTTGCGCAGGCATTGTCCGAATCAGGGCGCACACCGCGCCTGCATCTGCACATCTCGACGCTCTTCTGATGGGCAAGCGCATCGCAATCATTGTTGCAGCGCTGCTCCTGCTGGCGGCAGCCGGCACGTTCTACGTACTTGCGTATACCCAGACAGGTATCGAGCTGGCAGCGGTACAGCTCAGCAAGCTGGACCGGCTCGGAATTCACGTCACTGGCGTGTCCGGGCGGCTCACGGGTCCAATACATATCGACCGCTTCGAACTCGACAATGAGCGCGCTCATGTGGTCGTCGAAGACATCACCATCGATCTGCACCTGCGCTGGCTGGCGCTGCAGACGATTGATATCACTGCATTGACCGCACGAACTGCAACCGTCGAACTCAAGACCGTACCGGATGAGCCGCCCCCTGAGACGCAGATGCGGTTTCTCCCCGGCTTCCTGCGCATCGCCGTGAATCGCGCGGAACTCATGTCGGTCACGCTGACGACAGCCGCAGGCCAGGTCATCACTGCAGATCGCGTGCAAACTGCCGTGCGCCTGCGCTCAGAACATCTCTGGCTCGACGACCTTGCGATTCTCTCGCCGCTCTTTACGGCGCAGGGCGATTTTGAATTGCTGGCCGGGCGACCTGTAGGCCTCAGATTCACGGGCACCGGAACGTTGCCGCAAGGTGATCGTCCCGACCTGAATCTTGCAGCCACCGTTGCTGGCACGCCCGATAGCATGCAATTTACCGCCGATCTGCGCGCGCCTTCCGCAGCTCAAGTGAAAGGCCGCTTCACGCGACCACAGGGGCAATGGCGCGTCGAAGGCCAGGCAACATCGGCGGCCTTCTCGCTGGAACCCTGGATGGAGCGGCCCCCGTTTTCCCTGACAAACGTGGCGCTGGATTTCAGTGCACAGCCGGAAGCCATCCGCGTCAATGGTGATCTCACTGTTCCTGAATTCGATCCGCAGCCGCTGCGACTCGAGGCGTCGGGCCGCTACACAGACAGGACGCTGGTATTCACCACGGCCGAACTCAGGCAGACGCAGGGGACCGCGCGCTTGAAGGCTGGAGGACGTGTCGCTTTCGTCGAAGGCGGACCTGCACTCAACGTCGCGGCGGAATGGACAGGCATTCGCTGGCCCCTCGCTGGTGCAGAACCTCTTGTCACCAGCCCCGTGGGGCAACTGACGCTGTCAGGACCGTTGCCTTACCAGTTCAACGTCAGTGCGACGGTCGCAGGGCAACGCATCCCGAACGCACGGGGTGTGGTGAGTGGCTCACTGTCACGCGAACAACTCGTCATCACCCGTTACCAGATCGCTGCACTCGACGGCACGATGACCGGGGCAGGCACGCTCGAACTCTCCCAGCCCCGGCGCTGGACCTTGAGCACGACAGCCAGCGACATCGATCCATCAGTGCTCTTCGCGGAGTTTCCGGGAAAGATTGCCCTGACTGCCACGGCCACGGGCAAGGGACTCGACACAAAAGCAGACTTCGTTCTGGCAGTGGCGCGTCTCCAGGGACAGCTGCGTGGACAGCCCTTGAACGGCAATGGCCAGGTCGAGCGCGACGCTGCCGGCTGGCGAATCCAGAACACCGCCCTCACATTGGGCGAGTCCCGCCTGACCGCCAGCGGAACACTGCGCGACATGCTCGACCTGCGCTGGACGTTCACGACGAATTCGCTGGGAGATCTCGTCCCGAACAGCCAAGGCCGCGTGCGCCTGGATGGGAGTGCGACAGGCCCCTTGAAGACCCCGCATGTCGTCGCCGACGTGAATGGAGCAGGACTCAAGTACGCGGACTGGAGCATCGGCAGCATCAGCGGCAAAGCCAACGTGGACCTGGCCGGCATCGCTCCGTCGGATCTCGCCATCGAAGCCAGGAACCTCGGCAGCGGCGGCCTTCGCGCAGAAGCGCTCTCGCTGGCAGGCCAGGGCAACGCGGACGCGCATTCGCTGGATCTTGAGCTCAAGTCCGGATCCGGCACCGAAACGACGACTGCGAAACTTGCGATCACCGGCCGTTACGCGGACCAGACTTGGACGGGCGAGATCGCGTCGGGGCGTCTCGACAATCCGGATGGCTCGCAGGCAGTGGGCATCAAGGAACCTGCCCATGTCGTCATTTCACGGGATCGCGCTGATGTGGAACGGCTCTGCCTTTTCCTGGTGGACAGCAGCGTCTGCGGGAATGGCCGTTGGCAACGCAACGGTGCCTGGCAGGTGGATGCCACGGCTGAAGACATGCCTCTCGATGTCCTGCGACTGGTGTTGCGCAATCCGCTTCGCTATCTCGGCACGATGGACATGCAGCTGACGGCGTCCGGTAGTCCCGGTGTCCCTTGGACGGGAGCCACTTCCGTTGTCCTGACCGGTGGTGCCGTCGTCTATCAGCTGCTGAGTGACGATGAGAAGACGACTGAAACCATCCAGATCGGTTCGGGTCGCGCGGATCTGCGTGCGACAGCCGAGAACATCACGGCCACCGTGGGCCTGGCCAACGAAGCCGAAACCTTCATCGCTGCCAACGCAACCCTCACTCGCGTGCCCGGCACTGGTTTTGGCGAACTGCCGTTGACAGGCAGGATCCGCGCCCGCATGGGCGACGCCAACCTGCTGCCGCTGCTGGTAGCCGAGATCGACAATGCAGGCGGCGTTCTGAATGCGGATGTCGCAGTGTCGGGCCGGATGAATGCACCGCAGCTCGATGGACGTATCGAACTCAACCAGGGTGAACTCGACCTGTATCGGGTCAACCTCGCACTGCGCCAGCTTGAAATCGCGGTCACGCTCGCGGCCAACCAGCTCGAGTTCAAGGGTAGCGGGCACGCAGGCGAAGGCACTTTCAACTTAGGGGGAACGCTCGCATGGAAAAACAGCCTGCCCGCGGGAACACTTGAACTCAAAGGCGAGAACCTTCTCGTTGCGGATCTTCCCGAATACCGCGTGGTGGCTGCGCCCGATCTGCACTTCCTGATCGATGGCCGGACTATCGCTGCCTCGGGTGAAGTCTTCATTCCCAGCGCCCGCATCCAGCCGACGGATCTGAGCGGTGCAGTGCAGATCTCTCCCGACAGCCGGCTGCTCCAGGAAAAACCCGCGGAGATCGGCAGCAATTTCAGCGTGAGCAGCGAGATCCGCATTCGCCTGGGCGACGATGTACAGCTCGATACGTTCGGGCTGCAGGGTAAGCTGGCAGGAAGCGTCGGAACAACGACGAGTACTGGCGATATCGCCGTGGGCCGCGGCGAACTCAGCGTCTCGAACGGCAAGTACGAAGCGTACGGCCAGAACCTCGACATTGCGCGCGGGCGTCTGCTCTTCGATGCCTCCCCGCTCGACGATCCCGGGCTAGACATCCAGGCCGAACGGACCATCGACACGGTGAAGGTCGGGCTCAATGTGCGCGGCACCCTGCGCGAGCCCCGCTTCGGTTTCTATTCCGAACCCTCGATGACGCAGACCCAGATCATGTCGTACCTGCTGGTGGGCAAACCGATCGACGATCTGCAGAACCGCGATACGGCAGCCGTGGGTTCGGCGCGCGATACGCTGGCGTTGCAGGGCGGAGGTCTCATCGCCGCACAGCTTGGCCGTCGTCTGGGCCTGGGGCAGGTCGGTGTCGAGACCAACAGTGCCAATGACACCTCGCTGGTGCTTGGCCGGTTCCTGTCACCGCGATTGTTCGTGAGCTACGGCATTTCCCTGACGGAATCGATCAACACGCTCAAACTGAGGTATACGATCAGCGACCGCTGGGTGCTGAAGACGGAAGCCGGCGAAGATCAAAGTGCCGACGTCGAATTCACGATCGAGCGGCCTTGAAGGTTTTTGGGCTTTGGGCTTTAGGCTTTAGCCAAGGGGATGAGGATCATGCTGAAAGAAATCCTGAGGTCCGCACGATCGCGCCTCTCGCTGCTCCCGCTCAGCGTCGCAATGTTGTTTGCAGCACAACATGCGCCTGCGGCCGAACCGCTGGTGGCAGAGGCGATCATCAGTGCTCCACTCGCCACCGTATGGCAGGGGTTCGCGAGTCGTGAAGGCTATGCCTCCGTCGGGATCGCACAGGCAGACATCGACCTTAAAGTAGGTGGACTGGTCCGCGTGCCCGCCAAAGCCGAGGGCAATGCCGGCGATGCCAGCACGGTCAGCGAAATCCTGAGCTTCGAGCCCGAGCACATGCTGTCGACTCGCATCAGGCAGACGCCTTCCGGAATCGATGCGCGTGCGTTCGCAAACACATGGACCGTTGTCTACTTCACGCCGCTCGGACCGGAGATGACGCATGTGCGCATCGCCGGTTTCGGCTTTGGCGAAGGGTCGATGGCGGCAGAGCTCACGAAATTCTTCGAGCAAGACCAGGTGGCACAGCTGCGGCGGCTGGAGAAGCACTACTGGCCGCTATGCGCCCTGTGCAAGAAGGAAGGCAGCTAGTTAAAGCGGAGGATCGGTTGCCAGCACGAACCGCGTGTAGATTTCCGGCAGGCGCGGCAGCACGTGGTTCTTGCACGCCAGATCGCTCAACTCGATGGCCCGGCGCAGGACAGGCAGCTCGAGCAATTCGACCGCAGCGAGGGAGACCGGGGCGTAACTCAGATGCCACGGTTCCGGACTGACGCCGCCCCGGTCCTCGCGGAAGGGCCGGAAGAAACCGAACCGGTGCATGTTCTCGTCAAGCCAGTCGGTCAGGCGGGCGAAGATTCCCTGTTTGCCATATTCCTGTGGCAGCAACTGCAACTTGTAGTCCGGGGGAATGGCCGCGAGGTCGAAAACATCGAGATCGGAGCCCCAATGATGCCGGCTGCCGCCTGGAATGGCTGACCAGACGAGGATCGCGTTGACCCGCTCGCCCTCCGTCAGCGAGCCGGACTCAAGCGGCAGGCCATGCCGGTCGAAAAGTGGCTTTTCGCCCCGCCATTTGCCATTCCAGATGGCCACCTGCTGGTCGAAATCGCGGAAGCTGGAACTCGCGGCAAGGTCGATTCCCGACCGGGCTGCGGCATCGCGCATCGCGAGGAACGACACGATCACTTCGTAATGCAGCGCACAACGCGGATTTTCGAGGGCCACGATGTGGGTCCGCGTCCGGCCCGTAAGCTCGAGTTCATTCATTCGCCGGCATCGTACCGGTTATGATGCCGGCATGAAATCGTATGGCCTCAAAACCAGGTTCCTGACGACCGCCGTGGCGGCCGGCCTGGTCGTGACGGGCCTGCTGGTCCTTGCGCATTTCATGGATCATCGCGATACGGAAGCTGCCGATTTCAATCGCTGGCTGTGGATCCTGTCTGCCGCCGGTCTCACGATGACGGGGGTAGCCGGAGGCCTGGCCTGGATGCTCGCACGCCGCCTCGAGCGTCCGATCACTGCACTGATCCGCACCGCGGAACGCATTGGCGAAGGCGACTATTCACGACCGCTCGCCGTTTCCAGCCGCGACGAGATTGCAGAACTCGAGAACGCCCTCGAGATGATGCGACAGAAGCTCCGGCAGACCACGATCACGACGAACTACCTCACCACCGTGCTCAACAGCATGAGCGATGCGGTGCTGGTGACGTCACCCGAAGGCATCATCAAGAAGATGAATGATGCCGGTGTGCGGCTGTTCGGTTTCACGGAAGCAGAAATTCTGGGCGAGCCCCTCACGACCCTGCTCGCCGAACAGGAACGGGAAAGCTTCTCGATGGCTACGGCTGTCACCGATAACCGCGAGACGGTGGTACTGACTCATGCAGGCCAGACCATTCCCGTTTCGTTCTCGGGTGCGCCGCTCGCTGCGGAAGACCCGCAGTTCCAGGGCGCCATCTTCGTGGTCCGCGACATCACCGATCGCAAGCGGGCCGAGCGCCGCATCCGGTATCTCGCCCGCTACGATGCTCTGACGAAGATCCCGAACCGGATGCAGTTCCAGCACATGCTGCAGCAGTCGATTGCACGCACCCGGAAGGCCGAACGCAGCATCGCCCTCCTGTATCTCGACATGGACCAGTTCAAGGAGATCAACGACACGTTCGGTCATGCCGCGGGAGATCGCACGCTGGAAATCCTGAGCGAACGCCTTACGCGCATCGTGCCGAAGGAAGCTGTAGTGGGCCGGCTGGCGGGCGATGAGTTCGCACTGTTCATCGAAGAGCTGAATGCCGGGGACGAGGAACGTACACAGGCCGTCACGCTGGCGCGCATGGTGCTCACTGAAGTGGGCAAGCCATTCTACGTGCAGCAGCACGAGCTGATCCTGACTGCGAGCATCGGCATTGCTTTCTGCCCGAAGGATGCGGAAAACGTGATCGACCTGATCCGCACGGCCGACGCGGCGATGTATCACGCGAAGCAGAATGGCGGGAACAGCTTCTCGCTGTATACGCCGGAAATGAATGCGGCGGCCGTGGAAAGGCTGATGCTGAAGAGCAAGCTGCGCCGAGCGCTCGAACGCGACGAACTCGTGATCCAGTACCAGCCGAAGGTGGACCTGCGCGACGGCCATATCGTCGGCGCGGAAGCATTGCTGCGGTGGCGACTGCCCGGTCACGGCGACATCTCGCCGTCACAGTTCATTCCGCTTGCTGAAGAAACGAACCTGATCCTCGAGATCGGCCAGTGGGTCATGCACCGCGTCTGCGCGGACTATCACAGCTGGCAGGAAGTCGTGGCGAACCCCGGTCGTGTGTCGATCAACCTGTCGTTGAAGCAGCTGCGCCAGGCAAGTTTCATCACGCAATGCCGGTCGGTGTTCCGGGACCACGACGTCTCCCCGACCTGCTTCGAACTCGAGATCACGGAAACGACGCTGATGATGGATGCCAAGCGCACCATCAAGCTGCTGAACGAACTCTATGCAATGGGCCTGCATCTCTCGATCGACGACTTCGGCACGGGCTATTCGTCGTTGAGTGCACTCCAGCAGTTCCCCATCGGCACGCTCAAGATCGACCAGTCCTTCGTCCGCGACGCCGCCATCGACTCCGACGATGCCACCATCGTCCGCACGATCATCGACATGGGCAAGAGCCTCGACATGGAGGTCATCGCCGAGGGCGTCGAGAACGAAGAGCAGTTCAACTTCCTGCGCAGCCGTGGCTGCCACTACGCGCAAGGCAGGCTGTTCGGCGATGCCATGAGCGCCGACGACTTCCTCGCGCTGATTCGCAACCAGGCGAATGGCCGGGGGAATGTGCATCGCCTGTTTGCCTGAACCGCCGGTCCTGATAGTCCCGCGGATCGCTTTCCTTCCCGTCTCACCGACTATTTTCGCATGCTGAACTTTTCCGACGTGGCGTTGCGCCGCGGTCCACGACTGCTGTTCTCCGGCGCCACCTTCAATCTCTTTCGCGGTGAGAAGATCGGCCTGACCGGCGTGAACGGCAGCGGCAAATCGAGCCTGCTGTCGATGATGCGCGGCGAACTGCAACCGGACGCAGGCAGCTTCGAGCGGCCCGGCAATCTCATCATCGGCTACGTTGCGCAGGAGTTGCCTGCGACAAACCGCCTCGCCATCGAATTCGTCCTGGACGGAGACCAGGAGCTGCGGTCCGTCGAGGCTGCGATCCAGCAGGCTGAAGCGCGCGATGACGGCCTGAAGGTCGCGGAACTCCACGGTCACTATGCAGCCATCGGCGGTTACGATGCCCGGAGTCGCGCAGGTCGCCTGTTGCACGGCCTCGGCTTTTCTTCAGCGGATGAAGTGCGTCCCGTCACCGATTTCTCCGGCGGCTGGCGCGTCCGCCTGAATCTCGCGCAGGCGCTGATGTGCCGCTGCGACCTGATGCTCCTCGACGAGCCGACGAACCATCTCGACCTCGACGCCATTGTCTGGCTCGAGAACTGGCTGCGCGATTTTCCCGGCACGCTGCTCCTGATTTCGCACGACCGCGAGTTCCTGGACCGCATCGTGAATCGCATCGTCAACCTCGAACAGGGCACGGCGCGCCTGTATACCGGCAACTACTCGGATTTTGAAACGCAGCGCGCCGAACAGATGAGCCAGCAGCAATCCATGTATGACCGGCAACAGCGCGAGATCGCGCACATGATGTCGTTCGTCGAGCGCTTCAGGGCCAAAGCGACCAAGGCGACCCAGGCGCAGAGCCGCCTGAAAGCCCTCGAACGCATGCAACGCATCGCCCCGGCACACGTGGACTCGCCCTTTGAGTTCTCATTGCGTCCGCCCGACAAGCTGCCGCGACCGCTGCTGGCGATCGATGGCCAGTCTGCCGGATATGCAGACCGGCAGATTCTCGCGAACGTTTCGCTCACGCTGTCTCCCGGTGATCGCATCGCACTGCTCGGCCGCAATGGCGCCGGCAAATCGACGTTGATGAAACTGCTGGCGGGTGAGCTGCAGGCGACATCGGGCAAACGCGTCGAGGCTCGCGATCTCGCGATCGGCTATTTCGCGCAGCATCAGATGGAACAGCTGCGCCCCCGCGAATCGCCGCTCGACCATGTGCGGGAGCTGTCGAAAGTACGCAACGATCGCGCCACCGAGCAGGAACTGCGCAGTTTCCTCGGCGGCTTCGGCTTCCAGGGTGACCGTGTATTCGAACCCGTTGCTCCATTCTCCGGTGGCGAGAAGGCCAGGCTAGTGCTCGCACTGGTGAGTTACCAGCGGCCGAACCTGCTGCTGCTCGATGAACCGACCAACCATCTCGACCTGGAGATGCGCCAGGCGCTGACCGTCGCATTGCAGGACTACGACGGCGCAGTGGTGGTGGTTTCGCACGATCGTCATCTGTTGCGGACGGTGGCCGATGAGTTGTACCTGGTCGGCAACGGCAGGGTGAAGATGTTCGACGGCGATCTCGACGAATACGCAAAGCTGCCCGCCGACGTGCCGGTGAGCGATACACGATCCGTCGCGCCAACTGCTAAGGCCACCACGGCCGAAGCGAAGAAGCAGCGCAAACGTGAAGAGGCAGGCAGACGGCAGCGGCTCAGCGGACTCAAAGCCGAAGCGAACCGGCTTGAGCAGGAGCTAGCACGCCTCAACACGGAACGGGCCGCGAATGAAACGGCGCTGATCGATCCCTCGCTCTACACGCCGGATGGCAAGAAGCAGCTGCAGAAGTTGCTGGCCGCTGGCCGCGATCTGATCGCAAGGATCAGCCGCACGGAAGAGGCCTGGCTCACCGCCGCCGAACAACATGAGGAAGCCGTCGCAGCGGAAGCGGAATCGAACGAGGACGAGACGGCATGATTTTCCGGCATCGCCGTCGAACGATTCTATCGGCGCTGCTGTTGCTTCTGATCGCCATTGGCCTATGGCAGACGAACAAGCCGTTGCCTCCCGGGACGACTGTCGATTCCGGTGACATCGCGATCGCAGAGCAGGATCTCGCGTTCCTGCACGACCTGACGTTTCGCGATTCTGCGGGGACGACGGTCCACGAGCAGCAGGTCTTTGACGCAGTCTTCCGCATCGTTGACCAGGCCGGGACGACGCTGGTGCTCGATTTTTTCCTGTTCAACGATCAAGCGGGGAACGCGGGCAACAGCTATCGACGCTTGAGTCGCGAGCTTGCCGATCACTTGCTGGCCGCACGACGGGCCCGTCCGGGGTTGCGAATCCTCGTGCTGACGGACCCGATCAACGATGTCTATGGCGGGGCTCCGTCGCCTCTGCTCAATGAACTCAGCGAAGGCGGCATCGAAGTTGTTCGCACGAACCTCGTGAGATTGCGCGATTCCAACCCGGGATATTCCGCGCCATGGCGGTTGTTCGTGCAGTGGTGGGGCAATTCGCCCGCGATCAGCTGGTTGCCGAATCCCTTTGCGGAAGGTCCGTCGAAGATATCGCTGCGGAGCTGGCTGTCGCTGCTCAATTTCAAGGCCAACCACCGGAAACTGATCGTTGCCGACCGCGCCGATGGCACGTGGACCGGGCTGGTCGCTTCAGCGAATCCGCACGACGCCAGCAGCAGGCATTCAAACGTCGCAATGCAGTTTTCCGGTCCGCTTGCTTCCTGGCTGCTGGCAAGCGAACTCGATATCGCGCGCTTTTCGGGCTGGTCAGGAGAAATCCCGGCAATCCCGCATAGCCCGATGAATGACGCCGCCAGCAGGATTGCTTTCGTCACCGAAGAGTCCATCCGCACGCGTCTGCTGGCTGCTATCAACGAAAGTAGCCGGGAAGATGGAATCGCCATCGCGATGTTCTATCTTTCGGACAGGCGGATTGTCACCGCCCTCATCAAAGCTGCGCAGCGCGGCGCTCGTGTCCGGCTGATTCTCGACCCCAACAAGGATGCATTCGGCATTGAAAAAGACGGCGTGCCTAACAGGCCTGTCGCACGCGAACTCATCGAGGCCAGTAGTGGCGCGATCTCCGTGCGCTGGTATCAGACCCATGGCGAGCAGTTCCATACCAAGCTGGTGCTCGTTGCCAGCAAGGACCGGGTGATCGCTTCGCTCGGGTCAGCCAACCTCACGCGTCGAAACTTGAGCAACTACAACCTGGAAGCCAACGTCCAGCTCGATCTACCGCGGACCTCGGCGGTCGCAGAAGAACTGCTTACGTATTTCGAACGACTCTGGAGCAACCCGGACGGCAACCAGTTCACCGTGGCGTACGCAGAATACCGGGACGATTCCCGTCTCCGCTATTGGCGCTATCGCGTCATGGAAGCTACTGGCCTCTCCACATTCTGATCCCGGCAGCCACGTTCACGGCTCCTCCTGCTTTGTTGCCCGCTGCAGGGCACGGTAGCGCCACGGCGGAATGCGCAGCTCTTCTGCCTGCGCCCACAGCCCAAGACGTTTGTTCTTCGCAGCCTGCTCAAGGTCAAAAAGGGACTGATCGCGCACATAGCGGCGATACACCCACGCATGGCCGCGCCGCACGACCTCTGCGTTGATATCAAGACCATCCACTGCGCGATGAACCCGTGCGACCTTCCGGCGATACTGGTCCACATCGAGAACCTCGACCTGTATCTCGCGACCGTTGATGAGGCCAATGAGCGCCTTGCGGGCGTTGTCGGCGTAGGGCTGGCCCTTCTCCGGTGCATCGACATCCGCGAGACGCACTTCCACGTTGCCGCTTCGGGTCTGGACCACCAGGCTGTCACCGTCGAAAACCTTGACAACATTTCCGGTCAACGAGGCGGCCTGGCCGCCGGCTTCGGCGCCCGGCACTTCCGTAGCAACGACCAGCCACCCGGCGATGACCAGGATCGCCGTCTGGCACGAATTTCGGATGTAATGATTCACGATTTTTTTGAGGACGGCGGACGAATGGCAGAGGATGGGTTACGCCATCCGCAGGTGGCCCCGGTGGCGGATACGGCATATATGGATGCACATGAGAGCGCCTCTTGCCCCGATTATGTGCGGGATGACGCCCGCGAAGCAGCATTCCACATTGGAGCGGGGCTGCGAGCGTCACCGCATTCGTGTGCGCCCGGCCACAGTTCCGGAGTTTTCCCGCGGCGCCCCCAACCTGCTCGCCTAAGATAAACGCTTCTTAAACCCCTACGTCAACAGCGATATCCATCCAGCCTGCCAGCAACGATTCATGCGCCAGCACGAACCCCATACGAGTCAAGACGATCCGGACCGCACCGACGAGCTGCCGCAGCTGGACCCTGCAGCTTACGAAGCACATCTCCGGTCACTTGAAGGCAAGGGCAGCGACAACACCGATACCTGGCTGATCCCGCAAGTGCCGGAACTGCATGCCTCACGCATTACGCAGCTTGAATCGGAATTGCAGGACCGCGAAGTCGAGCTGCATGCCCTTCGCGGCGATCTCGAACTGACCACGTCGACAAAGTCGCGGCTCGACGGCGAACTGAGCGGCATTCTCGACAAGATCGCCCATCTCGAGGCACGGGTCAGTGAAGCCAATGCAGCCAACCTCGATCTGGAGGCGCGTCGCCAGCTTCTGCACATCGAGCGCGAGGATTTTGCAGCCCGCTGCCTGCGGCTCGAAACGGATATTGCCGCGTTGACAGACGAGCGTATGGTCCGCATCACGCGGATTGAAGAGCTCGAAGAAACGCTTGCGGCGGAACGAAGGAACGTTGGTAGCCGCATTACCGAGCTTGAAACACAACTCAAGCGTGAAACGGCCACGGCCTCCAAGGCAAGTCACGACGCCATGGCCTTCCGGGCAGATCTGGCACAGGCAGGAACGGAACTCGCCGATGCGAAGCAGGCGATCGCAGCACTGGAAACGCAGCTTGCGGAACAGACTGGTGCCGCGGGGAATATCGCCAAGCGCTTTGCCGAACAGTATTCACTTGGCACAGAGCTCCAGGCGGCCCTGGAAGTAACTCACGGTGCCATCGGCCGACTCGAGCAGACCCTCGCTCTCCGTGAAAGCCGGATAGCAACGCTGGAAGCGGCCGCCGTCGAGACCGCCGACCGCATCATCCTCCTGGATAAGGAACTCGGTCACCGAGACCGCTCGATGGCGGAACTGAAGCGCGAAATCAAAGAGCGCGATTCGAGCATCCAGTCCTCGAACGATCGCATCGCCACACAGACTGCAACCATCGCCGCGCTTGAAGCGGAACGGCTGACGCTGCAGCAGAACCTGGCTGCGGACCGTGAGGCCCTGCAACGCGACCAGAGCGAGCTATCGGCGCGCGACAGTGCGCTCTCGCAGCTTGAGCAGGCATTGGCTCGCGAACAGGCAACTGCGTTGCAGCTGCGCAAGGATCTGGAACTTCGTACCCTCGCATTCGACGAAAGCGTCCGCACGCTTGCCCAGAAGGAACAGGCTCTCGGTCGCTCAAGCGATGAAAGCCGTCAGCTGCTGGAGGATGTGGCGGGTCTCAGGAAGCAGCTCGCGGAAACGAAGAGCCTGCTCGAGACGCGAACCTCCGCGCTGGGCGACAGCGACGCCGCCGTTAAACGCAACGAACAGGCGCTCGCCGACGCTGAACGGGCTCGCGAACAACTCGTGGCAGAAACGACGGGCCTCGGACGCGAACTCGACCGTCTGCGCGATGACCTGAAGACGCGCACGATGACGCTCGACGAAAATGCCGTGCAGCTTGCCCTCAAGGACAAGGCACTCGCTGCAGCGGTGCAGGATCATGAGCAGCTGCAGAAGCGTGATGCAGAGTTGCAGACGAAGTTCGAACAGCTGCAACGGGATCATGAACAGGCCACGCAAGCGGCTGCTCACCAGACCACCAACCTGAAAGCCCTTGAACAGCAGCTCGAAACCGTTGCAGCTCGGGCCGTGAAGCATGAAAACTCCCTGGCCGAGCGCGATGCGCGAGTGGAATCGCTGGGGCGCGACCTCGCAGAGCTGCGCGCACAGTCGAACGTATTGACTGCGGACCTCGGCGAGTCCCGCGCCCGGGCCCAGTCACTGGCCGCCGACCTGCATGCGCGCGAAGCTGCCGTCATTACGCTGCGTTCCGAACTTGCCGCTCACGTCGAAGCGCTGGGCGCCATCCGGCGCGACATCAATCGCATCGAGAACGGCCGTCCGGCGGAATCCTCCCCGGCGCCGATGCGCTACCTGATTGCGGTCGACAGCACGGATGTGGTCCATGTGCTCAACCGAAAGGTCATGAGCATCGGGCGAACCCCCGAGGCCGATCTCCAGATCCGCGCGAGCCACATCAGCCGTCATCATGCACGCCTGCTGGTCGGCCCTACTGCGGTAATCCTAGAGGATCTAGGCAGCACCAATGGCTGCTTCGTGAACGGCCGGCGGGTAAAGAAACAGCTGCTGCAGAACGAAGACGTCCTGATGATCGGCAAGACCCGCTTCCGGTTCACGTCAAGGCCAGTCGCCGACGCTCCCGCCCAGTAGCGGTGCCTGGGTCAGGAATCACTCAAACCGTTGATGTCCCTGGTTTTAAGGTCGCCCCTGCCGCAGCACCGGAACCCGTGGGCCACACCTTTGGGCGTCCCGTCTTACTGCAGAGAATTGTCAAGAAAGGATGCGCTCGCGAGGGGTGCCGGTTTAGTATTCCCGCAGCTTCAACTGGCGGATCGAACCGACGCAGTTGTCTCGATGTAAAGGACACAAAGTTAAGGGGGCCTCATGACCGTTCTTCCGTCTCTCCGCCGCGCCGTAGTGGCGTCCAGCCTGGGGCTCCTGTTCCTGTCGGGAACCGCCCTTGCCGAGATCGACCTGTCCGGCGTATGGGTTGGCCGGGTACATGAGGATTTCCTCGAACGCGGTACTGGCCCCGACATGGTGGAATACGAAGGCCTGCCCATCAGCGAATCCGGCCGCGCGCGCGCGCTGTCCTGGGATCCTTCGCTGCTGACCCTGGAGGAATACCAGTGCCGTCCGCACCCTTCCGATTACTACACGCGCTTCGCGAATTTCCGTTTCCAGAAACAGGTGGATACGTCCACCCAGCAGACTGTCGCCTGGCACATGCGCAAGGTCTGGCAGGCTGCCGAACGCACCATCTGGATGGATGGTCGCGACCGCCCACCTGAATTTGCCGCCCACACTTTCCAGGGCTTTTCGCTCGGCAAGTGGGATGGGGACGTGCTGTCGGTACAGACCACGCACCTGAAGCAGTCCTATATCCGCCGCAACGGCGTTTCCCGCAGTGACCGGGCCGAAACCGCCGAGCACTATGCGCGCCACGGCAACTACGTCACCGTCATCGTGGTCATCAAGGATCCGGCGAACCTGACCGAATCGATGATCCGCAGCTCGGACTATGAACTCAATCCGCAGGCCAACATCGCGCCCTATCCGTGCGATACCACTGTCGAAATCGCCGGCCAGGCAAAGGGTTATGTTCCCGCCTACCTGCCAGGCAAGCATCCGTTCCTGACGGAATATGCCGACAAGAACAAGCTGCCGATGGAAGCCGTCCTCGGTGGTGCGCAAACCATGTATCCCGAATTCATGGAAAAGCTGCGTGCCCAGCGGGGGGATCAGAGAACGACCTCCGCCTTCTGACCCTCAGTCAGGCACCGTTATCGAGCATGAAAAGGCCCCGCAAGGGGCCTTTTCTTTGGGGTCAATAAGTAGTTAAGCGCACTGACCTCATCGCAGCCTTAAGCGATCCTTCCGCTTTGGTCCGGCCGGAGCCGGCAGCGAGTAAAGGGGTGCCGTTTGGAACATTGGATCATCGCGAAAAGCGCCTCTGGTGCTTATCTCGGTGCGGAACAGATCAAGGAACCGCCCGATTCTTCCGCCGACACGTTTTCCCACGCCCTGGCACTGACCTCGGAATTCCAGCGACTGCTGAATGCCCATTGGTCGGACAGCCACTGGGTCATGGTGGATCGCCACCGCTATGTGATCTTCCGGCCTGATGCCGGCGTCCTCGGCACCATCATCCTCAGCCAGTCGCCCGCAGACGCCAGCAACTGACGGTTCTTCCCCCATGCAGTACCCTGTCGCGTCGTTTTCCACTTGGGATATGAGCGCGCAGATGAGCAATCCGGTTCTGCACTACGTCTTCGATCCCTTCTGCGGCTGGTGCTATGGCGCAGCGCCCCTGCTGGAAGCTGTTCGCACCGTCGATGGGTTGGCGATCGTCATCCATGGCGGCGGCATGATGGCGGGTGCCGGCCGCCAGCGAGTGACACCGGAACTGCGCAGCTTCGTGATGCAACACGACCAGCGGATCGCAAAGTTGAGTGGTCAGCCGTTCGGTGATGCGTACAACGATGTCCTGCTCATGGACACGACAGCGGTGTTCGATTCCGAACCTCCGACCACTGCCATCCTGGCCGCTGAGGAATCGGGCTCACGCGGGCTCGACATGCTGAAGCGTTTGCAGCAGGCCCATTTCATCGAAGGCCAGCGGATTGCGGATACGCAGGTGCTTCTTGCCCTGGGAGCCGAACTCGGCTTCGACAAGCAAGCGTTCGCGAGCAGATACGCAGCGCTGTCGGGCGCGGCGACCCAACAGCACATCTCGCAGAGCCGGACACTACTCGGGCGATTGGGCGGCCAGGGATTTCCCACCTTCGCGCTGGTCCGGGACAACCAGGCCACACTACTGGAGTTCAGCCGTTACCTCGGCCGACCGGATGAGTGGAAAGCCGTGGTCGCAAAAGCCATCGCTTGAGCCGCAGAACGGAGCTACTTGTGGCCGCGCAGATGCAGGCGGCGCTCGTTCCACTGGTGACGGGCGTGCAGGCGTTCGGACTCGTTGTCGGCCTCGGGCGGAATTTTCTTCAGCGCCTGCATGGCCGTGCCATGCGCAATGGCAATTTCCGTATCCAGTTGCAGCAGCGTCCGGTAGCGGTCCAGGAACTGTTGCTCCACCGGAGCGCCACTGCCTGAAAGCAGCGCACGGGCATGCGCGCCAATGGCCGCTATTTCCGTTGCAGGCAATTCTTCGTCATCCGCCAACGCGTGATCGATATCGGCGATCAGCGCATACAGCGGGCGCAGCCAAGTCCATTCCTCGCTCGTCGTGATTTCCTTCATCAGTTCAACCGGCGACAGCATGCCGCGGCTGCGCTTCTCGGCATTCAGCACGGCCCGCAGGACACCCTGCAACGCAGAGCTGCTTTCGTTCAAGGCCTTGGCGAAGGGCGAGCTCGACATGGTCGTCACAAGGATGAATCTACGTGGCGCTGTACCGGTCATGAGGCTATCGCGCAGTCACTGTCGGAGCAAGCACCGGGCAAGAAGCAACGGCACCGATCATCGGCATTTCGGGGTAATGATCGATGAGAAGATCCGCGGGCAGACACTGGCCGCCCTATCAGGGTGTGGCAGGCAATTCCTACAAGCCTGACAGAGAACTCTCTCTGCCATCTTCTGTCTTCAGTGCATATCGTTGCATCGTGCGACAGGAGGCGGGGATGAAGAATTTCATGGCGGACGACAATGAATTAAGCGTGCTGGCAGAGACCCTGTTCCAGAATCGATCCACGTTGTTCAGGATTGCCGCCGCAGTCGGGCTGGTCCTCGTCCTGATTGGCCTCGGCCTGGAGGTCCATCACCTCGTGCCGCTTCACGCTCCGTAAGACAGACTTCAGCGTTGCCATGCCTTCAGCCGGAAGAAGGTCGCGGCAACGGCGACCAATAGTACCGACGCCATGATCACCTCGAACCAGATCGAGAGGTTCATCCCGAGCGAGTGATCCATCATCGGCGCAAGACTGTAATGCCCAAGACCGTCGAGCCCGAGCGCGGCGTACACACTAATCGTCACTAGCCCGACGACAACGAATCCGCGCCTCAGTAACACATAGCCCGCAACTCCGACCGCAGCGACGGCTGCCCAGGCAAGATAAACGCGCAACGGCGACAGCCACACTGGCATGTTGGGATAAGCCTCCAGGAATTGCGCGTTGTGCACGAAGTGCAGCAGGCTCGCGAAGCCGTACACGAGCATCAAGGCCACAAGCAGCCGGTACTGTTTCATTGAGCGCTATAAAGATGGATAAGGCGAATCGGGAAAAACTGCACTCGCCTAAGTAAAGCTCAATTTCTGTATTGTTGCAGCAGATATCAAGACAGCAATCCTGAATCCAGATCCTCACTGTTTGCAGGGTGAAGATGACCGCATATTTCCAGGCAAACCGGCAGCGTTTGGACCGTACCTTGATCCGGGACGAATGGATCGAGCTGGCAGTATCGACTCCTATTCGTGAAGAAATTCAGGAAGATGGGCGCATCCGCCGCTGGGCATTGATTCCGGAGATGAACAATCGCTACTTGCGGGTTATTCTCCTGCCAGACAGGAAAACCGTGCACAACGCCTTCTTCGATCTGGGGACCCTCTGATTGACCTATACGCGCTCGCGTTGCGTCTCCAATCGCCTGATGCGAGGCATGGACTGCAGGCCATATCGGGAATATGGGCCAAGTCCATAACGACGCAGCGGGCGATTAGAGGCGCAACCCATTAAATGTATGAATTTATTCATTGATCGGGACGGGATTCATTTCGTTCATGGCAGCGTTGCTTCTCCCTCGAGTACACCGGGTACACAGCGGTCGGCGCGCCTCACCCTGAACCCAAATCTCAATGAACGTGGGACTCGCCGTCGCGAGTGCGTATAGGTCAATCAGAGGGTCCCAAGGTTCAAACCATGAAAGTCCGCTATTTCGCAGACACAGATACGTTGCTGATCGAGTTTCGTGACGCCCCAGTCACCGAGACCCGCGATCTCGACGAGAACACCCTCCTCGACCTGGATGCCGATGGAAACATCTGCTTCATGACCATCGAACATGCCTCGCACCGTGCGGGCGCTCCGCATTTTTCGTTCGAGCAGGTAGCGGCGTAGGAGGACGAATCTCCTGGCCTCTCAATAAAGCAGGAAATCCTTTCGCTCCTGCTCCCACGACTCCTCATCGGGCTTGGTCATAGCATCGAGATCTGCAGGCGTCGCATTGCTGTCGTCGACCCATTGCCGGAGCAGCGGGCCGCCGTTGATGACGTCGATGGCGAGCTTGCCGTGTTCGTACTCGTAGGCGAAATCTCGCCAGAGATCGTAGCCGGGATTCAGACGCCGCAAGGCCTTGAAAGCGAGCGCCTGCACGCGCCAGGGACGGAAGGCTTCGTGATCGTAGGACTGATCATCGACGTGGATCTGCACGCCTGAGCAGAGCTTGCCCATGTGCTTGTAGAACGTCGGTTCAAACCAGCACTCACGCAAGGTACAGCCCTTGAGCCAGTGCGGCGCAAGCTTGTGCATTTCCGCGATGATCCGGCGTGCGTCGAGATCCGGAGCGCCGAAGAGTTCCAGCGGCCGCGTTGTGCCACGGCCTTCAGACAAAGTCGTGCCTTCGAGCATCACCGTGCCCGCGTAGCAGCGGGCCATCGAAAGATTTGGCGCATTGGGACTGGGATTGACCCACGTGCGTTCATTGACTGGCCAGCCATGACCCGGACCCTTCTCTGGCTGCCAGCCTTGCATCGAAATGACGCGATAGTCGACATCGAGGCGCAGCGTCTTGATGAACCAGTGGCCGAGCTCACCCAGCGTGAGGCCATGACGCATGGGCAGCGGTCCTGCTCCAACGAAACTTTCCCAGCCGGCTCGCAGGCGCAACCCTTCGACGGGACGGCCGACGGGATTCGGGCGATCGAGCACCCACACCGTTTTGCCTTTACGCGCAGCGCCTTCGAGAACGTAACGCAGCGTGGTGACGAAAGTGTAGATACGGCAGCCGAGATCCTGGAGATCAAGCAGCAGCGCATCGCACGTCTCGAGCATGGCGTCGGTCGGCCGGCGTACTTCGCCGTAGAGACTGAACACGGGAATGCCGTATTGCGGATCGACGAAATCCTGCGACTCGACCATGTTGTATTGCTTGTCGCCGCGCAGCCCATGCTGAGGTCCGAACGCCGCCGTGAGCTTGATATCGGACAAGGCGGCCAGCGCGTCGATGGAATGGGCGATGGTCCGCGTCACCGACGCTGGATGGGCCACCAGCGCAACACGCTTGCCCTGCAGGGGTTTGCGCAGTTCAGGCTCGGCGAGGAAACGATCGAGTCCAAAGTTCATCGCGGTATTGCGCTTAAGGGCTATGGAACCGCAGGCAGCGGAAACGTGAAGCTGTCGGCGTGATGGAAATCCGGTTTCGCCGCGGGATGGGCAAGCGCCCAATACGAAAGCTTGCCCGACTTGTCTTCGACGACAACCGCGAGTCCGAGACGCAAACCCTGCTCGCCGAGTGGAATCGAACGTGAACCGATGAGCGCATCGAGTTCAATACGCTCCGTGGTCTGGCGCAGGCTGATGACAGGATCCGCGACGACGGCGACCGGCTTCATGCCCTCGCGATAGCCCGTGAACTGGTACGCAGCCCACGCTCCCGACGGAGCGAAATTGAACTCGGAATAGCCCCCGACCCGAGGACCCGCAACGAAGGCTTCGCAACAGGTGTGCTTCCAGAGTTCATCAGCGCGATCCGACTGCCCAACGACGGGAATCCTGACGGCAGCAATGTCACCTTCAAGCACAAAGTAAAAACCGATCTGGCCTTCAGGCAACCAGCGGACTTCGGCACTGACGGTATGGATGGCCTTGCTGGGCGTGTGCGGATGACAGACGAGTTGTGGCACTAGCGTGCGCCGCCAGCGTCGGCGGCCAGTGCGCTTGCTGTATCGCGACCAATTGTCGTTGCCACTTGCTGTGCAGCCGATTCAAAGGCTGCAATCACGGCAGCCAGACGATTCTCTGTCGCGCGCACGGTTGCATTCGCAGGCACCACTTTTACCAGGCGGCGATCCGCAACACGGATCACGTTTGCGACCACCGTCACCCGCACCTGCGGGATGGCGTCTTTTCCGGCGTACTCCGCCTGGAAATCGCGCAGTTCAAAATCGATGATGTAGTTGGCAGCCGTCCCGGCCGGTGCAGCAGTCACACTGCGGAACGTGAACTGATTCTGCAGCGAACCCACGACAACCGATTGCATGACACGAGCAGCCGTGCTGCCCCAGCGTGCGCGTGCATAGTATTCGAGCCGACGATCCGGATGCAGGACAGCGATCCGTTCGGTGAGAAGCCCCGGAGCGGCCGAGGGTTCCGCGACGACAACATCAAGCGTGCCGCCGCCTGTGGAATTATTCGCAGCCGGTGCAGGTGCCAACACGTAGATTTCCGCAGCCGGGGCTTCACTGTCGAGCAGTGAACCGGTACAGCCCGCAAGGCCTGCCAGTCCTGCGAAGATCGGCGCAAAAAAAATGCTACGGGAATTCATCGCGCGATCTCCAGGCCGTCGACCGGCGGTTCATACAGGAGCTGCGAAGGATTCTCCTTGAGACTGCGCGACAGTTCGCGGAACTCGTTCGCTGCGGAACGACCTTCGCGCAGCAACTGCTCGACCTCGAACAGGCCCTGCGTGGTAAAGCGGTTGATGTTGCCCTGGCTGTCGTTGACGAAGGCATCGAGGCGCGTCGCCGTCTCCGCCAGCGTATTGGCAACGTCTGCAAAGCGGGCAAGCGCCCGGCGAATCTCCGGCCTCGCTTCATCTGCAGTACCGCGCAGGTTGGCGGCAAGCCCTGTGATCTCACTGACCGTGCCGTGCAGCTCATTGACAAGATCCACCACACTGCGTGACACCTGCGGCAAATCCCGGCTGGCGACACGCAGGTTTTCCACCGCCTCAGTGACGCCGATAACATTCTGTTCAGAGAACATCAAAGCAACACGGTCAGTCAGAGCGGTCATGCGGCTGACCAGTTCCGGCAGGCTCGCGAGCAACGCATCGAAATCGGAAGTGACCGCTTCAATGACGGGATACTGTTCTCCCCTCGCGAGAACGGTATCGGGCAGGACGCCGGGTTCCTGGCGCAACTCGACATAGAGCAGCCCCGTGACGCCTTGCAGCCGCAGGCTGGCCCGTGTCGACCCCGACACCGGCGCTTCCGAATCTACTTCCACGACCACCTTCACCCGGCCGGGACTCGCCCGATCAAGCGACAGCCGGCGTACGCGACCGACATCCACGCCGAGGTAGCGCACCGGACTGCCTTCATTGAGGCCGCTGACACTGCCGCCGAAATAGACTTCATAGAGCTGGAATTCACGCTGGTCGCGTGCATCGGAGTACCACAGCACGAACGCGATGCCGAGCGCGATCACAAGCACCACGAAGGCGCCCACTGCAACGTAATTTGCGTCTCGTTCCATGGTGTCTCAGCGTGTCGTTGCCGCGGTCTTTGGCGCCTGCGCGGCGCGGGACCGGGGTCCGTGGAAATACTCCTGGATCCACGGATGGGGATTCTGCACGATGCCGGGGAGCGTATCGACGATGATTTTCCTGTCAACCAGCACGGCCACTCGGTCGCAGGTGGCAAAGATGGTGTCGAGATCGTGCGTCACCATGACAATGGTGAGTTTCAGGCTCTTGCGCAGGTAAGTCACGAGATCGTCGAAAGCCGCCGCGGAAATGGGGTCAAGGCCCGCCGTCGGCTCATCCAGGAACAGGAGCGTGGGATCGAGCGCGAGGGCCCGGGCGAGCGCCGCCCGCTTGATCATGCCGCCCGACAGCTGAGAGGGAAGTTTGCCCGCCGCTTCGGGTGGCAAGCCCACCATCCGGATCCGGAGCATCGCAAGCTCATCGAGCACCTCAGCTGAGAGCTGGAAATACTCGCGGATCGGCAACTGCACGTTCTCCGCAACCGTCAATGCCGTGAACAAAGCGCCATGCTGGAATGTCACGCCGTACCGCCGCTTGACCGCCCGCAGTTCAGTCTCCTTGAGCCCCGTAATCTCTTTGCCTTCGATCAGGATCTCGCCGGAGGTCGGTCGCCGCAGTCCGAGGATCGTATGGACGAGAACCGACTTGCCGCTGCCGGAGCCGCCGACAATGCCGAGCACTTCGCCGGGGAGGACGTCGAGATCAACGCCATCGTGCACCACCTGCGTACCGAAGCGGTTGACGAGATTGCGGACTGAAATGACGGGCGCACCTGCACTCATTCAGAAATCCAGCTCTACGAAGACGATCGCGAAGATGGCGTCGGCAAAGATGACCAGAAAGATGGATTGCACGACGGCGACAGTGGTGAGCCGGCCGAGCTCGCGTGAGGAGTCGCGTACCTGCATGCCACGATAAGTCCCCACCAGCGCAATCAGTACCGCGAACACAGGCGCCTTGACCAGGCCGGCCCAGAACGTGGTGGGCGCCAGTGCTTCCTGCATGCGCTGGAAGAACTGGGTGAATGAAATGTCGAGCAGCAGCGAGGACAGCAGCGCTCCGCCCGCAATGCCCATCATGTCCGCAATGATCGTGAGCAGCGGCAGCGCGATGATGAGTCCGATCAGCCGCGGCAGCACCAGCACCTCGAAGGGATTCACGCCGATGGACTTGAGTGCGTCGACTTCGTCATTGAGCTTCATCACGCCGATTTCGGCCGCAAACGCGCTGCCCGACCTGCCTGCAACGATGATGGCGGTGAGCAATACACCGAGCTCGCGCAGTACCGCGACAGAGACGAGGTCGACCGTAAAGATATCGGCTCCGAACTGGCGTAGCTGGTCTGCTCCGAGGTAAGCCACGATCACGCTGATCAGGAAGGCAATGAGCGAGACGATGGGAATGGCCTGGATACCGGTCTCGTAAACCTGACGCACGATCGACGGCAAGCGGAACCGCCTGGGTTTGCCAAGCGCACCCGTGGCAGTCGAGACGATCCGCCCGAAATAGCCGAGCGCACGGCCCGTCTCCTGAACATGCTCGACCGATTCGCGACCGATGCGCGCCACCGTTCGGGGAATCAGCGGCAACCGGTCGATCGCAGGAGCTGGCGGCGGCGTATCGCGGGTGATTTCCTCGATGAAGGTGAGCGGTTCCGGCTGCGCACCCATTTCAATGTCGACGCCGCGTTCCTTCAGCACCTCGAGGCGTTGCCGCAGCAGCCAGGCGCCCGGGAGATCGAGTGCCTTCAGCGCCGCGAAATCGACCGCGAGCCGGGGAAAGGCTTCGGGCTCCAGGCGCCCCAGTTGCTCAAGCGAATCCTCGATGGCTGCAACATTATCGAGCCGCCATTCGCCCCGTACCCGCAACGTCGCCCCATGGGTGGTCGCCTCCGTCGCAAGCAGATCCGTATCGAGTGGGGCGGCAGAACTCATTGGGCCGGATCGTAGCAGAAGGCAGCGAAATCACGGCCTCCGTCATTGCTTTCGCCGCGGCAGACCGACTACCTTCTTCAGCAACAATCCATAAAGAGCGGGCACGCAGGGAACCCCAGGAACATGGTCTCCTCCACGCTTTCACAACTGCTGGTCCTGCTCGCCTTCTCGCTGCTGGTGGTCACGGGATTTCGCCGGCTCGACCTGCCGCCGATCCTGGGCTATCTCGCCGTGGGAATGCTGCTCGGCCCGTACGCGCTCAATCTCGCGGCCAATGACGAGACGATCAGTGTGCTGGCAGAGTTCGGGGTGGTGTTCCTCGTGTTCACGCTGGGACTGGAATTCTCCCTGCCGCGGATGCTGGCCATGCGCTGGGAAGTGTTCGGGCTGGGAGGCGCACAGGTCGTCCTGACCACCACGGCCATCGCCCTGATCATCTGGGCGTTCCATGCACCGCCCCTGGTCGCCATCATCATCGGCGGCGCCCTCGCGATGTCGTCGACCGCCATCGTGATCCGGCAACTCACTGATCAGTCCGAACTCAACCGGACGCACAGCCGGCTCGCGGTGGGCATCCTGCTGTTCCAGGATCTCGCCTTCGTGCCCTTTCTGGCGCTTGAAAGCGGCCTTGCGAACAGTGCCGATGGTTTCGACGGCGCCGAGATTGCGGCCGCGATCGTCCGGGCAGCCGTTGCGCTGATCATCGTGCTCGCCGGCGGGCGATGGTTCTTGCGGCCCCTGTTCCTTGAGATCGGCAAGGCCCGCAGCACCGAGCTGTTCACCCTGGCGGTGCTGTTCGTCACGCTCGCGAGCGCGTGGGCCACTCACGCAGTGGGACTTTCCATGGCACTGGGCGCGTTTCTCGCCGGCATGCTGCTCGCGGAAACGGAGTACCGGCACCAGATCGAAGTGGTGATCCGTCCCTTCCGCGACATTCTCCTCGGTCTCTTCTTCATCTCCATCGGCACCCTGCTCGACCTGCACCTGCTGTTCACGCAAGCGTGGCTCGTCATCCTGCTCGTGCTCGGCCTCCAGCTCGGCAAGGCGCTCATCGTGACGGTGCTTGCTCATCGGATCGCCAAGGATTGGCGCAAATCGGTGCGGACCGGGCTGGTCATTGCACAGGGCGGCGAGTTCGGCTTCGCGCTGCTGACGTTGATGATCAACGACCAGCTCGCCAGCGCAGACCTCGTGCAACCGCTGCTGGCAGCAACAGTGGTGAGCATGGCGTTGAGTCCGCTGCTGATTCGCCACAGCGGCCGGATCGCCGAGTGGATCGTCCACAAACCTTCCACCGAAGTCGCCGACATGGCGCGCGAAGTCGCCCAGCAATGGGACATCACGCGACGCGACCACGTCATCATCTGCGGCTTCGGCCGCGTCGGCCAGAACCTCGCGCGTGTGCTGGAAAAGCAGGGTTTCGAGTACGTTGCGCTCGACATGGATCCAAGGCGGGTGAAGCGTGCGCGCGAAGGCGGCGATCCCGTCGTCTATGGCGATGGCGCCCACACCGAAATCCTGCAGGCAGTCGGCCTGCAACACTGCAGCGTGCTCGTCATTACTTTTGCCGAACCCGATGTCGCCCTCGGCATCCTGAAGGCAGTGCGGGTGCTGCGGCCGGATGTTCCCGTGCTCGTTCGCACGCAGGACGACACGAAGCTCGACGAACTGCAGAAGGCCGGCGCCACCGAAGTGGTGCCCGAGACGCTCGAGGCCAGCCTGATGCTGGTGTCGCACCTGCTGATCCTGCTGCACGTTCCCGTCTCCCGCGTCGTGAAAACCGTCGGCGACATCCGCAATGACCGCTACGCGATGCTCAGACGCATTTTCCGTCGTGAAGACGCACGCCCGATCGACGAAACCCACTCGCTGCGCGAGCAGCTGCAGTCAGTGATCCTGCCGCGCGGCGCCCGCGCTATCGGCAGGACGATCGAGGGACTGCAACTGGAACGGGAAGGCTGTACCGTCACTGCGTTGCGCCGGGACGGCATCGTCGGCCCGCAACCCGGACCGGAGACCGTACTGCGTGAGGGCGATGTGGTGGTTCTCTACGGAACGCCCGAGGCGCTCGAGCATGGCGAGTCGATGTTGTTGGCGGGGTAAGGCGAGAGCAACGGGCCGACTTTGTCGGCAAGTAGGTCACAGACGTGACAGGTAGGCCTATCGGCAGGCCAGAAGGGCGATTCATCTCTGATGTGGACACAATCTGACTTGCCGGCAGGCCCACTTGCCACGAAGTGCCCTACCTGCCGATAGGCCTACTTGCCGACAGAGTCGGCCGACCTTGTTCAGTCCCGTCCGTCGTCAGTGACACCCAACGTCCTCTCCCTCTCGATGAGTCTTTCACACCACTTGTCGAGGGCGGCGTAGTCGTCGGCGTGGGCTTTGCGGAACTGTTCGTAGGCAGCCCTCGAGCGCCAGGCGTCGAGGGTCATGAAATGGGCCGGATCGGTGGTGCTGCGAAAGAACTCGGTGCCGACATAGTCGGCGCTCCGGCGGAAGAACCTTGACCATTGCCCGGTCGGGCCATAGACGTCTTCGAATTCGGCCAGGCCCTCTGGCTTGACGGCGAACTCCCACACGATCCGGTACATTTGCAGGCTCCAATGTTGATCAGGGGCGGCAGATTAACATATTGTTTTTATTGAAGTATGTCCCATGCAGGAACATGGCTCAACGAGCCTGCCCGCGCGCTCTGGCGCGGGTTTCACGCAAGGCGAACCTTAACCGCCGCGCCCTTTGCTAGAATCCGCGGCCCCGATTCAGTGTTGCGATCCGTATTTAAGGAGTGAGAAGCCCCATGAAGAGCCCCGTGAACGTTGCCATCACCGGAGCCGCCGGCCAGATCGGCTACGCCCTCGCTTTCCGCGTCGCCTCGGGTGCCATGCTGGGCCCCGATCAGCCCGTCAACCTTCACCTGCTCGAGATCACTCCCGCGCTCGGCACCCTGCAGGGTGTGGTGATGGAACTCAACGATTGCGCGTTCCCGACACTGAACAAGATCGTCGCGACTGATGATGCGAAGGTTGCCTTCAAGGACTGCAACGTCGCCCTGCTGGTCGGCGCACGCCCACGCGGCCCCGGCATGGAGCGCAAGGATCTGCTGATGGCAAACGCCCAGATCTTCTCGGCACAGGGTAAGGCCCTCGACGCCGTTGCCGATCGCAATGTCCGGGTGCTGGTGGTCGGCAACCCCGCCAACACGAACTCACTCATTGCGCAGGCGAATGCCCCGAGCCTGAACCCGCGCAATTTCACGGCGATGGTCCGGCTCGACCACAACCGCGCACTGTCGCAGCTGTCCGAGAAGACCGGCGTGCACTTCAACAAGATCCGGAAGGCGATCATCTGGGGCAACCACTCGGCGACCCAGTATCCCGACCTGCATCATGCGACCGTGGACAGCAAGCCTGCCCTCTCGCTGGTCGACCAGGCTTGGTACGCGGACACCTTCATCCCGACCGTGCAGCAGCGCGGCGCGGCGATCATCAAGGCACGCGGTGCTTCTTCGGCCGCTTCGGCCGCCTCGGCTGCCATCGACCACATCCGCACCTGGGTGCTCGGCACGGCGGAAGGCGATTGGGTTTCCATGGGCGTCCCGTCGGATGGCAGCTACGGCATCCCGAAGGGCGTCATCTATGGCTATCCCGTCACCTGCAAGAACGGCGATTACCAGATCGTCCAGGGTCTGGCCGTCAGCGACTTCAGCCGGGCCCGCATGGATGCGACCCACAAGGAACTGCTCGAAGAGCGCGACGGCGTGAAAGAGCTACTGTGACCGCATCCATAACCCTCTGATTCCGGGGGTGTAAGTTGGGGAAAGGGCCGGCCGCTACCGGCCCTTTTCTTTTGGGCAGGGCAAAGCTTGCCCGCAATGGCAGGCGGTTATAGTGTCGGTCGAGACGGCCAACGCCGAAACGTGGGGAATCGCGGTGCTCACAGTACTCTGGCTTCTGATCTTCGCGGGTGGCGCCCTCATCCTGGCGTACCGCCGGGCGTCCCTGCGCACGGCGACGGTTGTCTATGCCGCCGCTCTCCTCGCTTATACCTGGCTCGGCTCTGCGGGCATGGCATGGCTCATCGCGCTGTGGGTGCTGCTGGCCGGGCTCGTGCTGCTCAACATCGACGGCCTGCGCCTGTCGTTCATCACCAAGCCATTCCTGCTCGTCTATCGCCGCCTGCTGCCCACGATGTCGACGACAGAGAAGGAAGCGCTCGATGCGGGCACGGTCTGGTGGGACGGCGAACTGTTCACCGGTGGACCCAAGTGGGAAAAGCTGATGTCGGCGCCACCGCCGAAGCTGTCGGCGGAGGAACAGAGCTTCCTTGATGGCCCGTGCGAGGATTTGTGCCGCCTCATCGACGACTGGGACATCACCCACAAGCGTGGTGACCTTTCGCCGGAAGTCTGGCAATTCCTGAAGTCGAAAGGCTTCTTCGCGATGATCATCCCGAAGAAGTACGGCGGCCTCGAGTTCTCCGCCTATGCGCACTCCTGCGTGCTCATCAAGCTGGCGAGCCGCAGTGGAACAACAGGTTCGACCGTCGCCGTACCGAACTCGCTCGGGCCTGGAGAATTGCTGCTTCACTACGGTACCGAAGAGCAGAAGAACTTCTACCTGCCACGGCTCGCTCGCGGTGAGGAAGTTCCGTGTTTCGCGCTCACCGGCCCGCGTGCGGGTTCGGATGCCGCTTCAATACCCGATACCGGAGTGGTATGCCGCGGCACCTACGAAGGCCGCGAAGTCATCGGCATCAAGTTCAATTTCTCGAAGCGCTACATCACGCTCGCGCCGATCGCGACGGTGGTGGGCCTGGCGTTCCGGCTGTTCGATCCGGACAAGCTGCTTGGCGGTGAGCAGACTGACTATGGCATCACGTGTGCGCTGATCCCTCGCGGCACGCCCGGCATCACCATCGGTCGCCGGCACCTGCCGCTCAACAATCCGTTCCAGAATGGTCCGATCCAGGGCAAGGATGTGTTCGCCCCGCTCGACTGCATCATCGGTGGACCGAAGATGGCGGGTCAGGGATGGCGGATGCTGGTCGAACAGCTTTCGGTGGGACGTTGCATCTCGTTGCCTTCGAACGCGACGGGGGGTGCCAAAGCAGCGATCTTCGCGTCGGGCGCGTACTCGCGAATCCGCAAGCAGTTCAACACGTCGGTCGGCAACTTCGAAGGCGTGCAGGAAGTGCTGGCCCGCATGGCTGGCAACGTGTACATCATGGACGCTGCCCGCTCAGTGACCATCGCCGCAATCGATGGTGGCGAGAAGCCCGCCGTGCCTGCAGCGATGCTGAAGTATCACGTGACCGAGCTCGGCCGCGTGGTGGCCAACGATGCAATGGACGTGCATGGCGGCAAGGGCATCTGCCTCGGACCCCGCAACTATCTCGGCCGCAGCTACCAGATCGTGCCGGTCGCCATTACCGTGGAAGGTGCAAACATCCTTACCCGCAACCTCATCCTGTTCGGACAGGGCGCTATCCGCTGCCATCCTTTCGTGCTGAAGGAGATGGACGCCGCACGCTCCAAGGACAAGCAGAAGTCGGTGAAGGACTTCGATCAGGCGCTGTTCGGACACATTGGCTTTGCGATCAGCAATGCCGTGCGGTCCTTCGTGATGGCCCTGACGCTCGCCCGGTTCTCGAGTGTCCCCGAGACAGGCAGCACCAAGCGCTACTTTCAGCACATCAACCGGTTCAGCGCTTCGTTCGCTTTCGCGACCGACGTGGCCATGCTGACGCTCGGTGGCTACCTCAAGAAGAAGGAAAGCCTGTCGGCGCGACTCGGCGATGTCGTGTCGTGCATGTATCTCGCGTCGATGGTGCTCAAGCACTACGAGAACCAGAAGCGGCCAGAGGAAGACCTGCCCATGGTGGAATGGGCCTGCCGCTCGCTGCTTTACAAGGCGCAGGAACAGCTCCACAGCTTTCTGCGCAATTTTCCGAACCGCTGGCTTGCAGCCCTGATGCGCGTGGTGATCTTTCCGCGGGGCCGCACTTACTCCGCGCCGGATGATCGCCTGAGCCACAAGGTCGTCGAACAGATCATGATCCCCTCCGAGACCCGGGATCGACTGGCCCATGGCATCTACCGCACGGTGGAACCCGGCAATCCGATCGGCCTGCTCCATGAAGCGCTGGTCCTTGCCCAGGCCGCCGAACCGCTGGAAAAAAGACTGCGGGTCGATGGCGTCAAGACGGGCCGCATTACGGCACTCGACCTGCCGGGGCAGATCCAGCAGGGCCTTGCTGCCGGCATCCTCTCGGAAACGGAAGCCGCATCGCTCCGCGAGTACGACCGCAAGGTGATGGAGATCGTGCATGTCGACGACTTCGCGCCGGAGGAACTCGGGGTAAACACAGGCAGTCGGAATGGGAACGAGGAAGACCTGCCGTCGCCCCGTCTGCGCACATACAATGGCTGATTGATCCGTACAGGAGTCTGTTCATGAAGAAGCTCATCGTGCTCGCGGCCTGCGCCCTGACTGGCGCCGTAGCCTTCGCCCAGGTCGCCCGGACTCCTTCGCCGCAGGGCGCAGAGGTTTACTTCATTGCACCCACGGACGGCTCGACAGTGTCGAGTCCCGTTACCGTGCGTTTCGGGCTCAAGGGCATGGGCATCTCGCCGGCCGGAATGGCGATGCCGGATACAGGCCACCATCACCTGATCGTCGATTCCGACCTGCCGCCGCTCGACAAGCCGATTCCTGCCGATGCGACGCATATCCATTTCGGCAAGGGCCAAACGGAGACGACGGTGACACTGACTCCGGGCAAGCACACTCTGCAGCTGGTGCTCGGCGACCACACGCACATCCCGCATGACCCGGCAGTGGTGTCGAAGAAGATCACCATCACGGTCAAATAGGCCGGATCCCAAGCGACTCCCGCGATGTACACCAGCTTCTTCGGGCTGTCCGACAAGCCTTTCTCCATTACGCCTGATCCCCGCTACCTCTTCATGAGTGAGCGGCATGCGGAAGCGCTCGCGCATCTGCTGTACGGGATCAACGAAGCGGGCGGTTTCATCCAGCTCACGGGCGAAGTCGGAACAGGCAAGACGACGATCGTCCGCACGCTGCTCGAACAATTGCCGGGACACGCCGACGTTGCGGTCATCCTGAACCCGCGACTCACGCCGCTCGAATTCCTGCTCGCCATCTGCCAGGAGCTGGGCATCTTCGTGCGTGATGAAGACGAAGGCAGCGTGAAGGAGTTGGTCGACATCCTGAATACGCGCCTGCTCGCAGCACACGCGAAAGGCCGTCGTGTTGTCGTCATCGTCGATGAGGCCCAGAACCTGAGTCCCGAGACTCTGGAGCAGGTGCGGCTTCTCACGAATCTCGAAACAGCGACGCAGAAGCTGCTGCAGATCATCCTCATCGGTCAACCCGAACTGCGGACCATCCTCGCGCGCGAAGACTTGAGGCAGCTGGCCCAGCGCGTGACAGGTCGCTACCACCTCGATCCCTTGTCGGCCGAAGAATCGGCCGCGTACGTGAAGCACCGTCTTAAAGTCGCCGGCGCGACGACCGAGATCTTCACGCCAGCGTCGATGCGAGAGATCCATCGCCACAGTCGCGGCATTCCGCGCCTCATCAACGTGATCTGCGATCGGGCGCTGCTCGGTGGTTATACCGAAGACCAGCACCGCATTACTCCCAAGCTCGTCCGGCGAGCGGCCGAGGAAGTGCATGGCAAGAGCGCAGCCTATGCTCCCCGCGGTTTGTTGATTGGGGGTGCGGTCGCGGCCGTGTTGCTGCTGAGTGCGTTCGGCATCTGGCGACTGTTACACAACGATGGGTCAGAGAGTGAAGCTGCTGCCACGGTTCCGCCTCCCGTGGTCGAGGCGCCTGCAGTGGAGCCTGTCATTGATACGGTGGTTGCTGCACCTCCCGCTGCCCCCGCGCCACTCAATGATCTGGCCGAAGTTCTGCATCAGGACACCGGGCAGACTCCTGCTGCTGCCGGTGCCGAAGCGACTGCCGCGAATGCATTTACCGGACTGTTTGAGCTCTGGGGTGGGAAGTACGACGCAGCCCAGGGTCGCGCTTGCGACCAGGCGCTCACGCAGAAGCTCCAGTGCGTATTCCAGAAAGGTTCGTGGGCACAGCTGCGGATGCTCAATCGCCCCGCGATCCTGACATTGACGGACGATGCCGGAGCCCAGCACCAGGTCGTGCTCACGGGATTGACCAACGACACTGCGCAGATTCGCGTGGGCGATGCGACTCATGAAGCAACCATCGCAGCGGTATCGCGTTACTGGTTTGGCGATTACCTGATCCTCTGGCGGCCGCAGACGGCGGAAGCACGCTCGCTGTCTGTCGGCATGCAGAACGATGCCGTGCGCTGGCTGCGCAAGAGCCTCGATTCAGCCCAAGGCAAGCCGGCTACAGAAGAGTTGAGCGACTACTTCGATGAGGATCTGGCGGCATCGGTGGAAGATTTCCAGCGCCAGCATCGGCTCGGTGTCGATGGCATCGCGGGTCTGCAGACGCTGATCGTGCTAGACACCCTCACCAGCACGGGCACTCCCGTCCTGGTGCCCCATTCCGCCGGAGGATGACGATGAGCTTCATCCTCGACGCCTTGCGGAAATCGGAAAACGCGCGGCAACGCCATGGCGGTCCGGCGCTCGCCGAAGTGCCCATTGCACGGCGAAGGGAAAACAAGCAGTGGTGGATTGCCGCAGTCGTCGCGCTGCTGCTGATCAACGTGGTTGTGCTGGCCGTCGTGCTGATTCGAGACAACGATGAACCCGTACCTGCAGCAGCCGCGCCTGTCGCAGCTACTCCAATCGCGCCCGCTGCCGTTCCGCCGACGGTGGTGGCAACGCCAGCACCGGCACCGGCTGTTACAGCACCAATGCAAGCTGCCCCGGCGCCAAATCCCGTCGTTGCGAATGCTCCTCCTGCCACCGGAGGACATTCACTGGCGGAAGAAGCGGCCGGCGCCGTGGATCTGCAATCTCGCGACATCGACGCACCCCCCAACGCGAACTCCGTCGCAGGGAACGTTCCCGATCGCGCCCCGATCGTTCAGGCGTTGAATCCCAACGCCGCTCCCGGAACTGCTCAAGGCCCCAACGAAAATCTTCCGACTCTCAACGAGCTCACCGGCGACCGCGCCGTGAACATGCCCGCCATGCATCTCGACATCCACGTGTATTCCGAAAAACCCGCCGAGCGCTTCGTCTTCATCAACATGCGGAAGTACACCGAAGGCGCCACCCTCACCGAAGGCCCCGTCGTTGAACGCATCCGGACGGATGGCGTCGTGCTGAATCAGAAAGGGTTCAGGTTCGTGCTGCCGAGACAGTAGGACTTACGTTTTCGTCGGCTCTCGAATCCGATGACGTTTTCGAAAACGCTGCGAGTACGTCCATGTAAGCTCCGGGTTCGGCTCCTGCCTCACACGGTTCCGAAAACGTCATCGGATTCGAGAGCCTCCCAAAACCTTTCGCCGCCATCCTCTCGGCCCGGAAGCTGTCGCACTCGTTTATTTCTGTCGAAATGGGCGAGTTTTGCGGCTGGCCGTTTCCCATGACCGGCGGTAGGATCGATTCATGAGCGCCCTGACCGAGTTCCCTCAACGGCACGCGATTACCGCAGCGGAATACCTGCGGATGGGGGAAGCAGGGGTGTTCGCGCAGGATGCGCGGCTTGAACTCATGGATGGAGAGATCATCGAAATGGCGCCGATCGGGAGCCGGCCTGCGGCTGTAGTGAACACACTGAATGCGTTGCTGGTGCGTCGCATCGCGGATCGCGCCATCGTTTCGGTCCAGAACTCGCTGCTTCTGAGTGACCGGACAGTCCCCCAGCCCGATCTCGTTCTTCTCAAGCCTTCCCCCGACAGATATTTCTCCACCCTCCCCGCAGCACGCGATGTTCTGCTGATGGTGGAAGTTTCCGACAGCACGCTGCGGTTCGATCTCGAAACGAAATCACGGTTGTATGCCCGCGCCGGCATCGCAGAAACCTGGGTGATCGATGTTGTCGCCCAGCGTCTGCGAGTCTTTCGCGATCCAGGTGTCGACGGGTATCGATTCAATCAGGAGATGTCTGGCAATCAGCGCGTGATTGCGGAGGCTCTGCCAGATGCCGCAATCATCGTGTCCGAGCTTTTCCCGTCGTAGGCCATTGCGACGCCCGCCTCTGATGGACATCTCACTTCGCAGTGCCAATGAAAGCGATGCTGACAGTCTGGCACGCATCTATAACCACTACATCGCAAACACTTACATCACGTTCGAAACGGAGCCAGTCTCCGCGACAGAAATGGCGCAAAGAGTTGCAGAGGCTTCCAATGCTTCGCTGCCGTGGCTCGTAGCTGAAGCACCGGGCGAAATCGTCGGATATGCGTACGCAGCAAAATGGAGAGGGCGTTCTGCCTATCGTTTTTCGGTTGAATCCACGGTCTACCTTGATCTACGGCATACCGGCAAAGGCATTGGGTCTCAGCTCTATACGTCGCTCGTAACCGCAATCCGCGCTACTTCCATGCACTCTGTCATCGGCGGCATTGCCCTGCCCAACGATGAGAGCGTCAAGCTGCACGAGCGGCTCGGATTCAGGAAAGTCGCCCACTTCGAGCAGGTTGGCTACAAACTCGATCGGTGGGTGGATGTCGGGTATTGGCAGTTGATGCTGTGAAACCTGACGGAGGAGCCACCGCGCGGCCGGGGTACACGTTCAGCCTTTCCAACGTTTGACGTCAACGGTGCGGCTCATTGATGGTGCCCGCTGCGTTGCGATGCAGCTTGGCTACTGTCATCTACGCTCCGCACGCCCGGCATGACGCACTGCCAACCGATATGCGCAACGTGCCCACGACATGTACCGGTGCAACCCTGAAGCGATCTCTGCCAAACGTGCACCCCGTCCACACGCCGGCTCCGGAGTCGCTCGTTCTGGACCTGTCCAACATCATCCTTCGTAGTGTAGATTCTTTAGGTAAGCGGAAAAGGCAACTTCCATATGGAACGGATTTGTCCAAAAGCGAACTTCCCGCCGTGCCTATCTAGTAGCCAGCCTTCAGAACAGTGCTCAGAATGACTTGCTCAAGCCCGCTGTATAGAGCATTCACCGCGGAGAATCACGCTCGCGATTTCGTCGCCGGTCGGTTCAGAATCGGGCGCCTAGATATGTACAGAGATATTGAAGATGCCGCACGTTCCGACGCAACGGAAGGATACGGTTACTACGTTGATGGTTCGGGGGTAAGTGAGTATTTCGAGCTCGGCAATCCAGTCTATATTTTGTGCTGCTCTGGTGGTGACATAGATCTCAGTTTCTTGAAATCCAAGATGGGGCCGTTTGTTATAAAAATCGCTAATCCCGCGCAGCTGGCAACTGATATTGCCGATTGCCTCAATACAGATCAGATTAAGATCTTCGGCGATGTGAAATGTCGAGCTGTTGAGTATACGAAAGGCTCTGAAATCAATGTTCATCTCGACGAAATTGGACGTGCAGAGCTAAGCGTGACGCAGAAGCATCCGCTTTTTTCGCCAGAAAAAGAGCACCGATTTTTCATAGTTGTGAACACGAACGGCCCAACTCAAAATATGCCTACTTACATCGACATAAATTTGAAGAGAATTTTGGACTATGTGGAGCTACTTCGTTTCTGAGGTGTTTCATATATCTAAATGTGCGCAGTAGATGACAAAATTTGGCAAGGGAAACCCCTCATGCGTTTCAGCTACCTCTCGGTCATTCTTCTTAGTTGGGGCGCGGCGCCACCTGCTCAGTCGGCTGAATGCGCAATAAGATCGGTGGATAACCCGAACCTTACCTTCTCAATAAATCCCAACGTTACATACCACCTAAATCCCGACATCACTTACTCCATAAATCCGGATGTCACCTATTCGATAAATCCTAATGTGACCTACAGTTACAATCCAAGTGTCACGTATTCGATCAATCCCGAAGTGAACATTTCGCTCGACCCCAGCCTGGGGAGATGGAGCGGCTATTTTGTTTGCTCCCCAGAAGGCGAAAGTGTCGGCGCGAGCGTCACCGCTAATGAGGATGTGATGGTTTTCTATGCGGGGTCAAAATGGGTCGGATATTTTGTGACCAATAAAAATGGTGGCTACAACTATTTCAACAAGGACAACGAGTGGAAGGGCTTCCTCATTCCTACCGATAGCGGCGGATTTGTATTTTTCAATCGCAAGAAAGAATGGGTGCTGTCCTTGATCCGTGAATAGTCGACTGATCTAACAAGCTAGAAAGAACTGCCTAGGTTTCCACGTCTGCTGCCGAAGTCACCCTCCTTGCACCAATCCGCACTCTAATGCGCGATTCGCTTTCAATAAAGCGATGCGCCGACGTAATTCCTGAGTTTGCTTACAGTAAAAAACTAGCTTGAGATTTCAATGCTGAGGGCTGTTGCTCTCCGGGCCGGCATCTGGACGGGGTGCGCGTTTGGCAGAGAACCCGTCATCTGCCGCGGATAGATGTTGCTGGCGCTCTGTGTCGCGGACGGAACAACCAACACGCGGCGTGCGAAGCGCAGAAGCACTCAACCTTGATGTAACGCTATCGGGCGAGCGCCCTCTGCGATTTAGTGATGAGTCCGGTTGTCGGAAAGGCTGAACGCGTACCCCGGCCGGAGGGCGGCCCTCCGGTTCAAGGGCCGTGCCCGGATCAATCTTCGAGAACGAAAGTCACTTTAAGTCGGACTTTATATTCAGAGATCTTGCCCTTCGAGATGCTGACCTCGTGATCGGCGACCCAGGCGCCGGTGACGTTCTTCAGCGTCTTTGACGCGCGCTTCACGCCATTCTCCACGGCATCGTCAAAGCTCTTCTTCGAGGTGGAACTGATTTCAGTAATGCGTGCAACAGACATGGATAGCTCCTCAGGTTCAGTCCGGGATTCCAGACCGGCACCTGAGCTTACGCCCTGAGCACCGCAGCAAGTTGGCTGCTGAGTCTCTCGCCTGCCGGCAGGCTATTTGCCGCAGAGCGGCCATTTGCGGATGCCATTTGCCGACCGTGGCCCAGGGACGGCCATAATAAAGTCGGCCTGTTTGCTCCGACTCTGACCTGCCGACAGGCCTACTTGCCAGCGGCCCACTTGCCGATGAAATCGGCCGTCACTTGTTCGCCAACTTCTGAAGCGCTTCCCCCGTCACCCGCATGATCGTCCAATCGCTCATCGGCTTGGCGCCCAGTGCCTGGTAGAAATCGATGGCACGCTGGTTCCAGTCAAGGACGGACCATTCATAGCGACCGCACCCCCGCTCCAGCGCGAGCCGGGCGATGTGGGTGAGCAATGCCTTGCCGCAACCATGGCCCCTATACGCCGGACGGATGTAGAGATCCTCGAGGTAGATGCCGGGCTTGCCCATGAAGGTCGAGTAGTTGTGGAAGAAGAGCGCGAACCCGGCAACGTCGGGCCCCACTCGTGCGATCAGGACCTCGGCATAGGGCCGGGCGCCGAACAGCGCTTCGGCAATCCCGGTTTCGGTCGCTACCGCTTCATGGAGTAAATGCTCGAACTCCGCCAGCTCCCGGATCATCGTGAGGATCAACGGGACGTCGGCTCGGGTGGCCGGCTCGATCCGGGTTTCCAGACGGTTGTTCATAGCGATCACCGGGAGGGTTGCGGCCAAAAATAGATGTTAACTTTTTTTGTGGGTTGGCGTACTTTAAGCTGAAGGTAAAGGGATCGCTTTTAAAGAAACTAACAATGACGGATTCCATCAAGCTCCCGCTGACCGCGCTGCGTGCCTTCGAGGCCGTGGCCCAGCACATGAGCTTTACCGACGCGGCGACCGCCCTCAACGTCACCACCGCCGCGATCAGCACCCAGATCAAGACGCTGGAGCAGTTTCTCGAAACCCCTCTTTTCAAGCGCCACAGCCGGTCCGTCCGCCTCACGCCCCAGGGCAAGCGACTGCTGCCCGGGGTGCGCCGGGGCTTTGAGGAACTGTCGCTCGCCGTTGAACAGATCCGTCGCGACCGCACCTCCGGCCTGCTCAACATCAGCCTGCTGGGATCGTTCCTGCAGAAGTGGCTGCTGCCGCGCCTCGGGGGGTTTTACCAGAAACATCCCGAGATCGATCTGCGTTTCAACGCGAGCGATGAGCTGGTCGATTTCATGCAGACCGACTTCCATGCGGCGGTCCGCTACGGAACGGGCGATTGGCCTGACCTGCGCGCCGAGAAGATGCTGGATGAATGGGTCTTCCCCGTCACGAGTCCCGAGCTGTTCGCGAAGCATGGGCCGATTCGCACTCTCGGCGATCTCAACAAGTACCCGTTGCTCCATAGTGCCGGCGAACCTTGGCAGGACTGGCTGCGCCGGGTCGGTGGCGATACGACGCGGGCGGAACATGGCCCCGTAATGGCCGATGCTTTGCAGGCGCTGTCAGCTGCAGAAAACAGCCAGGGCCTCGCCCTCGCCCGCTGGTCACTGGTGGCCGCAGATCTCGCAGCGGGGCGACTGGTACGCCCCTCGGAACAGAGCGTCCGGCAGCGGGCGGCTTATTATTTCGTCGCTCCCGCGCATCATTACGATCTGCCGAAGGTCATGCGTTTCCATGACTGGCTGGCAGAATGTTGCCGGCAATTCCCGCCTCCGGAAGGCGAGCGGCTGGAGCCGCAGTAAAAGGGCTTTGGGCTTTGGCAAGAATGGAACGATTGGTTAGATTTGTCGCTGCATCATCCACTGAAGAGGTAGGCCGCTATGGGCAAGGGCATGGACCGGAAGAAGGAAGACAAGAAGAAACCCGCCAAGACGCTGGAAGAAAAGCGCGCGGCGAAGAAAGAGAAGAAAGCCGAAAGACGTTAGGAAACAGGCGCGGGGCGCTGGCCACAGGCGCCCTTGCCCTTACTTCTTCGGCCCCAGCGCCTGCTCGAGGGCGGTCGTCAGCGGCTTGAGGAAGAACGACTCGGTCGGCATCAGCGGGGCGTCGATCCCATGTTCGGCCAGCGTATCGGCAACGACTGGACCGACCGCAGCAACCAGTGTTTTCGCGAGTGCGGCCTTCACCGTCGCGGCGTCGGCCACGGCAAACAGGCGCGTGACCTGGGGCGTACTGGTGAACGCTATGGCATCTACAGTGCCTTGCCCCAGACGTTCAAGCAGCGCGGTGACGGCGGCATCTGCCGTCTTGTCGGCATAGATGTAAGGCGCCACCGTAGCCACCTGCGCGCCGGCCTGCTGCAGGAATTCGATGAGCGGAAGATTGGGCTCCGTCCCGTAAAGCTGTACCCCCACCGTCCTGCCCTTGAGATCGAAATTCTTCAAGGTAGCGATCACGCCTTCGGTGGTCGGCACCTCTGCCGCAAAATCGGTCTTCAAACCCAGCTCCCGCAGCGCCCGAGCGGGTTTCGGACCGCGGGTGATTTTTCGCACTGCGCCTAAGCTCGCCAGGAATGGCTCCCGCAGTTCGGGAGCGTTCCGCTCGATGCAGCCCATCAGCCGCCGCAACCCTTCGCCGGTCAGCAGGACCAGATCATTGCAGTTTCCGGCATTGAAGCCGCGAATCCAGGCAAGGATCGGTGCAGGATCGGGCGCGTCGAGAATCGCGACCAGCGGACAACGGAGGACCGTCGCCCCGCGGCGCTCCAGCATGGCGGCAAAGACATCGAGCTCACGGGTTTCCGGCAGGGCAATGGTCCGGCCCGCCAGTGATTGTTCTTTGAGTAAAGGTTCTTCCGGCATGGTCCTAGTCGATCAGGTAACTTAAGCGCGGAACTAAAGCGCGCTGAAGTGTGTGCTACCGGTCACGCGCGGTAAAGGGAAAGGGTGGGGAGAGTCTTGAACGACGCCGCGGCGATTGATCCAGAGGCCCAGACAAAACAACTGGCGAAAGGCCTTTCACGCTTGCGCGTCCTGCTCTGGCCGGCCGTCGCCCTGCTGCTTGCCGGGCTGCTCTTCATCGCTTCCCGCGATCTGCTCGCCGAGATCAGCTATGCCGAGGTGGTCGAGGCCATCCGCACCACGCCCGTGGCGTCCATCTGGCTCGCGATCGCGGCCACTGCCTGCAGCTACGTGATGCTGATGGGCTACGACGTTTCCAGCCTGCGGTACATAGGCGCGAAAGTGCCCGCACGGATCATCGCTGCAACCTCGTTCTCTGCATACGCGCTCGGCAATACCGTCGGACTCGGCGTACTGACAGGAGGCGCAGTCCGGTTCCGGATGTATTCCGCCGCAGGGGTCGAGCCCGCCCGCATCGGGCAGGCCGTTGTCTTCAATGCCATCGCGTTCGGCTTCAGCATCGCGATCGTCGGTGCAGCCGGCTTGCTGTGGGGCGCAGACGATGCCGCAAGGGTCCTGCACGCACCTGCCTGGTTGCTCGAACTGGTCGCGGGCATTGTCATCGCGGCAGGCGTCCTGTTCATCGTGCTGTGCGGCATGCGAAGCGAGATCCGCCTGGGCGAGCGCTGGCAGATCAGGCTGCCGTCATGGCAACTCGCGATCCAGCAGCTGGTGATTTCGGCGCTCGATATCTGCGCCGCCGCCGGCGTGTTGTGGTTCCTGTTGCCGGAGAGCTCCATTGGTTTCGCGAGCTTTACCGGTTTCTATGCGCTCGCCATCGCACTCGGCGTACTGAGTCATGTGCCCGGCGGAATCGGCGTTTTCGAAGCCATCATGCTGCTCGCCGCGGGCGGCAAGGTCCCGACGGAAGCGCTGGCCGGCGCGCTCATCCTATATCGCGGCATCTACTTCTTGCTGCCGCTCGCGCTGGCCATCGTATTGCTCGTGGTATTTGAACTTCGCGCGGGGGCAGCCGCGCCGTTCGCACGGGCAGCGGCCAGACTTTCACCGCTCTTCCTGGCAACGCTCACCGTCATCACCGGCGTGTTGCTTCTGATCTCGGGCGTCACACCCGCAACGCGCGAGGCGGAGGAACTGCTCTCGCTGCACGTCCCGCTACCTGTTGTCGAGGCTTCCCACTTCATCGGCAGTGTCGCCGGTCTGTTGCTGCTCTTCATCGCACGCGGATTGCTGTCGCGGCTCGATGCCGCATGGTGGGCGGCGACGGGACTCACGGCGGTCCTCATGCTGCTGGCATTGCCCAAAGGCATTGCCGTTGGCGAACTGCTCGCGCTGGGCTTCCTGCTGCTGGTGCTGCTGCTGACGAGGAAGGAATTCGATCGTCGTGCATCGCTGTTTGCCCAGAACCTGTCGGTTGGCTGGTGGGTTGCAGTGGGTTGCGTCCTTGCGGCGACGGTGTGGCTGCTGTTCTTCGCCTATCGCGATGTCGCCTACGCGCAAGAACTGTGGTGGCAGTTCGAATTCGATGGCCACGCACCCCGCAGCCTGCGCGCGATTACCGCAATCATGCTGCTGAGTCTTGCCGTGGCGGCGTGGCAATTGTTCAGGCCCGCCTCGGGCAGGCTGTCGCCACCTTCTTCTGCCGATCTCGAAGCCGCGGCTGCCGTTGTCCGGGCACAGGGTTCAGCGGGCGCATCGCTGGCGTTACTGGGCGACAAGCCTTTCCTGTTCTCGGAATCCGGCAACGCTTTCATCATGTATGGCAAACGCCGCCGCTCGTGGATCGGACTGTTCGATCCGGTAGGACCGGAAAAGGAATGGCGGGAGCTGATCTGGCGCTTCATCGAACTCGCGGATCGTCACGGGGGCCGCGCGGCGTTCTACCAGGTTCGCCCGCAGTCATTGCCTCTCTACCTTGATGCGGGTTTGCGTGCCTACAAACTCGGCGAGCATGCCTACCTGTCGCTGCCGGAATTCAGCCTCAAGGGAAATCGCCGTGCCAACCTGCGAGCAGGACACAACCGCGGCGAGCGCGAAGGACTGAAGCTGGAGATCGTCACACCGGAGAACCTTCCGCCGCTCATGGCGGATCTTGCCCATGTCTCGGCATCGTGGCTGGAAATGCACCAAACCAGGGAAAAAGGTTTTTCACTTGGCGTCTTCGATCCTGAGTACATATCTCGTAACGAAGTCGCGGTTGTAAGACAAGGCGACCGCATCATCGCCTTCGCATCGATGCTGAGAACCGGCCAGCAGGACGAGGTGAGCATCGACCTCATGCGTCACCATCCCTATGCACCCCCCGGCACGATGGACTTCCTGTTTGCGAAAGTGATCCTTCATTACCAGTCGCTGGGCTTCAAGCGCTTCGGCCTCGGCATGGCGCCGCTGGCGGGAATGGCTACTCACCGGCTCGCGCCCAGATGGCATCGGCTGGGTCGCATCCTGTTCACGCGAGGCGAGAACTTCTACAACTTCCGCGGACTACGCTCGTTCAAGGAAAAGTTTGATCCGGAATGGGAAGCGCGCTACCTCGTCGCACCTGGCGGCCTCATTCCCCTCATCATGCTGGTCGATATCGCCACATTGATTGCGGATGGCATCAGCACCCGGGACAAACCATGAGGATTATTTTCAGCGTCTTCGTCGCAAGCCTCCTTTGGGCGCAAGCGAATTCAGCCGAAACGCTCTCGAATGGCCGGTTCGAGAACATGACGGTGTATCGACCTGCCGCTGAAGTCCGCAGTGTCGTGTATCTCCTCACAGATGCCGGCCAGCAGGAAGAGGAGGTAACCAGCCTTGCCGAGTCGCTTGCCGGGCAGGGAACCCTGGCGGTTCGCATCGACATGCCCCGCCTGCTCGCAGGACTGCAGGACCCCAAGGCGGGATGCGTCGATTTCGGCGCGGATTTTGAAGGCCTGAGCCATTTCCTGCAGGCGCATTACAAACTGCCCGCGTATCACAAGCCTTACTTCGTAGGCTTTGAGTCCGGGGCCGCGCTGGGCTATGCATTGATCGCACAGGCACCTACGAGTACCTACGCCGGCGTTCTGTCGGTGGACTTCTGCCCGGATCTCAAGGTACGCACTCCATTGTGTAAAGGCGACGACCTGCGTACCTCCGTGCACGCGGCGAGCAGGACGACTGAGTTGCTGCCGATCAAGCGCTCGCATACGCGCTGGGTCGTGCAACCCGACGCCTCAGGCAGGCAGTGCGACGTCCGCAGTACGAACACCTTTCTTTCGCACCTGCCGGAAAGCGATCTGATCACGATTCGCAGCGGTACCTCGCTTGCGCCCAACACGGCCGGCTTCAATGCAAGGATCCACGAAGCGATCGGACAGCTACAAGCGAAACCTGCTGCACTGGCGGGTGGCTCAGCAACCGAGATTGCGGACCTGCCACTGGTCGAGGTCAAAGCGAACGGCGCCGAAGTGGATGCGTTTGCCGTCCTGCTCTCCGGTGATGGTGGCTGGACTGGCCTCGACAAGGATGTGGCCGCCGCGTTGTCCGCGCGCGGAATACCCGTGGTGGGCTGGGATTCACTGCGCTATTTCTGGAAGGCCCGCACGCCCGAGGAGCTTGCCGTCGATGCGGACCGGGTCATCCGACACTACAGTCATGAATGGAGCAAATCGCGTGTACTGCTGCTCGGCTATTCGCAGGGTGCGAACGTGCTGCCCTTCCTGGTGAACCGGTTGCCTGAAGCATCGAAAAACAAGGTGTCGCTGGTCGCAATGACCGGCCTCGGCACGACGGCCGATTTCGAATTCCACTTCGCGAACTGGGTAGCGGACGACGGGAAGGGAAAAGCCGTGCTGCCGGAAACGTCGAAGATGTCGGGCGCGCCTGCAGTGTGCATCTACGGTGTCGAGGACGATGATTCCGCTTGCCCCCAGCTGGATCGCAAGCATGTTCAGCCAGTCCCGCTGGCCGGTGGCCATCATTTCAACGGCAACTACGCGCTGCTCGCTGCAACCATCCTGCGCGCCGCGGGTTTGCAGAAGTAAAAAAAGCCGGTGCGCCATCGCACCGGCCACAGGGAAGATACAGCGCCAGGCCAGATCAGAAATCAATCATCCGAGTTCAACAGGCACGAACAGCCGCGACTCGCCACGTTGCATGAGCAGCGCGATGTGGTGCTGGCTCTTCGCGACGATGCCTTTCAGTTCCTCGATGCTCTTGATGGCCTGACCATTCGCGGACAGCAGCACATCACCCGGTTGAATGCCGGCTTCGGCCGCAGCACCGCCAACATCCTGAACCAGCAGGCCGCCCTGCGTTTCGAGTTCACGCTGCTCATCGGCAGTCAGAGGACGCACCGAGAGCCCGAGTCGACCTGATTCCTCCGCAGTGTTGCCCGCGTTGGAGGCCGTCTTCGGGCCATCCATCTCACCGAGCTTTACCGACAGATCCTGTTTGCGGTTCTTCCGCCAGATCTCGACGTCCACCTTGGAACCGGGCTGACGACTGGCAATTGCCACCGGCAGCTCGGACGATTCACTGATCGCCTGGCCTTCGACGGACAGGATGACATCGCCGGCTTCAAGTCCGGCTTTCGCGGCGGGACCATCCTTCTCGACGCTCGCGACCAATGCGCCCTTCGCCTGAGACAGGCCGAACGACTGCGCCAGGCCCTGGTCCAGTGTCTGGATCGTCACGCCGAGGCGGGCACGTGAAACATGGCCGCTGTCACGCAACTGGCTCGCGACACTCATCGCGACATCCATCGGGATGGAGAACGACACGCCCTGGTAACCACCACTGCGCGAGTAGATCTGCGAATTGATGCCGATCACTTCGCCGTTGAGATTGAACAGCGGACCACCGGAGTTGCCGGGATTGATCGCGACGTCGGTCTGCAGGAACGGCACATAGGAACCGTCGGGCAGTACTCGTCCTTTCGCACTCACGATGCCCTGCGTCACTGAGTTCTCGAAGCCGAACGGAGCACCGATCGCGACGACCCATTCACCGACTTTCACATTCGCCGGATTGCCGAGGCGCACGGTGGGCAGATTCTTCGCTTCGATCTTGAGCACGGCGACGTCGCTCTTCTCGTCGCTGCCCAGCACCTTCGCAATGAATTCACGCTTGTCGGTGAGCTTGACCGTGACTTCCTTCGCGTCCTGCACCACGTGTGCATTGGTCAGCACGATGCCGTCGGCATCCACGATGAAACCCGAGCCTTCACCGCGAACAGGTGTTTCACGCTGCTGCTGCCGGGGATCGCCCTGGAAGAAGCGGAACAGCGGATCGTCCTGGCTCATGCCGGGCGGCATCTGCATGCCGTTGCTCGTCTTCATGTTCGCCTTGACGCTGATGTTCACCACAGCCGGGCCGTAGCGCTCCACAAGCGCGCTGAAGTCCGGAAGCTGCACACCGGAACGAGGCAACGCCGACGATGGAGCGACAGGCGCCGCGGCCACTGTGGTCGTCGCAAGTTCCGCCGTCGAGCCGCGTGCGAGTAACGTGCTCAAGGGAACGGCAGCCACGAGCGCGCCGAGTACTCCAGCCACAAGAGGCTTTCTGACCAGATTCTGCATTGACATGAATGAACTCCTGAATCCTTGAGAGGATGGCAGCCCGGCAATGAAGGGGCTGCTCGTGGATCAGGAGATTGAAGACCGAGACTTAAGACTGACTTAAAGGCCTGTCTTGCGGGAAACGGACGGAGACGGAGAGACCGCCTTCAGCACCTTCGCCCAGCTCGACTGTGGCGCCATGCGCGTCGGCAATCGCCTTGACGATTGCGAGACCCAGCCCGCTGCCAATTGCACCGCTGCCCGGCAGACGCACGAAACGATCGAAGACCCGGCCTCTGTCAGCAGGCGCAATCCCGGGTCCTGTATCGGTCACTCGCAGCAGCACGTGGTCATGTACTTTTTTCACTACCACATCCACCTTGCCACCCGCGGGCGTATAGCGAATGGCGTTGTCGACGAGATTGCGGACGAGAGTTCGCAAGGATTCCTCGTCGCCGCGGATTTCAACAGGCTCTGTTTCCTCCAGGCCGATATCGACGGGCTTGCGATCGGCGAACGTCACCTGCTCTGCGACGACATCCGCCGCGAGCCTGTCGAGCCTGACTGCGGCGTACTGACGATCGATCCCTGGATCCTGGCGGGCCAGCGACAACAGTTGTTCGACGAGTCGCGATGCACGTTCCACTCCTGCGCCGAGCTGCTGAACTGCGTGCGAGCGTTGCTCGGCGTCCGTCGCCTTGTCGATTGCTTCAACCTGCAGACGCAGAGCCGTCAGCGGAGTCCGGAGTTCATGAGCGGCATCCGCGATGAATGCGCGCTCACGCTGGAGCACCGAGTTCAAACGACCGAGCAAGGTATTCAACGATGCGACAAGCGGACGAGCCTCTGTGGGCAGAGCCTCCGCGGGCAAAGGCTGCAATGACGCTGGATCGCGAGTACCGACAGTGGCTGCCAGTCGATCGAGTGGTCTCAAGCTGTACCCCACCAGCAGCCAGATCGCGACACCGAGCAGCGGCACGAACCAGACGAAAGGCACCAGCGTCCTGAGCGCGAGTCGGGCTGCCTGTGCCGAACGCACGCTGATCGGCTGCGCGACCTGGATCACCTGGCTTCGCGCCTGCGCGCCGAAGACGCGCCACTGACCGCCGGTGGTATCGACGGTCGAGAAACCCAGCGTGGTGATGCCCGGCAAAACTGCATGCGGCTGCGACAGGTAGATACGCACACCATCGAGGCTCCACACCTGCACGACGAAATCGTAGCCCGGTTCGTTGATCTGGAGATCGGGTGGCAACGCGTACTGGAAGGACTGGTCGCGCAAGGTCAGCGCCGTCTGCCGCAACTGGTAATCGAAAAACGCATTCGCTTCAGCGAGTGCGTTCCGGTAGATGAGCCAGCCGCTCGCAAGACCCGTGAGCAGCACTGCGCCCAGCAGCCAGACAAGCAGTCGTGTGCGGATGGATCTCATGGCGCGGGCGGCACCCGATAACCCACGCCGCGTACGTTGCGGATGAAATCCGCGCCGAGCTTTTTCCGCAGGCTGTGGATATGGACTTCGATGGCGTTGCTTTCCACTTCCTCGCCCCAGCCATAGAGCCGCTGTTCCAGTTGCGCACGCGACAGGATCGCACCGGGCCGATCGAGCAACGCCTCAAGCAATGCAAACTCGCGCGCCGACAGAGAGATTTCCTTGCCGTCGCGCACGACCTGGTGAGTTACCGGGTTGAGCGATACGCCGAGATATTCGGTGACCGGCTCGACGCGCCCCGCATGACGTCGCAGCAACGCCCGGATGCGGGCTGACAGTTCGTTGAGATCGAAGGGCTTGACGACGTAGTCATCGGCACCCGCATCGAGGCCCTGCACCTTGTCGGTGACAGCGTCGCGTGCAGTGAGAATGAGGACCGGGATCTTGAGGCCACGCGCTCGCAGAGCCTTGAGGACTTCGAAGCCGTTCATCAGCGGCAGGCCGAGGTCGAGCAGCAGGAGGTCGAACTCCTCGATCTTGAGAGCAAGATCAGCCGCCTTGCCGTCGCGCACCCAGTCGACGGTAAAGCCTTCCCGCTTGAGGCCGCTCGCAACGGCCTCGCCGATCATGGCGTCGTCTTCGACCAGCAACAGGCGCATCGCCCCTCCTTCAAGAACAGGAGGGATGTTATCCGTTCACCGCATGCAAAGGATGTTTTGCCGGCGGGGCTTCAGGGCTTGACGCGGACGATGGTCACATCCGCGAGGGCCGCAGGGTCCGCAGGAATCTCGGCGCTGTCTGCAGCCGGGAAGCCGTTGTGACTGAAGAGTGCGGCCATCGCATCCGCGTACTTCTGGTCGCTGAGGCTGCCCGGGGCTGTCGGCGGCATGGTCGTCTTGAGGAAGGTGAAGAGTTCACCGACGGTCTTGCCGTCCCAGTTGAACATGAATTCCGGACCGACGGCCGAAGGGACGCCGCCGCCACCGCGCATCTGTTCGCCATGGCACATCGAGCATTGCTCGATCAGGACTTTCTGGCCCCGCTCCGCCTGCGCGGAGGTGTAGATGCCATCCCAGATCGTCTTGCCGGCTGCGGCTTGGCTGTTGTGGACAACGCCGCCGATGGCAGCGGCAGCAACGCCGACGATCAATACGCCACGGAGCACTGTGTTTCGCATCAGCTTTCGACTCATCGCTTGGAACCTGCGGAATCCGCCTTGATTGACTGGAAGTATGAACGACCGGCCTGAACGCATTCTGAATGCGCCCAGGCTCAGGTTCAAAGATTGAGGCAATTTACCTTAAGGCAGGGCGAACACGAAGATGTTGTTGCCGTTGCTGGTGCGCACTTCCGGTGTGAGCCGGGCCGTACCGCCGCCTGCCAGGGACGTTCCCGTGCTGACGGCCACGTACTGCTTGCCATTGACCGCGTAGGAAATGGGATATCCGGTGACGCTCGAACCCAGGTTCACATCCCACAGCACCTTGCCGGTCTTCTGGTCGAATGCCCGGAAGTGCCCCGCCGTGTCGCCGCCGAAGACCAGGCCGCCGCCCGTTGATACCAGGGACATCGTGCCGGCACGCTGTTCGTACTTCCACAGCGTCTTGCCCGTCTCCACCGAGATGGCATAGATCGTTCCGACCTTGTCGGTGCCGGGCGCAATCATCGGCTTGGATGCAATGGCATACAAGGAATCGAGGCTCGGCTTGTCGAGCACAGCCGTTGTCTGCGCGCAGGTGTTCTGCAGCGGGTAGAACATCACGTTGCCCAGCGGACTATACGTACCGGCCTGCCAGTTCTTGCCGCCGTTGGCATTGGGACAGATCATCGCGGAGTCGCCCTGTTTGCTGAAGAGCGCCGCCGGATTCACCGTCACCTTGCCAGTAGCACCATCGATGTTGCTGATCACGGTCTGCATGACAGTCGGACGCGCCCACAGGAATTCACCCGTCTGCCGATCGAGCGTGTAAACGAGGCCGGTCTTGCCCGGAATGCCGGTCAGCACCTTGCGACGTTCGCCCGGCTTGATGCGCGGGTTCATCCACGTCACTTCGTTGCGATCCGGCGCAACCACCGTGTCGACGAGGATGCGCTCGAACGGATGATCGAGATCCCAGTGATCGACCACGTGCTGGTAGAACCAGACGATCTTGCCCGTGTCGGGATTAATCGCGAGCGTCGAGTTGTGATAGAGGTACTGCTTGTCGTTGCCGGCGAGCATGAACTTCGGTGCAGGTGAAGTAACGCTGGTGCCGATGTAGACGAGGTTCAGTTCGGCGTCATAGCTCGGCACCATCCACGTGCCCGTATGCCAACGCGCTTCATCGGGGATGCCAGCCCAGCTTTCATCGCCGGGTTCGCCAGGGCGGGGCATCGTGCGGGTGCGCCACAGTTCTTTACCGGTCAGCGCGTCGTGCGCAACGATCACGCAGGCATCAGGTCCGCCTTCCGGTTCGCAACCGCGACCGGAGATCGCCTTGCCCTTCACGATGAGCGGGCCTGACGTCTGCTGTGCGCCCTTGTGGTAGTCCAGAATCTTCGTTTCCCACGCGAGCTTGCCGGTCTCCGCATTGATCGCATAGGCAAAATTGTCCATGCCCATGTCGATGATCACCTTGCCGTAGATGGCGAGGCTGCGGTTGATCGCAGGCACCGGGAAGAACTTGCCGGCGTCATCGGGAATCGCACGCTTGTATTCCCATTTGAGATCGCCGGTCACGGCGTCGATCGCCTGCGTGAGATCGCTCGGGTTGGGGAGGAACATCACGCCATCATGGATGATCGGCATGGCTTCCTGGATGCCGGGGCCCATCGCACGCGACCACACCAGGCGAAGCTTGTCGACGTTGCGTCCATTGATCTGTGTGAGCGGGCTGTAATCCCAGCCGGCCTGGTTCTGCCGCCACATCAGCCAGCTGCCGGGAGCAGGCTTCTCCAGCATGGCGTCCGTCACCGCGCTGATCGAAACGGTGGAGTTCGTGACCGCTGCGGCGGGAGGACCTTGCTCAGCGGCGAATGTCGCGCCGCCGATCAACGTCATGATCGCTGCCGGCAGGAATGCCCGGGCTGCTGTGTGTAACTGCATGATGCTCACCTTTCTTCAGGTCTTACGAGAGTCGGTACGGCGCCCTTGGGCACCGTCGATGATTATTTGTAGCCAGCCCAGTTAAACGGTTGGCGTGTATCAAACCGCTACCAGGCCTTCCCCCGCCGTCCCGCCAGAAGCGTCAGTCGAACCGGTAGTCCACGCGAACCCCGATCTGCCTCGGTGCAATGGCCGCCACCTGGAAGAACGGATTGTACGACGCGTAGGTCGTGCAATCGGCCGTGCCTCCGGCAGCGGGAAGTGTACAGCCGAGCCGCCCGCCCGTGCGGTTTCCGTCGCGTTCATCGAACAGGTTGTTGGCGAAGATGATGAAGTCGATATCGCCACTGCTGACGCCGAAACGCAGGTTTACCCGGGAGGTATCCGGGATGACGGTATCCGGTGCGTAAGTCGACAGACCGAATGTTTGCACTGCGGTATCTTCATAGCCCGCTGCAAAACGCCAGTCGGCTCGGGCGAAAGCATCGAGCGTTCCCAACTGGAAGTCGGACCTCAGCCCGATCTGCATGGACACCGGTGAAGTGGCGAGCTTCTGCCCCCGGAAAGCAGTGATCAGCGGCGAGAAGCCGGGCCGCTCGAGCGTGATCGCATCTTCGACATATTCCACATCGAGGTAGCTGAACGAGGCGTTCGCACTCAAGGTCCAGCCGAGACGTGCCTGGGCCTCGACTTCAATACCCGTGCTGCGGGCCTCGCCCGCATTCGCGACAAACGGAATGTTGCAGCCGTAGCCGGGATTCACGTTGATCTGGGCATCCTTCCAGTCGATGCGGAACACGGCCACGTTGAGCTGCATGCGTTCGTCGAGCAGCCGGAACTTGCCGCCAAGCTCATAGCTCCACACGGTGTCCGCGTCATAGGTCGGCGGAACATCGTTGGCGTTGAGTCCATAGACATCGAGTGCCGGGCCGCAGATGGTTTCCGGCAGGCTGGTGTTGACGCCCCCTGCACGGAATCCCTTGGCTGCGGTGGCGTACACAAGATCCGTCGGCGAGAAGTCGTACTCGATCCCGAGCTTCGGAGCCAACGGCGATTCGTTGACCGAACCCGCGTTGGAACCGCCATTGGCCACGGTCGGTATGTTGAAACCGGAAGCCGGCCCCCAGTGATTTTCCGTGTAGTCGAACTCCACGCGCGAGATGCGCAGCCCTGCGATCAGCTTGATCTGCTCGGTCATCTGCCAGTTCGCCTGGCCAAACACTGCGTACTCGATGTCGTCCAGGGTCTGGTCCTTGTGATCGAAACCGATCGGCATGCCATCGACGAGGTAGGCCGGCACGCCGTAGCGCTGAGCAGCAGAAATTCCGTAGAGGCCCTGCGCAACCGCTTCGAGGTCGAGATAGATGTTGTCGTAACGCTGGTTGTTCTTGGTGTTGGAATAGAAAACACCGGCCACCCATGACAGGGGACCGTCACCCGCTGAAGCGAGCCGCACTTCCTGCGTGATCACCCGGCGTGCGTTGTCCGCGAGAAACCGTCCACCCGTGTATTCCTCCGGCAAACCGCCCCAGATGCCAAGACCGCGGGGAATGAAGACAGAACCGTAAGTCGCTTGCGGAAAGCGGTCGCGCACCTGCGAGGAACCGTCCACGCGCGTCATCTCGGTGTCGTCGGCAAGATACGACGTGATGGACTTGATCGAGAACGCAGCGAAATCGTAGTCGAGCGTCAGGCTCGCGATCCCGATGTCGGTCGCGGACGGATAGAACGAGGGAAGCAGCGATTCCGTCGTACCGAGATCAGGATAAGGACCGTACGTGTAGCCTGGCCTTGAAAACGTCACTCCGGGCGAACCGCAAGCGACAGGCAATGGATTGTTGACCGGCGCCTGCTGCGTAATGCCCGTCGTGTTGAAGCAAAGGGCCGGCTCGACAATCGGGCTGCTCATCGACGGCGAATAATCGCTGACAGCCGTGCGCCAGCGTTCCTGCGAGAAATAGCCCGACACTGTCGCCCGGAAACTGGCTGCGGGCGCCCATAAAAGCGACCCGCGAAACATGCCGAGATCACCGCTGTTCACGTCCTCGTGCCTGACCTGTCCACTGTAGCGGTCGATGATGTCGATGAAGCCCCCTGTATGTCGCGCGAAACCACTGACGCGAAAGCCCAGGCGGTCTTCAATCACGGGTCCGCCCAGCGCGATGCCTGCTTCGTACCCGGGTTCACCGCTGGCGGTGGTCGTCACTTCAAGGCGACTGTTGCCCGTATATCTGTCCAGGCTCGGCAGGGGCGTGATGTACCGGACCGTACCGCCTTCGGAACTGCCGCCATACAGGGTGCCCTGGGGTCCGCGCAGCACCTCAACGCGTTCGAGATCGTAGAGTGCAGGCAGGGGAATGCCGTTGCCGGAACCGCTTGCCACTCCCGCCGCGTTCCGCTTGGTGAGCGGCGTGTCGTCGAGATAGAACCCGGTAGTCGCTGCCCCTGCACCCGTGTTCGCAATCCCGCGGATGGAAACGTGCGCGAGACTCGGCGTGAGCTGATTGATCTGGAACGTCGGCACGATGTCCTGCAGATCGGCAACGGTGCGTACGCCGCGCTCATCCAGGTCGCGCTGTGTCTGCGCCGTGATGGCGAGTGGCACGCTGTTCAATGTTTCCGCAATGCGTGTCGCGGTGACGATCACTTCCTGCAGAACGAAGCCGCGGGTCAGCGAAGGCGCCGGAACGATTTCAGCAGACTCGAACGCTGCAGAGACATCCTGCAGTCCAAGTTCGGTTGCGGGCACCAGCGTGATGACGGTGTCGGCAGTCGATTTGACCGCCAGCCCGCCGGCCGCCGCGAGTTGCGCGATGGCGTCCGCTGCAGTGAATTCTCCGTGCAGCGGCGGCGTACTGCGGCTGCGTGCGAAGTCGTAGGGAAACAGGATCTGGCTGCCGGACTGGCGTGCGAATTCCAGCAGCGCGAGGTCGGCACGCTGCGCCGGAATGTCGAAGCGTTGCCTGGCGTCCTGCGCCCGCACCCCCGCAGCGGATGCGAGCAGCAGACACAGCGCCAGGACATTTGCCTGTTGCCGTTTTCTGGCCATTTGTATGTTGTCGTTACGCCCTGTCGCGCACCCCCAGGAGTGCTGCACAGGGGGTCCCCCCAATCGAACACGCTACATCGATTCGAATGCCATGCCGCTGTCACGAACCCTGGCCGGCGTCTCGGCAGTTCCATGCAAGGCAATGGTGTCGCCATTCACGGCAACATCGATTGCATACGTGGACGCGAGAACGTCAACGAAGCTGTTGACGTCGCGGGCATTGAAATAGCCGCCCAGACGCAGGCCGGCGATCGCAGGATCGGCAACCGCAATCTGCGCGAGGTTGTAGCGATTGAACTCGGCGGCGGCCTGCAGGAGCGTTTCGCCGGCAAGAATGATCGAACCGAATCGCCATGACAGCGCACGCTCGAGTTCCCCCGCCGCGATGACGCGGCTGACGATTCCTTCGGGAGCATCGATGCCGATCGACCCTGCCGGCAACCGCACGTTGAACGGCGCACGCCCGGGACCGGCGAAGCCGATGACTTCCACCACGCCTTCCGTGACGAGAATCGTCGTCGCCTCGGTGCCCCTGCGAATATTGAATGCCGTGCCCACCGCGCGGACGGTGCTGTCGCCAATCGCCACCTTGAAGGGACGACTGGCATCGGGATGCACATCGAACAGCGATTCGCCGCGCACGAGTGACACGTTGCGTTCGGAACGGCTGAGGAGCACGGACACTTCGGTGTTGGTGTTGAGTTCGAGGCGGCTGCCATCCTCGAGATCGACGATGCGTCGCTCACCGACCGCCGTTGCATAGACAGTGGGCTCGCCGCCGCGATTGAGCAGCAGCCACGCAGCGGCACACACGAACAGAACGGAAGCTGCAATCGCGAGAGGTTTCGCGATCTGCAACCAGCGCTGCTGACGCGTGGGCAACGCTTCGTGACGTTCGCCCGTGATGACGGTGGTCAGCAGCAGTGAATCGACGTCATCGCCGGCGGGCCGCAACGCCTTGAGGCGTTCGGTGCGTTCCCAGACGAGGTGCTCCCATTCATAGGCCAGCGCGTTGTGCGGGCTGGCACTGCGCCAGATTTCGAATTTCTCGAGATCAGACCAATCACATTCACCGGACGCGATACGCAATACCCAGCCGGCAGCCTCAACGCTTGCGATGTCCCGATTTGTTCTGCCAGCGTGATCCATAGTTCCAGTTCGGTCGCGTAACGTCTTCCCGTGCGAGGCCATCGGCGCAGAAGCGCAGCGCCTTCAGCAAATGCTTTTCCACCGTCGACAGGGACAGTCCGAGTTCCGCCGCGATATCGGGCGGTGACATCCCGTAGATGCGCCGCAGGGTAAATACCCGCTGGCACTGGGGAGGCAGTGCCGCCACCAGCTCTGCCAGCAACCGCAGCTCCTCCCGGCCGATCCAGGTCGATTCCGGATTGGCCGTCTCATCTATAACGTTCAGCGTCCCCATATCCGCCACGAAATGGATGGGGACAATGCTCCTGCGCCTGAACAGATCCAGCATCAGGTTGCGGGCCACGGTCTTAAGGAACGCCGAGGGCGAGGCCACCCGCCGCCAGTCGTTGACCGTCATCACCTTGACCAGCGTCTCGTGGACGATGTCCTCTACTTCCGCATCATTGAGCAGGATGCGCCGCACGTACTGGTGCAGCTGGGCCCTGAGGGGCAGGACCTCGCGCCTGAACCACACGCGTCGCTCCGCATCATCGGACGCGGCCATCTCTTGCCCGGGGGCAAAAGCCGCGTTCGGATCATCCACAGGCCCTTCTCTATCGGCTGCCACTCGATCTTCCCCTGTCAAAGCCAACGCTTAGGCGCAGATCTGCCGTTATGGTTTTTTGTCGCGTTGGTCCGGCAGACCCTGGATTCGCAGGTCCCTCGGACCCGCCCAACCCTCGTGCCGGAATCTAACCCAAAATCCGCCACAGCGGTGGTAGGAATCAGACATCCGGCCGGAGAACCGATGATCGACCCGAGACAGGCCCGCCAGGGATGCCCCGCCCTGGGTCGGCTGCTATGATGCGCGCCCTCTGGATCCTCCGAATACGCGCCCGTAGCTCAGCTGGATAGAGTACTGCCCTCCGAAGGCAGGGGTCACAAGTTCGAATCTTGTCGGGCGCACCATCAAGCGGATAAGGTCCAGCGGACCTATCCCGTTGATATTCGTGCTCCCCGACAAGATCGGGAACTTGTGAGCCGACGCGGTCCCGCCGACGGCCAGAGGTTCGACAAATGCGTAAGGAACGCATTTGGACATCGATCATCGCAAGCGAAAGCGGCGATTAGCGGTGACCCCAGCGGGGCGCCGGCCAGGGATGGCAAGGCGCAATCTTGTCGGGCGCAACACCTCCCTATTTGCTGAAAGCCCACATCTGCGGTTTCTGCCGCGCTGCGAGATCGCTATACTTGCGCGCCTTGAATTGCCCCCAGCTGGAGTGATCGTGAGCGAATCCCGCGACAGTCAGTACAGTGCCTCGCACGACAAGCATTTCTTCGACACCTTCATGCTGGTGCTCGGGATCCTCGTAGCCGTAGCTTTCGGCCTGTACATACTGGCCCGCGTAGTGGCTGCAGATACCCAGGAAGCGCACGTCCTGACGGACCCCGCCATGATGAAAGCGGCGGACGAGCGTCTGCGGCCGGTGGCCCTGCTGGCCGTGTCGGGACGGGACAATTCGGCCGTCGAGGCAGCCTCGCCTGCGCCTGCTGCGCCGGCAGGCCCGGCAGCAGTCATGACTGGCGAAGCGGTCTACAACATGGCTTGCGTGGCTTGCCACGGCATGGGTATTGGCGGTTCACCGATCTTCGGGAACAAGGCTGCGTGGGCACCCCGAATTGCCCAGGGCGAGGCTACCTTGCATGAGCACGCATTGAAGGGCTACCAGGGCAAGGCTGGCCTCATGCCCGCCAAGGGTGGCCGCGTGGATCTCGCCGATGAGTCCATCGTGAACGCCGTCGATTACATGGTGAACGCCGCCCGCTGATCGGCGTTCCGGCAACGCCTTCAGGCCGGTGCCTTCTGCCGGTCGAGCTTGCGCAAGCCAACTGCTTCCTGGATGTGCGGGCCGAGTATCCGGTCCGAAGCCGCAAGGTCGGCAATCGTGCGTGCCACCTTGAGGCTGCGGTGATACGCGCGCGCCGAAAGATGGAAGCGCTGGATCGCGCGCTCCAGCAGCGCGAGGTCCGCGGCCGCAGGCTTGCAGTGCGCTTCCACCCCCGTGACATCGAGTTGCGCATTGCTTGTGCCCTGACGCGCCTGCTGCAGGGTCCGGGCTTTCTGCACCCGCCCCGCCACCTGTTCGCTGGTCTCCCCGCGAGGGCCGGCAGCAGACAGGCTGCTCATTTCCACGCGCGGCACTTCGAGATGCATGTCGAGCCGGTCCAGCAGCGGACCTGATATCCGCAGACGATAGCGCTGCACCTGGTCTGCAGTGCACCGGCACCTGCCCTCCACGTCGCCACGATAGCCGCAGGGACAGGGATTCATCGCGGCGATGAGCTGGAAGCGGGCAGGAAATTCGGTCTGGCGTGCTGCACGCGACACCGCGATCCTGCCGGTTTCGAGCGGTTCCCGAAGCACCTCGAGTACCCGCCGGTCGAACTCCGGCAGTTCATCGAGAAACAGGACGCCGTGATGCGCGAGTGAAACTTCGCCTGGCCGCGGATAGGCGCCACCGCCAACGAGCGCGATGGCAGATGCCGTGTGATGGGGACTGCGAAACGGTCTTACGCGCCATTCACCGATATTCACTGCCTGGCCCGCGACCGAACGAATGGCCGCGACTTCGATCGCTTCGGTTTCACTCATCGGGGGCAGGATGCCGGGCAATCTCTGCGCGAGCATGCTCTTTCCGGTGCCGGGCGGCCCGACGAACAGCAGGCTGTGGCCTCCGGCTGCCGCGATCTCGAGCGCGCGGCGTGCATGCGACTGGCCCCGAACGTCGGCAAGTTCAGGAGCCGCCGCGCGCTTCGGTGTTCGCCATTCGCCGAACAGCAGATCGAGGCGGCGCGAACCCGACAGATGCGCACAGACCTCGAGCAGATGACTCGCCGCCGAGATCCGGCAGTCGCTGACCAGTCGGGCCTCGGTTGCATTGCCCTTAGGCAGGATAAGCAGATTGCCGGCTTTCGCTGCGGCCACGGCGGCAGGCAGCACGCCCTTGGCGAGCCTCAGTTCACCGCTCAAGGACAGCTCCCCGTACAGCTCGCAGTGCTCGAGACCGCGCGCCTGCAATTGACCTGCCGCAACCAGGATGCCGATGGCGATGGGCAGATCGAAACGCCCGCCTTCCTTCGGCAAATCGGCGGGGGCCAGATTGACGACGATGCGGCCCGCAGGAAATTCGTAGTTGGAGTTGGTGATCGCCGCCCGCACGCGATCCTTGCTCTCTTTCACCACGACTTCCGGAAGCCCGACGATCGAGAAGGCCGGCAGGCCATTCACGATGTCGACTTCAACCCGCACCAAGGGCGCATCCATGCCGAACTGCGCACGACTCAGGACCGTTGCGATGGCCATCCATGGCCTCCTTGGGTAAATCAGCCGGAATCCATCTGCTTGAGGTCAGGCATCCCCTGGCGAGGACCTGGGCGGCGTTTCAAGCGCGGCAAGACGGGCTTCGAGCTGGCCGAGCTTCTCGCGGGTGCGCCTGAGGACGGCAGCCTGCACGTCGAATTCGGCCCGGGTAACGAGATCCAGCCGCGCGAGTCCCGCCTGCAGGACGGACCGGAAATTGGACTCGAGGTCCTGCTTCAAGGCAGAAACGCCGGGGGGAATCGCAGCGGAAAGCCGCCGCGCGAGATCATCGATGAAACGTGGGTCCATGGGGCCTGCCTGGGGTGAAACGGGTCGACGCAACGTACGCCGGTCCTCGATCACGCCGGACTGTAGAAGTGTCACCGTCTGGTGACAAGCCTCTATATCAGCGGTGATTTTCCAGTTTCTGCACGGTTCGCTGCCCTACTTGGTGGCTTCCGGGAGCCTTGGGCGGGTTGGGCAGCGATCTTTCGCTCCGGCATGAGGCAAGGTTGGTTTTTAGTCGCACTTATTTGGTGCGGGACGGGGTGCCTCCCGCCTTCAACTCCACCATTCCGCGCCCCCACCCCAATGGCGGAGGCGTGGCACAGAAGATGCATTCTCGAACCGGCGCGGAACCGAGCTTGAACGCCGGTTTCCGTCAAATCTGTCCACTGGAGTTAGGCACTGCATGAAGCTGATTACCGCAATCATCAAGCCCTTCAAGCTCGATGACGTTCGTCAGGCCGTAGCGGATATCGGCGTGCAGGGCATCACGGTGACCGAGGTCCAGGGTTTTGGTCGTCAACGGGGTCACACGGAGCTCTATCGGGGCGCCGAGTACCGCGTGGACTTCCTGCCCAAGACCAAGATCGAGCTGGCTGTCGACGACACCATCGTTGAGCAGGTCGTCGAAGCCATCACCAACGTGGCCCGGACCGGGAAGATCGGCGACGGCAAGATCTTCGTGCTGGATCTCGAACAGGCGGTCCGTATCCGCACTGGCGAGACCGGCGCCGAAGCCGTCTGAAGTCCGCAGGCACTTCCTTGAGACAGATCGAGACAGATGATTTTCAGATCGCCAGCAGCAAGCCAGTTTTGAGTCAGGTTCCTTTTCCGCATCCAATAGAAGTACCTCGCAGGAGAACGACAGTGAAAAGATCTCGAGTGTTCAACCCACTGTGGAGCCTGGCGCTATGTGCGCTGGCGCTCATCGGACCGGGGCTGACCCTGGCTCAGGAGGCCGCAACGCCTCCAGATCCGGCTGCGGTCGCCCAGGAAGCGGCTCCTGCCGAGGCTGCTCCTGCCGAAGCAGCCGCAGCGGAAGCAGCTCCCGCCGAGGAAGCAGCGGCTCCTGCAGCACCTTCTTATGACAAGGGCGACATTGCCTGGATGCTCGTGAGCACGCTGCTCGTGATCATGATGGCGGTCCCGGCCCTCGCGCTGTTCTACGGCGGCATGGTCAGGTCGAAGAACATCCTGTCCGTCTCGATGCAAATCTTCGTGACGTTCAGCCTGCTGGCAGTGCTCTGGGCCATCTACGGCTACAGCATCGCCTTCACGGCAGGGAACCAGTTCTTCGGTGGCTTCGACCGTCTGTTCCTGAAGGGCATGCTGGACACCGCGGGCAACCTCACTCCGGCGGCCACCTTCAGCAAGGGTGTCTACATTCCGGAATACCTGTACGCAGCCTTCCAGATGACGTTCGCTGCGATCACGCCCTGCCTGATCGTGGGTGCGTTTGCAGAGCGCATGAAGTTCTCCGCAGTGCTGTTCTTCATGGTGCTCTGGTTCACGTTCTCGTACCTGCCCATCGCGCACATGGTCTGGTTCTGGGCCGGCCCGGACGCTTACACGGATGCGGATGCAGCAGCAGCTGCGACGGCAGGTGCAGGCTTCCTCTTCCAGAAGGGCGCTCTCGACTTCGCGGGCGGCACCGTGGTGCACATCAACGCGGGTATCGCGGGCCTCGTCGGCTGTATCGTCCTTGGCAAGCGCAAGGGCTACGGCACGGTAGCCATGCCTCCGCATAACGTTCCCTTCATCATGATCGGCGCTGCCCTGCTCTGGGTGGGCTGGTTCGGCTTCAACGTCGGTTCGAACCTCGAGTCGAACGCGTTCGCGGCCCAGGTGTTCATCAACACGTTCCTCGCCACTGCGGCGGCCGTGCTGGGCTGGACCTTCGCAGAGTGGGTATTCCGCGGCACGCCGACCATGCTCGGTGCGGCTTCGGGAGCAATCGCCGGCCTCGTGGCCATCACCCCGGCGTGCGGCTGGATCAGCCCGATGATGAGCATCGTGCTCGGCATCATGGCTGGCATCATCTGCCTCTTCGCGGTCTCGACACTGAAGAAGGCCCTGGGTTACGACGACTCGCTGGACGTGTTCGGCGTCCACTGCGTCGGCGGAATCTTCGGCGCCATCATGACCGGCGTGTTCAACGACCCGGCGCTCGGCGGCACAGGCATCTATGACTACGTGTCAGGCACCTGGGGCTACGCCGGCATGGGTACGCAGGTCATGTCCCAGCTGTGGGGTGTCGGCGTCACGGTCATCTGGTCCGGTGTCGTCGCCTTCATCGCCTACAAGATCGTCGATCTGACCATCGGTCTGCGCGTCTCGGAAGAGACGGAGACAGAAGGTCTGGATACGGCCGAACACGGCGAACGCGGCTACAGCATGTAATGCCACGCGCTTGGCCAGCCTTCAGGGGCTGGTAAAGCTGGAAACGGGCGCCTTCGGGGCGCCCGTTTTCATTTGGGAATCCCACTGTTTGGGCAGATCGGAAACCGGAACCGGTCGACTGGCGGCGGAATGCGATCCTGCTACACTCGGGCCGCTTTCAAGGGATCGCAGGCGGTCCGGATTTGGCCTTCAAGCTTCTGGAGTCATTGATGAAACTGATCACCGCGATCATCAAGCCTTTCAAACTCGACGACGTCCGCGAAGCCCTGTCGGAGGCCGGTATCCAGGGCGTCACCGTGACCGAGGTGAAGGGTTTCGGACGGCAGCGTGGCCACACCGAGCTGTACCGTGGTGCCGAATACGTGGTCGATTTCCTGCCCAAGACCAAGATCGAAGTTGCCGTCGATGACGAGCGGGTAGACACGGTCATCGAGGCAATCAGCGCCGCGTCACGGACCGGCAAGATCGGTGACGGCAAACTCTTCGTGACAGACCTGAAGCAAGTGATCCGGATCCGCACCGGCGAGACCGATTCCAACGCCATCTGAGCGGCCTGCCAGCGCTCATAGACAAGAGGGTAGCCTCATGCTGCGACTCGCAATCAGTCTGACCTTCCTCATCGCACTCTCGCAGAGTGCCTCCGCCGACGTGTATCGGTATGTCGATGCGCAAGGCAACGTTCAGTACACGGACAAGCCCGCTCTGCTGCCCGCGCAGAAGCTCGCCGTGCAGTCACGCGCGACCGACACTGCAGCGGTTGCCAGCCGCGCGGACGAAGAACGTGCACGCCAGACCACCGCCGATGCGAGCCGTCAGCAGGCACAGACCCAGGCGGCGGACAGCCAAGGCGCACAACAACTCACAGCGACGGCGAAGGCAGAACAATGTGCCAAGGCCCGCGAGCGCTACAGCAGCTATACCGTTTCGCAGCGTTTGTATGAACAGCTTCCCGACGGCCAGCGCCGCTATCTCACGGATGCGGAACTGACTGCCGCCAGGACTTCCGCCAAGACAGCCATGGACGCGATGTGCAATTGAGACGAGGTCGCTCGACTCCGTCCTGAAGACCATTGGCTGACTACCCGTTGCAACGGTCAACGAAAGCTACGGTTCCGATGATGAAGGTTGGCTTCCTTGGGTTGGGCGCGATGGGACTGCCCATGGCCCGCAATCTTCACCAGCACGGGCTGCTCGCCGCCGCGTGGAACCGCACTCCCGGAAAGGCCGCGGCCCTCGCCGCAGAGACCGGCTGTATCGCCGCCTCATCGCCCGCCGAAGTCGCTTCACTTTGCGACGCCATCGTGTCCTGCGTTTCCGCGGACGGCGATCTGCTCGAAGTCATCGACGCTGCGCTCCCCGCCCTCAAACCGGGAACGCTCTTCATCGACTGTTCCACCATCAGTGCCGACACAGCCCGTGCGGCTGCCCGGAAACTGGCCGCACAGTCCGTCCACTTTCTCGATGCCCCCGTGAGCGGTGGCGTCGAAGGCGCGAAGTCCGGCGCACTCGCCATCATGGTGGGCGGCGATGCCGACACGTTCGCCAGGGCAATGCCGATCCTGCAAGCGATGGGCAAGGCCATCACGCTCTTCGGCCCTAACGGCGCCGGCCAGGCGGCGAAGGCAACGAATCAGCTGATGTGCGCGGGCATCATCCAGGCGGTCGCCGAGGCGATGGCCTTTGCGAAAGCGGAAGGCCTGCCGCTCGACAAGCTCATCGACACGCTCGGCAAGGGCGCGGGGTCAAGCTGGTACTTCGTGAACCGCGCACCGAACATGGCGCGTGGCAGTTATCCGGCCGGGTTCCGCACGGTGCTGCACGAGAAGGATCTCAAGATCGTCCGCGAAATGGCGGCAAGGCACGGCGTGCAACTTCCCCTGGTGGAGATGACGCTGCTGCACTATCGCCGGCTCATCGAGCAGGGCCATGGCGATGAGGACATCTCGACGCTGTTCCGTCTGAAGGAAGCGCTGTTCGACGCGGCCCGGCCACCGGACAGTCCCGCTTCATGAGCGACGCCGCTCCGGACACGGGTACGCGTGCACCGGATCCCGTCACTTTCTTCCTCCCCGATTTCTGCGCGGCCCGGGCGACGCTCGCGATAGTCCTGATCGTCGAACTCGTGGCCTTCGTGCTGGCGATTGCACGCCATACCGCACAGACCAGTTTCTGGATCGACCTTGCAAGCCTGTCGCTGTTCCTGCTGTGGCTGGGACTTTCCTGTGCAGCAGTCCTGTGCCGCAGCCGCTCGTGGCTGGCCACCATGCCGACCCAGCGGGCAGCGGCAACGGCGCTCGGCCTGCTGCTGCTGGTCATCGTGGTCGTGGCGGAAGTGGTCTACCAGATCGGCCGGTTCTGGAGCGCAGGCCTTGAGGGCATTGCGAGTATCTTCCCGCCGGAGCACGGCGGTTTCATGCTGCGGACGATCGCCATCGGCTTCATCGTGAGTGCCGTGGCCTTGCGGTATTTCTATGTCTCTGCGGAATGGAAACGCAGCGTCGAGCTCGAAGCACGCGCACGCATCCATGCGTTGCAGGCGCGCATCCGCCCGCACTTCCTGTTCAACAGCATGAACACGATTGCCGCGCTGACGCGCTCCGATCCAGGCCGCGCGGAAGAAGCCGTCGAAGACCTCGCAGACCTGTTCCGGGCCAACCTGAGCGATGCGCGCGCACGCATTCCCCTCAAGGAAGAACTGGAAGTCGCCCGCATCTACCAGCGCATCGAACAGCTGCGCCTCGGGGACCGCCTGCAGGTGAAATGGAACGTGGCCGATACGCCGATGCGCGCACTGGTGCCGAGTCTTCTTGTGCAGCCGCTGCTCGAGAACGCGGTCTATCACGGCATCGAGACGCTGCCGCAGGGCGGTACCGTCACGGTGACCAGCCGCTTCGACGGCACCATGATCGAGCTCGAAGTCAGGAATCCGCTCGCCGGAGACATCGCTCCGCGCGAACGCCGGGGCAATCGCCTGGCGCTCGACAACATCCGCCAGCGTCTCGAACTCGCGTGGCCGGGACAGTCGCGTGTGGAGGTAAGCCAGGCAAATGGCGAGTACCGCGTCATGCTCGCGTTCCCGTACCAGGAACGGACCGAATGACTGCGCGCGTCCTGATTGTCGACGATGAGGCACCGGCCCGCGACCGGCTGAAGCGGCTGCTGGCGGAAATCGAAACGTGTGAATACGTAGGTGAGGCGAGCGATGGCGAGGAAGCGCTCGACGCCTGTGCAAAGCTCGCGCCCAGCGTCGTGCTGCTGGACGTGCGCATGCCTGGACTCACCGGCATGCAAGTCGCCCGGCATCTTGCAAGCCTGGCCCAGCCACCCGCCGTGATCTTCACGACGGCGTACGACGAGTACGCGCTCGAGGCGTTTGAAACGCAGGCTGTCGGCTACCTGCTCAAGCCCGTGCGCAAGGAAAAGCTGGCAAGGGCGCTGAAACACGCTGCACGCATTTCGGCTCCGAACCTGTTGCGCGTAGCTTCGGCGGCACGCATGGAGACCCGCCGGCAGCATGTCTGCGCCCGGGTGGGGGAACAGCTACGCCTCATTCCCGTTGCAGATATCTACTTTTTTCTGGCCGACCAGAAGTACGTCACCGTGCGCCATGCAGGGGGCGAAGACCTGATCGACGAATCGCTGAAGACCCTGAGCGATGAGTTCTCGCCGGACTTCCTGCGCATCCATCGCAACGCCCTCATCGCCGAGAAACACATCGCGGCGATCGAGAGGATTGCGGAGGGACAATACGAAGTGCGGATGCGCGATTGCCCGACTGCACTTCAAGTGAGCCGCCGTCACGCGGGAGAATTGCTGCGCCGCTTGCGCGATGGGGCCATCAGGCCCGTCACTACCCGGCTAGCGGACGAGGCGTAACAAGCGTCGGGCAGCGGTGAAGAGCAACGCGCCCTGGCCTGCGAGACGCAACACCCGCCTGGGTCCGATCATCAGGCTGACCGCCGCTGCACTGACGAGCACCGCCGGACGCTGCAGGAAATTCCTGGCGCCCACGATTCCCTGGTCCACTACGCGGATCCTCGAGTCGATCGATTCGACAAGGATACCGAGCTGGCGTCGCTGCACTGCCGAGCGCAGCTGCAGCCTCGCCCGCCGCGCCGCGAGATCCTTGCTGTGATCGCTCACGACGATGTCCGCCATCAGAACCGCGCCTTCAACTGTTCACGATCCTTCGCAAACTCGGCGATGGTCGCGTCGAACAGGCGCGTGCGTCCCTTGAGCTTCGCCCGCAGCACGAGCACGGCCACGATGGTCAGGAGCACGAAGAACGCCATCACCAGAATCGACACCAGGAGCCGATGCGTATCCCAGAACGCGAAGATGAGCACCAGCGCACCGAGGAACAGGCCAATGCCCGCCGCGAAAAGCGCGATGAAGGCCCACACGAGCAGTTCTGCAGCGCGCTCGACTTCTTCCTGGAGCTCGGTGGAAATGATCTCGAGCCGCGTCTGCGCAATGCCGACCAGCGTCGTCAGCACATTGGCCAGCGAACCAAGCAGGCCGCTGACCGGCCCTGAGTTCCCGCCTTGCCCGGAATCGTTCATTCAGTTGCCTTGAGGATCAGCGGCGGCTGAGCAGCAGTCCGACCAGCAGGCCGACGCCTGCCGCAATGCCCACGGCCTGCCATGGATTCTCGCGGACGTAGGCCTCGCCTTCGGTAACCAGTTCGCGAGCCTGGCGCATCGCGTCGTCCTGCACGTCGGCGAGACGTTCGCGGGCTGCGGCCAGCGATTCCTCAGCCTTGGCCCTCGCTTCCTGTACCTTTTCGCCCGCCTGGCTGGCAGTGGCTTTCAGCAGCGCTTCGGCATCCGCGACGACCGTTTGCAGATCCTCCAGCAACTTGTCCGTGGTGACCTGCTCTTTCCTGATGGCTTTGGCCATATCCGTCTCCTGTCTCTTGGCACCGGTCCCGCATCTGCGCACGACCTGATCGCTATGGGTCGATTGATGTTAGTCGGGCAGGACAACAATCAGCAAGCCGGTGTTAGCATTGCCGGCCATTGCGGGCACTTATTACATCCGGCAGGAACCTCAAGGACAGAATCCAGGTGGAAAAGGGTCAAGACATACCGCCGCAGAACACGCCGTTCTACACGCGCGCGTTCGCCATCGGTACCCTGCTGCTGCTGAGCGTGGTGTTGTACCAGCTCCTGCAACCTTTCTTCTCGCCCATCATCTGGGCGCTCTTCATCGCCTTCCTCGTTCACCCGCTGCACAAGCGCCTGGTCAAACGCTTCGGCAACCGGCAGCAGTTGTCCGCGCTGGTGCTCACGCTTGTCACGCTGCTGATCCTCGTCGGTCCCATCACCGCGCTCACGGCAGCCATCGCCTCCCAGGCCAGCGAGCTGCTGAACACTGCGCAGGGTTCTTTCATGGAACACACCCGCGCAGGTCCGGCGAGCATCAGCGATATTCCTGGCATTGGTCCGCTGCTCGAATGGGCGCAAAGGACCGTGGGAATCTCGACAACGCAGATTGAAGGCTGGATCAGGGAAGGCGCCAGCAATGCCCTCCAGACACTGGCTTCCATGAGCGGCAAGGTATTCCTCGGCGCCATCGGCACGCTGGTGAGTTTCACGCTGACCCTGTTCCTGCTGTTCTTCTTCGTTCGCGATGGCGAGCGGATGTTCGCCACGGCTCGCGTGCTGATTCCGCTGTCGCCCGAACGCAAGAACCGGCTTTTCAAGCATCTTGCCGCCGTCATCCGCGCGGTGGTGTATGGCACCGGGCTCACGGCGCTGCTGCAGGGAATCCTGGTCGGCATCTCGTTTGCGATCGTCGGTCTGCCCTCGCCGCTGGTGTTCGGTGTACTCGCCGCACTGCTTGCACTACTGCCGTTCGGAGGCACCGCACTGGTCTGGGGACCCGCTGCCCTGGTGCTCGCCGCGCAGGATCGCTGGGGTGCCGCGATCTTCCTGGTGGTGTGGGGTGCGGTGCTCGTCGGCACTATCGACAACATTCTCAAACCGATCCTCGTGTCGAGTCGTGCTCCCGTCGCGACGCTCACGGTTTTCATCGGCGTACTTGGAGGCATCGCCGCCTTCGGTGCCGCGGGCCTGTTTCTCGGACCGGTCCTGCTCGCGCTGGTGATAGCGCTGATCGATTTCGCGGTGGAAGTCCGGCGCCAGGAACTGCGCGTCGAACGCAGATCGAAAGTGAGAAGCAAATGACAGCTGCGCTGCGTATCGCGACCCGCCAGAGCAAACTGGCGCTGTGGCAGGCCGAACATGTGGCGAGCCGCTTGCGTGCGGCCCATCCTGATCTTGAGGTTGTCCTCGTCCCCATGACGACGCAGGGCGATCGCGTCCTGGACCGGCCCCTCGCTCAAGTCGGCGGCAAAGGTCTGTTCGTGAAGGAACTCGAAGTCGCACTGGCCACGGACCAGGCGGACATCGCGGTGCACTCCATGAAGGATGTCCCGAGCGAACTGCCCGAGGGCATGATGCTGGCAGCCATGCTGACCCGCGCCGACCCACGCGATGCGTTCCTCTCCGTGCGCCATACGGGTTTCGCGGCATTGCCGCCGGGCGCGCGCGTCGGAACATCGAGCCCACGCCGTCAGTGCCAGCTCAAGGCGCTGCGTCCGGATATCGAGACCCACATGCTGCGAGGGAATGTCGACACGCGCCTGCGCAAACTCGCCGAAGGCCACTACGACGCCATCGTGCTCGCGAGCGCCGGCCTCACCCGCTTAGGGTTGGAAGCCAACATCACGGAGATGCTCGACGTCGAACGCAGCATTCCCGCAGTCGGCCAGGGCATCGTCGGCATCGAATGCCGCACGGACGACGCCCGCAGCCGCGACTTGGCCAGCGTACTGAACGATCGCACGTCCCAGATCTGCATCACGGCCGAACGGGCTTTTGCGCAGCGACTTGAAGGGAGCTGCCAGTCGCCGATCGCGGGCTACGCCGAACTCTCTGAAAACATGCTGACCTTGCGGGGCATGGTGGGCTCGCCCGATGGCGTCCGCATGTTCCGCGGTCGCGTATCCAGCCTCCCGGAAATGGCAGGCCGGCTCGGCGTTGAACTCGCGGAGCAGCTGCTGCAGGCCGGTGCGGACAAACTGCTGCAGGAACTGAAGGACCAGGCGCCTTGATTCCCGCACCCACTCCCGCGCTGACGAGTCTATCCGTACTCGTCACGCGGCCGGTCGACCAGGGTGCTTCCCTCTGCCGACGTATCGAAGCACTGGGCGGTGAAGCCGTTGCACTGCCCGCAGTGGTCATCGAACCCCTCGCCGAACCCGTTCTGGTCTCTACGGATCCGGCACCCGGACCCCATGCTTATGACGTAGTGATCTTCGTGAGCCAGAACGCGGTCACTCATGGCCTGAAAGCGGTTCCCCGGACGCCTGAGATGCTCTTTGCCGCCATCGGCAAGGCCACTGCCGCAGCGCTCAGCGCGGCGGGAGCGGCACCCGCCATCGTTCCGGAAGCGGGCTTTACGAGTGAGGCCCTGCTTGAGCATCCCGGCCTGCAGGCAGACAGCATCGAGCGCGTCCTCATCGTCCGCGGCGGGACGGGACGAGAACTGCTGGAAGAAACACTCAGCGCGCGTGGCATCGAGGTCGACTGCCTCGAGGTCTACAGGCGGATTCCGCCGGTTGCGGATACGGCAGCGCGGACAGCGCTCGAAGCGCGCTGGCAGGGCGAAGGCATCGGCGTGGTGACGGCGACCAGCGGCGAGATACTGCACAATCTTTACCAGATGCTGACTGATGCGGGACGTGCGCTGCTCATCGCGACGCCGGTGCTCGTCGTAAGCCAGCGGATCGCAACCGCTGCCCGCGATCTCGGCTGGCAGGCGGAAATTCTGGTTGCCCCGGCCGCGGATGACGACACGCTGATCGGCACGCTCGCAACATGGCGCACCCGGGCACGATTGCCTCGTTGATTCCCGCACGCTGATCCCATTCCCGAATGGGCAACCTGCTACGATTGGTCACACAGTTTTATGCCGCAAATGCCGGCGTGCCCCGATGAGCGACGACCCCTCTACAGCCCTCTTTGAAGATGTAGAACCCCGGCGCAGCCGTCCGGGTTTCTTCCTCACGCTGCTGGCCGCGGTCGCGCTTGCGTTCGCCGTGTTTGCGGTGCTGCGCAACCACTCGCTCGAAAACCGCCTCGATGCCCTCGTCGTCCAGACGGACGCGATCAATGCCGCCCAGGCCGCGCTGCGTGACGATCTCAAGGCGCTGGCAGACCGCGAAGCGCAGTTCGATACGGAAACCGGCAAACAGATCGAGACGCTGCTCAGCCTGTCACGCGACGTGGCCGCGCTCGAAACCACCACGGCCGCCTTGCAGGATCGTGCCGCCCTGCCCCAGCGCTCATGGGCGAGAGCCGAAGCACTCGCGTTGCTGGAGCTGGCTGCCCGACAGCTCAAGGTGGAACGCAATATCGATGCGGCGACTGAAGCGATGGCCACCGCGGATGCCCGGCTCGCCCAGTTGCGCGAACCCGCCTTCAACACGGTGCGTCGCCAGCTCAACGTCGAGCTGCAGGCGCTACAGGCGTTTCCCCGACCGGACCTCGCCGGTATCACCGCACAATTGCGCCAGGCAGAAACGAAAGCAGGCGGCCTTGCGACCAGCGGTATCTACGTCGGCGAACAGACGGCTTCAGACACGCCCGCTGCCGGATCCGGCGCATTCGACCGCGCATGGAAGCTCGTCAAGCGCGCCTTCGGCAACCTGCTCGTCGTCCGCAATACGGCGGGCACTTCGAGCGCGTTCGTCACCCAGGCAGAGCAAAGCCTCAAGCGCCAGCGTCTGCAGCTCCTGCTGCTGGAAGCTCGTGTTGCCGTTACTCGTGCCGACCAGCCGGCGTTCAGCGCAGCACTGGCCTCCGCACGCTCCTGGCTCGACGACAACTTCGATGCAGCCGATGCCGGCGTTGCAACGCTGGCCATGGAGCTTGAGCAGCTCGCCCGTACGGATATCGCCCCCAAGCTGCCTGACGTAGCCGGTTCATTGCGACTGCTCGAGCAGTTGGTCCCGCTCACCCGGCCCGCTGCATGAAGAACGCACTCTACGCAGCAGCAGCGCTATTGGCCGGTGTGCTGCTCGCCGAAGTACTGATGACCGATCCCGGCCACGTCGCTTTCAACCTGCGCGGCTGGCTGGTCGAAATGTCGGTGCCGGTGTTCCTGCTGGTGCTGCTCGCGCTGTATGGCGCAGCGCGCCTTTGCATCAGGCTGTTCCGGGCACGCAGGCTCATCAAGGCGGCACAAAGCGCACGCCGGCGCGAACGGGCGCGACGCAGCCTGTTCCAGGGTCTGCTCGAGCTGTCACAGGGCGACTGGCAAACGGCGGAACAGACCCTGACCCGCTCGGCACGTGACAGCGAGTACCCGCTTGTCCACTATCTGGTCGCTGCCCGCGCCGCGGACCTGCAAGGCGAGCGGATGCGCTGCGAGGAATGGCTGGCGAAAGCACTCGATGCGACGGTTGATGAGCGCGCCCCCGTCCTCATCACGCAGGCCGAGATCCTGTTGCGGCACAAGCAGCCGCAAGCCGCGCTCACCGTACTTGAGCAACTCGAAGCGAGTGGCGAAAAGAACTCGCGCGCGCTGATCCTGCTGGCGCGCATTTACCGGCAGACAGGCGACTGGGAGCGCCTACAGAATCTGGAACCCCGCTTGCGCAGTGCTCGCGGCATCCCGGATTCGGCAATCGACGATATCGTCGTGCAGATCTACCTTGACCGCCTCAAGTCCGCAGCGAATTCCGGCAACCCCGGGAAAGTGACTGCAGCGTGGGATGCAGCTCCGGGCTCGGTGACGAAGCGACCGGATGTCATCGTCGCTTACGCGCGCTCGTCTATGGCGTGTCGCGAGCACAAGCAGGCTGAAAAAGTGCTGCGTGAACTGCTCAACCGGCAATGGGATGAAGCCGCGGTGGTGGCCTATGGCGAGCTCGAACCCGAAGAGCCGCTCGATGCACTCGATGTCGCCGAGAAATGGCTGCGCAAACGGCCCGAGGATCCTGCGTTGCTGCTGGCCTGCGCCCGGCTCTGCACGCGGTCGGAACTGTACGGGAAAGCACGCAGCTACCTGGAGGCCAGCGCGCTCGTGCGGCCACGGCCAGAGACCTTGCAACTCCTCGCCAATCTTCTCGAACAGCTCGGTGATCGGGAACGTGCGTACCGCGTGACCGGTGAAGCTCTTGCCCTCGCACTGGGCCGCAAGGCGAATCTGCCGAAGGTGCGCGCCCTTCGCCTGCTTGAACGGCGGCAGAGCACGGATCGACGCCGCCTGTGAGCTACTCCCGAGTCACGCTGCTTCCCGGCCAGCAGGTCATCTCCGTCGATGCGAATGAATCGATTCTCGAGGCGGCGCTGCGCTCCGGACTCAACCTGCCGCACAGCTGCAAGGGTGGACATTGCGGCTCATGCCGTGCCCGCATCCTCGAAGGCCACATCGGCTATCCGCTTGGGCGGCCACTCGGCATTACTGCCGAAGAGGAAAGAGACGGCTATGCGCTGTTATGCCAGGCACGGGCAACCAGCAACGCGTTGCTGATCGAAGTGCGGCAGCTACAGGCACCCGCCGTGGAAACCCAGGTCCGCAGCATGCCCTGCCGGATCGAACACATGGAGCCACGGGCGCCTGATGTCATGGCTGTCTATCTGCGACTGCCGCAGTCGGAAGATTTTGCATTCGTCGCCGGCCAGTACATCGACATCATGCTGCCGGGCAGCCGGCGTCGCAGCTTCTCGCTGGCCAATCCGCCTCACGATGCAAAGCTGCTCGAGCTGCACATCCGGCGTGTGCGTGGGGGCGAGTTCACACAGCAGCTGTTTGAATCGATGCGCGAGAAGACGCTTCTCAGGATCGAAGGGCCGCTGGGACAGTTCTGGTTCCGCGACGCTTCGAAGCGTCCTGCACTGCTGGTGGGTGGCGGTACCGGCTACGCGCCCTTGCGGGCGATGCTGCGTCATCTGCTGGAACGCGGTGACTCGCGGCCTCTCGCGCTCTACTGGGGAGTGCGGTCGCGGATCGATCTTTATGCCGAACAGGAAGTGCGCGAGTGGACGAAGCAGTATCCCAATCTTCGTTTTGTGCCGGTGCTGTCGGACCCGCTCCCTGACGACCAGTGGACAGGCGTGACGGGCCTCGTGCACATGGCAGTCATCGGCGATCACCCGCAGCTCGCGGATTACGACATCTACGCAGCCGGGCCGCCGGCGATGGTCGAAGCGATCCGCCATGAATTCATGCAGGCGGGCCTGCCGGCAGACCAGCTGTTCTTCGACTCGTTCGACTACGCACCGGATGCCCTCGCCAAACTCCGCCTGGCCCAGACACCGACCTGAACCAGGCGATGGAGCGCATCGTCATCATTGGTTGCGGGTACGTCGGACGGCGTCTTGCCAGGGCATTGCTGCCGCAGCATGACGTCCTCGGGACTGTCAGTTCGACGGCAAGTCTCAAGGTGATTGAGGCCATGGGGCTGCCAGGGCTCGCAGTGGATCTGGACGCCGACCCTGCCGGTTCTTTCGAATGGGCGCGGGATGCCACTCTCGTCTATCTGGCGCCACCCCCTCCGGAAGGCGAAAGCGATCCGCGGCTGGCTCGTTTCCTGAACTACGTGCCTGGACGTTCCGGGGCCTTGCTGTACATGAGCACGACCGGTGTCTACGGGGATGCCGGCGGGGCGGAGGTGACCGAACAGACGCCGGTTCGCCCGCTGACCGACCGGGCACGACGACGGGCCAGTGCCGAAGAGATGGTGCGGATCTGGTGTACCGAACGGGAAGTGCGCCGTGTGGTGCTGCGGGTACCTGGCATCTACGGTCCGGGCAGACTGCCGATCGACCGGCTCAAGAGCCGCGAGCCTGCCATTCGCGTCGAGGAAGCCGGGATGGGTAATCGCATTCACGTGGACGACCTGGTCGCTGCATGCGTGGCGGCCCTCAATGAGCCGGAGGCGCGTGGCGTCTACAACGTGACCGACGGGATGCCGCTGAACAGCACCGAGTATCTGTTGCGGGTTGCTGAAATCTCGGGGTTGCCCCCTCCCCGGCAAATCTCGATGGACGAGGCACAGCTGGTCTTGAGCCCTGGCCGGCTGTCGTTCCTGAACGAATCCCGGCAGGTCAGCAATCGCCGCATGCTGGCGGAACTCAAGGTGCAGCTCCGCTACGGGGAGGTCGACGACGGGATCAGGCAGAGCCTGCGCGAGGCAGGCCCTCCCTAGAGAACCCTCAGGCCGGCAAGCTTTTCTTGCTGCCCAGCCACTTGGTGATGGGTTCCCACTGCTTCCAGTCCGGCCAGGCCAGGTACTCGGGCAGCTCGAATACGCTCAACCCCCGCTGGTAGGCACGCAGGTAGTTGGTCGACTGCCTGAGCGCGCTGAGGTAAGGCACCTTGAGCTTGTTCAGGTACTTGTCGAGGTCCTCGAAAATCAACGTGTTTTCACGCACGCGGTTGGCGACCACGGCCAGGCGCGCCTGCTCCCGCTGCACCTTGCCGAGTTCCATGAGCTCACCCATGAAATGTGCAGCGGCTTTCATGTCGATCGGGGAAGCGAGGACCGGCACGATGATGGTTTCGGCCCGGCGCACCAGCTCGTTCATTTCCGCACCGTGCGTCCGCGCAGGCGCATCGATGACCAGCACTTCCGTATCGCGAGGCACGCTGCGCAAGCCATCTTCAAAGGCGGCCACACCGGCGATCTTGGGCAGCTCTGCGGGACGAACGTCCAGCCAGTCGAGGCCGGTACGCTGCGGGTCGTAGTCTGCGAGGGCAACCTTCGCGCCCTCCGTCGCAAAGTAACCGGCAATGTTCGTTGCCAGGGTGCTCTTCCCACAGCCGCCTTTGGCATTCATGACCATGACGTGACGCATCGAGTCCCCTTATCCGTAATCGTTGGACGTGACTGTTGGTCGTTGGAGTGCCCTGCAAGGAGCCGCTGCCTTTGACAGCTGCTCATCGAGCCGCGTTGCAACGACGGGTTGCGAATACGCGAGAGGATCAGGGCTTCCTTGGGAGTGGTAACTTAAGGGTGCAAACAACAAATGTCTACGGACTCGAAGCTCGCAAGCGCATCTAAATTTCATATGGCATTCAAAAATCCGGCTTCCGATGAGATTGCTTCGCTGCTGCAGTCAGCTCGCACCATTGCAGTGGCGGGACTGTCGGACGATTCGAGTCGACCCAGTTTCGGTGTGGCGCTCGCCATGCAGCGTTACGGTTACCGGATCATTCCCGTGAATCCCGCGCTCTCGACGTGGCAGGGCCTCAAGGCGGTTCGCGATCTCGAACATCTGGGCGATGTCCTGCAGCCAGGCGAGAAGGTGGATATCGTCGATGTGTTCCGGCAGCCCCAACACGTGGACGCCATCGTCGATAGCTGTCTACGCCTCGGTATCCCCGCACTGTGGCTGCAACTCGGCGTCATCAACGAAGCCGCCGCCGAACGCGCCCGGGCCGGCGGCATCACGGTCGTGATGGATCGCTGCATTTACGTCGACCGCCGGGCACTGGAGTCCGGGCGCTGAGGGCCCGCGACACCCGGCTCTGCTATCCTCTGCCCATGCTCCTTTCCTTCACCAAGATGCAGGGCGCCGGCAACGATTTCATCGTGTTCGACGCGGCTGACGATGCCAGCCTCCCGGACTCCGCCATGTTCCGGAAACTGGCGGATCGCCGGACCGGAATCGGCTTCGACCAGGCCCTCGTGCTGCAGCCCCCGCGGCAACCCGGCACCGACGTGTTCTATCGCATCTTCAATGCCGATGGCTCCGAGGTCGAACAATGCGGCAACGGCGCCCGATGCATCGCCTCGCTGATCAATCATCGCCCTCGCAATGGCCACGCCCACAATGGCCCGCTGCGGATGGACAGCATGGGCGGCCTCGTCAACGCGCGCGTCCGGGACGATGGGCTGGTCGCTGTCGACATGGGCATCCCCAATTTCGATCCCGATTCCCTGCCCTTCGTCGCCGAGCGGGAAGCGAATCTCTATCCCCTTGAAGTCAATGGCACGCGGATCGAGATCGGCGCAGTATCGATGGGCAATCCGCACGCAGTGTTGCGGGTGCCTTCGGTTGCAGGCGCGCCGGTGGACAGTTTGGGTCCCGCCGTGGAGAATCATCCGCGGTTCCCGAGGCGCGCGAACGTGGGCTTCATGGAAGTCATCGATGCGGGTCACATCCGCTTGCGGGTCTTCGAGCGTGGCGTCGGCGAGACGCTGGCCTGCGGCACCGGTGCCTGTGGTGCGGTTGCCGTCGGTCGTCGCCTTGGATTGCTCGGGTCCAGCGTGAAGGTGGACCTGCCTGGCGGCCGGCTGACCGTCGAGTGGGAAGGTACTGGCAAGGCGCTGTGGCTGACCGGCCCTGCCGAGAAAGTGTTCGAAGGCCAGATTGAACTGTAAGCCGCTTTAACTTCCGGGCGCGAACGATATGAACAAGCAAAGCGTGCGTGGCGTCGATGCCGAATCCGTTTCGGAAGAAGCCGTTGCCGAGTACCTGCAACGCAACCCTGATTTCTTCGAACGCAACGCGAATGTCCTCGCCCGCCTGCGGGTGCCGCACGAACGCGGGCTGTCCACGGTCTCTCTCGTCGAACGCCAGGTGCTCGTGCTCCGGGAGAAGAACCAGAAGCTCGAGAGCAAGCTGCGCGAGCTGGTCGATGTCGCGCGCTCGAACGATTCCCTCTCCGACAAGATCCATCGCCTCGCACGACGCCTGATCCGCGCACGCGGCGCCGCCGGGTTGCTTGAGACGCTGGAAGGCTCGTTGCGGGAAGACTTCGGGGCCTCGCAGTGGCTGATCGTCTCGACCCGTACCGACGTGGCCGGGCTCAACCAGCTCAACCACCGACACATCAGGATGGTCGAGCGCGGCAATGCCGATCTCAAGATGTTCGACACCTTCTTCGAATCGGCGCGGCCTCGTTGCGGGCAGATCCGTGACAGCCAGCGTGACTACCTGTTCGGCGAAGGCACCGTCGCGATCGGCTCGGCAGCGCTCGTGCCACTGGGTCCGGACGCCTCCTATGGCCTGCTGGCCATTGGTAGCCCCGACGTCGAGCGTTTCCATCCGACCATGAGCACCGACTTCCTGGCCAGGATCGGCGATCTCGTGAGCGAGGCAGTCGGAGCGCTCTGACAGCTCGCCGGGCGCTGGCGCCATGCTCGATTCCGCCCTCGCCTGGATTCCAAGGTTCCTGGTTCACCTCAAGACCGAGCGCCGGCTGTCCGTGCATACGGCTTCGGCCTATGAGCGCGACCTGAAAAAATTCGCTGCGTTCTGCGACCACGACGGCATTACCGACTGGCCCCAACTCGATGGCTTCCGGGTGCGCAGCTTCGCGGCGCGCGAACATCGGCAAGGCCTCGACCCGCGCAGCATTCAACGGCGTCTCGCCGCGCTGCGTTCCTTCTTCGACTTCCTGCTGCGTGAGCGTGTGCTTGCGGCAAACCCCGGCCTTGAGATCAAGGCGCCGAAGGCGCGCAAGCGTCTGCCACAGACGCTCGATGCCGACCAGATGGGACGGCTGCTTGAGTTCCGGACCGACGACCGCCTCGACACGCGCGACAAAGCCTTGATGGAGCTGCTCTATTCATCAGGGCTGCGACTCTCGGAACTGGTGCAGCTCGACCTGATGGACCTGGATCTCAAGGACCAGACCGTGCGGGTGCTCGGCAAGGGCAGCAAGACGCGGATCGTGCCGGTGGGCAGACATGCCGTCACCGCCATTGGCGCCTGGTTGAAGGAACGTGTCGCCATTGCGGGGCCGGAAGAGATCGCGGTTTTTGTCGGCCGCAACGGCGGACGCCTCGGCGCCAGGGCGATCCAGCTACGCATTGCGCGCTGGGCCAAGCTGCAGGGACTCGGGATGCACGTGCATCCACACATGTTCCGGCACTCCTTCGCCACCCATCTGCTGGAATCGAGCCATGACCTGCGTGGCGTGCAGGAACTGCTGGGGCACGCGAACATCTCGACGACGCAGATCTATACCCACCTTGATTTCCAGCATCTCGCCAAGATATACGACGCGTCCCATCCGCGAGCCCGCAAACGGGCGGGCTGAAGACAGAGGTCTTGAACCTCTTCCGGCTTTTGTTTCCTGAGCAGGATTTCCAAGCGCATGCCTCCAACCAGCAGCCCCATGGCGGACTTTCACGGCACCACCATTCTTTCCGTCCGGCGCAATGGCGTCGTCGTCATTGGTGGCGATGGCCAGGTCACGCTCGGCACCACGGTCATGAAGGGCAATGCCCGCAAGGTTCGCGGCCTCTATGACGGCAAGGTGCTGGCGGGTTTTGCGGGCGGCACCGCCGATGCCTTCACGCTGTTCGAACGCTTCGAAGGCAAGCTGCAGCAATACGGCAATCTCACGCGTGCCGCGATCGAACTCGCGAAGGACTGGCGTACGGATCGCAGCCTGCGGCGGCTCGAGGCTTTGCTCTGCGTCGCCGACATCAAGAATTCGTTCGTCATTTCGGGCAACGGCGATGTGATCGAACCCGAGGAAGACCTGATGGCCATCGGATCGGGTGGCACCTATGCCGAAGCCGCAGCGCGCGCCCTGTTGCAGAACACTGAACTCGATGCCCGCACGATCGTCGAAAAGGCGCTGAACATCGCTGCCGACATCTGCATCTACACCAATCGCAATCTCACGATCGAGGAACTCCGGTAGTACCGCCCTTGCCTATGTCCGACATGACTCCCCGCGAAATCGTCCAGGAACTCGACAAGCACATCGTCGGCCAGAGTGCCGCCAAGCGTGCAGTCGCCATCGCTCTGCGCAACCGCTGGCGCCGGATGCAGGTGGAAGAACCCCTGCGGGCGGAAATCACGCCGAAAAACATCCTGATGATCGGACCGACAGGCGTTGGCAAGACCGAGATCGCACGTCGACTCGCGCGTCTTGCCCGTGCCCCGTTCATCAAGGTGGAAGCCACCAAGTTCACAGAAGTCGGCTATGTAGGCCGTGAGGTCGATTCGATCATCAAGGATCTGCTCGATGTCGCCGTCAAGATGACCCGCGAGATCGAAGTGGAAAAGGTCCGGCATCGCGCCATGGACGCCGCCGAAGACCGGGTGCTCGATGCGCTGCTGCCAAGGCCCCGCTCGATGGGCTTCAATGCCGAGCCGGATCCAGGCGCAAAGGACAATGAAACCCGTCAGCGCTTCCGGAAAATGCTGCGTGAAGGCGCGCTCGACGACAAGGAAATCGAGATCGAAGTGCGGTCATTGCCGATGGGCGTCGAGATCATGGCGCCGCCCGGCATGGAAGACCTGTCGCAGCAGCTGCAGGGCATGTTCCAGAACCTGGGGCAGACCCGTACCAAGGCACGCAAGCTCAAAGTTCGCGAAGCCTTCAAGCTGCTGACCGACGAAGAAGCCGGCAAGATGGTCAACGAAGACGAACTGAAACTGCAGGCCGTCAGGAATGCAGAGCAGAACGGCATCGTGTTCATCGACGAAATAGACAAGATCGCCCGCCGGCAGGAAGCTGCCGGAGCAGACGTATCGCGGGAAGGCGTGCAGCGCGACCTGTTGCCGTTGGTTGAAGGCAGCACTGTCACGACGAAGTACGGCATCGTGAAGACCGATCACATGCTGTTCATTGCATCGGGCGCCTTCCACATGTCGAAGCCTTCGGACCTGATCCCGGAGCTGCAGGGCCGCTTTCCGATCCGCGTGGAACTCGAAGCACTGAAAGTCGACGACTTCGTGCGCATCCTGACCGAGCCCGATGCCTCGCTTTGCACCCAGTACAAGGCGCTGCTCGCCACCGAAGGCCTCGAACTCGAATATGTGGCCAGCGGTGTGCGGCGAATTGCAGAAGTCGCTTTCCAGGTGAATGAACGGACCGAGAACATCGGTGCACGCAGGTTGCATACGGTCATGGAGCGCCTGCTCGAACAGGTTTCATTCGATGCGACCGAAGGTGGCGCAAGAAAAGTTACCATCGATGCGGAGTATGTCGACCGTTCCCTCGGCGAGCTGGTGAAGGACGAGGACCTCACGAGATACATTTTGTAATCATGCCGCATCCCACTGCGATCAAGCTCCGGACGAAATCGCGCGTACTCGACGTGAGCTTCGACGATGGCAGCCGGTTCGAGCTGCCCTTCGAGTATCTGCGGATCAACTCCCCGTCCGCCGAGGTGCGGGGGCATGGGGCCGGGCAGGAAACGCTGCAGCTCGGCAAGGACCAGGTGCGCATCACCGCCGTGGAGCCCATGGGTCACTATGCCCTGAAGCTCGTGTTCGACGACGGCCATGACACGGGTTTGTATACCTGGGCCTATCTCAAGGAACTGGGCGAAGGCCATGCCGTGAAGTGGCAGCAGTACCTCGAGCGCCTCAAGGACCTTGGCATTCCCTATCCGACACCGGGCGTCAAACCAGGCTGAGGCGCATGAGCCAGGATCTCGACACACTGCGCGATGCCTTGCGTGACTTCGCGAGGGAGCGCGACTGGGACCAGTTCCATTCTCCGAAAAACCTGGCGGCGGCGTTGAGCGTCGAAGCCGCAGAACTGCTCGAGCATTTCCAGTGGCTGACCGAGGATGAGAGTCGATCGCTGTCCGCGACCCGACTCGAAGGGGTCCGGCAGGAAATGGCTGATGTTCTGCTGTACCTCCTACGTCTGGCCGACAAGCTGGATGTCAGCCTCCTGGATGCCGCGAAAGCCAAGCTTGTGCTCAATGCCGAAAAGTACCCGGTAGACAAGGCCCGCGGGAGCAGCAGGAAATACACCGAGCTGTAGTGACTTCGGGCCCTGTTACAATGCCCGCGGTCAAAACAAGGTCCCCGGCATTCATGAATCCCCCCGGTTCAGGTCAAAGCTCAAGCCAAGATTCTGGCAAAGTCGACTTCGGCTACCAGGAAGTGCCGCTGGCTGAAAAAGCCAAACGCGTCCGTGCGGTATTCGAATCGGTCGCCGGCAAGTACGACCTGATGAACGACCTCATGTCGGGTGGCATGCACCGGCTGTGGAAACAGTTCACCTTGAGCCAGACAGGCTTGCGCCCCGGTCAGTCCGCACTGGATGTGGCCGGTGGGACGGGCGATCTCGCCGCAGGTATGTCGAAGCAGGTAGGTCCCACCGGCAAGGTCGTGCTCTCCGACATCAACGCGGCGATGCTGGCTGAAGGTCGCGACAGCCTGCTCGATCGGGGCATCGTCAAAGGCGTCGAGTTCGCGCTCGCCAATGCGGAGAGTCTCCCGTTCGCCGACGAATCATTCGACTGTGTGACCATCGGGTTTGGTCTGCGTAACGTCACTGACAAGCAGGCAGCCATCGCGTCGATGTTTCGCATCCTGAAACCGGGTGGCCAGCTCCTGATCCTCGAGTTCTCGCATCCCACGGCTCCGGGACTCAAACCTGTCTACGATGCGTATTCATTCAGCGTGCTGCCCTGGCTCGGGAAGGTCGTCGCGGGTGACGAAGCGAGCTACCGCTATCTCGCCGAATCCATCCGCCGCTTTCCGGATCAGGAAACGCTGCTCGGGATGCTGCGGACAGCCGGGTTCGAACAGACCCGCTTCCACAATCTCACCGGCGGCATCGTGGCCTTGCACAGAGGCTACAAAGTCTGATGCTGCTGGCTCCTCTTGAATCCCTGCTCAATCGCACGCTCGTCGATTCGGCTACTGCGCAGGCGCTCTGCCGGCGGCTCGAAGGACGGGTGATGGCGATTCACGTGACCGGCGTGAACCAGTCCATTTACTGCCGCTCGACGGGCGAGAAACTGGAACTGTCGACGACGCACGAAGGCAAAGCCGATGCGTCCATCTCCGGCAGTCCTCTTGCGCTGCTCGCGCTGGTGGCCAAATCGCCGGAGTCGCAGGTACGTTCGGGCGTCGTGCACATCGAAGGCGATGCGGAGGCAGCGCAGAGTTTCCAGAACCTGCTGAAGGCCGCGCGCCCGGATCTTGAAGAAGAACTTTCACGACTGGTCGGCGATGTCGCGGCTCACCAGATCGGCTCGCTCGCCCGCAGCGCACTCAATTTCGGCCAGCGGGCAGCCACGACCTTCGGCCAGAACGTCACGGAGTATCTGCAGGAAGAAAGCCGCGACCTGCCGACACGCCTCGAAGTGAACGAGTTCGAGAGTGGCGTGGACCGTCTGCGCGACGATGTCGAGCGCGCTGAAGCAAAACTGGCACTCGTGGAGCGAAAGCTTCGCCGCTCACCCGTTTCCTGATCACGAGCCTCCATGCGTCTTCGCGTCCTGACCCGATTGCTCAATATCCAGCGTGTGCTCGTGAAGCACGGGCTCGATGACATCGTGCTGGCGACGCACCTGTTCCGGCCGCTGCGCTTTGCCTTCTATCTCTCGCCTGCCGCGTGGTTCAGCAGCAGCAAGATCGCCGGCACACGCGGAGAACGTTTGCGGAAGGCTCTTGAAGAGCTCGGCCCGATCTTCATGAAATTCGGCCAGACACTGTCTACACGCCGCGATCTGCTGCCGACTGACCTCGCCGATGAACTCGCCAAGCTGCAGGATCGTGTTCCGCCCTTCCCTGGCGCCGTCGCACGCCAGCTTATCGAAGAGGCTTACGGTCGCCCCGTAGGTGAAGTCTTTGCGACATTCGACGAGAACCCGCTGGCTGCCGCGACCATTGCGCAGGTGCATGTCGCTCAGCTAAAGGACGGCAGCGAAGTCGTCGCCAAGGTGGTTCGCCCCGGCATCCGCGCACTGATCGAGCGGGATATCGAAGTCATGTACGCGCTCGCGGGACTCGCGGAACGCTACTGGAAAGAAGGCCATCGCCTGCGTCCCGTTGAAGTCGTGCGGGAGTACGAGAAGACCATTCTCGATGAACTCGACCTGATGCGCGAAGCCGCGAACGCCGCGCAGCTCAAGCGCAACTTCGCCACTTCCAACCTTCTGTACGTGCCCGGGATCTACTGGGATCTGTGCCGCAAGAACGTCATGGTGATGGAGCGCATCCACGGCATCCTCATCAGCGACCTGGATGAACTCCGGAAGCGCGGTACGAATTTCCAGCGCCTGGCGGAGAATGGCGTGGAGATCTTCTTCACGCAGGTCTTCCGGCATAACTTCTTTCATGCCGACATGCATCCCGGCAATGTCTTCGTGCAGATCGGCGATCCTGAATTCCCGAAATACGCGGCCGTCGATTTCGGCATTGTGGGAACTCTCGATCCGCGCGACCAGCACTACCTGGCCGAGAATTTCATGGCGTTCTTCGATCGGGACTACCATCGCGTCGCGAAGCTGCACGTCGATTCAGGCTGGGTGCCCGCGGGAACGCGCGTTGATGAACTGGAATCGGCTGTGCGCACGGTGTGCGAGCCCATCTTCAACAAGCCACTGAAGGAAATCTCGTTCGGGCAGGTGCTGCTGCGGTTGTTCGAGACGGCGCAGCGTTTCCAGATGACGGTTCAACCGCAACTCATTCTATTGCAGAAGACGCTGTTGCAGATCGAAGGCCTGGGGCGACAGCTCTATCCGGACCTCGACCTGTGGAAAACGGCGCAACCGATCCTGCGTGAATGGATGCGCAGCCGTTACAGCGTTCGCGCGATCGTGAAGAGCTTCAAGGAACAGCTGCCGGACCTGACCGAAGCGCTGAAGCTGACGCCGCAGCTGCTGCAATCGACTATTCAAAGAGCAGCGGAACACCGGCTGCATATTCCGGTGCAGGCCGAGAATCTCGCCGAACTGCGCAAGGAGGCACGTGAAAGTGCCGACCGGCGCGACGCAACGATTCTTTCGGCTGCAGCGGGCCTCGGTGGCGTACTGTGGTTCGCTCTCGTGCGCGACCCGCACTGGCCGGGCATCCTGCTGTTCGTGGCAGCCATCCTGAACTACTGGTATTCCAGAAGGGATTGATGAAGCGCGCGTCTGTCGCAGCTTCATGATCATCTGGCCCTTCCTCGCGATTGGTGCCGCCGGCCTGCAGGTCGTGCGTAACGCAGCCCAGCGCTCCCTTACAGGACGTCTTGGACTTTGGGGGGCCACCTACATCCGTTTTCTCTACGGCCTGCCTTTCGCTCTGTTGTGGGGAGCCGTAGTGCTTTCCATCTACGGGCCGAGCGGTGGTCCGTCATGGGAATTCCTGGGCTGGACACTGCTCGCCGGAACGGCTCAGGTCGCAGCCACCGCCGCACTCGTCATTGCCATGAGTTCGCGTGCCTTCGCAGTAACCACCGCGCTCTCGAAGACTGAAGTGCTCAGCGCGGCAGTCATCGGGATGGTGGTGATTGGCGATCACCTGTCCCCAGGCGACTGGCTGGGCGCCGTCGTCGGCACAGTGGGTGTCATCGTCATGGCTCACGTCAGTGTCGACCGGAATGCCCTCGGTGCCGCGCTTGCCGGCGCAGGCTCCGGCCTGCTGTTCGCGTTTGCCTCCGTCGGCTATCGAGCCTCCGCCTTGTCGTGGGGCGGTGAACCGTGGGTCGGAGCTGCTGCCGCCTTGTCCGCGACACTGACTCTGCAAACGATCATCGGCGGCATCCTGCTCCTGATCTTCTTCCGCCCCGTGCTTCGTGAAGTGCTCGCCGCGTGGCGCCCCTCACTCACACCCGGCGCCGCCGGCTCCATTGCCTCCGCCTTGCTCCTCACCGCTTTCGCCACAGGCCCTTCAGCCGCTGCGGTCAAGACCGTGCAGCTCGTCGATGTCCTCATCGCGTGGGCTGTCTCGCGACACATGTTCCGCGAACGCGTCGCACCTTGGGAAATTGCCGGCGCCGCACTGGTGGTGCTGGGCGCGGTAGCTGTGCTGCTTTAAGAGGCGCAGCTCTCGCCGCAAGTGATTTTTGAAAACGTCGTGAATCCCAGCTGCTGCGCTTTCCGTGCTGCACAGCTGGCCCAGGGTTGCCATCCATGGCAACCCGCGACACGGGCGAAACACGTTTCACTCAAGTCACCCGTGCCGCCCATGTAGGCTCCTGAAAAAACGTCCTGTTTTTTAAGGTTTCGAAAATCACTTCCGACGAAAGCTGCGCAGAAAACCCGACCGAACGCTTATTGGGGTTTGACGAGTTCGATCCACGTTGCCTGGCCAACAGCGCACAGTTCGCTGTCCTCATCGAACAGCGCTGTACCCGCGCGGTACTTGCGTCCATCCACGGCAACTTTCCAGCCGACCACCACACAAGGTTCATCGACGTGGACAAGGCGATTCACATGGACCGCAAATTCACCTAGCAGCGCAGGCCGGCCGATGGGAACCGCTGCGAAATAGCCGGGGCAGTCGAGTGCTGACCAGATGAACTCCGGGCGAATCTTGCCGCCTGCGTCGCCGAGCGATGCATCGGGGAGCCAGGGGGCCGCAACCAGTTCAGTGTCGGGTACTGCGGCGGCAAAGATGCGTAGACCATCGCCACGGTGACGGTCCGGGCCGCAGACAAAACAGGTGGGATACAGGTGGCCATGAAATCCCGCGTAGTGTGTCGATGCGGCAAGCGCCTCGACGTAAGACGGAGGTTGCGGCGCTTCCATCGAAACGGTGGTCCTGTAAGCGGTGGCAATGACCGTACTTCCGTCGAGAACCTGCCACTGGTCCTGCCAGGACTCGCTCGACACGCGATTTACCGCAAGTGATTTGCCCAAGGGGATCGGGCGCTGCAGACGGATCTTCACCTGCTCGCCGATTGCGCCGGCAATCATGCCGCAGGCATAACCGCCATTGCCGCTGTCTGCGGGACCGTTGAAACGAGGATCGATGACGAAGGTGGAAGACGCGGAGGTCATGGACTGCAACGCCAGCAATCGGAGAACTGACCCTCGATGACTTCGCCGCAATGGTCGCAGGTCCAGGGTTCTCGCAAACCGGGTTGCAGCTCGCCTGCGATCAGGCCCTTCGCGGAAAGCGCATCGCCCTCGTCCATGAGCCAGAGTTCCGGCCAGCAGTCGACGAACGGAATCTCGCCGAGCGCACCCATGAGGCGGTCGTTGCGGATCTGGCAGGGAATGCCTGCGGATTGGAGGACGTTGCGCAGGTGCGCAATTTCTATCAGGGATTCCGCAGTATGGATCTTGCGCATGCCCCGCCTCCCCTGGGGTTGCTCAGACTGCGCGCGTTCGCGATTGCAGTAAACCCCAGACGACCGGCACCAGCGAGATCACGATGATCGCGATGGTCACCACGCCGAAGTTGTTCTTGATGATGGGCACGTTGCCGAACAGGTAGCCACCCCAGATGAAGATGGTGACCCAGGCGAAACCACCACCGATGTTGTAGGCAGCGAAAGTCGAGGGTCGCATCCGGCCGATACCTGCAACGAAAGGCGCGAACGTGCGGATGATCGGCAGGAAGCGGGACATCACGATGGTCTTGCCGCCATGCCTGTCGTAGAAGGCCTGCGTCTTCAGCAGGTAGTCCTGCTTGAGCCATCGTATCTGTCCACTGAAAGCCTTCGGCCCTATGAACGATCCGATGCGGTAGTTCACCTCGTTGCCGAGTACCGCCGCGATCACCAGCAGAATCCAGAGGTAGACGGCATTCAGCGTGCCTGTCTGGTCGATAGCCGCCAGCGCACCCGCGGCAAACAGCAGGGAATCACCCGGCAGGAAAGGCGTCACGACAAAACCCGTTTCCGCAAAGATGATCAGGAACAGGATGGCGTAGACCCAGATCTGGTACATCGCCACCATCTCGGTGAGATGGCGGTCGAGGTGCAGGATGACGTCGATGAACCAGTGGACGAGTTCCATTGCTACTTTTTCGTCCACCATGCGACGAATTCATCGAACGTGACGCCGCCGCTGCCATTGACGTCAATCCCGTGAAAACTGAGCAGGCACTCTTCCGCGGACAGCTCCGCATCGAGATCCACCAGCAGCTCGCAGAATTCGTCGAAGTTGATGCGGCCATCCTCGTCGCCATCGGCGAACGCGAAATCCTCGCGCATTTCGGCCAGCTGTTCCGCATTGATTTTTGACATGGACTTATCCTCGCGATCCTTGAGTCTAAGGGCCGTGCTAGACGGGCCGCAGACCATTGAGAAAGGCGGCTGGATCTTCACCGCGTTCCAGAACTTCCACCAGGGCAGAGCCGACGACGACACCGTCCACCGCGGGACTCATGCGCTCGACCTGTTCGCGACTGCGGATACCGAAGCCGGCACACACGGGCAGCGGCGATACCTTGCGGACGCGCTGCATATAGTCGACGACTTCCTCCGGCACCGCCACCGTTTTTCCCGTCGTGCCCGTCATGGTCACCGCGTAGACAAAGCCCTGGCTGGCCTTGCACAGCATCGCGAGGCGCTCGGGGGGCGTCACGGGTGTCACAAGCTGCACGAGGGCGAGGCCCAGCGGCTCAAGTGCCTCCCTCATGTCGGCACTTTCTTCAAACGGCAGGTCCGGAATGATGAAACCCGAGACCCCGGCGCGAGCGGCCGCCTGCGGCAATTTGTCGAGGCCAAACGCGAGCAGCGGATTGAGATAGCTCATCAGCAGAATGGGGGCTTTAGGCTTCGGGCTCTGCGCCTCGAGTTCCGCGAGCAGCCACTTGAGCGTGGTGCCAGCCGCCAATGCGGCCCGGCTCGATCGCTGGATGGTCGTGCCATCCGCCATGGGATCGGTAAACGGCACACCGATCTCGACAACGTCCGCCGCGTCGGCAACGGCATGCAGGTGCTTCGCAAACGTCACGCGGTCCGGAAAGCCTCCGGTCAGGAAGGCCACGATCGCGGGTGCACCCCTGGCACGCGCCTCGCGGATGGCAGTACTGATCGTATCGCGCGGCTGCATCAGATGACTCCTTTCAGGAGTGTTCGCTGCAGCGTTGGCATGTCTTTGTCGCCGCGACCGGAGAGACCGATCAACACTTTCTTGCCGGGATTCTGTCTGGCCCAGCGCCTGGCGCCTGCGAAAGCGTGCGACGACTCGATCGCGGGCAGGATGCCTTCCGCTGCACAGACTTCGGCCAATGCCGCGAGCGCATCGTCATCCGTAGCGGCTTCATAGCGGACCCGACCAATGGTCTGCAACAGCGCATGCTCGGGGCCGACACCGGGATAGTCGAGTCCGGCTGAAACCGAATGGGTTTCCTGAATCTGTCCATCGGCATCCTGCAGCAACAACGAATAGCAGCCCTGCAATACTCCGGGCGTGCCGTACGCCAGCGACGCGGCGTTCTGTCCGAGTCCGGTGCCGAGGCCGCCTGCCTCCAGGCCCAGCAGCTGCACGCTGCGATCCTTCACGAAGGGATGGAAGAGACCGATCGCATTCGAGCCACCACCAACGCACGCGATCGCGATATCGGGCAGCGCCCCTGTCGCAACCAGCATCTGCTCCCTTGCTTCGCGGCCAATGACTGACTGCAGCTCGCGGACGATATAAGGATAAGGATGCGGACCGATCGCGGAGCCGAGGCAGTAATAAGTACCGTCCGGGTCGGAGACCCAGTCGCGCAATGCTTCATCAACCGCAGCACGCAACGTCTGGTCGCCGCTCGTGACGGGCATGACGGTGGCGCCGAGCAGTTTCATGCGACCGACATTCGGTGCCTGACGCTCCATGTCGACGGCGCCCATGTAGACGACGCACGGCAATCCGACGCGTGCACATGCCGCTGCGGAGGCAACGCCGTGCTGGCCAGCGCCCGTTTCGGCGATGACACGCTTCGCGCCAAGGCGCTTGGCAAGCAGCACCTGGCCTATCGAGTTGTTGATCTTGTGTGCGCCCGTATGCGCGAGGTCTTCCCGCTTGAGCCAGATCTCAGCTCCCCAGCGACGCGACAGTTCACGCGCATGCGTGAGCGGCGTCGGTCGGCCCACCCACGATTTGAGTTCTGCGTGAAACTCGCTGAGGAAGTCCGGATCGTGCAGGTAGCGCTTCACGCCAGCCAGCAAGCGGTCGAGCGCCGGCACCAGTGTCTCAGGTACGTAACGGCCGCCAAACGGGCCAAAGCGCCCCCGTTCATCGGGATACACATCGTTCATCACATTGGCGAGCAGCGCCTGCTTGTCCAATGAATCAAGGTCAGGAGTCATGGCTTGGGAACCCCGGTTCTCTTTGCAAGGATTGTCTGACGTGGGCTGCTCGCGCGGCACGCACGAATTCATGGATACGCTGTGGATCCTTGATTCCGGGCGCCTGCTCGACACCCGTGCTTACGTCCACACCGAAAGGCTGTACCAGCGCAACCGCCTGCCCGACATTGCCGGGATGCAGTCCGCCCGCCAGGATCAGCTCACACCGCGTCACCAGCGACAATGCGCCGGACCAGTCGGCCGTCGCGCCGGCACCGCTGATGGGGCCTTCGAACAGCAATCGCGATGGCAGTGCCTGCGGCAAGCCCCCGCCACTGCGAAACACCGGCAACCTTGCGATGTCCTGCGGAATCTCGAGCTGCAGCAGGTCTTTGTGATCGGTCTGCAAAACATCCGGCTGAAATCCGGCGAGCATCTCATCCACTTCGGATTGCAGGGGATGGAGCATAACCGCGAACTTCAGGATGCCCGGTGGCACTCGTGCCGCGAGCCGGGCAGCGTCGGCAGGTTTCAGGCAACGCTTCGATGGCGCGTAGAAAACAAAGCCAACAGCATCGACTCCGGCAGCGACGGCCGCATCCACGCCTTCGGGTGTCGTCATCCCGCAGATCTTGATCCACAACCCGGTATCGGGAACTGCAGTTCGCACGTTGGAATGTGACGGTGACATTGCTGCTGCGTGCTCAGACGTTCTGGGTACGCCGCGCGAGCGCGCGCTCACGACCCGCGATCAGCAATTCGCTGGCAAGCTCACGGGGACGATCCGAATTCATCAGCGTACTGCCAACCAGCGCAATGGAATAACCCTGGTCAACAACACGACGCACGTCATCCGCCGAGCCCACACCGCTTTCGGCAACCTTGGGGAAGCCTGCTGGCAGACGATCCGCAACCTGGCCAAGACGATCGAGATCTACTTTAAGCGTCTCGAGATCCCGGCAGTTCACTCCCACGAGGATCTGCTCGTCACGTCCCTTGCGCGCATTCAGGATGTCGCGAATCACTTCGAGATCCGCCGCGTCAAAAGCCTCGACCAGGACGAACATCTTCAGCATGGCCGCACAGTCGAAGAGTGCCGTGATATGACCGCGATCCAGCATGCGCACGATCACCAATGCACCACCCGCACCCGCAGCGCGACCTTCCATGACCTGGTAAGGATCGATGAGGAAATCCTTGCGCATGACGGGGACCTTGAGCGGTGCAAGCACGCGGGCCGCCTGCGCCAGGTGCTCCAGGCTGCCGCCGAAACGCTTGGGCTCCGTCAATACGGAAACCGCTGCGGCTCCGCCCTCGCCGTATGCGGCAACGCGACTTTCGACATTCTTCGTATGACCGGAGAGATCGCCTGCCGAAGGCGAATGGAGTTTGCACTCTGCGATGAGATCGAAGCCTTCCGGCGACAGACGCAACGGTGGCGCAGGCGGCATGTCCGTCACGCGACTCCAGAGCGCCTTCTCCGGTTCGATCGCGCGCGCGACATGCAGTCTTGCGAGACTGGACTGCGCCATTTCTGTCAGGAGACCGGACATGCTTTTAAATCCTGGACGATGACCTGTTGAAAGCAGCAAGGCGCTCAAGCAGCGCCGTTCCCTTGCCGGCATCAATGGCAGCTTCCGCGGCTCGTGCTGCCTCCCTCGGATTCGTGATCGTGCCGGTCAGCTCGAGCACCAACGCCGTGCCCAGAACGACAGCATTGCGATGCGCGCCGCGTTCCTCACCGGCAAGCACCGAACGGAGATGCTGCGCATTGAAGGCGGCGTCTCCGCCTTTCAGGTCTTCTGCCGTACATTTCGGCAAACCGAACACGTCTGCGTCGCGGACCGATTTTGTCACAGTGCCTTTGCGCACATCGAACATCGTGAAGGGCCCGACCGGCGTTGCTTCATCCCAGCCCGGCTCGCCGTGGACAACGAATGCGCGCTCGAGATCCATGCCGCTCAAGGTATCCGCCATGAGCTGTGCGGTCTCCATGTTGAACGCACCAATCAGATGAAACTGCGGTTCTGCAGGATTGGTGAGCGGCCCCATGATGTTGAACACTGTCCGCACACCGAGGGCCTGCCTGACGGGACCCACGGCTTTCATCGCCGGATGGAAATGCGGAGCGAAGAGGAAAGTGAATCCTGTCTGCTCGAGACAGGCGCCAGCGGCAGCTTCATCCAGGGGCAATTTGAGTCCCAGCGCTTCGATCAGATCCGCGCTCCCGGATCGGCTCGAGATGGAGCGGTTACCGTGTTTGGCGACACGCAGGCCCATTGCCGCCACCAGCAGCGCCGTGCCTGTCGACAGGTTGAAACTGCCCGAAGCATCGCCTCCTGTGCCAACGACATCGACAAGCGGTGCGCCCGGCTGTATATGCGGACGTCTCGCGAGTCGGCGCATTGCACTGGCGAAACCGCGTACTTCAGGCGGCGTCACACCCTTGCAACGCAACGCCACCAGCAATGCGCCAGCCATTGCCGGAGACAACGCGGGATCCGTCAACGCAACGAGCAACTCCGCCGCATTCGCTTCGGTCAGATCCTGCCGGTCGAGCAGCTGTTCAAGCGTGTTGCGCAACGCCATGGCTGTCTCTCTCTGGTTCACGCTGGCCGGACTGCAACTTCAGGAAGTTGCCCATCAGTACGGGACCTTCGGGTGTGAGAATGCTTTCCGGGTGAAACTGCACGCCTTCGACACTGAGCGTCCTGTGGCGGACCCCCATGATCTCGCCCTCCGGAGTGCGCGCCGTCACTTCGAGTGTGTCGGGCAACGACTCCGGCTGTGCGATCAGCGAATGATACCGCCCGGCCTGGAAGGGTTGCGACAGGCCGCGCAGGATCGAGCGTCCGTCGTGCGTGACCATTGAAGTCTTGCCATGCATTAGCCGGCCAGCCCGGACCACCTTGCCGCCAAAAACTTCAACCAGCGACTGGTGGCCGAGGCATACGCCGAACACCGGAATGCGGCCGGCAAACGCTTCGATCATCTTCATCGAGATACCGGCATCGTACGGTGTGCCCGGTCCGGGCGAAATGCAAAGATGCGTGGGCTCGATCGCACGGGCCTGATCGATTGTGATCTGGTCGTTGCGATGCACACGCACATCCGCACCCAGGATCAGGAATGCCTGCACCAGGTTGTAGGTAAACGAATCGTAGTTGTCGATGAGCAGCAGCCGCGGTGTCATAGTCCCTCCTCCGCAAGCTTGAGTGCGCGACGCAGGATCGCGCTCTTCGCCAGCACTTCCTGGTATTCCATCTCCGGCTTGCTGTCGGCCACGATGCCGGCGCCCGCCTGGAAACTGTAGGTATCGCCGCTGAAGACGAGCGTGCGAATGGTGATCGCCTGATCCATGTCACCGCCGTGACCGAAGTAACCCACGGTGCCTCCATAGAGCCCACGCCGGACGGGTTCGAGTTCGTCGATGATTTCCATCGCACGAACCTTCGGCGCTCCCACCAGCGTTCCTGCCGGGAAGGCTGCTGCAAACAGATCGAACGCATCGTAGCCCGGTGCAATTTCACCCGTGACGCCGCTCACCATGTGCATCACGTGGCTGTATCGCTCGATGGATTTGTAGGGCTCTACTCTTACGGAGCCTGCACGTGCGACGCGACCCAGATCGTTCCGCGCAAGATCCACCAGCATGACGTGCTCGGAATTTTCCTTGGGGTCTGCGCGCAGTTCTTCTTCCAGCGCCTTGTCCTCCACATCGTCCTGACCACGGGGTCGCGTGCCGGCAATCGGCCGAAGATAGGCTTTGCCACCAAGCAACCGGACCAGCGCCTCGGGAGACGAACCAACCACGACGTTGTCGCCGAGATCGCAGTAATACATGTAAGGCGAGGGATTCAGGAGACGAAGCGCACGATAGGTCTCGAAAGGATCGAGGTCGCAGCGGCCGGAGAATCTCGACGAGAGGACGAGCTGGTACACGTCACCCGCCGCGATGTATTCCTGCGTCTTCAGCACGCGCTTGATGTACTCGTCTTTCGACAGGCTGGCGACAGGCTCCGAGTACTGCGCCTTGCGGCCGTTCATCGGCAGTCCACCGCGCAACGCCTTGATCACTTCGGTCCGCAACGACTGGCGCTCTGCCTCGCTGCCTGCGTGCAGCAGTGCAACGCCGCGTGTCAGGTGATCGAATACCAGCATCGATTTCGGCGCGAGGTAATGCGCAACCGGGGCCTGGGTATCCGCGATCGCACGCGATGGCAGGCGTTCAAAATACCGGACGAGGTCATAGCCCGCGACACCAACGAGCCCACCCAGCAGAGGTAGACCGGGGATGCCGGGTTTCGGTTGCGGCGCCTGGGACAGCGCGCTTCTCAATGCAGCGAGGAGTTCGGCCTGGGAGCGTGGCACCGGAGCGGAACGGCCATCGACCTTGAAGCCATCCTGGTCCAGCCGGACTTCCAGGCAATCGCCAAACCCGATGAAGGAATAGCGGGCCAGCCGCTCTCCCCCCTCGACACTTTCCAGCAGAAAGCGGGGCTTGAAAGGCTTCAGCTTCAGATAGGCCGAGACCGGGGTATCCAGGTCGGCGGCTATGTCAAATGGCGGTTTCACTTGGGTTCTTGCTCCTCAGTCTTCCAGTCCGGTCATCGCTTCGCAGCCGGGGAGCAGGCAATAAAAAACCCATCCCCGGAGCTCGGGAGATGGGTTCTTGGATTCGTTTTAAATCAGCGCGTCCGGGACCCACTCCCTCAAGAGCAGGGCCACCACCAGCGGGCATTGCGGACAACAGGGGCGCGCGTATTCATGGACTGGAGTATTACCGGCCGGAACATGGAGCGTCAAGCGCCTAGATTGATCACAAGGCCATCTGAACTCGGCCGGCGAGAAAATGGAGGGGCATGGATATAAGGCGCTCCTCTTCAGCACTTCCCCAAGAGGGCGCGAGTTTTCGTTCGGCGGCCTCGAAGAAGTCGGCACCCATCACAGCGATGCAGCGTCTTGAAGCCGACCAGGTACGCACGTACGCCAGGAGCTGATGAAAGTTCCACCGCACCTGGATCCTGAATTCGGGGGATTCGATCCGGGGGAACGGAACAGGGACATCTGCATAGGCCGCCCAGAGAATCTGATTCTGTGGAACCCAGTATTGCGCGATGACATCGAGGACGAAGGCCCGAAAGGCCGCGTCGAAGTCTCGCGAAACCGAGAACCATGTATAGCCCCATGCGGCGAAAACGGCGCCGGGAGCAGCAACGCGCCGAACCTCGGCGAAGAAGGGTTCGAAGTTGAACCAATGGAGCGCCTGGGCCACGCAAATAGCATCCATGCTCGAAGGCGGCAGATTCGTACTCTCAGCCGTCTGCACGGAATAGTGGATGTTGGCTGCCCGGGCCGCATGCGCGATCTGTTCTTCGCTGGGATCAGTGGCGAAGACATTGGCGAAATAACCTGCCAGCGAAACAGCAGCCTGTCCGTTTCCCGTGCCGCAATCCCATACACGTTCGCGACCGGGAGATTGAGATGCAATGAAAGCAAACAGTGCCTCAGGATAGCGAGGCCGCGCCGCCGCGTAGCGATCCGCCTTGTCCGAAAACAGGTCGAGAAAAGACATTCCGGCTCCTGATTCAATCGAAGAGCTCATGGCCACCTCAGTCAAATCTCCCGGAGGCCGTCCTCCGGCCGGGGTACGCGTTCAGCCTTTCCGACAACCAGACTCATCATGTATTTGAAGACGGTGCCCGTTCAATAGCCAAGTCGCGAGGTTGGGTATGCATACGCTCTGCACACCGTGCGCCAGTAGCGCCATCTACAACACGGACTGCCAGCAATGTGGATCCGTAGAGGGTGAAACGTCATCTGTCAAACGCGCACCCCGGCCGCGCGGCGGCTCGGCCATCTGGCCAGCGCGTCCTAAATAACTCTCCTCTATGCTCGATCGTGACAAACGGCTTCGATGTTGTGGCCATCCGGATCGAGAACGAAGGCGCCGTAGTAGTCGGGATGGTAGTGAGCGCGAATGCTAGGCGAGCCATTGTCCCGCCCACCCGCGGCGATGGCAGCTTTGTAGAACGCATCGACTGCTTGCCGACTAGCCGCACGAAAAGCGATATGGATCGGAGGATCGTTGGGTTTGCCACCCGCTACCCAGAAATCAGGCTTGGGCGGTTCGCCAAAGCCGGCTACGTCAGTACTGCCCGTGACCGCAGCGGGAAATTCTGCCAGCAGGACATATCCGAGAGACGCGAGAGCACGCAGATAAAAGGCTTTGCTCTTTGTGAAGTCGCTGACCAGCAAACCGGTATGGTCGATCATCGATGCGCCCTCTGGTTGATCCCGATCACGTCACGGCACCTTGCATTCGAAACTTGCCGCTTCATCGGTGCTGCCCGCACCTTTGTACTTTGCGACGGCAGGATATGGACACAAAGGCCGCGAACGTGTGGTCTTGCCCTCGACAATCTTGCTCGCAACGATCTGTTCCGGAGCGATGCCCTGTTCGACCCATCGCTCGAGCGCGCCGAGGCCATCGAAAGTATCCGGGCCGGGACCACCGCGACAGTGTTCCATCCCGGGCACCATGAAGAGCCGATAGAACTTCTGCGTCTCCGGCAGGAACACACTTTCGGGATGACCGCCATTGGTCGTCGCGACCACGCTCTGGTAGTAGTTGATGCTGTTGTAAGGCGAGATGCCCCAGTCTGCCCAGCCGTGGTACTGGATCAACTTGCCACCCCGCGCACGGAACGGTGACAGGTCTGCGTTCGTCGAATTGACGATGGAAGCAATGCGCTGATCGGCAGCAGCCACATCGCGTGCGAGATCGAGTGTCTTGTAGCTCCACGCCGTATCCTGGAACACGAAGTAGCGATAGAAATTTTCCGCAAAGCCCACCTGTCCTGCGCTCATCCGCGGCCACGCGGGTTCGCTGCCCGGTGCAAGGCCCGGGAAAATCTTCCTGCCTTCCTTCGTCTGCGCATCGCCGTAGATTTTTTCGAGCGCATTGACCTGCGGTGCCGTGAGGCACGAAGCGGAATCCGCACCCTTGCACGCAAGACTCGCCGGCTTGAAGTTGCAGGCAAGAGGATTCTCGATCACACCGTCCTTCACGCCGTCCTGTGCATCGCACGCGGCAAGCACGGCGTCGTGAATCAGCGGCAGTTTGTCCAGGGGCTTTTCAAGGTCGGTCGCCGGATCAACGCGGGTGTGCAGGCCGTACGCCATCTGGCCAGCCATGAGATGCGTCCAGTAGTTGGCGGGCGCGCCCGCGAGAATGCCGTTGTAGTCCTCGGGATAGCGCTGCGCTTCTGTCAGCGCCTGATGGCCGCCGCTCGAACAGCCAGTGAAATAGCTGTAGCGCGGTGCATTGCCGTAGAAGGAACCCACGATCGATTTGGACTTTGCCGTCATCTCGTGAATGCCGCGATGAGCCCAGTCGGCCACCAGTCCTTCATTCAAACCATTGGGACCGACAGTCCATTTCGCATCACCTCCACCACTCTGGTGACCGGTATCCGTAGAAGCGACCGCGTAGCCTCGGGCCACCGATTGCGCCATGGGTTGGTACTGAATGGCGCCTAGCAATGCCCCCAACCCGAGACCCTGGAAACGTCCGTTCCAGTTTTCGAGCGGCATCCACACTTCGAAGCGGATGGCAGGATCAACGACGCCCGCCACGCGGCAGAAAGCAGCCTGCACGATCACGGGGCCGTTCTGGTTACCCTCGGTGCTGGGCACGACGAAACCCGGCTGACGAATCGCTTCGGCGAGCGTGACACGGGTATTGGGCAACGAAGCCTGCGCAAGCGCCGCACAACGCACGGCAACATCGCTTGCGCTTTCGGCAGCCAGCGCACCCTGTGACAGTGCTGTCGCAACGGCCAGCGTAGCACCTGCCAGCGAATGCTTTTTCGTCGGGTACTTCATAGGGACCTGCACTTTAATTTCCAGAGGTTCAACGCGGCGCCGCGCAGCGGCGAATCCAGCCGTTGTCGTAAAGCTGCCGGATTCTAGTACGGCTGCCCGTCCTTGTGGGTGAACAGCCATTTCCCGTCGGGCTGGAGCACTGCGCGGATATCGTCGTCGGGATAACTGCCGGCATCCCCGGGAGTCCGGTCGCCCATCTCAAGGTAAATCACGGGTGTCGACGTGCGATTCACAAGATGGTGTGCATCACCAGTACCTGCCTTGAAGCCCGCACACATTCCGGGCTGGAGCAGCGTTTCGCCAGCATCCGTGATCAGAACGGGTTCACCTTCGAGGATGTAGATGAATTCGTCCTGGAGTGTGTGCGCATGCCGGAGTGCCGACATCCCGCCTGGCCGCAGGGTTGTCAGGTTGACTCCGAAATTGGCGAGACCAAACAGATCGCCGAGCGGTTGCTTGATACGACCCGCCATGCGCGAGAAAAAGGGCTCAGGGTAGTTGGAAGGCTTGGTGCGTGCCGGCGCTTCAGCCGCGACCAGCGCTACCGGATGGACAGCTTTCATTCGTTCCCCTCATTCTTTTGCGATCAGGCCTTCAGCCACCAGCAGCGACTTCAGCGGCGCAAGCTCCGTTTCGTATTTGCGCCACCGCTCGACAGCATTCCTGTAAATGGGCTGCCGCACCTGCACCGAGCTCGCCGTCGCTACCGGCGCGGTGTTCTTCTCAAATTGCAGGCAGGCAGGATCCCAGTCAAGACCGCAGAACGCGATCAGCTTCCTGGCCTCACCCTCGGTATCCTCGACTACCGATTCGTAATGCACTTCACGGTAGTTGTCCGGAATGGTTTCGCGCCAATGTTTCGCGAGTCTCTCGAACCCGATGTAGTACCGGCCGGCATCGAGCAGATCATAGGAGTAGTTGTAGTAGGAAAAACTCGTCGCGAACAGCTGGCGATAATTGCTCAAGACGCTGTCGAGCGGATTGCGGCGTAAACAAATGATCTTCGCATTCGGCAATGCACGATGGATCAGGCCGGCATAGAAGAAATTCAGCGGCATCTTGTCGATGAAGTGCGCTGTATGGCCGGTACGCGGTCGGGTGCTTTCGACATAGTCGGCACCGACGCGCGCCAGATCGATGCTGGCGGCCGCTGACAATGTCGCCGAATCCAGCACCAGGTTGGAAGATGTGCGGGTGGTGCGTTTGAGAGCCAATGAGAAGTTGCTCAACTCACCGGCGGCGAATACCGCGGGATGGCTGGAAATGATTCTCTCGACCAAAGTCGTCCCTGTACGAGGCATTCCGACGATGAAGATGGGTTCGACAGAGGAGCAACCTTGCCTCACCGTTTCATTGGATAAAGACACTGTCCCCGACGCCGCCCTGAACAATGCTAGGTCGCTCGCGGCCGAATAGTTGATGGCCTTGCGCTTGCGCTGCTTGCCTCGCTGCAGATAGCCGAAGGCGCGCCCGTAAGCCCCCTCATCCTCGGACTGCTTGGCGAGGGCGTGGCACACATGCAGTTCTGCATCGACGTCCAGAGTGCCGCTCTCAAGGACCGCCGTGAGCTTCAGCACCTCGCCTGGTGAAAAGGGAGCGCGGGCGACTTGCGCAAGGGAAGACCAGGCGCGATGAAATGCCGGATCGAGTTCAAGCGCCCTACGATACGACGCGGCCGCCTCGGGGAAGCGGCCCACAAACTGTAGCGATGCGCCGAGGTTGTAGAAATACGCAGGCTTGCCGGCATCGATCGCAACGGCCCGTTGAAACGGTTCCAGCGCTTCCGCATGCGCGCCAGCGCGGGTCATGACCACCCCGATCGTATCGAGCGTCAGTGCATCCTGGGGGTTGAGCTCCAGCGCCCGGCTCGCAGCTTCGAACGCCTCGCGTGGCCGCTGGAGCGCGAGCAGGCAGCGCCCGAGATGTGCGTGATACTCGGCCCGGTCCTGATCGATATCGATGGCTCGTTGGATGAGTTCAACGGCTTTCGCTAAATTGTCGTGCGCGGCCCCGATCATCGCGAGCAGGAAAAACGCGTCGGCGGATTCTGGCCGCCGCGCCAGTGCCTCGATACAGAGCTGATGTGCCCGCTTAAAGTCCTTCCGGTTCAGCGCGAGAATCGCCTCGCGCTGCCAGGATCCAGCGGGGGTGGAAGATCCGGGGGTCATGCCCCCGGATCATATCCGGATCTAAAGTTCGAAGTCGTAAGTGAAACGCAGTCCGACTTCGCGTGGGCGCAGGACATCGTGATAGTAAAGTCGAACGGGGATCAGCTCCCCATTCTCGTCGCTCACCTCCTGCAGAGTGAGCCGCGTGCCCCGGAGGCCGGTGACGGCAAACTTGTTGGTGAGATTCTGCGCGTACAGGGACAGGCTCCAGACTCCGCCATCCAGCGTGGCGCCTGCGGAATGCACGGTATAACCGCCCAACTGCTCGCCGCCTGCCCTGAGCCCGGTCTTCGTATACACGTTTCCGATGGCTGCCAGCCCGTAGTTCAGAGCCAAGGACCAGTCGTTGCTCAGTGAGAGTTCGTACGTAGCCCCGAAGGTGGCTTGCTCTTCGGGGGATCCGGGCAGACGATCACCGGACAGGCCATCGACATAGCTGAGACCGAATCCCGGAGGATTGTAGGTCGTGAGCAGTGCTGGAGCATCGGCCGATAGCTCTGCCTGTACGTAGGAGTAACTGCCCCGGACAGTTAACGCGTTCGTAAGCCTCGCATCGAAGGACAACTCGACCCCCTTGCTCTCAGCTCCCTTGCCATTCTTGGTAATCGGCACGGCCCCGATCAGGGTTGCCGCCGCGAGCTGCGGGTCTTCCCAGTCAACGAAGAATATCGAACCGTTGAGCGTGAGGCGCCGGTCGAACCACTGGCTGCGTACTCCAACTTCATAGTTTACGGTGCTGTCGGGCTTGTACTCGATTTCATCCGGCTGCGCACAGACCGTCTGGCCCGACCCCTGGGTTCCGTCGCATGGATCAAGGCCGTTCCCGCTGCCGATACGGTAGCCCTCGCTGACCGTCAGGTAGGTCATGATGTCATCGGCAAGCTGGTACGAAGTGTTGAACTTGAACAGCGTGCCGTTGTTTGTCTGGGAAACGCGAGTCAATTCAAGGTCGATATCGGCGATGGGAAACCCGTTGCCGCTATCAACGTTGTAGGTGTAGTCGTAGTAACGCAGCCCGGTCGTCACCTGCCATTTGTCGGTGATGTGATAGGTCAATTCGCCGTAGAGGGCTTTCTCGACGAGATCGTCGTATTGCTGGGCAATGTACTCCATGTCATCCGGAACGGTGATGCCCAGGTACTCCGGATAGTGGGGAGTGAACTCCCGCGTATCCTGGAAACGATCAAGCTTGTTGTAGAAGAGTCCGCCAATCCATGTCAGCTTGCTGTCCGAATTCGAGACCAGCCGCAGTTCCTGGTTCGTCGTCCGGTCTTCCTGCACTTCACGCGTGAACGCGGAGAAGAGCGGGAACGCTTCGTAGCTGTATTCCAGTCCGATCAGGAAGTCTGTCTGGTCGCGCTGGCCGACTTCGTCGTACTTCGAGTAGCCCGTCGCGGAGGTCAGCGTGGCGAAGCCGAGATCCGCGGTGATCTCGAGTGCCGTGAGCCGGTTCCTGCGATTGTTCGGTTCCGGGTACCGCATCGCCGACTCGTAAAGCCCGGTGCCAAACGCATCACTCGAATTGATGGAACGTCCCCCCACTTCCATCTCCTGGAAGTAGTGAGTGAAGTTGACATCGATTCCGGGTTCCGGACGGGCGCGTACTGCAACGCGACCTGACCAGGTCTTCTCGTAGTCTGCATCCTTCTGGCTACGCAGGTTCGCGGCGACGTCCGCCGGGTTGCTGAAATCGGGATCCGGATCGGATACCCCGCCTTGACGCACCAGGAAAGGATTGTCGATGAACCCTGGATCGTCGACATAGTCCAGGGACGCACGGAAGGCGTACATGTCGCCCATGGGCAGGTTGACAGTGAAGCCCCCTCGGGCCCCGATATCATCGCTTTCCGCCAAAGAATAGCCGCTTCCCCGCAGCTTAATCTCTGATTGATCAAACATGGGCCGATTGGGAATGTAGCGGATGGCCCCGCCGAGGGTACTTGACCCGTAAAGAGTTCCTTGGGGCCCGATGAGAACTTCCACCCGGTCCATGTCTTCCAGTCGAAGATCGAGATAGAGGGGAATTTCGCCGACATAAGTCGAAACAGTTTCTCCGCCGTTGTTGCCAATGCCTTCTGGTGAACCCACCGAAGTGGCGTTGAGGCCACGCACCACGATGCGGTTGGAGGTGCGCTTGCCCTGATCGACAACGTACAGGCCCGGTACGTTTCGACCCAGCGTCGCGAGATCAGCAATGCCTTGCTGCTCGAGTCTTTCGCCACCAATCGCCGCAATGTTGAGCGGGATGTCCTGGATGTCTTCCGCGCGGCGGGTTGCCGTCACGATGATCTCGGGAAGATCGTCAGAAGGTTGCGCTGCGATGGCAGCGATGGGCACACCGCCGGTAGCCAGGATCGCGGAAATGGTTGCAGCCAGACGCAGCCGCCCGGGCACTGGAGACTCTGGCCCACTCGCTCCGGATCTGCCGCGAGCTGACACCAGGAAACGTCGCGATCCGGTTCTCGGTAAGTGCTTATGCATGAAGAGCCCCATCGTTAAGTTGCGCAGCCTCGTCCTTGAGATCCAATCCGTGAATTCATCGCGGCATGCCGGGCAGCGGGTTTGCCTGCGTTAAATGACCACTATCCGACTGCAAGGGACATGCCATGCTGTCATTTCCGTGTGTTCCCTGCGCCAGGCTGCTCCGTGGGGGTGCACAGGCGCTTTTGCGTGCGCCAAAACTGGTCCGAATACTCCCCTGAGTCAACCCCCCGACGCCTGTTCAACCCCTACTCGACGATGCCGGCAGCACGAAAATCAGCGCGGCCTGCGGGGCTCGCCAGATACGCAAGGAATGCATCTGCTGCTGCGGCGTTCGCCGCTTTCGTGAGCCGGCCGATCGTATAGGTGGTGTAGCTCTGCAGCTCGCCCGGTAGCGCACCCACCAGCACGATGCCCGTGCTCGTATGCTCGGAAATCTCGGTCAGCGCTCCGAACCCGATCTCCCGATCCTTGCCTCGCTTGAGACGTTCCATCGCGTCCGTCCCCCGCGCGGTGCGAACGATCCGCGATTCAGCCCGCTCGAATACACCCAGCGCCTTAAGCATCGACTCTGTGTATTGCCCCGTGGATCCGCGGCTGAAAACGACCCCTTCCGCGTCGAGCACGGCACGCTTGATTGCTTCTGGCGTTGAAATATCCGGGAGCGGCGCACCCTGACGCACCGCGACGCCTACACCGACTCGTCCCAGCGTGATTGCTCCGGGGGCGAACAGGCCTGTGCGAGTGTATTCGTCGACTGTTGCGGGCGTTGCGATGGCCAGATCCCAGGACGTCTGCATCTTGAGATCTTCCCTGACCTCCGGAGCGGTCCGATACGTGATGCTGACAACGTGGCCTGTCGCCTTTTCGAATTTTCCGGCGGCAATCCTGATGCCCGGTTCAACGGCACCCGTACTCAGCAACGCGATGGTTGCTGCACCTGCGAGAGGACCCCAGAAACAACCGGCCACCAACAACAGCCAGCCTGTGCGCTTGAGCATCGGAACCCCTTATTAATATGAAGCACCCGTGGCTTTCCACCGGTAACCGCATTACTTTATCGCTCTCACGTCCGGGGGTCATATGAAAAGAATAGTCATGCGTTCAACCGTTACCCGTTTTCTGCTCCTGCTGGGGTCCATCGCCGTTGCAATAAGTAGCGTCCAGGCAGCCGCACCACCAGCCCAGCCGGGCTTCAAGCTGGGAACATTCGAAATCCAGGGTCAGACCGTGGTGGGCATCGTGCTGCGCGACTCCCTGATCGTGGATTTCCCTGCCGCCCACGCCGCGATCCGGACGCCGGCCTCGGCTGTCGTGCCACCGAGCGACATGAAGGACCTGATCGCGCGCTACGACCAGGGCCTGCGCGAACGCATCCTGCAGATCGTCGCCATCGTGAACTCGACGCCAGCCAATCAGCGCCCTGCGTATGTGCACGAGCTGGTGTCAGTACGGGTGCGGCCACCGATCATGTATCCCTCGAAGCTGCTCAATACGGCGGTCAACTATCGCGAGCACGCCGCGGAAACGTCGGGGGTCCGCGATCTCGGCGTCCCGCTCGGCAACGAACCGGGGACTGCGCCTCCTGGCACGAAGAGTGCGACTGCCATCTGGGAACGACAGGCTGATGACAAGCGCTGGAATCCCTACATGTTCATGAAGTCCACGTCGGCGATCATCGCAGAGCGGGAAACGATCCTCCTGCCTCCCGGCAGGAAACAGGTCGATTGGGAGTGCGAACTCGGCGTAGTGATCGGCAGGCAGGCAAGCCGTGTCCCGCTCGCGCAGGCCGCTACCTACATCTTCGGGTACACGCTCGAGAATGACGTATCGGACCGGGAAGGCCGCGGCGATACGCGGTACGGTTCCGACTGGCTGATGGGCAAGTCGCACGACACCTTTGCACCGATGGGTCCGTTCATCGTGCCGAAGGAATTCGTGAGCAACCCGCAGAACCTCCGCATCCGCTATTCGCTGAACGGCCAGGTGATGCAGGACGCCAATACATCACTGATGATCCACACCGTGTTCGAACAGGTGGTGTACGCCTCGAACATCCTGACGTTGCAGGCCGGCGATGTGATCGCAACCGGCACACCCGGTGGCGTGGGCAACGCGCGCAACCCGCAGGTCTTCTTCAAGGATGGCGATCTGTCGGTCTGCACCTACGACGGCATCGGGACGCTCACCAATCCCGTCAAGGCACTCTGATAGCGCTACTCGGTCGCGACGATAATTGACCTGGCGTTCGGGGCATGCATGGCGATCGCCGCGAAAATAGCGTCGATCGCCGGCTCCCTCGTCACGAACTTCCCGCCCTCTTCAGTCGTGAGCGTCACACTCAAGTCGTGCAGCTGCACCACTGCGGCAACTCGCCCGCTCTTCAGGAGCTCGATCGCCTGGGTCCATGCGATTGAATCTGCTGGGCGTGAAGCAGCGTTCTCATTCGCAGGCTGAAGTGCGGCAGCGGTGCACGCGGAAAGGAGCGTGAACACGAGAGCCGACGCAGATCTGCGCTTCACGCGACCGCCCCGAACAGATGACCCACCGCTGCCGTGATTCCCATGGCTGCCAGCCCCCAGAACGTCACTCTCAGGATACCTTTGGGGACCGGCGCACCGCCAACGCGGGCTGCGATGCCGCCCAGCAATGCGAGCAGCACCAGCACAATCAATGCGATGCCAGGCAGAAGAATCGTCGCAGGTAGCACAGCGACTGCAATCAACGGCAGCACCGCGCCACATGAAAAAGTTACTGCCGAGGCCATGGCTGCCTGCAATGGTCGCGCGCGGGTCATTTCCGTCAGGCCAAGCTCATCGCGCGCGTGCGCTCCCAAGGCATCCTTGGCCATCATCTGCCCGGCTACTTGAGCAGCAAGTCCAGGTTCGACGCCGCGGCTGACATAGATATTGGCAAGCTCGGTCCGTTCCGAAGCAGGATCGCTGGCCAGTTCAGCACGTTCGCGCGCGAGATCTGCGTTCTCGGTATCTGCCTGCGAGCTGACGGAAACATATTCGCCGGCGGCCATCGACAGCGCCCCCGCAAAAAGACCAGCGACTCCTGCAACGAGCACATCGGAACGCGCGGCATCCGCAGCCACAATGCCGACGACCAGACTCGCGGTCGAGATCAGGCCGTCGTTGGCTCCCAGCACGGCGGCCCTCAGCCAGCCGATACGCGAAGCACGATGCAGTTCCCTGTGTCGCATGTTCCGGTTCCGTGAAATGAACGTCGACTATCTGCCATTCTCGTCCGCGCGTCCCCTTGCATCTTCTACGTAGCGATTGACGAGTCGCTGCAGCACATTGAAGGACACGGGCCCGCTGCCGAGGATCACCGCGTGGAACTCGCGGCTGTCGAAATTCGCTCCGAGCTGTTCCATCGCCTGCTCGCGGAGCTGCACGAAACGCAGAAGGCCCACCATTCCCGCGGTGGCCTGGCCGGGATACACGATGGAGCGCTCGACTGCCGCAGTCGCGGCGCTGCGAGACAGCGGTGTGTTGTCGAGGTGGTATTGAATCGCCTCATTGCGCGTCCATTGTTTCGCATGAATGCCGGTATCGACCACGAGACGGACCGCGCTTACCAGCTCCGTGGCCAGACGCCGATACTCTGAAGCAGGTTCGGCGTCGCCGTTTTCTTTCGCCAAGCGCTCGGCATACAGTCGCCAGCCTTCCACATAACCCGGCGCGGGAAAATGTTTCCGGAATTCCGGCAAGCCTTGGGACTCTTGCGTCAGGGGAGCATCGCGCCCAGTCTCCGTGTCCGAGTCCGCAGACGAATAGGCAAGTTCCGACCGCCTGCTCGTGTAGCGGAAGAACTCGGGCAGAGTCCCGCTGAAATCGAGAGCGGGCATGAGTGCACGGATTTCATTCTGGACACGCTCAACTTCAACAAGCCCAAGCTGATGAGCTTCTTCAGGCGTGAGATCCGTCGTCGTGTACCAGCGAACCTGGGCCCGGTAGTACTGCACGCCATTCGGCAACTTCCAGACGCCATCGTCCATGGTCGCTTTCTTTTCCAGTGCACGCAACGTCATCGCGAGCGATTCATAGGCGGGCTTGACGGATTCGACGAGCGCAGTAGCTGCTTCCTCCTCCAGCTGTTTACGCCGTTCCTCCGGGAGATCGATCGCTGCGATCTTCGTCCTGAAATCCTTGAGCAGAACGCTGTCCTCCCTTGACCGATCGAAGGGCTGACCACGCAGCACGTTGCGGATATCGGTCGCAACCAGTGGAAACACGAACCGGGGCGGAATGACCCCCAGTGTTTCACTCTGCTTGAGTCGCTCCCCGGCTTGCTGGAATAACGGCTGAATGCCCCGCAGACGCGCGATGTACGCCAGCGCGTCTGATTCGTCGCGAATCGGGTGACTAGCGATGAGGAAAGCCGGCACGCTGGCCTGGAGGCCCTTCTGCTGGTCGACGAGATAGTGATGCTGTCGCCAGCGGTACTGCTCGCTGCGGCGGTTCGCTTCTTCCTCGAACAGTTCGTAGCTCAGGCGCGCGGCCGGATCGAGCTTCACGTAATCGAATTTACTTAAGGCGATGAGCGTTTGACGGACCTGTTCCTGACGGCGCTCGGCGGCATCATCCGAGAGATCGTCCCATTTGTCGTAGTCGATGCGTTGCCCGAGCCGCGAACGCAATTGCGGGCTGGCAGCCAGACGTTCTTCCCACGCGAGGTCAAAAAACTGGTTGAGCCTGGCGACTTCCTGTTGCCGTGCCAGGGCGGCGGCGGCCAGCTCCTCTTCGCTCGGACCCGGATCCTTGCAGCCGGCCAGCGTCCCGAAGACAGCGAGGAGCGCGAGGGCTGATATCCGAAAGTGACTCATGGGGTGCCGCTGGTCATGTATTCGGTTATTGTACAAGCAGCATGCAACTGACCCACAAGCCCCGGCTGCGTCCATGAAACTCCAGCAACTGCGTTATCTCGCGGCGGTGGCCCAGAGCGGTCTCAACATCACTGCGGCAGCCGAAAAACTGCACACCTCGCAGCCCGCCGTGAGCAAACAGCTCAAGCTGCTGGAGGATGAACTTGGGTTTAGAATTTTCGTCCGCAGTGGCCGCACCCTGACGAAGATCACCCCGCCAGGGCAGCAGGTCATCGACCGGGCGGTCAAGATCCTGCGGGAAGTGCAGAACATCAAGGGGATTTCGGAGGACCTGAAGGATGAGGATCGCGGCACGCTGTCCATCGGCACGACGCACACGCAGGCCCGCTACGTACTGCCCTCGGTGATCCAGCAGTTCCGTACCCGTTACCCGAATGTCCGGCTGCATCTGCACCAAGGCACGTCGGAACAGATTGCAGAAATGGCCGCGCTCGACCGGATTGATTTCGCGATCGCCACCGGCTCGCAGGACCTGTTTCCCAACCTGATCCTCCTGCCCTGCTACCAGTGGTACCGACGCATCGTCGTGCCGCACGATCATCCGCTTGCCCAGGTGAAGAAACCCACTCTCGCGCAGATCGCCGCTTATCCGATCGTGACCTATGTGTTCAGCTTCACGGGTTCCTCTTCCCTGCCGCAGATTTTTGCGAAGGCAGGGTTGACCGCGAACGTCGCGCTGACTGCCCGTGATGCCGATGTCATCAAGACCTATGTCCGCCTCGGCTTCGGGGTGGGCATCCTGGCAGACGTGGCCGTCGATCCGGAAGCAGACAAGGACCTGGTCTCCATCGACGCCTCCCACCTGTTTCCGCTGCACACCACCTGGATCGGCTTCTCGCGGGGCGGCCTGCTGCGTCGCTATATGTATGAGTTCATGCAGCTGTTTGCTCCCCACCTCAACCGCCGCCTGATCGATCGTGCCGCGGGTGCCACTTCGCCCGAAGAATTCGAAGCGCTGTTCGCCGACGTGAAGCTGCCGATTCGCTGATCCCGCCTGTTGCCACCGCTCCTGTTGCGGCGCAGCTCTTCAGTCGCAATTGTTACCACTCTGTCACCAGGTGACGACTGAACCGTCACCCGGCGCCGCGTAACATGCGGACACACTTCCAATGCTTCGGAGCGTTCATGTCTTTCAACAGCAAATCGTGGCTGCGCCGTGTGGTCACTACGGCGGCCATTGGCTCTCTCCTGACCGGCTCTCTGGTGGCGCAGGCGAAGGAAGTCACCCTGCTGAATGTTTCCTACGATCCGACGCGTGAGCTGTATGTCGACTACAACAGCGCCTTCGCGAAGTACTGGAAAGCCAAGACGGGTGACGATGTAAAGGTCAACCAGTCCCATGGCGGTTCAGGCGCACAGGCACGCGGCGTCATCGATGGCATTGCAGCGGATGTGGTTACGCTCGCGCTGGCCGCTGACATCGACGCCATTGCAACCCAGGGCAAGCGGCTGCCCCTGAACTGGCAGAGCCGTCTGCCGGACAACAGCTCGCCGTACACCTCGACCATCGTGTTCCTGGTTCGCAAGGGCAACCCGAAACAGATCAAGGACTGGAACGACATCGTCAAGCCGGGCATCGCCGTGATCACGCCGAACCCGAAGACCTCGGGCGGCGCACGCTGGAACTATCTCGCAGCCTGGGGCTGGGCCCTCAAGCAGCCGGGCGGCAGCGCTGCGACAGCAAAGGATTTCGTGCGCAAGGTCTACAAGAACGTGCCCGTGCTGGATACGGGCGCACGCGGATCGACAACCACGTTCGTGCAGCGAGGCATAGGCGACGTGCTGCTGGCATGGGAAAACGAAGCCCATCTGGCTGTGAAGGAACTCGGTCCTGACAAGGTCGAAATCATCATCCCTTCTGTCAGCGTGCTCGCTGAACCACCGGTATCAGTGGTCGATCAGGTCGCGCTGCGCAAAGGCACCAAGGACGTGGCGCAGGCCTATCTCGAGTATCTCTATTCGCCCGAAGGCCAGGACATCATCGCCCGGAACTACTACCGGCCACGCGATGCCAAGGTGGCGGCCAAGTATGCCGCCCAGTATCCGAAGATCCCGCTGGTGACGATCGCGGACTTCGGTGGCTGGGCGAAGGCACAGAAGGAACATTTCGGCGACGGCGGCATTTTCGACCAGATCTACGCGCCATAGCTCAAGCACCCTACCCCCTCGCCCCGCAAGTACAGGGCGATTTTCAAACCGCTCCTCGACCCAAGGTTGAGGAGCGGTTTTTTTTGGGCGGCACAAATCCGCTACTATCCCGGCCTCGAAATCCAAGCCGGCAAACGACAGGCCATGAATACGCGACTCCCTCCTTTGTGCATCCCGCTCGGCGCATGCCTCATCAGCCTGGCGTTGATGCGAACGGTGTCGGCTGCCACGCCCGATGCACCGTGGACCCTGCAGGCCAGCATCGGCTCGCCCGCGGACTTCAAGCTCATCGGCACTTTCCGCGGTCGCTACGAGACGCTCACGGGACAGCCACGCGTCGGGCTTGACGCATCTCCGGATTTATTCACTTTCCGCACGACGCTGTTTGGCGAGTACCACAAAGGGTGGTTGCGGATCGGGGCGGAACTCAATGATGCCCGTGCCTACCCGCAGGAACCGGGGAGCGGCGTCAGCACTGCCGAAGTGAATGCCCTGGAGCCGGTGCAGGCCTATGCCATCGCGGATTTCGGCAGCGTCTTCGGCAAGGGATCGGCCACGACGCTGCAGGCCGGACGCTTCATCCTCAACCTGGGTTCACGCCGGCTTGTCGCAGCCGATGACTACCGGAATGCAACGACCGCGGTTTCGGGCGCCCGGCTCGATCTGCGCTCGGCTGCAGGGAATACGGCAACGCTGGTCTATGTCTTGCCGCAAAGGCATCTGCCTGATGACCTGCCGTCGATCCTGGACAACGACATCCAGCTGGACCACGAGGGTTCGGATCTCGTGGCCTGGGGCGGCATCGCCACTTTGCCAAAACTCACGCCCAGCGCGGCACTCGAGCTCTACCATTTCGAGCTCGCGGAAAAAGACACGCCGGACCTCGCGACCCGCAACCGTAACCTGCATTCCACGGGTTTCCGGTTATTCCGTGATCCCGTGGCTGCACGCGCGGATTTTGAAATCGAGGGCGTCTATCAGTCTGGATCCATCCGGGCCAGCACTGCGCTTTCTGCACCGGAACTCGATGTCGCCGCCTGGTTCTATCACCTTGAAACCGGGTACCAGTGGGCTGAAGGCTGGAAGCCACGGCTCTCCCTGGAATACGACTATGCGAGCGGCGACGACGCGGATAGCCGCTATGGAAGATTCGATACGCTCTACGGCCTGCGACGGGGTGATTTCGGGCCGTCGGGAATCGACTCCGCCATCAGCCGGACGAACATCAGTTCTCCCGGCCTGCGTCTCGAAGGAACACCGACCCGGCGTCTCGATCTGCTGGTCAGCTATCGTGCTTTATGGCTGGCCGCTCGTACCGACAGTTTCTCGACCACGGGCGTGCGCGATGCTTCAGGCCGGTCCGGCGATTTCGCAGGCCACCAGCTCGATACCCGCGTACGTTACTGGCTGGTGCCGCAAGTGTGGCGTCTCGAAGCCGACGCCGTATTCCTGATGAAGGGACGCTTCCTCGAAGACGCGCCCAACGCACCCGCAACGGGCGACATGCACTATCTGTCTCTCAATCTCTCCGCGGCATTCTGATACCGGTACGCGGAGTTTTCTTTGCCAGAACCACACGGGCAACGTACTCTCGAATGACAGCCTCACCCGCGTACCGCTTCCACCTGCAAATGGCGCCTGTATGAAATTCAAAGAGCTGCTTGATTCCTGGAGCGAATCCGCCCGCCCGGTCAAGACCGCGCGTCAGTATGCAATCCGGTTGAACGTCGATGATGCCGCTCGCGTCCATGCGCTGTCGGAGATGTTCCCGGGCCACACGGAAGAAGACATCATCAACGACCTGCTCTCGGTGGCATTGCAGGAGCTCGAGGGTTCGATGCCCTACCGGCCGGGGACCAAGGTCATTTCACAGGATGAGCAGGGCGACCCGATCTATGAGGACGTCGGCCTCACGCCGCGATTCGGGCAGCTGGTAAAGAAGTATCGACAGGAAGTCGGTGGCAAGACAGGCGGCCAGTCCGCGTGACCGGCCTGGGAGACAACTACTTCTTGTCGTCGTCCTTGAGGCCTTTCTTGAGCTTGATCCACTGATCCAGCTTGCGCAGATCCGTCTTGGGCTTGCGGGGTTCATCGGCCACCTTCCGTGGCGACACGGCACCTGAACTATCGTAGGGATTGAAACCCGTGGCACGGCTGGCGCGCGGCCCTTCAATCGAAAGGTCGCTCGCCTTGAACTGCTTCTTCTTCGGATCCTTCGCTTCGGGCGGAGGGTTTTCGACGATCGCGAGGTCCTTCGCTTCCAGCTTCTTCAGGCGCTGCGTGCTCACATCGCGTCCGAAGATGCCGGTCGAAGTCTCCCACTCCCAGACCGGATTGCCGCGCGCATCGAACGTCACGCGTCCCGAACCCTTCTCTGCGTCAGGTGGGGAAGCCGGCGCGCCCGGCAGGGGCTTCTTGTCTTTCGGATCGCTCATGAAGGGCTGCGGACTCGGATCAACGGGGAATCAACGTGTTACCCAACGCAAGGGCATTCTGTTCGTGCCCGCCTTCCCTTGCAATAGGCAGTCTCCGTAACCATTCTCTTGCACCGTGATGGCACCCGCAGACTCCCCGCTCCCTTAACATGGCTGTAAATCCCCGACATCCTCCTCTTGCGGCCGATCCTGGCAGCGCCGCACGGGGTTTCTTTGGCGTATTCAGGTACAGCCGTCGCGCCATCGAACTCGTCTGGACCACCAGTCGGCCGCTGACTGTCGGGCTCGCCCTGCTCACCCTGCTGGCCGGCATGCTGCCCGCCGCGGTCGCGTATGTCGGCGCACTCATCGTCGATGCCGTGGTTGCAGCCATCCCGTCACAGGGTCCGGACGCCACGCGTCGAGTGCTGGAACTGGTGGCACTCGAAGGTCTGCTCGTGGCAGTCACGGCCGGAGCCCAGCGCGGTTTGTCGCTCTGCCAGTCGCTCCTGCGCGCCCAGCTTGGCCACCGCGTCAATGTCATGATCCTGGAAAAGGCCCTGACGCTTGAGCTCGCGCAGTTCGAGGACTCCGAGTTCTACGACAAGCTCACCCGTGCGCGACGGGAAGCGTCGAGCCGGCCGCTGTCGCTGGTCATGCGCACCTTCGGCCTGGCGCAGAGCGCCGTGTCGCTCCTCAGTTTCGGCACGCTGCTCATCCAGTTCTCGCCGTGGGCCGTGGCAGTTCTGCTGCTCGCAGGACTGCCTGCATTCCTGGCGGAAGCCAAATTCTCCGGTGATGCGTTCCGTCTGTTCCGGTGGCGATCACCCGAAACGCGGATGCAGCTCTATCTCGAAACCGTCATCGCCCGCGAGGATCACGCCAAGGAGGTCAAGCTGTTTGGCTTAGGGTCGCTGCTGCTCGATCGCTATCGCGCCATCTTCCACAAACTGTTCAGGGAAGACCGCGCGCTCACGCTCCGTCGCGATAGCTGGGGATTTGGCCTCGGGCTCCTCGGCACGCTCGCGTTGTACGGTGCTTATGGCTGGATCGCGCTCACGACGATTGCCGGGCGCATCACGCTCGGCCAGATGACGATGTACCTGATGCTGTTTCGCCAGGGCCAGGCCGCTGTATCGGCCAGCCTGTCGGCGATCAGCGGCATGTACGAAGACAATCTCTATCTGTCGACGTTGTACGAATATCTCGAGACGCCCGTGCCGCCCCGGTCCGGAGTCGAATTGCTCGGACCGGAGCCACAGGACGGCATCCGCTTCGAGAACGTGAGCTTCACCTACCCCGATGCGGAACGACCCGCTTTGGAGGAAATTTCACTGCATATCCGCCCCGGCGAGTCGCTCGCGCTGGTGGGAGAGAATGGATCCGGCAAGACAACGCTCATCAAATTGCTGACCCGGCTGTATCGACCTACCTCGGGACGCATCGTGCTCGATGGTCGCGATCTGGCGGACTGGGATGAAACAGCCCTGCGGCAACGGATTGGCGTGATTTTCCAGGACTTCGCGCGCTACCAGCTGCGGGTGGGCGAGAACGTCGGGGCAGGTGATGTCCGTTACTTCGATGACGAAGCACGCTGGCGTGAAGCCGGCGATAAAGGCATGGCCACGGAATTCGTCGATACGCTGCCGAACGGCTACAACACGCAACTCGGCAAGTGGTTCAAGGAAGGCAGGGAACTCTCGGGCGGCCAGTGGCAGAAGATCGCGCTCGCACGCGCCTTCATGCGGTCACAGGCCGATATCCTGGTGCTGGATGAACCGACCGCGGCGATGGATGCGGGTGCCGAGGCCACCGTGTTCGAGCACTTCCGCAACCTGACGCGCAACCGGATCGCGATCCTGATCTCGCACCGGTTCTCGACGGTGCGCATGGCGGACCAGATCGTCGTGATCCGGGATGGCCGCATCGTGGAGCGCGGCAACCACGATGAACTGATGCAGCTAGGTGGTCATTACGCCCACCTCTTCTCGCTGCAGGCGAAGGGTTACCGCTAGGAACGGCCCCTGATTGGCCTGTACGCGCTGATTAAGGCGCGTTGATCTATACGCGTTTGGAGGCGGACCGCACGAACGGGCTCAGCCAGTGCGCACTGGTTGTCAGCGCATAAGTCGCCGGAGCCCGCAGCCAGGCCACCGCTTCCTGTAATTTTTGCGCATCGCCGCTCAAACGTTCCGTCGCGTTCTCGAACAGCGCGATTGCGGATTCCTGCCAGATTGATCGTTCACTCATGGGTATTCCTCACGTCTGCAGATCGCGCACGAAGGCGCTGTTGACCGCGGCCAGCGGGGACCGGCCTTCGTCGTAAAGCGACTTCCACGCATCCCAATCGATATCTTCCCGTTCCACATCGGCAAACAGCTCGTGATACAGATCGCGAATCGTCTCGACCACTTCCTGCTGCCAGTGAATCCACGCTTGCCTGATCATGATGGCTCCTTCGAATCGAACCCCCATGGACACATCATAGGCAGCCGAAGGTTACAGTTCAGTAGCAGGACGGTGTGAATTGAGTCGCATAACCAGCCACTTGTCACACTGGCGCGGAATGACGACAGGGAGCGGATGCGACTGGGCAACTCTGTTGCCAAGGGGGCCTACCGGCAGGTAGGTCACGGACGTGACAGGTAGGCCTGCCGGCAAGTCAGAACGATACCTATAAAACAGAAACCGCAGACGAGGCGAATCGTCTAATCCAGACGCTTCTATCTGGCCTGTCGTTAGACCTACTTGGCGGTAGCCCTACCTGCCGGCAGGCCTACTTGCCGACAGAGTCGGCCTGCTTTTGGCCTCTGGCTCTCGGATCAGACAAACCCGATCGCCCTTCCCGCCGCTCCCACCACGAACCACAGTACGAGCGACAGTACCGCGCCGATCCGCAGAGGAATGGAAGCCTCGGTGCCGACGGGCAACGCTAAAGCTCGTCGTTGTATGAGGAACTGCACGACGATGGCAACGGCCAGGAAGACGAGTTTGTAGTCGAACGCCCAGTTTCCGCCGTAAGCGATGGCGCGGGGCAGGAACAGCAGGAACCCAGCAATCAACGCGACGAGCAGGCCAACATTGTAGGAACGACTGATGGATTGCGTGAAGCGCCCCACCGGTTGCGCGGCGAGTGCAATCTTTTGCAGGCGGATGTTAAAGGCGATGATGATCGCCAGCAGGAAAGTGAAGCCCAGGACATGGAAAGTCTGGATACCCATCGAGATGTAGCGCGAGCTGTCGATGAGCGAAGAAAGTCCCGAGTGCTGGAGTGTATTGAGAAAGCTGGTAGCCATGGTCATGCCAACCCTAGGCGCCGGCAGACTGGAAATACGCCAGCAACCGTCCGAGCACGATCACGGTCACCCAGAAAGACAATGAAATGAGTCCCGAGGCCTTGGGTGACACGAGCTGCCACCCCGGCAAACCTGCGACGCCCCGGTGCGCACGCTGGTGGTTCAATTCAAAGTAGACCGCGTTGAGGCCGGCGAGTCCGATCAACACGATCTTCGACCAGAAGAGCGGGCTGGAATAGAAGATCGTCGCCTTCGAAAAGAACAGCACCAGGCCGGTTGCCAGTACGACCGCGAATCCGCTGACAAACCACGGCCTCAAGGACCTGACCACATCCTCCACGGGCTGTCCCTTCAGGACATACCCCGCGAGCCGCAGATCAACGAGTCCGAGCAGCCCCACCGCGACGGAGAGCCCAAGAAGATGGACACCCTCGACAATGGGGTAGGCGAACAGCGATTCGCGGAAAGCCTCGAGAACAGCGGAGTTCTCGATGGCCGCCAATGTATCGAATATCGCCATGCCATCAACTGCCGGAGATCGCTACCGCACCGTGGGGACCATTGTTCTCCACGCAGGTGCGTTCGTATGCTTCGATCAGCTTGCGGTCGTCCTTCACCTTCGCGGCAAACGTGAGGTTGTTCCAGCCGTCCTGCGCAGTCGTTTCGGTAATCCGCTTGTTGGGAATGGTGAACGTGAACGGGCGGGTCAGTGCAGTCGGATCCGTGTACGTCGCGTCATAGGTAAACCGCTCGCCATTCGGGTCGAAGATGAAGCGCTCCTGGATCGTCGCATTCTCGGTGACGAACTCTCCGGTGCGGCCAAAGCGCGCCTTGGAGTTGTTGTTCTGCACGTCGACGACCAGCGTGTTGCCTTCCCAGTGACCTCGGGAATCGCCATTCCAGAGTTTGACGCTCTGGGGCAGGTGCGGCTTGGCATCGAGATGAATCACGCGCGTGCCCGAGTCAAAGAAGAACACGAGGAACCGGGGATACTGGCGGATCTCGTAGCCGTGCCACATGAATGACTTCGTCGGCCCACCCGGTGCGCAGCGGGCCAGCGGCTCAACGTATTCTTCCTTTACCGGATTGAAGAAGTTGGCCAGGAACTCCTGTTGCTTCGCACGTGCCCACGGCTGGTAGGGGAACTGTCCGTCGACCGGATCGCTGATACGGCTGGGCGCTCGTTCGGCCCGTGGCCGCTGATTGGCATTGGCGTTGTTGCGACCGGGGTCACCCGGGATGCCGCCATTGGGATCGGTGATGTTGTTGTGGTTGCCGATCGTGTTGGACCAGTGTCCCTGGACGTCTGGCTGCCCATCGGCAGTGCGCGCGCCGGTCCACTCTCCGGCTTCAGTGCGCGTGAAACTGCGCTCACGAAACGGATTGGGCGCGGGCGCCTGGCCCGCCTCGACCGCCGGAACCATTGCCAACGTACTCGCCAGCAGCGCGAGCAACGAGACGCCTTTCAACAATCCACCGTTCATGGTCTTCATCTCCATCACTCCGCCGCCGGGACGGGGTAGAACTTTTCGTAGTCGAGCGTGTAGCAGTAGTTTTCGATCAGCTGGAAGTTGGGCTCACGGTGCCGGTTCAGCAGCACGCTCAAGGTCCAGGGCCGCGAGAACACCTTCGGGTCCTCAAGCGTAGCCTTGTACTCGATGGTATTGGCATCAACGTAAGTCCAGCGCTCGACGACATGCAGCGCATCGCTGTGGAAATTCCCGGAGCGGTCCAGCCACGTTTCCTCATTGAAGTGGATGACATCCACGACCAGGGTGTCGCCTTCCCAGGACCCACGCGAGTCGCCGGTCCAAAATTCAAGCGGACCTTCGGGATGCTCGGTGCCATTGGTTGCAATCGTGCGCACCGAATGACCGAACTGGTGCAGGATCGTCACGTCCTGCGGACGCTGGAAAATCTGGAAAGGCTCGCGGTAGTAAATGCCGCGAGGGGTGCCGAGGGAAAAGCACTTGAGACGTGGATCCTCAGTGGATCTCACTGTGAAGTTCTGCTTGCGCTTCTCGAGTGCCGCGGGCAGGTAGGGAATGACGCCGCCTTCCACGATGCCGGCACTGGGTGGCGCATCCCGCCGCGTCGCATGCGGCTCAAGATCGTAGTCAGCCGGACTCAGTGTTTCCCAGATTCCCGTGAAGTCGGGTTTGCCATCGGCAGTCCGGGGAATGGCCGCCACCGGAGTAGCCGTTGCAATACTCGCGGGTGTTGCCGCCGTTCCCGACACCGATGGGGTCGTTGCTGCGCAGCCAGTCAGCGCAAGCAACGCGCAGGCAGACCATACGCTGACCTTCGCGATCGTGTTCAAGCTTCTTGTCTCTCTGATTTGCATGTCATTGCTACCGGTTGGGAGGGTCGGCGATCAGTCGCCTCCGCCACCGCCTCCAGCACCTGGAGCGTCATTGGCGCCGGTATAGAAACCGCGGCCATCTGCCAACGTGACACTCGCAGCATTGGCGACCGGCTTGCCGCTCTTGGCACGGAAGCCTTTTACCGTCACCTCAACGCCTGTCGGAAAATCCGTCTTGCGCAACCCTTTCTGCAGCAAGGCGTAAGGAGCGCCGAACTCGATCGACCACGGAGTCGTGCTGCCATCCTTGTTCTTGACATCCACGAACAACCAGCTGTGCGGATTGGTCCAGTAGATCTTGGTGACCACTCCCTGCAGCAGCACCGGCTGCTGTCCGTCGAACTCGGCGGAGAACGCATGGTGGGCATCGGCGATCGTTGCCACTCCCGCCAAAAGTCCCGCTGCCGCCACCAGTTTCAATATCCCGTTACGCATGACTGTCCTCGAGTGTTCATCAAATTGAATGGTTTCCAGGAATGCTTCCGCTACTGGATGCGGCTGCGGAACACGACCGTCGCATAACGAGGATTGCCGATTGTCTGTGAAACGGCCGCCGTATTGCCCCATGTACTCAGAGTGCTGCTGTACTCGACGTCGAAGAGATTCTTGACGAACAGCGAGACTTCCCAAGACTTGTCCTCCGAGCCGAAGCCGAAGCCGAGGTTGCTGACCGTGTAGGACTTCTGGTAGGTATCCGCGGCATGGTTGTCGTTGAGGTAGGCGCCGGAACGGTAGCTGTTGGAGAACGTTACCGTGCCGAGGAAATTCCCTAAGGGAATTTCGTACGACAGGTTCTGGTTGAAGCCCCATTTCGGAACGTTCGCGATCTGCTCGCCCTTCACATCGAAAAACTGTGTCGCTGCAATGTTTGGCCGCTGCACCAGCCACTGAGTCTCGTACGTCGCCTCGTTATAAGCACCATTCAGGCTCAAGGTGAAATCGCCGATGCGATAAGCACTGTCGAGTTCGATGCCACGTGCGACCACTTTTTCGGCATTGCCGAAGCCCGTGATGCGGGTCAGCGGATCGTTCAGATCCGATTGGCGGGTCCAGGAAGCCTGGTAATCCTTCAGCCGGGTCTGGTAGACGTTCAGGTTCACCTGCAACCGGTTGTCGAGCAGCAGGCTCTTGACCCCGAGTTCGAAGTCCAGGGATTCCTCGGGCTCGATCGTCGTCTCGAGATCCACATTGCCCGGCACGCGCTGCTGCAGGAAGGAAATGAAGCCCGACTTGATGCCGACACCCACCGATCCGTACAGACTGATGTCGGGCGTAATCTTGAAGTTCAGACCCGTGTTCCAGGCAGTCAGCGGCTGATCGATCGGCTTGCCGTTGTACCAGTCAAATGCCGGCGTGAGGTTTGCCGTCCGGATCGCCTTGGCGGCGTTGATCTGCGCGGCTGTCGCGCCTAGCGTTGCACCCAGCGCATCGAGATCATCTCCGGGCCGATCGAGCTCCTGGCGGATCCGGTTGGTCTTGTGCTCCTGCGTCTGGCGCACACCTGCCGTCAACGTGGCGCGCTCGGTGATATGCCAGTCGGCCTGTCCATAAGCGGCAATGCTGTCGACGCGGGCATCGGTGACGGATGACTGGTAGACATCCTCCAGGGACTTCTGCATCAGGACGCGACCCGCTGCACTGTTAATCAGGGTGGTGTACTGGCCGGATGTTGCTTGCCATGCGCCCGCGTCTTCGCCGAAGTAGTTCGGGTCGTCGCTGTAAACCCTTGCAGCCAGATAGTAGAGGCCGGCCTGGTAGTCGATCTTGTTGCCGACCGACGAGGTCAGGCGCAGTTCCTGCGAGATCTGGTTGTTCCAGAGCTGCTGCCCGCTGTTTGAAATATCGTAGATGCCATTCTGGCCGCCATTCTTGATATCGAAATCCTGGTAGCGATAGGCCGAGATGGAAGTGAGGGTGTAGTCACCCACTTTCCAGTCAAACTGCGCCGAGCCACCATACTGGTTCGTGACCTGCGGGCGGGCGATCTTGTTGACGATGTCTGTCGTGTTCAGCAGCGGCTGGTAGGCGGAACCATCCGGATTGTGGAACCACGCAGCGCGTTCCGCCCACTTGCCCAGAAAGCCATAGTTCACATACGAACCGGTGGGCGTGTAGGCGATTGGCGTAAAGGTCGGTCGCAGCGCTCCATCCGCGTAAGTGGTCGGCCCGTTCGAGAGGTATACCGTTCCCGTGTTCACGCGCTCATCCGAGCGCAGCTTGTCGAGGATGATGCGTCCCGTGAGATTCTCCGTCGGCGTCCACAGCAACTGCACACGGCCGGAGATCTTGTTGGTTTCGCGCCAGGTCTCATCCGTGTGGCCGAGCGACTGGTAGAGGTTCTTGTACAGCCCATCTGCGCGGCTGATCGAGAATGACCCGCGGTACGCCAGTACGTTGTCGACCAGGGGTCCGGTACTGGTAAATTTGCCGTTCAACGTATTGAGATCGCCTGCACCGATTTCGAGTGAACTGCTCTTGTCGAAGCTAGGCAACTTGGTGACGATATTGACGGCGCCCAACGTCGTGTTCTTGCCCATCAACGTGCCCTGCGGACCGCGCAGGACTTCCATGCGATCGAGATCGACATACTCGGACCACGCCTGGCCGGTGTAATAGAGGGTTACGCCGTCGACGATGAAACCCACGCTGCGTTCCATCGAGTCACCCGTACCGTTGCCACCGAGGCCGCGCAGACGCGGGCTGATGTTGCGCGCGTTGTTGCCAGTGATCACAAAGTTCGGCAGGACCAGCGGCAAGTCATAGATGTTCTTGATTTCCTCGCGTTCGAGACGCTCTGAACTCAGCACGGAGATGGGCAGCGGGATGTCCTGGGCGCTTTCCACTCGATTGCGCGCGGTCACGAGGACTTCCTCGAGTCCGTCATTTCTGCTTGCGCCCTCGGCCTGCTGCGCATGAACCGACAGTGAGCCGAGCAGCAGGCTGCCACCCACCAATGCGGTTGATCCAGCAGTCTTGAGCGCACGTGCAATCTGCCGGCGCAGTTCGGCACTGCCAGTGTGTTGAAAGTCAACGTCAAGAATCTTCATTGCAAATCCCCATTCAAACGATGCGAAGGTCAAACCGGAGGGCAGCGGCAAGTGCCGCAAGGTAGGCAGGTCGACACCTGCAGACCTTCGTCCAGCGATAGAGAACCTGTGACATCGTCTTTGGAACCCGGTCAAAATATTGAGACAGATGGGTCAATGCGCAGCGGCGGCGGCAGGCTGAGCAGCGGCAGCACCTTCAGCGCGTGGCTCGGGCGGAATGATCTTCGCCAGTGTCCCGCCCGCTTCTTCGTATTTCTTTGCGCCGATTGCGCCAGCGACCTTGAAGCCTTTGGCAGCCAGCAGGTCGGCGGCGCGTCCTGCGCGAACAGAGTTGTTCGAGACCGTCACGACGGTACGATCCTTGGGTATGAAGGCGAGATTCTTCTCCAGTTCGCTGTTCTGGATGCTCAGGTAGACAGGAAAGCCACCGATCTTCGTCAGTTCATCGGGACGGCGTACGTCGACAACCACCACGCTCTCTGGCTTCGCGAGCAGCGCATCGAACTCCGCGTTCGTCAGGATATGTGCCTTCGAGGGTTCTGCTGCCTGGACGCTGAACTGTGCAAAGGCGAATACAGCAGCGAGGGTCAGTAGCGTTGCGCTTGTGCTCTTCATGATCGGCTCCGTGTGGTGTTGCGTAAGTCGCGCATCGCCGGCAGATGCCGTTGGCTGCGTGAATGGAGCGCAATCTAGTAGTCGATATGCGTCGCACAAAATGCCGTTTCGTTATCTCCACACGACGCCACGGGATGTGACTGGATTGTTATTTTTCCGCGACTACGAGAGGCTTGCAGGTAACGATGCGTTACCGATACCGGGCGGAATGTCACCACGTCCTGATAATTCTTTTTCGGTGTTTCCGGGCAGATGAGCCAGGCTGCCCGTTTTCCAGCGCAATATGCGCAAAAAAAAAGTATTCAGCCGACTGCTGAATCCACATCGGCTCTGTTCGCTTCGGAGCTCCAGCGATAGCCGGCACTGCGAGTTGTCTGCAGGTGATCACGCAGGGCGGGCTCGGCGTCGAGCTTTCGTCGAAGACGGTAGATCACTTGCTTGAGTGCGTGACGTTCCTCCGGACCGCAACGGCCCCACGCGTCGGTGACCAGTCGGTCAGCACTCACGGTCCGCCCCGGAGTAGACATCAAAGCCTGCAGGACTTTCGTCTCCAGGCGCGTGAGATGCAGTTCTTCGTTGCCGTGCCGGATGGCATGGGCATCGACCTCGAGCTGCAAGCCATCCACTTCCACACGATTTACGTCACTGGGTTGAGCGCGACGCAGGTAGGCACGAGCGCGTGCAATCAATGTGCGGGGACTGAAGGGTTTGGTGATGTAACCGTCGGCACCTGCTTCGAGTGCACGCACCATGTCGGCTTCCTCGTCGCGGGCACTCAGCATCATGACCGGCACCGTGGACTGGAGGCGAATCCCTTCGCATACGGTGAAACCGTCGAGGCCCGGCATGTTGATGTCCAAAATCACCAGCGAGAATTTTTCGCGCGTGAAAGCTTCGAGTGCCTTCGTGCCGTTTCTGGCGGCAACCACTTCGAATCCGGCGTGGCGCAACGTGAAATCGACCAGAGCCAGCAGATCGGCATCGTCGTCGGCAATCAACACGCGAGTGGGCGAGGTTTCAACAGGCATCAGGTTCTCCCGGACGCCAGATGGAGGCTCAATCGCTCGGCGTGGACACGCAGCTCTGCGGCTGCCGTCGCTTCCCAGTGATCGGCGCGCAACATCGGGCCTACATAAAACAGGTGCGTTCCGGGCCAGCCGTCGACATCTATCACGGCACCATTCGGCCCGGTGCGCAGGCCCAGTCCGCAGGCATCCGGAACGGCAAGTCCTGAGCGAAGCAGACTCTGGGATAGCGGATCGGTCGAACGACGCAGGTCGTAATCGGGCCCGGTGCAGTTCACGATCCAGTCGACAATGAGCTCCTGCGATGTGGTTCCACCGCGCGGCCGCCAGCGCAGATGCAGCTTCGAGTTCTCCGCCCTGACCTGCTGAATATGTCCGGCATGAATGTGCAGGCGGCCAGCGCGACGCAACTCCGCAATCCGGTGCACGGTCTGGGGTGGCAAGCGGTGCCGATGAATGTCCCAGTACGCACGCAGATGCCTTAAAAAACGCCGGCGATCCCGCTCGGGCAGACGTTGCCAGAGTGCCGGTGCCATGTTGCGGACAAAGGTGACTGCTTCACGCCAGTCGCCCCCGCTCGCTTCCGCTTCGCGCGCGAGAATCCGTGTCGCGCTGACCAGGCTGCGCAACGACGATGCGGTCGAGAGCAGGAGCGCATTGCCATCGCCCTTGAAGGCGTCCGGGCGAAAGGCTGTCTGGACGGGCGGAATCAAGCCATGCCGCGACAACGCATGAAACACGACTTTGGGATTCTCTGACGCAGCGAGAACTGTGTCCGCCATCGTGAGGCCTGTACCGATCAGCAACGTTGCGCCCGCGTAGGGAAGTTTGCCGTTGCCGGTGCAGGCATCACGTACATACTGCGGATGGTCGGCGATGGCTTCGAGTGCAGCGAGGTTCGCAGGCGGTGGATTGCCACACGCGATCACCACATCGTCGGCAATCAGCAGCCGGCCATCGGCCAGTTGCACTTGTAAAGGCGCCGTCCGGTCGAGGCGATAAACACCGGTGACTTCGGCCTGGATCTTCTCCAGGCGCACATGGCGTGGAGCTGATAGTTCGGCGGCCAGCAGAACTTCCTGCAGGTATTCGCCATAGAGCTGACGCGGCAGAAAATCTTCTGCTTCGACGTTCGGAAAACGACGGCGGGCGAATTCCAGGAATTGCCTCGGTTCCGCCGATACCGCGGACATGCGACCTGCCGGGACATTCAGCAGATACTGCGCACCCCTCGCTGCATACGCGACCCCGCGACCGATCTCATCGCGTCGCTCGATCAACAGAACGCGCGTCGGCCCGGCAGGCGGATTCTTCAGCAGATTTGCCGTCAATACCGTCCCTGAGAAACCGCCGCCAACCACGACGATCGTTCGCAACAACTGAGCCAATGAATGATCCGCCTGCAACCCGCTATCGGCACAGGTTAGGCAGGACGCGGTATCAAGTAAGTCGTGCGGTGGTTACAAGAAGGGCTCAGAAAGAAGCAGATGGCCTATCGGCAGGTAGGTCGCAGACGCGACAGGTAGGGCTGCCGCCAAGTAGCCCCTGCGAGGCTAAAGGTCTAGCGACAGGCCAGATCAGACGGGGACGGCAGTGGCGAGGGCGGCGATGACAACGGTGGCGACTGCGGCCACGTTGATCAGCATGCGAAGCGCATGAGCGGGGGAAGGCGCTTCCGGACCGGAATCTGCGGTAATTTCTTCCATTGATCGCTCCAGTGCGTTCGCGGGGACGCGGATCTGGAATCGATTCTAGGGAACCTCCGGTAACGTTTCAGTCTCAGCAGGTAACGATCCGCCAGAATGAATGGATTCGCTGATCCGTTGCGCGGCTTGGGTCGGAAGTTGTTTTCAAGATCGTCAAAAACACGGACGTTTTTTTCGAAGCCTACAGGGGCGATGCGGATGCCTTTTCGCGAAATATATTTCGCCCGCGTCGCGGGTGGCTACGGACAGCCACCCTGGTCCAGCTGCGTAGCAAGGATAGCGAAGCAGCTGGTATTTGCCGCGGTCTTGAAAACAACTTGCGGCACGAGCCGCTTCCGGAAATAGAAGAAAAATTGCTACTTCAGTCTTATTCGACAACTAAGCGGTAACCAGCGCCCGGCGCTGTCTGCAACAACAACGGCACTGCCGGATCGACTTCGAGTTTGTGGCGGAGGCGATGGACGAGCTGCTTGAGGAGCTGGCGGTCACCGGCACCGCGATGTCCCCAGACCTGCATGAGCAGGCGATCGGAACTCACGGTGTGGCCGGCGTTCGCGAGCAGCATCTGCAGCAGTCGCAATTCGAGTTTGGTGAGCCGGATCGGTTCGCCGCCTCCGACCTGCACAGTGTGTTCATCGACGTCGAGACTGATGCGTCCGGCAGCTAGAGGCGTCGCGGTATCCATGCCTGCACGTCTCAGCAACGCCTTTACACGCGCGAGCAACGTGCGGGGACTGAACGGCTTGGTGAGGTAATCGTCAGCTCCGAGTTCGAGTGCGCGCACGAGATCTTCTTCCTCGCCTCGCGCCGTGAGCATCATGATCGGCACGCGGGAACTCTGGCGCACCACTTCGCAGACCTGAAAACCAGTCGCTCCCGGCATGTTGATGTCGAGGACCAGGATGTCAGGCTGCTCCGCCTCGAAGGCCTTGATGGCGGTAGGTCCGTCGCCTGCTTTCACGACAAGGTAACCGGCCTGCGTCAGCGTGAAACCGATCAGGCCCAGCAGATCACGATCGTCGTCGGCAATGAGGATTTTCATTCAGGCAAGGCTACAGGCTGGAACCGGCGTGTTACAGATGAAAATGGCATGACGTCATTGCCTGATTTCTCATTGCTCGATTTCAACGGGCAGCGTGATCGTAAACCGCGTCCTGTTTTCCTGGGTCCGGACAGCGCTGATCTCGCCGCCATGCCGGTCGATGATGGATTTGACGATCCAGAGCCCGAGCCCCAGACCACCGGGCTCGGGCTCTTCCTCAGGCCCGCGATGGAACTGGTCGAAGAGCGAACCCACCTCGACCTGTGGCAAGCCGGGACCTTCGTCCTCGACCCACGCAGCGACGCGCCTGCCCTGCGCTTCGGCGCCAATTCGCAGCGTGCTGCTCTCCGGAGCGAACTTGCTCGCATTCGCCAGCAGGTTGACGAACACCTGCGTGAGGCGTGAGCCGTCGCCATCGATGTTCGGCAGATCTTCAGGAATCGTCACTTCGAGGGTCTGGTGCCGCTGGGCGATGAGGGACCCGATCAAGGCAATCGTGTCTTCGACGACCTCCGTCAGCACCACGCTCTGATGACGGATGCCAAGTTGTCCGGATTCGATCCGCACGCTTTCGAGCAGATTGTCGATCAGCCTCGTGAGTCGCAACGTACCGCGCTCAAGCGACAGGACCAGCTCCTCGCGCTCATCCGGTGCCATCGTGTTCAGGCCTTCCCGCAACAGTTCGATGGATGCCAGCTGCGCGGCTAGCGGTGTACGGAACTCGTGTGAGATATTCGCCAGCGTTGAATCGCGTGCGCGCCGCACAGCTTCGAGGTCAGTCTCGTCGCGAATGACCTGGACCTGCAGACCATCGACGCTCGCCGCGCTGGTGATGACCGTCGTCCGCGGCGCGCCGTTGCCGAGTTCCAGTCTCTCGATGGCTTGCGCACTGCCGTCAATCCTCGCGTGCAGGATGGGGCAACGCGTCTCGCACGGTCGTAGTCCCTTTTCGCTGCAGGGCTTGAGCACGTCGCCACAGAAACGACCTATCGCTTCCTGAGGTTGGACGCCCAGCAGACGTGCCGCCTGCGGATTGAGATAGCGAATCACGCGACTCTTGTCGACGGCATACACGCCCTCGACAACACCTTTCAACACGGCCTGCGCCTCAGCTTCCCGGCGTCGCAATGCGCCGGTGAGTTCGACGAGATTCCGTCGCATGTCTTCCATCGTCCGGGCCAGCACACCGACTTCCGCCGCACCGCCCGTGGGAATCGATGTCGAGAAGTCACCTTCGCCGAGTCGCACCGCTGCCTTCGTCAGCTCACTGACAGGACCGGCGACCCGCTGGCCCAGGATGTAACCGGCCAGCACCGCAAGCGCCGCGAGGATGAGGGCTGTCACCAGCAGACGCCTGACGAGCCTGCTGACAGAGCTGTCAATTTCTTCGGCTGATAGCCGGGCCTCGATCAATGCAATCGCTTCGCCAGTGGCGGCGAAGACAGGAAAACTCGACGCATACAGGTTGGACGCATCCACACGCTGGACGGCGAAGCGGCCATCGGACAGGCCGGCGGAATGGAGTTGCGTGTAGGCATCGACCGGTGCATCGGTGAAGTTGCGATAGTTGAGCAGACGGATCGGCAGCCCGATGCGCTCGCTGATCCGCTGTTCCACCTTCGCACCGAGGAGGCGGATGACGATGACGCGCGTGCCGGCGTTGGCATTCAAGGGTGCAACGGCGCCGAGCAACGCTGGACCGCCGCCACTCGGTGCTGCCAGGAAACGTTCACCTTGTTCTGTACTCGCCTGCAGGATTTCGTCCCAAGGCAGCGCAGCGCCAGTCCGGGCGATCAGGTTGGAGCCGACAAATACCGCGCAAGCGTCGAGGGTGTCGGTTTCGCACGCGCGCTTGAGTAAAGGCTCAACGGTGCCGGGTCGCGATTCCGCCAGCAGACGTTGCAGCGTTGGGCGTTCCGCGAGGCTGCGGGCCTGGTTGAGAGTGTCTTCTCCGTAGCGGCGGAGATCTTCGCGCGCCATCGCACCTGCGAGCTGGACCCGCGCCTGGCCCTGATCATCCGCCAGGTTGCGCAGCATGCCGATGGCGGAGACCGAAATGCCTGTGACCACGAGCAGCACGATCACGACATTCGTGAGCGCGAGCCAGACGCTCAAGGAAGTCCGCTCAGGATCGAACGGAAGACTGCCGATGATCTTTTTCAAACGGTCGAGCATGGGCTAAAGCAATTCCCTAGCGCCGTCGCCTGTAACCGGTCCGCCACTCGACCAGAGTCTTGATGATGAGCGTCACGACCGCAAGCAGCGTGAGCAGCGAGGCCACCGCGAATGCTGCAGTGAATGCGTATTCGTTGTAGAGGATCTCGATGTGCAGTGGCATCGTGTTGGTGAGGCCGCGGATATGGCCTGATACAACAGACACCGCACCGAACTCGCCCATCGCGCGCGCATTGCAGAGAATCACGCCATACAACAATCCCCAGCGGATCTTGGGCAGCGTCACGCGGAAGAAAGTCATCCACCCGCCCGCCCCGAGCGTAATCGCGGCTTCCTCCTCATCGTTGCCCAGCTGTTCCATGAGTGGAATCAGTTCGCGCGCGACATAGGGGAAGGTCACGAACAGCGTGGCGAGCACGATGCCAGGCAACGCGAAGATGATGCTGATGTCATGTTCCTGCAGCCACGCGCCGAACCACCCCTGCAGGCCGAACAGCAGCACGTACACGAGACCGGAAATGACCGGCGACACCGCGATGGGCAGATCGATCAGGGTGATGAGAAAGCTCTTGCCCTTGAATTCGAATTTCGCGATGGCCCATGAAGCCGCCAACCCGAAAAGCGTATTGAGCGGCACGACGATGGCCGCTGTGATCAGCGTCAAACGGACTGCGGCTGACGTGTCGGAATCGGCGAAGCTTGCGAAGTAGGTGCCGAGTCCCCGCTCGAAGGCTGTCACGAAGACGGTTGCAAGCGGCGCGAACAGGAGCGCAGCCAGAAAGGCGAGCGACAGGCCGATGAACGTCCAGCGAGCGAGCGCGCTGATGATGTTGTCCCGGCCCGGGCGCGAAGCCAACTCGGCGGCGTGCGGATTGCTGCCTACGCCGGCCATCAGCGGTTCGCTCCCACCAGCCGGCGACGGCCCCAAGCCTGCAACAGGTTGATCGCCAGCAGCATGACGAACGAGATCAGCAGCATGACGAAGCCGAGTGCCGCCGCCCCACCGTAATCGAACTCTTCCAGGCGGATGACGATCAGGAGCGGCGTAATCTCCGTTTTCATCGGCAGGTTGCCGGCGATGAAGATGACCGAACCGTACTCACCGACCGCGCGTGCGAATGCCATGGTGAAACCCGTCGCGAGCGCAGGCAGCACGGTGGGCAGGATGATCCGCCGGAATACATAAAACCGGCTGGCCCCCAGCGTCTCGGCGGCATCCTCGAGGTCACGCTGGACTTCGGCCAAGGCCGGCTGGACCGAGCGCACCACGAACGGCAGTCCGATGAGTGTCAGTGCAATGACGATACCGATCCAGGTATAGGCAATACGGATGCCGAACGGCTCGAGGTACTGACCGAACCAGCCGTTCTGGGCGAATACCGCGGTGAGAGCGATACCGGACACTGCCGTCGGCAATGCGAAAGGCATGTCTATCAGGGCGTCGATGATCTTCCTGCCAGGGAAGTCGTATCGCACGAGCGTCCACGCGATGATGAAGCCGAAGACTGCGTTGATCGAGGCAGCCAGCAGCGACGCGCCGAACGACAGTCGATAGGAAGCCAGTGCCCGCGCCGAAAAGACCACGCTGATGAAATGGTCCCAGTCGGTCATCGCCGTGCGCAGCACCAGCGCCGTCAGCGGCAACAGCACCACCGCACCCAGGAAGAACGTGGTGAAACCGAACGTCAGCCCGAAGCCGGGCAGGATGCTGGGTTGGCGGAAGCTCATGACAGGGCTCTTGAGATCATCCGTCTACTTCTTCGCGTAAATGCGATCGAACACGCCGCCTTCGACGAAATGCTCGGCCTGCGTTTTCTGCCACCCGCCAAAGACGGCGTCGATCGTGAACAGATGCATCTCGGGAAACTGCTCGCGATGCTGGGCCAGCACGGCGGCATCGCGAGGACGGTAGTAGTGCTTGGCGGCAAGCTGCTGGCCCGTCTCGGTGAACAGATACTGGAGATACGCTTCGGCGACCGGGCGGGTTCCTTTGCGATCGACCACGGTGTCGACGAGGGCGACCGGCGGTTCGGCCAGAATGCTGATCGAAGGTACGACGATCTCGACCTTGTCGGCACCGATTGCCCGAACCGCCAGCAGTGCCTCGTTCTCCCAGGCGAGCAGTACATCGCCAATCCCTCGCTGGACGAAAGTGTTGGTGGAACCGCGAGCGCCGCTGTCGAGCACAGGCACCTGGCTGTATAGCTGCTGGACAAAGCTCTCGGCTGCTTTCTGGGCAGCGGCCACTTCGGTGGCTGCGGCCGGATCGTCGAGCTTCCCGAAATCCCCGCCCAACTCGCGCTGCAGGGCGAAGCCCCACGCGGCGAGATAATTCCAGCGGGCACCGCCGCCGGTCTTCGGATTCGGGGTAATGACCGAGAGGCCCGGCTGCAAAAGGTCACCCCAGTCGCGGATGCCCTTCGGATTGCCCTTGCGAACCAGGAACACGATCGTCGAGGTATAGGGCGAGCTGTTGCTGGGCAGGCGCGTTTGCCAGTTCGCCCCCAAACGTCTGCCGATCTTCTGGATCGAATCGATGTCGTAGGCCAGGGCGAGCGTCACCACATCGGCATCAAGACCGTCGATCACCGCTCGAGCCTGCTGGCCCGAGCCGCCATGCGATTGCTTGACCGTCACGGTCTGGCCGGTCTTTTCCTTCCAGTCGGCAGCGAAGCTCGCATCGAATTCGCGATAGAACTCGCGGGTCGGGTCGTAGCTGACGTTCAGGAGTTCGACGTTGCCCCCATTCCCCGAACCGCCTTCCGGACTGGCACCACAGCCGCTTAAGACCGCTGCTGCAACGATCAAAATAAAGCGTCTGGTTAACGACATTGGTTCAGTATTCATTGGATTATTGTTAATTTTAATTTTACGCTGACCGATAAACGATCAGGATGGGCCAGCCGGGCGAAGCGGAGAGCAGGCGGCCAAAGCGTTCGCTTACAACGTCGATGTTGGAGACGCCCAGAATCAGCAGCTGGTCGGCGGACTCCGCGAGCTGGCCGGTCAGTTCCTCAACGACGTCACCGACCCGCAGCTCTGTCCGCATCTCAAGGCCATGAACCGCCTGTGCTTCGGACTTGGCGTCCAGCAGCGTTCGCACGCCTTGGGGCCGGGCTGCTTCAGACCCGCCCTCCGGAAGGATGCCGACATACACGGCCTCGGCCGGCACATGACGCAGCAGGCTGGCCGAGACTGCGAGCGTTGCTCGCCGGGGGACTTCGTCCACCCAGTGAATGAGGATCCGTTTCGGCGCGACCACCCCTTCCGGCAGGACGAGCACTTCACCGGCACCCCGCTGGAGCAATGCCTGCACCTGCTGTGCGGACTGCGCACTCGAAGCAATGACCGCCACGCCGGCGAGATCCGGTTTGCTGCCCGGCGCCCGCACGATATCGAGGGCAGCATCGACGCGGGTCGTCACGCGGGTTTTCATTCCTGCCGCGAGTCCGGCCAGGAGCGGATGCTGGGACAATTTCTTCGCGTCGACCTCATCGGCGGCGAAGGCAGAGAAGCTCGACAACGGCGTCGGCAGCACATGGATCCGCCGGACGCCGATGAACACCGGATTCCCGGGCTGCAACGGAAACGCCCGTTGCTCGGGCTGCGAACGCGTGACCTCGATCAGCGCGGCGGCACTGTCTCCGCCGGGACCCGCAAGCTGGGCTTCCTCGGCTCCGTTCTGCAGGCGCACCCGCATGCGTTCGATCGCGCCGGTGAAGACGATTTCCTCGACGACGCCCTGTGCCAAGTAGCCGCATTTGAGCTCGTCGCGAGTGGGCGCCAGCTCGACTTCCTCAGGCCGCAGCACCGCCACGACTTCATGTTCCCGACCCGTATCCACGCGCTCCACGGCCCGTGCGTTGACCGGCGTAGTGCCGAAGCGAATGCCTTCGCTGGTCTGGCGCGCGAGCAGCAGGTTGGCGGCGCCGAGGAAGGTGGCCACGAACCGGGTGGCCGGACGCGCATACAGCTCATCGGGCTTGTCGCTTTCAAGCAGGCGGCCGAGGTTCATCACGCCGATGCGGTCGGCGAGAGCGAAGGCTTCTTCCTGGTCGTGGGTGACGAGCACCGTGGTGATGCCGAGTTCCCGCTGCACCTGGCGGATGGTCCGGCGCAGTTCCTCGCGGATCTTGGCGTCCAGCGCACCGAAAGGCTCATCCAGCAGCAGCACTTCCGGTTTGTGGGCCAGGGCCCGGGCAACTGCAACCCGCTGTTGCTGACCGCCGGAAAGCTGGGTCGGCAGTCGATCGTCCATGCCTTCAAGTGCCACGAGGCGCAGCAACTCCTTGCGGCGGGCGCGACGATCGGCCGCCTTGACGCGGCGGACGCGCAGGGCAAACTCGATGTTGTCGGCGACGCTCATGTGCCGGAAGAGCGCGTAGTTCTGGAAGACGAGGCCGACGCCGCGATCGCGCGCCGAGACATGCGTAACGTCCCGCCCGTGCAGGGAAATACGACCGTGGTCGGCACCGGTGAGGCCGGCAATGGCGCGCAGGAGCGTGCTCTTGCCGCTGCCGCTGGGGCCGAGCAGCACGTAGAACTCGCCATCGCCGACGTTCAATGAAACGTCGTTGACGACCGGCGAGCCCTGATACCGTTTGGTGACCTGATCGAGCGTGATGGACATGCCGGGAAAAGTTCTTGTTTGTAGGAAGAAAGGGCTGCCATCCTACCTTCGCCGGGTCTCAGCGTCAGTCGCCGCGCGGTAACAAAATGGTTATAACTGCCACATGAGCCTACCTGCCTACGAAAAGCTGGGCGCCCTCTACCTCGGGCGCACCTACGATCCCGTCAAAGCGGCGGATACCAGCGAGACGCTTCTGTATGACTCGAGGGACCTGACCACTCACGCGGTGTGTGTCGGCATGACCGGCAGCGGCAAGACGGGCCTGTGTCTCGCCCTTCTGGAAGAAGCCGCCATCGATGGCGTGCCGGCGATCGTCATCGATCCCAAGGGCGACCTTGGCAACCTGCTGCTGACGTTCCCCGAACTCAAGCCCGCAGACTTCCGGCCGTGGGTCGATCCGGGTGAAGCCGCCCGCAAGAACCTCGATCCGGATGCGTTCGCAGCGACGACGGCCGAAACCTGGCGCAAGGGGCTTGCCGACTGGGATCAGGATGGCGCCCGCATCCAGCGGTTCCGGGACGCCGTGGACATCCGCATCTACACGCCCGGCAGCAATGCCGGCACTCCGCTATCGGTACTCAAGTCATTCGACGCGCCCCCGCCCGAACTGCGAGACGACGCGACCGCGCTGCGCGATCGGATCAGCGCGGCCGTTTCCGGATTGCTGGGACTGCTCGGGATCGATGCGGATCCCCTGCGCAGCAAGGAACACATTCTCCTCGCGACGCTCTTTGACCAGGCATGGCGGGCCGGTGAGAACCTGGATCTGGCCGGCATCATCCAGTCGATCCAGAAACCGCCGTTCACCAAGGTTGGCGTGTTCGATCTCGAGACGTTCTTCCCGGCGAAGGAACGCCTGGGCCTCGCGATGAGCATCAACAACCTGCTCGCAGCGCCGGGGTTTTCCACCTGGATGGAAGGCGAGCCGCTCGACATCCAGCGCCTGCTCTACACGCCCGCCGGCAAGCCGCGCGTCTCGATCGTCTCGATTGCCCATCTCAACGATGCCGAGCGCATGTTCGTCGTGACGCTGCTGCTCTCCGAGATCGTCGCGTGGATGCGCCGGCAATCCGGCACCTCGAGCCTGCGCGCACTCCTTTATATGGACGAGATCTTTGGTTACTTCCCGCCGAGCGCCATGCCGCCGTCGAAGATCCCGCTGCTCACTTTGATGAAGCAGGCACGCGCGTTTGGCCTTGGTGTCGTGCTGTCCACGCAGAACCCGGTTGATCTCGACTACAAGGGTTTGTCGAACGCAGGCACCTGGTTCATCGGCAGGCTACAGACCGAACGTGACAAGGCGCGCGTCATCGACGGCCTGCTGAGCGGCGGCGATGGCTCTCTCGACAAGGCGACCATCGAACCGCTGATCGCGAACCTGGGTAATCGTGTCTTCCTGATGCGCAACGTTCATGACGACGCGCCCGTTTTATTCCGCACACGCTGGGCTTTGTCATATCTGAAAGGTCCGCTGACGTTGCAGGAAATCGGGCGCCTGAAAACCGCGGACCCGGAAACGCCCTCCAGCAGCCCGGAGCGGAAAGCTTCGTCGCCCTCCCGCGCCTCGCAGCCAGCAGCCGGAAAGCCGATGATTCCCTCGGGTATCCCGGAATACCATTCGGGCTCGGGCACCGAGTACCGGCCGCATGTCGTGGCGACAGTGCGTACGCACTTCGTCGACAGCAAGTGGGGACTCGATACCTGGGAAACGCATTCGTATCTCGCGCCGTTGCTGGACGACGGCTCGGGTCCGGACTGGAGCCAGGCTACTGTTGCCGGCGATCTCAAGGACAAGCTGCAGACACAAGCAACGCCAGGCGCGAGCTATGCGGAAGTTCCTGCTGCGATGCTGCGAGCCCAGAACTACGCTGCGTGGAGCAAACAGCTTGGTGACTACGTGTATCAGACGGCGAAGCTCGATGTCTTCACCTGTCCGCTGCTGAAGATGACCTCTGCTCCCGGCGGCTCGGAAGGTGATTTCCGGGCGCGTATCGCCTTGAGCCTGCGAGAACGGCGTGACGCGGAGATCGACAAACTCAGGAAGAAATACGCGCCGCGCCTGGCTACGCTAGGCGACCAGATTCGCCGCGGAGAAGAAAAAATCCAGCGCGAGAAAGCACAGGTCTCGGATCAGACCATGCATACCGCGATTTCTGTCGGCACCACCATCCTTGGCGCCTTGTTCGGCCGCAAAGCCTTGAGCAGTGCGAACATCGGGCGCGCAGGCACGGCGATGCGGGGTGCTGGCCGCATTGCCCGGGAGAAGGGAGACGTTGCCCGTGCTGAAGAAGGCTTCGAGGCGCAGACGCAGAAACTCACCGACCTGCAAAGCGAGCTCGATCTCGAAATCAGCCGGCTGCAGGGCGAACTCGATCCGGCGGTCATCGACATCGAGACCGTGTCCGTGAAAGCCCGGAAATCCGATACCAGCGTGACGCCCGCAGCACTCGTCTGGGTCGCAGGCTGAAACTTTAAGTGATGATCCCCTTGCGATCGATTTCGCCGCCCATGCGCGCGATCTTTTACTGTGCGAGCGTGATGCTTGCCGGTTGCGGCTACTTCGACAGCGAACCCCAGCCAGGCATTTATCGCGCGATCATTGAATCCCCTGCCGGCGAGCTTCCGTTCGGACTGCAGCTCGAAGACAGCGGCGATGCGGAGGCGGGGTTCTCTGCTTTCATCCTCAACGGCGCAGAACGCATCGAGGTGCAGGGCGTGGGCCGTGCCGAGAGAAAACTCGTGCTCACGTTACCGGGAGACAAGAGCACGCTGACCTTCGCGGCGCACGGCAAGAAGCTGGTCGGCACTGTTCGCCTGGCGCAGGAAGACGGAAGCGGCCATGAGTTTCCATTCCAGGCCGAGCTTGGGAAAGCCTACCGGTTCTTTCCGGAGTCGATGACGGATAACGCGGATGTCGCTGGTCGCTGGTCTGTGTCCATCGTGCAACCTTCGGGAAACAGTCGTCTCGTTGCCGACCTGATGCAGTCCCACGATCAGATCGCTGCCGTGTTTTACGAACATTCTGGCGGCCAGCAGAAGCTGACGGGCCAGGTCCAGGACGATGAATTCCGGCTGGCGGGCTTCGATGGCTCGACCGCTTTACTCTATGCGGCGACGGTGAATGACGCTGGCGATCTCGAAGGCGAGTACTGGTCCAGCCGCACGGGTGCGGCTCACTGGATTGCGAAACGCGATCCGGATGCGGAAATAGAAACCGAACACACCGAAGCAACTCTTTGAACAAGGAAAGACTCAAGAATCATGGTCGAGCCGGAAGTCCCAAGCCTAACCCCCTATATCGTCGATGTTGTTCCTGGCCGCATCTATGCATGGTGTTCGTGCGGCCGCAGCCGACGCCAGCCGTTCTGCGACGGCACCCACAATCCATTGCAGTTCATGCCCGTGCGCTACGTCTCCGAGACAGGTGGACCAACCGCCTTCTGCGGTTGCAAGAAGACGAGCACGGCGCCGCTGTGTGACCGGAAGCAGGAAGGCTGCAGGCATGAAGAGAAGGCCGACTTCGTCGGCAAGTAGGCCTACCGGCAAGTAGGTCACAGACGTGACAGGTAGGCCTGCCGGCAAGTCAGAATGAGAGTGTCTGCATCTGGCTTGTCGCTAGACCTACTTGGCGGCAGCCCTACCTGTACCCTGAGGACAGGGCATAAACCGGTAGGCCTACTTGCCGACAAAGTCGGCCATCCTCCCTCATAGAGCCGCCCCACTTACACCCTCCCCCCGTACATACACCGCCCCGATCTTCCTCGTATTGGTGATGTCTTCAAGCGGGTTGGCATCGAGCACGATGAAGTCCGCGCTCTTGCCGACTTCAACGGTGCCGAGATCGGGCATGCCGGATACTGCTGCTGAATTGCGGGTGGCTGCCACGAGTACTTCGGCAGGCGTCATCCCCGATGCCACCATGTCTTCCATCTCGGTATGCGGACCCCAGGGAATGTTGCCGTCGGTGCCCATCGCGATGGTCACGCCTTCCTTCGAGAGTCTCGCGAGATTCCGGGCCTGGATGCCGAAGGTTGCCTGCGCCGCTGGTTGATCCGTGGCGGCTGCCTGCAATTTCGCGAGTTCCTCCGCGGGGAGTGAACCCTCGAGCCAGCTGTAATCCGTAACGACTCCGCGGGCGGGCAGGTTCGGGATGAGCACAACATTCGGTCGCTCCTTGATGAGCGCGACGAATTCGTCATCGATGTCGCGATCGCGAACGCCGTGGGCAAAGATGTCGATGCCGGCGCGCAGCAGCTGCTTGGCATCCTCGAGCGCGAAGATGTGTGCGGCGACTTTCAGATTCGCCTTGTGGGCTTCATCGATCACGGCTGTGTACAGCTCCGGACTGAGTTTCTTGTACTGGCCATTGCGGTCGTCAACCCAGATCTTGATCAGATCGACATTGCGCGCAGCTTCAGTCCGCACGGCCTGCCGCGCTTCCTCTTCGTTTGTTACCCAATGCACCGAGTTGCGGCCTGGTTCGGGAGCCGTAATGCCAACACCGGCCGACTTGTAGCGCGCCGTGCCAGGCATGACTTCATTGCGCACCTCAAGTGGCGCGCCTTCGCCATCCATCCCCAGGCTGACCGCCCCCACGACACCGAAATGAGCACGGCGCGTGAGGTCGGTAAGCAGCGCATCGCGCGTGGTGCTGAGATGAGTATGCGAATCGACGATGGCAGGCATGACGGTCTTGCCGCTCAAGTCGACGCGCGTCATCCCTTCCGGCACGGAGATGGCGGCGGTTGTGCCGACTACAGTGAACTTGCCCTCATCCACGATGAACGCAGCATTCTCGATGGGCGCAGAACCATCGCCGACTATCAGCCGCGCGCCTTCGTAAAGAATCCCCGTCGCAGGTGCAGCGGCTTCCTGCTCAGGCGCCTTGCCACAAGCCGCAAGTGTTAGCAGGGCCAGGGCCGCAGGAATCAGCATCGCAGTACGGCACGAATGATGGTGGCGCATCGGAAGTCCCCCGTAAATATGGCCGGGGGATCTTACGCCGCAGCAGAGCGGTTTGTCCTGTCAGGCAGCGGCAGCGGCCGGAATCGGCGATCGGATAAGATGATCGAATGCCCCAAGCGAAGCCTTTGCTCCATCGCCCATGGCGATGACGATCTGCTTGTAGGGAACGGTGGTGCAATCGCCCGCAGCAAATACGCCGGGGACGGAAGTCTGGCCGCGGGCGTCGACTTCGATCTCGCCGCGCGGTGAAAGCTTCACGGTGCCCTTGAGCCAATCCGTGTTCGGCACGAGGCCGATCTGGACGAAGACACCTGCCAGTTCCAGGGAACGCGACTCGCTGGAGGCGCGGTCCTTATATACAAGCGAGTTCACTTTCTGGCCGTCGCCCTTGATCTCGGTGGTCTGGGCACTCGTGATCACGGTGACGTTCGCCAGGCTGTGCAGCTTGCGGGTCAGCACGGCATCGGCCCGCAATTGGGCATCGTATTCGATGAGCGTCACATGACTGACAACGCCCGCGAGATCGATCGCTGCTTCGACGCCTGAGTTGCCGCCACCAATCACCGCGACGCGCTTGCCCTTGAACAATGGGCCATCGCAATGCGGGCAGTAAGCCACGCCGCGATTCCGGTATTCGCGCTCGCCCGGCACATTGATTTCGCGCCAGCGCGCACCGGTCGCAATGATGACCGACTTCGTCTTGAGAGACGCACCACTCGCGAATTTCACCTCTATGAGGTCGCCCGGCACCAGCGCTTCCGCGCGCTGCAGGTTCATGATGTCAACGTCGTAGATCTTGACGTGCTGCTCAAGCGCGGTCGCGAGCTTTGGCCCTTCCGTCTCCTGCACGGAGATGAAGTTCTCGATTGCCATCGTGTCCAGCACCTGTCCGCCAAACCTTTCAGCGGCCACGCCTGTACGAATGCCTTTGCGGGCAGCGTAGATCGCTGCGGCGGCGCCGGCCGGACCACCACCCACCACGAGCACATCGAAAGGTGTCTTCGCGCTCACCTTCTCCGCTTCGCGCTTGATCGCGCCGGTGTCGATCTTCGACAGGATTTCCTCAACACCCATGCGACCCTGACCAAAAGGCTGGCCATTGAGCAGCACGGTCGGTACTGCCATCACCTGGCGCTGGTTGATCTCGTCCTGGAACAAAGCGCCATCGATCATCGTGTGACGGATGTTCGGATTGAGAACTGCCATCAAGTTGAGGGCCTGCACGACTTCCGGGCAGTTCTGGCAGGTCAGCGAGATGTAGGATTCGAATACGAACGCGCCTTCCACGCCGCGGATCTGCTCCATCACCTCGGCGTCGGCTTTCGGCGGATAGCCGCCGACCTGCAGCAACGCCAGAACGAGCGAAGTGAATTCATGGCCCATCGGCAGACCCGCGAAGCGGATCCCCATATCGGTGCCTGGACGATTGAGGGCAAACGAAGGTTTGCGCTCTGCGTCGTTGTCCACCACGGTCAGCTTGATGAGGCTGGACAGCTCCACGATGTCATTGAGCAGTTCGAGCATTTCACGCGAACTGTCGCCGTTGTCCACGGACGCAACGATCTCGATGGGCTGCGAAACCCTTTCGAGGTAACCCTTCAACTGTGTCTTGAGTGTTGCATCCAGCATGACTTCATCCCGTGGCTTCAGCGTTGGAGCATCCGGGCCGTGGCCCGGATGCTCCCGAACTTGAACTTGGACTTGAATTCGAATCAGAACCCGATCAGATCTTGCCGACGAGATCCAGCGACGGCGCGAGGGTCTGTGCGCCCGGGGTCCACTTCGCAGGGCACACTTCGCCCGGATGCGAAGCAACGTACTGGGCGGCCTGCACCTTGCGGAGCAGTTCCTTCGCATCGCGGCCGATGCCGTTGTCGTGCACTTCGAGCGTCTTGATCTTGCCCGACGGATCGATGATGAACGTGCCGCGCAGGGCCAGGCCTTCTTCCTCGATCAGCACTTCGAAATTGCGTGAAAGTGTCGTCGTCGGATCAGCGACGAGCGGGTACTGCACCTTCTTGATGGTGTCCGACGTGTCGTGCCAGGCCTTGTGCGTGAAATGCGTATCCGTCGACACGCCATAGATCTCCACGCCCAGCTTCTTGAACTCGGCATAGTGATCGGCGAGATCGCCAAGCTCAGTCGGGCAGACGAACGTGAAGTCCGCGGGATAGAACACCAGCACGGACCACTTCCCCTTCAGGTCGTCATTGGTCACCGGCACGAACTTGCCGTTGTGATAGGCGGTGGCCTTGAAAGGTTTGACTTCGGTATTGATCAGGGACATGGACTTTCCTCAACTGGTGATTCGAGGCGCCATGGTAGTGGGCACTGCAGCATTAATGAAGTGGATGGTTACGATGGGGGCGATAGGCAATGCCTATGAGAGGAGCGACCGGCCGACTTTGTCGGTTTATGGCCCGTCCTTGGGCCACAAGTAGGCCTACCGGTTTATGCCCTGTCCTCAGGGTACAGGTAGGTCACGGACGTGACAGGTAGCCCCTGCGAGGCTAAAGGCCTGCCGGCAAGCCAGAACGGAACTGCGGACGGTTCCGGCCTTTCGCCCTCCGCGCCTGGCCTGTCGCTAGACCTACTTGTGGCCCAAGGACGGGCCATAAACCGACAAAGTCGGCCTACCTGCCGATAGGCCCCCTTGCGGCCAAAGGCCGCCGGTCGCTCTTCGTCAGGTGGCCACTCCCTGCGCGCTCAGGTACTCATCGTACGTTCCGCGGAAATCCGCAATCGTGCCGCCGGGGCGGACTTCGATGATTCGCGTGGCGAGGCCGCCGACGAATTCGCGATCGTGGGAGACGAAGATCAATGTGCCGGGATATTTCTCGAGGCCGATCTGCAAGGCTTCGATCGTTTCCATGTCCATGTGGTTGGTGGGTTCGTCCATCAGCAGCACATTCGGCTTGGTCAGCGTGAGCTTGCCATACATCATGCGGCCCTTCTCGCCACCGGACAGCACGGTCACTGCTTTCTTCATTTCATCGCCGGAGAACAGCATGCGGCCGAGCGTTGCCCGCACGATCTGGTCATCGCTGGGTGTCTGCCAGTCGCTCATCCAGGTGAACAGATCCACCTTCTTCGCGAAGTCGGCCTGCGGATCCTGCGGCATGTAGCCGAGTGCAGCGTTCTCGACCCAAGCGACAGTCCCCTTGGTGGGCTTGAGATCGCCGGCGAGGCAGCGGATAAGCGTCGTCTTGCCGATACCGTTGGCACCGATGATTGCGATGCGTTCGCCCGCTTCCACCTCGAGATTGATGTTCTTGAGGACCTGCACGTCCGATCCCGGATAGGTAAAGCTCAAGCCTTCGACGGACACGGCATTGCGGTACAGCTTCTTCGCCTGTTCGAAGCGGATGTACGGACTCACGCGGGATGAGGGTTTCATTTCCTCGATCTTGATCTTCTCGATCTGCTTCCGGCGCGAAGTGGCCTGACGGGCCTTCGATGCATTCGCAGAGAAGCGGCGCACGAACTCCTGCAGATCCGAGATCCTGTCCTTGGCCTTGGCATTGGACGCTTCGACACGCTGCCGCGCCTGCACCGAGGCCAGCATGAAGTCGTCGTAGTTGCCGGGATAGATCTTGAGCTGGCCGTAGTCGAGATCCGCCATGTGCGTGCAGACCTGGTTCAGGAAGTGACGGTCGTGGCTGATGATCACCATCGTCGCGTCGTAGTTGTTGAGCTCGCCCTCGAGCCAGCGGATGGAATTGATATCGAGGTTGTTGGTCGGTTCGTCGAGCAGCAGCACATCGGGCTTCGAGAACAGCGCCTGCGCAAGCAGTACGCGCAGCTTCCAGCCCGGCGCGACTTCGCGCATCGGTCCGTTGTGCAGCGATTCTTCGACGCCGGCAGCGGAGAGAATGCTGGCAGCCCGCGCTTCGGCGTTGTAACCGCCGTACTCCGCGAACTTTGCCTCAAGGTCCGCCGCCCGCATGTAGTCCGCATCCGATGCTTCGAGGTCTGCGTAGATTGCGTCGCGTTCCGTCATTGCCTTCCACATCTCGACATGGCCCTGCATCACGACGTCGAGCACGCGCTGGTCTTCGTAGCCGAACTGGTTCTGGTTCAGCTTCCCGAGACGCAGACCCGTCTGGAGCATCACCTCACCGGAACTCTGTTCGAGTTCTCCGCCCAGGATCTTCATCAGCGTGGACTTGCCGCAGCCGTTGGCACCGATGAGGCCATAGCAGTTGCCATCCACGAATTTGACGGTCACGCCTTCGAACAGCGGTTTGGCGCCGAACTGGATGGAAATATTGGAAGTTGCAAGCATCGAGGAACCTCAACATGAAGCCCGGTCGGCCTGCACCGATCGGGACGGGGAATATGAAAACGTCAATGAGTCGCGGCGGTCTGCATCCGGTATGGAGCCGTCAGCACGCGTTCGGCGATAAGTGCCAGCGTGCCGCAGACAGCCATCAGGCACGTCAAGGGCCAGGCGCTGCCATCGTGCCAGGCGCTCATCAGCACACCGGCCAGCGTCGCAAAAACAAACTGCATCGAGCCCATCAAGGCGGAAGCGGTTCCCGCACGACGTCCCTGGTTGGCCAGCGCCGAGGCCATTGAATTGGGATTGATGAACCCGAGGCTGCCAACGTAAGCGAAGAATCCGACGGCAAGCACCGGGAGCGGCAACCATCCTGTCAACGCGAAAGCAGCCAGCGCGATGCCGGCCACCGCGGGCACGACGACAGATCGATGCAGTATGTTCTTCGCGCCGTACTTGCCTACCAGGCGGGCATTGATCTGGCTGCCGATGATGAAGCCTGCGGCGTTCATCCCGAAATACCAGCCGAAGTTCTGGGGGGCAATGTCATAGATTTCAAGCAGGACAAAGGGCGCTCCGGCGATGTAGCCGAACATTCCCGTAATGGCCGTGGCCCCTGTCAGCGCATAACCAATGAAGGAACGATCCTTCAGCAGCGAGCCGTAGTTCGTGAGCACTCCCTTGAGGTTGAGGGGCACGATATGGGCCGGATCGCGCGTTTCCTTGAGGCCGAAATGCATCGCCGTGAAGCTGCAGGTCCCCGCCACCGCCAGCAATACGAAGATGGCTTGCCAGCCCAGGGTGGTGAGCAGCCAGCCGCCGAGCAAAGGCGCAACGATGGGTGCGATGCCCATGACCAGCAGCAGACGCGAAAAGGTCCGGGCCGCTTCAGCCCCGGTGACGCAATCACGGATGACCGCCATGGTGATCACCATCGAGGCACAACCGCCGATCCCCTGCAGGAAGCGCCAGGTGGCGAGTTGCACGACACTGGTGCTGGAAGCGCAACCCAGCGCGGCGATCACGAACAGGGCCAGGCCAAAATAGAGCGGCGGCTTGCGGCCAAAGCGGTCGCTGATGGGGCCATAGAAGGACTGTCCCACTGCCAGACCGATGAAGTACGTGGCCAGTGTCAGCTGCAGCGAACCGCTCGCCGCCCCGAAACTGCGTTCGATAGTCGGGAAAGACGGCAGGTACATATCAATGGAGAGCGGCCCAAGCGCGATCATGGCGCCGAGCAGGAGAATGACCTTGTGGGGCAAGGTCCTTGTGGGGCTGTCTTCGGTCATGGGTCGGGTCGGGCCGGTGGGTTCCCGCGGCGCCAGACGAGGCGCGGGGGTGCGCATAATGCCATCCGGGCAGCCCCGCTGACAGGGGTTCTGCGGATGACATACCATTTGCCCGCCAATTCCGGCGGTTGCCCCCTCCAGGCCCCAAGGTTATGCCCTCTTTCGACGTCGTTTCAGAGCTCGATCTCCATGAAGTGGCCAACGCGGTGGATCAGGCCCGTCGCGAGGTCGAAACGCGTTTCGACTTCCGGGGGACGGACGCCCGTTTCGACCTGGCCAAGGACGTGATCACGCTGGTGGCCCAGGCCGACTTTCAGCTCAAGCAGCTGCTCGACATCCTGAAGTTGCGGCTGACGAAACGCGGGATCGATATCGCCTGCCTGAAAATCGACGATCCCGTGATCAACCTGGCGACGGCGAAGCAGACCGTCACCTTGCGGCAGGGAATCGAGGCCGAGCTCGGCAAGAAGCTCCAGCGGCTCATCAAGGATTCAAAACTGAAAGTGCAGGCCGCCATCCAGGACAAACAAGTCCGCGTTACCGGCAAGAGCCGCGACGACCTCCAATCCGCCATGGCGCTCATCAAGAACGGCAAACTCGACATGCCGCTGCAATTCACCAATTTCCGGGACTAGAAGAGGTGCCTTCCGCCACAAGTTGATTTCGGAACCGCCGTGAATCCGTCCCTGGAGGCTCCTGAAAAATCATCCACGATTTTTAAGGTTCCGAAATCAACTTCTGACGGAAGGCACAGATCGATCCCTTCATCCCTTATCGTAGAACCTCCAATCCCTGTCGACGATGAGGCGGGCGCCGCGGCCAAAGGTGAAATAGGACCAGGCCCACTCCACCAGCACTGACAGGCGATTGCGGAAGCCGGTCAGGGAATAGATGTGGAGGAGCAGCCAGGCCCACCACGCGAACCGTCCCGCGAATCGCAAGCCGAAGACTTCCGCCACCGCGCGACTGCGACCGATCGTCGCCATCTGGCCCTTGTCGTGATAGCGGAACGGCGGACGTTCCGTGGATTCCGAGGTGCCTCGAATCAGCCGCGCGATATGAACTCCCTGCTGAATGGCGACTTGCGCAACACCGGGAAGCGGCTTGCCATCTTCACCGGCGCAGCTCGCGATATCCCCGGCAACAAATATTTCCGGGTGACCCGGGATACTCAGGTCCGGCAATACGCGAACCCTGCCTGCGCCATCGCGCTCCACGCCCAAGGTCTCACCGATGTCGGCGGCTCGAACGCCTGCTGCCCACAACACGGTGGCGGTGTGCAACTTCTCTTCACCGACGCGCACCCATTGATCGGTTACCTCAGTGACTTTCGCGCCGGTCCATACCTGCACGCCGAGGGATTCAAGGTCGCGCACGGCACGAGAGGCCATGGTGTCAGCAAATGCCGGGAGGATTCTTGGACCCGCTTCGATCAACACCACCCGCGTCAGCCTGGGATCGATGCTGCGGAAATCGCGGGCCAGCGTGTAACGGCTCATTTCGCCAATCGCGCCGGCAAGCTCAACACCTGTCGGACCACCGCCGACGATCACGAATGTCAGCAACTGCCGTCGTCGTTCCGGATCGGTGGCGCGTTCCGCGCCTTCAAATGCTTCGAGGACGCGACGGCGGATCTCGGTGGCCTGCGGCAGCGTCTTCAGTCCCGGGGCCACGGCTTCCCATTCGTTGTGGCCGAAGTACATGTGCTGCGAACCGCAAGCGACAACCAGGAAGTCGTACGAATAGTCACCTGCATCGGTTGCAACGCTGCGCGTGGCGGTATCGATACCGAGCGCCGTGGCCTTGATAACCCGGACATTGCGGTATTCCGCGAGGATGCTGCGAATGGGCACCGCGATGTCTGCGGGGCTCAAGGCTGCCATGGCCACCTGGTACAGCAGCGGCTGGAACAGATGGTGATTCTGCCGGTCGATCAGGGTGACGTCGCAGCCCGCGACATTGCCGAGCTGTTTGGCCACATTCAGTCCCGCAAATCCACCGCCAAGAATGACGACGCGCATGGGTCCAGTATAGAGGTGAACGCATAGCGGCGGGCCATCGCTCTGGCCTCTGCTTGCATTACACTTCATCGGCTCCATCTATTTCGTTTACCCTTTGCGGACCATGAATCTCAGGGACCTTCGCTACCTCGTTGCACTCGCCGATACGCGGCACTTCGGCCAGGCAGCCGAGCGTTGCCACGTGAGCCAGCCGACGCTGTCTGCACAGATACGGAAGCTCGAGAATTATCTTGGTGTGGAGCTGATCGAGCGTCAGCCGCGTCGTATTTCCCTCACCGACATGGGCGAGAAAGTGGTAGCGCGCGCCCGCCGCCTGCTGGAAGAAGCAGACGAAATCCAGGCGCTGACACGCAAGGAGGGCGATCCCCTTTCAGGCAAACTCAAAGTGGCGCTGATCCCGACCATCGGCCCGTACCTGCTGCCTCTCGTGGCCCGCAAGCTGCACAAGCAGCTGCCCAAACTGAAACTGATGCTGTACGAGTACCAGACCGGCACCCTGCTGGAAAAACTTCATCACGGCGAAATCGATCTCGGCATTCTCGCCTTGCCCGTCGAACCCGATGGACTCGAATCGCAGAAGCTTTACGACGAGGAATTCCTGCTGGCGCTGCCGAGCAATCATCCGCTGACGAAGAAGCAGAAAGTAAAGATCGAGGACCTGCCCGGTGAAACCTTGCTTCTGTTGGAAGACGGACATTGCCTGCGCGACCAGGCCCTTGCCGTATGCAGCCGAGTGGATGTCCGCGAAAGTCAGGACTATCGGGCAACCAGCCTCGAGACTCTGCGGCAGATGGTAGCCGCCGGCCTCGGCGTCACTCTCCTGCCTACCCTGGCGGCCAGCGGACCCTTCGCTTCCAATCGCAGTCTCGCAACAAGACCATTTTCGCAGCCAGTTCCGAGCCGCATCGTGGGAGCGGTGTGGCGCAAGAGCAGTACGCGCGTGGCCGCCATCAAGGCCGTCAGCAGCATCATTCATGCGGCAATGGCACAATAGCTGCCGGGTATCGGTACGGAATCTCCATGCGCTCTTCCCTTCCTTCCCTGTTGCTGACATCCCTGCTGGCTGCGCAAGGTTTCGCCGCCGATGCTCTCAATGTAGAGATCACATCGATATGGGCCAGGGCGACACCGCCCGTGGCAACGATGGGCGCGGCTTACATGGACATCAAGGCACTCAAGGTGGCGGACAAACTGCTCGGGGCCACCACGCCCGTAGCGGATCATGTGGAAATCCATGCGACCACGAACAACAACGGCGTCATGCAGATGCGCCCACTGCAGGACGTCGCGATCACACCAGGCAACGCGATCAGCCTCGCACCTTCCGGTACCCACCTGATGCTGGTGGGACTGAAGGCTCCGCTCAAGGAGGGCGACGCATTTCCACTCAGCCTCCGGTTCGAACAGGCGGGTGAAATTACCGTCATGGTCGGGATATCGAGAGATGCTCCCAAACCTGGGCACATGCATCACTGAGGCCATACTGCAGCCATGAAGAAGAAGGCGCCCGTTCCCGCCGCTGCGGCTGCTCCTTCGATAATGGGCCTGCATGACGATGAGGTCGTTGCGCAGCTGCGCAATGGCGAGAACGCGGCGGTCTTCACCGCCTACTTCGGCGAAACCGAATATCGGGAATTGCGCAAGCTCGCGCAGATGGCACATGCGCGTCGTGTGCGCGGCGGGCCACGGGTGCTGGTTCTGCCCGGCATCATGGGCTCGAAGATCGGCAAGCCCGGACGTTTGCGGGATGACGTGCTGTGGCTCGACCCCGTCGAGGTCATGGCGGGCAAGCTGATCGATCTTGCCTTGCCCAAAGGCAAGGATCTGAAGCCCGTAGGCGTGATGCTGTTCGGGTATCTGAAGCTCAAGCTCACGCTGCAGATCGCGGGTTTTGATGCGAGCTTTCACCCTTACGACTGGCGACAGAGCATCGATCAGCTAGGGGCTGAACTCGGCGCACGTATCGCGAAGGATCGCGCCGGCTCCGTCATGCTTGTCGCCCACAGCATGGGGGGATTGGTGGCTCGCGCAGCCTTGCAGTCAAAGGCCGGCGACAAGATCACCCAACTCATCGAACTCGGTACGCCGAACTACGGCTCGTTTGCTCCAGTGCAGGCTTTGCGCGCGACGTATCCCACCGTACGCAAGATCGCAGCACTCGATCTGCATCACTCGCCGGAACAGCTTGCAGAAAAGGTCTTTCGCACTTTGCCCGGGCTGTACCAGATGCTGCCCGCGCCGGAGCGCCATGAAGCCATCGACTTTTTCGATCCTCGTTCATGGCCAAAAGATGTACTGGCGCCCGACGCAAAGTTGCTCGATCAGGCGCGCAAGGTACAAGCATCGCTTGCGCCGGCTGATGAGCGCTGCAGCCTGATTGTTGGCGTGAACCAGGAAACCGTCACGTCGGCCAGCAGGCAAAAAGGCCTGTTCGAATACACGATAACACTCGATGGCGACGGCACTGTTCCGCGGTCCCTGGCCGAATGGCCCAAGGCGCGTACCTGGTTTGCAGAGGAATCGCACGGCGGACTCACCAACAACAGCGTTGTCGGTGCGACCGTGGTGGATCTGCTCAAGACGGGCGACACTTCCCGCCTGCCGACGAATCGTTCGCGCAAGCGCCATGTCGTCGTGGGCCGCATCCGCGATTCAGCGTTGCGCCGTAGTGTGAACGGCAAGGTGCGCTGGAACGAACTTTCGATCGAAGCGCGGCGCAAGATCCTGGAACCCGTCATATCGCCGGAGTTTCATGGACAGGCAGTGGCAACACCCGCTGTGGTCACACCTCCCGCTGCACCCCAGCCCCGTCTCATTGACAGCCAGCATCGCCGTCGCACTCTCGAAATCCGGCTGGCCTGTGGCAGCATCACGGAGGCCGAGGCGCAGGCACTCGTGCTCGGCGTGTTCAGGGGCGTTGAGCCCGGAGGTGCGGCGGCCGCGATCGACAAGCGGCTCGGCGGTGCGGTCAAGGAGTTCACCCTGCGGCGCATGTTCTCCGGCAATCGCGGAGAAGTGTTTGTCCTGCCGACGGGTCGCAGTGCTCTGCCCGCCGACATGGTTTTGCTCGCAGGCCTCGGCGACTTCGATCGCTTCGACGCTGAAGGCCAGCAATTCGTAGCCGAGAATGTCGTGCGGACTTTCCTGCGCACGCACATCGATGATTTTGCAACCGTGCTGCTCGGAGCCAGCTCCGGTGTCACGGTCGAAACAGCGCTGGCGAACCAGATCGGCGGCTATTTCCGCGCGCTCAAGGACAACGACGACGAACACCGCTTCAGGCGTATCACCATTGTGGAATACGACCGGACCAAGTGCGAAGCCATCCGGCAGGCACTGGTGCAACTGTCCGCGACGCCCTTGTTCGATGACATCGAGGTGCTGTTCGACGAAGTCGAGCTGCCCACGGTTACCGCTCCTGTTGCTACCGATGCAGCGCCTGCTGGCAAACGCGCAGACCAGCGGTTCGCTTACCTGATCGTGTCGCAGGATGGAGCTTCGCCCAAGCAGTTGAGTTTCCGTGCATCCGTACTGACTTCCGGGTCAAAAGCAGCGGTCCTCACCGGAACCAAGGTCGTTCCGCGTCGCCAGCTTGCAGAACATCTCAAACGCATCGCGTATACGGACTTCACGGCGAAGCGGTTGTCCGGTTACGGTGAAGTTCTGGGGGCGATGCTTCTGCACAAGGATGTCCTGCAGGCGCTGGATACTGTGCGCGCCCATCACCTGGTTGTAGTTCACGACAGCGCGGCGGCAGGATATCCATGGGAAACGCTGTGCGTGAAGGGTCGCTTCCCCGCCGCGGACGCTGGCCTCAGTCGCCGCTATGCCGCCGAGAACCTGTCGGTGGCCCGCTGGCGTGAGTCCCGGCAGCAGGATGCGACTCTCGATGTGTTGCTCGTCGTTAATCCAACCGGCGATCTCGCAGGCGCTGCTGAAGAAGGCGATCGCATCAAGGATCTATTGGCCAAGATGAAGAACATACGTATCGTCGAACTGCGCGGTGCCGATGCCACTCGCGAACGCCTGCTCGATGAATTCCGTTCGGGCCGTTACGACGTCGTGCACTATGCAGGCCATGCTTTCTTTGATGCAGAACAGGCCGGCCGCAGCGGCGTCTACTGTGCAGAAGGAAAAGTGCTCGCCGGCGCGGATCTGGCGAACATCTCGGAGCTTCCGGCACTGGCTTTTTTCAACGCGTGCGAGGCCGGCCGCATCCGCAGTGGCAACCGCTTTTCGGAGGACGCCAGCACCCGTTTGCGTCGCAATGTCAGCCTCGCCGAAGCGTTCCTGCGTGGCGGCGTCGCGAATTATGTCGGCACGTACTGGCCGGTCGGAGACACTGAAGCCAGCAAGTTCTCAGCCACTTTCTACAAGGCCCTGGTCCGCGGCGACTCGATCGGCAAAGCCCTGAACTCCGCACGCACCGCGGTACGCAAACTCGATTCGGTGGATTGGGCCGACTACATCCACTACGGCAGCTACGATTTCACGATCAAGCGTCCGAGTTGAAATTGGGTACATTCCCGATTTCAGCTGAACGGTTCGTAACGTTCCATTACTTGCGTTTCGCGAGCGAACATCGCTAGTCTCCGTTTGAGCTTTTTCCGCGTCGGCGTTGCGATGCGGAGGGAGTGGTAGCCAGGGGGTTTCGCCTTTACCGGTCGTTCCCATTGGATGCAGTTCGGGGGACAGACCGTGTGAAGGCCCTACAAAAAAGGCCACGCACACGTGGAACCGACCGACGTTCGCAATCCGGATCATTTTCACCGGGTTGTTGATTGCCAATGGGCATGCCCTGCACATACCGACGTGCCGGAGTACATCCGGCTCATCGCCATGGGCCGCTTCACCGAGGCTTACCTCGTCAACCGTGAGTCGAACGTCTTTCCCGGCATTCTGGGCCGGGTGTGCGATCGACCGTGCGAACCCGCCTGCCGTCGCGGCCGGGTGGAAGATGAACCCGTCGCCATCTGCCGCCTGAAACGCGTTGCAGCAGACCATCGGGACGAAGTCGCACACCTGATACCCAAAGCGCCCCGGGAGAAGAACGGCAAGCGCATCGCCTGCATCGGCGCAGGGCCGGCAACGCTGACGGTCGCAAACGATCTGATGCCGCTCGGCTACGAAGTCACCATCTTCGAGAAGTGGGGCCAGGCGGGTGGCCTCATGCGCACCAACATTCCTTCCTTCCGCCTGCCTGCAGGCGTACTCGATGACGAGATCCGCTACATCATCGATATGGGCGTCGACCTCAGGCTCGGGACGCCTGTCGAAAGTCTGTCCGCCTTGCTCGACTCCGGTGAGTTCGATGCGGTCTTCATCGGTAGCGGCGCACCCAAAGGCAAGGATCTCAACCTGCCGGGGCGCGAAGTCGCCGACCGGATTCATATCGGTATCGACTGGCTCGAATCGGTTGCCTTCGGTCACATCGAGAAGATCGGTGAGCGCGTGCTGATCATCGGCGTCGGCAACACCGCGATGGATTGTTGCCGTTCGTCGCTCCGCATGGGCGCCAAGCACGTCAAGGTGATGGCGCGCAAACCCCGTGGCTTCTTCAAGGCTTCCGAATGGGAACTGGACGATGCGGAAGAAGAAGACGTTGCAATCGTCGTCAATCACGCGCCGAAGGCTTTCGTCACCGAGAACGGCAAGCTGGTCGGCATGCAGTTCGATGAAATGGAATACGACCTGGTGGAAGGCCGCATCACGGCAGAACGCGTGAAGGGCGAAGTCTTCATTCCCTGCGATGACGTCATTCTCGCGATTGGCCAGGAAAACGCCTTCCCCTGGATCGAGCGCGGCTTAGGCGTCGAGTTCGACAAATGGAACGTGCCCAAGGTGGATGCAGTCACCCACCAGTCAACGCTTCCGCAGGTCTTCTTTGGTGGCGACGCGGCGTTCGGCCCCAAGAACATCATCTGGGCCGTGGAGCATGGCCACCAGGCAGCCATTTCCATCCACAACTTCTGTCTTGGCGTTGCCGTCAGCGAGCGTCCGCCGCCGATGGTGACGCTCTCAAGCCGCAAGATGGGCATTCATGAATGGGCCTACAAGAACGACTACAACCCGGTTGAACGCCGGTTGATGCCGCACGTCAGCCTCAAGGAACGATTCAGGAAACTCAACATTGAAGTCGAGCTCGGCTTCACCGCGGAGCAAGCGGAAGCAGAAGTGCAGCGTTGCCTGAACTGCGATGTACAGACGGTGTTCGAGGCCAAGCTTTGCATCGAGTGCGACGCGTGCATCGACGTCTGTCCGGTCGATTGCCTGACGATGATTGCCAATGGCACCGAAGAAGAACTGCGACCGCGCCTCAAGGCGCCGGCCACCAACAAGAGCCAGCCGTTGTATGTGTCTGCGCCGCTCAAGATGACCGGCCGCGTCATGGTCAAGGATGAGGATCTCTGCGTGCATTGCGGACTGTGCGCCGAGCGGTGCCCCACGGCCGCGTGGGATATGCAGAAATCAACAATCAACATTCCGCATGCAGGCGATGGAAAAAAGCCATGGTTGAATCCGCAACGCAAGACAGCCTGAGAGAATCGGTCAGGGCGGGCGTCAACGACTTCGTCATCAAGCTGGCGAACGTCAACGGCACCGGCTCGGCGAGCGCGAACACCCTGCTGATGAAGTCCGTGTTCCGCATGGGCATCCCTGTCATGGGAAAGAACTATTTTCCTTCGAACATCCAGGGCCTGCCGACGTGGTACGAGATCCGCGTGAGTCGCGAAGGTTATGTCGCCCGTTCCGGCCGGGTGGACCTGATGGTCGCCATGAACGCCGAGACCTATTCGCGCGACATCAAGGAACTCAGCTCCGGTGGCTACCTGCTCTACGACTCGACCTGGCCACGCTCAACGCTGCTGATGCGCGAAGACATCACGGTGCTGGGTGTGCCGCTTTCGCGCCTCGCCAACGAAACCTTCAATGGCGCGCGGAACCGCATCCTGCTCAAGAACGTCATGTATGCCGGCGTGCTCGCGGCCTTGCTTGATCTCGACATGGATATCGTGCGCGAGCTGCTGAAGGAGAGCTATGGCGCAAAGCCTGCGCTGCTCGATTCCAACAGCAAGGCTTTCGACCTGGGTTACGCCTACGCGAAGGAGCACTTCGAGTGCCCGCTGCCATTCAGGCTCGAAAAGATGAACAAAACGGTGGGCCACGTGCTGATAGACGGCAATACCGCGGCGGGCCTCGGCTGCATGTTCGCCGGCGCCACGGTGGGGGCCTGGTATCCGATCACCCCTTCCACCTCGTTGATGGATGCGTTCAAAGGCTTCTGCGCGAAGTGGCGCAACGATCCAGAGACCGGCCAGCATAACTACGTCATCGTGCAGGCCGAGGACGAGCTGTCTGCCATCGGCGTGGTGGTCGGAGCGTCGTGGAATGGGGCCCGCGCATTCACGCCTACCAGCGGCCCAGGCATATCGCTGATGAATGAATTCATCGGGCTTGCGTATTATGCCGAGATTCCTGCGGTCATCTTCGACGTGCAGCGAGTGGGACCTTCCACCGGCATGCCGACGCGAACCCAACAGTGCGACCTGATGATGTGTGCTTATGCGTCGCATGGCGACACGCGCCATGTGCTTCTCTTTCCGGCGAATCCCGAGGAAGCGTTTTACATGGCAGCGTCGGGCTTCGACCTGGCGGAGCGATTGCAGACACCGGTATTCGTCATGCTGGACCTCGACATAGGCATGAACGACTGGATGTGCAAGGACCTGAAATGGGATGACACCTGGCAGCCCGATCGCGGCAAGGTGCTGACCGAAGCCGAGATCGAGGCGCTGCCGAAATTCCACCGGTATTTCGACAAGGATGGTGATGGCATCCCGGCACGCACCCTGCCTGGCACCCATCCAAAGGGCGCGTATTTCACTCGCGGGTCCGGCCACAACCAGTACGGTGGGTATACCGAGGATTCGACTGAATACCAGATCGTGCTCGACCGGCTGAAGAAGAAATTCGAGACAGCGAAAGCGCTCGTCCCGAAGGCCATGGCCACCGGCACGATGAACCGTGACATCGGCTTCGTCTCCATCGGTAGCTGCGACGGCGCAGTCCGCGAGGCGCTCGATATCCTGACCCGTCGCGGCATTCACGTCGACTATCTCCGGGTCCGCGGTTTTCCGTTTGGCGAAGAGGTCGAGGAATTCCTGGCATCCCATGCAACGCTGTTCGTCATCGAGCAGAACCGCGATGCCCAGCTGAAATCGCTGCTGACTCTCGAGACAGCAGTCGAGAAGCGCAAGCTCAAATCGATTCTCCACTACAGCGGCCTGCCGATGTCCTCTGACTGCATCGTCGATGGCGTTCTCCAGGCGCTGACGGAGATTCGCCCGCCCAAGGCCGCCGCGGGCGCCTGAGCATTTTTCTGGTCGCAGCCCGCTCGTAGCCCAGAGACACCCATGAGCTTCATCACCAAACCCAAAGTCGCGCATCCCAGCCTGCCTCGCAACGATCTGGGGTTCACGCGCCGCGACTATGAAGGCGGCATGTCGACGCTGTGCGCCGGCTGCGGCCATGACTCCATTACCGCCGCGCTCGTCGAAGCCGTGTGGAGTTTGTCGCTGGTCCCGCAGAACATCGTGAAGCTGTCCGGTATCGGTTGCTCATCGAAGACAACCGCGTACTTCGTGAGTGGCGCCCACGGTTTCAACGGCGTGCATGGCCGTATGCCTTCGATTGCCACCGGCGCGATTTCCGCCAACCGGGACCTTCACTACATCGGTGTATCGGGCGATGGGGACACGCTCTCCATCGGCTTTGGCCAGTTTGCGCACGCCATCCGCCGCAATATCAACATGCTGTATGTCTGCGAGAACAACGGTGTATACGGCCTGACGAAAGGACAGTTCTCCGCCTCCGCTGACATCGGCACCAAGGCCAAGAAAGGCGAGGTCAACCAGCAACCGCCGATTGATCCAGCACTGGCAGCGTTGAGCCTGGGAGGCACTTTCGTTGCCCGCAGCTTTTCGGGCGACAAGGAACAGCTGGTCCCGCTGTTGCAAGCGGCAATGAGGCATCCCGGCTTCGCACTGGTCGACGTGCTGTCGCCGTGCGTCACCTTCAACGACCATGAAGGCTCGACGAAGAGCTACCAGTTTGTTCGCGACAACTATGAAGAGCTGGTGCACACCGACTTCGTGCCAGTACGCAGCGAGATCACCGCCGCGTATGCGGAGGGCGAGGCGATGCCCGTGGCATTGCACGATGGCAGCAGGGTGGTCCTGCGCAAGACGGACTCTTCCTACGATCCAACGGATCGTGGCGGCGCGTTCAATTACATCCGCTCGAAACAGGAACAGGGTGAGTACATCACCGGGCTGCTTTATATAGACGAGGACAGTCCTGACTTCCATGAAGTCCAGGGCTCCGTAGCAACGCCCATGAACCGGCTTCCCTACAGCAAGCTCACGCCGGGAAACGCCGGGCTGCAGAAGATTCTCTCGAGGTATCGGTAGGCGGCAGCAGTATCTGAACGTCTGCTTCGGGAACTTGAAGAAGAAAGCTGTTTCGAGATCCCCTCACCCGCACTCTGTGCGACCTCTCCCCACGGGAGAGGTGCTGCTCGATCCCCTCTCCTGGTGGAGAGGCGGAGACGGAGTCGGTGAGGCCCTCACCCGCACTCTGTGCGACCTCTCCCCAATGGAGAGGTGCTGCTCGATACCCTCTCCTGATGGAGAGGCGGAGACGGAGTCGGTGAGACCCTCACCCGCACTGTGTGCGACCTCTCCCCACGGGAGAGGTGCTGCTCGATCCCCTCTCCTGGTGGAGAGGCGGAGACGGAGTCGGTGAGGCCCTCACCCGCACTCTGTGCGACCTCTCCCCAATGGAGAGGTGCTGCTCGATACCCTCTCCTGGTGGAGAGGCGGAGACGGAGTCGGTGAGACCCTCACCCACACTCTGTGCGACCTCTCCCCAATGGAGAGGTGCTCCTCGATACCCTCTCCTGGTGGAGAGGGAGACGGAGTGGGTGAGGCCCTCACCCGCACTCTGTGCGACCTCTCCCCACGGGAGAGGTGCTGCTCGATCCCCTCTCCTGATGGAGAGGGAGACGGAGTGGGTGAGGTCCTCACCCGCACTCTGTGCGACCTCTCCCACGGGAGAGGTGCTGCTCGATCCCCTCTCCTGGTGGAGAGGGAGACGGAGTGGGTGAGGTCCTGTGCGACCTCTCCCAATCAGAACGAGGCTTTCAAGGTCAAGCCGTACGTCCGCGGATCGCCGGGCTGGCCTACCACGAGGCCTGTGCTGCTGGACTGGGTGGTCAGGAGTTCAAAGTACTCCTCATCGAACGCGTTGCGTACCCAGGCATAAACGTCCCAGCCCTTGTCGACCCTGTAGCCCAGACGGAAGTTGGCGAGCGAATAGCCATCGACATCCGTGTAGGCAGAGCGCGAAGGATTGGACGAGAACTTCGACCGGTAGCTGCCGTCGTACGCAAAGTAGGCTTCACCCGGCTGACCGAAGAGCTGTGTCGGCAGGTTGTAATCAAACCCGTACGAGAACGCGACCTTCGATACGCCGGGCAACCACTGGCCCGAGATGTCGCAGAAGGCAGGGCTGAAACCACCCGGTGTGCCAGGCGCACTGGCTGGATTGGCTGCCGATGCAGTCGTGCCGCCGGCCAGTTCTGGCGGGCACGGTGCGTCACGGAAGCTGACGTACTCGTGGTCGGTCAACGCGGTGTTGACGTACAGGTTCACGCGATCGCCGAGACGCGTCGACAGATCTGCTTCCACACCACGGACCCGGATCTTCTCCGCGTTGGCGAGATAGCCGCGGATCACGTTGGCCTGGCTGTTGGTCACCGTGGCCTGGTAGTCAGAGATCTCGGTCCAGAAGGCCGCGAGGTTGAGCGTGAGGGCCCGGTTCAGCCATTGCGTCTTGAGGCCCGCTTCGTAGTGATTCACCTTCTCGGGCTTGACCGTTTCAACAGCCGTGATCGGCTGGTTGTTGGCGTCGAGCGGCAGGCCGGAGAGATTGATGCCACCAGACTTGAACGAGCGCGCGTACGTCACGTAGCCGAGGATGTCGCTCGTGAAGTCGTAGGAAACGTTCAGGTCACCCGACAGGTTGGTATCGCTGAACGTCGGCTCGTAGCTTTGCGGCGCGAGAATGCTGAGCTGCGGCGCGGTCAATGCCGTGTTGGTGGCATTGGTCACCGTGGCGATGTACTTGCCTTCCTTCTTGTCATAGTTGACGCGCAGGCCGGGCTGCACACGCAGATCATCGGTTACATGCCAGGTGAGCTGGCCGAAAGCCGCTGCACTGGTGTTCTTGAGGCCAATATCATTGCTCGACCGCAACCCGTCGAGAATGGCCGGGTTGTTGCCGTTCGGATTCGCCAGCAACCAGCGGCTTGCCGACGAGCCCTGCGCCTGAAGGCCATCGGTGTCGATGGTCTGGTAGAAACCGTACAGGCCGACAACATAGTCAATCCTGTCGCCTGAGGCGGCGTACCGGAGTTCCTGCGTGTACTGGCGCTGCTTGGACGGATTCTGCGAAAGCGTCGTGATCGGCAGGCCGATGAAGTCACGATCGTTCTTTGGATACCAGTCCCACTTGCGGTAAGCGGAAACGGAGGTCAGCAGGCCTGAACCGATCTTCCACTCAGCCAGCACCGAACCACCACCGAACATCTGCTCGGCCTGCAGATCCGCGTCGAGATCGGTCACGCGGTCAAACGCATTTAAACTCGGCGGTGCGTAGTTGTTTGAGGCGGCTGCAAGCGCAGCGTACTGACGGGCAAGCGGACGCTGTGTGGCACCGGTGCGTACATAGACCTGCCCGAAGCCCAGCGGATTCTGATGGGTGTAGTCAGCCGCAAACGTCACATCGAGATTGTCGGTGGCGCGCCACAGCAGCTGGCCCTTGAACCCGAGATTGTCGAGCTCGTTGATGTGCTGGTCGGTAGTGACGTTGTAGATTGTCCCGTCGCGCGTGGTGTACGAAGTGGCAAGGCGGAATGCCAGCTTGTCGTCGATCAACGGCGCCGAGAACGATCCCTTCGCCTGCGTGAATCCAAGGTTGCCGTAGGTCACTTCTGCACGACCTTCGGGGACGAAGCTCGGCTTGCGCGATGTCACGTTGATGGCGCCGGACGTGGTGTTCTTGCCGTAGAGAGTGCCCTGGGGACCGCGCAGTACCTCAACCTGGTCTACGTCGAGGAAATCGAACGTCGTGGCGGCGCTGCGAGCGTAGTAGACCTGATCGATATAGATGCCGACGCCCTGCTCGATGCCGTCGTTCGTCAGACCGAATGGCGCACCCAGGCCACGGATGGTGGCAGCGGAGTTGCGCGGATTGCTCGAATAAAACTGGATGGCAGGCTGCAGCTGGGTGAGCTTGCCGACGTTGAACGTGCCGGTCGATTCGATGGCTGCGGAATTGAGCACCGAGATGGCGAGCGGCACATCCTGTGAACGCTCCTCGCGACGACGCGCGGTCACAACCACGTCATCAAGACCATCGTCGACGGCAGGCGCCGCTGCCGCGTGAACGGGAGCTGTCCCGGCCAGCACCGTGGCAATCGCCGCAGCCAGACCCAGTGCATATCCCGCGTGTTTCTTCGTCAATCGAGCACTCATTAACCTGACCCCTGGTGTTGTGACTTCCGACGCCGATGTGCGTCAGCTGGGTCAGCATGCTAGGGAGGGGCCAGTGAGAATGCAGTCGCGTTCCAGTAACAAAGCGGTTATGGATGCACTGAAGCGGTGCCGGAGCGGGATTCAAAGCGTAAAGAGCACCTGCGATTTCTCGTAGACACTGGCGATGCGTTCGCCGTTCCAGACGTAAGCCAGGGCGGGACCGGGGGCAGGAATCGTGATGGCGGGCGGGCGGAAGGCAGCAATGCATTCGCCGCCTTCATGGCGGACACTTCGGTAAACAAGACCCCACGCGCCACTGGCTTGATGCGGTTTGGCGAATGCCTGCGAGTCAGAATAGTCGTCTGCGTCATGCAATGACTTGAAGCGTGGGCCCCTGATGTCGAGCATGGGCTTGGCCACGCGGCCCACATAGGCGCGCATATCTATTTCGCCCGGCGCTTCCGCCGTTGCTGCCAGAAACCGCGCTCGATGGAATGCCGTTTCACGCACTGCGGTTTCCAGCTCACGGGCGGCGTAGTAAACGCCATAGCTGCCGTCGCTGAATCGGCTCGATCGTCCGGTGTGCGTGAAGGCAGCCATGACGATGGAACTGCCTGCGCCAGTGACTCGGTCTTCCGCAGGAACCTGGGGCGTAACGCCTGATTCATCGCGCAGCCGATCATTGGTCAGGCCTTCGAGATACCAGGCCATTTCCATCTGCGCGGGCTTGACTACGCGTTCGAAGAAATTGACCGGCGGATGCTTTGACGGAACGATGCGATAGATGTGTGGCCAGCGCAGCGTGATCCTGCGCGGCTCGAACAGCTTGCTCATCGATCAGCCCCGCTGGGCGTCGAGATAACGGCGAACATCGGCGAGATCCATCACCCGCCCGCCCCGCATCCGCTCGAGCGCCGGCTTCCCCCCGAAAGGCACGGCTGAATTCGGCTTCCTGATCCACTCATCCGCCGCCTGGGCAGTCGGCAGCAGGATGTGGAGGGCCTTGTAGATCCCCATCACGTAACTGATGCGCTCAAGCGTGTCCGGCGCCAGCCTTGCCGCCTTCTCGCCTTTCCACTTGAAAAAAGTGGACCTCGCCGGCGATCCAAGGAGCAACCGCTCATCGTCAGCCGACAGATCCCATGCCGCAGTGATGTTGAAGAATGCCGTCAGCGCCGTAGCGCCGAGTTCGTCGGGTTTGAAGCCACCACTCGCCGGAGCCAGTTGTTCAGCTTGCATGAGCGAAGTCCGCTTTTGGACTAATTTTCATCTTAGTCCAATACTAGACTTTTCCACCCTTCCCGCCAAGCCCCCCGCTTCACACTCTGCCAAGGTCGCCTCGAAAACCAAGCTCAGGCGAAGCGCTCATGGGGTTGCGAGCCATGCCCGATGTCCCTTTTTGGAACCGTGTGAGGCAGGACGCCGAACCCGGAGACTACAAGGATGTACTCGCGTCGTTTTCAAAAAGGGACATCGGGCATGGCTCGCCTCTTCCCCCGTCCCATCACCCCATGTGTAGTCCGCCATTCACCGAGAAATCCGCCCCGGTGGCAAACCCGGCATCCTCCGACGCAAGCCAGGTGACCATCGCCCCGATCTCGTCCGGTTCGCCGAGGCGCTTGACCGGAATGGACGCGACGATCTTCTCCAGAACTTCCGGCCGGATGGCCCGGACCATGTCCGTACCGATGTAACCCGGCGACACGGTGTTGACGGTCACGCCCTTGCTGGCCACTTCCTGCGCCAGCGCCATCGTGAAGCCATGGATACCGGCCTTGGCGGTGGAGTAGTTGGTCTGGCCGAACTGGCCCTTCTGGCCGTTCACCGACGAGATGCTGACGATGCGGCCCCAGTTACGCTCGACCATGCCCTCGATCACCTGCTTCGTAACATTGAAGAGGCTGTTGAGGTTGGTGTTGATGACGGCATCCCAGTCGGGCTTCGTCATCTTCCGGAACACGCCATCGCGCGTGATGCCCGCGTTGTTCACGAGAATGTCGATGGGACCTACTTCCTTCGTGATCTTTTCAAAGGCGGCCACCGTCGAGTCCCAGTCAGCGACGTTGCCCTCTGATGGAATGATGTCCAGGCCTTCGGCCTTCATCTCTCCGACCCATCGATCCTTGCGGGGGGAATTCGGACCGCAGCCCGCGATGACTGTATGGCCGGCAACGGCCAGTCGCCTGCAGATTGCGGTGCCAATGCCACCCATGCCACCCGTCACGTAGGCAATGCGCTTCTTCGTCATAGGAAACCCCTGTGCTTCGATCGATGCTTCAATTCAATTTCGACTGCAACAGCTCATTGAGCCGCCGCACGATCGCAACATTGCCCTCAACGAGGCGCAGCAACGACATCGCTATCATAGCCGTGACGTGTGACTTTCAGCGCGTAAAAATGGGTGTTTTTGCTGTTGCAGCGCAAAGAGAAACCCTTCGCTGCGCACCTTGCCCTGAGGCACTCGCCCACGGGATTGCATCGGCTTGAACAGCGTGCCTCAGGAAAGCGCCAGCAGGATCTGCCGCAGCACAAGATCGGGATTGGTCGTCACCTCCTTGCACCAGAAACGCAGGACGCGATAGCCAAAGCGCTCCAGCATGAGCGTGCGGTCGCCCGCATCCTGGCTCATGAAAGCGCGATGCTCGTTCATGAGCTCGATGACCAGCGCCTTTTCCGGGCACACATAGTCGACGACGAAAGGGCCGATGATGGCGCGGCGAAGGAAGCGATGCGGCCGAACACTCCGGCCCTGCAACAGCCGTTTGAGGACCTGCTCGGCCGTGCGCGCGGGACCGAGCCGCGCGTGACTTCGATCCCTGAAGACACCTGTAAACATGGGCTCGAGGCTACCGGGTGCCGCAAGATAGTTCAGCACGCATATCTGGCCGATCAGGGCAGATATTCGTGTTACCTTTGTGATTGAAATTCCGCTTGGGGACTGGGCTCAATGGATCGCGCGTACATCGACTCTCAAGGGATCGTCGACCGCTATCTGTCGGGCGACCTGCTGGTACGCGAAGCCCGTGCGTTTGAAAAATACTGCCTGGAGCATCCGGATCTCCTGGCACAGCTCCCGATTCCCGTCCGCCTGAAGGCCCGTCTCGCCCGCCGGCCGTTCGATGACAGCGAGACGGGCGTGTTTCCTGCGATTCCCTCGTCGACGACGCTGGCCGCTGTCGAGATGGCGCATCAGGATGATGACTTCTCCACTACGCCAGCCAGTAGTCCGGGAAAGCGGAAATGGCTGCTCATCGGCGCCGCGGTCGTGGTCGCAGGTGCAGGAATCGCGTATCACATGCTGACTGTCCAGGACCTGGAAAGCCGGGTCACGCATCTCAACAGCACTGCTGAAACCGCGCGCCTCAAGGCACCGACAGGCGTACAGAGTTACAAGGTGACACCCGGCAGGCAAGGCCCGCAGTCGGCGCCGAGTCTCGCGATCGGCTGGCCGGATCCTCCCCAGCTTCTGGAACTGCGGATCGACGTAACGGAAATCCGCTACAACACGTTCTCACTCACCATCGAGAAGCTGGGGGAAGCACGCGTCATACAAATCCGCCGTATCGCCCCCGATTCAAACCGGGAACTGCGCATCGCCCTCAATTCTTCCGCTTTCGGACCGGGCGAATACCGGATCGATCTGCAGGGCTACACCTGGCGCGGCGAACTGGTGGATGCCGGCTGGATGCGTATCGGCCTCCAGTAGCCGCGTCCTATCGTGTCCGGACCATGTCCTGCAACGGCGGGTTGCGCGCAAAGACCTCATCCGCAAGCGCGGTCCCGATCCGGGTCAGCACTTCCAGGTTTTCGGTCGCATCGATGCGCGAAATCTGCTCAGGCTCGACATCGCTGAAGCCCAGTGCTCCCAGGCGTTTCGCGTCCAGGGACACATTCATCCGGTAGTACGTGAACAACCGCTCTGCGAGCGCTGTATCCGTCTGCATCAGGTCACCCACCTCGTAGTCGATCCAGTCGCCGATGCGGCAACGGCCGAAGGTCCTGCACAGGACATCCGTCTCACGATCCGCAGCACTGATCTGGATGACCGGCAGCTCCTTGACGATGTCGAGGACATTCTTGTCTGCCCAGTCGAGTGCCTGGTGTTGCTGCCTGCGAAAACCGGTGCCGACGGAAACAATGCTGAGCCGATCCTCACCCGCGGGCCAGCGCAAACCATAGGAACCTGTCGTCACGTACTGGAAAGCCTTGAATGACGGGTTGTTGAAGCCGGTCATTGCGCCATCGACGAAAACGAACGTGCGAGTACCGATCTTCACTACCTCGGGCGCGAAATAGTACGGGGCAGCAGCGCTTGCACGGATCAACTGCCACAGCGGCAAGCGCAGGTTGCAGTCATCCAGCTTTGAATCGTTGAACGGTGCTTCCGGACTGTTGGAAACGATCCATGGCGAATCCGTCGAGGCGTTGCGCATCACGAGAAGCAAGCGCGTCTTGAGCTTCGGATCCCCGAGCAGCGTGTTCGCGCCGACAGTCCGCTTGATCAGGCCTTCGAGCGGCGCCTTGTCGAACTTGTAGTAAAGCAACCTGTTCCATGGATTCTGCGTGGGCGTGAAAAAGACTTCCGCGTTCTTCGCGATCAGCTGCAACACTTCCTCGACTGGCATCCGCAACGCGAGCAGAGACGCAAAAATGCCCCCGACACTGGTGCCGGCGATGAGATCAAAGTGATCAGCCAGCAGGGTTCCTTCGTTGCCCGGAATTCGTTGCAGCTCCTTCTCGAGCCGCAGCAGCACCTGCAGTGTCAGCACGCCGCGAATGCCACCGCCATCGATGCTGAGAATGGCCCGTCGTTTTACCGGCTGGCCTGGACTCGCGGGCGTGAGAGTAGTCATGAAGGCTTCTTGTGTAGTAATAGTTAAGGCTGCAATCGACGGTAGCGCGGTTCACGAGAGACGGCAAATGCAGGACATGACGGGCATTGACCTGGCGAAACATCCTTCGAGTCGAACGGCAAGAAAGCGCCCCGTCACCGTGCAGGTCGAATTTGCAACGCGCCCCGGACGGCTTGCCACGCTCGAAGGTTCAGTGGCCTATCGCACCGGAGACGCCCTTCTCACTGGCCAACTCGGCGAGCGCTGGCCGATTCGTCGCGACAAATTCCTGAAAACCTACGAAGCAGTCGAACCCGGTCCTGCAGGAGCGTTCCGTAAACGTCCTCTCGATGTCCACGTCCTCCTCATGAGTCATCCCTTCGCTGTTGCCACCGGACCCGAGCAGGACACCATCACCGGCCAGCCCGGAGACTGGCTCGTGCAGTACGCTCAGGATGACTATGGCATCGTGGCCGCTGCGATCTTTGCGGAGTCCTACGAACTTCTTCAATGACTCGCAGGACGATTCGCCGTCTGCCAGAAAATCCACGCGATGCTGGCTGCCAGGAGCTCGTCTTTCGCTACTTCGTTCTGGTCGATCAGCAGCGTCAGGGTCGCATTGAGCTTGAGGGCTTTCAGTTCATGCTGATGCTGCGACACAGGCTTGCCTGAAGCATCGTTCCACTGCTCCATTCCTACGGGCAGCCAGCCCTCCAGCATGCGTTCGGCGCAGAAGCGGCGGTGCTCGATCAGGCCAAGCTGCGGGAGGGATTCAAGGAGACGATGCTGTAGCTGTCTTGCGGTCTCAAGCGTGAGAGGCCGGGTACTGGCAAGACCCTCGAGTCCCAGATGACGCAGTTTCACCAGGATATGATCGGCAACATGGCGGCTGGAATCACGTTGCCACGCCGGGATTGCACGCCATTGCGCATGCGCCTGCTCCCAGGCCTGCTGCTGTTCTGCAGTCGGCGCTTCGAGCCCGGGAACACGGCCTTGGCTGTACGCGTAGTGATGCAGCGCTGCCAGTTCATCGAGATGCTGTCCGAGATAGGATTCGCCAGCGCGGCAGTGGAACACATCGCGCTCGGCAATCACCGTCACCACCTCATCAATCCCGTGGGACTCATCCAGACACGCACCGATCGGAAAGTCCCGCCGCGCATGGGCGCGCAATTGCCTGAGCCGCTGCACGGCAAGCAATGTATCGCCATCGTTGCCCGCTACGGCGTACGCACACGTGACAGGAACCGGCTTTTCAATGGCAGCGAGCTCCGCGTCCGCGAGAACTGCCGGCACGGAATCAAAACCCTTGACCGTCATCAAGGGATGCAGCCCGGGAAACAATCCTCGATCCGCAAATTCCGGATCCAGTGGCGGATACCGTTCCAGCAGGCGCCGACAGAAATCACTCGCGTCGGGTGCAACAACGCTCACACGAGTGACCTGCTCACGTGGGTAGGCATTACGCGCCAGCTGCAGCAATACGGTTTCGGCGAGTGCGGTACTGCCTGCCAGCAGTACATGTATTGGTTGACCAGGCGCAACTGAATCAGGCGGTAGCCGGCCGAGCAGTACCCGCGTCGTGACAATGACGGGATCCACCCAGTTGAGCGCGATCCTGTTCCGGTCGGGATTCTTCAGAATGTCGGGCAAAGCCTGCAGCAAGCCCCTGTTCCGGAGGACGCCGACAACCTGCAGCGCCTGCGGCCTGGGCCGGCTTCGAAGCAGAAGTGTGGCCACGGCGGTCACGATTGCGATCGTATCTGTGTCGGTGCTGCCCGCCACATAGACACATCGCGTAGCACGGTGGACGCGACAGGCTGCAAGACTCTTCCTGTCGAGAGGATTGCCTGCGACTACAAGAGAGGAAATCTCCTGCCGGAATCTCTTGGCCAAAGGCGAAGCTGCATCCGCTACCAGCAATGCCATGCGACTGCGCGGGCTGGCCTGTTCCTGTGACAGGGCAATGCGCAGCAGGTCGAAAGTCATTCCGCAGAAGACTACCTCGGGCGCCCTGATTCGCAGGCGCAACGGCGAAGAGCGCTCGCGCAAGATGACAACCCCCGCCATCCAGGAAGCCCAGAGCACGCTGATCAATGCACCGACGCGACCCAGACGCAGCGCGTCCGGCACTTCCTCCGGTGCTTTCGGCCCGTCATACGCAAAGCTGAAGATGCGGAACGAGTGATAGACCGCGTCCACCCAGCTGCGCCAGCTCGCGAAATCGCGATCGACCATCGCGAAGCCGATGACACACAGGACAAAGGACACCGCCACGAGCAGCGTCAACAACGCGCCCTGCAGACCTTTCCTGGGTGGTTTGGGCAGCATTCAGTGCTCGCGCGGGCCGTCGGCCAGTTTGCTCGAGGCGGCTTCGCGCAGAGGTTGCCTGCTCTTGACCCGAAGGCTTTCCACCCACTCGTCCGCAAAGTCATGACCGGACGAACGATTGATGAGAGCGACAATGACCATCGTGATCAATGCTCCCAGACTCGCGAATGCCATGTCCTTGTGCGCATCCCAGATGTCGCCCTGTGTGCCGAGATACGCCATGCCGAGTTCGCCGCCGAACTGTTCCGCTGCCAGCCATTCGATCAGCTCATACAGCATCGACGTGGACATGGTCAGATCGAGCGGCAGGAAGTAACCCCAGAAGCCGCGTACCGCCGCGATGCGCAGGAAAACCTCACGAATGGGATACGACAGCAGCAGTCCATACGAGAAGTGCACGATACGATCGAAGTTGTTCCGCTTCCAGCCCACCAGCTCATTGAATGAAGTGCCGAACAGGGATTCGGACCAACGATCGTACGGCACCTCTGCATAGGTGTAGTGCGCGCCAATCGTATGCAGGCACAGGAAGATGAAAATCAGCGTGTACGAAATCCGCGAGAGGGGAAACGGCCGGTACGTTGCCGCGAGCAGCACGATCGCGCCGAGCAGCAAGACGTTTTCCAGAATCCAGTCGTTGCGATAGAGAGGGTTGATCGCGAGGGCCGCCCACAGGATGGCGAGAAGACCGAACAGCGTCAGCACATAACGGGAATGTCTCATCAGGGCCACCCCGTGATGAGGCCGGCGCAGCGCCGCACCCAGCGATCGGATGCAAAACGGCCCAGCCCGAGAAATACGATTGCCAGCAACGCGCAGCCTTTCGCCGCATGTGCGGGCACGACGCTTACGAGCTGGGGCATGAGATCGCAGGCCAGTGCGAGCAATACGAAGCATCCGCCCAGCACGTAAAAAAGATACCGCGCCCGCCGCGCAGCGGCTGACTGTTCGACCGTGGACAGTTCACGAGGAGCCATCATTGCGGTTGCAGGGAAAGCCAGAGGTCGGGATTGTCTGTTTGCAGTTTCGCCACCGCCCCGTCGACGGCATCGAGGATTTCGCGCGCACATTCGTGGGTTCGCGCCAGACCGCACACCTGCACCAGCCCGGCGACCAGATAGCCATTGAGAGGCAGCGTGTCGGCGTCGTAGACGATGTTGATCGAGGCGGCAGTCTGCTTTTCGGGATCTTCGACGCTGCCATCGACGGTCGCGACGATCAGCACGATCCTGGGGGTAACGATATCCGGTGTTTGCGGCCGCAACGTGGACGAAAGATCCAGCTCTTCATGCAGGGCGACAGACAGTGCGAGCCCTACCAGATCGTTACCCGCATAGCGCAGTACAACGGGGGCCTTTGTCTGCCCTTCGGCCGCATGGGATATCGACCAGGGCAATGCGCACAGCAGCACGGCCAGACCAGGGTGCCCGGAGAATCGCATTGCTGATCAGCCTCCTCTTTGCCGCTGTCGCCGCGGCGCTCGATGAGCAGGAGTGTACGTGATTCGCCGGGGACGAAAGAACCCGCCCGCTCAGGACTTCGTATCGGTTCGGGCCAGGTACTCGACCAGGCGTTCGAACTTCTGGCGATGGGCGCTCAGCCATTCGGGACTGCCCTCGGTCCGGGCCAGTGCCCCCACAAAGTACAGGTAGGTATCGAGCACATCATGCTCGGCCATCGCGAGCATCGGTTCCATTGCGCAGGTCCAGAGCAGAGTATCAGTCAACTCAGGGCTGGCTGCATTCATCGTATTGAGGACAAACTGCTGCAGGAAACGGTTGAGTCGATCGGCATCCGAAACCGCCTCACCTTTCGTGGGCTGAGTTGCGAGCTTGGCTTCAAGGAAGGCCGCGTCGAATGCATTGACGGGCCGATCCGCTGTACTTGCAGGAGAGGCGTCCAGCATTGCCAGGATCTGTTCGGCAGCCCCCACCGCCAGCTGCGACTGCGGCGCAGCCATGATGTAACGCAGGTTCATCAGCAACCCGCCTGCTTCGCTGGCCGCACTGATGTGATTGCCGTAAGCAAGATACAGGGACGGTTGTTCTGCTGCCCCCTCAAGCGCGAGTGCGAACTGCGCGTCGGCGAGATCCGCAGCGCCCTCAATCTGCAATGCCAATCCATAGTCGAAACGCAGCGACGGATTGTCCGGATGCAGCTCGAGTGCGGTGACGTAGGTCGACAGAGACTGCCCGGTTGATCCGGCTTCGCGCTCGCACTGAGCCAGCACGCTGAAAGCCGCTGCCTGATATTGCGATTCCTGGGCGGAACTTCGGCGCGCGGAATCGACGCAGCCCGGAAGATTGTTTGCGGCCTGCGAAGATTTCGCCAGCTCATACAGCAGGTGCGCATCGTTTGGCTGGTCTTCCTGCAGGCTTTGATATATCTGGATAGCCGCCTCGAAACCACCCGCCTCATGCAGCTCAATGGCTTTTTCGAGCGTCAGGTCGAAGCCCGATTGTTCTGCCTGGGCTGCGCCCGCCAACGCACTGCTTGCTGCCAGGGCAAGAGCGCCCAGCAGACATAATCGCAACGACTTTCTGGCGGCGGGACGGGTGCAGACATCGGGAGCTGGAACGAAACGCATTGCTTCTGAAGGGAGCAACATCCATGCCCGCGCATTCTCATGGACCGGGCATCAATGACTTGAACGGACCGGGCCGGCCTGGTTCCGGTCGATCGCAACCAGGAAATGTTCAGGTGTAAGTCCGCCCGACAGAACAATTGAATGGGGAATCGCGGGTATCTGGTCAACTACTGTCGTCTGCCAGCAAAGCCCACCTTTCATGATCCCGCCACCGTCCGGCGATCTTGAGATAGCGGAGCGAATAGCCCTCAAGCCTGAAGCCGAGGCTTTTTACCAGCGCGATGGATCTTTCGTTTGTGGGCTGGATATTCGCTTCCAGACGATGCAACTTGAGCTTTCCGAACGCATGGGCAATGACCTTTTGCAGGCCTTCACGCAAATGCCCGGTACCGGCATACGGTTCCAGCGCGTAGTAGCCGAGATATGCAGACTGAAATGAGCCACGCACGATCTCGCTCACATTGATGACGCCAGCGAGAGCGTCTGACGCGATCACGTTGACGAAAAAACTTTCGCGAGTGCCAGTGCGCAGGGTGTTCAGGAAATCCCGATACTTATCCGGCGTATCCGGTGGCGCAACTAATCCCCGATGCAGCTTTCGACTCAGGAGAACCGCGGCCACGAATTCTCGTTCGCGCAACATGGTCGGCCGCTCGAGTTCAATGCGCCCGCGCATCCGACTACTTGTCCTGGTCCCAGTGGAACCGGTGCAGCACGCGATGCACGATGGGCGTAAAGACCAGGCCAACGATCAGCAGGAAGACGAGCCCCGAGTACAGGGCATAGAAGCCGGCAAACAGCTTGCCGGGATCGGTTACCGGAGGATTCACGGGCCCCATTCCGCCGAGCAGCATCGCGGAGTTCAGGAACGCATCGCGCCAGGCCAGATGTTCCCAGTGCTCATAGCCGGTCATGCCGATTGCAAGCGAAGCCACCATGACTGCTACGGCGATAGCCGCATGCAATGCCACTCGCCGCATGAAGCGCGGTCGGGAGATGGGCCGCTGGGTTCTGCGCTCGTACATGAATTTATCCTGAGGCCAGCGCTCCGCATCTGCAGACATCACTGCCCTTGTCGAAAACAATTCGCCACGCACCCGACGCTTCCCGACGCCAGATGGAGGTGAAGCGGGCGACGACCTTGCCCTGCGGATCCCGGACGGGTCCGGAACTCAGCGCCAGATCGCCGGACGTCAGGACTTCCACGTCTTCCGGCTCCCACGAAAATGGAGCGGCTGGACCGGCATAGAACGGTGCCCAGCCTTCCGAAATCGCCTGCCTGCCACGTAATGGAGTCTCGCCCGACATGAAAATGGCTTCTTCGGAAAGGAACGATGCAAAGGCGACGGCATCGCGATCGGCCATGGTTTTCGCGAAAGCTTTCTCCGTGTCCATGACCTGCTGGCGTGCTGCATCGGCGGAAAGCATTGCCCGCTGATCCCCGCACCCTGAGAGCAGTGCCAGCAATGTCAGTGATGCGAAGAGCATGGATCGCATGGGAGTCTCCTCTTCATTCGCCACCTGTCACAGGACAGGACGCGAATACCCGATCAACCAGCGCTGGCGGCCGGCATGCGGAAATCCGCGCGCCAGTCGAGTTCGGCCGCGGCCTTGCGGCTCGAAACGGCGCCATCTTCCTCTGCAATGTTGTACGCGCCTGCACTGCCGCGGGAAGCGGCGCGTCGCGCTGCATCGGCCGCAGCGTCGACATGCACTGGGCCTCCTTTCAACGCGACGTCGAACCCGGTGTCCGGTCCATACAACTTCCCATATCGCAGCACCACGCCGGTCAGCGCAGCAGCCAATACCTGGCGCTCAAGACCGACAACACCTCGCGCTGTCACGCCGCTCGCACCGTCCAGCGTCCCCGCATTCAACGGCCAGTCTTCGCGGTAAGGCATCGGTCCCGGTGCGTAGGCGAAGGAAACACTCTGCGCAACGAATCGTTTGGTGCCTGCCGCAAGGGCAGCCGTCAGGAGGTTACGGGTGCCGATGTCGCGGATATGGGCGTTGCGCACTCGCGCGGTCGCCATCTTTCCCGGATCCAGGGCAGGAGGCAGGTCTGTCAGCTGATGCACGATGACTGCAGGCTGTGCCGCACTGACCGCAGCACCCAGTTTTCTGGCATCGAATACATCCACGACCACGGGCTCCACACCCAGCGAACCCAGCTTCGCGGCCTTGTCCTCGAAGCGAGTGATCCCGACCACACGCCAGCCATCCGCAATCAGCAGAGTGCATAGCCTGCGGCCAATGACTCCACTCGCTCCTGCAACCAGTACTGTCCGGTTCTGCGCGTTCGACATCTTTAATCGCGATGGTTATGTGAATCGCCAGCCGGCGCGATGATCGCACGAAAGCCTTCTCGATGAATCATGCCTTTCTGGAACGCCAAACCAGCGCCACGCCCAGGATGATCATCCACAGCGGCAGCAATGTGTTGTTGATGTCGGCGACGGGCTGCACCGCGGAGAGAACGTTCCTGAACGCTCCAATGACGAACAGCACGCCGAACACGATTCCACCCCACCCCAGCCACCTGGGAGAACCAGCTTCGTTGAGTTGCGACATCCCCGTGAGAACGAAGAAAGTGGCAAGACAGATTTCACCCAGGAACTCGCCGATGTAGTTGCCGAGATAGAGGTTGAGCCCATTGAAGACAGCCGCGAGGCTCGTCTGCACTTCAGCGCCCGATGATTGATATACCTCAGCCAATGCCCAGTGGATGCTGGGCCAGCGCATGAGGCCGAGACACATGGCCAGAGCGCCAATCGACGCAACGATGAGCGCGAGGGTCATACGACCCTTTCTCTGGGGACAAGCGAAATAAGCTCCGGCCGCACCGGGCACCAGAAACAGCGGCAGGAACGCATAAATCGCCCATACCGCTCGCATGGTCGAACCGCCCGCCCTCAGTCGCGGCAGCACCTCTGCAGCGCTCCCCTCCAGAATCCCGGGGTAGTCAAAGTTCGCCGCCAGATAGCTGAACACTGCTACGAATGCCAATGCCCCCACGATGAAGCTCAAGCCACCGACAATGATCATCCTGCGGGATTGCACTCGGATTCCTTTTATTGCGTCCAGCCGGATTACCCCGACACGCTGGGCGTAACGTTACTCTCGTCAAACTCCCGGCTGACCTCCATTACCTCACTCGCGATTTCGGCCTCGCTCTTCTGGTGAAGGTCAGCCGCAAGGAAAACGGTGTAGACCTTGATGGCCAACACAGCGATGCCGGTCGGTGACATCGGCCTTCTCGCACCAGGGAATCCGGCGCTCATCTTCCTGATGAAAACGGCCGCTGACTGCACCGCACTGTGCGCAGCCCTGTCGACTTCAGCGTGATAAGTGAATTGCCACTCCCGGACTCGCCGGTTGATGACCTCCTTGTCCGGGCCGCCCGCATCGATGCCGGCCGCAGCGAAAATACGGCAGTCATAATCGAGGCAGGTTTGTGGTCGGTGACTGTAGATGGAGCACTTTCCCTTGCTCAGCATGGGGCAGGTTCCGTCTGGCCGCGACACCATCACCTTGTGGCCCGGTGGAAAACCTGGTGCGGTAACCAGCAGTTCGGCCGGGACGCTGGCGAGTGCTTGCCTGTCTTCCGGCCGCACCTGGATGAGATAGGACGACGTGCAACAACCCGTACAGTCTCCGCAAGGAACGTCCGCTCCCCCATTGCCGCGCAAGGATTCACGGGCTTGAACCAGCCAGTCCGCAAACGCGCCCGCAGGAACCGGGCCGGCGGAGTGAGGAAGTGCCGTCTCCATCAGCATCCGTGGGCTCAGTCCCCGCTGACTCGCGTCGAAACGACCGGACCCATGCCGTAGATGATGACTTCGCACGCTTCCGTCTTGGCCCCGTCGTAGTGAACCTTGCCAGCATTGTGCACAGCGATGCTCCCGACCGGCAGTGCCTTGGTGCTGTTCGGATCGAACTTGTCGCCAGTGCCCACCCACCATGTTCCCGAAACGACCACGACAAAGCGGTCGGTCGAATGGAAGTGGGGGCGTGACATGACGCCGGGAGCAAAGCGGTTGCGGACCGCATAGGGACCCGGCTTGTTGGGGTCGCCATACAAAACCACACTTACGAGCCCCGGATACTCCGCATTGTCAGCCCATTTGAGGTCGCCCGGCAGCTTGAAGCTCATCACGGCAGGGTCGGGCTCGGCGGAGAAAAGTGCCGCGGGAACGGCGATTGCGAGCAGCGCGAGGAACAGCAGTCGAAAACGCGTGGTCATGGGGCCTCCTGATCGTTCTTGTTGAGACTCATCAGTTCAGCGAAGCCGCAGGGTAGTCCTGATTGGGCCGCGACGCACGTCCCAATTGGCGGGTCCCTGTCAGGCGTATTCAGCCAGGTGATCCGTCCTGTTCAGGAGAAAGCTGGCGACGGTGTGGTCCCCATTGAAAATGAATTCGTTGATGCAGCAGTTGTTCTGCCCGATCGTCAGCCAGTCCGAGAACGGCCGGTCCAGCAACGTGAATATCAGGCTGCGATTCACCGCATCATGCGCGGCGATCAGCACGGTGTTTGCGGCAGAGGCGGCCGCCACGGCAAGAACTTTTTTGCAGCGAACCGCGACCTGGGGGATGCTTTCGCCCCCTTCAGGCGTGTACTCCCAGCGCGGGATGCCACTTGAGGCTAGCGCCTCTTCATATGACTTCTTCGGCCCGCCTTCAAAAACCCCGTATGCCCGCTCACGCAGGTTGTCGTCGACGACAAGCGGGATACCTCGTGTGCCATTGATCGTTTCCGCGGTCTTGAGGGCACGCAGCAATGGACTCGAAATGATGAGGTCGATTTTCTCGGGGGCGAGCACTTCCGCAAGATCTTCGGACTGCCGTATTCCTGCTTCGGACAGCGGCGTGTCGATCCGTCCCTGAATCACCGCAGCGGCATTGCTGGCCGTACGTCCGTGCCTGACGATAATGAGTTTTTTCATGGGCCGGAAAGGTTAGATAAGTGCGGCCCCAAGAGCAACGAATTTGCCTTCAAGACTATCCGCCACGCCCTGTTTCGAGATCGTAAAAATTCAGGGCTTCACGACAAGATGTTGTTGCCTCGACAAGCGAAGCCTTGGCATAAGGGCAAACACTACCAGCATGACGAGATAAACCGCTCCAGAGACTTTGTCCCGGCTCCCGATATAGTCGGCCAATGTCTGGTTCTGGATCGCGACGGCGAGTCCGAGCTCTGCACACACCGCGAGAGCCAAGGCCAGAATTCCTACTGCCAAAGACCGGCCAGGTAAGCGAATTTCAGGAAATCGGTGCAGTACGAACCCGGCGGAGAAGAAGATGACGGCTGCCATGATGGGCATTTCCGCCAGTTCCGCCCAGCGTTCTCCGATGCGCGGAACCAGAAAGGGAACACGGATGACACCGAGTACAAAACCAGCGCCAAGCACGAGCGCAAAGTAAATGAAGCCGGCGCGAAGGGTCTTGAGCATCATTTGATCGGGGCTTCTTGATCGCAGCCTCAGACGCCGCCATCCAGGTATTCAACATTGGCGATCCAATGCTTCTTGCGCCGCGCCAGCCGGACGTCTTCGCTTTCATTGTCGAAGGAGGCCGAAACGGGACGAAGAAGCGCGGGGTCCACGCCTTCAAATGCATTCACGTTGACGACCGCATACGTCTGTCCTTCAACCCGGCTGGTCACCACTGGCACGATGCCGCAGCGGGAGCAGATATGAAATTCTGCGGTTTTCGTTCCGAACGTATACCTGGATACGAGCGACGGATTGCTGACGATGACGCTGAGGGAACCCGTCGCGCACGCCGTCCAGACGCCACCGTGTTTGGTGCAGAACGAACAGGTACAGGCGCGAGCGGGTATTTCCTTCGTTTCAGGCTCCCACGTAAAAAGGAACGTGGTATTTCCGCAATGGCAACGTCCGGTGATTTGCATATGGGTTCTTCGTGGGGTGATGAGCGTGGCCATCCAGGCTACTCGCCCGTTTGATTATGGGAGGATAGGTGTGGAATTTGCACTACCGGGTGCTGGCTGAATGAAACTCCCGTGGTACCGATCCGGTCTCAAAGACGGTTTTCCAACCCAAGTCCGGTACCATCGCCTTCCCCCCAATTCCGAAACAGAAGGACTCTCCCCAATGCGAAGTCTCAGCCGTATTTCCCTCGCAGCGATTGCGCTCGCCGCAGCCGCGTCATCCATGGCCCAGGCACCGGCACCTGCCCCGGGAGCTCTGCCGCCTGCACCACCACGGGCCCGCGGCCCCGCTCTCGACGTCGCGATCGAAGCAGCCAAAACTGCCTTGGCCGTCTGCACGACGAATGGTTACAAGACCACCGTCACGGTTGTCGATTCCGCAGGCGTCCCGGTCGTGATCCTGTCCGGCGATGGTGCTGCAGAGCGGACGCAAATGATTGGCCTGACCAAGACTTGGACGACCCTAAAGTACAAGGTTCCAAGCGGTGACATCGCGGACAAGGTGAAGACCGACACCGCCCTGGATGCCGAAGTCAAAGCTGATCCGAAGATTGGCACTGCCCGTCGCGGCGCACTGCCGCTCAAGGTGGGCAATGAAATCATCGGCGCCATCTCGGTCTCTGGCGCACCCGGCGGTGACAAGGACGAAGTCTGCACCCAGGCCGGCATCGACAAGGTCGCAGGGATGCTGAAGTAGGAATTCCTTCTTCTCTCGTCGGGTATCGGCTATTCAAACAGGCGAACGGCCGGTACCCGATGTCGGGCCTTCAGGTATCGGGATCAGAAAGAAGTTTTTTGAAATAGTCCTGCCACATTGCGGGCAGGGTCGGATGAGTGCTCGCACGCTTCAGCAGAGACCGATTCGATGCATCCACCGAGTACAGGGTAACGACATCGGCGATGGTGAGTCCGAAGCCGTCGCGCGCGACCAGCTCGATGGCGTCACCGGCGCCGATCTCTCCCTCTTGCTCCACCGAAAAATAGAACCCGCTCCTTTCACTCCGCAAGAACCTCTTCACCATGTCTGCACGACCAAAACGTATGGCCAGCTTGTAGCAAGGCATGCGAGGTTGGGTGACGACAAGCTCCACGGAGCCGACGCGATAGCGGTCACCGATGCAAACCTCGTCTTCAACCATTCCCTCAGTCGTCAGGTTTTCGCCAAACGCACCCCAGGGAAACTCGGAATCTGGAAGTTGTTCACTCCAGTAGGGATAGTGCTCAGCCGGGTATGCATAGACGGCCTTGAGCGGACCCCCGTGAACGGACAGGTCCGATTGCCTGTCTCCCTGAATATTGCCCTGTGTGACGCGAAGGCGACCTGATACTGGTGTTTTGAGTATCGAGGTCTGCACCGTCTGACCCTTCCATTCCATCTCTCGGGGCCCACCGACGCTGAGTGCAACAAGTTTCATGGATACTCAGGAACGGGAGGCTTGAAAAGGATTGCATAGCCCATGGCCATGAGCCCAAGGTTGCGGGCTGCGCTGCCGATGGTTTGCAGGATGTCGGGCGCAGGCAGAAAAACGAGAACGAGATTCCAGAGGATGCCCACTGCGAATAACAGCAGCGCGCCTCTCGGTAGCCAACCCGCCCGCAGCGCCGACCAGGCAAACATCAGGCCGCCCAGGACCATGAGTCCTCCATGGAAAGTGTACAGGCCACCGAGGCGAGACCACAGCGCCTCATAGGTCGAAACCTGCTCCGCGAGTGCATACAACGTTGTATGTGCGAAGTAAGTGAACGCCACTCCGTAGAGAAGGGCGCCAACAAGACCCGCGACGTTTGGCCTTGTCTCGTGCGCCGCGTACAGGCCAAGCAGCAACCATGACATCGGAAGAAATGCGAGGTAGTTGATCCAGAGCTGTGCAGGAGTAAAACCGCCGTGATACCACTCCATCGCGTCTGTGAGCGAGTGCAATGCCGGAGCGACGAGTGCCGCAATGCCAATCGCGACATTGAACTGGGACCGCGGTTTCATAACCCGAGATCCGACAGACCAGGATGGTTGTCCGGCCGGCGACCCTGTGGCCAATGGAACTTCCGGTCTTTCTCCTGAATCGGCAAATCGTTGATGCTGGCGATCCGGCGCTGCATGAAACCGTGCTCGTCGAATTCCCAGTTCTCGTTCCCATAGGACCGGAACCATTTCCCTGCAATGTCGCGCCATTCGTACGCGAAGCGGACAGCAATCCTGTTCTCGTGATACGCCCACAGCTCCTTGATCAGGCGATATTCCAGTTCGGTGCTCCACTTGCGAGTGAGGAACTGGACAATCGCATCGCGCCCGGACAGGAACTCAGCTCGATTCCGCCATACGCTTCCAGATGTGTAGGCGAGAGAGACACGCTGAGGATCACGGCTGTTCCATGCGTCCTCGGCCATCCGCACCTTCTGACTGGCCGAAGCAGTATCGAACGGCGGAAGCGGCGGCCTGGGTTGTTCAGGGTGATCCATGGTGATGTCCGTGTGGTGAGTTACCAGAAAGCGTCATCTTCACGTTCACTCACTTCCTTCACGCAATACTCAGCGATCTTGCGAATGAGCTCTTCGGGTATAGATTCGTTGTAAGCGATCTTGAGCATGTTCTGCGTAGTCTTGTACTTTCCCAGTTCCTTGCGATATGCCTTCAGTGCTCCCGCCGTCGGGGCAAAGTTGCAGTGCGCTTTATGCGCCGAAAAAGCGAACACGAACCGGGGCTCTACGAAGAAGGGAGTTCCCCACTTGATTGCCTCCTCGGCTTTCGGTGCGACGCTCTTCAGGATCGCGTACAGCTTGCGCAACTGCGGCTGGCCCTCGCGCGGGGCCGCGCTGATGTATGCCGCGATCGTAGCGGGACGCTTGCTTGCCATCTTTCAGGCCTTCGCTTTCTTGCGTGGCTTCGATTTTCTGGAACTGTTCAGGGCAATCGCCTCGTGAACAAGCGCCTTGAAGGCAGTCGCATCGACTTTGTCCTTTTCGTGAATGTCGATGGCGCGGCGCACGTTGCCGTCTAGGCTCGAGTTGAAGAGACGTGCCGGATCCTTCAAGGAAGCACCCTTGGCAAAGGTAAGCTTCACCTTGTCTTTGTAGGACTCGCCGGTACAAATGATGCCGTCATGCGACCAGACCGGAGTGCCCATCCACTTCCACTCCTCGACAACTTGCCTGTCTGCTGCCTTGATGAGCTTGCGCATCCTGGCGAGGGTTTCGCCGCGCCAGTCTTCGAGTTCTGCGATGCGTTTCGAGATGAGTTCCGATGCCGGCTGGCTTTGGCTAGTGGCGGATTTTTTCATGCTTACATCCTGATGTTTCCAGAAGATGCGAAGGTAAGAACGCTCAACTCAATTCCTTGCGCATTCTGATCAGAGGAACTGCCACCCCGCCCCGCTCGTCTTCAATTCGCTCTACCGGCTGGTAGCCACAAGCCAGGTACAGGGGCACTCCGGCCATCGTAGCCATGAGTTCCACTTTGGCAAAGCCCTCTCCTTTTGCAGCGTTTTCGCACAGTGACAAGACGAGTCGGCCGATGCCCTGTCTCGCATGCGCCGGATGGGTATACATGGCGCGGACTTTCGCGGGGTCGTATTTCGGATCGAGAAGCTCGGCGTTCCGGCCAGGAGTCTGGTCTCCGCCATAGAGTGTTGTGCGGCGGCTCCAACCCCCACACCCGACAATCTGGCCGTTCATTTCCACAACGAAGTAGGTTCCGTCTTCGATGAGCTGGGTATCGAGTCCCATGAACAACCGGCTGGATTCAATCTGGCGTGCGTCGAGGAAGGGCTTTAGGAGATCGCCTATCGCGGCGTTCATCAACACCCGCAGAACGCCAAGGTCTCCGGGGGTCGCAATTCTATGGTCTAGATGGACGATTGGCATTTCCCGGGATCTCGAGCCGCCACCTAGGCTGCAAGGTTCTTCAGGTTGAAGCGAACCAGCTTGCCTATGAGCTGGAGCGGAATGGCATCATTTAGAGGAATCTGGATTGCGCCTTTCGATGTCGTATAGCGCTCCAGATCTTCTGCAAAAGCCTTGATGGCAGCCGACCCGGGATAGAGGCCGATGTGGTTCCTGAACGCAGCGAAGTGAAAGATGTTCCTGTCTTTCTTGAAGGTGGGAATTCCGTAACTGATTTTTTCCTCGGCATCGGGCGCCAGCGATCTGACCTTGCTCCTGATCGCCTGCAACTTGACCTGGACGCCCTCGGGGTGGATGCCGATGTACTCGTCAATGGTTTTCGGCGGCCTGCTCTTTTTCATCAACCGGCTTTCCTGGACATGTGGCATCAGGCAGGGTTATTGGGATCAATATCAAAATGCATGACGTCCTCACGTAAGCCCATCTTTGTGTAGAGAGCCACTGCTGGTTCGTCGCCATAGTCGGCCTGCACATAAATGACGTAGATGCCACGCTGACGAGCAATATCTTTTAGCTCCTCTATCAATGCTGTCGCAATACCCTGCCTTCCATGAGCAGAATCCACTGCCAGATCGTAGATGTAGAACTCGCTCCGAGCCTGTTCGAACTTGGGAAGCACGTAACCCGCCAGGCCGCCCACAACGACCCCTTCACGCAGAGCGACTACGGCAATGAATGTCTCGCTTGCCAGGAGTCGACGCAGGTAGTCGTCGGCGGGTTGGAGGGAAGTGTAGGTTTCCGCTTCATTGAAAGCGGACGCAAAAACACCGAGCATGGCTCGCATCGCCGGAAGGTCGTCAGAGCCCAAGGCGCGGACTTTGATAGCTGTTGTCATGGACGCTTCAGGAGAACAGGTCAATAGTTCGCTGCCTACCGCAGTATCTTTTCCATGGATTTTCCCTTTGCAAGCTCGTCAATCAGCTTGTCGAGGTAACGTATCTTTTTCATCAGCGGATCCTCGACTTCCTCAACACGTACACCGCACACGACGCCTTTGATGAGCGAACTGTTCGGATGCAAGGCGGGAGCCTGGGCAAAGAAGGCCTCGAAATCATTTTCCTGCTTGATCTGCTTTACCAATTGCGCTTGGGTGTAGCCGGTGAGCCAGTAAATGATCTGGTCGACCTCTTCCTTCGTACGATTCTTGCGTTCCGCTTTCTGGACGTACAGCGGATAGACCTTGGCAAATGCTGTTCTGAAAATGCGATGCTCAGTCATCGTCGTTGGTCCGTGCTATGAGGATCATTCAGTGGCGGGTGACAACGATCGGTACGCTCCGGGTAATGATCATCGTGTGCTCGTATTGAGCTGACAGGTTGCCATGCGCTCCCACGAGGGTCCAGCCATCGGAGGCTTCAGTGACTAAGCGACTTTTGGTTGAGAGGAAGGGTTCGATGGTGATCACCATGCCCTCTTCCAGGATTCGCTTGTCCTTCGGATCAAAGTATCCGGGAATGTGCTCGGGAGCCTCATGAAGTGCACGACCCACCCCGTGGCTGCCGAGATTCTCGATGACCCTGAACCCGTAGGTCTTCGCCGTTCGCTGGATTGCCGCGCCGATGCCATTGAGCGGCTGGCCAGCACGAGCCTGCTTCATGGCGTGCTCGAGGGCCGTTCGGGTGGCGTGGCATAACCGCGTCTTCACCGGGTTGGTCGGGGGCACGATTTTCGTTCCTCCCGTATCGGCGAAGTAGCCTCCCAACTCTGCAGACACATCGACATTCAATACGTCGCCAGCCCGGATCACTCGGGCACCCGGGATTCCGTGCGCAGCTTCCTCATTGATGCTGATGCAGGTCGAGCCGGGAAAGTTGTATGTGAGTCTCGGCGCCGATTGTGCGCCGTGCTTTGCAAGCAACTGTTCGCCCAGCAAATCCAGCTCGCGGGTAGTCATGCCGGGTTCAGCAGCGTCGAGCATTTCCTGCAGGACGTAAGAAACAATCCTGCCTATGCGCTTGAGCGCGGCGACGTCGTCTTCGGTTTCAATGGTCATGGGGTGTCCTGCCTATCAGTATTCTTTGAGCCTTGGCGACCGATGACAACATGGGTGGCTTTCTCCGAAACAACGAACTGAACGCATTCGTAGCCCAGAGTCCGCAAGTCGATGCCTTCGAACAGCCGCTCTCCGCCGCCCAGCAGGACCGGCGAGATGGCGAAGTGCATCTCATCGACAAGGCCTGCACGAAGGTACTGCTGGATGGTATTGGCTCCACCACCGATACGCACGTCCTTGCCGTCGGCTGCTTCGCGCGCCCGTTCCAGCGCCTCGTGAATGCCGCCGGTGACGAAGTGGAACGTCGTCCCACCTTCCATCTTGATGGCCGGGCGAGGGTAATGAGTCAGGATGAAAGTCGGGACGTGATAGGGCGGATCATCCCCCCACCAGCCTTTCCAGTTCATGTCGGGCGGCCCACGATCGGGACTGAACATGTTCCTCCCGAGAATCCAGGCGCCCACATTCCTGAAGCCCCGAGCAGCAAAGTCGTCATCGATCCCCGTCGTACCACCATCGTTCCCGAACAAGGTCCGTTGCAACGTGCGTGTCGGAAATAGCCACTGATGCAGGTCCGTCCCGCCCACTCCGAGCGGATTCTTCAAGTCCTGATCCGGACCCGCTCCATAGCCGTCAAGCGAGATGGTGAAGCTCTCAACGCGGACGCGTGTCATCTCATGCCTCCGTAACTGGCTTGGCCCCGGGAAACCACTCGACGTGGTGATCGCCTGCGCGCCCGAAGTAGGTGACTCGCTGTCCGCGCAGGAATGCGAAATATCCTTGGACTCCTGCGCGAATGGCGCGTTCGCAGAATGCCCGGAATTTTTGCCCGTGCTGTTGGCTGTCGAGGATTGCGGCTTTGAGAGCAGTTACGTCAAAGTCCTCGGAAATCAATGGCAGCTTTTCGAATGGAAGTGAGGCCACTACCGCAGAACCTGAAGCACTGTAGAAGGTAAAGGAGCTTGTAGCGTAATCCACATGGTAGTACTCAACACCTTCGGCAATGAGCTTGCAAACGATTTGAGGAAACGGCATTGAGCCATCCAGGGTGGCTTTGGCCAATGAGCTGACTACGTTGGCATCCATAACATCTCCGATGAATATGCCGGCTGATATTGATGCCTGACGATTGCATCAAGCGGCACCGCAAGTCTGGCGCACCGGTTTTATAGCAGGCGGCGGGATGCCAGATGACGTCCGCTGGCCCGCTTGGTCAGGAGACCGTTTTTGCTACCAGCGGAAACTGCGCAAAGGGAACGAATAGCTCCTGGGCTCCCGCGCGGCGTCGCCGCGTCGCGCCTTGAAAGATTTGTTATGCCGCTGATTCACTTGCGACGTCCCAGCCAGGAAAAACGAGAACGGCGGGATGGCACTTGAGAGCCCGGGCAATTACCTTGGCCCGCTCAACCCCCAGATTGACCCGGCCATTCTCGATTGCCGAGATGGTTGCCTGCGGGATGTCGGTCAGCTCAGAGAGCTCGCTCTGGGTGAGTTCCTGAAGTTCCCGAAGAATGCGCACCGACTCGCCGACCGAAACTTCTACGCGTCGCTTCGCCATTCTGAAATTCTTCATCTCAAGGTCTCCGATAGTCGTGGGGAGTGACTTGAATGACCTGAATCAACAGCGCGTTTGCTATCGCGCGGTATATCACTCTCCATTTCAAGCCCAGGCGAGACGATCGATGCCCCTTCCACTCGCCGGAGAGAGCCTCATCGTGGAAGCCTTTGATCGCGCGGAGCCCCGGCGGTCCAGAAAGAGCAGCGATGTCTTTCCACTTCTCGTAGCGCTTCAGTATCTCGATGGGCACTGAGCCAGATAGCTGCTTTTCTACCCGTCGATGCTCCTCAATACGCCACATGTCATATCGTATCTATACCATAAATGGTATGTCAATCCCGTCAGCTCCTGCGGGTTAACGACTCGGATGTGCGGCGCGGGCACAATCCTCGGAGAACGGTGTGTCGCTTACGCGCTGCCGCACCAACCGATGGTTAGAACGCACTTTTTGGTTCTCGGTATTGGCGCAATGGACTTGGGCCATATTGGTTTGGCCCTTTGGTGCCAGGGATTAACCCTAACACCAACACCACAGCGATCCCTACAAGAGGAATAAATCCTAAGAGAGAAAACCAGCCAGACCGACCGATGTCGTGCCAACGCTTGATGTGCATCACGACAGAGGGCCACACCAAGAGCAGCAGTAAGACGATGACGATTGCCGGCGCTCGCTCTCCAAGTGACCGTACTGCCAATCCCAGCAGGACACCAATGACTACCGATGGCAAACAAAAAAACAGCCAATAGAAGCGGCGGCTACAGCGACCCTTGGGCGAGAGGTAGATCTGCGCGAGCATACGACTCCTTATGCCTCAAACGCTGCCGCTAAGAGACGCGCCGTTTATGGCAGCGCCCTTCTTGAGCTGCTTGTTCGGCGAGTGGTGTAACGGTTAGTCATGCAGCGACCTTCAGGGAGTGAACCCATTGCTGGCCAATTGCATGAGCAAGCCGATGACTAGCAATACAAAGCCAATGCGTTGATTTCTGAAATTGCCCCGGACTTCGTCGAGTAGAGCCTGAACAGAATGCTCAATGCTGTCCAGATCGGTTTTCATTTCCATCACGGTACGGCTAGATCTAAGCGCACACCAAACTAGGTAGCCGGCGCCTGCTATTTCGACGAGGATGCCAATCTGATTTGGCAACCACGCGGAATGAGGAGTCATTTCTTACTTCATCCTTGATGCCGAACGATTCGCATGAGCGCCGCGGTCGCTCGGCTGGTTAATTGGCACTTTATGGTTCACACGTGCGCTCCATGCGGTGGTTAGACAAGATTTCTCTAGCTACTCGCTAATTGGCGCAAGAGAGTTTGATTGAAAATACTTTGCCTTCCTTCCACTCGACAGCGCGGGTACAGTCACTATCCCCGATACGCAGCGTCTCTATCCCCTCTGCGGCTCCAACGGGAGAGCCTACAGTTAAGCCACTATCGAGCATCAAACCTCGCCCACTGAGGATCACTGCTTCGACAGCATTCTTCTCAATCCAGAATTCCAATCCGACATAGAAGAGCTTTTCTTCAGGCCCATTTTCAAAGGCAAACTGAAGTCGGCTCTTTGGTGGGCCGAGCCTAGCAATCACGTCGTCGACGCTAGCACCGAGCGTCAATCCCTTAAACTCGATATCCGCACCCTCCACTGAGGCAATGTCCGCCGCGTTGCCATCGGCAGCAATGGCCAGTAGAAGAACCAGGGTCGCTGCGGCTCTCATGATGTCTAACTCTATCTAGACGGCCAAAGCGCTGGGATTAAATGCGGCATATGTGCCGTATAACATGGTTGACGGATGGGGAGGTTGTTGATTTAACTAGATCACGGCACAGGAAGTGCCGTCAATCATCCAGGACGTTATACGGCATGGACGCCAAACCTCGCCTGCTCGACCAGGTACGTGATCGTATCCGGTTGAAACACTACAGCTACCGGACAGAACAACAGTACGTTGGCTGGATAAGACGCTTCATTCTGTTTCACGGGAAGCGCCACCCGACGGATATGGGCGGGCCCGAGGTCGAAGCCTTTCTCTCGCACCTGGCTACGGAGCGGGATGTGGCTGCTGCAACGCAGAATCAGGCGCTGGCCGCCATCCTGTTTTTGTATCGGCACGTGCTCGACATCCAACTGCCATGGCTTGACGGTGTGGTAAGGGCGAAGAGACCAGAGCGGCTCCCCGTTGTTCTCAGCCGTGAGGAAGTACGCTCGGTACTCAGCCACATGACCGGTATTCCCTGGTTAGTGGCCAGTCTTTTGTATGGGAGTGGACTTCGCCTGATGGAGGCGCTCCGACTGCGTATCAAGGATCTGGACCTCGATCATCCCCAGATCACGGTTCGCGATGGCAAGGGAGGCAAGGACAGAATCACCGTGCTGCCTGCTGGCTTGCTTGATCCTATGGCTGTGCATGTCGCCAAGGTACGGAGCCAGCATGAGGAAGCCCTGCGTCAGGGATTTGCCGGTGTTGAATTGCCGTTTGCTTTGACACGTAAGTACCCCGGCGCCCATCTCGAATGGGGATGGCAGTATGTCTTTCCAGCTGCCCATCCGTCGCGTGATCCGCGCTCGGGGGCGTGGCGTCGGCATCATCTGTATCAGGACGTGGTGCAGCGCCAGGTTCGACAGGCCATTCATCGCGCCGGCATCACCAAGCCTGCCTCTTGCCACACCTTCCGGCACTGCTTCGCCACTCATCTTCTTGAATCAGGCTATGACATCCGCACCGTGCAGGAACTGCTCGGGCACTCGGATGTGAAAACGACAATGATCTATACACATGTCCTGAATCGGGGAGGACGCGGGGTCAGAAGTCCACTGGATGTGAGCTGACCGAAGCCACTGCTTCCAGAACGGCCTCACATCGTCAGCAACGCCGCCATCAGCTCGATGCCGTCCCAGAGATTCTGGATACGGAGGTTCTCGTCGTAGCCGTGCTGATTGTTGTCGTGATTGCCGATGGGAATGATGATGGTGCGGGTGCTTAAGGGGCGTTCGACGCTTTCGAGAGGCAGGCCACCGCCCATGGTTGGCAGCTTGATGACCGGTCCGCGGGCGCTTTCAACCACCCGGATGATTTCCTGCGAAATCGGCAAGTCCATCGCTGTTCGCGCCGCGTTGTAGCCGCCGGGCCGCACGGTTACTTTCGCCACCTTGGGATACTTGAGCCGCGTAGCGGCATCGGGTTCGGTATCGATGATGTGAAAACCCTGGGCACGGATGTGCGCCATCAGGCGTTCCACCGCGACCTTGTGATCCAGTCCTTTGACGACGCGGATGTCGATGGTGGCCGTGGCGGTAGCCGGGATGACGTTCGAAGCCTGGTTGCCGATCCGCGAGCTGGCCATGCCGCGAATGTTCATCGAGGGTTGGGTCACGAGTTCGACGAGGCGCGTCGGAGTGTTGTCCACCGAACCGAGCCACATCTCATTCATCAGCTCAGCATCAATATCGGGCGCTTCCGCGAGTGCGCGTTTCTCCAGCGCCGAGAGCGGCTCGACGCCCGCCGCAAAGTTTTCGATCAGGATGCGGCCGTTGTCATCCTTCATCGACCCCAGCAGGTGCGCGAGGGTCAGCGCCGGATTCGGCGCCCAGTTGCCGTAGTGGCCGCTGTGTATTTCGGTGCGCGGGCCGTAAGTGGTGATGTCGACCGCCGTAAGCCCGCGGGCACCAAAGATGATCGACTGCCGGCGGGTCTGATGCAGCGGCGCATCGCACATCAGCCAGACGTCTGCCGCGAATAGCTCCTTGTTGGCCGCCAGCGTGGCTTCGAGATGCTGCGACCCGGCCTCCTCCTCGCCTTCGAACATGAACTTGATGTTTGACCGGGCACTGATGCCAGCGGCACGCAGCGCGTCAAGGGCCGCAACGATGGCGATGATCGGCGCCTTGTCGTCGGCAGTCGCGCGGCCATACAGCCGGGATTCGGGATCGAAGGGCGTTCCCGGCGCAGGCAACGGAATAACCGTGCCGCCATCGTTCAGCGAGCGATTCCGCAGGGTGGGTTCAAACGGGGGCGAGGCCCACTCCTTCGGATCCAGGGGCTGGCCATCGTAGTGGGCATACATCCCGATGGTGCGTGTTGCGCCCGGTGTCTTGATCTCGCCGAAGACGACCGGGTTGCCACCAGGTACAGACACTAATCGCGCAGTCACGCCGCGTTTGGCGAACATGGCTGCGATCAGTTCGGCATTGCGCTGGATGTTTTCCTTGTCGCTCGCAATGTTCGGGACTTTGAGCAGCGTGACGAACTCATCGACGATGGCGCGCTCGTGCTGTTGCCGCCATTCACGGGCGGCCTTGGCGGCAGGATTCGTCTGGGCATTGGCCACGCAGGACACAAAGCTCAGCAACGCGAAAACGGCTGCGTATTTCATTCCGGCGATCCCGCGATATGTTCAAGAACATGAGCCAGCGCGGAGCATAGACCAGAACGATGACTCCACACGAGCCCGCGGCTAAACGGTTGCGGCTGCCACCATCCGGAGCCGACGCTCCCGAACCATCGCCACTGCGAACAGCAGTGCGGCAAGCAGGCCCACGCTCGAGACGCCCACCTGCGCGTATCGCAAACCCTCGACCCCGAAGCGGGAGGTGAGTGAATCGCTCACCAGTCCGACCACCAGGGGACCGAACCCGAGGCCAATGAGGTTGATGACGAAGAAGAAGATCGAGGAAGCCAGCGCGCGCATGTTCGGACTCACCATGCTCTGGATGACCGCGATGCTTGGGGCCAGCATGAACACGATGAGCATGTGTGCGACAAAGAGGGAGGTGAGCGCCGCAGGCAGGCCCGGGCTCAGATAAGCGATGATGCTGAAGGGTACGGACAGCGCCTGCCCGATAAGGCAGATGCGTAAATACCACGCAGGATCACGACGGCCCAGACGATCGGCGAGTGCGCCTCCCAACCAGGTGCCCAGAATTCCGGAGGTGCTGGAGGTGATCGCAAGGATGGTCCCGGTCGTGGCAAGGTCCAGGCCATGGCTGCGCATGAGATAGGAAGGATTGAAGTTGCCCGTTCCGTAATTCACGAACGTGCCCGCAGTGGTGGCCAGCGTGACGAGCCAGAACAGCGGCTTCCCCGCAAGGATTGCAAATGCCTGCGGAAAGCTTAAGGGCGCCTCCGGCTTCTCGTCCCATTGCCCCCGCGCGGGTTCGGTGACGGTGAAGCGCAGCAGGAGCGCAAGGACCAAGCCGGGTATTCCCGCAACGACGAGAGCCGAACGCCACCCTATCTGTTCCCCGAACTGGCCGCCAAACAGATAGCCGGCGGCCACACCGAAGTAGAGCCCGATCGTGAACAGGCCGAACGCCGTCGCACGTTTGCCGGGCGGATACAGATCCGAAATCATCGAGTGGGAAGGCGGAATGCTGCCTGCTTCACCGACGCCTACGCCGACTCTCGCCAGCAGCAGCGCACCGAAACTCTGAACCGAACCACACAGCATTGTCATGGCGCTCCAGAACGTCATGGACAGCGCGATGATGTTCCGGCGGTTGCTGCGGTCTGCCAGGTATGCGATTGGAATACCGGCAATCACGTAGAAAAGCGCGAAGGCAAAACCCGTCATCAGGCCCAGTTGCGCGTCGCTCAGGCCCATGTCCTTCTTGATGGGCTCCTGCAGGATGACGAAGATCTGGCGGTCGAGAAAATTGCATCCGTAGACCAGCATGAGGATGCCGAGGGCATACGCACGCCGTGCAGGAGTCACCTGCGACAGGACCGAACCCGGGACCGTACTCATTTATTCTTCCGCATGCCTGCTACGGCGGGTCGCATAGATGCTTCCATGGGTTCCTGTCAGGTCGCGCTCAAGATCGAACACGTCTCCTTCCAGGGGCCGGGCATGGACGAGTACCGCTTCAATCCTGGCCAGTTCGGCTGCGGACAGCCGGACATTCATTGCAGCCTGCGCGTCAGTGATCTGCTCATCCGTGTGCGCGCCGACGATGGCCGCGGCAACCGAGGGTTGTTCAAGCACGTAACGCGTGGCAATGCTCGCAATACTCACTCGATGCGCGCGCGCAATCATGGCCAGGGTTTCAAGCAGGTGCTGCAGCAGGTCCCATCCTCCGGCGGTATCGACAATGCGGCTGTACTTTTCGCGAAACGGGCGCGCCGGTGCCGCCTGACCCAGCCAACGCTCGGTGAGAAATGAGCCACACAAGGTGCCATAGCAGAGTATGCCTACACCGTAGGTTGCACACAGTGCGGCGAATTCGCCTGCAGGTCGCCGGTCCAGCAACGAGTATTGCACCTGTGTACTTGCGATGGGAAAACCCGCTTCCAGAATCTCGCGGGTACGTTGTGCGCTGAAGTTGGTCAGGGAGATCTGCTCGATGCGGCCCTGTTCCTTCAGCTTGAGGAGATGCCCGAGCACATCGAGCCAGCCCTTCGTGTTGTAGTCCCACCAGTGGAACTGGACCATCGGCAACCGGTCCAGCTGCAAGCGGCGCCGGGAGCGATCGATGATGGACTCGGTGTACCGGAAGTCGACACGTTCCAGGTCCTCCACATCCGGAACGAATTTGGTGAGCACGGCGACGTTGTCGGGAGCACCCGCCGCACGACGGCGGCTCAGGAACTCGCCGATCTTTTCTTCCACCCCGATGTAGATGTCGCCGCAATCGAAGGTGCGGATGCCCGCTGCTACTGCGGCAAACATGCCTTCGATATCACCGTCGGGGGTTTCTTCCCCCGTGCGGTTGGCATACTGCCGTGCGAGCTGGTATCCGCCCTTGATCACGCGCGTGATCTCGAAGCCGTCCTTGAGTCTGACTGTCTGTCCCGTGTCCTCCATGGCCTGGGTTCAGCTAGCGGAAGTTCTTGGTCAGCGTCAGCGCAATCGTCCTTGGCCGATTGATGATGTAGCCGTTCGGGTAGAGGCCGGCGACGATGCGGAAGACGTCGATGTCGGTGTCGTCGTTCGTCACATTGTTCAGATTGAGCATCGCTTCCCAACCACCGCTCTCGCTGCTGATGCCCGCACGCAGGTTCAGGAGCGTGTAGGCATCGAGCTTGAGATACGAGGCATTGTTGGGCCGGTACTCCGTAGTCCGCTCATCAACGTAGTTGGCGTCGCCGCCTACCGATGCTGTCAGCGCTCCGAGATTCCATTCATAACGGGTGGAAAGCGTCGCCGTGAAATCAGGTACGTAGGGCACCTTGTCGCCATCAAGACCACTCGCAGGCAGCGGATTGTCTTTGGTCAACGCAGCGTCAGATACCGCGGCACCCAGCCCAATCTCCCAGGCATCCACCGGGAACCAGGTGAGATCCACCTCGGCACCGCGGATCTCGGCGCCACCGCCGTTTGTCCGGTACGGAAAGCGTCCGCCCGGGCCCACGGCTTCGGCCTGCAGCTGGATGTCATCCCATTCGATGAGATAGAGCGCTGCGTTGAAACGCACCCGCCCGTCCAGCAACGTGCTCTTGTAGCCCGCCTCGTAGTTGATGAGGGAGTCCGAATCGTAGCCCTGGGGAATGGCAACGCCGGCAATGAGGGCCGCCACCTGATCGTTGGTGCCGCCGGGACGGAAGCCCTCGGCCACCTGCAGGTAGAGCATCTTGTCCGGCGTCAACGCAAAGGCTGCATTGCCGCGGAAGATGGTGCCATCCTCCGACGAACTGAGCCGGTTGCCGAGACCCGTTCCCGCTGCGCCGGAGAAGCCCGCGACGTTGTTGGCGATTTCGTCGATATCGAAGTTGTAGTAGCGGGCGCCTGCTGTCAGCGTCAGCCGATCCGTCGCGGCAAAAGACAGTTCGCCAAATGCGGCGTATTCATCAATGGAGGTGTCGATGATCCGGCTGAGCGAGTAACCGGGCGTGTACACCACCTGTCCATTGGGTGCGGGCTGGATGAAGCTTTTGAAGTTTCGATCCTCGGACTGGCTGAACAGGCCGACCAGATACTGCAGGCGCCTGTCATCGACCGACGCGAGACGCAATTCGAAGGTATCGAGCGTTGTTTCCTTCGGCTGGATGATCGCGCTGCGGCCCGTCCCAAATGCCGGACGCCCTACGAAGCGCTGCATCACCAGCGACGAATCCCGGCTGAATACGGGGTCGCGTTCCATTCGGGACGCCACCGCTGTAAACCTGCCGATCGACGAGTCCATTTCGAGCGTGGCGTTGTACAGATTCATCTCGTCGGTGAAACCCGTGTCGACAATATCAGCCTGGAAGTAATTGTCGCCCTGCGACAGGGGTGCGCCCAGGTAGTCGACGCGGTTGAAATACACCGGACCATCGGCATCCATGTCCTGGCGCATCGCCATCAATGAAAGCCGCCAGCTGTCGGAGGGCTCGATGAGCGCGAGCAGCCGCCCGGCCTTGACCTCCGCACCGTTCGCATTCTTGCGGAAGATGTTGTCGATGTATCCCGCGGTGTCGCGGAACAGGCCGGATGCCCTGATAGCCACTTTCTCGCCCACAGGGATGTTCACGGCACCTTGGGCCTGCCAACCGATATCGCCACCCTCCACGCTTTCGACGCCGGCCTGCACATAGCCGGAGTACTCACCAAGCGTGGGCTTGCGTGTGATGTAGCGGATGGTGCCGGCGAGTGAGCTCGAACCGAAGGTGGTTCCCTGCGGGCCCTTGAGGACCTCGACCCTGTCAATGTCGAAAAGCCGTACGTCCGGCTGGCGACCGCCACCATCCTGGGCGTTCTCGCCGGTGATGATCACCTCATCCACATAGAGACCGACGGTTCCTGCGCCGGCGGAGTTCACTCCGCGGACGATGTAGCGCCGATCGCCCGAGCCCTGCTCCTGCATCGAGAGTCCCGGCACCAGGCGGGCGTAGTCCGCAAAGTCCGACGCTCCAATGTCCTGGAGGGCCAGCCCATCCAGTGCCTGGATCGACAACGGAACATCCTGAACGCTGGTGTCGCCACGCTTGGTAGCCGTTACGACGATTTCTTCCAGTGGTGACCCGGCAGCAAGTGCCAGCGACGGAATCGCTGCCAACACCAGGGAGCCGAGGATCGGGGCATGTGAGCCGGTGGACATGGCTGAAACTCCATACGCGCTGCTAGCCCCGGCAAAGGCTCGGGGGACGGCCATGATCTTTCCATGTCACCGTGCAACTTAACCATGCTATGTTTTCAATCGAAACATTGAGCAGGCCGATGTATCCGTGCACCCCATGCTGAAACGCCTCAATCCGAACGACCTGCGGCTGCTGCGCGTCTTCCACGAAGTAGCGCGGCTGAAGGGTTTCACGGCGGCCGAAGCGGCGCTGGAACTCAACCAGCCCACCATCAGCAACCACGTGAAGGCGCTTGAGGAACGCCTCGGCTTTCCCCTGTGCGTTCGAGGACGCGCCGGATTCAAGCTCACGCCCTCGGGAGAGCAGTTGTTCCAGGCGACACAGACGCTTGAGCGATACCTGGCGGGATTCGCGAGTGCGGTGGCCGAGATCCGCCAGCACCTTGCGGGGCATGTGCGCATTGGCATGCCGCATATCCTGTCGCGGTTTCCGAATCTTGTTGGCGTGCCGAAAGCCATTGCCCGCATTCGCGAACAGAGCCCTGACATCCAGGTGGAAATTCATCTGGATCATCAACAGGAGATCGAAAACGGCGTGCTCGACGGTCGTTATGACCTGGCGATCGGCGCCATCCAGCTCAAGTCCAGCAAGGTCAATGTCATCCCGCTGTTCACTGTTCCGGCCAATCTGTATTGCGCGCGATCACATCCCCTGTTCACACGCAGCGACCGGACCATCACGGCGGGAGAGCTTCGGAAATGCCAGGCGGTCATGCATCATTTCGACGCCGACAAGCAGAAGCCCCTCGATCCCGCTCGTGCCACCCTGACCCGTTCTTCGGAAGGATCCGTCTTCTACGTCCTGTCGGGCCACTTCATCGGCTACCTGTCCGAGCACGTGGCGGCTTCCTGGCGGCAGAAAGGCGAGCTGCGCGCCATTCGTCCCGAGGTCTATCGCTATGAAGCGGCGGGTGGCATCGCCATCCAGAAGCAGCGCATGAACAGTACCTTGCTGAAGGTGGTGACGGACGCACTAGTCGCTTCGCACATGGAATCGAGCCTGAGCACGTAGCATCCTGATGGATGCGGCGCGCGTCCGGTCAGTGAACGCCAATAGCCTTTCGCAACTTGACGAAATCTGCGTGACGAGTGGCGAGATCGCTGCGGTTCGCGGCAATGCGCAGATCGCGCAGAGATTCGAGCGCCCGTAGAAGCACAGGCAGCGGCGGACCACTGGCGGTGATGCCCTCGAGACGCTCCTCCTTGATGCCCGCCGCCGGCCCCTCGATGAATCTCCTGACCAGCCCGTCGTGATGCTGGACTGCCGACTGGCCGAACAGGTCGCAAACCTCCAGATAGGCACGCACGTTCTGCTGGAACCACTCTTCGCTCGAATGACGCTCCGCCAGCGCAAGAAGCTGGTCCAGCAGGCTGGTGTAGGTCATGCATTCCCGTAACCGCGCCTGGTCGGCGGGCAGCATGAACAGCATCTTGTCGACCAGGAGCTGCGCATAGTACGGATCATTGGCCCGACACACACCCAGCAGTAGATCGATCTCGTTGATGCCGGAAAAATCGCCCGCATTGGCACCCCGATACTCCTGACGCCCGACGCGATACGGCTTGTAGTAGGGGCGGACGCAGAAGAAGAAGCGCTGTACATCGAGGTTGTCCATCAGCCGGGCATTGAAATGAATCACGTCTTTCAGTGCCTGCCGGGCCGCCGAAAACAGGACGTCAACCACGGGGCTCGATACCCCCACATGAATGATTCGCGTGAGGGCCTCCGCCACCATCTGCAACGAGAATATGCCGCGGGTGTTCTCGTCTATGAAGAGAAACTCATCGGGCAGGGAAGTGAAGCTCTTGCGGATACCGGCAACGGCAACGTTGTGGGTCGCGAGATGCGCAGTGGAGAATCGGGGCGCCATGCCAAGCGATGCGCCGACATGCAAAGCGAGCGAAGAGGCTTCAGGAAACGGCGACCTGTCCTCGCGTGCGGGGTTCGTCAACTCATGGCGCCGCAGTGCCGCCAGATACATCCCCACATTGCCGAGGACTCCGAAACCACTTTCAAAGCCGTCGCCGGTGTTACCTTCGGCCAGCAGGGCGACGACATGAACGTGACCTTCGTCGCGAAGACAGGCCTTGAGCGCAGCTCCTGCGACCGAAGTATCGCTGCGATCCTCCTGCGCAAAATAAAGCTCCTCAAGCGATGTGTTGATCTCGACGAAAGATGTGCGGATCCAGTTGTCGAAGGCCTGGGCTTTGGCAGTCATACCTTCACTTTTTCATCAGCTCGAGCACCGCCGAAGTCATTGCCTTGATGCCGGTACGCAGCGTCGGCTCGGGCAAAGGCGCAAAGAAAGGGGAATGGAGCGAGCCTGCAAGGGGAACGCCTGTTCTTTTGCTCTCGGCAACGGTTTTCGGATCGATGGCACCCAGCCAGAACATCGTGGCCGGAATCTGGTTGCCATCGAGTGCAAAGCGACCGAAATCCTCGCTGGCCATGACTGGCGCAACCGCGACCACATTGTCAGCTCCAAGAACTTTCGTGAATACCCCGGACAGCCTTTCCGTCAGCGCCGGATCGTTGTATTGCGATGGAGTGAATTCGCTCTGGCTGGCCTGGACAATGGGAGCCAGTTCTGGGGGAACCCCGGCAGCCAGCGCAGTGCCCTTAGCGACACGCTCGATGGAAGCAAGCAGGTTCTTGCGTACGTCTTCCTTGTACGTCCTTACGGTGAGCTGCAGCTTCACTTCATCAGGGATGATGTTGTAACGCGTGCCGCCGTGGATGGAACCTACGGTCACCACAGCAGGATCGAGCGGTGAATTCTCGCGGCTGACAATGGTCTGCAGCGCGTTGACGATCTGGGCCGCAAGCACGACGGGATCCTTCGTGCGATCGGGTCTTGAGCCGTGCCCGCCGACACCTCGCACAGTGATATCGACAGACGTTGCGCTCGCCATCGCGTAACCCGGAACCACACCCACTTTGCCCGCTTCGAAATCGGCGTTGTCATGAAGCGCGATGGCGTAGTCGATCTTCGGAATCTTTTCGTAGAGCCCGCCTTCGAGCATCGCGCGGGCACCGTCGATGGTTTCTTCTGCCGGCTGGCCGATCAGCACGAGGGTTCCGCGCCAGCTGTCCTTCATCTGCACCAACGCCTTCGCCGTGCCAAGCATCGTCGTCATGTGAATGTCGTGACCGCAGGCATGCATCACGCCGACTTCCTGCCCCACGTCGTTCTTTACCTTCAACGTACTCGCGTACGGCAGGCCGGTTTTTTCCTCGACGGGTAACGCGTCCATATCCGTACGGACAAGCACCACAGGGCCTTCGCCATTCTTGAGTACGGCAGCGATACCATAGCCCACCCATTCCGGCCGGGTGAACTTGCCGATGCGTTCGGTGACCGTGAAGCCAAGAGCACGCAGCTCCTTCGCCAGGAAGGCAGACGTCTTGATTTCGTAGTGGGACAGCTCGGGTGCCGCGTGCAGCGACTTATAGGTAGTGAGCAGCGCAGGCATTTGTGCATCAATCAAGCTGTCGAGCGGCTGCTGCGCTTGCGCCTGACCCGTCGCGAGAATTGCCGCCAGCAAGCAGCCCGACAAAGCAGCGGAGCGTTGTGTATTCGTGATGACGTTCATATGCCCGGCCTGAAGTGATGACGCGAAAACTTTAGATGTCACGCGTTCAGTCTGCCTCAAGGATTTTCAATCAACAAGAAGCAAGACTGGTGCAGGGAGCTGCTGTCCTGCACCAAGCTAGCGCCGGGATAACGAGATCTTCAGCCTTGTCGAAGCGTCGTCACGGGTGGATGACTGACGACGGAGCGCGTCGCCAGCGTACCGCTCACCCCAACGAGCAGCACACCCCCGGCGAGTCCAAAGAGCCAGACGCCCGATGGAAAGTGATACTGCAGGTCGAGTACTTGCGTGGCCAACAGGTATCCCGCAACCGTGGCGCCCGTGGCAGCGAGCACGCCGGAAAGCAGGCCGAGAGCCGAAAACTCCGCGGCAACCCCCATCAACACGACTCGCCTGCTGGCACCGAATGTCCGCAGCATCGCGCTTTCATAGCGACGCTCATCACGGGTGGTCTGGATGGCTGCCAGCAGAACGGCGATTCCTGCCAGCACCGTAAAGAGGAACACGTATTGAACGGCCAGCGATGCGCGATCCATGACGGAACGCACCTGGTTCAGGATCGCCTCGATGTCGATGGCGGTAACTTCGGGATATTTCCGCACAAGATCGACGAGCGAGCGGCGCTGCTGCTGGTCCAGGTGCACGCTCGTGATGTACGTGCCAGCCGAAGCATCAATTGCTCCAGGCGAGAACACCATGAAGAAATTCGGCTGGAAGGAATCCCACTGCACTTCGCGGATGCTGCTTAAAGTCGCCACGACCGGTTCGCCGCCTACGTCGTAGGTCACCGTATCGCCCACCTTCAGTTCGAGCTCTGCGGCCACCCTCGATTCCGCTGATACCCGGGGCCCACCGCCGTCGCCTTCCTTCCACCACGAACCCGACAGCAGCTTGTTGTCATCCTTGAGATCGGCAGCCCAGGTGAGATTCGATTCACCGTCGAAGCGGTCTTCGGCTTCTTCCTGATTGCTGAATTTCAACTCCTGTACCGGCTTGTCGTTGATGTGCGTGAGGCGCGCACGAACCATGGGCACCATCTCCGGGCGCGTGACGCCGATGCCTGTGAAGAAGTCCGCGACTCCTTCTGCTTCGTCAGGCCGGATGTTGATCAGGAAATGATTGGGCGCACCCTCCTTCAGTGTTGCCTGCCATTCGGCCATCAGGTCATTGCGTACCACAGCCAGCAACAGCAGCACCATGAGGCCGAGACCGAACGCCATGATCTGGACGATGCTTTCGGACCCACGGCGGGAAATGTTCGCAAGGCCATAGCGCCAGGCAACACCGACGCCGCCACGGAATTTCGACAGCGCACGCACCAGCAGCCAGCCGGCTCCGAACAGCACGATGATGGTCGCTAGCGCGCCGCCGACAACATACGTGACGAGCTGAACATCCCGCGCCATCCAGAGGAGCATCGCGAAGATGGATCCACCTGCAAGCCCGTAAACGAGGGAATAGCGCAGCGCCGGCGGCTCGACATTCTTCCGCAGCACACGCGCGGGCGGCGTGAACCTGAGCTGCAACAGAGGTGGGAGCGCAAAGCCGGTCAGCACCGCGATCGACACCACCAGCCCAAGCCATGCACTGTCGAACGAGGGAGGCGGCAATTCGCCACGCACCAGGTCCTTCAGCAGAAGATAAATGCCTTCCTGCGCTACGTAGCCGAGGGCCGTGCCGATGACCGCTGCTGCAATCGCGAGGAACAGCAGTTCAAAGACGCTGATCTGCAGCACGAGATTCTGCGACGCGCCCATGCTTTTCAGCAATGCAACGGAATCGAGATGCCGTGCCGCATAACGTCGAGCCGCCATGGCAACGGCTACTGCTGCGAGGAGCACGCTCACCAGCGAAGCCAGGTTCAGGAAGCGCCCCGCCCGGTCGATGGCGGACCGGATCTGCGGACTGGCCTCGTTGATATCGACCAGTCGCTCAGCCGGTTGCTTGATGGCTTCAAGGGCAGTCTTCGTTGCCGCCACCTGGGCAGGATCTCCGGCAAACAGTGCAACGTAGTTGACGCGACTGCCCGGTTGGACAAGGGACGTTGCTGGCAAGTCTTCAAGATTGATGATGAGTGAAGGCGCGAGGTCGATGAACTGTGAGCCCTGGTCGGGCCGGTAGTCGAGTACCTGCGTGACGGTGAACGGCAATGCGCCGATAGTGAGTTGCGTACCAATGCCGGCCTCCAGACGTGCGAGCAATCGCGACTCGACCCACACCTCGCCCCTTGCCGGAATCTCGCTGGTTTCGCGCGCGAGGCCGTAAGGCTCGTCCGCAATCTTCACGCGGCCGCGCAATGGATAACTGGCCGACACTGCGCGAATGGTTGTCAGCGCATTCGTTTCGCCGTGGAAAATCACGCTGGGAAGCGATTGCACCTCAGCAGTCCGTAGACCGTTTTCAGTGCCGATTTCGAAGTACCGGGGATCAATGGGCCGCCCCGAGCGCAGGCGCAGGTCCGCGGCAAGCACTTCGCCTGCCTGCTGATTGACCGTTGCGCTGACCCGACTGGTGAAGAATCCGACGGCTGTCAGCGAAGTGACGGCCACCAGCAATGCGAAACCCATGACGGCGAGTTCGCCCGACTTCCAGTCACGGACCAGCGTCAGGAGCGCGAAGCGCAAGGCCTTGATCATGCGAGTCGTCCTGCATCCAGACGGATGATGCGGCCGCAGCGCTCGGCAATGGCGTTGTCGTGCGTGACCAGAATCAGCGTTGTCTGGCCGCCGCGGTTCAATTCAAACAGCAGCTCGATGATCTTCTGGCCTGTCGCTGCATCCAGATTGCCTGTGGGCTCATCGGCAAAGAGGACGGCGGGCCGTGTCACGAAAGCCCTCGCGATGGCGACCCGCTGCTGCTCGCCGCCCGAAAGCTGCCGCGGATAGTGGCCGGAGCGCGGACCCAATCCGACTCTCTCCAATACTTCGAGCGCGGTGGCCCGCGCATTGCTTCGCCCTGCCAGCTCGAGCGGGAGCATGACGTTCTCCAGCGCCGTGAGCGATGCGAGCAGATGGAAACTCTGGAAGACGAAGCCGACGTGTTTGGCACGGACCGCTGCCCTGCCGTCTTCATCCAGAACTGTGAGATCCGACCCATTGAGCCAGGTGCGACCGGATGACGGCTCATCCAGGCCCGCGAGCAAAGCCAGCAGCGTTGACTTGCCGGCGCCCGAGGCGCCAACGATCGCGACCGTTTCTCCGGCAACTACCTCGAAACTTACCCCGTCGAGAATGGTCAGCGTTCCGTCAGGGCTGCTAACCTGCTTGCTTAAGTTTTCCGTCTTGAGGACGATGGCCGGGGTAGTTGCGGGTGTCACGTGAACCTTATTCGCAGATGCATTCATGATTGATTCATTGATCAAGCCGTTGCTCACGCCACTGCTCAGGCGCTGTCTGATCACCCTGTGCGTCCTGCTCGCAGGAACCGCTCATGCGGCCAGCCCCACTGTGAGCGGATCGCAGGGCGCGGCGCCGACGGTTCTGGTGTTTGGCGACAGCCTGAGCGCCGGGTACGGCATCAACGTGAAAGATGGCTGGGTTGCGCTGCTCGCCAAGCGGCTTGCCGCCGAAGGGTACGGATACCAGGTCGTCAATGCCAGCGTCAGCGGTGAAACCACCGGGGGCGGCCGTACGCGACTGCCGCGGGCGCTTGAACTGCACCAGCCGGCCGTAGTGGTGCTGGAACTGGGTTCGAACGATGGCCTGCGCGGACTGCCCATCGAACAGATGCGGGCGAACCTGGACGCCATGATCAAGCTTTCCAGTGACCGTGGCGCGCGCGTGCTGCTGGTCGGCATGCAGATTCCCCCGAATTACGGCCCGACTTACACGACAGGGTTTCACGGCACATTTCAGGAACTCGCTGAACGCTACAAGGTGGCATTGGTGCCGTTCTTCATGGAGGGCGTAGCCCTGCGTGGCGAGCTGATCCAGGATGACGGGCTCCATCCGAACACGGCTGGCCAGCCGCTGCTGCTCGATAATGTATGGCCTTTTCTTGCGCCGCTGCTGAAAAGAAATGTCAATGTGCAACGCAAAACCGCAGCTGCCAGCGAGGCTGTCGCCGGCCGATGATCCGTTGCATGAACCGGTGTAGCGAAAGCTGATAAAAAGGATGGGCTGGCGCAGACTGCGGGCTCGAAAGCGGGGGACAGAAGTGGAGAGAGTCTGGCTCAAGAGCTATCCGGCCGGTGTGCCCGCGGACATCAATCCGGACGAATACGCGTCCCTCAACGAGATGTTTGCGGAAAGCTGCGAGCGCTTCGCTGCAGAGCCTGCATACACCAACATGGGTCGGACCCTGACCTATGCGCAGCTGGACACTCTCTCCGCGCAGTTCGCTGCATGGTTGCAACAGGTAGCCGGTCTCAAGAAGGGTGACCGTGTCGCGCTGATGATGCCGAACCTGCTCCAGTATCCCATCGCGGTGTTCGGAGCGCTTCGGGCCGGGCTCACGGTCGTCAATACGAATCCGCTGTACACCGCTCGCGAGCTCAGCTACCAGCTGCAGGATTCAGGCGCCAAAGCGATCCTGATCCTCGAGAACTTCGCTCACGTGCTCGAAGAAGTCCTGCACGAGACCGCGGTCAAAACCGTCATGGTGACGGGCGTGGGCGACCAGCTCTCCTTCCCCAAATCGAAGATTGCGAATCTGGTGCTGCGACATGTGCGCAAGCAGGTCCCTGCCTGGAATCTCCCGAATGCGGTTCGCTTCAATCGGGTTCTCAACGAGGGTCGGTTCCTGACCTTCACCCCCGTTGCGGTGACACATGCAGATGCTGCGTTCCTGCAGTACACGGGTGGCACGACAGGCATCGCGAAAGGCGCGGTCCTCACTCATCGCAACATGGTCGCGAATCTCCTGCAGGCCTGCGCCTGGCTGGGCACGAAGATCACGATCGGCGGAGGTGATATCGCGATTGCATCGTTGCCGCTGTATCACATCTTCTCGTTGACGGCGAACTGCCTGGCCTTCATGCGGCTGGGCGCGCGCAACGTACTGATCACGAACCCGCGCGATTTTCCCGGCTTCGTCAAGGAACTGGGGAAATTCAAGTTCACTTTTTTCAGTGGCGTGAACACATTGTTCAACGCGCTCCTCCATACGCCGGGATTTGCAGATCTTGATTTCAAGCAGCTCAAGATCACGCTGGGCGGGGGCATGGCCGTTCAGGAAGCCGTGGCAACCCAATGGCAGAAGGTGACCGGCAACGTTCTGACACAGGCATGGGGACTCACCGAAACCTCGCCCGCTGCGTGCATCAATCCCTTCGATCTCAACGAGTTCAATGGTTCCATCGGATTGCCTATTCCGTCGACCGAAGTCTCCATTCGCGACGATGACGGCAAGGACGTCGGGCTGAACGCCAGCGGCGAAATCTGCGTGCGTGGTCCGCAGGTCATGCAGGGCTACTGGAAGCGGCCTGACGAAACGGAGAAGGTGATGATCGAAGGCGGCTGGTTCCGCACCGGAGACCTCGGTTACATGAACGATGCCGGCTTCGTCTTCATCCAGGACAGGAAGAAGGACATGATCAACGTATCGGGCTTCAACGTGTACCCGAACGAGATCGAAGACGTCATCGCCAGGCACCCGGGTGTTCGTGAAGTGGCGGCTGTCGCACAGGCTGACGAGAAGTCAGGGGAAGTGGTCGCCGTCTTTATCGTCCGCAAGGATCCAGCCCTGACGGCGCAGGACATCATTGCCTTCTGCCATACCGAGCTGACCGGTTACAAGGTGCCCAAACATGTCTATTTCAGGGATGAACTGCCGAAGACCAATGTCGGCAAGATCATGCGACGCGCGTTACGCGATGAAGTCGCAGCCGCGCAAGCCTAACGGTGATAGGCCGGACTGAGTTCGTGGACGGCCGCAATCATGGCGCCGGCGTTCTCGGGCACCACGTCGGGATGAATGCCATGCCCGAGATTGAAGACATGCCCGGGTCCGTTGCCGTAACTCGCCAGCACGCGCCCTACCTCGGCCCAGATGGTGTCTGGCGAAGCATAAAGAATCGCCGGATCGAGATTGCCCTGCAATGCCTTCCTGTCACTGACGAGCTGGCGTGCATCGCCCAGATCAGTCGTCCAGTCGACTCCCAGCGCATCGCAATCGGTTCCTGCCAGATCAGCGAGGCGAGCACCTGCACCTTTGGTGAACAGCACCAGCGGGATACGACGACCGTCTTTCTCACGCACGAGTCCATCGACGACGCGAGTCATGTAGGCAAGTGAAAATTCCCGATACTTCTGTGGACTGAGAATGCCGCCCCAGGTGTCGAAGATCATGACGGCCTGGGCGCCAGCTTCTATCTGTGCGTTGAGATACAACCGGGTAGCTTCCGCAAGCACGCCAAGAACGTGATGCAGCGTGGCGGGATCTTCATACATCATCGCCTTGATGACATCGAACTGCTTGCTGCTGCCGCCTTCGACGACGTAAGTCGCGACTGTCCAGGGGCTGCCAGCGAAACCGATGAGCGGAACCGTGCCGCCAAGTTCGCGGCGGATCAGCGATACCGCATCAAGGACATAGCGAAGATCCGTTGCCGGATCCGGCACGCCCAGCGCCCGGGCAGCGGCGGCCGACTGGACGGGTTTGCGAATACGCGGGCCCTCTCCGGTTTCAAACTCGAGCCCGAGCCCCATTGCATGCGGAATGGTGAGAATGTCGGAAAACAGGATGGCGGCGTCGAGCGGAAAACGCCTGAGGGGTTGCAACGTGACTTCGCATGCGAGATCAGGAGTCATGCACAGCTTGAGAAAGCTGCCCGCCTGCGACCGCGTTGCCCGGTACTCGGGAAGATAGCGTCCTGCCTGTCGCATCATCCAGACGGGCGTCCGGTCAACAGGCTGCCGCAGGAGCGCGCGCAGCAGCACATCATTCTTGAGTTCGGTATTCATGAATTGAGGAAGCGCCTAGGTGCGCTCGCTGGGGTCGAAGAGCCGTTCGTATTCGAGGATCGCAAAACGATCGGTCATGCCGGCTATGTAGTCGGCTACTGCCCGGGCCCGACCTGAATCACCGTTTTCGGATTGCAGGCTTTGTGCATGCGCATGGTGCTCCGGCGGCATGAGTTCGGGCTTGTCGAAAAATGCTGCAAACAGCGCCTGGACCACCTTGCGCGCCTTCGTCGTCATGCGGAGAACGCGATAGTGGCGATACAGCTGCTTGCGCAGGAACTGCTTGAGTTCAAGATGCTCTTCCGCAACACCTTCGCCAAAGCGGATCAACATTTCAGGACGTGCCCGGACTGCATCTGCGTCGCGCGGGGCTGCTGCTGCAATGGCCGCTGAACTGGTGTCGATGAGGTCTGTGACGACCACGTTGATCATCCGGCGGACCGTCTCATGAATGAGCCTGCGTCCGGTCAGGCCGGGATACAACTTCAGTACCTGATCGTAATAACGGCGGAACAGGGCCACTTGCGTGAGTTCCTCAATGGACAGAAGACCGGCGCGCAGCCCGTCATCAAGGTCGTGATTGTTGTAGGCGATCTCATCCGCGATATTGGCCAGCTGCGCCTCAAGCGAAGGCTGTTGGCGCTTGATGAAGCGTTCACCCAGCTCGCCGAGCTTTGCTGCGTTGTTGAGAGAACAGTGCTTCAGGATTCCTTCGCGCACTTCGAACGTCAGATTGAGGCCGGGGAAGTCGGCATAGCGCTCCTCCAGCTCTTCCACCGTGCGCAAAGACTGGAGATTGTGTTCAAACCCGCCGTAATCACGCATGCATTCATTAAGTGCGTCCTGGCCAGCATGACCGAAAGGCGTGTGACCGAGATCGTGCGCGAGGCAGATCGCTTCGGTCAGCGTCTCGTTGAGGCGCATGGCACGGGCAATGGTCCTGGCAATCTGTGCCACCTCGACCGAATGCGTCATCCGGGTGCGATAGAGATCGCCCTCGTGATTGACGAACACCTGCGTCTTGTAGACCAGCCGGCGGAAGGCAGTGGAATGAATGATGCGGTCGCGGTCGCGCTGGTACTCGCTACGATAACCAGGAGAAGGTTCGGAATGGCGACGTCCCCGCGAACCCTGGTCGTGCGAGGCATAGGAGGCAAGAGGATTCGTCGATTGATTCATTAACCTGCCTGGACGTGCTGTCAGGAGAACCCTTGTTCAAGGGTAGCGGTCAATGCCGCCGCCGGAACATCAGCGGTGACGATGGCCTCGCCCAGCGATTTGAGCAGAACCAGGCGGAGCTTGCCAGCCAGTACTTTCTTGTCCATACCCATGAGATCCAGCGCCCTTTCGGCACCGATGGCAGGCCCGGTTACCGGCAGATCAAGACGCCTGAGCAAAGCGACGGTGCGCTGATAGTCCTGCGCGGGAAGCCAGCCAAGCCGCTGCGACAAGTCAGCCGCCAGAACCATTCCCGCGGCTACCGCTTCGCCATGCAACCAGTTGCCGTAGCCGGTCGCCGTTTCGATGGCGTGTCCGAACGTATGGCCCAGATTGAGAATGGCGCGCAGCCCCAGCTCTCGTTCATCGACTGCAACAACTTCGGCCTTGATTTCACATGAGCGGCGGATGGCATGTGCAAGAGCCGACGGATCCCGTGCCAGCAATTCATCAGCATGCTCTTCCAGCCACGAAAAAAAAGCGGGATCGCGAATCAAGCCATATTTGACTACTTCGGCAAGGCCGGCACGAAGTTCGCGGACTGGCAGCGTATTCAACGTCGCAGGGTCAGTAATTACGCAGCGGGGCTGATGGAAAGCCCCGATAAGGTTCTTGCCTGCCGGGTGATTGACGCCAGTCTTGCCGCCGACTGAGGAATCGACCTGGGCCAGCAGAGTTGTGGGCACCTGAATGTAGTCAATGCCGCGCTGGTAACAGGCAGCGGCAAACCCGGAGATATCACCGACAACCCCACCGCCGAGCGCGATGATGGCGGCGTCCCGGTTCATTCGTTCCGCCGTCAGGGCATCGAATACCTTGTTGACCGTCGATAGCGTCTTGTACGTCTCGCCGTCGGGCAAAACGGTCACGGCGATGCGCTTGCCATGTAATGCCGACTGCAGCTGCTGGAGGTACAGCGGCGCTACACGCTCGTTGGTGACGATCAGCAGGTCCCGGGCATGAATGTACTCCGCCAGAACAGCGGAGTCGGAAATGAGGCCCGCCCCGATGAGAATCGGATAGCTGCGCTCACCAAGTGAAATGTGCAGTCGTTCCATGCGGAATGCTAGGTTGCAGTCGCGGACCGTTCTGCAAGCAGCCTGAGAACCTCATCCGCTACGGCATTTACACGACGACCGTCTGTATTCACCACCACATCGGCCACCTCTTCATACAGGGGCAGCCGCTGCTCCAGAAGCTCGCGCAGCCTGGTTCTGGGATCGCTGGTGTAAAGCAACGGGCGCTGGCGGCCGTGTCGTGTTCTTTCGAGCTGCTGATCCACGGATGTCTGGAGATACACCACGCAGCCCCGGGCAGAAAGGTGTTCGCGATTCAAAGGCAGCAATACGGCTCCTCCGCCCGTGGCCAGAACGATCGAATTCATCGCAGTCAACGAATCGATCACTTCGCGCTCGCGTTCGCGGAAACCGGCCTCTCCTTCCTTCTCGAAGATGAGGGGAATGTCCACACCTGTACGGGCCTCGATTTCGACGTCGCTGTCGTGGAACTCGAGATCCAGCATCCGCGCCAGTTGCCTGCCAACCGCGGTTTTGCCGGAACCCATGGGACCGATTAGGAAGATGCTGGTTTTTCCGATCATATGAAATGAACACGGCCGCATCGCTGCGGCCGTGTATTGTCACATCAAATGCAGGCCCTGTCAGGACCCTCGCTGAGGGAGTCCGGCATCAGAAGATGTTCGAGCCCTCGCGGAGGATCTTCGGGGTAACGAAAATCAGGAGCTCGTCCTTGTTGTTCCGGGTGGTCGTTGTCTTGAAGAGATGTCCCAGAACCGGGATGTCGCCGAGCAACGGTACCTTGGTTTCTGCATCGCGGCGTTCGGTCTCGAGGATGCCGCCGAGCACCACTGTCTGGCCATCGTTGACCATTACCTGGGTAATGATCTCGCGGGTATCAATGCTCGGCACGAATCCGCCGGTCGCGCTGGACACCAGCTCACCGACGCTGTCCTTGCTGACAGTGATACCGAGGATCACCCGGTTGTCCGGCGTAATCTGCGGAGTCACCTTCAGGCTGAGCACCGCCTTCTTGAACTGTGTCGTCGTTGCACCGCTCGAGGACGATTCCTGATAGGGAATTTCCTGACCCTGTTCGATGCTGGCTTCCTTCTGGTTCGCAGTGATGATCCGCGGACTCGAGATGATTTCACCCCGGCCCTCCGCCTGGGCGGCAGACAGCTCGAGATCCACCAGATAGTCGGAGTCCAGCAGCGTAAGCGCGAGCCGGCCAGCAGGATTGGCTACAGGGAGGTTGACCATGTAGCGGTCTGCCACGTCACTCTGCGTGAAGCCGGGCGTTCCCCGGGGATCGGGGCTGGAACGGGAGAGGATGAAGTCGTCATCCTCGGTAACAAACCCGTTTGCACCGACGATGCCGCCACCGTCGCTCCCGCCGTGGTCGAAGGCGATCGTGCTGCCGAACCGCACGCCCAGTTCGCGACTGAAATCATCACTCACGATCACGATGCGAGCCTCGATCAACACCTGTCGAATCGGAATATCCAGGGTTGATACGAGCCGACGAATATCGGCCAGCCGTTCGGAGGTGTCCTGCAGCAACAGTGTATTGGTCCGCTCGTCGATGGCGACACTGCCTCGTTCTGACAACAGTGAGTTGGTGGCGCCAGACTTGATCAGCGTCGCGAGGTCCGAAGCCTTAGCGTAGTTCACTTGGAGATACTCGGTGCGCAGCGGCGAGAGTTCGAGCACTTCCTTGCGAGCCGCGAGCAGCTCCTTTTCGCGCGCCGAAATCTCGGCAGCGGGGGCAACGAGGATGACGTTGCCTTCCTGGCGCATGTCCAGCCCCTTGGTGCGCATCACGATGTCGAGTGCCTGGTCCCAGGGAACATTCTGCAGGCGCAGGGTTACATTGCCCTGCACCGTGTCGCTGATCACCATGTTCTGGCCGCTGGTATCAGCCAGCAGCTGCAGAACAGCGCGTGTCTCGATGTCCTGGAAATTCAGCGTGAGCCGCTCACCCTTGTATTCCTTCCGTTGTTCAAGACCAGGAGGAAGCTGGACGACAGGCTTGATCTCGATCGTATAGAGATTGTCCGTCTGATAGGCGATCTGTTCAAAGTCACCGTTGGCTGCAATGACCAAGCGCGCGCCATCACCAACACGCAACGCATCGACCGATGCAACCGGCGTGGCGAAATCGACAACATCAAGGCGACGCAGCAACTTGTCGGGAATGCTGGCGCCGTTGAAATTGACGACGATGCGGCCACCTTCCTGGCGGAGATCGGCTGGTACGCGGGCATCGGTCAATTCGACGATGACGCGACCGGACCCGTCGGCCCCACGGCGAAAATCAATGTTATTGACACTACGGCTGCCCGCAGCGAGGGCAGGACGAGCGGCCGCCTGAGCAATCGCAGGAGAGGACGAAGCGGCAACTCGCGCGGCAGAAACCGCAGCGAGCGTTACAACGATGGTGTTGCCTTCAACCCGCGTTTCGTAGGGCACCAGCGAATCCACGTTCAGCACGATCCGGGTGCGGCCGCTGGCTTCCGCAGCGTTGATCGTATCCAGCACGCCCTTTTTCACATCGACGCGCCGGGATGGAAGGGCAATGGACGTATCGGCGAGATCAAGCGAAATCCGCGCCGGATTGTCTACTGTGAAGATAAGAGGCTGGGGTGCCGCGTTGCTCATGCGCAAACGCACTTCCACTTGGTCTCCCGGAAGGGATGCAGCTTCGACACTTTCAAGACGATTCGCCTGTGCCGCTGCCGGACCGGACATACCCAGACCCGCCGCCAGTACGAACACGCAAGCTGCCAGGGATCGGGCAATGGACCCGTATCTACGACGGATCGCATGGTCCACGCGACAAGACGGATTAAGCGTGGAGTTGGATGAGGAAGACATTCTGGTTACTCCCTGGGAATGCATCATTCGCTGAGCGCAAGCGCCGCGGGACGCTCGATGTAGCCGCCAAGACCGTCCGGGACGATCTCGATCAGCGAGACTTTCGATTCATCGACACTGAGAACGCGGCCTTCATTCTGGCCAATATAGTTGCCCGGCAGTATCCGGTGCACGAGACCATCCTTGCCCTGCACCAGCCCGAAATTGCGGCCTTGAAGTTGCAACGTGCCAACCATCCGCAGCGTATCGAGCGGAAACTGTTCGAGGAATTCGCGTGAACGCCGCGAATCCGGGCGCACTGAATTGGGCAGGTCCGCCTGAACCGGTGCACTTGGAACAAACGGCGATCTCAGATTGCCTATGTTGTAGACGAATGCTTCGTACGGCTTGATTTCCGGGAGCGGTTCGATGCGCTCACCCGGCCTGCTCTTGACCTCGGCGATGCGCTGATTGAGTTCAGTCATGTCATCGGAGCATCCGCCCAGCAGGCCTGCGGATGCGACAAGAAAAATTGCCAGCGCATTCCTCCGCATGGACAACCGCCCGGGTACAAAGGCCGCGAGTGAATATGGGTGAAGATTCATCCATCAACTCCTGGCACCGGCTGGTTTCGGTGGTTGCCGGTTCTGTGCCTGCTCTTCATCGTCCAGGTACCGGTAGGTCTTGGCCGTTACGTCAATCTGCAGCTGGTCTGGCGCGGCATTGGTGCCCACAGGCACGATCTGGATATCGTGCAAGGTCACGATGCGTGGCAAGGCAGCGATGCCGCTGACGAAGTTTCCGACGGAATGAAAGTTGCCGGTAAGCCTGATCTTGATCGGCAGTTCAGCATAGAAGTCCTTCTGGACTTCCGCCGATGGCTGAAACAGTTTTTCTTCGAGGCCGGCGGAAAGCCCGGTCTGGGAAATATCCACGAGCAGATTCGGCACTTCGGTCTTGCTGGGGAGCTGCCTCAGCATCGCTCCGAAAGAACGCTCCATCTCCTCGAGCTGCGCCTTGTATGCATCGAGGTTTGCAGCCTTGCGGGCTTTTTCCTCAAGCGTCGAAAACAGGCTGGTTTCTTCGGCTTGGGCCTGTTCCAGCAACGGCTTTTGCGGCTTCCAGGCAAACATGTAGATGCCCACCGCTGCGGCCACTACGAGAATGACTGCGATTGCCCCGACGCGGAATGCCAGCGGCCAACGGCCAGGGTCATTCGGATCCAGACCGCGCAGCTGTTCGAGAAATTTGTTCATTTGCTTGCCCCCGCCCGCACTGCGGGTGACTTTGCGGGCGCTTCTGGCGCGGCGAGGCCAACCTGGTTGGCATACAGCGTGAACTGCGCGCCTGCGGTCGCTGCACCTTTGGTTTCCACGACCTCAAGCGCCGGATCGGCCAGCCACTCTGATGAATCGATGTTGCGCATGTACGAGGAAACGCGGGTACTGGACTGGGCCGTGCCATTCAGCTGGATCCGCCGGTCCGTCTGTTTGACTGACGTGAGGTATACGCCATCGGGAAGAGTGCGAACGAGCTGGTCGAACAGGTGAACTACCTCTGGTCGGCTGCGCTGCAGCTGCTCGATCACATCGAGACGCGCCCGCAGGCGCGCCTTCTGCTGTTCAAGCCCGAGAATTTCCGTAATCTGCTGATCGAGAGCCGCGATCTCGGTCTTCAGTACCTGATTGCGGTTGTTCTGCTGGCTGATCGCCGACTCGAACTGCCAGTTGACGATCAACGTAAGCACGCTGGCAGCGAGCAGCGCGCCCACCGCAGCGAAAATGAATTCCTGGCGCCTGCGCTTGCGCTCGGCCTCACGCCATGGAAGTAGATTGATTCTCGGCATGTCAGTCGAAGCTCCTTAGTGCCAGACCGCAGGCTGTCAGCAAAGCCGTTGCATCTTTCTTCACAGCCTGCGACTTGGCCTTCGATGAAATTTTCATCTGGCCGAGAGGATCGCCCTTCTCCGCAGGAATGCCTACGCGACTGGTCACAACATCGGCAGCACCCGGAATGTTGGCGCATCCGCCGCAGATGATGATCTGTTCCGGCTGTTCGCGGCCAGCCCCGGACGCAAGGAAAAATTGCAGCGAACGACTCACCTGCTGACACATGTCATCGATGAACGGATCGAGCACTTCCGTCTGATAGTTGCTAGGGAGACCACCTTCCTTCTTGGCACGACCTGCCTCTTCCATACTGAGGCCGTAGGTGCGCATGATCTCTTCGGTCAGCTGCTGGCCACCAAAGGAAAAGTCTCTTGTATAGATGACCTTCAGATCGCGAAGCACGCTGAAGGTCGTGCTGCTGGCGCCAAAGTCGACTACGGCGATGACGCGGTCCAGCCCTCCGTCGGGCATCTGGTGCGTCAACAGCTTGCAGGCGTTTTCCAGTGCGAACGCTTCGACATCCACAATCCGGGGCGTCAGGCCAGCGGCCGCACAGGCCGTCATCCGCTGTTCAACGTTTTCGGTCCGTGTTGCCACCAGAAGCACGTCGAGCATGTCCGGGTCCTTTTCCGAGGGCCCGATCACTTCAAAATCGAAACTCACTTCCTCCATCGGGAAGGGTATGTATTGGTCGGCCTGCATTTCGACCTGCCCCTCCAGCTCTCCTTCGCTGAGCGTACGAGGCATCTGAATGACCTTGGTGATGGCAGCGTCACCGCTGATCGCCACCGCTGCTTCCTTGGCTCTGGCTCCTGAACGCTTCACGGCGCGCTTGATGGCGTCCCCCACCGCGTTGGCATCAACGATTGCTTTCTCATTGATGGAATTCGGGGGGGTAGCCTCCGCAGCGTACGATTCGACGCGATATTGGCCCCCGCTCATGCTGAGTTCGATCAGCTTGACGGACGACGTAGTGATGTCTAGTCCGATCAACGGTCGAGCGCTGGATTTAAATAACACGCGAGTTTCCTATGCAGTTCAAACACTTACGTGATGATCGGGGACCGGGCACGAAACACTGGGCGCAAATTTATAACAGCCCGGTGTTAAGTTGAATGTGAGGGCCCTCACGAAACGCCATCCGGGTGTTGCCGAAATGCCGATTTCCATACACAAACCGTTGTGCCGACCCTTACGCTTGGTGCCCGATGCACGGGTCGTCGAAGGTGGAGAGGCAGCGCTCATGCAGGATTTGGAACGGCCAGCGCTCGGACTTGCCAAAGATTCCAACCTTGAGTTGCCCGGTAGTCCAAACTCCCCGCAGGACGACATCCGGCATTCTTGGCTTATCAAGTCCGCAATATTTTGGAATGAAACCGCCTGAAGTTCGCGGAACTACTATGCATAATCGATTTTTCTAAAGCAAGGACTTAGGGGTTCTTGTTGTGACACGACGTTATAAGTTTTCGATGCTGCGTTTGGCGCTGGCAACGGTCCTGCTCGGTCTCGGTGCAGTGCTGCTCGCCTGCCTCGGGGCGTACCAGTATCTGCAACCCGAGCTGCCCGAGGTCGCGACCCTGCGCGACGTCGAGCTGCAGGTGCCGTTGAGGGTTTACAGCCGGGATGGCCTGTTGATCGCACAATTCGGCGAGCAACGCCGTATCCCGCTGACCTTGCAGGAAATTCCCCAGCAGCTGGTGAATGCCATCCTCGCGGCGGAAGACGATCGCTTTTTTGAACATCATGGCGTCGATTATCCCGGCCTCGTCCGGGCAATCGGCAAGAACCTGATGTCGGGCGGCATGGGAGAGGGTGGCAGCACCATAACGATGCAGCTGACCCGCGGCATCTTCCTGACACCCGAAAAGACCTATCGACGCAAGCTGCTGGAGATTTTCCTGACATTGCGGCTCGAACGACAGTTCACCAAACAGGAAATCCTGACCCTTTATCTGAACCGGATTTTTCTCGGGCAGCGCGCCTACGGCGTAGGAGCGGCGGCCGAAGTCTATTTCGGCAAGACGATAGACGAACTCGACCTGGCAGAGATGGCATTGATCGCCGGCCTTCCGCAGCGACCATCGCGGGACAATCCGGTGGCGAACCCCGAGTATGCGAAGCAACGTCGTACCTATGTGCTGCGCAGGCTCCTCGAGAAAGGCGCGATCACCGCAACCGATCACGAAACCGCCAGCCGCGCCCCGGTTGAATCCAAACTGCACGGCCCCACAGTGGCACTTGAAGCGCCATACATAGCCGAGATGGTGCGCACCGATCTTCTCGCGCGTCTGGGGCCGGAGGTCTACACCGCGGGATACAAGGTTGTTACCACTGTTGATAGCCGGTTGCAGCGGTCAGCGGTTCGGGCACTACGGCTTGCCTTGCTCGAATACGATCAGCGACATGGTTACCGGGGCGCGGCTGGTCATGCCGAGCTGGCCGCGACAGCTTCGGAGATCGAATGGCAAGACGCTCTGGCCAGCACACCTGACCGCGGCATGATGGTTCCCGCCATTGTCACGTCGGTGGAAAACCGGTCCGTATCTGCCTACGCAAGGAATCAGGGAAGTATCGTGATTCCCTGGGGCGGTCTCGAATGGGCAAGGCCCGCAACGGTCGATGGTGGAGTGGGTAAAGCACCGGAAAACGCCGGCAAGATACTGTCCCCCGGAGACATCATCTATGTGGCGCAGGAAGTCTCCGGAGTCTGGCGCCTGATGCAGGTACCCGATGCCCAGGGAGCATTTGTCGCCGTCGATCCCCAGGATGGCGCTGTGACTGCGCTGGTCGGGGGATTCGATTACTTCGGCAGCAACTACAATCGGGCCGTCCAGGCAAAGCGGCAGGCGGGCTCGGCCTTCAAGCCTTTTCTCTACTCTTCGGCGCTGGAAAAAGGGTTCACTGCTGCAACCCTGGTGAACGATGCGCCGATCGTATTCAACGATGCGTCGCTTGAAGCCAACTGGAGACCCCAAAACTCCAGCCGGGAATTCTATGGCCCCACCCGCATGCGCGAGGCGCTTGTCCGTTCGAGGAATCTCGTCTCGATCCGCATCCTGAATGACCTCGGTCCGGCATATGCGACGGACTACATCCAGCGTTTCGGCTTCATGCCCGAGACCCTTCCGCAGAACCTTACACTGGCGCTTGGCACGGCTCAGGTATCGCCTCTGGAAATGGCGTCTGCGTATGCCGTATTCGCCAACGGCGGCTTTCGAGTAACGCCGTATTTCATAGAAAGGGTTGAGGACTCAGCCGGGAAGGCACTCGAGATAGCCGAGCCGAAATATGCATGCAGCGATTGCGCCGCTCCCAGTCCTTCGGGCGTGGTGGAATCAGCGACTGCCACCGTCCGCGTCAGCGTTCCTGCATCAATGGAAGCTTCGACCGCGCCGATGGAAGCGACGGTCGTTGCTGCCAATGCTTATGCGCACGGAGACGATCTGGCGCCGCAGGCCATATCCCCCCAAAACGCCTACCTGATGACGGACATGATGATGGACGTCATCCGTCGAGGAACTGCGACGAGAGCACGCTCCCTGCAGCGGGACGACATTGCTGGCAAGACCGGAACCACCAACGATCGCCGCGACGCGTGGTTCCTGGGCTTCAACCCTGATCTCGTGGGTGCCGCTTGGGTCGGTTTCGATCAGGAGCGTTCGCTTGGACCTCGTGAAGAAGGTGCACGTACCGCGTTGCCGATGTGGATTCACTTCATGAGCGATGCGTTGCGGGGAACCCCGCAGCATCGCCTGGCCGCGCCTTCAGGGCTGGTAACCATGCGAGTCTCTCCCGACACGGGGGCACCCGCCCGCCCGGGCGATCCGGGCGCGATCTTTGAAATGTTCCTGGCGGGACATACTCCGCCCGTCGAGGCAACATCTGCTGATCCAGGCAATCGTGGCGAGCGCGCGGACCAGGACGGACCCCCGCTGTTCTAGGTAATCAAACCGGTCAACTGCGGGATATTGGCATGAGCAAGCGAAGTAACCCCCGTGCAGAACAGCTGCGGCGGGCACTGGCTCAAGAAGCTGCGCGCCTGATGGCGGAGCAGGGAATTGACGACTTTCTCCTCGCCAAGCGCAAGGCTGCAGAACGACTGGGCGCTACAGACATCTCCGTACTGCCCCGGAACACGGAAATAGAAGCCGCTCTCGCTGAGCATCATCGCCTGTTCGAAGGTGATGTACATGAGACGAAACTTGCCGAACTGCGGCGCACCGCCCTCAAAACCATGCGGATGTTCCGGGAATTCCAGCCACGTCTCGTGGGCCCCGTCCTGAGCGGCACAGCTTCAGCACACTCTGAAATTAACCTGCATCTGTTTGCCGATACGCCGGAAACGGTCGCGCTCAAGCTCGTCGACGAAGATATTCCTCATCATGCTGACGAGCGACGGCTGCGCTATGAACCAGACCGGGTGGTGAGTTATCCGGCGTTCCGGTTCGTGGCAGGCGATCAACCGGTGGATCTGGTGGTGTTTCCGGTTGACGGAATACGGCAATCGCCCAGCAGCCCGGTGGATGGCAAACCGATGCGGCGTGCCGATGCAACAGAGTTACAGGAACTGCTGGCCGAAAAAGCCAGGAGCGATGTGCTCCGGCACTATCAGTAGACCTGCCTGTCGGGTATCAGCGTACTTGCCGATGCCTATGAGCGGATCGTTAGTGCTACCCGAGACGGGTCAGCCGCGCTTTCCGATCTCGGTGTAGTCGCGAGGCCCGGGGCCCGCATACAACTGACGGGGTCTGCCGATCTTCATCGACGGATCGCCGATCATCTCCTGCCAATGGGCGACCCAGCCTACGGTGCGTGCAATGGCAAACATCACCGTGAACATCGACGGCGGAATGCGGATCGCGCTGTAGATGATGCCGGAATAGAAATCCACGTTCGGGTACAGCTTGCGCTCGACGAAGTATTCGTCCTTGAGGGCGACTTCCTCGAGGCGCAGTGCCAGCTCGAACAGCGGATTGTCGGACTTGCCTAGTTTCGCAAGCACCTTGTGGCACATGGCGCGGATGATCGTTGCCCGCGGATCCCGGTTCTTGTAGACGCGATGCCCGAAACCCATCAGCTTGAAGTTGTCGTTCTTGTCCTTGGCCTTCGCGACATACTTGGGAATGTTTTCGGCAGTACCGATCTGCTCGAGCATCGCAAGCACTGCCTCGTTGGCGCCGCCGTGTGCAGGGCCCCACAGCGCGGAAATTCCCGCGGAGATGGCGGCATAGGGATTGGCGCCCGTGCTGCCCGCCAGGCGAACAGTGGAAGTACTGGCGTTCTGTTCATGATCCGCATGCAGGATGAACAGCAGGTCGAGTGCCTGGGCCGCAACCGGATCAACCTCGTAGTTTTCACACGGCACCGAGAAGAACATGTTCAGCAGGTTCGCGCAGTAGTCGTGATCGTTGCGCGGATACATGAAAGGCTGACCAAGGGAATGCTTGTAAGCCGCAGCGGCAATCGTCGGAATCTTCGCGATGATGCGGTGGGCGAAAATCTCGCGATGGCGCGGATTATTGATGTCCATCGAGTCGTGATAGAACGCGGCCATCGATGCGACCACGCCCGAGAGCATCGCCATCGGATGCGCGTTGTACTGGAAGCCGTTGAAGAACCGCAGCAGCGATTCGTTGATCATCGTGTGGTACTGGATGGCATGCATGAACTCGGCGAGCTGTGTCGCCGAAGGCAGCTGCCCGTTGATCAGGAGGTAAGCCACCTCGAGGAAGTTGCTTTTTTCCGCCAGCTGCTCGACCGGGTAGCCGCGATAGAGCAGAACGCCTTCGTCGCCATCGATAAAGGTGATCTTGCTCTCGCAGGCGGCCGTGGCCATGAACCCGGGATCGAACGTGAACACCCCGTGGTCGCGGGTGACGTTGGCGATGTTGATGACGTCCGGCCCAAGCGTCCCGCTGCGCGCCTCGAGAATCGATTTCTTGCCGGTGGCGAGGTCGCTCAGCTCGAACTTCTTTTCGGTCATAACATCTTCCTGGAGCTCGACTCCCGATGCCGGGAGAGACGAAAAAAAATGTGGCGCGCAGCCTTACATGGGGCCGCCCCTAAATCAAGCATTTGCCGCAACCGCACATCGCGGGGTAACGGGCCGGGAATTACGGTCCAGAATGGGGCGCTTTATTGAACGACCTTTACCATCTGGCCGGGTTGCGGTTCCTTGTTCGGATAGAGGTCGTTATAGAGCCGCAGGCTTTCCACGGGATACTTTTCCAGCGGTGAATTCTTCGCCAGGTCCGCCATCTTCGTGGCCGCGGTCGCCTGGACGAGCTTGATCTTGTAAGGCTCAGCCAGGGCGAATTCGTTCTCGCGCAGGCGCCGGAAAGTCTTGATGCTGGACATCATCACCGGGTCTGCTGTCGGAACCGTGGTGCTCGCCTTGCTGGCCCCGGCGAATATGTAGGCGAGATTGTTGTAGTAGATGACGACATACCGGACCGGACCTTGGCCGAACGGCGTCTTGCCGCTGCGGACGACGGCCGAATAGGCGCGCAACCCATTGATCTCCAGCTCTTCGCCCTGACCCGATCCGGCATTCGCAAGAAGACGTGCAAGCAGTTCTTTCGGCCCGGTGTTGGGCGGAGGAGTCTCGTTGGTGAGCTGGATCATGCTGTCTTTCTGCGGCGAAATCGCCACCAGCTTGTCGGCCTGATTCTGTACCGTCCAGCCGGTCGGAAAAGCGACCGTGAAGCCAAAGTTGGCGTGGTAGAACCGCGTGCCCCTTACTACTCCCTGCGCGCGGCTCGAGCCCACTGCAAGTCCTTCGAGATTCTGCAGGTACGCCTGAGCGTGATTGTCAGATGGCTGTCCCGTGCTGAATTTCTGCGCGGACTCCACGGCTTCCCGCAATCGCGTGTCGTTGTCCGGGTGGGTGGCAAACACACCGTGATAGATCTTGGGTTCACGTCCTTCGCGACGCGCCTGATCCACCTCGAACATCTCCTGGTTCTTGAGCAGGCGGACGACGTTGACCATGTTTTCGGAATTGAAACCGATGGCCGTGATGTATTCGGCGCCCAGTCCATCGGCCTCCAGTTCCATATCCCGGCCGTAACCCCGCACCAGCGCAGTTGCTGCCTCGCCGGTGAGATTGGCCAGATCGCCGCTGCCAGTGAGGATCCCGACTGCCATGGCTCCGACGCCGGCAATGGAGGACTGGCTCTGCTGCCTGACTGCGTGACGCGCGGTGACGTGCCCGATTTCATGACCCACTACAGCTGCAAGCTCTGCCTCGGAATTGAGGTAGGCCATGATCCCGCGCGTGATGTAGATGTAGCCGCCGGGCGTTGCAAAGGCGTTGACTTCGTCGCTGTCGAGAACGGTGAAGGTGTACTTGAGATTGGGGCGATGGCTCTTGGCGGCAAGACGCTGGCCAACCTCGTTGACGTAGGCCTGCAGCTTCGCGTCATCGTAGGCGCCGTACTGCTGCAGGATCTGGGGATGCATCTGCTGGCCGATACGGATTTCATCGGCTTCCGACATGAAAGCGATGTTGGGACGTCCCGTGACGGGATTGGTCGCGCAACCTGTCAGGCCAAGCAGTCCCAGCGCCATGACCGACCAGACGCCTGCGGTGCGCCGGAAAGGAGGGAATCGCTCGGGTTTTTGCGCCATGGCTCTCTTTGAGGGGGCGGATGCGGGATTTGGTTCCGTTATAACCCCCCGCCCGACAGGGCGACAAGCGAAGCGCCTTCAGCGCACGCCAAAAACAGAAGGGGTGCCTAAGCACCCCTTCTTCAATCCCGGTTCAATCCGAACAGTCCGGCCAGACCGGCAATACCATTCAGATCAGCTGCGCGCGTATTTCTTGCGGAACTTGTCCACCCGGCCGCCGGTATCGACAACCTTCTGCTTGCCCGTATAGAAAGGGTGGCAGTTGGAACACACTTCGATCTGCAGATCTTCTGCAAGAGTCGATTTTGTCTGGAACGTATTGCCGCAGCTGCACTGCACGGTAATTTCCTTGTACTCGGGATGAATGCCGGCCTTCATGAGCTTATGAGCGCCGCTTTCGTCAGCGCTCCCTTCGGAAAATGGGTCGCGCAGTGTAGCGATGGAGTCCTGTGCTTACAAGCATTGAATCCTTCGCCAGCAAATCGCGTGGCTCGGGTGCGACACGTTGCAGAGCGCCAAAATCAAGGGGGCTGCGGTTATCCACAAAACCTGTGGATAAGTCTGTGGAAGAAACTCCCTTTACGGTACCGCTACGGCATCAAGAAAGTGTCACAGTCAGATTGGTCAAAATTTAGCCACCCCTTTTGTCCTTTATCTATCAGATAGTTGCGGACGCTATCTGATATGAATGATGCGATGTCGTCATCAAGATACGCGATTTCCCGGCGTCGGCCCGCGATGTGCATAACCTTCCTCCGGCGAGCCGTTTACAGCGCCCTCGGGAGGCAAATTTGCAAACCGTTTCACAAGCTTGCGAGCGGGTTTCGCACGCTGCCTCAACCCCGTCAGGGGAGGAAAAGCTCCTGCAAATCGTTCAGGAATCGCCAGCCCAGTTCGCTCGGCAACCAGTAGTCGGGCTCCGCGCTCACAAGCAAGCCTTTCCCCTCTGCGAGTTGAACAGCCTGCAGAATTGCGGCGCCGGAAAGTCCCGTGCGCGCTTCGAAATCACCCATCGCGAATCCTTCGCGCAACCTCAACGCGTTCAGCATGAACTCGAAAGGCAGCTCTTCGTTGCGGATCACGCGCATCTCCTGAAGTCTGCCGGCAGGTGCTGCAGCAGAAAGATATTCACGCGGCTGCTTGTGCCGCGTCGTGCGCAGCACCCTTCCTGTGGCGTCGGTCATTTTGCCGTGGGCACCCGCACCAATGCCAAGGTAGTCCCCGAACTGCCAGTAGTTCACGTTGTGCCGGCAACGGTTCTCGCGTGCAGCGTAGGCAGACACTTCGTACTGCTCAAATCCATGTTCTGCGAGCAACGCCTGACACGCAGTCTGGATTTCCCAAGCGGTCTCAAGGTCCGGCAACCCCGCAGGTGGACGACGATGGAAGACCGTCCCGGGCTCCATCGTTAGCTGGTAGTGGGAGAGATGACGAGGATTGAGCGCGATGGCGCTTGAGACATCGTGCAGTGCCTCAGCCACCGTCTGCCCGGGCAGCGCGTACATCAGGTCCAGATTGAAGTTGTGGATACCGGCCGCCTTGAGCTCCGTCACTGCGCGGATGACATCATCCGGGGAATGAATCCGTCCCAGCCGCTTCAGCTGCCCGGCAGAAAAGCTCTGGACCCCGAGTGAGACCCTGGTTATCCCGGCTTCACGGTATTCGGCGAATCTGCCGTGCTCGATCGTTCCGGGATTGGCTTCCAGCGTCACCTCGAGATCGGGTACGCACGACATCCTGTCCCGCACTTCGGATAGCAACCGGCTGATCGCACGGGGACTGAACAGGCTCGGAGTTCCACCGCCGATGAAAATCGAAACCAGCTCCCGGGCAGGCAACGATGCCAGATCGTGCTCCAGGTCGCCGACGAGCGCGTCTACGTAGCGATCCTCCGGCAGCTGCCCCTCAGGAGCTTGGTGCGAATTGAAATCGCAGTACGGGCATTTGCGCACGCACCACGGAATGTGGACGTACAGCGCGAGCGGAGGACTCACCTGCGTCATGACTGTTCCGCTCACGTTCGTGGACGGAGCACCTGCGCGGTTTCGAGTTCGGCTACCAGCATGCGCAATGCCTGTCCTCGATGACTGAGCCGGTTCTTTTCCGCCGGAGCGAGTTCTGCGGCAGTCACGTCAAGTCCTGCGACCTCGAAGACCGGGTCATAGCCGAAGCCACCGGTGCCGCGGCGCTCGCGAAGGATGCTCCCTTCCCAGCTTGCCTGGCAGATCAATGGTGAAGGATCGAGCGCAGAGCGCAGATAAACCAGCGCGCATCGATAGCGGGCGGTTCGCAATGCGTCGGGGATCTTGTCGAGTTCCCGCAGCAGTTTGGCAAGATTTTCGGCGTCACTGGCATCCGGCCCTGCATAGCGGGCGGAATAGATTCCGGGTCCGCCCTGCAGCACATCGACTTCGAGGCCGGAGTCATCCGCAACAGCCGGCAACCCCGAGATCTCCGCGGCATGACGCGCCTTGAGTATTGCGTTCTCGGCAAAGGTCAGGCCGCTTTCCACTGCACTGGTCGTGGTGAAGGCCGATTGCGGCAGTACCTCGACATTCCAGGGTGACAACAGCTCTTCAAGCTCGCGGAGTTTGGCTGGATTGCCGGTGGCAAGAACGAGGCGCATGAACCGGTCAATCCGCGTGCAGCGCCTCGAGCTGCAACGCCAGCAACTGCCCGATGCCACCTGCGGCAAGGTTCAGCAGCTCGTCGAGCTCATGACGGCGGAAGGCATGGCCTTCGGCGGTGCCCTGGATTTCGATGAAGCCTCCACCGTTGTTCATAACGACGTTCATGTCTGTCTCGGCTTCCGAATCCTCGACGTATTCAAGATCCAGGACCGGTACGCCGCCGCAGATGCCCACCGAGACCGCGGCAACCTGGCCGTGAACAGGACTTTCCTTGAGTTGCCCGCGCTTCACGAGTGCTGCCACTGCATCGACCAGCGCGACATAGCTGCCCGTAATCGCAGCAGTCCGCGTGCCGCCGTCGGCCTGCAGGACATCGCAATCGAGGGTCACGGTACGTTCTCCGAGCGCCTTCATGTCGACGACAGCGCGGAGCGAGCGGCCAATCAGTCGCTGGATTTCCAGAGTGCGTCCGCCTTGCTTGCCCTTGGCCGCTTCACGGGCTGAACGCGTATGCGTTGCACGCGGCAGCATGCCGTACTCGGCCGTGACCCAACCCTGGCCGGAATTCCGCAAGAACGAAGGCACACTGCCTTCCACGGTCGCCGTACACAGAACCTTGGTATCGCCGAATTCGACGAGCACCGAACCTTCCGCGTGGCGCGTGTATTGGCGCGTGAAGCGCACGGCACGCAGCTGGTCGGGCGCACGTCCGCCCGGACGCTTGGAGGCGCTCATTCGCCCTTCCAGCGCAGGATCGCCGCTGTGGAGTTGTCGCTGAACGGGGCTGATGCCGTCACCGCGCGACTCCCGAGTTCCTCGAGGGCCACGCGCAGATCACGACCCTCGTCGCTGCAATAGCCGGCGATGGTCTGATCGCTCAGGTTGGACCAGATGCCATCGGTACACAGCAACAGCACGTCGCCGGATTCCAGGGGCTTGCGGCCGCTGATGGTCATTTCGGGAATGGCAGGATCGCCCCCGAGACAACTCTCGACGAAATTCCGCATCGGATGGTTCGCAACTTCGTCTTCACTGATCTTCTTCTCGCGTAGCAGGAGTTCCACATGACTGTGGTCGCGGGTCCGTTCCACAGCCTGGCCACGCCGCACCAGGTAGATGCGGCTGTCGCCGACATGGCCCCAGTACGCAGATCCGTCCTGCACCAGGCAGACGGCCGTGGTCGCACGCGGGCGGGCATCGACGGTCAGCCCGTTCCCGAGACGACACACTTCGTCATGGGCGCGACCAATCGCGAGATGCACGAAGCCCAGAGGGTCGAAGACAGGGAGCGATGACTGCCAGAACGAATCCAGCATGCTCTTGAGGGCCGTATCGGCGGCTTTTGCGCCATCGGCATGGCCGCCCATGCCGTCGATTACGACGAGCAGGACGGACCGTTCGGAAACGGCAACGGCGACTCGATCCTGGTTGTCCTCGCGAGCGCCAACAAGACTTAGGTCTGCATACTCGATCCGCAACGACAACTCCGGTGTACGTGTATCTGCTGCTACACTTCGCGGCGCTTTATAACACCCCGCACGCATCAGAGTAAAAGAGATGATCCGCAGCATGACCGGCTTCGCCCGACGCGAGCGCCAGGGCGCATGGGGCACACTGTCGTGTGAACTCCGCACCGTCAACCATCGTTATCTTGAACTGGCTCTCCGGCTGCCCGACGAACTCAAGTCCGCAGAGAACGAGGTACGCCAGCTGATCGGAGCCTCGCTACGGCGCGGGAAGGTGGATGCCAACCTGTATCTGAAGGCGACTGCCGGTACGTCCCCGGCCATCGAGGTCAACGACGAACTGGTCGGGCAGCTTCTGAAGCAGGTTGCCGAACTGCACCACCGGATGGCGACCGCTGCGCCCGTCAGCCCGCTGGAAGTGATGCGCTGGCCGGGTGCCATCCGCGAACCCGAGCGCGACCTCAGTCCGGCGCTCGCTGCAGTGCTCGACCTGGTGCGGGAATCCCTGAGCGAACTCAACGAAGCGCGCGCACGCGAAGGCGCGAGAATGCGCGAGGTCATCCTGCAACGCTGCCTCGCGATGCAGGGTCACGTTGGCGTGGTGAAAGCGCGGCTGCCTGAGGTGTCTGCGCGCTTGCGTCAGCGCATCATCGACAAGGTGGCCCAGCTCGCCCAGACCGTCGATCCATCGCGCCTGGAGCAGGAGATCGTCCTCTACACCCACAAGATGGATGTCGATGAGGAGCTCGACCGACTGGAGAGCCACCTCACCGAGATCATGGCGGCACTCGATTCGTCTGATCCTGCGGGCCGGCGACTCGACTTCCTGATGCAGGAGCTCAACCGGGAAGCCAACACCCTGTCATCGAAATCACAGGATGTCGAAACCACGCGCGCCGCAGTCGACATGAAAGTCATCATCGAGCAGATCCGCGAGCAGGTGCAGAACATCGAGTAATGCGCGAGGCATGAATACCTGGCGCCTAATGCACCTGCTTCGGTCACGATCAGGTTTTCGAAGCCTCGTAGATCGCCTGGATTGCCGCGTCGAGCGCGACGTTGAACTCCGTTTCACTCTGCTGCGCAGTCAACCCTTCCGTCAGCGCCCGCGAGAAGCTGGCGACCATCCCGTGCTGGCGGGCAAGCTTCTTGTTGGCATCGGCACGGACGTAGCCCCCTGACAGTGCGACCACCTTGAGGACGCGGGGATGCTTCACGAAATCCGCGTAGACGTTGTCGACTTCGGGCAGCGTCAGCTTGAGCATGACGAGCTCGCCTGCCGGCAACCCACCGAGCCCCTTGAGCAGCGATGCCTTGAGGAGTGCCTCTGCACCCGCCTTGTCGGGACAATGGATGTCCACTTCGGGCTCGATGATCGGCACGAGTCCGGCAGCAATGATCTGCCTGGCTACCGCAACCTGCTGGTCGACGACAGCCTGGATGCCCGCGGCATTGGCCTGCTTGATCACCGAGCGCATCTTCGTGCCATAAATGCCCTTGGCCTTGGCCTTCGCAAGCAGTGCATCAAGCTCAGGCATCGCCTTCATGATCTGCGCGCCGTTCACCTCGTCCGCGAGGCCCTTGTCTACCTTCAGGATCGGAACGACACGCTTGACGTTCCACAGGTACTCCGCGGTCGGCACGCCCTGGACATCACGATCCATCGTGGCCTCGAACAGGATCGCTGCGAGGACCCGGTCGCCGTTGAATGAAGGGCTCGTGATGATGCGCGAGCGCATGGCATGGATGAGATCCATCATCTGCGAGTCGCCCGAGTAGGCCGACTCCGCGATTCCGTAAAGCTTGAGTGCCTTGGGGGTGCTCCCGCCACTCTGGTCGAGCGCGGCAATGAAGCCCGTCTGGGTCCGGAACTTAGTGGTCTGCTGATCGAATGTGCTCATGAATCGGCCTCGCGGAATAAACAGGTAAGAATTGAAAGCAAGAGCGTCTCAGGTCCTGATCGGCAGACCCACCATCTTCTCGAGCTCCTTGAGCTCAAGTCCCTCGACCTTGTCGATGAGCCTGAGTCCCTGCGGCGAGCATTCAAACGTCGCAAGATCCGAATAGACGCGCGATACGCAGCCAATCCCCGTCAAAGGGTAGGTGCATGCGGGCACGAGCTTGCTTTCGCCCTTCTTGGTCAGCAGATCCATCATCACCCAGGTCTGCTTGGCGCCGATGGCGAGATCCATGGCACCGCCCACCGCGGGAATCGAACCGGGTTCGCCCGTGCTCCAGTTGGCGAGATCGCCCGTGGCCGACACCTGAAACGCACCCAGCACACAGATGTCGAGATGGCCGCCGCGCATCATGGCGAAGCTGTCCGCATGGTGAAAATAAGCGCCCCCGGTCAACAGGGTCACCGGCTGCTTGCCGGCATTGATCAGGTCGTAATCTTCCTGTCCCGGAGCAGGTGCGGGCCCCATGCCGAGAATGCCGTTTTCACTATGCAGGATGATTTCACGACCGCCGCCGATGTGATTCGCCACCAGCGTGGGCATGCCTATCCCGAGGTTCACGTAGGCACCATCCGGCATGTCCGCAGCGACGCGGATTGCGAGCTGGTCCTTGGTTCTGCGCTGATAGGTCATCTCACGCCTCCTTCTTGAAGCCGCCGGCACCCGTCGCAACGCGCGGGACCAGCACCACCCGGCTGACGAATATGCCGGGTGTCACGATGTGTTCCGGATCGAGCTGACCCAGCTCGACAAACTCATGGACGGTGGCGATGGTGCACTTCGCCGCCATGGCCATGACGGGCCCGAAGTTCCGGGCTGCCTTGCGGTACGTGAGATTGCCCCACGAGTCGCCCTGCTCGGCGCGGATCAGCGCAACGTCGGCATGGATCGGGTGTTCCAGCACATACATGCGTCCATCGATCTCGCGGGTTTCTTTCGCCTGGCCACCGGGACCAATCGCCAGCTCCGTACCGAAACCGGTCGGCGTGAAGAACCCGCCAATGCCTGCGCCGGCCGCGCGGATCCGCTCGGCGAGGTTACCCTGCGGTACCAGTTCCAGCTCAAGCTTGCCGCTGCGATACAGCTCGTCGAAAACGTAACTGTCTGCCTGGCGCGGGAAGCTGCAAATGATCTTGCGGACACGGCCGGCTTTCAGCAGCGCCGCGAGGCCCGTATCACCATTGCCCGCGTTGTTGTTCACCACGACCAGATTCCGCGCGCCCTGCTCGAGGAGACCCTCGATCAGTTCGTTGGGGATACCGGCCGTTCCGAACCCGCCCACCATGATGGTTGCGCCATCCTTGATGTCCGCTACCGCCTCCGCGACGGACCGTGCGCGCTTGTTTAGCACCGAAAACCTCCTCCACAGAATTGTCCGGCCGGGAATGGTTCCAGCCGGTTGGCCTCACAATCCGGCCATCTAGGCCGAATCCGGGAGGCGCATCTTACCGTCCGCACCCCTCGGGCAGCCACTTCCGGACCCCGGGAACCCGCACGACGCATCCGGAATCTTGTTGCTACCATGCCGGAAATCGGCCGCCCCGCGAGCCGGTGAGCGTTCAATTCAACCCGACCGACTCGATGGTTTCTCCAGTGACTCCAAGGCGCGGAAGACTTTACGTAATCGCAGCTCCCTCGGGTGCGGGCAAGACGTCGCTCGTGCGCGCGCTCCTGGAGCGACGCCCGACCCTGCGCTTTTCCATTTCCTGCACCACCCGCCGCCAGCGGGAAACCGAGCAGGAAGGCCGTGACTACTTCTTCGTCACCAAGGACGAGTTCAAACGGAAAATCCAGGCCCGCGAGTTTCTCGAGTACGCCGAGGTCTTCGACAACTACTACGGGACCTTGAGAAGCCAGGTCGAATCCCTTCTGGAACAAGGTGCGGATGTGATCCTGGAAATCGACTGGCAAGGCGCCCGCCAGGTCAGGGCGGCCCTGCCCGAATGCCACTCGATCTTCATCCTGCCGCCTTCAGGCAAGGAGCTTGAGCGGCGCCTGCGAGGCCGGGCTACCGACACCGATGCCGTGATCGAGCGGCGCCTCAGGGACGCCCGCAGCGACATGGCCCATTGGCAGGAATTCGACTATGTAGTCGTCAACGACGACTTTGAGCGTGCGCTGGATGACCTCGAAGCCGTAGTCACGGACCAAGGCAAACCGCTGCGCGCATCCCGACCGGACCTCGATGAGCTGATGCCCTCGCTCCTCGGCACCGGCTGAGGCCGCTTCCCCTCGAGATCCGGGGCGGCAGAGGCCCTGGAAATGGAAGTTGAGGGTTTGCGCGAATGCGGCGGGGAGGCCGCTCGGCTATACTCCCGCCAAATGTCCGGTCCGGGCATTACCCCCTCTTCGGCTTTCCCTGCTCGAAGTACTTATTTAAGGACTCAAGCCACATGGCCCGCATTACCGTTGAAGATTGCCTGCAGAACGTGCCGAACCTTTTCCAGCTGGTGCTCGTGGCTGCCAAGCGCGCGCGACGGGTGGCCAACGGAGCTGAAGCCACTGTGGATGTCGAAAACGACAAGCCCACGGTGGTTGCCCTGCGGGAAATTGCAGCCGGCCATGTTGGCCCCGAAATCCTTGAAGAAGCAGACCGTCCCGCCCCCGAGCTGATGCCCGAACCCGAAATGTCGGGTGAATTGCGGGCACCGCACCTGGGGTTGGGAGATTGAACCACCCCGGCTGACCCGCATATCTGAACCATGGACTATGCGTCTTCCATACGGAATCTCTGGCCGGCAGGAAGACGGTCGATAGGCGTTACGCAGCTCCTCAACAAGCTCGAAACCTATCTCCCCCCGGACCAGGTTGACCAGGTCCGCGAAGCCTACGAATTCAGCGCCCAGGCGCACGAAGGCCAGAAGCGCCTCTCCGGCGAGCCTTACATCGCCCACCCCGTCGCGGTCGCGGACCTCCTGGCCGACCTCCATCTGGATGCGCAGACACTCGTTGCGGCCATCCTGCACGACGTCATCGAAGACACACCGACCGCCAAGGCAGAAATCGCCGAGAAGTTCGGCAGCCAGGTGGCTGAGCTGGTGGACGGCGTTTCAAAGCTCGACCAGATCCAGTTCCGCAGCCGCGCGGAAGCGCAGGCCGAGAGCTTCCGGAAGATGCTGCTCGCGATGGTCCGCGACATACGCGTGATCATGGTGAAGCTCGCCGACCGCACGCACAACATGCGAACGCTCGGCGCCATGCCGCCGGCGAAGCGGCGCTCGATAGCGCGCGAGACGCTCGATATCTTCGCGCCCATCGCCAACCGGCTCGGCATCAACTCCATCAAGAGCGAACTCGAGGAGCTGGGCTTCAAGGCGCTGTATCCCGGCCGCCACCGCATCATCGAGAAAGCGCTCAAGAAGGCGCGCGGCAACCAGAAGCAGTTCATCGGCAAGATCGCCGACAACATCCGCACCGCGCTCACGAAAGGCAACATTGCGGGCCGCGTCGAGGGTCGCGAGAAACACCTCTACAGCGTGTACCAGAAGATGCGCCGCAAGAGCGCTTCGCTCGCCGAGATTGTCGATGTGTTCGGTTTCCGCATCGTCGTCGACAGCGTCGATACGTGTTACCGCGTCCTTGGAACCGTGCACGGCTTGTATCGCCCGATGCCCGGTCGCTTCAAGGACTACATCGCCATTCCGCGCGTGAACGGCTACCAGTCACTGCATACAACGCTGTTCGGGCCGAACGGCATGCCGATCGAAGTGCAGATCCGCACCGAGGACATGCACCGCGTGGCTGAATCAGGTATCGCCGCGCACTGGCAGTACAAGACAGGCGAAGATCAGGGCAAGGCCTACAGCGACCATGCGCATGAGTGGCTGAAGCAGCTCATGGAGATGCAGCAGGGCGGCAACTCCGAAGAATTCATGGAGAGCGTGAAGCTCGATCTCTTTCCCGACAAGGTCTACGTCTTCACGCCGAAGGGCGATATCCGCCGCATGCCGCGCAATTCGACGGCGGTCGATTTCGCCTACGACGTGCATACGGATGTCGGCAACCACTGCGTCGCCGCCAAGATCGACCGGCGTCTGGTGCCGCTGCGGACACCTCTGCGCAATGGCCAGACCGTCGAGATCATTACGGCGAAGGGCGCGACGCCGAATCCGGCGTGGGTCAACTTCGTCGTCACTGCGAAAGCCCGCGCGGCCATTCGTCACTACCTCAAGAGCCTGAAACACAGCGAAGCCATCGATCTCGGCAAGCGTCTCCTGAACCAGGCGCTCGCCGAATTGTCGCTGTCGCTCAGAAAGATCGACGATGCTCAGGTGCAATCCGTCGTCGCCGATCTCGGGCTCGAAACACCAGAGCAGTTGTTCGAACAGATCGGCATGGGTGAACGCCTGGCGCCGCTGGTCGCGCGTCGGCTCCTGCCCGCCGATTCGGCTGCCGCGCAGGTTCCCGCCAAACTCGATCCGCTTGCGATTGCCGGCACGGAAGGCCTGGTGGTGAGCTATGCGCGCTGCTGCTTCCCGATTCCAAACGACCCGATCATGGCGTATCTCTCAAGCGGCCGCGGTGTGGTCATCCATCGCGAGTCGTGCGGCAACCTGCGCAGCTATCGCAAACAGCCAGACAAGTGGCTGTCAGTAAGCTGGCAGGCGGGCGTGGATCGTCTCTACACTGTCGAGATCCGGGTCGAAGTCGCCAACCGCGTGGGTGTGCTCGCGGCACTCGCCTCCGACATCGCCGGCACGCAGACGAACATCGATCATGTGTCGATGCTCGAAAGCGATACCGACGCGTCCACGATCATCTTCGAGCTGCAGGTTCGCGATCGCAAACACCTTGCGCAGGTCATTCGCAGCGTCCGCAAGATGCCCGATGTCCTCAAGGTGATCCGGACCAGCGCCTGACGCTTTCTTCCAGAGGTTCCTCCATGGCTCGCACGATCATCTCGACTCCGCATGCTCCCGGCGCAATCGGCACATATTCGCAAGCGGTGAAATGCGGCAACACCGTCTATCTCTCCGGCCAGATTCCCCTGGATCCCGCTACGGGCCAGCTCGTGACCGGCGACATGGAACTGCAGATCCGGCGCGTGTTCGACAATCTCAAGGCCATCATCACTGCAGCCGGCGGCGATTTCTCGCACGTCGCGAAACTGAATGTCTTCCTCACCGACCTGCAACACTTCGCCGCCGTGAACAAGATCATGAGCGAGTATTTCAGTGAGCCCTACCCCGCACGTGCTGCCGTCGGTGTTGCAGCGTTGCCGAGAGGGGCTGCTGTCGAGATGGACTGCATCCTCGAACTCTAGGCAGACAATTCTGTCGCCCGGTTCATGATTCGTGAAGCGCCGGCGGCGCGAACTCCCAAGGCAGGTCTTCCCGAACTGCGACCCGTCACGGCGTTGTCCGGAGTCGGTCCGGCACTGGCGGAGAAACTCGGCAAGCTCGGCATCTTCACCGTCCAGGATGTGCTCTTCCTGCTGCCGCTTCGCTATGAAGATCGCACGCGGATCGTGCCGATCGGCTCCCTGCGCCCGGGAGATCGCGCGGTGGTCGAAGGCGAAGTGCAGCTTGCGGATATCGTCTTCCGCAATCGTCGCCAGCTGCTCTGCCGGATCGCTGATGGTTCCGGCTTCCTGACGCTTCGCTTCTTCCATTTTTCGAGTGCCCAGCAGGCGGGCCTCCCGCGAGGCGTGCGCATCCGCTGCTTTGGCGAAGCACGACGGGGTCCGCAGGGACTCGAAATCGTGCATCCCGAATATCAGCGCGTCGACGCGGACTCGAGCGGTGTCGAAGAAGCGTTGACGCCTGTCTATCCCGCGACGGAAGGCGTTGCGCAGGCAAGGCTGCGGCGGTTGACGACGCTCGCCCTCAAGGAGCTGCATGACGAAGGTGTCTGCGACTGGTTACCCGGCACGCTGCTCAAGGGAATGGATCTGCCCTCCTTGAGTTCTGCGCTCCAGTACGTCCATCGTCCGCCGCAGGACGCGAGCCTCGAGCTGCTGGCAGCGGGCCGCCATCCCGCCCAACGACGACTCGCTTTCGAGGAACTGCTGGCGCAGCACCTCAGCCTGCGACTGCTGCGCCGGGATATTCAGCGCGATCCGGGGTGGAACATGCCGGAGGCGAACGAACTGCCACGCAACCTGCTTCGCTCGCTGCCGTTCTCCCTGACCAATGCGCAGATGCGTGTCTGGCGCGAGATCGAGCGTGATCTTGCGCTGTCGACGCCGATGCTGCGGCTCGTGCAGGGAGACGTGGGTTGCGGCAAGACCGTGGTCGCTGCGCTGGCTGCACTGCATGCGGTGGATGCCGGTTTCCAGGTTGCGCTTATGGCACCCACTGAATTGCTGGCAGAACAGCACGCCCGCAATTTCGCAAGCTGGCTCGACCCGCTCAACGTTCCGCTCGTGATGCTCAATGGCAGGCAGCCTGCGAAGAAGCGTGCGGAGGCGCTGGCCGGGCTTGCGTCAGGCGACATCCGCGTCGCCGTCGGCACTCACGCGCTCTTCCAGGAAAATGTCGCGTTCGAGCGCCTGGGTCTCGCGATCATCGACGAGCAGCATCGTTTCGGCGTACATCAGCGCCTGCTGCTGCGTGAAAAGGGACAGACGGACGGACGGTTTCCCCACCAGCTGATCATGACGGCGACACCTATCCCGCGCACGCTCGCGATGACGGCCTATGCCGATCTCGACGTATCGATCATCGACGAACTGCCTCCGGGTCGTACTGCCGTGAAGACGGTCGTGCTGCCCGAAGCGCGGCGCGTCGACATCATCCAGCGCATCCGCGAGGCATGCCAACACCGGCGCCAGGCCTACTGGGTCTGTCCGCTGATCGAGGAATCTGACCTCCTCGAAGCGCAAGCCGCGGAAGAAACGGCACAGTCGCTGATCGCGGCGCTGCCCGAGCTCGAAGTGGGCCTGATTCACGGCCGGTTGAACGGGCAACAGAAAGACGCGGTCATGTCGCGTTTCAAGGCGGGCCAGATCGACCTGCTGGTGGCGACCACCGTGATCGAAGTGGGCGTTGACGTGCCGAATGCGAGCCTCATGGTCATCGAGAATGCCGAACGGATGGGCCTTGCCCAGTTGCACCAGCTCCGCGGGCGAGTAGGCCGCGGCAGCCAGGAAAGCACCTGTGTTCTCCTGTACAAGCCACCACTCTCCGAGATTGCACGCGAGCGGCTCGGTGTCATGCGCGATACCAATGACGGCTTCGAGGTTTCCCGGCGCGATCTTGAATTGCGCGGTCCTGGCGAACTCCTCGGCACTCGCCAGACCGGTCTCGCGAGAATGCGGGTGGCAGACCTGCTGCGTGACGCCGACCTGCTGCCCCGCGTACAACAGGCGGCGGAATTGATGCTGGACGAGAATGAGGCCAACATTGCGCCCTTGCTGAGTCGCTGGATCGGAACGGGAGAGCGCTTCAGTCGGGTCTGACGGGCACCGACACGCCAGGAACATTCATGTCGACACCTCAAGGCAATCTGATGCGCCGCCTGGGCGCGCGCTTCACGGAAACGACTTTCGTCAGCGAAGTATTGCCGCAGATTGCCGCAACCTTGAGTGACTACGGCCGGCTGATGCGCCTTGATCGGCCGATCGGCACGTTCCTGCTGCTGTGGCCTGCGTTGTGGGCGCTCTGGCTCGCTGCAGACGGCAAACCCCAGCCCCATGTTTTCATCGTGTTCGTGCTCGGCGTATTTCTCATGCGTTCGGCCGGCTGCGTCATCAACGACTTTGCCGACCGCAAGATCGATCCGCACGTCCGCCGAACCCAGGATCGACCCATGGCGCAAGGCCGTGTCGAACCCGGCGAGGCGATCATCCTGTTTGTCGGTCTGTCGCTGATCGCGCTCGGCCTGGTCCTCACGCTCGACCGGACGACACAGCAGCTGGCGCTCATTGGCGCTGTACTGACTGTGACGTATCCGTTCTTCAAACGGTTCTTCCCGCTGCCACAGCTCTATCTCGGGATCGCCTTCTCCTGGTCGGTGCCCATGGCGTACGCCGCCGAGGCGGGCGAGATCTCCAGGATCGGCTGGCTGCTGTTCATGGCTGCGGTACTGTGGACCACCGTCTACGACACGATGTATGCGATGGTCGATCGCGAGGACGACCTCAAGCTCGGCCTGCGTTCAAGCGCCATCCTGTTTGGCGATGCGGACCGCTTCATCATCTGCGTGATGCAGCTGATGACGCTGCTTGCCCTGTGGCTGGTCGGACGCGAACTCGACCTCGGCTACTGGTATCGGGGGGGTCTGGCGGCCGGGGCCTGCGTGGCGCTGTACGAGCAATGGCTGATTCGCGACCGGCTACCTGATCGCTGCTTCCGCGCCTTCCTCAACAACAACTATTTCGGCATGGCCGTGTTCATCGGCATTGCGCTCGAATATCTCTTTCGTCCCTGATCAGTCTGATCGGGCTGCCTGCGCGGGCAATGCAAACCGCAGGAACAGATAGCCGACGATAGCGGAGATGAGCGAACCGGCGAGGATGCCTAGGCGATCGGTGCTGGCGGCGCCGGCATTCACCTGATCGAAAGCCAGTGAGCCGATGAACAGGCTCATGGTGAAGCCGATGCCGCACAGGATCGCCGCGCCGTAGAGCTGCCGCCACGTTACGCTTTCAGGCAATCGCGCAAACCCCGCGACCACAGCCAACCACGCGAACAGGAACACTCCCAGCTGCTTGCCCACAAACAGGCCGAGCGCGACGCCGAGCGGAATGGGCTCAAGGAGATCTGCCAGTCCCAGTCCTGCCAGACTGACGCCGGCGTTCGCGAACGCAAAGATCGGCAGGATGCCGTAAGCCACCCACGGATGAAGTGAGTGCTCCACGTCGCGCACGGGCGACCGCTCGGGCTCGCGCTTGTTGCGCATTGGAATCGCAAAGGCAGTCGCCACTCCCGCCAGCGTTGCGTGCACGCCCGACTTGAGGACGCACACCCAGAGAAATATGCCGACCAGCGCATAGGCGGCGATCCGCCCGACGCCCTTGACGTTCAACACAACGAGAACGAAAAGGGCGAGTCCGGCAAGCAGGAGCGAGGTGAGCGAGAGATTGCTCGTGTAGAACACCGCGATGACGACGATGGCACCGAGATCGTCCAGGATCGCGAGCGTCAGCAGGAATACTTTCAGTCCCACCGGCACCCGGTCACCCAGCAGCAGCAACACGCCGAGCGCAAACGCGATATCGGTTGCGGAAGGAATCGCCCAGCCGCGCAGGCCGACCGGATCACCCCAGTTGAACCAGACATAGATGAGCGCCGGTATCGCCATGCCGCCGATCGCGCCAAAAGCGGGAAGGGCGATTTTCGCCTTGTCCGCCAGTTCGCCTTCGCAGACTTCGCGCTTTACCTCGAGACCCACCAGCAGAAAGAACACTGCCATCAACCCGTCGTTGATCCAGAGCAAAAGCGGCTTGGCGATTTCAAGCGCCCCGAAGCGAACCTCGACCGGAATCGCGAGCAGGCTGCTGTACAGGCTTGCGAGCGGTGAATTGGCCGCCAGCATGGCAAGCGCTCCGGCAACGACCAGCAGAATGCCGCTCGAGGATTCCAGTTTCAGGAAGTTGCGAAGCACATCCATCGGCATCCTCATCAGGTCGTCATGCAACGCATCTCGCGGGCGAGCGGAAAGATAGCATCGATCCCGTTAAGCCATGGCCGGACAACCTGTGGGGCTCAGCGCTCGGCGTGTGCAACGGCCCAAACCTCGATGCGGGCGGCTCCTGCCCGCCGCAACACGCGCGCGAGTTCGTTGACGGTGCAACCCGTCGTCACCACATCGTCGAGAACAGCGATGTGAGCGGCGCGGAGATTTCCGGTAGCGGCGAATGCACCGCGCACATTCTTGCGCCGCTCCTTGCGTGAGAGAGCGGCCTGCTCGCGTGTGTGCCGGACGCGAGTGACGAGATCCGTCCGCAGTGGAATCCCGAGGCGCTTCTCCAGGGACCGACCGAGTTCAATGGCCTGGTTGTAGCCGCGCTCATGAAAGCGCTCCGTCGCGAGCGGTGTCGGCACGATGCAACTCGGCCACGGATCGCTGCGTCCCCGCGCCAGCCTGCGCGCAAGCAGTTCACCCAACACCCGAGCGTGCACGATGGCGCCGTGATACTTGAGCGCCCTGACGAGATGATCGATGGGATACGCATAGCGATAGACGCAGTGGCTGACGTGGAATCGCGGTTCGCGCCGCAAACAGCCACCGCAAAGCAGGGGCTGGGTCGTTGCGCCGGTCAGGGGTTCACCGCAGCGGTGGCAGGCGGGCTCGTTCAGTGGCAAATCCGCCTCGCAGGCCGCGCAGAGATCGAACGCGGGCGACTGGCCCGGCCCGCCGCACATGACGCAGGTTGCCGGCAGCAAAGCCTGTACGAAATTTGACCAACCGTCGACCACCAACAACCTTCCTGGTTGACAGGCGAAATGCCCGCCTGAATACTCCTCGCACGCGGATTCTGGTTGGGCTACCTGCCCGCTGGAAGCGGCAAAACTGCCGCTTGTGCCCAGAAATCCGCCTTGCTTTCCCCGCTTCAAACAAGGGCTTCCAATGACCGGCACGCAGCTCGATCGCCTTGGCACCGTCCGCACCGACTGGACGATCGATGAAGTGCGCGCCCTGTTCGACCTGCCCTTCGCCGACCTGGTCTTCCACGCCCAGCGCGTGCACCGGCGCGAGTTCAATCCGAATGAAGTGCAGGTCAGCACGCTGCTCTCGATCAAGACCGGCGCGTGCCCGGAAGACTGCGCGTACTGCTCGCAAAGCGTCCGCTACGACACTGGCCTGGAACGCGAGACGCTACTGGATGTGGAGACGGTCCTTGAGAACGCGCGCGCCGCCAAGGCCAGCGGCGCCACCCGGTTCTGCATGGGCGCTGCCTACCGCAACCCCCGGAAGCATCAGCTCAAGGCCGTCGCGGACATGATTCGCGGAGTCCGGGCGCTCGGACTCGAAACCTGCGCCACGCTTGGGATGCTGGAGCCGGAGCAGGCTGAGGAACTGAAGGCAGCCGGCCTCGATTACTACAACCACAACCTGGATACGTCTGAAGCCTTCTACGGCAAGGTCATCACGACCCGCACCTACCAGGATCGTCTCGATACGCTGCAGGCCGTCCGCGATGCGGGGATCAAGGTTTGCTGCGGTGGCATCCTCGGCATGGGCGAGGAGAAGTCCGATCGCGCGGAGTTGCTGCATACGCTGGCCACTCTTCCCCAGCACCCAGACAGCGTCCCGATCAACCAGCTCGTACAGGTGGCCGGCACTCCGCTGTTTGGCGCGGCGCCGCTCGACCCGTTCGACTTCGTGCGCACGATTGCCGTTGCGCGCCTGCTGATGCCGAAGGCGCATGTGCGTTTGTCGGCAGGTCGCAGCGAAATGTCTGACGAACTTCAGGCGCTGTGTTTCCTTTCGGGCGCGAATTCCATTTTCTACGGCGACAAGCTGCTGACGACCGGCAACCCGGACGAAAACCAGGACCGGAAGCTTTTTGCCCGCCTCGGGATCCAGCCGGAAACGGCTCCTGCTCACGAACACACTCATGCAGCAGCTCCGCTGGGAAGCGACCGCAGCCTCGCCGATGTCGCAAGCAGTGGCCACGCTTGAGGGAGGCAGGCTGGAGACTGTTCTCGAGTCACGGCTCGCTGCTCTTCCACCTGCTCGCTACCGTCGACGGCGCGTCGTTGAAACACCGGATGTCTCGCATCCAGTAAGGATCCGGGTCGACGGCCGCCCCTGCACGGCTTTCTGCAGCAATGACTACCTGGGCCTGGCTGGCCACGGGGAAGTCATCGCAGCGTTCACTGCTGCCGCGGACACATACGGAGTAGGCAGCGGCGCCTCGCACCTGATCACCGGGCATGGTCCGGAACACGAGGCGCTGGAAGCAGAACTGGCGGAGTTCACGGGCCGTAAGCGCGCACTGGTTTTTTCAACCGGCTACATGGCGAACTTAGGTGTTGCGAGCGCTCTCTTCACGAAAGGCGATCACGTGTTCGAGGACCGCCTGAATCATGCGTCACTCATCGATGCTGGCCTTGGGGTGGGCACCCGCTTCAATCGCTATCCACATGGGGATGTAGAGGCTCTCGAACGTCGCCTCGAGCGTGATGAAGACGCGGACGCGGAGACTTGCACCTGGGTGCTGACGGACGGGGTCTTCAGCATGGATGGCGATGTCGCGCCACTCGCATCGTTAGCCGCGGCTACCAAACGTCATGGAGCCCATCTCATCGTCGACGATGCGCATGGCTTTGGTGTGTTGGGCCAAGAGGGTCGAGGCAGCGTCGATGCCGCAGGACTCGACGCGGAAGACGTGCCCGTCCTGATGGGAACGCTCGGCAAGGCACTCGGAACATTCGGCGCGTTCGTTGCGGGTTCCGATAGCCTGATCGAGACGCTGATCCAGAAAGCCCGCACCTACATTTATACGACTGCATTGCCGCCCGCCGTCGCGGCTGCCACGCGCGTCTCCTTGAGGGTCGCACGAGCCGAAAGCTGGCGACGCGAACGGGTGCTGCGTCATGTCGCCCGTTTCCGCGAGGAGGCTGCCGGACTGGGATTGCCCTTGCTGCCTTCGACCACACCGATCCAGCCGCTCATGCTGGGCAGTGAAGCAGCGGCGCTCGAAGCCAGTGCTGCACTGCTGTCAGCCGGCATCCTCGTGAGTGCGATTCGACCGCCAACGGTTCCCGAGGGCAGCGCGCGCCTGCGCATTACATTTTCCGCCGCCCACGAAGACAGTGACGTCGATCAGCTGCTGGCGGCGCTGAAGCAATTGAAGTTCGAGCCGGTGCGTTCGTGAAGCTGCACGTCGACATCGAGGGCTCCGGCGCCGATCTCGTGTTGCTCCACGGCTGGGGGCTGAACTCCAGCATCTGGGACGGGATCGCGCAGGAACTTAAGGAGAGCTATCGACTGCATCGCATCGACCTGCCGGGACATGGTCACAGCGAGTGGAACCCGGAGTTCGCGCGGCTGGATGATTTCGCACGCGCGGTGGCGCCACACATTCCACGGAATGCGACAGTGCTCGGGTGGTCGCTCGGAGGATTGCTGGCGTTGCGGCTCGCAGCGCTGACCGGCGACCGGATTGCGCGGCTCGTCCTTGTATCGACCACGCCCCGCTTCGTGGATAGCGCCGACTGGATACCGGGGATGGCGCCTGCCGTGCTCGCGAACTTTGGCTCGCGCTTGCGGGACGACTATCGGGCGACCGTACAGGAATTCCTCGCGCTGCAAGTGCGGGGTGAAGAACGCGAACTCGCCAGCCTCCGCGAGTTGCGCCAGCGGTTGAATGCTGGCGGACTGCCGCAGGCAGCAGCGCTCGAAGCAGGCCTTGAGATCCTGCGGACCACGGACTTGCGAACCGCTTTGCCACACCTCGCGCAGCCGACACTGATCGTTGCCGGAGAACACGACCGCGTGACACCGCCCGGCGCGGGCAGCTATCTGGCAGAACAGCTTCCGGATGCAATTTTTCACCAAGTCCCCCGCGCCGGCCACGCGCCCTTCATTTCCCATAGCGAAGAATTCCTGACCGTGCTGCTCGGTTTCCTCGAGTCCCCGGAGCTCGCTCTGCCGGCAGCAGGAGCCGCATCGTGAAACCGGATGCGGATCCGGCAAACACAGAGTTCGCCCTGGACAAGCGGGCGATCCGGCGTTCCTTCGACGAGGCGAGCGCTGCCTATGACTCGGCCGCTGTTCTCCAGCAGGAAGTCCGGGGGCGACTGCTTGGCCGGCTCGACTTCATTGTTGTCGAACCCAGGGTTGTACTGGACCTCGGCGCCGGGACCGGTCACGCCAGCCGTGCGCTCAAGGATCGCTATCGCAAGGCCCAGGTGATTGCACTGGATCTTGCTCCCGGCATGCTGCATGAAGCCCGGCGCCAGCAGGGCTGGTGGCGAAGGTTTGACCGGGTGTGCGCCGACGCGCAGCGGTTGCCCCTCCCGGACAATTCGGTCGATCTCGTGGTGAGTAACCTCATGCTCCAGTGGTGCGACCCACCCGATGCCGTGTTCGCGGAGGTGCGCCGGGTGCTGAAGCCGCGCGGGCTGTTTACGTTCGCCACCTTCGGACCCGATACCTTGCGGGAACTCCGGATGGCCTGGCACCAGGTTGATGGTCGGCCGCACGTCCATCGCTTCGTGGACATGCACGACCTCGGCGATGCCCTGATGCGTGCCCGCCTCGCCGAACCCGTGCTCGATATCGAAAACTTCACGCTGACGTATCGGGACGCGACGGCGCTCATGCGCGAGCTGAAAACCATCGGCGCGAGGAATGCGGCCCAAGGGCGGAACGCCGGGCTGACCGGCCGGAATGCCTTTCGCCAACTTGAGGCTGCCTACGAACAGTTCCGAAAGGACGGGGTGCTGCCCGCAAGCTACGAAGTGGTGTACGGCCAGGCTTGGGGCACCGGACAGGAACCCGCCTCTCGTGCGGGGGGCGAAGTACGGGTCGCAGCGGACAGTATCAAACGACGGAGCTGATTCAGGAAACTTCAGGAATTGTTTTCTTTCGACCGTAATTTCATTTAATTACTTGCACATCGTTCATTTTTAATAAATCGTATTCTGTAGCGGCTTCACCCCCATATGGCTACCGGTTTCTTCATTACGGGCACTGACACAGGGGTGGGTAAAACCCTGGTCGCGGCTGCCCTGATGAACCGCCATGCCGCTCTCGGGCGAAGGGTGGTCGGCATGAAGCCGGTGGCGAGCGGCAGCGATCTCACCGCTGATGGCTTCCGCAACGAAGACGCTTTGGGATTGATGGGGCAGGCGACCGTCTCCCACCCGTATTCGCGCGTGAACCCCTACGCCTTCGGCCCACCGATTGCCCCGCACCTGGCGGCAGAGGAAGCCGGGGTGACGATCGACCTTTCCCACCTGGTGGCGACTTACCGGCTGCTGGCGGAACAGGCGGATGTCGTGATCGTCGAGGGGGCTGGCGGCTGGCGGGTGCCCATGGGTCGGGATGCCTTGTTGAGCGACTTGCCTGAGACGCTTGGGCTAGGCGTTATCGTGGTGGTCGGTTTGCGGCTGGGTTGTATCAACCACGCGATCCTGACCTGCGAGGCCATCCTGCAAACCGGCAAGGCGCCGCTGGTGGGCTGGATCGCCAACTGCATCGATCCCGGTTTTGAGGCCTCAAGCGGCAACCTCGCCACGTTGCACGACCGCTTGCCGACCGCCTGCCTGGGTGTTGTCCCTCGTCTGACCCCTGTCAGCGTTGAAGCCGCCGCCGCCGCTCTTGCGATTCGCTGAAGCGCCTGTCCGACCCGTAAAATTCCCTTGTCCCTCCGGGATTTGTGCATTGCACCGGTTGCCTTGCGTCAAGTACCATAGCGCCGCTTTTTCCAGTGTCCGGCGGGCGGGGTAAACATGAGCAGCGGTATCGCTTTCGCGCCTTTGCGAGATCGCTTGCCGGTCGCCATGCCGCATCGCCTGATCCTCACTCCGAATTGCTCCCTGACACCCCGCACGGCCACCCTCTTCCTGATCGCCACCGGGGGCCTCACGTTTCTGATCGCGGGGGTGCTCGCGTTCCGGGGGCTATGGCCGATCCTGCCTTTCGCCGGCCTCGAGATCGCGCTGCTGGTGTGGGCGACGCTGCATTCCATGCGCCGCGGGAAAGAGTGCGAAATGCTGGAAATCAGCGAGTCCGAAGTGACTGTTTTCTCGAATCGGGGCTCCCGTCAGCAGATCACGGTATTTCCACGCCACTGGGCCAAGGTTAAACTCCACGCCCCGCAGCATGCGCTGCATCCAGGCCGGCTCTGCATCGAAAGCCATGGTCGTGCCTGTGAAGTGGGACGTTTCCTTACGGAAGACGAGCGTCGCGGGGTAGCGGCGCGCCTCAGGCAGTTGATAGGGAACGTAAGCGAGTCCCCTGACTTCGGGCTTTAAGCGGACGGACGGACGTCTGCCGGGGATGTATTTGAACGCGAAATCCGCGTGCCTTCTCAAGGGCGCGGGTTACGGCTGAATTCTTGAATGGGAGCATTGGCACCAACATGTTGAAGATCCTGAACTCTCCCTGGCGATACGCCGCGGCAGCTGCGGCAGCCGGCTTCCTGCAGGCGAGCCCCGCGCTCGCAGCATGGAAACTCAACATGACGACGGGCGTCACCGAACTGAGCCGTGACATCCACCAGCTGCACATGCTGATCCTGTGGGTCTGCGTGGTCATCGCGGTGCTCGTGTTCGGCGCGATGATCTACTCGATCGTGAAGTTCCGGAAATCGACCGGTGCGGAACCGGCAACCTTCGTCCACAACACCAAGGCCGAGATCATCTGGACGATCATCCCGATCATCATCCTGGTCGGCATGGCCATTCCTGCCGCCGAGACGCTGGTGAAGATCGAGGACACCCGCAACTCCGACATCACCATCAAGGTGACCGGCTACCAGTGGAAGTGGCACTACGACTATCTGGACCAGGGCGTGAACTTCTTCTCGACGCTCGCGCCCGCCAGCAACGTCGCCCGCCAGCTTGATTCGGGAATCGATCCGAACACCGTCGAGAACTACCTGCTCGAAGTGGACAATCCCCTCGTCGTGCCGACGGGCGCCAAGGTCCGCGTCCTGCTGACAGCGGCTGATGTGCTCCACGCGTGGTGGGTCCCTGCGTTCGGCATGAAGAAGGACGCGATCCCGGGCTTCGTCAACGAAATCTGGTTCCGCGCCGATGAGACCGGCACGTTCCGTGGCCAGTGCGCCGAACTGTGCGGCCGCGACCACGGTTTCATGCCGGTGGTGGTGGAAGTGAAGACACCTGAAGACTACGCCGTCTGGCTGAAGGAGAAGCAGGCAGCAGCGGCTCCGGCCCCTGCGCCAGCCGCAGCGGCAAATGTCCCGGGTACACCGATTGTTGATGGCGCGCTCGCAAGCGTCGCGAAGGCGGAGTAGGTCATGAGTTCTGTGCAGAATGTTTCCGCGGCCGTAGCCGACCACACCCACGATCACGCACACGACGACCATGGGGCGCCCAAGGGCTGGCGCCGGTGGCTGTTTGCAACGAATCACAAGGACATCGGCACGATGTACCTGGTGTTCAGCCTGATCATGTTCCTGACCGGCGGCGCGATGGCCATGATCATCCGCGCCGAACTGTTCCAGCCCGGGCTGCAGCTCGTCGATCCCGGCTTCTTCAACACGATGACGACCGTGCACGCGCTGATCATGGTGTTCGGCGCCGTGATGCCGGCGACCGTGGGTCTCGCCAACTGGATGCTGCCTTTGCAGGTCGGCGCGCCGGACATGGCGCTGCCCCGCATGAACAACTTCAGCTTCTGGCTGCTCGTGGCCGCGTTCTCGCTGCTCATCATCTCGCTCTTCGTGCCGGGTGGTGGTCCTGCCGGCGGCTGGACGCTGTATCCGCCGCTGATCATCCAGACGGGCGATGCACTGCCGCTCGCGATCTTCGCGATCCACCTGGCGGGTGCGTCGTCGATCATGGGCTCGATCAACATCATCGTGACCATCATGAACCTGCGCGCACCGGGCATGTCGCTGCTCAAGATGCCGCTGTTCACGTGGACCTGGCTGATCACTGCCTACCTGCTGATCGCCGTGATGCCCGTGTTTGCGGGCGCGGTCACCATGGTGCTGACCGACCACTTCTTCGGCACGACGTTCTTCTCGGCGACTGGCGGCGGCGACCCCGTGCTGTTCCAGCACATCTTCTGGTTCTTCGGGCATCCCGAGGTCTACATCATGATCCTGCCGTCGTTCGGGATCGTGTCGGAGATCATCCCGACGTTCTCCCGCAAGCCGCTGTTCGGCTATGACGCAATGGTCTACGCGGTGGCCTCGATCGCGTTCCTGTCGTTCATCGTGTGGGCCCATCACATGTTCACGACCGGCATGCCGCTCGCGGGCGAACTGTTCTTCATGCTGTCGACCATGCTGATCGCGGTGCCGACCGGCGTGAAGGTCTTCAACTGGACGGCCACGATGTGGAAAGGCTCGCTCAGCTTCGAACCCCCGATGCTGTTCTCGCTGTCGTTCCTGTTCCTGTTCACGATCGGCGGCTTCTCGGGCCTCATGCTCGCGATCGTGCCGGCTGACTTCCAGTACCACGACACCTACTTCGTCGTGGCGCACTTCCACTACGTGCTGGTGCCGGGCGCCGTCTTCGGCATCATGGCCGGCGTGTACTACTGGTTGCCGAAGTGGACCGGCCACATGTACGACATGAAGCTGGCCACGTGGCATTTCTGGCTCTCCACCATTTTCGTGAACGTACTGTTCTTCCCGCAGCACTTCCTGGGCCTCGCCGGCATGCCGCGACGTATCCCGGATTACTCGACCCAGTTCGCCGAGTTCAACATGATCTCGTCGCTTGGCGGGTTCGCGTTCGGGGCCACGCAGCTGCTGTTCGTCTACATCATCTGGAAGTGTGCTCGCGGCGGAGTGCCGGCCACGGACAAGGTGTGGGACGACGCGACGCCGCAGGGCCTCGAGTGGACCGTGCCTTCGCCGGCACCGCATCACACGTTCGACGTGCCGCCGATCGTCAAGTAACAGGATCATGAACGTGCAGCAGCCCATCCTCAGTGACAGCGAACGACGCGCCCGCATCCGCAGGAACGTGCTGCTGCTGGTGGGCGTCGCGCTCTCGTTCTATGTCGGCTTCATCTATCTCGTGGTGACCCGGTAGCCGTGAACGACCAGCAGCGCGCAGAGAATCGCAAGCTCACCGGCCAGTTGTGGCTGATGGCTGCGTGCGCGTTCGGTTTCGGCTTTGCGCTCGTTCCGCTGTACGACGTGATGTGCGCTGTCACCGGGTATGGCAATAGCAAGGCGCTGCGCAAGGCGTCCATCGTCACCGAAGGGCCCGTCACGAATCGCCGGGTAACGGTGGAGATGATCTCGGGCGCGCCGACGTTCGGTTCATGGGAATTCCATCCGGTCGTCGCGAGCGTCGAGGTGGAACCCGGTCGATTGTACGAAACGAAGTTCTACGCGAAAAACCTCGTGGACCAGCCGGTGACAGGGCAGGCGATTCCGAGCATCGCACCGAGCCTCGCGACCCAGTATTTCCACAAGACGGAATGTTTCTGTTTCACGCCCCAGCACTTCGAGGCGCTGGAAGGCCGTGAAATGAGCGTGCGGTTCATCGTCGACCCGGCCCTGCCGGCGAACGTGGATCGCGTGACGCTCGCGTATTCGATGTACAACGTGCCGCAGGTCGCGGCGCGATAGTTTCTGACGGACAAGCAGGACCCTGAAGCTCATGGCTCACGCACACACCGAACAACCCGGCGGCAAGTACTACATCCCCCACGGCCCTGGCAGCGGCAGCCACTGGCCGGTGGTCGGTTCGATCGCGCTGTTCCTGACCGTGGGCGGTGCAGCCCTCTGGCTGAACCACGCGAATCCCGGTCCGTGGATCATGACCGCCGGACTCATCATCGTCGCCACCATGTTCGCAGGCTGGTTCGGCACCGTCATCCACGAGAGCGAAGGCCATCTCTACAACGAGACGGTCGACAAGTCGTTCCGCATGGGCATGATGTGGTTCATCTTCTCCGAGGTGATGTTCTTCGCGGCGTTCTTCGGCGCGCTGTTCTATGCACGCGAGTTCTCCGTGCCGTGGCTCGGCGGCGAAGGCGTCAAGATCTTCACGAACCTGCTGCTGTGGAAGGGCTACGAAACAGCATGGCCGACCAATGGTCCTGCAGTTGTCGGTGGCGAGTTCGAAGTCATTCCCGCGTTCGGGCTGCCCGCGATCAACACCGCGATCCTGCTCACGTCAGGCGTCACGATCACGATCGCGCATCACGCGCTCAGGGCGGGCAACCGGAAGATCCTCAATATCTTCCAGGCGCTGACCTTCCTGCTCGGCTTCCTGTTCGTTTATCTGCAGGCTACTGAATACATGGAGGCCTACCACGAGCTGAACCTGAAGCTGTCCACCGGCATCTATGGGTCGACGTTCTTCATGCTGACCGGATTCCACGGCCTGCACGTGTCGATCGGCGCGATCATGCTGACGGTGATCTGGTTCCGGTGCATCAAGGGACACTTCACGCCCAAGCAACACTTCGCATTCGAAGCAGTGGCCTGGTACTGGCACTTCGTGGACGTGGTGTGGCTCGGCCTCTTTATCTTCGTCTACTGGCTCTGAAGACCGGTTGAGCTCCGGAGGGGAAACCCTCCGGACAAGCCTGCGGGCTGGGCTACTGGCCGATTCCGTGTGGCTGGATCAGTCCCTGCGACCACGCGAGCAGCAACAGCACGAACAGTGCGACGGAAAGGACGATGCGAACCGTCAGCGCCCGAACGGTCGCTTGTGGTTTGCCCTTGCCGGAAGCCAGGTGGAACAGGCCCTTTCCCAGGCTCGCGACGATGCCGAGCAGACACAGAACGATCAGCAGCTTGATCACGGGCTCTTCCCTGATTGAACGGAGCCGGATTATATGCCCCGTTTCGGCAATCGCGTCTTTGCTCCGGGGCTCACGCCTACGCTCATCACCGTAGTGGTGATGGCGGGACTCGTCAGTCTCGGCTTCTGGCAGCTGCGGCGCGCCGATGAGAAGCGCGACCTGCTCGCGACCTTTGCTGCCGGGCAGACCACCACGGTTGCATTGACCGCGGTCAATGCGGCGGAATTGCCGCGCTACCAGCGGGTTACGGCGGCAGGACGCTTCGATCCGGCGAGACAGATCCTGCTGGACAACATGCCTTCGAGCACAGGTTCAGCCGGGTACCACGTGCTGACCCCGCTGGTGCTTGAAGATGGGGGACTGCTGCTCGTCGATCGCGGTTGGATACCGGTAGGTCGTGATCGCGCCACGTTGCCCGACATTGCGGTGAGCGGAGAACAGCGGCAGGTCGCAGGTCTCCTGGATGCACTGCCGCAGCCCGGGATGCGTCTTGGCCACCCGGACGTTTCTCAGGCAAGCTGGCCGCGCGTCCTGAATTTTCCGGAACACGCCGACCTCGCGGCAGTCTATGGCGAGCATCTGCAGCGGCCCATCCTGCTGCTGGATCCGGGCGCGGAGGGGGGCTTTGAACGAGTGTGGGAAGCGCGCTTCGGCTTCGGCCCGGAGCGCCACATCGGTTATGCAATCCAGTGGTTTGCATTGAGCCTGGCACTGGTTGCGATCTATTTCGTGGTGAACCTGAGGCGGCCCGCTGTGGCCTCCATATAAAGAGTACCGGACGTCCGCATGAACGATGTACAGCCTTCGCTCCTCCAGCAACGCAGATCACGCACCCAGCTATGGCTGCTGCTGGCGCTGTTCGTCGCGCCGTTGGGCGGTTCGTTCCTGCTGTACTACGCAGGCGACTGGCGGCCAGCGGGGAGCACCAACAAGGGCGAGCTGATCGACCCGGCCCGGACACTTCCCGAAGTGGCGCTGGTTACACCGGAAGGCGCGAGCACGGCACCGGATTTTCTCCGCGGCAAGTGGAGCCTGGTGTTTGCCGGCAACGGCGAATGCGACGAGCGGTGCCGCAAAGCGCTCATCGACATCCGCCAGGTGCGCACGGCCCTGAACCAGGAGGCCTCCCGCGTGCAGCGCGTGTTCCTGTACTCCGGCGCCTGCTGCGACCAGGGTTACTTTGCCGCAGAACATCCTGGACTCATCATGGCGAGCGTTGATGCAGGTGGCAGTGAAGTCCTGCAGATGTTCCCGGTCTATGGGGACGTTCCCGTCCTTGCCGCGGGCAGGCTGTACGTTGTCGATCCGCTCGGCAATCTGCTGATGAGTTATGCGGCCGACGCGCCGCCCAAGGGAATTCTCGACGACCTGAAGAAGCTTCTGAAACTGTCACAGATCGGCTAGGGAAATTCCCTTATGCGACAACAGGGCATGATCACTTTTCGTCGCATCGCACTGCTGGGCGCGATACTGGCGTTTGTCGTTGTGGTCCTCGGCGCATGGGTGCGGCTCAGCGCCGCAGGCCTCGGCTGTCCTGACTGGCCGGGCTGCTATGGTCATCTCAGCGCAGGCCAGGCTGCGCAGAATCTTGATGTCATCACCGATGCATTTCCCGAGCGCCCGTTTGTCGAGCACAAGGCGAGCAAGGAAATGCTGCACCGGTACTTCGCCGGGGCGCTCGTCGTCGTGATCGTTGCGCTCGCGGCGTTTGCCGTGTGGAACCGGCGCGATCCGGCGCAGCCCATCAAACTGCCGATCTTCCTGGTCGCGCTCGTGGGACTGCAGGCGCTGCTCGGGATGTGGACGGTGACGCTGCTGCTCAAACCGCTGATCGTCGTCATGCACTTGGCGGGTGGACTCGCCACGCTGTCGCTGCTCGGCTGGCTTGCGATTCGCACCGAACGGACAACGCGACCGGGCCAGGAAAGCGGACTGCGCAGCCTCGCGCGAATCGGCCTCGCCGTTCTCATTGTGCAGATCCTGCTGGGCGGCTGGACCAGCTCGAACTATGCGGCGCTGGCCTGTCCCGATTTCCCGACGTGCCAGAAGTCGTTCTGGCCCACGATGAATCTGGACGATGCCTTCGTGCTCTGGCGCGGTCTCGGCATCGACTATGAAGGCGGCGTGCTCGATCACCCCGCGCGGGTGGCCATCCACTTCGTGCATCGGCTCGGAGCGCTCGTCGCTGCCATCGTGCTCGGCTGGCTCAGCATTGCCACCTGGCGCAAAGCCCAGACCCAGACAGCGCAGCTTGCCGGGGCAATCGTGGGCGTGGCGTTGATCATCCAGATCATCGTGGGCCCGCTCATGGTTGTTGAAGGATTGCCGTTGTGGCTCGCCACTGCACATAACGCCGTCGCAGCCTTGCTGTTGCTGAGCGTGGTCCGCCTGAACCGGCTGCTATGGACGCCGCGCCGCGGCCTGTAAGATCCGCGCTTCTTCCCCATGCAGACCAGGACTGAATTGCCGTTGGCCACCCCTCTTTCATCGCCCGCAGTCGAAGCCACCTGGCGCGACTACTACGAACTCGGCAAGCCGCGGGTCGTCTTCCTGATCGTCTTCACTGCGGTCGTCGGCATGCTGCTGGCTGCGCCGGGGCTGCCACCGATCAACGCGCTCATCTTCGGGACGCTGGGCATCGCATTGGCAGCGTCGGGAGCGGCCGCCATCAATCATGTGCTGGATCGCCGTTTCGATCTGCAGATGAAACGGACCCGGCATCGCCCGATTCCAGCCGGCCATCTCTCGGAAAAACGTGCGCTCGCTTACGCGTGTGTGCTTTCCGTCCTGTCGGTGGTGCTGCTCGCGGGCTGGGTGAACTGGCTGACCGCCATCCTGACGTTCTGCTCGCTAATCGGCTACGCCATTGTCTACACGTTGTGGCTCAAGCATGCGACGCCGCAGAACATCGTCATCGGGGGAGCAGCAGGCGCGGCACCTCCGGTCCTCGGCTGGGTAGCCGTTACAGGTCATGTCGATCCGCATTCGCTCCTGCTGTTCCTGATCATCTTCACCTGGACGCCGCCGCATTTCTGGGCGCTCGCCATCGCACGTCGCGATGAATACGCAAAGGCCGGCATTCCGATGCTGCCCGTGGTTTACAGCGTCGAATTCACGCGGCTGCACATCCTGCTCTACACCATCCTCCTGGTCCTGGTGACGCTGCTGCCCTATCTCACCGGGATGAGCGGACTCATTTATCTGGCGTCCGCGATCCTGCTGGGCGCGGCTTTCATCTACTACGCGCTGACACTGTTCGCCCGGCCGACGGAAGGCCTGCCCATGAAGACGTTCGGCTTCTCGATTACCTATCTGGCAGCGCTCTTCACGGGCCTGCTGGTCGATCACTACTGGCTGATCAGGATCTGACCGCCCCGGGATTTGCGGTATCTTCGCGGGCATGAAGCCCGTGCGCTCAAAGAGTCCCGTTCCCTGGTTGCTGCTCGCCGTCGTCGTCCTGATCGCGTATGGATCCCTGTATCCCTTCAACTTCAAGCGCGATGCCATCGAGGGTGGCGTGCTGGATGCCCTGCGTGAACTGACCTGGGTCCGCGCAGGCCGTGGCGACCGGGTCTCGAACGTCCTGCTCTACATTCCCCTCGGCTTCTGCCTGTTCCTGTGGTTTGAATCGGGCAGGCGCCGCTGGTTCACCGCCTTGTATGTGGTCGTGCTGGGAGCAGCCCTCTCGCTTGCCATCGAAGTCGCGCAGGTGTTCATCTCGCCTCGTGTCCCGAGCCTGACGGATCTCACCCTCAATACGCTGGGTACGCTCGCCGGCACGGTGGCGGGATTCGCCTGGCGTTCATTGAGCCGGCTGATTCACATGCCGACGGTAGGCGGAAACCGCGGTGATCGTGTTGCACTGACGGTCATCGTGCTCTGGCTGGGCTGGCGATTCGCTCCCTTTGTTCCGCATATCAGTCTCGTCAAACTGAAAACGGCACTAGCGCCGCTGTTCAACCCGGAGATCGAGTTCACCCTCACCTTTGGCTATCTCGCCTGTTGGCTGGTTGTCGCGCAGGCCATGGTCACGCTGGCCTCGCGGCAAGGCGGCATCGAAGCGCTGCTGGCATTGATTGCCAGTGTTCTTGTGGGGCGGCTGCTACTGGAAGGGCAGGTATTCGTGCCGTCGGAGCTTCTGGCATTGCTGCTGCTCCTGCCGGCGCTCATCGTCATCAACCGCCTGTCTCCTGCGCTGCGGCGACTGGTATTGCTGATCGTGGTCGGCGCGGTGTTAGTGTTCGAGCGCCTGGCTCCTTTCGAATTCACCGGCACAGCGGGCTCTTTTGATTTGTGGCCATTCCTCGGCTGGATCGATGCAGGAATGCCGATCGATGCGCGCGGCCTGCTCGCTTTCCTCTTTTTCTGCTGTGCGCTGATCTGGCTGGTGCGGGATGCAGTTGCCTCGCTCGATATCGCGATTGCCCTGGTGGTTGCTGCCGTGATCGCGGTTGAACTGGTACAGCTATGGCAGCCGGGGCAGGCTGCATCGATCACCGATCCGCTGCTTGCCCTCGGACTGGGACTGGGACTGCGGATGATCGATCCGTCAGCGCGGCGACGAGGCTTGGGCTTCCGCTGAATTCGCCCCGTCTATTCACCCACTTCATTCACCCACTTCATTCACCTAGGCGGGCACAGCCCTGCAGCTTGCGGCCATCGAGTTCTGCTTCGGCCGTGTAGGCGAAGTAAGCGCCTGACATGGAGTCGCTGCAGGCAACGCGCGAAATCGTGAGTTCGAGGGCGTGCCCGCCAGCCGCTGCGCGCCAGGTCACGCTGCCTTCGGCATCCTGCGATTCATCCGCGGGGAATTCGAGGGGCGCCGGCAGCTCCGGCTGGCGCAGCAACATCTTGTCCGTTGCCACTTCAATGGCCCAGAAAGGCTCATTGCCGCGCGCGAGGACACGGTAAGCCGGAGCGCCCGTCTCACAGCCAGCCCCTTCACCAGGTACGCCGGCATACAACAACTCTTCCAGCAGGAAGGCCTGCTTGTAGTCGCCGGGAATCGACGTGCCGGCGGGAGTAGCCGTACGTTCGCCGCGAACTTCCACATACAGGGGAGTGCCGGGTTCACCGACGAGTCGTGCGTACGCCTCTTCGAGGCTGTCTTCACCCTGGTCCGCGAGCCAGAGATCTTCGTTCTCGCCACACAGGCGCAGCGTGCGAGCGTCTGCAGTCAGAACGACTGCACCGCGCTTGATGGTCAAGCCTGATTCAGCCACGGGGACTTGAGTGGTTGCGCCTGCCGAAACTGCGTCGGAGACGGTGCCAGGAACGGACACGGGCGGAACGGCTGCCTCGCGTTGACAGCCCGCCACCAGCATCACGGCCACAATCCAGATTTCCCGGCGATGACTGACGATTTTCACTGCCTGCTCCTCGGTGTCCCAAGCCTATCAGACGCCACGAGACCTGTGCCTTCTGCGTTACAATCGCGCCCCCGCAACTGGTGCCCTCCGCATGGATTTATCGCCCCTGCTCGACTCATTGAACGATGCACAGCGTCAGGCGGTGGCCGCACCGCTCATGCCTACGCTTGTGCTCGCCGGAGCAGGCAGCGGCAAGACGCGAGTGCTGACTCATCGCGTTGCATGGCTGGTGCAGGTGGAGAATGTGTCGCCGCACAGCATCCTTGCCGTGACCTTCACGAACAAGGCTGCAGGCGAAATGCGCGGCCGTATCGAATCGATGCTCGGAATGCCCGCGGCCCCGCTCTGGATCGGTACCTTTCATGGCATTGCCCACCGACTGCTTCGGATCCACTGGCGCGAGGCCGGGTTGCCGCAAGCGTTCCAGATCCTGGATGCCGAAGACCAGCAGCGTTCCGTTCGCAAGCTGGTCAAGGCGCTGGATCTCGATGAAGCGCGTTGGGTACCGAAGGAAGTCACCTGGTTCATCAACGCCCAGAAAGACGAAGGTCTGCGGCCCAAGGATCTGAAAAGCGAAGGCGATCCTACGCGTGACCAGCTGATTCGCTTGTATGCCGCTTACCAGGACGCATCGAACCGGGCAGGCAACATCGACTTTGCCGAGCTGCTGCTCAGGGTTTACGAGCTGTGGCGGGACAATGCCGACCTCGCGGCACATTACCGCGCGCGTTTCAGGCATGTGCTGGTCGATGAGTTCCAGGATACGAACACCGTCCAGTACAAGTGGCTCAAGGAAGTGACCGGCCCGACCGGTACGCCTTTCGTGGTGGGTGACGACGATCAGTCGATCTATGGCTGGCGGGGCGCCCGCATCGAGAACCTGCATCAGTTCCGCCGCGACTATCCCGGCGTGCAGATGTTTCGTCTCGAACAGAACTACCGCTCCACCGGGAACATCCTTGCTGCCGCCAATGCACTGATCGCGCAGAACAGTGGTCGCCTGGGGAAGAACCTCTGGACCAGCGGCGAGAAGGGCGAACCGGTCCGGCTCTACTCCGCTTTCAATGAGCGTGACGAGGCGAACTTCGTCGTCGAACGCATCCGTGAATGGACAGCCAAGGGCGGCAACCGGCGTGAGTGCGCGATCCTCTATCGGTCAAATGCCCAGTCACGCGCGTTTGAAGAAGCGATGATCGCGGCGCGCATGCCGTATCGCGTCTACGGCGGCCTGCGCTTCTTTGAACGATCCGAAATCAAGGATGCACTGGCTTACCTCAGGCTGATCTTCAACCGGGCGGATGATGCTTCCTTCGAGCGCGTCGTCAATCTGCCCACTCGCGGCATCGGCAACAAGACGCTGGATACGATCCGCGACTACGCACGCGCCAACACCTGCCCGCTCTGGGAGGCAGCCGGTGCGTCCATCGCCGAGCTGGGTCAGAAAGCAGGGGTGAGCCTGCATGCGTTTCTCGCACTGATCGAACGCCTGGACCGCGAGACGCAGGGCATGCCGCTGCACGAGCAGGTAGACCGCGTGATCGACCAGAGCGGCGTCATCGCGCATCACCAGAAGGAAAAAGGCGAGCGTGGCGAAGCGCGGGTCGAGAACCTGGAAGAACTCGTCAGTGCCGCTCGCGGTTTCAACACCGAGGAAACGGGAGACATGTCGCCGGTTGCGGCCTTCCTGTCGCATGCCGTCCTTGAGTCGGGGGAAGGGCAGGCGGACAAGTGGGAAGACAGCGTGCAGATGATGACGCTGCATTCGGCGAAGGGACTCGAGTTTCCCATGGTCTTCCTCTGCGGGCTGGAAGAAGGTCTGTTCCCCCACCAGCGGTCGGCCACTGATCCTTCGCGACTCGAGGAAGAACGCAGGCTTTGCTACGTTGGCCTCACCCGCGCGATGCAGAAGCTGTACCTGAGTTACGCCGAACAGCGTCGCCTGCACGGCGTTGACAGCTATGGTTCCCCCTCGCGTTTCATCCGCGAGCTGCCCGCCGAACTCCTTGAGGAAATCAGGCCCCGGATCCAGGTCTCGAGGCCCGTGTTCGTTCCCCGCAAGCCGATGATGGAAGAAGAACCGGTCGCCGGAGTGCGTCTCGGCCAACGGGTTCGCCATGGAAAATTCGGGGACGGCATCGTCCTCGGACTGGAAGGCCAGGGCGGGCATGCCCGGGTGCACGTCAATTTCGAGCGCCAGGGTGCCAAATGGCTGATGCTGGCCTACGCGAACCTCGAGCCGTTGTAAGCACAGAGCCAAGGCCGCTCCGCTTGGGCTAGAATGCGCCGCAACAAGATCGGCCCCGTCAGCCACTGATTCCCGAATCCACGGCAGGCCTCAGTTGAAAATCATCATTCTCGGCGCTGGCCAGGTCGGCAAGACCGCTGCACATCATCTCGCCCGCGAAGAGGCGAACGAAGTGACGGTCATCGACCAGAACGACGAGCTCCTGCGTGACCTGCAGGACCGTCTCGACATCCGTACCGTGGCAGGCAACGGCGCATTCCCGAGCACGCTCGCAGCGGCGGGCGCGAAGGATGCGGACGTCGTCATCGCGCTGACCAACAGCGATGAAGTGAACATGGTCGCCTGCCATATCGTCTGGAAGATGTTCAACAAGGACGCGACGCGGATCGCGCGCATCCGTTCCGGCGATTACATCAAGCATTCGCAGCTCTTCACGGATGAGGATCGCGCCTTCGCGGTCGACGTCACCATCAGTCCGGAACAACTGGTGACCGAGCACGTTGCGCGTCTCATCCGCTATCCCGGGGCACTGCAGGTTCTCGACTTTGCCGAGGGCAGGGTGCGCCTGGTCGGTGCCCGCGCACTCAAGGGCGGTCACCTGGTCGGACAGCGGTTGATGGCGCTGCGCGAGCATATTCCCGGCACCGATGCGCGGGTCGCGGCCATCTATCGCGGCGGCCAGAGCATCAAGCCGGAAGGCGAAACCATCATCGAGCACGGGGATGAGGTGTTCTTCCTGGCCGCGCGGAAAGACATCCGCCTCGTCATGAACGAGATGCAGAAGCTGGAAGATCCGGTGCGGCGCGTGGTGATCGCCGGCGGTGGCAACATCGGCTTCCGCCTGGCACAGCTCCTCGAGAAGGAAAACCAGGTCAAGCTGATCGAGCGCGACTTCAAGCGCGCACGCCAGATCTCCGAGCAGCTGTCGAACACCATAGTGCTGAACGGTGACGCGGCGGATGAAGAGCTGCTGCTGGAAGAAAACATCGATTCGTCAGACGTGTTCGTCGCGCTGACCAACTCGGAAGAAGCGAATATTCTTTCCGCGATGCTGGCCAAGCGGCTCGGTTGCCACAAGGTCATGGCGCTGATAAATCGTCCGGCTTATGCAGAGCTGATGGAAAACGGCCCTCTCGATGTCGCACTGTCGCCGCAGATGGTGACGATCGGCTCGCTGCTGGCGCACGTTCGCCGCGGCGATGTCGTGCGGGTGCACTCGTTGCGGCGTGGCGCTGCGGAAGCCATTGAAGCCATTGCCCACGGCATCCAGGGTGAAAGCCGCGTGATCGGTCGTCGCATCGAAGACATTCCGATGCCGGATGGCGCCACGATCGGCGCTGTCGTCCGTGGCGACGAAGTCATCATCGCGCACCACGATACGGTGATCGAACGCGACGATCACGTGATCATGTTCCTGACCGATCGCCGGCACGTCGAAGCCGTGGAGAGGCTTTTCGAAGTGCCGAGAAAGTGGCGGGGATGAGCCCGCACGGCGCGCAGCCATGAACCTGGCCCTCGTCCAGCGGATCCTCGGCCTGCTGCTGATGATCTTCAGCCTCACGATGCTGCCGCCCACTGCGGTCTCATTCTTTTACAGCGATGGCAACTGGGATCCGTTCGTCGATTCGTTCCTGGCTTTGCTGGCCGTCGGTGCGCTGATCTGGTGGCCAGTGCGCAGACAGCACCGCGACTTGCGCCTGCGCGACGGCTTTCTGGTGGTCGCCCTCTTCTGGGTAGTACTGGGTCTCGCAGGGGCGGCTCCGCTGGTGCTGTCAGAGCGGCCGGACATGTCGATCACCGACGCGGTCTTCGAAGCCGTCTCGGGATTCACGACGACAGGCGCCACCACGCTCATCGGACTGGACTCGCTGCCACCGTCGATTCTCTACTACCGGCAACAGATCCAGTGGTTCGGCGGCATCGGCATGGTCGTGCTTGCGGTTGCACTATTGCCGATGCTGGGTGTCGGCGGCATGCAGTTGCTGAAAGCCGAGACACCCGGCCCGGTGAAGGACGCGAAGCTCACGCCCCGCATCACCGAAACGGCGAAGGCGCTGTGGATCATCTACGTCTCGATCACGATTGCCTGCGCTCTGGCCTACTGGATGGCAGGCATGACGCTGTTCGACGCCATCGGTCACAGCTTCGCTACGGTGTCGACCGGCGGCCATTCGACCCACGATGCGAGCCTTGCGTATTTCGACAATGGCGCCATCGAGGCGATCGCCGTGTTCTTCATGTTCCTCGGCGCCATCAATTTCTCGCTGCATTTCACGGCCTGGCGTCACAAGCGTGTTTCGGATTACTGGCGTGATCCGGAATGGCGGGTGTACACCGGCATCATCGTTGGCAGTATTGCGCTCTACACGGTCGTTCTCTGGCTCAAGGGCACGCCGCTGGAATCAGCCCGCGCCTTTCGACTGGCCGTCGTGCAGGCGGTCTCCATGCAGACCAGCACCGGCTTCACGACTGACAACTTCGCCTTGTGGCCAGGTGCCTTGCCCCTCATCGTCGTGCTAACCAGTTTCATCGGCGGCTGCGCCGGCTCTACGGCAGGCGGCATGAAAGTGGTGCGGTGGCTGATGCTCTGGAAGCAGGGCAGCCGAGAGGTTTTCAAGTTGGTGCATCCGAGCGCGGAAATGCCAGTGAAGCTGGGCAACAAGGCGCTCGAATGGCGCGTCATCGACGGCATCTGGGGCTTCTTCGCTGTCTATATCGTGAGCTTCGGGCTGCTGATGGTCCTGTTGATGGCAACAGGCGAAGATCAAGTGACTGCTTTTTCCGCCATCGCCGGTTGCATGAACAACGTGGGACCCGGGCTGGGCAAGGTGGCTTCCAACTTCACCAGCGTCAGCGATCCCGGGAAGTGGATCTGCATTCTCGCCATGCTGCTCGGGCGTCTCGAGATTTTTCCCTTGCTCGTTCTCATCACTCCGACGTTCTGGCGAAAGTAGCTTCCGGAGAAGCAGGAACACTCAGCTCGAGTGAAACAATTACATTTCGGCGCCACGCTTGACGCGTACAGTCGCCGCCGGAATTCACTGTTCACAACGCCATGATCCGCCTTGCCAGCATGCAAGGCAGTAACCCAGAATTGGAGGATGCTCGCCCTTGCGTCCAGCGCGGTCTCTCTACCCTTCGGTATACGTTTTGCGTTGCGATTTTCCTGTTGCCGTTCTGCAACGACCCGACTGCTGCAACGGGTTCCCTGAATGAAGCGCGCGCGGAAAATGCTGCTGCTGAAAGTGGCGCTGATCGGTACGGCCGTTCTCGTCGCTTTCTTTGCGGTGTACGTGATCTATCTCGATCGCGTCGTCACCCAGCAATTCGAAGGGCGGCGCTGGACGTTGCCGGCCCAGGTGTACGCACAACCCATCGACCTCTATGTCGGCCAGCCCTTGTCGGCGGCGGGACTCGAACAGGAACTCAAGCGCCTGGGGTATCAGCAGTCCGGCCAGCCTGACCGCCCCGGCACGTATCGACGGCGCGGCAACCGCTTTGACTTCATGAGCCGGCGAGTGCAGTTCTGGGATGAAACCCGCGAGCCACAGGCGCTCGGTATTGCGGTGGAAGGCGGCTCCATCAGCGAGATGCGAGATGCGGCGGGAACCGATGTGCCTATCTTCCGTCTCGACCCGCTATTGATTGGCAGCATTTTCCCGATTCATGGCGAAGACCGTGTCGTGCTGACCCCCGCGGACATTCCACCCATCCTGCCGGCGGCACTGAAGGTGGTGGAAGACCGCAAATTCGATGCGCATTTCGGCATCGATCCGGTCGCCATCATGCGCGCGATGTTTGCGAACGCCCGCGCCGGTCGCATCGTTCAGGGCGGTTCGACCCTGACGCAGCAGCTCGTGAAAAGCTATTTCCTGGACAGCCGGCAGACCTTGGGACGCAAGGCTGAAGAAGCGCTCATGGCCATCATTCTCGATGCGCGCTTCGAGAAGGAAGACCTGATGACGGCCTACATCAACGAGATCCACTTGGGACAAGACGGCCAGCGTGCGATCCATGGCTTCGGTCTCGCCAGCCAGTACTACTTCGGCAAGCCCCTCTCCGAATTGCAGCTGCACGAAGTAGCGCTGCTGGTTGCCGTGGCGCGTGGACCTTCTTACTACAACCCGCGACGTTCACCGGACCGCGCGCGTGAACGTCGTAACCTGGTGCTACAGCTGCTCGCCGAGAACGGCAACATTCCGCCTGAAACCGCAAAGGCTGCTGCCAAGCGTCCGCTTGGACTGTCGGGCGATGGTCGCCTGGTCGCCGGCTACTACCCAGCATTCCTCGACTTCGTGCGGCGAACCCTGCGTCGTGACTATCGTGAGGAAGACCTGACTGAAGAAGGACTCAAGATTTTCACCACGCTGGATCCGCTGATCCAGTCGCGGGCGGAAGCCGCGTTGACCGCCGAACTCGAGCGGCTCGACAAGGCGCGCAAGAAGCAGCGTGAAGAGTCGCTCGAAGGTGTCGTCGTGGTGACGGCTCCCCAGAGTGGCGACGTGAACGCCATGGTGGGAGGCCGTCGCGTCGGCTTCGATGGCTTCAACCGGGCGCTCGATGCCAAACGCTCCATCGGCTCGCTCGTCAAACCCGTCATCTATCTGGCCGCGGTCGAAACTGGCCGGTATCACGCCGCGAGCATCATTCAAGATGCTCCGATTGAAGTGAAGCTCGCCAACGGCCAGACCTGGAAGCCGCAGAATATTTCGCAGGAAGTTTTCGGTCCTGTGCCGCTCGTGCGGGCGTTGTCACAGTCGATGAATCTGGCGACGGTACATCTGGGCATGGAAGTGGGCCTGCCACGTGTCGCACGCGAGTTCACCAATCTCGGTCTCGAAAAGGAACCTGCCCAGGTGCCAGCGTTGTTGCTCGGCGCGCTGGATGTATCACCGGTTGAAGTGGCCCAGCTCTATAACGCACTCGCGAATGGTGGGTTTCGCACACCGCTGCGGGGCGTAAAGGCAGTTGTCGACGCCAAGGGCAAACCGTTGCAGGCCTATCCACTCGAGATTGCCCAGGTCGCCGATCCGGCCGCGGTCTACCAGGTGAATCGCATGCTGGTTGAGGTGATGAATCGCGGCACCGGCCGCGCGGCTCGCGCACGCATCCCGCCGAACCTGGTCGTTGCCGGCAAGACGGGAACTTCTTCCGACTATCGGGATAGCTGGTTTGCCGGTTTTTCGGCCACCCACCTGGCTGTCGTCTGGGTGGGATACGACGACAACAGCCCCACGGGACTCACGGGTTCTTCGGGAGCCTTGGCCGTCTGGTCGCAATTGATGGGCAGCCTGAATACTTCTTCGTGGGATGCCTTCCTGCCGGATAGCCTGGAAGAGAAATCCATCGAGTACCAGACCGGCCTCGGGGCAACAACTGCATGCGCGAAGGACGTCCTGCATGTAGCCGTCCCGAGAGGCGTTGTCATCCCCCTCAAGCCCGAATGCGAAACCGGCGTGCTGCAGAACCTCGGTGAGAAGGCGAGCGGTTGGCTTCAGGGTATTATTGGTCGATGAGCATGGGCGTCCGACATTCATTGGCACTGCTTGTCTGTTTTGCAGCACTGGGCGGTTGCGCCCTGCCAGGTCCGTATACACCTCCCGCGAGCCCGGCACCGGTCCCGGCTCCGCCGACGGGAAGTGCACCGCAAGTTGAAACATTGCCCGCTCCCGCGCCTGAAGTTGTTCCGGTTCCTGAGCCATTGCCTCCGCCCCCACCTGTCAGGGCACGCACTCTCAACCCTGCTGCAAGAGCTTTGGTTTCCCAGGCGCAGACCCAAAGCGCGTCCGGCAACTATGCAGTAGCGGCTGCCACGCTCGAGAGAGCGCTCCGAATCGAACCTGACAGTGCCCAGCTCTGGATCGAGATGGGCAAGGTTCGCCAGGCTGAAGGCAGCTACCCGCAGGCCGAGAACATGGGTCGCAAAGCCCTGTCGCTCGCCACCGGCGATCCACGCAGTCAGTCTGCCGCGTGGCGACTCATTGCCGATTCCTATCGTGCCCGCAAACGTGTGCAGGAAGCGCGCGAAGCGGATGTGCGCGCGGACGCCCTCAACCCGAATTGAAGGCCGGCTGCTGCACCAGTGGCTGGACAACTGGCGCAAGGTTCCCCAGAAACTGCCGGGTCGCTGCTTCCCACGTGTAGCCAAGTGCGTGCTGCCTGCAGTCGGAAGGATCGAGCTTGAGGGCAGCCAGCACGGCAGCGCGCAGATCCTCGCTCAGAACCCCTGTTGTTCCATTGATCACGACATCGATGGGACCGGTCACGGGATAGGCTGCGACAGGCAAACCACACGCCATCGCTTCAAGCAGTACCAGACCGAAAGTGTCAGTGCGGCTCGGGAAGACGAAGACGTCTGCGGCCGCCACATGCTGCGCGAGTTCTTCACCGAAGCGATACCCGACAAACTTCACGTCTGGATATTCAGCTTCCAGCTGTGCTCTTGCCGGTCCATCGCCGACGACCACCTTCGTCCCCGGCAAGTCGAGCCGCAGGAAATCCTCGATGCTTTTTTCCACCGCTACCCGGCCGCAATAAAGCGACAGAGGACGTGGCCAGGCGAGATAGTCCTTGCTGCGAGGACGAAAGAGACCAACGTCCACACCTCGTGACCAGCGAACGACGTTCCTGAAACCGCGGCCCTCAAGCTGACGTTGCATCGTCGGCGTGGCAACCATCGTTCGTACCGCCGCTCCGTGAAAGCGGCGTAAATGCGCATAGCTGAGGGCCAGCGGAATGGGTACGCGTGCCCGAACGTATTCCGGAAACTGCGTGTGATACGAAGTCGTGAACGGCCTGCGGTTGCGAAGACACCAGGTTCGCGCGGCCGCCCCCAGCGTTCCTTCGGTTGCGATGTGGATGGCATCCGGTGCCAGCTCTTCCAGTCGGCGGGCCATCGATCGATAGGGCATCCACGCCAGCCGGATTTCCGGATACGTCGGACACGGAAAGGTATGAAACATGCCGGGCTCGATGACCGCAACCTCGTGCCCGAGGCGAGTGGCATGGTCCGCGGTCGTCGCCAAGGTCCTGACCACACCGTTCGTCTGCGGCCGCCACGCGTCAGTGACGATGACGATCTTCATCGTGCGGCTTTCCTGTGCATCGGAGCCTCAGGCCGCGCGACCGACCAGCAGCGGAACGCTTTCGCCTGAACGCCTGACCACTTCCTTCTGCTCGGTCCAGCGCAGCAGCGACAGACGTCCCTCGTGATCCTCGACCAGCGTCGTGCAGCTTTCGACCCAATCGCCGTCGTTGCAGTACAGGATTCCGTCGATCGTCGAGATTTCCGCGCGATGGATGTGTCCGCAGATCAGGCCATCGACACCTCGTTCCCTTGCGGCGCGAGCCACTGCATTCTCGAAGCTCGAGATGTAACGCGTTGCATTCTTCACCTTGTGCTTGAGGTAGGCCGCGAGCGACCAGTAGGGAAAGCCCAGCCTTCGCCGCATCCAGTTCACGTAGCGATTGAGGCACAGGACGAAGGCGTAAGCGTGGTTGCCGAGATGCCCGAGCCAGGGACTGCACTTGATCACGCCATCGAACTCGTCGCCGTGGAGGACCAGCAGGCGCCGGTTGTCAGCGGTGACGTGGAGGGCTTCCCGGCGAATCTCGACATTGCCGAAGGTGAGGCCGTCGTAGTCGCGGAACATCTCGTCGTGGTTGCCCGGCACATAGATGACGCGGGTGCCGCGTTTGGCCTTGCCCAGGATCGTGCGGATGACGTCGTTGTGGGCCTGCGGCCAGAAGAAGTGCTTCTTCAGGCTCCACACATCAATAATGTCGCCCACCAGGTAGAGCTGTTCGGTTTCAATCGAACGCAGGAAGTCGCGCAGATACTCCGCGCTGCAACCTTTGAAACCCAGGTGCACGTCCGATATGAAAACCGAGCGGAAACGTAAGACAGGCCGTTCTGGATTGGGGCTCATCAAGGGCATCCTGTGGCCGGGACGCGGCCAAGATGCCTTTCGCGGATGAACGGCTTCTTACAGTCTCAATAAAAATGCGTGAAATCACAGGGCCTTACGTAAAACAGTTACGTGGTTTGTCAACTCCGCGCGTGGGACTGGCTGATTGAAGAGTGTCGAATGGGAGGTAATTTGAACTATTTATCCCACGGTATAAATATCCAAGATTACTTTATGAATATAAATCCCACTTTAATAAGAAATTCACGCGTTTGATGGAGTTTCTCATTTTCTACAAATGAATTCGCTGAAGGTGGGAAAAAGAGATTATTTCTATCGATTTCCAAAGATAATTTTCAATTTTTAGCCTCATCATCCAACAGAAATCATGATTGCCCTTCTGCAAAGAGTCCTTCACGCCTCGATAACAGTGGATGGCGCGACCATTGCTGCCACCGGACCGGGGATGCTGGTGCTCATCGGGGTGGAAAAGGGCGATACCCATGGAGCGGCCGACCGGCTTCTCCAAAGATTGCTGACCTATCGGATATTCGCCGACGAGACAGGGCGGATGAACCGGGATCTTCAGGAGCAGGCCGGGGACCTTTTGCTGGTTCCCCAATTCACACTGGCAGCGGACACAAGCAAGGGCCGAAGGCCCGGATTCAGTACTGCAGCCACCCCTGAGGAAGGGCAAGCGTTGTTTGAGTATCTGGTTACGGAGGCCCAGCGGAGGCATCCCGCGGTCGCAACGGGTCGATTTGGTGCCCACATGCAGGTAAATCTGACCAATGACGGTCCCGTCACTTTCTGGCTGCAGGTTTCTCCATGAAAAACAGGTGGAACCGGCGTGCCTGATCGTCAGTCTATTGTGCGGGCTGGCGCACACCCCCTTGACCTGCCCCGCAGTCAATTGGCGTATGATCCAGCCTCTACATCAATCCCGTCTGGAGAGAACTAATGGGCATCGGCTTTCGTGAGCTCCTGGTCATTCTGGCGATCGCCCTGCTTATTTTCGGCGCCAAGCGCCTGAAGACCATTGGTTCGGATCTCGGCGCTGCAGTGAAGGGCTTCAAGAAGGCAGTGGATGAAGGCGAGACGGAAGAGGCGAGCAAGCAGCTGAAGGCTCCCGCCACCCCGGATGCCGATTTCGAATCGACTCCGGAGACGAAGGCCAGCAGCAAATCGGCCAACGGCTGAAGCCGCAGACTGGAAGGTCAACATGTTCGAGGTTGGCTTCACCGAGATCATCCTGATCCTGGGTCTGGCGCTTCTGGTGCTCGGACCTGAGAAACTTCCCAAGCTCGCGGCGCAAGTGGGCCGCTGGACCGGGCGTGCAAAATCCATGGCCCGGCAGTTGAGGGCCCAGCTCGACCAAGAAGTGAATTTCCAGGAACAGCGCACCGCCCACGGCAAAGGCGAAACGCCTTCGCCAACACCGTCGCCGGCCGCCGCACCGATTTATCCCGTTGAGCCGGATGTTCATATGGCGGCGGAAACAGAAGCAGCTGCGACCGTGACACCAGCGGCCGACAGCGTTGCTGAACACGAGCCTGTCCCGAAGCCGAGCAATGAGTGACCAGGGTGATGCACGGGAGAATCTCGCCGAAGGCTCCCTGATCTCGCACCTTCTGGAGCTGCGCGACCGGCTGCTGAGAGTGGTCATCGCGGTCGCCATTGTCTTCGCCCCACTCGCTTTCTATTCAAACGAGCTGTTCACCCTGGTGGCCGACCCGCTGATCAAGCGCCTGCCCCCTGATACCTCGATCATTGCGACCAGCCTGATCTCGCCATTCATGGCGCCGCTGAAGTTGTCGCTGGTTACGAGCCTGTTCATCGCGATGCCCTACGTGCTGTACCAGGTATGGGCTTTCGTCTCTCCCGGTCTTTACCGACACGAAAAGCGCTTTGCCATTCCCCTCCTGGTATCCAGCATCGTGCTGTTCTATCTGGGAGTCGCATTCGCCTACTTCGTCGTTTTCCCGCTGATATTCAATTTCCTGACGACGACGGGTCCGGTTGGCGTCCGGATGATGACGGACATCTCGAACTATCTCGATTTCGTGCTGCTGCTCTTCCTGGCATTCGGCATCGCCTTCGAAATTCCCGTCGCTACCGTGCTCCTTGCCTGGACCGGGCTGGTGCGCATTGAAACCATGAGCGGCAACCGGGGTTACGTCCTGCTTGGCATTTTCATCATCGCGGCTTTCCTCACGCCCCCGGATGCCATATCGCAATGCTTCATGGCGGTGCCCATGTACCTGCTGTACGAGCTCGGCATCATCGCTTCGAAAATCCTGCTGAAGGAAAAGCTCGCTGCACGCATGAAAGAAGAAAGCGAAAACCCCAGTAGCTGATTCCCACAGGTTACTTTGCACGCTGCGCGTATTGCGCACGTCGCTCCGGTCGGCGAGACTCAAGGCAGCAGCAATGCTGTGGATCCCCTGATCCAGAGACCTTACAACCCCGGGTGTGACAACAAGAAATGACGCCATCGGCCGAAAATAAACAGGTCTTCGGCCAGCCTCGCGGGCTTTACACCCTCTTCTTCACTGAAATGTGGGAGCGCTTCGCCTACTACGGAATGCGTGCCCTGCTCGTTCTGTTCCTGGTGGACGCGATAGCAGATGAAGGGTTCGGTCTCGACGACCGGACGGCCACTGCCATCTACGGTTTGTATACCGCTGCCGTTTATCTGGTCGCGTTGCCTGGTGGCTGGATGGCCGACCGCCTGATGGGCGCGCAACGAGCCATATGGTGGGGTGGTTGGGTGATTGTCGCCGGCCATCTTTTGCTGGCCGTTGCTTCAGGGCCTGCACTTTTCTATATCGGCCTGATCGTGATCATCCTGGGCGTCGGCCTTCTCAAGCCGAACGTGAGCGCTATCGTCGCGGACCTTTATCCGGAAGGGGGTGGAAGACGTGACGCAGGATTCACCGTGTTCTACATGGGAATCAATCTTGGTGCTTTCCTCGGGCCTCTCGTATCCGGGTGGCTCGCACAGCGGTATGGATGGGGAATAGGTTTCATCGCTGCACCTGTCGGCATGGCGATCGGTCTGCTTCAGTTCCACTACACGAAGCACTATCTCAATGGCGCAGGAGAGCGTCCCTACTTCCGGGCCGACGAAAACCCTGAAGCAGTCAAAGCGCGAGGCTGGAAATGGGTGATCGCGGGATTGGGTGTGGTGGCAGCCATCGTCGTACTCACCAGTACTGGCGTTCTCACCCTGGAAGCCGTTGGCCTCGCGCAGCTGACAACATTGCTGATCACGCTCATGGCAGCCGGCTTCTTCGCTTACCTGTTCTTCTTCGCCGGACTGGATCGTGTCGAAAGACGACGCGTCTTCATCATCCTGGTCCTGTTTCTTGCGTGCGCATTGTTCTGGGCGGGTTTCGAGCAAGCCGGTTCCTCCCTGAATCTGTTTGCAGAACGCTACACCGACCGCAGCGTTGGCAGCTCCTGGGAAATTCCAACGGCTTGGTTCCAGTCCCTCAATCCTGTTTTCATCCTGCTGTTTGCGCCGATGTTCTCTGCGCTCTGGATTGGCCTAGCCAAAAGAAATCTCGATCCTTCAGCACCTGCGAAATTTGCGTTCGGCCTGATCCTGATGGGCCTTGGTTTTCTGGTGATGGTGGAAGCCGCGCATCTCGTTGCCGCAGGAAGCAAGGTGCTGCCGTTCTGGCTGGTGCTGACTTATCTGCTGCACACGTATGGTGAACTCTGCCTGAGTCCCGTGGGACTCAGTGCCGTGACCAAACTGGTACCCCGGCGATTTGTCGGCCAGATCATGGGGATCTGGTTCCTGGCCACTTCGCTCGGAAATCTGATCGCAGGATTGATTGCAGGTGAATTTCATGCCGAGAATCCGTCAGCAATGCCCGGTCAGTACATGAACATCGTGCTGTACGGCGTGATATGCGGTGGCGTATTGCTGCTCGTGGCCAAATCGGTACAGAAACTCGCTGGCGGCGTGAAGTAGGGCTCGATGGAAGGCGCTGCGCACGCTCCTCCGCAACTGACTTTCCGCGCCGTGGTGCTGTCCATCGTGCTGGCGATGGTGCTCGCCGCCGCCAACACCTATCTCGGATTGTTCGCCGGTCTGACTGTAGCGTCTTCCATTCCTGCCGCAGTCATTTCCATGGCAGTGCTCCGCGTGATGGGTGGCGGCCACATCCTCGAAAACAATATCGTGCAGACAGGTGCTTCTGCCGGCTCTTCCATCGCTGCGGGTGTCATCTTCACCCTGCCGGCACTGGTGATCCTCAACTACTGGGACGATTTCAGATATCTCTGGGTGCTTTCCATTGCCGGTCTGGGCGGTGTGCTCGGTGTGTTGTTCTCGGTGCCGCTGCGAAGACTGTTCATCGTCGACCAGCAGATGGCGTTTCCCGAAGGCAAGGCCGCCGCGGAAATCCTGCGCACCGGAGAAAATCCGGCGCTCGGCGTCAGACTGCTCACCGCTTCGGCCGCTACAGGCGGTTTCCTGAAACTTGCTGCGGCCAGCGGTCTGCGACTGATCCCTGATACGGCCGCGATTGCGGGGTACGCCGGGAAGGGTATCGCTTACCTCGGTACGAACCTTTCTCCTGCCTTGCTGGGAGTGGGCTATATCGTCGGCTTCAACATCGGCACCGTTGTCTTCATGGGCGGGGTGCTTTCATGGAACATTGCGATTCCGCTCTACAGCACCTTCTTCCTCGAAGCCAATCCCGCGCTCGCTGCCCGCCTTGCTGGTGTGGATGCCGAAACGGCCGCCAACATCCTGTGGTCCGCCCAGATCCGCTATCTCGGTGTGGGAGCAATGCTGGTGGGCGGACTCTGGACCCTGGTGACTTTGCGTCATTCGTTATTGTCAGGTATTCGCAGCGGCATCGCCGCAACCCGCGCCGGTGCGGTGGTCGCGGTGAGTCACACCGAGCGTGATCTGCCGATGAAACCGGTCCTGATTGCAACGGCAGCTTTCGTGCTACCGCTGGCTCTTCTCTATTACCTCGTCGTCGGCGACGCGTTTGTCGCGGTGTGCATGACGCTGATCATGATCGTCACCGGCTTCCTGTTCTGTTCGGTCTCGGGATACATGGCCGGACTCGTCGGTTCCTCCAACAATCCTGTGTCTGGAATCACGATCGGGACGATTCTTCTCGCTGCCGCCGTGCTCATGCTGCTCATGGGGCGCGATGCTGCACTCGGGCCAGTAGCGGCGATCATGATCGGGGCGGTGGTGTGCTGTGCGGCGGCGATTGCCGGCGACAATCTCCAGGACCTCAAGTGCGGATACCTTCTCGGCGCCACGCCTTGGCGACAGCAGGTCATGCTGGCGATTGGCGCCGTTTCGTGCGCGCTGGTGATGGCACCCGTCCTCAATCTCCTGAACTCAGCGTACGGGATCGGAGTTCCCACGTCCGAACATCCCAACCCGCTGCTGGCGCCGCAGGCGACACTGATGGCGTCCGTCGCAACGGGCTTGTTCGGCGGTTCCCTGCCATGGTCGACAATTGCCACCGGCGCAGCGGTCGGTATCGCAATCATCGCGGTGGATGCGTGGCTCAAGCGGCGGGGGAGTGGATTTCGCATTCCTGTGCTGGCTGCGGCGGTCGGCATTTATCTGCCGCTGGAATTGACGGTTCCCATTTTCCTGGGCGGTGTCATTGCATACGCGGTAGAACAATTCAAAGGAGTTGACCGCAATGATGCCGAGGCCATGGATCGCACTCATCGGCGCGGCGTGCTGTTCTCGGCCGGCCTCATTGCGGGCGAAGCGCTGATGGGCATCCTGATCGCCATCCCGATCGTGACTGCCGGACGTCCGGATGTCCTCGCCCTTCCGGAAATTCTGCAGTTCGGTCGCTGGGCGGGATTGATGTGCCTGGCTGCGGTCGCTTTCAGTATGTATCGGGTGGGTGCCCGCCACGATGCTGCGTAGTCTGACCCGCGGTGCTACTTCCTGAACGAAATGAATTCCACTCGCCCGCGATTATTGATCAACCCGGATGCGAGCCAGGACGTGAAGCTCACGATCAATGAAGCGCCGATGGCGGTCCAGAAGCCGGTGATGCTGAATCCCCCCAGCATCAAGGCCACCAGGGCCAGCATCCCGGCATTCACGACGAGAAGAGACAAGCCGAGCGTGACCAGGGTCAGTGGCAGCGTCAGAATAATCGCGATGGGACGAATGAAAGCATTGACCAGGCCGAGCAGCAATGCCGCAGCGATCAGCGTTCCAGGAGAATCGAAGTGCAGCCCTGAAAAAATCCGGGTTGCCAGCCACAAGCCCAGCGCCACGATGGCAGCACGCAACAGGAATCCGACCATCCTCTCTCTCCAGCAACTTCAATCACGGGCCAGCCGCAAGCCGACGTAGTCGAAATGATCGCCCCGGTCGAACCAGTTGCGGGTTGCCGTGCGCAACCACGCGGGAATATCGCTCCAGCTTCCTCCCCTGAGTACGCGACCGCAAGTCTCTTCCCCTGTGTGCGCCGACCCATCGACCGGCGCATTCTCATAGTCGGGGTGGTAACAATCTGCAGTCCATTCCCACACATTGCCCAGCATGTCGTGAAGTCCGAAGGCGTTGGCAGGAAACCGCCCCACAGGTGCTGTCTCCAGCCATTGGTCGTGGCCACCCACGCCCGTGCCGTTCAAGTAGTCCCGTTCGAAAAGGTCGCCCCACGAATACTCGGTCGCGGAACCGGCACGCGCCGCGTATTCCCATTCCGCTTCGGTGGGTAAGCGGTAACCCTCACCGCTCGAGCCGTTGAGCCATGAAATGAAGCGCTGTGCATCGTCCCAGCTGACGTTCACTGCCGGATGGTCGGATCCGTCTGTCGGACCCTTTTCTGCTGAACGTCCCATCGCGCGCAGGAAGACCTGATATTGGGCGCGAGTGATTTCGAAGCGGGAAAGGTGAAACGCACGAAGGGACACCCGATGCGCCGGATGTTCGTCTTCGCCAATGCCACTGGTGCTGCCCATCTGGAAGGTGCCAGCAGGAATGGCGAGCATCTCGTCCTGGATTTCGTCCAGCAGTGCCATCCGCGGGTCGGAGGAATTTTTGCCCAACACAGGCGGAGCGTCCGGCAAGCTGGTGCACCCCTGCAGGATACAGACGAGAAGCAACAGGCCCGGAAGCCGCTTGCCCGTTGCAATCATGCGCCGATCTCAAGCTTCATCGTGCAGGCGCGCGACGGAGCGTCTTGTCCTGCTCCATTCTCTGGTCTGCGAGGATCATGAGCGCCTTCGGTGTCTGCTCATCCCTCGGAAACGAAGCAGCACCAATGCTGACTGTCGCTCGCACCATCCGGTTCTCGACCATCAAGGTGCCGCTGTAAACGTTGTTGCGGATACGGAGTGCAATGGTATTGGCCATCGCCTGATCCGCTTCGGCCAGCAGCAGGATGAAGACATCCCCGCCCATTCGCGCCGCATAGTCGGAGGTGCGAATCGAACGCGTGACGGCCTTGGCGACTGTGACAATCATCTGGCTGCCCGCTTCATGCCCCAGTGTTTCATTCAACTGCCGGATGTCGTCGACATCCACGATCACTACGCTATAAGTCTGGCCGGTGCCATCGGCTTCGCGGTGCCGTTGCTCGAGCAACGTCTCGAATGCCTGCAGATTCAACAACCCGGTGAGGGAATCGCGAGCCGCGAGTTCGCTGACCTGCTGCTCGACGTCGCCGATCTTGCCCTGCAGTCCTGCCAGAACCAGCGCTGCCGCTACCCCTGGCGCCAGCGCGATAACGATGATGGCCGCTGTCGTCAGCAGGTACATGTCGTTCATCGCATCGAGAAGGCCGCTCTGTACGAGAGTCAATCCGATACCGGACAGGGCCAGCAGGCCAACCTGCCATCTCTTCCAGAGCAGACCGCTGCCAATCAACGGCAACGTATAAAGGGAAATGAAGGGACTGCTCGTCGCACCGGTCGATGCAGTCAGCAGAGTCGCATAGACAAGGAGCGCCCCGATCTCCAGATTGCGGCTCGCGCGCGGCCGCTTGAGCAATGCCGGAACGGTGCGTACAAGGATTGCAGCGGTCGCCATCCACACCACGCCTGCCACGGCCAGCCGCGGATGGATGAAATTCAGCGGATCGATTGCATAGGTGATGGACCCGAGCGCGATGCCAAGAATCTCGAGCCAGAGCAGTGTTCGGGCGGTCAGCCGTTCTCGCGGTGCCGCTCGGGTTACAGGGTGCATCGGAGGTTCTCGGACTTGCCAGCGCAGGAGACGCGCATGGTACACGGGGCTGACGCGGACGCCAGCCGGAAAGAGCCGCGCTTCCGATCAGCCGACGGAGCGGATGGGCCCGATAACAGCCAGCCTGGATTGCGTTCCAGCTACAGGTGTCGCGAGCAAACGCTGTAGAACCTGGTCGAATGGCTGCGGCCGGCCAAGGGAAAAACCCTGACCGAAGTCGACACCCAGACCTGCGATGACGTCGCGGATGCCGTCGCTTTCAACGCACTCGGCCGTAGTACCGAGGCCCATGGCTTTCGAGAGCTGGACAATGGCGCTGACCATCGCCTGGGAACGGGGACTCGCCACGACATCGCGCACCAAGTCGCCGTCGATCTTGAGGTACGAAACCGGCAGGGTCTTGAGATAGGTGAGAGACGACAGGCCGCGCCCGAAATCATCCAGCGCAATTTCGTGGCCGAGGTCCCTCAGCCGCCGCATCAGCGATTCGGCACGGACGATGTTGGTCACCGCAGCGGTCTCCGTCAATTCAAAGGAAATCAGTGCCGGCGGCAAGGCATGAGCGCGCAGCTGTCGCTCAAGGAATTCCGGGAATTCATCGTCGCCGATCGACTGGCCTGAAATATTGATGGCGAAATGCGCACCCACCGCATGCAGCTGGTTCGCAATGGGTTCGAGCGTATCGAGAACGTACTGGACCACCCAGCGATCGATATCTGGCGCGAGCTGGTAGCGTTCGGCCGCCGACAGGAATTTCGATGGCGCAATGCTGTCGCCTGTTGAATCGATCATCCGCAGCAGCAGTTCGAAGCGCTGACCGCGGCGACCCTCGACCATCGAGACAAGCGGCTGAGCTTCGAGCCGGAAGCGGTTGTTGGCCAGCGCTTCATGCAGCGTGCCGACCAGCATGACGTCTTCGTAGCGGCGGATAATGCTCTTGTCGGCTTCCTCGTAGACTTCCACTCTGCCGCGGCCACGGTCTTTCGCCGCTTTGCACGCAATTTCAGCGGCCGCCAGCGCATGCGCCAGCGGATTTTTTGCGGGCGTTACACTCGCAACACCGAAGCTTGCCGAGACGTCGACAGGTCTGGAATCTACAACGTGGCCCAAGCGCAGAATGTTGTCGCGGAGCGAATCAGCAAGCTGGCTGGCAGACTGCAGCGCGCAGTCAGGCAGAAACACGGCGAACCGGTCGCCGGAGATACGGGCAGCCAGCATGCGCGGCGCCATGCTCCGGCGAATCGTGTCCGCGAGACGCACGATGACTTCGTCACCAACGTGCATGCCATGATTTTCGTTCAGCACATGCAATCGGTCGATGTCGACGTAAATCACCGAGTGGTTGGTGTGTGGCTCGCTGGAAGCGAGTGCGGCCAACGCACGTTTCTCGAAAGCAGGACGAGTGAGCAGACCGGTTGCCGTGTCGTAGGAACTCTGCAGTACCGACGCAACGCGCCGGGTCAGCAGCTCGACGATACGTACCTGCCGCAAATCGAAGTCGGGCGCCGTGGCGGGCTTGAACAGCACAAGGATACCGGCGACGCGTTGTGCGCCCTGCCAGACCGGGCACGACAGGATCTTGTAAGGAACCTTCGCGAGGGCAGTGCCGTCAGCAGCCGTGTTGAGAAGCATCGTCCGGCGATGCAGTTGCGACCATGCAAGCAGATGGCGGTGGGCGCGCGTCAGCACATCCGCGCCCGTGCCAGGCTGCACGTCGCCTGCAGTGCGGCAGACCGCAATGTTCCTCTCGGGAATCAGCAGCGCTCCCAACGCACAGCCAAGGTGGGCAACGCAGTTCTGGACCAGCTGCCCGAAATCATCTGCATCCGGCTCAGTGGCAGAGCCACCGGCACCCAGCAGCAACTCGAGATCCTGGTCGCGAACCGACAGGTTCTTCTGCAGGTCCCCGATGCAATACTGATTTGCCAGTTCGCGGCTCAGCACTTCGAGCACTGGTCGCAGCAGACCGTGAATGAGCGAGAAGGGCCTGCTCTCGCCTGTAGCCGCTTCGCGGCAGGAGAGTGCGACGGTTCCGAGTATCTGGCGGGATTCGTCGCGCAATATGAAGAGATAGGCGACAGAGCCATCCCAGCTGCGTGAAAAGCCTTCGCTGATTTCCGCGTCTGGTTGGCGGGCTGCTGTCAGTGCCTCATCGACGATCTGGTGCAGATCCGGTCCGTCGCAGCCATCGGACAACCACAGCGGCAAGGCAGTACGGTCGTAGATGGCGATGCACAGCGCGCGCGGCAGCAGCATCTTGATGAGCTGGCCATAGGGATCGAGCGAAGTCGGCGTGACTTGCGCGAGCAGCGGTTCCGGCGCAGCGAGAGTGGACATGGCTATCGTGTATTCGGGCCAGCTGGACCTGAAGAATCTGCCTGCAATGACGTAGCCGGATAGTGGGAGAAACCCTTAACGGGTTCTTTGAAGCCGCCCGCACTTTACAGAATTGCCCCGCTACGGAGCATGAGACAGAGAGTCCGATCAGGGCTTGGTCAACCAGGCCAGGGGATCCAGTGGCTGGCCACCTTTGCGGATTTCGACGTACAACCCGGCGTTCGCGTTGCCGCCGCTGTCCCCGGCCGCCGATATGACATCGCCCGGCGCCACCCGGTCGCCTACAGCCTTGAAAAGCTGTTCGTTGTGGCCGTAAAGGCTCATATAGCCGTTGCCGTGGTCGAGGACCAGCAGAAGACCCATTCCTGGCAGCCAGTCCGCGTAGATCACCCGCCCATGAAACGGAGCACGAACCTGGGCGCCCCGCTGGGTATCGATGAGCAGGCCCTGCCATTTAAGAGGCCCGCCCGAACGGAGCTGCCCGAACCTGGCGAGGAGCTTGCCCTTGATTGGCCAGGGCAATTTGCCTTTGACCCGCTCGAACGGCTGCTGGGCCAGGACCGGGAAATCCTCCATCGCGCGACGTAATTGTTCGACGAGCCGCTCGAGTGTCTTCGCATCACGCTCAAGCCGCGACAATTCATCGCCCCGCGACTTGATCTGGGTCTGCAGCGAAACCAGCGTCTGGCTGCGTCGATCGCGAGCATTGGCAAGGCGCTGCACCTCGCTTACCCGCTGGGTCTCGAGACTTTCGAGCCTGGCGGCTTCCGCCTTAATGCTGTCGGACAGGAGTTCGAGGTGAGCAAGATGATCACGGATGGTGGCGATGCTGTCCGCGCGGGCCTCGCCAAAGTAGCTGTAATAAACCAGCATCCGGCCCAGCATCGCGGGATCCTGCTGATTGAGCAGGAGCTTCAGGCGCTCATCATGCCCATTCAGGTACGCGACCCGGAGCTCTTCCGCGAGGGCGTCCCGCTCCGTCGCGACCTTTCGCTCCGTAGCCGCCTGTTCTGCCTGCAGCTCGCGCAGTTTCTTTTCTGTTGCCAGCCTCGTCGATCGTGTTTCAGCCACTTGCTGCCGTGCAGACTGGATGTCCAGTTCAACGTCCTTGAGCTGGTTGGTGACCGCGTCGCGCCGCTGGACATCCGAATTGATCGCCTTGCGGATCGATTCGATCCGGCCACGAACCTGCTTGAGTTCGGCCTGCGTTTGCTCGGTAGTGGCAGCCCGGATCGTGGTCGCCCCGAAGGCAGACAGCAGGCACAGGACCGTTACCGCATGCCAGTGGCGGCGCCATCGCCAGCCAGCCGTCGGTCCCTGTGGTATCAATGAGTTGGGCATGCAGAATTAAAGACGCACTGGCGGCCGGCAAGCGGGGTTGGGCCTCAAACCCCTACAGTCTACAGGCTGGAGGGGGCTGCTATACTCCCCCGCCTTTCGCCTCGGGGCGAGCCCCGATCTCCCGTTCGCTACCGACTGACATCGTGAATACATGAACCGTTTATTTGAGTACGTCGCCAACCATCCGCTTCTGGTCGCAGCCACCGCGCTGGTCGCCATCGTTGCGATTGTCCTCGAACTTCGACAGCGGTCCCGCGGTTCGGCGGCCGTAGGCACCACGGATGCCGTGTTGCTGGCGAACCAGGGCGCCCTGATGCTCGACGTGCGCACCGACGAACAATATGCCGAAGGGCACATCATCGATGCCCGCCACATCAAGAGCAGCGACCTTGAGGCCAGCCTCGACTCGCTGAAGAAATACCGCGAGAAACCCGTCGTGGTCTACTGTGATTCCGGCGCGATTTCCGCATCGTTAGCCCGGATCATGAAGGCCAGCGGGTTTGCGAAGGTGGCAAACCTGAAAGGCGGGCTGCAGGCGTGGAAGCAGGACAATCTTCCCCTTGTGAAAGATGCCGTGAAGACCAATAACTCCCGCAACAGTCCGGCGAAAGGCGAAAAGGGAGCGAAGCCGGCATGACGGAACAGGTTCCAGTCCGCATCTATTCGACAGCATTCTGTTCGTACTGCGAACGGGCCCGGGCGCTTCTGGCCCGCAAAGGCGCGGCTTATTCCGAGATCAAGGTAGATGAAGACCCGGCGAGCAGGGATGAAATGCTGCGCCTGAGTGGAGGTCGCCGGACAGTCCCGCAGATCTTCATTGGCGAGCGGCACATCGGCGGGTTCGATGAGCTCTATGCCCTGGACCGCAAGGGCGAGTTAGACTCGCTCCTGGCTGCGCCTCCTCCCTGAGGAACTCCCGACAACGATTTCGCTTCAGTCCGTTTGTCGATCATCTGCAGGACGATTCGAGCCGGATTGATGGATTTGATTTTCCAGCAACATAACAGTCACGAAGGAATTCCTCATGGCCGAAGCAGCCTCGCCGCAGAACGGCGCAGTCGATCCCAATGCTCCCCAGTTCGCGCCGCAGGCGGTTTACGTCAAGGACCTCTCGTTCGAGGCTCCGAATGGTCCGCGCATGCCGACGGGCGCGACAAGCCCTGCGATCAACCTGAACATGAATACTTCGGTGACCGAGCTTTCACCGGAGCTGCGTGAAGTCGTCCTGAAGATTCACCTTGAAGCCAAAGTCGGGGAAGCCACGCTGTGGCTCGCGGAACTGCAGCAGGCGGGCGCTTTCGCGATCCGGAACGTTCCTGCAGAAGACCTGCAGCGTCTGCTCGGCATTTTCTGCCCTGGCTACCTGCTGCCCTACGCGCGCCAGGCCATCTCGGACCTGTTGCTGAAGGGTGGCTTCCCGCCATTCCTGCTGCCGCCGGTCAACTTTGAAGCCCTGTTTGATCGCGCTGTGGCTGAGTCACGCCAGCAGCCCCAGATACAGGATCCTTCCGCGGCAATTAACTGATATCCGTCGCGGGAATCGCAGTGGCGTCAGTCGCCCCTTCGAAAACCGGTAGCGCCATAGCCGTCCTCGGGGCTGGATCCTGGGGAACGGCGCTGGCGATCCAGCTGGCGCGGACGGGCTGCAGGACAGTGCTCTGGGGTCGGGACCCTGAGCACCTCCAGGCCTTGGCCCGCGAGCGTCGCAATCTGCGCTATTTGCCGGATGCGCCCTTTCCCGACTCACTGCAGGTTGAACCCGATCTCGCGCGTGCTATTGCAGGCAGCCGGGACCTGCTGCTCGCGGTTCCGAGTCATGCCTTTCGTGGCACGCTGACCAGCATAAAAGGACTGCTGCCACCCGAGGTACGGGTCGCATGGGCGACAAAGGGATTCGAACTCGATACCGGCAAGCTGCCGCATCAGGTCGCTGCCGAAGTGCTTGGCCAGCAACTACCCGTAGCGGTACTTTCCGGCCCTACGTTCGCGAAGGAAGTCGGTGCCGGATTGCCAACGGCCATGACGGTTGCGTCCACCGATGCCGGATTCGCACTGGATCTCGCCCACAGCCTGTCCGGGCAATATTTTCGCGCCTACACCTCTGCCGATATCGTGGGCGTAGAAGTAGGAGGTGCGGTCAAGAACGTACTCGCAATCGGCGCCGGGATTTCGGACGGCCTCGGATTCGGCGCCAATACCCGTGTCGCACTGATCACGCGTGGGCTCGTCGAGATGACGCGACTGGGAGTGGCACTCGGGGCACGTCAGGAAACTTTCATGGGCCTGGCGGGACTCGGGGATCTAGTGCTGACGTGCACGGACAATGCTTCCCGCAACCGGCGCTTCGGGCTGGCGCTCGCTGCCGGAGAAGGCGTTGACGCGGCACAACGGTCGATTGGCCAGGTGGTGGAAGGTGTCCCCGCTGCCCGGGCAGTCCGCCAGGTCGCAGCCAGACTGGCCGTGGAAATGCCCATTTCGGAACAGGTCTATGGAGTGATCCACGAAGGCCTTTCGCCTCGTGATGCAGTTCGTGAACTGATGAGCCGGGATATCAAGGCGGAGTAGCCGCGCTTATTCCTGGCGGGCTGCACCTCCAAAACCCTGCTGCCGCCAGGCTTCAAACGTCAGCACTGCCACCGCGTTCGACAGGTTCAGGCTGCGATTGCCGGGCTGCATCGGCAAAAACAATCGCTGCCCGGGAGCGCATCGTTCGAGAATCTCCTGCGGCAACCCGCGGGTTTCCGGCCCGAAGACGAAAGCATCGCCGGGCTTGAACTCAACGGTGTCGTGGCGCTTCTGGCCCCGGGTTGAAACGGCAAACCAGCGCGGCAAACCGAGTTGCAGCAGGCATTCTTCCAGCGAATCCCAGATCTGTACCCGGGTCATCTCGTGATAGTCGAGCCCGGCGCGGCGCACCCGCTTTTCATCGAGTTCGAACCCGAGCGGCCTGATCAGGTGGAGCAGGGCGCCGACGTTGGCGCAGAGACGGATGACGTTGCCCGTGTTGGGGGGAATCTCCGGCTGGTACAGGATGATGTGAAACACGGACGGGGCTTCCGCTAGACTAGGGCTTCAAGGATACCTTCATGCACAGCACTCCCGCCCCGTTGCTGCCGCCCTCGCTGAAAAGCAGTTTCTGCGGCCTGCGTTTCGATTCCCCGATCGTGTTGCTGTCGGGGTGCGTCGGCTTCGGCGAGGAATACACGCGGGTCCAGGGATTCTCGAATCGTGACGTCGGAGGCATCGTCCTCAAGGGGACAACCCGCGAACCGCGCCTCGGCAATCCCGCCCATCGCGTTTATGAAACGCCAATGGGCATGCTGAATGCGATAGGCCTGCAGAACCCGGGCGTTGATACCGTCATCCGGCAGATTCTGCCGACGCTCGATTTTGCCGAGACGCGGTTCATTGCCAATGTCTGCGGTTCGACGATAGAGGACTACGTCGAAGTGACCCGTCGCTTCGATGATTCACCGATAGACGCGATCGAGATCAACATCTCCTGCCCCAACATCAAGGAAGGCGGGGTGCAGTTCGGCAACTATCCCGAGATGTCAGCGCGCGTCGTTGCGGCCTGTCGCGCCGTGACGCGCAAACCGCTCATCACCAAACTGTCGCCCAACCAGACGGACATTCGCGAGAATGCCCGCCGCTGCATCGAAGCTGGCAGCGATGCACTTGCCGTCATCAATACGGTGATGGGCATGGCGATCGACGTGAAAACCCGGCGCCCTGTCATGGGCAACATTCAGGGCGGTTTGTCGGGACCGGCCATCAAGCCGATCGCACTGCTCAAGGTGCACCAGGTTTACGAAGTCGCCCGCAAGCACAACGTACCGATCATCGGCCAGGGCGGCATCTGCTCGGCGCAGGATGCGCTGGAATTCATCATCGCTGGAGCCAGCGCGGTCGGCGTGGGCACTGCGTTGTTCTACGACCCGCATGTCTGCAGGAAGATCAATGCGGGCATTGCCCAGTATCTGGCTGATGCCAAAATGTCGTCCGTCAGCGAGCTGGTCGGAAGCCTGGTCACGGGCAAGCAAGTCGCCGCGGTGCCGCGTCAGGCCGTAGCCTCCTGAGCGGATTTTCCGCTATCACCGAGCGGTGACAGCAAAAGCTTCTGCGTCGGATACGCCAGCTCGATCCCCTGCGTGGCGAAGGCTTCCAGCAAGCGCAGATTGATCCCGTGCTGTGCGTCCATCAACGCGTCGAGCTTCGGCTTGAGCGCAAAGAAGACGGCCTCGAAGTTCAAGGCATACGCACCGAATTCCTTGAAGTGACAGCGCTCGAAGCGTACGCCGGGCTGCGCCCGAATCGCAGCCTCCATGATGCCCGCAACCTGTTCGACCTTGGCGCGCGGGGTTTCGCAGGCAATGCCGATGCTCATGATGCCGCGACGCTCGTCCATGCGGCCGAAGTTGCGCAGCCGGCTTTTCAGCAGATCCGCATTCGACAGGATGATCTGCTCGCCGTTGACGCTGCGCAGACGCGTGCTTTTGATGCCGATGTGCTCGACTTTACCTGAGCAATCGCCCACCACAAGGTTGTCGCCGACCGTAAACGGCTTGTCGAGCGTAATGGAAAGGGACGCAAGCAGGTCACTCAGGATCGTCTGGACTGCCAGCGCAATGGCGATGCCGCCGATGCCAAGGCCGGCGACGAGGGCCGTGATGTTGACGCCGAGGTTGTCGAGCGCCAGCAGTGCGACGAGTGCCCAGATACCGAGGCCCGCGATGAAATTGATGACGGCCAGCGAGCTGACAAAGCTCGTGTCCTGTTCTCCGCGCCGCCGCCGCTGGCGATCGATCAGATAACTGACTGTCGCCATGGCCCACAGGCCGATCTGGAACCAAGCCACCACCAGCACCAGAACAGACAGAAACCGGTGTGCGCCCGGCGGAAGTTGCAGGAACGTCTCGGCAGCCTTGACGGCAATGACCCACAGAAACAGGCGGCTGGTTCGCGGTATCAGGCGCAGGATCAACTCGACGACCACTGAGTGTGGCGTTCCCTCCGTGCCGTGGGCACGCCGCGCGACATAGCCGCGAACAAGCGGCAATACCGTAAAGGTCACCAGAAAGGCGAGGAGAGCAAGCGCCCACGCGCTGACCGGATTGCCGAGCAAGCGGTACTGCAGGAATTCGGTCAGTTCAGGCATCGCGGTCCGTACGGGTTGGAAGATCCCGGACAGGATTATAGCGGCGGCAAGGGCAGGCACCCGTTCTTCGCGAGTACCCGCCCCGGATCCGGAAGTCTCTCAGGCGTCGTCCATGCCGAGATCGCGCAGCTTGCGGGTCAGCGTATTGCGGCCCCAGCCCAGCAGCTTTGCAGCTTCCTGTCTGCCACCGCCCGCCTTCCGTAATGCTGCCCGGATCAGCGTCCGTTCGAATTCAGGCAACGCATCGTCGAGCAGAGGGTTGCCGCCAGCGATCAGGCGCTTGTCAGCCCAGCTCGTCAATTGTCGCGTCCACTCATCCTGCAATTTGGCAGGACCCGGCACGCCACCGAGATCGGCGGGAATATCCTCCGCCTTTATCTCGCGACCAGGCGCGGTGACGGTCAGCCGGCGACACGCATTCACCAGTTGCCGCACGTTGCCGGGCCAATCGAAATTCGCGAGGGCGGCGGCGGCTTCAGGAGTCAGCAGCTTCGGCTCGACCCCCAGCTCAATCGCAGCCGCATCGAGGTAATGCAGGAGCAGTTCAGGAATATCTTCACGGCGCGAACGCAGCGGCGGCACTTCAATCCGGATCACATTGAGGCGGTGAAGCAGGTCTTCACGGAACATGCCCTGGGTGACCCGGTCTTCGAGAACCTGGTGGGTCGCTGCAATCACGCGTACGTCGGTCCGCACGGGCACCTGGCCGCCGACACGATAGAACTCGCCTTCCGCCAGCACACGCAACAGCCGCGTCTGCAATTGGGGCGACATGTCACCGATTTCATCCAGGAACAAGGTTCCGCCGTCGGCCTGTTCGAAGCGGCCGCGCCGCAATGCATCGGCACCGGTGAACGAACCCTTCTCATGGCCAAACAGTTCGGACTCGAGCAGATCGGCGGTGAAAGCCGACGTGTTGAGTGCAATGAACGCCTTGGTCGCGCGCGGACTATGACGATGCAGGGCGCGGGCGACCAGCTCCTTGCCCGTGCCGGATTCCCCGGTGATCAGCACGGTCATGCTGGAACGGGATAGCCTGCCGATCGCACGAAAGACTTCCTGCATGGCCGGTGCCTGACCCAGCATTTCAGGAATGCGCCGTGAATCAACGACGACTTCTTCGATCTTGCCTTTCTGATGCGCGGCACGCCGAACGAGATCGACGGCCTGGTCGATGTCGAAAGGCTTGGGCAGATACTCGAACGCACCTCCCTGGTAGGCCGCGACGGCGCTATCGAGGTCGGAATGCGCAGTCATCACGATCACGGGCAGGTCGGGCTGGCTTTCGCGAATCTCGGTCAGCAGCTCGAGACCGCTGCGGCCTGGCATGCGGATGTCGGTGATGAGCACGTCGGGCCGGTTGCGGCGAAGTGCAGCCAGGACGCTATCGGCGTGCTCGAAGGCAGTGGGCGACATGCCCCCCTGGCGCAATGCCCGCTCCAGCACCCAGCGGATGGAGGCATCGTCATCGACCAGCCAAACATTAAGTGATTTCGTCTGCATCAGAGGTACTGAAAGGCAACAGGATGGTGAAAATGGTCTGGCCCGGACGACTCATGAATTCGATGAGTCCGTCATGACGGCTGACAAGGTCCTGCGCAACCGCAAGTCCAAGTCCTGTGCCTTCGGCACGGCCGGTGACCAGTGGATAGAAAAGGGTGTCGCGTAGATGGTCAGGAACGCCTGGACCATCGTCTTCAAACTGCACGCTCGCGACGAGGCGATAGCGACGCGTACCAATACTTACGCTCGTGAGCGCACGTGTCCGGAGCGTGATGCGCCCTGACTGGCCAATCGCCTGAATCGCGTTGCGACCTAGGTTCAGCATTGCCTGGATGATCTGGTTGCGGTCGAGCTTGATGGGCGGCAGGCTCGGGTCGTAGTCGCGCTCGATGCTGACACCGGCAGGCGCTTCACCCGCCATGAGATGCCCTACGTGCTGCAGAAGTTCGTGGACATTGATGGGTTCCTTTCGCGGAGCATGTCCGGGACCCAGCAGCGCATCGACCAGACTGACGAGACGATCCGCTTCACTGATGATGACCGTCGTGTATTCACGCATCGACGGATCGCCAAGCTGACGGTCCAGCAACTGGGCTGCCCCTCGCAGTCCACCGAGCGGGTTTTTGATTTCGTGAGCGAGCTGCCGGATCATCGCGCGACTGCCGCCGATCTGCGTGAGCAATGCCGTATCGCGTGTCACCCGCTTGTGCTGGGTTGCATCGCTGATCTCGACGAGCATTCCGGGCGGTGAGCCCGGTTCCTCGAAAGGTGCAACCGAACAGTCGATCACCAGTTCTTCTTCGCTGGTGACGGGTCGAATGGTCAGCTCGCGCCGGGAATACTGCTGCGATGTCTGGGCAGCTCGTTCGATCACTGCACTCAAGCCCGCCGTATCGCGGAACAGGTCTGACAACGGCCTGCCACGAACCTGGTTGCGGCTCACGCCGAGAAGCGTCTCGGCCGCAACATTCAGATACAGCAAAGTCTGCGCCCGATCGACCAGCAGTACGCTGGTAGTGAGTCCATCGAGAATGCGGCCGAGATCTGTCACGGGCACCGCAAATGATCGGGGTTCGGCTGACATCGATAATGTCAGAGCCACGTGACTGCTGCAGGGTTGCGCAGCAGGTGCAACGAGTTCACCGCGCGGAGGCGATGAGACGAGGAAATGTTTAAGGCTTTGGCCTTGGTCGCAGCGTCGGGCCTACGGGCGGCTGCGCGGTCGATTCCTGGCGGACGTAGAAAACAACCTGCTGACCTTGCTGGACCACTTTGCCCGTGTCGTCGAACACCACTGCGACTACGCCATGAGTGCCGCGGGGAACATCCTGGAGTTCGATTTCCACCGCACCGGGTAACAGTCCGTCCGCCTTCTTGCCGTCCAGGTAGATCCCCAGAGTGTGTCTGGGTCGGAGCACCGGATCGAGGCGAACACGCACGGGCACCTTGCCCCCGGTGTTCGCTATCGTTTCTTCGGGTGCCGGCTTCCAGATCTCGATCAGTCGATAAGGAGGTGCGGCGGCCGTAGCGGGAGCAGCCGTTGTCGTAGCCGGGCTCGTCCCAGCGGCAGCAGGCTCGGACACCGCTGAATGAAGCTTGATGTCGACTTGCACGGCCCCGGGAACAGGCCGATCGGCATAGTGAGTGACGCCCTGGGCGTCGACCCATTTCCAGACGCCTTCCGCCGCATGGACCGAAGTCACTAGCGCGGCGGACAGCAGTGCAATGCGCAACAGCATAGTGCCAGAGCATATCCGCTTCGCCTCCGCGTTACAAAAGCGGTGACGGCGATTTGCGACCGCCGTCACCGGACTTGAGCTGAAAAGGGTGCCGGGCCGGAGGACCCGGCACCGCAGGCTCAGCAGCTGTAGTACAACTCGAACTCGAGGGGATGCGGTGCCATCCGGATCTTCGTGACTTCCTGCGCCTTCAGCGCGATGTAGGCGTCGATCACGTCGTCGGTAAACACACCACCGGCCTTGAGGAAGTCCCGATCCTTGTCGAGCGCCTTGAGTGCCTCATCCAGCGAGTAGCAGACCTCGGGAATGTGCTTGGCTTCTTCAGGCTCCAGATCGTAGAGATCCTTGTCCGCGGGTTCGCCCGGGTGAATCTTGTTCTGGATGCCGTCGAGTCCTGCCATCAGCATGGCCGCAAAACCGAGATACGGATTCGCTGTCGAGTCCGGGAAACGCACTTCGATCCGGCGCGCCTTCGGGCTCGATACCCACGGAATGCGGATGGAAGCCGAACGGTTGCGAGCGGAATACGCCAGCATCACGGGCGCTTCGAAGCCGGGCACCAGGCGCTTGTAGCTGTTGGTGCTGGCGTTCGTGAACGCATTGATTGCCTTCGCGTGCTTGATGATGCCGCCGATGTAGAACAGGCACGACTCCGACAGGCCTGCATATCCATCACCCGCGAACAGGGGCTTGCCGCCTTTCTGGATGGACTGGTGGACATGCATGCCGTTGCCGTTGTCGCCGGCCATCGGCTTCGGCATGAAAGTGACCGTCTTGCCGTAGGCAGCAGCGACATTCATGATCGCGTATTTCAGGATCTGCACTTCGTCCGCTTTCTTGACGAGAGTGTTGGCGCCCACGCCGATTTCGCCCTGGCCCGCAGTGGCTACTTCGTGGTGATGCACTTCGACGATCAGGCCCATTTCCTCAAGCGCCATGCACATGGCGGAGCGGATGTCCTGCTGCGAATCAACCGGTGGCACGGGAAAATAGCCGCCCTTCACGAACGGACGATGGCCCGAGTTGCCGCCCTCGTAGCTCTTGCTCGAACTCCAGGCAGCTTCGGTCGATTCAATCTCGACGAAGGTACCGGACATGTTCGTGTCGAAACGAATGCTGTCGAAAATGAAGAATTCGTTTTCCGGTCCGAACAGCGCGCTGTCGCCGATACCCGAGGACTTGAGATACGCCTCTGCCCGCTTGGCGATCGAACGTGGATCGCGCTCATAGCCCTGCATGGTCGCCGGCTCGAGCACATCGCAACGGATGATCAGCGTGGTCTCTTCGAAGAACGGGTCCAGAACCGCAGTGTCTGCATCGGGCATGAGCACCATGTCCGATTCGTTGATGCCTTTCCAGCCAGCGATCGACGAACCGTCGAACATCTTGCCGTCTTCGAAGAAGCCGGTGCTGATCTGGTGGTGCGGCACCGTCACATGGTGTTCCTTGCCACGCGTGTCGGTGAACCTCAGGTCCACGAACTTGACCTCTTTTTCCTTTATCAGGCTGAGCACATCAGCGGGCGTCGTCATGAATGAATTCTCCTCCGGTAGACAGCGAGATTGAGCCGCCCAGGGTCGCCCGCCGTATCGACGTCCTGGGCCATAAGTCCGGACCGACGAAAGTGCAGGAAGCATGCCAGCGCACCGAGATGGCGCAAGTCATTGGTTCTGGTCAGTTGACGGACGGGGCCGACGCCAGACTGCCTTATTTCAGTGCAGAAAAAAATGGGGTTTGCCCCAGATTCGAGCGGAAAGGAGACCTGCGTGACGAAAACTTCCCGTTGACTCCCCCGAGGCCGGTGGCCGAGGTTGAAAGCGGCCGCGTTATACTCGCGCGCTTTTCACGGCTCGCACCTGTATGCGGCACTCGCGATCCCTGCCCGGACGACAAGACAGTCATGACCAAGAAGAAAGGGGTCGTTCCGCCCCGGACGTTTCAGGAACTCATTTTCGCCCTGCAGCGTTACTGGTCCGATCAGGGCTGCGTCATTCTTCAACCCTACGACATGCCGATGGGAGCGGGAACGTTCCATACCGGTACCTTCCTGCGCGCGTTGGGCCCTGAACCCTGGAGCGCTGCCTATGTGCAGCCTTGTCGCCGTCCGACCGACGGTCGGTATGGGGAAAACCCGTTCCGCCTGCAGCATTACTACCAGTTCCAGGTGGTGATCAAACCTTCCCCCAAGAACATCCTGGACCTATACCTCGATTCATTGCGGGGGCTGGGTTTCGACCCGCTCACGCATGACATCCGCTTTGTAGAGGACAACTGGGAATCGCCGACCCTCGGAGCATGGGGGCTGGGTTGGGAAGTCTGGCTCAACGGGATGGAGATCACCCAGTTCACTTACTTCCAGCAGGCAGGTGGTCTTGATTGCCGCCCCGTGACAGGCGAGATCACTTACGGACTCGAACGCCTCGCGATGTATCTGCAGGGCGTCGAAAGTATTTTCGATATCGTCTGGACCGATGGACCGCTGGGCAAGGTCACCTATCGCGACGTGTTTCACCAGAATGAGTCCGAGATGTCGGCCTACAATTTCGAGCATGCCGATACGGCGGTGTTGTTCGCTCGCTTCGATCATTGCGAACTTGCTTGCCGCAACCTGCTTGAAAGGAAACTGGCGCTACCTGCTTACGAGCAGGTACTCGAGGCATCTCACACCTTCAATCTGCTGGATGCCCGTCGCGCCATTTCCGTATCCGAACGCCAGCGCTACATCCTGCGTGTGCGCATGCTCGCGAAGGGAGTGGCAGAAACGTATTACGCCACGCGCGAAGCCCTCGGATTCCCGCTGCTTGCCACCGCGGCACTTTCCGCCTGATCACACGAATTCCCATGGCCGCAACACATAGCAAGACGCGCGATTTTCTCGTCGAGATCGGCACCGAAGAACTGCCTCCGAAATCTTTGCGAAACCTGAGCGAAGCTTTTGCCAATGGCATCGCGAATGGACTGCAAGGCGCCGGGATCCGGTTTGCAGCCGTCGAACCGTTTGCGACGCCTAGACGCCTTGCGGTCCGCGTCCGCAAAGTCGCGACGGAACAGCCGCAGCAGGAAATACGACGCCTCGGCCCTGCGGTCGCCAGCAGCTTCGATGCCAATGGGCAGCCCACCAGAGCTGCTCTAGGATTCGCAACATCCTGCGGCGTGAGTATCGAAGCGCTGAGTCAGGCGGAGGGTCCCAAAGGGAAAGTGCTGGCCTATACCGCGGTTCGTGCCGGGGAAGCCACGACAGCATTGTTGCCAGCCATCGTGGCGACTGCCCTGAAGGACCTACCCATCGCAAAGCGCATGCGCTGGGGAGCGGAAGAAGCCGAGTTTGTGCGCCCTGTCCACTGGGTGGTCATGCTGTTCGGCGATGCTGTTGTCGATGCGGAAATCCTGGGCGTCAAGAGTGGAACGATGAGTCGCGGCCATCGCTTTCATGCGCCGGGTCCGCTCAAGATCGCGAGTCCCTCCCGCTACGAGGCAACCCTGCAGGACAAGGGAAAGGTTCTGGCAGACCTGGCCGTACGACGCGAGCAGACTCGTGCAGGTGCAATTGCTGCGGCCCTCTCCATCGGCGGAACAGCTGTCATAGACGATGCACTGCTCGAGGAAGTGACCGCACTTGTTGAATGGCCAGTGCCCATCGCCGGACGGTTTGAAGACCGCTTCCTGTCACTGCCCGCCGAAGTCCCGATCGCCGTGATGCAGGACCATCAACGGTATTTTCCAGTACGCGATGGACAAGGTGCGCTGATGCCCCATTTCATCGGTGTTGCGAACATCGAGAGCAATGCTCCAGAGAAAGTCCGTGAGGGGAACGAACGCGTCATTCGCCCCCGACTCGCGGATGCGGCCTTTTTCTGGGATACCGATCGTCGTCAGCGTCTCGATACAAAACGTGAATTGTTGCGCAACGTTTCCTTCCAGCAGGGTCTCGGCTCGCTCTTCGACAAGAGCGAACGGATAAAGCGGACCGCTGCGCTGATTGCCACGCGGACCGGCGGAGATCCTCAGCTTGCGGCGCGGACCGCTGAACTCTGCAAATGCGATCTCCTGAGTCTCATGGTCGGCGAGTTCCCGGAGCTGCAGGGAACGATGGGCATGTACTACGCGCGGCATGACGGTGAACCCGAAGAGATTGCTGTTGCCATTGCGGAACACTACTTGCCGAAGTTCGCTGGCGACCGGCTGCCTGAAACGAATGCCGGCATGGCAGTTGCGATTGCAGACCGCCTCGATACGATCGCCGGCATTTTCGCGCTTGGGCAGAAGCCGACAGGCACGCGTGATCCTTTCGGTCTGCGGCGCGCTGCCCTCGGTGTGTTGCGGCTGCTGATCGAAAGAAGACTCGATCTGGACCTGATGCAACTCATCAACCAGGTTGCTGAATCGTTGCCTGTGGCCGGTGAAGGTGACTGGCGAACGGGTGTTTATGACTACATCATGGAACGCCTGCGTGCCTACTATCTCGAGGGCTCTTCTGCAGCAGGCAGCATCACGGCTGAAATGTTCGACGCGGTCCTCGCCAATCGTCCGGGGTCGCCGCTCGATTTCGATGCGCGCATCCGGGCTCTCCAGGAATTCCTGAAACTGGATGACGCGCCAAGTCTCGCCGCCGCCAACAAGCGGATTGCCAACATCCTGCGCAAGTCAGAGAGCGGGGCATCGGGCGCCGTCAATTCGGAACTGCTCACGGAGCCGGCAGAGAAGGCCCTGTTCGAGCAGGTACTCGCCATGGAAAGAGTAACGACTCCCTTGATCAGTCGGCGCGAGTACGCGACTGCACTCAGCAAGCTGGCGGGTCTGCGCGCTGCTGTGGATTCGTTCTTCGATGGCGTCATGGTGATGGCGGATGACACCCTGGTCCGTGACAACCGCCTGGCGTTGCTGGCTCGTTTGCGCAAACTGTTCCTGCACGTCGCTGACCTTTCGCGGTTACCTGGCTAGCAACCGCCATGCAATGGCTCGGCTCGCTGCTGTTCACCTGCTATCTGTTCGGCTCGACGCTGGTGTATGCCGTGTTCGTGCTGGCGGTTTGCTGGCTGCCCGACGCAAAGCTGTACGGCATCGCGCGGAACTGGGCAGGTGGGCAACTCTGGCTGCTCGAGAAGCTGTGCGGACTGACGTATACGGTCGAGGGCACCGAACACATTCCGGCGGACAACCACATCTCGATGTGGAAGCACTCCTCAGCCTGGGAAACCATCGCGCAGATGGTGATCTTCCCGCCGCAATCCTGGGTGCTGAAACGGGAACTGATGTGGATTCCCGTCGTCGGCTGGGCAACACGCGTCATGCGGCCCATCGCCATCAACCGTAATGCAGGCAGTTCCGCCGTCAACCAGGTTGTCGCCCAAGGCAAGAAGCAACTTGCAGAAGGTCGGTGGATCCTGATTTTTCCGGAGGGCACCCGGATGCCGCCGGGAGAAACCCGACGCTATGGCGTGAGCGGTGCATTGCTGGCCTCGCGTACGGGGCGTAAGGTGATCCCTGTCGCACACAATGCCGGCTACTTCTGGCCTCGGCGAGGACTGTTGAAGCGCGCAGGCATCATTCGCGTGGTCATTGGTCCTGCCATCGAGACCGAAGGGCGCGATCCACGCAGCATCAATGATGAAGCGCAGGCATGGGTCGAGGCGACCGTTGCTCGCCTCAAACCCGAATTCGCCGCCGGCGACGCACCAGCCTCCAAGTAGTTTCTGGATACCTTCTAGATATCGAGATTCGCCACCGAGAGTGCGTTCTTCTCGATGAACTCACGCCTTGGCTCGACCTGGTCTCCCATGAGCGTCGCGAAGATGTCATTCGCAGCCTGGGCATCTTCGATGCGCACCTGGATAAGACGCCGCGTTGCCGGATTGATGGTCGTATCCCACAGCTGCCCGGGATTCATTTCACCGAGACCCTTGTACCGCTGGATCGCCTGGCCCTTGCGAGCCTGATCCAGCAACCAGTTCATTGCCTGCTTGAAGCTGCCTACGTCATGACGATCGTCATCCTTGGCGACGTAGGCTCCGGGCTGGATGAAGCCGATGAGCGTACGGCCGAATTCGGCAATCCGCCGGTATTCAGCCGAATCGAAGAATTCCCGGTGAATGTGTTTTTCGGTTGAGCTGCCGTGCTCGATGCGCGTCACGAGCAGCTTCGGATGTCCTGCGTCATCGCCGAGAACCCGAACCTCGTAGCGGCGCGCAGCATCGTCCGGCGCATTCAGCTGCGCTTCGAGCTGATGGCCCCAGTCCGTCAACCACCCGAGATTGTCGTGGCTCGCAAGGGTGACTTCAGGAACATACAGGAGCTGTTCGAGAACGCGCTGATCGTAGCGTCGCGAAGAACGGCGGATGATTGCGGTGACCTCCATCCAGCGGCGCGACAGCGCATCCAGGGCTGCACCCGCCACCGGTGGCTGCGCCGGATCCGCGTGCAGCTCGGCGCCATCGAGGGCAGCCTTGAGCAGCATCGCATTGAGTTCCGCATCGTCCTTCACGTAATTCTCGGTCTTGCCTTTCTTCACCTTGTACAGCGGAGGCTGTGCGATGTAGATGTGGCCGCGCTCGATCAGCACCGGCATCTGGCGGTAGAAGAACGTCAACAGCAGCGTGCGGATGTGCGAACCGTCGACGTCGGCGTCCGTCATGATGATGATGCGGTGATAACGCAGCTTCGCGACATCGAAATCATCGGCGCCGATGCCGCAACCCAATGCGGTAATCAACGTTCCGACTTCGGCGGATGACAGCATCTTGTCGAAGCGCGCTTTCTCGACGTTCAGGATCTTGCCCTTGAGCGGCAGGATCGCCTGGGTACGGCGATCCCTGCCCTGTTTGGCAGATCCGCCTGCAGAGTCACCCTCGACCAGGAACATTTCCGAGAGCGCCGGATCCTTCTCCTGACAGTCCGCCAGCTTTCCAGGCAAGCCGGCGATATCCAGGGCGCCTTTTCTGCGCGTCATTTCGCGCGCCTTGCGGGCAGCTTCACGGGCACGGGCAGCATCGACGATCTTGGCTGCAATCGATTTGGCCTGGGCAGGATTCTCGAGCAGGAATTCCTCCAGCTTCGCTGCGACTGCGGATTCCACGATGCCCTTGATCTCGGAGGACACCAGCTTGTCCTTGGTCTGCGAGGAGAACTTGGGATCGGGCATCTTGACGGAAAGGATCGCGGTCAGGCCTTCACGCGCATCGTCGCCTGTCATCGCAATCTTGTCTTTGTTTGGGTACTCGCGCTCGATGTAGTTGTTGAGCGTGCGCGTCAATGCGCTGCGAAAGCCTGCTACGTGCGTGCCGCCGTCCTTCTGGGGAATGTTGTTGGTGTAGCAGTACATGCTCTCCTGGTAGGAGTCGTTCCACTGTACGGCCAGTTCAACGGCAATCGCTTCCTGCTGCGTCCGGAACCAGATGATGGTGTCGTGCGCAGCGGTCTTGTTGCGATTCAGATAGCGGACAAATTCCTTCAGTCCGCCTTCGTATTCGAATACTTCGTGCTTGTCATCGCGTTCATCGATGAGCTCGATGCGGACACCGGAGTTCAGGAACGACAGCTCACGCAGGCGCTTGGCCAGGATCTCGTAGTGGAATTCGATATTGGTGAATATCGTCGCGCTGGGACGGAATCGGATGACTGTGCCCCGCTTGTCCGTCGTTCCTGCGAGTGCAAGGGGCGCCTGGGGGTCGCCCAGCCGGTATTCCTGGGTATGCAGACGGCTGTCCCGGTGAATCGTGAGCTGAAGGTATTCCGACAGGGCATTGACGACGGACACCCCTACCCCGTGCAAGCCTCCGGAAACCTTGTAGGACGTGTCGTCGAACTTCCCGCCGGCATGCAGCACGGTCAGGATAACCTCGGCCGCCGAGCGACCCTCTTCCGGCATGATATCCACAGGTATTCCACGGCCGTTATCGGCCACCGTGACTGACTGATCCGCATGGACAGTGACGGTGACTTCGGTGCAGTACCCGGCCAATGCCTCATCGATCGAGTTGTCGACGACTTCGAACACCATGTGGTGCAAACCGCTGCCATCATCGGTGTCACCAATGTACATGCCAGGTCGCTTCCTGACTGCGTCGAGACCCTTTAAGACCTTGATTTTACTGGAATCGTAGACGTCGTTGTCAGTCATAGGCTCGCCCTGATCAGGAAGGCCGGGAGTATAGCATCGGCGCCACTTTTCCTTGTTCCACGTGAAACACTTGCCGCGGCAGATGCAGTTTCAGACGACTTTCATCCAGCGCCGTGACGATCAATTGGGCGGGCATTCTGACTACCAATGCGAGTAGCCGCTGCAAGTTATCCACATCTAGCTCCGCCGCCGGATCATCAAGCAAAAGTGATGTTTGCGTCCCGCTAAATGTCCCTCGATGCTGGATCTGGGCCAGCAAAAGCGAAGACGCCAGCAGCTTCTGCTGACCCCGGGAAACGCGGTCCTTGGCAAGCTGTCCACTGATCCGAACGGCCAAGTCCGCTCTGTGGGGACCGACCGAGGTGGCTCCTCGCTGCACATCCCTTATCCAGGAATCATCCAGCGCGACTCCGAAATCCTTCTCCTGCGGCCACCCCTGCTGGAGATCTATTTCCACGTCCAGCTGAAGAAGTTCACGCCCCAGATCTGCGGCATGCTGGGACAAAGCCTGAACATACCGGCTTCGCTGCTCAGCAATGAGGGTTCCCGCCTCCAGCAATTCCGGATCCCATAACCTGACTTCATTGGGTGGTCGCTTCGTTTTGAGCGCCGCATTGCGCTGCTTGAGCGCCCGCTGATAGCGGCGCCAAGCGGATACGAATCCTGGTTCCACGTGGAACACTCCCCAATCCAGATATCGACGGCGCTGCGTCGGGCCGTCCTCAAGTAGCCTATGCACTTCAGGGTCAATGATCTGGACAGGTAAGGCGGCGGCCATCTGCGCAAACCCCGTGGCGGGCTGGCCGCCAAGCCGAATCTCGCTTCCTGCCCTGGAGCTTCGGACGCCCAAGGTCAACGCTTGCAAGGGCGGACTGCTTACATGGCCCACGGCCGTGAAAGCGCTGGTGCCGGTTCGAATCAAGGCTTCCAGGTGAGGACTGCGGAACGAACGCCCACAGCTCAGAAAGAAAATGGCTTCCAGCAGGCTGGTTTTCCCGGAAGCATTTTCACCTGTGATCAGGGTGCAACGAGGATCGAACTCAAGTTGCGCGTACTCGATGCATCTGAAATCACGGATTTCGAGTGCGGTAAGGGTCATGCCACGATTCGGCGCACCGCGTCGACGCCGGCCTAGAGGCGCATGGGCATTACGACGTAGCGGGTATCTGTCACGCCTGGTGCATTGACGAGACAACTATTACTGGAATCGGTCAATCCGATTTCCACCTCGTTGCCGTCGACGGCAGCCAATGCGTCGAGCAAGTAATTGACGTTGAAGCCGATTTCCATCTCGTCGCCCTCATAGCCGACGTCCAGTTCTTCCTCAGCTTCTTCTTGCTCCGGGTTGTGAGCCTGCAACACGAGCGTTTTCGACTTCAAACCCAGGCGGATACCCCGGTACTTCTCGTTGCTCAGGATGGCTGCCCGCTGCAACGCTGCTCGCAGCGTATCGCGATCAGCCTTCACCAATCGCGGAGGATTGGGAGGAATCACGCGGCTATATTCCGGGAAACGCCCATCAATTAGCTTCGAAGTGAAGCGAATATCGCCGATCTGGATACGAACATGATTGCTGCCTATCGCCAGCTCCACTTCGCTGTCCCCGGAGAGGAGCCGCTGGAGTTCCAGGACGCCTTTTCTGGGCACAATCACCTGCAGGGGTACACCTGCCGCCGTCATCCCTGCCTGATCGAGCGTAATCTGACATAAAGCCAGACGATGACCGTCAGTCGCTACCGTTCGCAGCGTTTTACCGTCAACTTCCAGCAAAAGACCGTTCAGGTAGTAGCGCACATCCTGCTGCGCCATCGAGAAATGCGTCTTGTCGAGAAGACGGCGGAAGTCCGCTTGTTTTAGTTTGAGCGTCTGCTGCGGATGAATCTGTTCAACGGTTGGAAAATCACCTGCCGTCAGGGTCGCCAGGCTGAAGCGGCTTTTGCCGGACCGCACCAGAGCTTTTTCGCCCTCGATGGTTACGGTCACGTTCGCCTTTTCAGGAAGTGCGCGAATGATGTCCAGGAACTTGCGCCCCGGGACCGTGACGTCACCGGGCTGCTGCAGATTCACGGCAGTCGCCGCCACCAGTTCCACTTCGAGATCGGTGGCCGTGACAGAAAGTTTTCCGTCCTTTCCTGACAACAGCACGTTCGCCAGGATGGGCATCGTCTGCCGTCTCTCGACCACTCCCATTACGTTCTGTAGGGGAGCCACGATGGCTTCTCTATCCGCGCTGAACTTCATTGCTGCACCTTAAAAACTGAAGGAATGCCGTTACTCTGTAATCTTAAGTCTTAATTAAAGAATCAGAACTTGTTATGACTATTACCGAGCCCGAATTCTGTGCGTAAGCCTGTAAAGCAATCTGGAAACAGCAGCTTGGGCTTCGCATAAACCCCCGCACAAACGCGGTATCGCCTGTCATCAGACTGTGGGCTGCCTGTGGATGAAAAGGCCTCATCCTGCGCACACAGTTTATCCACACGTCTCTCCCCAGCTTGTCCGCAGGGTTATCCCGCGAGGGTTCGAAGCAGATTCAGATAGTCTTCGTTGGTCCGCGTCTCGGACTCCCTGAGCTCTTTGATTTTCCGGCAGGCATGCAACACCGTAGTGTGGTCGCGACCACCAAAGGCATCGCCGATTTCCGGCAAGCTGTGATTCGTCAGTTCCTTCGCCAGGCCCATCGCGAGCTGCCGCGGTCGAGTAATCGAACGGCTGCGTCGCTTGGATAACAGATCGGCAACGCGAATCTTGTAGTACTCCGCTACGGTCTTCTGGATGTTGTCTATCGTAACGAGCCGGTCCTGCAATGCCAGCAGATCCCGGAGCGCTTCCTTCGCAAAATCCAGCGTAATCGGCCTGCCGGTAAACTGCGAGTTCGCGATGACCCTGCGCAGCGCGCCTTCGAGTTCACGCACGTTAGAACGGATGCGTTTGGCGATGAAGAAGGCGACTTCCTCCGGCAATTCGACGCGGCCTGCCGAAGCCTTGCTCATCAGGATGGCCACGCAGGTTTCAAGTTCAGGTGGTTCGATCGCAACCGTCAAACCCCAGCCAAAGCGGGATTTCAGCCGTTCTTCGAGCCCGTCGACTTCCTTGGGATAGCGGTCGCAAGTGAGGATCACCTGCTGTTGACCTTCAAGCAGCGCATTGAACGTGTGGAAGAATTCTTCCTGCGAGCGTTCCTTGCCGGCGAAAAACTGGATGTCGTCGATCAGCAATGCGTCGAGCGAACGGTAGGCAACCTTGAACTCGTTGATGGTGTTGTGCTGAAGCGCGCGAACCATGTCACCCACGAAACGCTCCGAGTGCACGTACGCCACTTTGGCGTTCGCATTACGGCTGCGAATCATGTTGCCGACGGCATGCATGAGGTGCGTTTTTCCCAGTCCGACGCCGCCGTAGATGAACAGCGGGTTGTAGGCTTTCCCCGGGTTCTCTGCGACCTGGATGGCCGCCGCCTTGGCGAGCTGGTTGCTCTTGCCCTCGACGAAATTCGTGAAGATGAAATCCGCATTGAGCCGTCCGCCGGGCGCGAGGCTCGGGGCTTCCCGGAACACTCTCGGATCCGCGCCAGGGGCTGTAACAGCAACAGCGGCTGGGGGAATCGGAACGCCTCTTCGTGATCCCACTTCCAATACCACGGAAGGAATCGGTTCCGAAGCCGTCTGGCCCACTAGCTCCATGATCCGTTCGACGACGTTCTGGTTGACCCAGTCCACCACGAATCGATTGGGTGCCAGCAGATGGAGGATGTGGTTTTCCTCCACGGCCTGCAGCGGCCGGATCCAGGTGTTGAAATGTTGCTCCGGCATCTCGGCTTCGAGTTGTCTGAGACAGAGGGTCCACAACGAACCGTGCACAGGTCGTCCTCTCGAAGGTAGGCGGGGGTCTTGAAGGCGGAGCGAGCGAAGGGACCGGAGTCTATACCGATGCCGGCCGGGTTATCCACAGCGTCATCAGCCTTGCAACGGCCGCCGGAAAGGGAGCAAACGTCACGCATCTTCCACCTGTATTTTCCGTCTGGACCCAAGGCTCGGCGCGCAGGATCGGCTTGACACTCATGAGCTCCGTGCGTACCCTTTGCGGCCTTCTTTTTGGGACCCCACAACGCCTTGTTTCAAGGGCGATTCTGGACTCCCGAAAAAAAGCAGCCAGCCTTTTCAAGCAGTCGCCGCGGAAATCATCGTCATGAAGCGCACCTATCAACCCAGCAACCTGCATCGCAAGCGGACACATGGGTTTCGTGCACGCATGGCAACCAAGGGCGGCCGGCTCGTGCTCGCACGACGTCGTGCCAAGGGCCGCAAGCGCCTTACTGTCTGAGCTTGCTCCGCGTCCTCAACGGCGGAACCCTACGTCTCTCGACCCCCAGACCCGACCCTGCCGCCTGACTCCGGCGCAGCGTCTCAGAACCAAACGCGAATTCGATGTCGTGTACAAGCGGGCTCGCCGTTCCGGCGACGCCTTGTTCACTGTCCTCGCGCGTTCCAATACCACCCTGGCAAGGCTTGGCCTGTCGATTCCGGCCCGCGCTGTCGGAAACGCCGTGCGTCGCAATCTGGTCAAGCGTCTCATCCGCGAGTCCTTCCGGAAGCATCAGCACGGCCTTCCAGCAGCCGATATCGTGGTCAACGCACGGAGCGCCGTGCGAACCGCCGACAATAATGCGATCCTCCGCAGCCTGGAAAAACACTGGCAGGCCGTGATCAACGCATGCGCGCGTTCCTGATTTTCTTGTTGCATTGCTACCGTGGCGGGATCAGTCCCCTGCTGGGTCCTCGGTGCCGTTTTTATCCCAGCTGTTCCTGCTATGCGCAGGAAGCGATTGGCCAGCACGGCTCGCTGACCGGTCTCTATCTCTCGGTACGGCGCCTGCTGCGCTGTCATCCGTGGCATCCGGGCGGGTATGACCCCGTGCCCGCGCCGCCCTTACATCGCCGGAACCCGTCTCTCCATGGATAACCAACGCATCATTGGCTGGGGCGCCCTCGCGCTCCTGTTGTGGTTGAATTTCATCACGTGGCAGAAGGACTATGCTCCCGCTGCCCAGCCACCCGCTGCAACGCAGACGCAGGCCACGACGCCAAGGACCAGCGAGCTGCCTGCGCTCCCCAACGCGACTCCTGCGGCAGGTACAACTGTCGCCGCAGTTCCTGCATCACCTGATGGAACGCCCGCGGTATCGACTGAAGCAGCCGCCACGGCACCGACGATTCATGTGGTCACCGATGTGCTCGATCTCAAGGTCAGCACGCAGGGTGGCGAATTCCAGAGCGCCGATCTGCTCAAGTATCCGCTGGTGAAAAACCGGCCTGATGTTCCGGTTCGCCTGTTCAACAACGAACCCGGCAACACGCTGTTTCTGGCGCGCTCCGGTCTGCGCGCTGCCGACGGACGCGCCGAACCCACGCACCTTGTGCAGTTCCAGGCCGCCGCGACCGAGTTTCGTCTCGAGGACGGCCAGGACGCATTGACCGTACCTTTGACGTGGACCGATGGTCAGGGGTTGGTGGTCACGAAGAGCTACACGTTCCGCCGTGGCAGCTACGCCGTCGCGATCCGTTACGAGGTCGTCAACCAGTCCGCTACCGACTGGAAGGCTGCTTCCTACCTGCAGCTGGTCCGCCACTACGAGCATGTCGGCCGCTCGATGTTCAACGTGGAAACCTACGCGTACCGCGGCCCGGCCATCTATGACGGCAAGGCGTATCGCCGCCTGAGCGTCGAGGACGATGAAGACCGCGTCTTCCAGGGCAGTTTTGCGGGCGGCTGGATGGCAGCCATGCAGCATCACTTCGTGGTCGCTGCTGTTCCGCCCGTGGGCGCCGCTTACGACTATCAATTGTCAGTCGATGGAAACAATGATTTCGTCATGTCCTATCGTGGACCTCTGCAGACAGTTGCTGCGGGCGCGACGGGCCACTTCGATGAAACGCTGTTCGTTGGCCCGAAGCTGCAGGATCAACTGACGGCTGCTGGACCGGAACTCCAGCGGACGGCGGACTACGGCAAGCTCACCATCATCTCGCAGCCGCTCTTCTGGGTATTGCAGAAGGTGTTCGGGATCGTGGGCAACTGGGGCTGGTCGATCATCATCACGACCTTCCTCATCAAGCTCGTCTTCTACAAGCTGACGGAAACCAGCGGCCGTTCGATGGCCAAGATGCGCAACCTCGGGCCTCGCATCAAGGCGGTCCAGGAACGCTTCAAGGACGACCGCGAACAGCTCGGCCGCGCGATGATGGATCTCTACAAGAAAGAGAAGATCAATCCGTTGGCGGGCTGCTTGCCCATCCTCGTGCAGATCCCCGTGTTCCTCGCCTTCTACTGGGTGCTGCTCGAAAGCGTCGAGATGCGCCAGGCACCGTTCCTCGGCTGGGTGACAGACCTGTCTTCACGCGATCCGTATTTCGTGCTGCCCGTGCTGATGGGCGTCGCGATGTTCGGTCAGTTCCGGCTGAATCCGCAGCCGCCGGATCCGATCCAGGCGAAGGTCTTCGCTTTCATGCCAGTCATCATGACGGGAATGATGGCGTGGTTCCCTGCAGGCCTAGTGCTGTACTGGATCACGAACACCGTGCTGTCCATCGCGCAGCAGTGGAACATCAACCGCGTCGTCGTGAAGGGCAACAAGGCCACTACCTGACCTGAGGGGCTCGCGCTTCTGCCTTGAGGCAAAGGAGAACGCTCGCGTGCAGTCCGACGCCGACACCATCGCCGCGATCGCCACTGCGCCGGGGCGGGCGGGGATTGGTGTGGTACGCATCTCCGGGGCGCTGGTCCCGGAGATAGCCGCCGCAATTCTGGGCACCGTGCCCGAACCGCGCGTCGCCACGTTGCGCGAGTTCCGGGGCCTTGAAGGCGAGGTACTGGATCAAGGCCTCGCGCTCTACTTCGCAGCGCCGGCCTCATTCACGGGCGAACACCTTCTCGAACTGCAGGGCCATGGTGGCCCCGTCGTCATGGATCGGCTGTTGATGCGGGCATTGCAACTCGGCGCGCGTGCAGCCGAACCCGGCGAATTCAGTCGTCGCGCGTTTCTCAACGACAAGATGGATCTCGTGGCCGCCGAAGCGGTTGCCGACCTGATCGACAGTGGTTCCGAGCAGGCCGCACGCGCGGCAATGCGCTCCCTGCGCGGGGAATTCTCAAACCAGGTGCATTCGCTGGTCGAAGCCATCACCGCCGCGCGAATGCATGTCGAAGCCGCCATCGATTTTCCCGAAGAGGAAATCGACTTCCTCGACGACGCTACCTTGCGTGCCCGCATCGACGGGATCCTCATGCTTTTCGGCGTGATAGCAGGCGCCGCACGCCAAGGCTCACTATTACGTGAAGGCATCCGGGTGGTCATCGCCGGCAAACCCAATGCGGGCAAATCCAGTCTGCTCAACCGGCTCGCGGGTTACGACGCAGCAATCGTCACACCCATTCCCGGTACCACCCGCGATCCACTGCGCGAGCAAATCCATCTGGATGGGTTGCCTTTACATCTCATCGACACGGCAGGCCTGCGTGACAGTCCCGACGTCGTGGAAGCGGAAGGTATCCGTCGTGCGCTGGATGAAATGACGCGCGCCGACCAGATTTTATATCTCGTCGATGCAACCGCCATCCCCTCGGCCGCTGAGCTCGCAAGAGAACTGGCGGAACTGCCCGCACTCATTCCCGTCACGGTCGTGCTCAACAAAATCGATCTGTGCAAGGTCATCCCCGACTTTGCATTCGGAACACATAAAATCCTGCCTCTGTCGGCAGTGACAGGCACCGGTGTCGCCGGCCTCCGTGATCATCTGAAGCGCAGCGTCGGCTTTCACGGTACCGATGGCGGACTTTTTTCTGCCCGCCGCCGGCATCTCGATGCGCTGGCTCGCGCCGAACAGCACGCCCGCGAAGCTGAAGCCCATCTACTCGAACGCCGCGCAGGCGAACTCGTTGCGGAAGAACTGCGCCAGGCACAACTCTGCCTCGGCGAGATCACCGGCGAGGTCACTTCGGATGATTTGCTGGGGCGTATCTTCTCGTCGTTCTGCATCGGCAAGTAGATGGAATCCCTGCTCCTTCTTCTGGTCTGCGCCATCCTCGGCATCCTGGCTGCACGTTTCGTACGGGGTGCCGTTGCGTTCGCGCAGCCGCTCAACTGGTGGGTGCTGAACATTGCCTTGCCGGCACTGGTGCTCGAGCTCATTCCGAAGCTGGAACTCGGGTGGCATCTCTGGTTCCTGCCGGTATCGCAATGGCTGGTGTTCCTGGGGTCGTGGTGCTTCTTCGCGATGCTCGGCAAGCTCTTGCACTGGACGCCGCAACGCGTGGGCGGCCTGACGCTGGTGGCGGGTCTCGGCAACACGATGTTCGTTGCGTATCCGGTCATCGAAGCCGCGCTGGGGCGGGATGCGTTGCCATATGCAGTAGTTGCGGATCAGGCGGGGGCGTTTATCGCCTTCACGATCGGCGGCGCGGTGGTGGTCGCGGTGTCCAGCGGCAACGCTGGGCAGTCCGGAAATCTCCTGCATTCGATCGTCCAGCGGCTCATCAGGTTTCCGGCGCTCTACGCCATTGCCATCGGGTTGGTGGTGGGAGCCCTCGGTGGCTGGCCGACGCTCATCGACAACCTGCTGTTGCGGCTCGGTTCGACGTTAACACCCCTGGCGCTGTTCTCCGCCGGACTGCAATTTCGCCTCTATCTCGGTCGAGGACTCCGTACCGCTGTCGCGACGGGCTTGGCGTGGAAGCTCGTATTGGCACCCATTCTCATCGCGGGCATTGGCTGGATCACCGGCACGAGCGGGATGGCCCTCACCGTCGGGATTCTCCAGGCAGCCATGCCGCCGATGATTTCGGCTGCCATCCTCGCGTCCCAGCACGATCTGGAGCCCGGATTGGTCAACACCGTCCTCGCGCTCGGTATCCTCGTTTCAATCGTGACCCTGCCACTCGCCGTCGTCCTTCTATAGAAAGGTATACTCCGCCCGCAAATTCCTTCCGATGCGAGGTTCATGATGGGGTCCGAGGGGGCACAGACGGTCGCAGAGCGCGAGCTGGCCGGGTTGATCGTCACGGCGCTCAATCTCGAAGGGGTAGGCCCGGAAGAAATCGAGCCGGAAGCCCCGTTGTTCGGGGGCTCGCTGGGTCTCGATTCCATCGACGCGCTGGAACTCGCGCTCGCCATCTCGAAACGCTATGGATTCGAACTGCGTTCCGACGACGAGAACAACGTCCGCATCTTTGCTTCCCTGCGCAGCCTGGCCCAGCACGTCTCCACCCGCCGTACCGGTTGAAGGATCGCACGTGCATTCGCAGCAGCATCCGCTGATCGGTCAGTCCGCTGCAGATACCCACGGGTTGAACGCCGTCGTTGCTTGGCGCAACGGTGCTGCCGTCACACGCGAGCGTTTCCTGCGCGACGTCCTGGCCGTTGCCGATGCGTTGCCTGATCACAGGCACGTCATCAATGTCTGCGACGACCGCTATCTCTTCATGGTCGGGTTCGCAGCCTCCGTTGTCCGCGGTCAGGTGAGCCTGCTGCCGCCCAGCCGCGTGCCGGGCGTGGTCATCGCGATTGCAGCGGAGTACGACGACTGCTACCTGCTCGTCGATACGCACACCGGAGACGGCGCACTTCCGCAGTTCCGGATTGCACTCGATACCGATTCAGTTCAAGCCAGTGCGCCGTCTCCAGCCATCCCGCAGATCGATCTGGAGCAGGTGATCGCCATCCTGTTCACGTCAGGCAGTACGGGCCAGGCGACTCCCAATCCGAAAACCTGGCGAATGCTGGTGGTGGGGTCTGCCGCCCAAGCGCAGGCCTTGCTGCCCTCGGGTGACCGGCCCATCACCGTGGTCGCGACCGTGCCTTCGCAGCACATGTACGGATTCGAGACGACAATCATGCTGCCGCTGCAGGGCTTCTGCGCCGTGCAATGCGACCGCCCGTTGTATCCGGAAGATGTCAGGCGCGCGCTCGCTGGAACGCCGGAGCCGAGATTCCTGATCACGACGCCGGTGCATCTTCGTACGCTCGTGGAGTTCACTGGTTCGATGCCTGCTCTCGGCGGCGTCCTGTGCGCGACCGCGCCGTTGACCGCGCAGCTCGCCGCCGCCGCCGAGACCCGCCTTGGAACTCATATAAAGGAAGCTTTCGGCAGCACGGAGACGGGCATCACTGCCACGCGACGTCCGGCCGTAGACGACCCCTGGCGACTGCTCGATTACTTCGAGATCGAAGCCAGCGACACGGGCACGATCGTTCACGCCAAGCATCTGCCCCACCCGGTGAAGTTGCTGGATGTGGTGGAGCAGCAGGACGAACGGCATTTCCGTCTCATCGGTCGGGGCTCCGATCTCATCAACATTGCGGGCAAGCGCGCTTCGCTCGGCGATCTCAATACCAAGCTGCTGTCCATCGACGGTGTACGGGACGGCATCATCTTCATGCCGGATCCCGATCCCGCTGCCGCATCCGGTGCGGTAGTCCGGACAGCCGCGTTCGTTGTCGCGCCGGGAATGACACGCGAACAGTTGATGGCGGCACTACGGCAAGTTGTCGATCCGGCATTCCTGCCGCGGCCATTGCTGCTGGTGGATGCACTGCCGAGGAATGAATCAACCAAACTGCCGCGCGCAGCGGTACTGAAGCTGTTCGCCCAGCAGATGCGCGAATAGCTTCGCTACCATGACAACCAGTGGCGGACCGTTCTGTCCGGTAGCGTGGTTCGCCATAGAGCCCGATCACCCGGTCTTCGCGGGCCATTTTCCTGACCAGCCGATCGTGCCTGGTGTCGTGCTGCTCGATCACGTCCAGCAGTTGATCCATGAGGGTCTGGATGCGGGCGCCGTCGTTACCGGTATTCCCGCAGCGAAATTTCTACGGCCGGTATTGCCCGGTGAACCGCTGCTGGTGGGCATTGAATCAACAGCGCCCGGACAGCTGCGCTTCGTGTGCTGTGCAGGTGGAAAGGTCGCTGCGCAAGGCACATTCCGGCTCGCCGGGTCCGCGCAATGAGCGTTGAGTGGCAGGGACGCAGTGAAGCAGGCTCGGGCTGGCTCGTGCGTTTCATCCGCTGGATGGCGCTCGATGTCAGCACCCCCATCGCGCGGGCGATGCTGTATCCGATCACTCTTTATTTCCTGGTGGTCCGCGGGCCGGAACGACGCGCCTCGCGCAACTATCTGCGGCGTGCACTGAAAAAACAGCCGACGCTGGCCGACATTGGCCGTCATATCCATACGTTCGCAGTTTCCATTCTCGACCGGGTGGCGTTCCTGAGTGGTCAGGCCTCCGCACGAACCATCCGGGTACATGGCAGCGAAAACGTTCTGCGTTTCATGGAGCAGGGCCGCGGTGCCCTCCTGTTCGGGTCACACTTCGGCAGTTTCGAAGCGGTGAGGCACGTCGGCTTTTCGCGGCCAGATATCGAAGTGCGGATCCTGATGGACTATCACCAGAACCCCCAGGTCACGCAGATGCTCGACGCGTTGAATCCCAAGGCCAGAGCGAGCGTGATCGATGCAGGCGGGGAATCGACAGGTGTCCTTCTGCAGATTCATGAAGCATTGACCCGCGGTGGATTGGTTGGAGTACTCGCGGATCGCCCGCATGCGGGCGAATCCACTGTGCCGGCTGCATTGCTGGGCAGTTCCATCGCATTGCCCGTGGGTCCGTTTCGCTTGGCGGCGGTGACAGGAGTCCCTGTCGTGCTGATTTTCGGCCTGCTGCAACCCGACGGGACGTACGATGTCTACTTCGAGCCCTTCGCGGAGCGGATTGAAGTCCGGCGGGCACATAGGGACGAGGACATCGGCATCTGGGCCGGTAAATTCGCCGCGCGGCTCGAAGCCCATATCCGGGAAGCGCCGTTCAACTGGTTCAACTTCTATGACTACTGGTCCGATGAGAAGCGAACGACGCGGTCTTGACCACCAGCGATGGAGCTTCGTGCTTCGCGTTGCCGTTGTGCTATGGCTCGGCATCGCGACGTCCCTCGCGGAGGCTGCCGAGCCTGCGTTCGGACTGAACGAACTGACACAACTGTTGCGCAGGGACGCACCTGCCACTGCGAACTTCCATGAACTGCAGTACCGCCACATTCTGAAAGAGCCGATCGAGCGGCGCGGCGAACTGCACTTTGTACCACCCGCCCTGTTTGAAAAGCGCGTGCTGGTTCCCGTGAGCGAGACGTATCGCATCGACGGGGAGACGCTGTCCGTTTCCCTGCCCGACCGCAAGACGCGCCAAGTGTCGTTGCGCAATCAACCGCTGCTGGGCGGACTGCTGCTCGGGTTCCAGGCCATCATCAGCGGCAAGCTCGACACCTTGAGCCCGGGTTTCCGGACGAACGTTTCGGGCTCTGCGGAAGCGTGGCAACTCGATCTCAAGCCCACGCAGCCGGAAGTCGTCCGCTACATCGATGCCATCCACGTCACGGGCCGGGGATCAGAGCCGCTGCGCTTTGAAGTCCTCGAGCGCAACGGCGACCGCACCGTCACGGATATCGAACCCCGCTGAATGCAGTCCACCAGTCGCCAGTGGTGGGTGATAGTCGCCTGGGCCGCGCTTACGGTGCTGGCAACGACGTACGTGACAGGAACCCTGCGCGTCGACTCGGATCTGCGGCTGTTTCTTCCCGCGCCCAAAACACCTGAAGAACGCATTCTCCTGGAGGAACTCAAGGACGGCCCGGGAACGCGCGCCCTGCTCGTTGCCTTGTCGGGAGTTCCGGCCGCACAGCTGGCAGAGATGAGTGAAGCCGTGGCTTCGCGATTGCGCACGGATCCATTGTTTGCCCGCGTCGAGAACGGGACGCTGCGCTCGGAGCCGGCGCTGCAGGAACTCATGCTTCGTTACCGGTATCTGCTGAGCCCACGGGAGCAGGGATGTGCATGCGACGCCGAATCACTGAAGCGAGAACTGGACGCCCGTCTCGTCGAACTGGGTTCACCTGCAGGCGCGGTGAGTCAGGATCTGTTGCTGCGCGATCCTTCAGGCGAACTGCAGGCGATTCTCGACAACTGGTTGCCTGCAGTTGAGCCGCAGCTGATCGACGGCGTGTGGTTTTCGAAAGACGGCAAGCAGGCGTTGTTGCTCTTGCAGACCGTGTCGGCGGGCTTCGATGCGGATCAACAAAGACTGGCGCTCGCTGCACTCGACGACGCGGTGCGCGAGGCTGATGCGACAGGATTCCTGAAGCAGGCGGTCACGGGTCCGGGCGCCTTCACGGTACTGCTCGAGCAATCCGTGAGGCGGGACGTGACGTTGCTCGGCACACTGGCCGGAGTCGGATCGATTCTTTTCCTGCTGATTGTCCTGCGCTCCGTTCGTCATACCCTGCTTGGGGTACTGACGCTGGCGACGACGAGCCTGGCCGCGATTCTGGGCGTGGCGCTCATCTATCCATCAGTCCACGGCATCACGCTCGCGTTCGGTTTCACGTTGCTCGGCGTGGCAATGGATTATCCCGTCCACCTGATGCTCCATCTGGAGAAAAGCGTTCCGCCGGCTGATTCGCTCAAGGCAGTGTGGCCCACGCTGCGCCTCAGTATCGTCACCACGTGTATCGCGTACGTCGCGCTCATCATGACGGGCTTTACCGGGCTGACCCAGCTCGGAACATTCACGGTCTGCGGACTGATTGCCACGGCGGCCATCATCCGCTGGTTGTTGCCGCACCTCGTCTCGAACCAGCTTTCCCGTCAGCCACCGGCATGGCTGGCGCAAGTGGATCGCGCACCGCGCTTCATCGCGTTGCCCGCCATCGCACTCATTGTTGCCGGAGCCGCGATTCTCTCGTCGCCGGGGACTTTGTGGAGCAATGAACTCGGCGGGCTGACGCCCGTGCCGCAGACTCTTCAGGATCAGGACGTGCAGCTGCGCAGGGAACTCGGCGCTCCCGACCTGCGTTACGTGGTGGCCATTCGTGCGAAAGACACGGAAGCTGCTCTGCAGAGGGATGAAGCATTGCGTGACGGTCTTCAACAGTTGGTCACCGGGCAGGCCATCGGCAGTTTCGAATCACCGAGCCGATTGCTGCCGAGCATCCATCGGCAGAAGGAAACTCAAGCGCGTCTGCCAGAGGCCAGGGACCTGCGCCAGAACCTGCAAAAGGCCTTGTCCGCAACGCCCTTTCGCGACGACGCCTTTACCGATTTCCTGAGCGACGTCGAAGCCAGTCGCAGTCTCGAGCCCCTGACGCTTGAGTCACTGCAGGGAAGCCCGTTGTCTGACCGGCTGGCTGCCGTGTTGCTGCAGACGCCCGGAGAAGCGGTAGCCCTCGTGACGTTGAGCGACGTGAAAGACCCTGACCGTCTTCGAGCCTGGGCAACGGCAGCCGGCGAAGACGTTCTATTGCTGGACCTCAAGACCATCGCCGAACAACTAGTCGAGCGCTATCGAAGCTTTGCGCTGGGCGCGCTGGGGATTGCACTCGTGGTGATCGCCATCGTGATGCTGATCCAGCTTCGCTGGCGTGCGGCATTTGCCGTTCTTTTGCCGGTGCTGGCAACGCTTGCAGGCACAGTCGCGATCATCAAACTCGCAGGCGTACAACTGACGCTCTTCCATGTCGTTTCACTGCTTCTTGTGGGTGGCCTGTCGTTTGACTACGGCCTGTTCTTCAATCGCAGCGAAGCCACGTCGGAGGACGCATTGCGTACCCGTTATTCGGTCATGGTGTGCTGGGTATCCACCATCGGCGCGTTTGCTTTGCTGATGTTGTCGCAGATGCCGGTGCTGCGCGCTATCGGATCCACGGTTTCCCTCGGCATCACGCTGGGCTTTGTTCTTGCCTTGCTCGCACGACACAACGATGCCCCACAGGGCAATGCATCGGGGGCTGCTGCGCATGGGCGTTGAAAATCGCCAGTGGCCGGCAACGTGGGCGGAGATTGCCGCATTGATCCCGCATCAGGGGACGATGTGCCTGCTGGAATCTGTTGTCGATTACGCGGACGACAGCATCGTGTGTACTACCCGGAGCCATGCCTCATCTGACAATCCCTTGCTTCGCGATGGCCAGCTGTCGGCACTGCATCTTTGCGAATATGGTGCGCAGGCGATGGCGCTGCATGGAGGCTTGAGTACACAGGATGCATTACCGAAAGCAGGCTGGCTGGTGGCCCTGCGCGATGTGCAGCTTGCTGTGGCCCGCGTCGAACCCGCCGGAACGCTTCAAGTCCGCGCGCAGCGCTTGCATGCGAGCGAAGCCGGTTGGCTCTACGAATTTACCGTCAGCAATGACGATGGCCGGCTCGCAAGCGGGCGGGCAACGGTCATGCTGCGAAGGAGTCAATGATGCGAAGGGCGTTGGTGACAGGTGGGAGTGGTGATATCGGTAGCGAATGCGCACGCCATCTGGCCCGTGCTGGCATGCATGTGCATGTCCATGCGAACTCGAACCTGGAACGCGCGGCAGCTGTAGTGGCAGAAATTCTTGCGGCTGGCGGTTCGGCGGACGCAATCGCTTTCGATATCACGGACGCAGCCGCCACGCAGGCGGCCGTCGATACCTTGAATGCCAATGCCGAGTCACCGATCCAGGTCGTGGTTCATAGCGCCGGCATTCATCTGGATGGACCCATGGCGGGCATGAGCGACGCTCACTGGCATCGTGTCATCGATGTGTCGCTGCACGGGTTCTTCAATGTCACGCGGCCGCTCTTGCTGCCGATGCTGCGGACACGTTGGGGACGGGTTCTGGCACTGTCCTCGATTGCCGGCCAGATGGGCAATCGCGGCCAGGCCAATTACGCAGCAGCAAAAGCGGGTTTGCACGGCGCAGTCCTGTCTCTCGCGAAAGAAGTCGGTTCGCGCGGCGTGACAGCCAACATCATTTCACCCGGCATCATTGCAGGCTCCATGACCGAAGGGCTGTTCGATGTAGCGCGCGTGAAGGAAATGGTACCGGTCGGCCGCATGGGCAAACCGGAAGAGGTTGCTGCGTTGGCAGCATTCCTCGCCTCCGATGCCGCGAGCTATATCTCCGGACAGATTATTGGGGTGAATGGAGGGATGGCTTAAGAAAACGACGGCGGACTCTGTCCGCAAGTAGGCCTCCGGCAAGCGGGCCTGTCGGCAGGCCAGAAACCGAGTCGTTGTGATCAAGCGTTTGAGCCATTTTGCGAAGGTTCGCTCTGCCTGCCGACAGGCCTACCTGTCGCAAAGCGACCTACCTGCCGGTAGGCCTACTTGCGGACAAAGTACGCCGGTTCAATCTGTGAGTGTCACGCTGACGGGACAATGATCACTGCCCATCACATCGGGATGAATCTCGGCGGCTTTGACGGATTTCTGCAGTGACGCGGAAACCAGCACGTAGTCGATTCTCCATCCGACGTTGCGTTCACGGGATTTGGCGAAGTGGCTCCACCACGAGTAGAAGCCGTTGCCCTGTTTGAACAGGCGGAACGTGTCGACGAAGCCTGCGTCGACGAAATTCTGGAAGCCCGCCCGCTCCTCGTTGGTGAAGCCCTTCTTGCCGATGTTCGGTTTCGGGTTCGCGAGGTCGAGCTCCGTATGCGCGACGTTGAGATCACCGCAGAAGATCACCGGCTTCTTTTTCTCGAGCAGCTTGCAGTACGCGAGGAAGGCGGGATCCCAGTGTTTGTCACGGAGTGCAAGGCGACCGAGATCATCCTTGGCATTCGGTGTGTAGACGGTGACGACGAAGAACTTCGCGAACTCCGCCGCGATCACTCGCCCTTCGGTGCTGCTGTCACCGAAGCTGTCGGCGAACTGGTACTTCTTGTTGATCTCTTCCGGAAAGCCGTTGATGACTGACAGCGGCTGCTCCTTCGAAAAAATGGCCGTGCCCGAATAGCCCTTCTTCACCGCCGAGTTCCAGTACTCGATGTAACCGGGCAGATCGATCTCGACCTGGCCACGCTCGGCCTTGGTTTCCTGCAGGCAGAGGATGTCGGGTTGGTGGTTGGCCAGGAACTTCTGGAATTCACCTTTCTTCAGTACTGCGCGAATGCCGTTGACGTTCCAGGAATAGATCTTCATTGAGGAACCTCTGATTAACCTATACGCGCTCGCGACGGCGAGTCATTTCGTTCAGGGCGAGGCGCGCCGACCGCAGTGTACCCGGTGTACTCAAGGGAGAAGCAACGCTGCCATGAACGAAATGAATCCCGTCCCGATCAATGAATAATTCATACATTTAATGGGTTGCGCCTCTAATCGCCAGCTGCGTCGTTATGAACCTTGCCCATATTCCCGATATGAGCTGCGGTCCATGCCTCGCTTCAGGCGATTGGAGACGCAACGCGAGCGCGTATAGGTTAATCAGAGGTTCCTTAGGATCCCTACTCTGTGGCCCGGTCGACCACGTGCGTGGGTGCGGGACGTTCGGCTGAAAAGGTTTTGCGCGCCACCATGCAGGTGATGCGCCAGATATCGCTCACGGGGCGGAAGTGGCTGGCGCGCCGATTGCCGGGATAGCGCGATTCGATGGGCAAGGCGACGACATCGAAGCCCTGCCATGCGCCCTCGATCAGGATCTCGCTTTCGAAAACGAAACCGTCTTCCCGTCTCACACTGGGCTTGATCGTAGCTGCGAGTTCACGGGGATAAAGGCGATGACCGCACTGGCTGTCTGTGACTCGCAGGCCCGCGGCGCGCGAGATCCAGAAATCGGCGACCCGATTGGCGAACCGGCGTGTGAAGGGCGCACGTTCCCGCTCCCGGACCCTCGCACCGACAATCATTGCGCCAGGGTGGCGATTCGCTGCGTCGAGAAAAGCAGGAATGTCGTCCGGATCATGCTGACCGTCGCCATCCAGCGTGACGATGGCGTGCGCTCCCTGTTCAAGCGCGGTACGAAACCCCAGGGCCAGGGCGCCGCCTTTGCCCAGATGAAACTCGCTGCGCAGCGCAATGATGGGGAGATCGGCGACCGTTTCCAGCGTTCCATCCGTCGATGCGTCATCGATCACGATCACGACGCGCACGTGGCGCAGGCAGCTTTCAACAACGGCCCGCAGCGAAGGCGATTCGTTGCGCGCCGGAATCACCACGGACAAGTGATCCTTGGTCAGTTTTCCAATACGCGGCGCTTCCGCCTGCGCTTGCGCGGATTCAAAGCGATGTTGAGGCGCGCTCACCTGCAAGATGCGATCTCCCAGTGAAACGGCGGGAGCTGAATTCTGGCCGTTTCCCCCTTGGCGAGACAGGATAGCAGCGGCAATGCACGGGCGGCAGGATTGCCGTTGAGCAAAGGTTCCAGCGTGGGTGGAACGGCAGAACCTGGCGGGACAGTCGAGGTCTCTGGCGCAAACCGGAGACACGCGACGCTCCGAGCGGAAGCAACCGGGCTAAGGACCAGGGCGACCCCGAAGGTAATACGGACGGGACATACCGTGGCCAACGGTACAGGCGCCGCAAGATCGTACGCGACGAACAGGATCGGCCTGCTCTCGCTCACCACCTGCACTGCAGCCTCCAGCAATCCGCTGCCGAAGGAATCATCCCCGGCGCTGACGGCATTGGCGCTCTGCGTGCAGCCCACGGCAATCGTCCAGTAGCCGCTCGCTGCATTATGTACGGAGTTGTGGAACTTCGTGGGCGACACGGGCGCGTCGGCCGCGAGCTCCCGGCACATGTAGTCGGTGATTTCGGTATCGCCATGACTGGAAGCAAACACCGACGGCAGCAGGGCCGGGTTGGCGCCGGCCATCGCACATGCTTCCGCGGCGACCTGTACGGCGACTCTCGCTGTTCCGGGACTGCGACGACGTTCGGCAGGCGGCAGCACTGCCGGCGAGGGAAGCGCCACGGGTTCCGGCGCGAAAGCCGTTTCGCCGGCAAGCACGGAACGCATTTGCGGCCAGTCACGCAAACCTGCACCCCACACTCCGATCCCGTCTATGTAGATCTGCATCGGTTGCGAGTCAGGCGAGGCCGAAGATCAGCGAGCAGTTGTTGCCGCCGAAGCCGAAGGAATTGCTCATGACGCGCGACAGCTTTTCGCGGGCGTTGGTCGTGCGGATGTAATCGCTAAAGAGGGGCTCGACGTGCTGGCAGTTCAACGTCGCCGGAACCAGCCCGCCCTTGAGACAGAGCAGCGAAATGACTGCTTCAACGATGCCGGCGGCGCCGAGCGTATGTCCCGTCCAGCCTTTGACGGAACTGCAGGCCACCGGTTTCGCGAAGAGACCGCGCATGACTTCACCTTCGATCTGGTCGTTCATGCGGGTGGCGGTGCCATGCAGGTTGACGTAGTCGATGGCCGCAGGTTCAAGAGCCGCAGCAGCCAGGGCCTGTCCCATGGCGCGCCTTGCGCCGAGTCCTTCAGGATGCGGACTGGACATGTGCCAGGCATCGCTGGTTTCGCCGTAACCCTGCAGCAGGATCTCCGCGTCGGTGCCCCGTTCGAGAATCGCAAAGCCTGCACCTTCGCCGATGCTGAGCCCGTTGCGGTCGATATCGAACGGCCGGCAGCGTTCCGCCGACATGAGCTCGAGCGAATTGAAGCCGTAGAGAACAGAGCGGCAAAGAGTGTCTGCGCCCCCGACGAGAACGGCATCCGCCAACCCCAGCCGCAGCATCCTCTCTGCGCTGCCGAATACGCGGGCGCTCGAAGAGCAGGCCGTGGAAACAGTGAGGGCAGGCCCTTCGAGCTGCAGATAACGACGTACGAAATCCACAAGGGAGAAGGGCGAATGAATGATCGGCTCCCGGTATTCGGGTGGCAGCGCGGTGTCATCCTTGCGCAGACGGTATGCGTCTTCCGTACTGCCGATGCTTGAGGTTGAGGTGCCGAGCACGACGGCAATCCGTTTGGGACCCAATCGTTCCCGCAGACGGACAACGGAATCGTGGAGACCGTCCTGTTGCAGGGCCATCAGCGCCAGCCGGTTGTTGCGGCAATCCCATGCGGCAAATTCGGTGGGCAGCGGAGAGTCTTCAAGTCCGCGCACTCGGCCAATGTGCGTCGCCAACGGGATATCGGGCAGGTCATTGGGTGCAAGGCCCGTGCGCCCGGCAAGCAGTGATTCCCACACTGACTCGTTCCCGCGGCCTGCCGCACAGACGGCGGTGTAGTGGCTAACGGTCAGTGACTGCATGCGGGCATGTTGCGGGTTACTCTTGGACGACTGACGCGGCGAAGGGCCTCGCCTATGATCTCGAAGGCCGCTCTGCAATAGCAAGGGAAGCTGGATTTCGCCGGAGGTACCGATTTGGATTCCGTGAGCTCAAGGGAAATCGCCGGCCTGTTCCTGCCCAGCCGCTGGCACTACTACTATGCCCGTTCGAAACTCGCCACGGATCCGCTGTACGCCGCCGTCGTCAAAGCGCTCGCAGGCACGAACGCGCCGTTACTCGATCTGGGCTGCGGCATAGGCTTGTTGCCGCACTACTGCAGGGCCCACGGCGTGAGGCTCGGCTATCTCGGCGTTGATAACGACGCCAGCAAGATCGCACTGGCCCGTCAGGCGGCTGACAAGGCTGGCCTCGCCGATACCCGCTTCGACGTCATGGATCTGGCAAGCGGCTTTCCAGTCCATCAGGGCAGCGTCGCGATCCTAGACATGTTGCAATTTTTGCCAGCCGCACGAGTGGGCGCGCTCATCGGACAGGCAGCCGGTTGCGTGACCGCGGGAGGCCGACTGGTTATTCGGACCGGGCTGCAGGATTCGGGCTGGCGTACCCGCGTGACGCGAGCGACGGACATCCTCTCGCGAGCGGTGCGATGGATGAATGCGGCACCGCAGGCGTATCCCACGAGGGAATTCCTGGTCAGCCAGCTCGGCCTGCAGGGGCTTGAAGCGGAGTTCACGCCACTATGGGGCAACACGCCCTTCAACAACTGGCTGATCGTTGCGCGGCGAAAATAAGCCAGTCAGTTCGGCAGGACGGCTTTCAATCCCCGCACATCGCAGGCTTCAAGCACGCGTTGTGCGATGGTGAGGTTGTGGCCATGGGGAGCGCCCTCATGCAACAGGACGATTGCGCCCGGCTTGAGATCGCGAAGCAAGCGGGCCACTACGTTTTCCACATCGCCACTGACTCCGTCATAGCCACGTGCATTCCATGACACGCGTGTGAGGCCGTGTTCAGTGAGCGCGGGCGCCACGAACGGATTAGCGTGACCCACCACGGCACGGAACCAGCGGGGAGGCGCTCCGGCGAGTCTCGTCAACGAGTCCTGGGCAACACCAATTTCATTGGCCATCCGCCGGGGCAGAAGGGCCCAGAAGATCGAGGACGGATGCGTGGCACTGTGATTGCCGATCTCGTGCCCGCGTTTGACGATGGCCTGCACAAGGTCGGGCTTGCGCTCCGCGCGCTCGCTCACCAGAAAAAAAGTAGCGCGCGCCTGGTGGCTGTCGAGCAGATCAAGGAGCGCAGGGGTATCGGCAGAAGGTCCATCGTCGATCGTAAGCCAGACTTCCGGTCGCGTGTTCGGAAGTTTCCTGACCACCGGACCGAACATCGTTGAATGCGGGTACAGCGTTCCCCACACGACGACGAGATGCAGCAGCACCAGCACCCCGAGACCTGAGAGCGGCCAGCCTGCGAGTGCCAGCAGCAGAGGGGGAACCAGCGTCAGCCACAGCAACGATGCACGTGTTCCAGCTCGTAGGGCCATCGCCCAAGCTTAACAGGGTGCCGCCGGGCGTTTGGCGGCACCCCGCATCATCCTTGATTCTCTGGCGTACTCTCTGGCTTATTCTCTGGGCCGACCCGATTCCTTCTGCGACTGACCCGAGTCGCGCTCCTGTCGGCTGCGTCCTGATGCAGGATTGCCCGTCGGGCGCTGCTCGCGTTCAGCCGGTTGCGATTGCTGTTGCTGCTCCTGCCTTTGCGGCTGCGGGCTGTACTCACGCTGAGGTGCCGGTGCTTCCGGAGCGCGCGAACGCTGGGCTTCGCGCACACGTTCCTCGCGAGCGGGATTCCCACTCATGCGGGGTTGTTCCTGCGTCGCACGTTCACGCTCTGCACGACGATCGGATCCCACGCCGCGGTTTGCATCCGGAGCGGTCTGCCAGCGGTTGCCACGATCATTGCTGGAGTCGTTGCCAACAGAGGGTGCGGCTTCAGTCTGCACACGCTCACGTTTCTCCACCGAAGTTGCAGGTCGGTAGCTGCGTGGCCGGCCGGTTTCCTTCGCAGGCAGCGAAGGCGATGAGCCCACCTCATTGCGTTCACGGAACGACGAGTTGTCGCGGCCACTCTCGCGGCTTGCCGATTCCGGACGATCGCTCCGCACCGAGCGACGCTGCTGCTCTTCGGCTGCGGCGACCTCGCGGCGGGACGTGGCGCTGCGCGGATTGTCCACACGACCCGGCAAGTTGACTTCATTCACCGGAGCGGACCGGCCACCGCCTCTTTCGGGACTCAACGTGTTCGCTTCGATGTTGCCGCCCGAACGATCGTCCCAGCGGATCTGGTGCCGGTCGACGGGCCGCCCACGGATGAAGTCATCACGCGAAACAGCCGTGACGCCATTGCCGCGACCCTGGTTCACGTAGCGCACGTTCCGCCCGCCGTTCGCGTAGACGTTCGTGATGTACGTGTTGTTCACGATCACCGTGTTGGAGATGTTCACGTTGTTCACGTGGCGGCGGCTCGCGCGATACCCCGGGATGTAGACCTCACGAGGTCCGAGCGGGAACCAGCCGATGCCGCTGCCGAAGGACACCGAGACGCCGACGGAAGGCCCGCCCACCCAGGCAACCAGTGCAGGTGCGTAGACTGGCCGAATCGAACGCGGTCCCGGCACCCAGCCCCAGCGGCTGCCGACATAGGCCCAACGACCATAGTGGAAGGGCGCAAAACCCCACGGCGAATTGTCGACCCAGGTCCAGCCCCACGGCCGCACCCAGACCCACTGGCCATAGCGATAGGGGGCCCAGCCGGTCGCGACACCGCGCGGATACCACACGTAGCCGTACTCCGCTTCCGAACGCCAGTCGCCATGCTCGTCGAGGTCCTCGTAACCGATGACTTCATTCGATACATAGCGGGTGGATTCCGAGCGAGAGGCGCGACGGTCGCGGTCGTCCGACCAGTCATCGAACTTGCTGCGCGGGCCGATGGAGTCGATCGCCGCGGCGAGCTGGTCCTTCCCAGTGAAGATGCCCTGCCGACCGTCATCGATGTGATACGTCCGGGAGCCCCGATCGTAGCCCGCAACCGTGCTGGCGCCGTCGCGCACCTTCACGACGGTGGTGTCACCGCTTTCATTGACCTCGATGTGGTACTCGCCAGGCTCGAGCAACGACACGACCGAATTCGGGGTGTCGATCTCCAGCGTCTCGTCATGCCCCACATCACGGACATGGACGTTCAGGACGCCAGCCGTCAGGCCGAGGCGCAGGTCGTCGCTGCCGAGATCGATCAGTTCGAGGCTGGTGTACTCATCCACGTGAATGGTGGCCGACCCGACCTGCAGCTCGGTGCGTGAATCCTTGTCCACCCAGAGCTTGTCGCCGGTGGTGAGCGGGCGGTTCAGCACGGCCGCGGTCCACTCCGTGCTGTCAGGCGTCTGGAGAGAAACTTCTCCCTGCCGGTAGCTCAGGCGCGCAACGCGATCCGGCGGATCTTCGCTTTCGGCGACTTCCTGGGCGTTCGCGACGTGCAGGAACGGGGTGATCGCCAGGGCCGCCAAAAGAAAAGCGCGGACCCGTGCAATGCCCCGTGAATTCCAAAGAGTGCTCATGACATTCATCTCCCGCCTGCATCGTACGATGCTTGAGCGAGAGAATGTCCTTCCGCCGGTGAACCGTTGCTGAACCTGCAGGGGCGGTTCGCGCGTTGCTTGCAATCGCGGAAAACGGAGAAGAATTACAAAGCCGCCATGCCTACGTCTGCTCGCCAGGATGCCGGCACTGACCTGCATCTGGCAGTCGGTTTTATTTGTTATAAAATTTAACTGATAGTTATTATATTAAAGAGATTTTGGGAGATTCACTCATAAATTCTAACTATCCAAGTAGCGCTTCCCGCCGATACAGACTGATCGCCAATGCGGTCAGCAGCCCACCCACTGCCAGCGTTGCAGACACCGCGATCAGGACATTGAGCGGCGCCGGCGTCTCGCCGCGTAGCAGCTGCGTCATCAGGAGATGCTGGCTCAACGATGGAATCGCCATCAGCCACGTTGCCACTCGAAGCGAATACAGACTCGCAAACAGGATCGGCAAAGTCGGAATCAGGAGTACCAGCGCTACCCAGGTCTGCGCTTCCTTGTAGCTGCGGGTGAAGGACGCGATGACCGTCATCAACGCGGCGCCCAGCGGGACAAAGGGCAGCATGATCCCGAACACCGCGAGTGCGATGCCGGGTCCGAAGTTGGCGGACATTCCCAACGTCTCCAGCGGTACCCAATGCAGACCCACCCAGAAGGCCGCGACGTTCAGGGCGAGCGAAAGGGTCATGAAGATGCAGGTGGCGAGGATCTTCCCGCCGATGAGGACACTCCGTTCCACAGGAAGGGTGAGCAGGGCTTCGAGCGAGCCCCGTTCCCGTTCACCTGCCGTCGCATCGATGGCGAGGTACAGCCCGCCCATCAGCGTCGCGAACAGCACGAGGTAAGTCATCATGCCGAGGACCAGCACGGAGCGGCCGGCGGGAGTCGAGACGTCCACGTTGCGGATGTCGATGGGGCGGATCGTGATCGGACTGATCCCGCGGGCCTGGAGACGAAGAGCTGCCAGCTGTTGCCCGTAGGCCTGGAGCAGGTTGTTCGCCCGCGTGGCGTATCTCGCCACCTGGTTGTTGGAGCTGTCCCAGACGAGTTCGAGAGGCGCCGGTTCACCGCGCGACAGCCGCTCTGCATACTGCGCCGGAATCACCAGCACCAGGTCAACCTTGCCGGCCTGCACTGCAGCCTGCGCAGCCTCAAGGGTCGGGGGCGCCGGGGTAATCGTCGTGCCGTTCTCCTCCAGAAAGCGGATGAGATTCGGCGCTACCTCCTGGCCCGCTACCGCCAGCTTGAGCGGCGCATCCAGGTTGCTGACCGCCCGGTCCAGAGACAGCGTCATCGCGAGGGCGAACAGCAGTGGACCAAACAGCGGTCCGAAAATGAGTGCGGAGAACAGTGCCCGCCGGTCGCGGAAGTTTTCGCGGATTTCCTTCGCCGCGACGATGAAGAGCGCTTTCACGCTGCCTGCTCCGGATGCGTGAGCCGCACGAACGCTTCTTCCAGGTTCGTGCAGCCCGTGGCCGCCAGCAATTCGTCGGGCGATCCCTGCAGCAAAACGCGGCCATCACTGACGATGACGAGGTCATCACACAGCGCGCCGACTTCCTGCATCACATGGCTGGACAGCAGCACGCAGCAACCCGTGTCGCGCAGCCGGCGGATGAAGTCGCGCAGGTGGCGAATCGCCATCACGTCGAGGCCGTTGGTCGGCTCGTCGAGAATGACATTGCGCGGGTCATGCACCAGCGCGCGAGCCAGTGCCACCTTGATTCGCTGACCTTGGGAGAAACCCTTGGCGCGCCGGTCCGCAATGTCCCTGAGGTCGAGTTGCTGCAGCAAAGCGTCGACGCTGCTCTCAAGCCGCTCGCCGGTGAGGCCGTGCAACTCGCCGAAGTAGCGGATGTTTTCGCGTGCCGTGAGGTTGGGATAGAGCCCGGAGGCATGCGGCAACACGCCGAGGCTGCGGCGGACAGCAAGCGGTTCAACCGCGCAGTCGTGACCATTGACCCGCGCGATGCCGCTATCAGCCTTGATGGCCGTGTAGAGAATCCGCAGCGTGGTGGACTTGCCCGCCCCGTTGGGCCCGAGTAGTCCCGTGACCCGTCCGTCACGCGCAGTGAACGTCACGTCGCGAATGGCTTCCACGCTGCCGAAGCGCTTCGCGAGATGTTGCACCTCGATCATGCAGCAAGACTCAGGGCGGGGGACCGGTGAAGTCGAGCAGGAACGGCGCCGCGCGGATGCCGTTCACGCATTGCGTATCCAGACCAGTCGTTGTCCCGAGCGCAATGAAGCGGGCGAGCAGGCCAGGGACGCATGGTGACGCCAGTTGTCCGTGTCCATAGCCTTCAACGATGACGTGACGGCCTTTCGAATACTGCTTCACCACCTGTTCGCCATACCGCACCGGAGTGATGGGGTCGTTGCCGCCGGACAGCACGAGGACCGGCGCGTCGCTGGTGAAGGCCTGGTGCAGGTCGCTATCCAGAACGCCGGCTGGCCATTCCCCGCAGATGGCGGCCAGGCCTTCGAGCGAGGCGTCGCCAAGATAGGTGGCAGAGAGGGCTGCGGTATCGACCCGTTTACGATCGAGCAACGGCAGGTCTTCCGTGCAGACAACTGCGTTGTGCATGCCGTACGCGAATTGCGATTCGATGGTCTGTTCGATCAGCAGGTACTGCGCCGCCAGGGGCGTGATGTTGCCGTCGGTCTGTGCGGTATGAATCAGCAACGGCAGCAAGGCCGCGGTGCCGTCGGAATAGGACAGCAGGCGGACCACTCCACTTAAATGAGTGACCCCGAACGCCAGCGTCTGCAACACGCCGGTCGCAGGATCGGGGAAAGTCAGGCTGGCTGGCGTCCGCAGCTTTTCCTGCAATGCCTTGAACTCGCCGGCGATATCGGGAAAGCGCGAGTGGCAGGCACTGTCCTGTTCGCAACGGGCGAAGATGGCATCCAGAGCCCGTTGGGCATCGAGCGCCATGTCGGGACCGAGCAGCACGACCGGCGGAACCGCTCCATCAAGGATCACGGTGCGTACGCGCTCAGGAAAACGCCGCAGGTAATGCTGCGCGACTCGCGTGCCGTACGAGACACCGTAAAGATTGATCCGTGCAGCACCGAGGGCCGCGCGCACGGCATCGAGGTCCCGTACCGCAACGCTGGTCGTGTAGTAACGGGGATCGCCTTTCAATTCGCCGAGACAGTTGCGGGTCGCCGCGGCGAGTTCACTGATATCCACAGCACCTGCCTCCGGGTCGTCCGGGTACTCGCAGGAGAGGGGAGCGGAGCGGCCGGTGCCGCGCTGATCGACCAGCACGATATCGCGATCCCGACCGATCGCCGCAAAGGCGCCCGCATAGGCTGCGTAGAAATCACTGGCGGCCTGGCCCGGTCCGCCGGCGAGCACGAAGAGCGGATCCGGTGCCGCACGCCGGTTGAGGGCCGGAACGACGGCTACCTGCAATCCGATCTGCTTGCCTGCCGGCGCGGCCGGGTTCTCCGGCACGGCCAACTTGCCGCAACGGGCAGCAATCGCGCCGATGCCGGCGGGATTCTCGAGTCGGCAGTCTTCCAGGGCGAGCGGGCGAGAGGTTGCCGCATCGGCTGCACCGGAGAACAGGCCGAACGCAGAGGCACACAGCAATGACCCGATGAGCTGCCGGTGGGCGAAAAACAGTCGGTGAGGGGAGCGCTTCACGGGGCTGGATGGTGGCCGGGACCCCGGACGCTGTAAAGCAGACCGGCGCACGGAATCAAGGAATTGCCAGTACCGTCAGACGCTGAGCACTCGTAGAATGCGGGCCCCATGCTCTATCCCACCCCCTTCGACGTCATCGTGATCGGCGGCGGCCATGCCGGCACCGAGGCGGCGCTGGCTGCCGCGAGGATGGGTTCACGCACGCTGCTGCTCACCCAGAGCATCGAGACGCTGGGGCAGATGAGCTGCAACCCGGCCATCGGGGGCATCGGCAAGGGACACCTGGTCAAGGAGATCGACGCACTCGGCGGGGCGATGGCCCACGCGGCCGATGTCGCCGGTATCCAGTTCCGCACGCTGAACGCCAGCAAGGGACCGGCGGTACGCGCCACCCGCGTGCAGGCAGATCGCGTGCTGTACAAGCAGGCTGTTCGCTCGTTACTCGAACACCAGCCCAACCTCACGCTGTTCCAGCAGGAGGTCGCGGATCTCGTCGTGGAGGCCGGGCAGGTTCGCGGCGTCATCACGCTGATGGGCATCGAGTTCAATGCGCCTTGTGTCGTGCTGACGGTTGGCACTTTCCTCGCCGGCAAGATCCACATCGGTCTCACGAACACGCAGGGCGGCCGCGCCGGTGACCTGCCTTCGAATCGTCTGGCAGAAAGGTTGCGCGCACTGCCCTTTCGCGTCGGCAGGCTGAAGACGGGGACGCCACCGCGCATCGATGGCCGCACCATCGACTATTCGGGACTCACCGTGCAGCCGGGCGACGAACCTGCGCCGGTGTTCTCCTATCTCGGGCGCCGCAGTGAGCATCCGCAGCAGCTGCCCTGCCATATCACCGCGACCAACGAACGTACGCACGACATCATCCGGGCAGCCACCGATCGCTCGCCGCTCTTCACGGGCGTGATCGAGGGCGTGGGGCCGCGCTACTGTCCCTCGGTCGAAGACAAGGTCGTGCGGTTCGCCGACAAGAACTCGCACCAGATCTTCATCGAGCCCGAAGGGCTCTCGACGCCGGAGATCTATCCCAACGGCATCTCGACCAGCCTGCCGTTCGACGTGCAGTACGAGCTCGTGCGCTCGATTCGCGGTTTCGAGAACGCGCATATCACGCGACCGGGTTACGCGATCGAATACGACTACTTCGATCCTCGGGATCTGAGCTACAGCCTGGAAACGAAGTTCGTGGGTGGCTTGTTTTTCGCTGGCCAGATCAACGGTACCACCGGCTACGAAGAAGCGGCGGCGCAAGGTTTGCTCGCAGGCCTCAACGCCGCCCTCAAGGCGAGCGAACGCGAAGCCTGGTGTCCGAAGCGCAGCGAAGCGTATCTCGGCGTGCTCGTCGACGATCTCATCACGCGCGGTGTGAGCGAGCCGTATCGGATGTTCACCAGCCGCGCCGAGTATCGACTCTCGCTGCGTGAAGACAACGCGGATCTACGCTTGACTCCTCATGGAAGAACGCTGGGCCTGGTCGATGACGAACGCTGGCGGTTCTTCGAAACGAAGCGCACCGCGGTCGATCGCGAAGTTGCACGGCTCGCCGCGACCATCGTGCAGCCGTATCACGTGCCTGCCGAAGAGGCCGCGGAGATTTTCGGCGCGCCGTTGACGCGTGAAGCCTGGGCGTTCGATCTCCTGCGTCGGCCGGAAGTCCGCTACGAAAGATTGACCGCGTTGCCGACCGTGGGACCTTTGAGCGATGAAGGAATCAACGGTGATGAGCGCCTGCTCGAGCAGATCGCCTTGCAGGTCGACGTGCAGGCGAAGTACACCGGCTACCTCGATCGCCAGACGAAGGAAATCGAACGGCAGAGCCGCAACGAAGATACGCACTTGCCTGCCAGCCTCAACTACGCCGAAGTCCGTGGACTTTCCCATGAGGTTCGGCAGCGCCTGACCGAAGCCCGTCCCCAGACTCTGGGCCAGGCAGGCCGTGTCCCCGGCGTCACGCCTGCAGCGCTGTCGCTGCTGCTGGTACATCTGAAAAGAAGAAGTGCCTATCCGCAGCTCCCGACTGGCACCGGGCAGTAGTTACACGCTTCCGGTGTTTGCGACTTCTAGGGCTTTTCCCGATTCTCGTTCTCCCGTGGGCAGTTTGTGATCGCGTTGGCACCGCGGCTGGCGTCGCTTTGTTACTGTCCATCCCACTTCGGAGCGTTCCCCCCAGATTTATGAGCATGACCTGGTTCCTGATCTTCGCCACCACCGTGTTCGGGTTCTACTTCTGGCGCCAGTACCGGGCCCGTCAGGCGGAACTCGCGAGCCCGACTGCCGATCATCGGTTCGGCCTCAAGCACATCGGTCAGGTGGTGATCCTGGACCAGCCCATGCAGAACGGCACGGGACGCATCCGGCTCGGAACTCGTGAGTGGGCGGTGCGGGGCCCGAATCTGCCGGCAGGCGCCAAAGTAAGAGTGACTGGCGTCGACGGAACAGTGCTTCTCGTGGACCGGATGGCTGCCTGACCGGCGATCCCCGCCCGTCCGCAAGCGAGACTCGAGCGAGCGAACGGCCGACTTCGTCGGCAAGTAGGCCTCTGGCAAGTAGGCCGCGAAGCGCGGCAAGTGGGCTGACTGCCGTCAGCAGGCCAGATCTGACCACCCCCTAACTCGCAATCACATCGCGCTCCAACGACTGCTCGTTGTCAGGTTTTCTGGCCTGCCGTCAGGCCTACCTGTCGCGTCTGCGACCTACCTGGGACAGCCTACTTGCCGACGAAGTCGGCCTTCCTCTTCGAATCAATCGCAGAGCTGCTCTTTCTTCGCCCGCGCACTGAAGTCGTTCCAGTACTTTTCCGCCAGCGGCCGACCCGCCGTCACGAATTCCGGCCGCATGCCTTTGTCGAGTTGCGCGAAGGATTGCGCAAACGTGATCGCCGCTCCCACGTAAGCCTCGCCCATGCAACCGGCTTCGTTCAACCGGTCGCCGAAATACTGCCAGGCGACGATGTCTTCGGGCTTGAGCCGTCCACGCCAGGGCATGCGCATGATCGCGGGGAAAGCGGCGGCTTCACCATCACGAGCGGCATCGATACCGAAGATGGCTGCGGTCGGCGCATCGGCTGGATGGCCATCGCAACCTACGGCCACGCAATTGGCGAAATCGAGCTTCGCGAGCGGCAACGTCTGGCCGGCCTGCTTCAGCAGGATGCGAATCGAAGCGACGTTCTCTGTTGAAAGTCCACGCTGCACGCCGACGACGCGGCTCTGCGCCAGAGCGTGCTGGGCGGGTGCGTAATTTTTTTCCACCGCTGCCATGAGCAGGGCCTCACGTCGCGCCGGATCATTGGTGTAGCGAGCGAGTTCGGTGGCACTGACCGCATCGCCCTTCTCGGCCGCAGCCCGCAGGCGGTTTTCGATAGCCTGCAGGTCGAAACGCGCGGCGCGGCAGCTTGCCCCCGCCTTCTTCGTGTACTCCGCTTGTGCTTCGATCACGGCGATGATTCGCGAGCCGCGTTGCTCCGGCAAATCGCTCCGCAGCTTGTCGATTCGCGCGGGATCGAAGGCAGTAGGTGATTGCACGATCCGGGCACAGGCATGCTGGATGCGCAGCAACGCGATATTCGCAGGAGTGTTCCCTTGGCCCGCGCTGCCTGAAAGCATTTCCACCGCCGCGGCAAAATCACCTTGCGCCAGCAGCTCCACAGCCTGCGGCGCCACGTCCAGCCCACGCAATGCCTGTCGATAAGTCACGCGTTCAAAGCGGGTCACGAACTGCGCAGTCGTTTCATCCAGGGTCTGCGCGACAGGACTGCCGAGGGTGGCTGCGCAAGCCGCCGCCACGAGACCGATCCGGAAGAATCGCGGGACCATGGGTTTCAGGGTGCAACGAGATCGAATTCAACCTGCACGTTGGCGGCAATCGTCACTTCGCCGCTCTGGTAAGTAGGTGCAGCGGCGTCCGATGCTGCCGCCATTGCTGCCACCCGGTACATGGGCTGCGGAGCCGAGACTGATTGTGCCGAGATCGTCCGCGCGCTCCCGAGCTTCGTGCCCGCCGCGACCGCAATGGTTTCGGCATTCTTCCGCGCATCCTCGACGGCTTTCGCGAGCGCCTCGCGTTCAAGCTCGCGCTTGCGGCTGGAACCCAGCTGCGGATCGCCCACCTGGTTGACGCCGAGATCGATGGACTTCTCGAGCAATGTGCCGAGCTGATCCAGATTCCTGAGCTCGACTTCCACCTGGCGCGCGACCAGGTAGCCGATCAGGTTCCTTTCCCTCGACTGGTTGTCCCAGTTGTACTCGGGCTGGATGTTGATGCGGGTGGCATGGACATACTTGGGGTCGATCTTGAGATCGCGGGTGAGCTTCAGCACCCCATCGATGGTCTTCGTGACCTCCGCGCGGGCCTCCTCCATTTTCAGGCGGCGGGCTTCCACCCCCAGGGTCACCATTGCCCGGTCCGGTTCCACCCGGACCTCGCCCTGACCTGAAACGCTGACTGTCCGCGGGGGTGTAGCCACCGTCTGGGCATGCACGGGCAGCGCGGCAAGGATCGCAGCGGAACAGATCGCACCCAGCAAAGTCCTGCGCAGGCTTGAAGGAATCGGTTTTCCATCCGGAACAGCTCGCATGACGTACTCCTTGAAGATCGACGATCCCTTGCGGCCCAGGGGATGGTGCCGAGGATGCCACGGTTAACCTCAATTTTCCCTGAACGGAGCTTTTCCGTTAACATTGCGCGCCCCGCCAGCCTCCAACAAACCCGTTGGCTGGCCCGGCTGCAGATGCGATGGAGATTGGCATGAAGTTTCGTTCGATCCTGCTGACGCTCGGCCTCGTACTGGCCGGATTCTCGTCGGCCCACGCCGAAGGCGACGCCGCACGCGGCAAAGTACTCGCCTACACCTGCCACGGCTGCCATGGCATCGCGAACTACAAGAACGCTTATCCGACCTACGACGTGCCGCGTCTGGGCGGGCAACACGCGGCCTACATCGTCGCGGCGCTCAAGGGGTACGCCACCCAGCAGCGTTCACATCCCACCATGTACGCGCACGCTGCGACCATGAGTGACCAGGACATGCAGGACATTGCCGCATTCTTCCAGTCCGAGCCCGTGGCGCCAGGTGCCCCCGTCAAAGGGACGCCGCCTGCTTCCACTGCCACCTGCGTCGCCTGCCATGGCAACGATGGCGTCGGCATCACGCCTGACTATCCGACCCTTGCCGGCCAGCATGAGGATTACATAGAGCACGCACTCAAGGCCTACAGGAGCGGTGCACGTAAGAATCCGATCATGGCCGGGTTCGTCGCGGCGCTGAAGGACGAAGACATCACTGCGATTGCCGATTTCTTCGGGGCCCAGAAGGGCCTGTGCGGCACCGAAGTGATTCGTGACAAGGGCAAGTGCAAGTAAGCAAAGCAGCAGCCATCAACTGAACCAGGCCGGGCCATGCCCGGCCTTTTTCTTTCTGCAGGCCAGATGATCATGAATGTACGCAATCCCGCGCACAGCAACGCTTTGACGCAAGCCGCGGAGCAACTCGGCGTGAGGCTGTCCGGCGAGCAGGCGGACCATCTCTTCGGCCTGCTCGATGCACTGGATGACTGGAACCAGCGCATGAACCTCACGGCCATTCGCGAGCGTGAGGCCCAGGTATCCAAACATCTGCTGGACAGCCTGTCAGTGCACCCTTACCTGCGTGGCACGCGCATTGCCGATATCGGCACTGGCGCAGGCTTTCCCGGCCTGCCGCTTGCGCTGGTCAATCCCGAACGCGAATTCACGCTGCTTGATTCGACCGCCAAGAAGTTGCGCTTCGTCGAGCATGCGGCGATACAGATGAGCCTCACCAATGTAACGACGGTGCATGCCCGTGCCGAGGACTACAAGCCAAAGGAACGCTTCGATTCGATCCTGTCCCGCGCGGTCGGACCGATCGAGAACTTCGTCAACTGGTGCGGGCACTTGTGCGTGAGCGGTGGCCGGCTACTGGCAATGAAAGGACGCTTCCCGGAAGCCGAACTCGAGGCGCTGCCGAATGGCTGGAAAGTCGCTGAAGTCCATCGTCTGGTAATCCCTACGCTGGACGAAGAGCGGCATCTTGTGGAAATCTGCCGCTCCCACGACAAGGTCTAGGCCGCCTGCGGCCTCATAGTATGAACCGCGTTATCGCAGTCACCAACCAGAAAGGCGGCGTCGGCAAGACCACGACGACTGTCAACCTGGCCGCCTCGCTGGCGGCGACGAAGCGACGCGTGCTGCTCATCGACCTCGACCCGCAAGGCAACGCGACGATGGGTTGCGGCATCGACAAGCGGACGATCCGGTTGTCGTCGATGGAAGTGCTGCTGGGCGAATGCGACGCCGCTTCTGCGCTTGAACCGGTCGAGCACGGCGGCTTCACGCTCATGCCGGCGAACCAGGACCTGGTGGCGGCGGAAGTCCGGCTCGCGGGTCATGCGGGCAGTGAGCGACGGCTGCGCGATGCGTTGCAGCCGATCCGGGATGTCTACGATGTCGTGCTGATCGACTGCCCTCCTTCGCTCAACATGCTGACCGTCAACGCGCTCGTCGCTGCGGACAGCGTGCTGATCCCGATGCAGTGCGAGTACTACGCGCTCGAAGGGTTGTCGGCACTGATCGCGACCGTGGAGCAGATCAAGAGCGGCCCCAATCCGTCGCTCGAAATCGAAGGGTTGCTGCGGACGATGTTCGATCCGCGAAACAACCTGGCCAACGAAGTTTCATCGCAGCTGATCATGCACTTCGGCGACAAGGTGTTCCGCACTATCATTCCGCGCAACGTGCGGCTTGCGGAAGCGCCGAGTTTCGGTAAGCCCGTGCTGTATCACGACAAGGAGTCCCGCGGGGCGCTTGCTTACCTCGCTCTCGCCGGCGAGATGATCCGCCGCGACGAAGACCCTGTTGATGCGCCCGCTCCCGATGCGGAAGCCGCGGCCGCCCAGTAGCCAGTAATATCGAGTCCATGACAACCAAGAAACCAAGTCTGGGTCGGGGACTCGGCGCACTGCTCGGTCAACCCGCAGCGGTTGCCTCGCGGGACGATGCCCTTGAGCGTCCCCGTCCCGATGAGTCGCTGCTCAAGCTGCCGGTCGATCTGCTGCAGCGGGGCAAGTACCAGCCGCGCCTCGACATGCGGCCGGAGAGTCTGCAGGAACTTGCGGATTCCATCCGGGCGCAGGGCGTGATCCAGCCTGTCGTCGTGCGTCCGGTCGCGGGCGTTCCCGGCCAGCCTCCGCGCTACGAAATCATTGCCGGCGAACGTCGCTGGCGCGCGGCGCAGATCGCGGGCCTGCATGAAATTCCTGCGGTCGTGCGCGATGTGGATGACGAAGCTGCCATCGCGATGGCGCTCATCGAGAACATCCAGCGCGAGAACCTGAATCCGCTGGAAGAAGCGCGTGCGCTCGAGCGCCTCATCGGGGAATTCCAGATGACGCACCAGTCGGCAGCAGAGGCCGTAGGCCGTTCACGTGCCGCGGTGTCGAACCTGCTGCGCCTCCTTGAACTCGCCGATGAAGTGAAGACGCTGCTCGAGGAACGGCAGATCGAAATGGGACACGCCCGCGCGCTGCTGGGTCTCGACAACCGCCGGCGGCAGATCGAAGTGGCTGTGCTGGTCGCCAAAAAGGGCCTGTCGGTCCGCGAAACCGAAGCGCTGGTGAGACGCATGGCCACGCCCGGCATGGAAGCAGCGCAGGCGGAGCCGCAACAGGCCGACGCCAATGTTCGCAAACTTGAGAGCGACCTCACCGACAAGCTGGGGGCGAAGGTTCAGATTCAGCAAGGCGGCAAAGGCAAGGGTAAGCTGGTCATCCAGTACAACAGTCTGGACGAGCTGGAAGGGATACTGGAACGGATCCGGTAATCAGGGCTTGACCACGTCAGGGCAAGGGCGATGCAGGGACGGCAGATGAACCCACTCATGGAAAAGCTCAGCGCATGGCTAGCCCGCCTCATCCCTGGCTGATCGTCTGCGGGACGTTGCTGGTCACGCCGTGGCTGGCCGCCACAGCGCTCGCCGACATTACGGTCGACGGCGTGCTCGACGAAGCGGAATGGCAGGAAGCCTCCACCTGCAGCGACTGGGTCCGCACCCAGCCCTTTGCCCTTGATGCCCCCCGGCATGGCAACGAAGCGAAACTGGTCTCGACCCCTGCCGGCCTTGCGGTTGCTTTCACGCTCGATCAACCCGCGAGCGAACCCAGGACCAAACCCCGCACGCCGCGCGACGCCTCGGATTTCCACGGCGACTTCGTGACATTCATGGTGGATTTCGATGCCGACGGCCGCGTGGGCTTCGAGTTCTCGATCGCCCTGGGCGAGGGAGTCCGTGACGGGCTGGTCACCAACCAGAACGAACGGAATTCGGACTGGGACGGTGTCTGGCAGCATGCCGTTCGCGAAACGGACAAGGACTGGGTGGTTGAGCTGCTGATCCCGTGGTCCACCGCCAGCATGCGGGACGGCAACACGGAGAACCGGAAGATCGCGGCCTTCTTCGAGCGCACGCTGTTTGGCCGCAACGAGCGCTATGCATGTCCGGGAACCTCCATTGAGCGTCCGGGCTTCCTGACCGAGTTCCGCGACTACACCATCCAGCAATATCACGCGCAGCAGCTCGATGTGGTGCCCTACGCGACCGGCGTTGCGGACCTGCTGAATGACGACTCCAGCTTCAAGGCCGGCGCCGACATCTTCTGGAAGCCGTCCGCCGATTTCCAGCTGGTAGCTGCCGTGAATCCGGATTTCGGCCAGGTGGAAAGCGATGAGCTTGTCATCAACTTCTCCGCGATCGAAACCGTTTTCACGGACAAGCGGCCGTTCTTCACCGAGAATCAGGGCGCCTTCGATCTCCGAACGCCCGATGACGGCCAGCTCATCTATACACGGCGTGTGGGCGCCGCTTCCGACGATGGCCTGGCGCCGATTTCCGATATCGACGCCGCGATCAAGCTAAATGGCAGCGTGGGCCGGGTGGTCTACGGCGCATTTGCTGCCCAAGAAGACGATTACTCGCATGATATCGGCCGCCTGTTTGCGGCCACCCGCCTGTCGTTGCCGCTCGAGCACGTCAGGCTGGGTCATCTGGCAACTTTCGCCGATCGGCCGTTTCTCGACCGGCAGGCACTGGTGAACGCCATCGATTATGAGGTGCGGCCCGGGGGCCGGTGGCGCTGGTCGGGACAGGTGATTCGGTCCGATATCGATCAGGCAGGCGCACGCACGGACGGTTATGAAGCCTGGCTGCAGACGGACTTCAACCAGACAGCGGCGCTGACCCATTCGCTGGAACTGCAGCACATCGACGACCAGTTCGACATGAATGATCTCGGCTACCTCGGCCGCAACGCGCTGCGCCGGGCGAAATGGAAAACCCGCCTGACCCAGGCCGGCTTCGCGGAAGAAAGCCTCCTCAGCGGTGCCGCCTACAATCTGGACCTGACCTATCGCGAGAATACCGACGGCGTGCGTCTGCCTTTCTATGCGACGCTGGTGCGCGAGACCCAGTACAAGAACGGCTGGCTCGGCCAGGAAGAGCTGAATTTCGAGAAGTCGGGGATCGACGATCTCCTCTCGCGCGGCAACGGGCCGGTGCGCCTGGAAGACCGCGCCTATGTCTACGGCCGTTACATCATGCCTCGCCATGGCGAATGGCAGCATTCCTTCGCGGGCTACGTCTTCCAGGAAGGAATCGAGGATTTCGGCTTTGAGGTCGAGCTGACCAATTCCTGGTATCCGCGCGACGGCCTGACCCTGAACCTGACCCTCTACCCCCGCATCTCGAACGACTGGCTGCTCTGGTCGCAGGCGAACCAGTTCGCGAGTTATGAAGCCCGGCGTCTCGACGCCTATGGGCGGATCGACTGGCTGCCCGCCCGGAATCACGAATTGCGGGTCAAGCTCCAGTGGATTGGCATCGAAGCCTCGCCCAACGAGGTTTACCGCGCCGATGGCCAGGGGAATCTCCATCCTTCGGGCGAACAGCTCTCGCCCTTCACTGTGAACAATCTCGGTATCCAGGTGCGCTATCGGTACCAGTTCGGTCCTCTTTCGGACCTTTATGTCGTATACAGCCGCGGCGGCTTTGAGTTTCGCGAGGATGATGACCGCGGCTTGAGCGATCTTTTCAGCGACCTCGGCCGGGTTCGCGACGCGGATCAGTTCCTGGTCAAAGTCCGCTACCGACTTTGAAGAAATCCGGGGTTCTTTACCCTTCAATTTCTTGAAGCACTGCAAAACGCTGCGTATAATCCGCGGCCTTTCCCGCTCCGGCGCTCTGCGGAAACGGGGTTCGACGGTTCATGAACGCCACGAGTCGCTGCCGCACCGGTCTGCGCAGTGGCGTTTTTGTTGCCCCACGAATCGGGTGCGAGACATGCTTGTGAGCACCAACCCGATTACAGCCGCCAGGCGGCAGGTCGTGCGGGCGCTCATGTGGCAGGCCGCCGCAACGGCGTGTGTGGCAGTTGTTTCGGCACTGGTGTCGGGCGGCCGCTCCGGAATTGCGGTACTGGTGGGTGGCGGCATCACGATGCTGGGAACTGCCTACCTCGCCCTGGCGCTGTCGAGGCAGCGGCTGGGTGGCGCTCCGACCGGACTGATTTGGGATGTGTTCGTGAGCTGGGCGGTCAAGGCGGTGCTGATGGTCAGCCTGCTCACGATCGCGTTCAGGTCGAAGCAGTTGCCTCCATCGTTCCTGATGGCCGGGCTGTGCGGCGCCCTTCTTGCATACTGGATCGCAATGAGTACGACCGGGTCCAGTCCGGGTGAATCGAATCGTGGGAGTGATCGGGATGGCAGTTGAAGGCGGCAGCGAACAAGAGGGGATGTCCGAATACGTCGCGCACCACCTGACGCACCTCAAGAGCGCTCCGCAGACCTCGCTGTTCGATTTCTCCGTCGTCCACTGGGACACAGTGTTCTTCTCGCTGCTCTGCGCAGCGATCGTTCTCATCGTATTGCGGTTGGCCGCGCGTCGTGCCACGGCGGGCGTACCGGGAAAGTTCCAGCTGACGGTGGAACTCCTGATCGAATGGGTGAATGAGCAGGCGCACAGCCTGGTTCACGGGAAGCTCGACTACATCGCTCCGCTCGCCCTGACGGTTTTCCTGTGGGTCGCAGTGATGAACGCGGTCGACCTGCTGCCCGTAGACTGGTTGCCCACTCTCGCCGCGACGATGGGATTCCACTACCTGCGCCCTCTTGCAACGGCAGACATCAACGGCACCATCGGCATGTCGGTCGGTGTGCTGGTGCTGGTGCTCTACTACAACGTGAAGATCAAGGGCGTCGGTGGCTTCGTCCATCAGCTGCTCTGCGCACCCTTCGGCATGGCGAAGCTGACGTTCAACCCCCTGTCGTGGCTGGCGGCTCTCGCGCTCGCGATCACCAACCTGTTCATGAACCTCGTCGAATACCTCTCGAACACGCTGTCGCATGGCATGCGGCTCTACGGGAACATGTATGCCGGCGAGCTGATTTTCTTCCTGATCGCAGGCCTCGGCGGCACCGCAACGGTCTTCGGCATCGGCATGCATCTCTTTACCGGCACCCTCTGGGCGCTCTTCCACATCCTGATCGTGCTGCTGCAAGCGTTCATCTTCATGATGCTGACGCTCGTGTACATCGGCCAGGCACACGACAAGCACTGAACTGGCCTCACTTTTTATTGTTTCTAACTCGGAGAAGACTCATGACGGACGTTTCCTTTGTTGCGCTGGCCTGCGGCTTGATCATCGGCTTGGGCGCGCTCGGAGCCTGTATCGGCATCGGCATGATGGCCGGCAAGTACATCGAAGCTTCGGCTCGCCAGCCTGAACTGATGAACGTGCTGCAGACCAAGGTCTTCCTGTTGCTCGGCCTCATCGACGCGGCATTCATCATCGGCACCGGCATCGCGCTGTGGTTTGCCACGGCGAATCCGTTTGCTGCTGGCTGATTGGCAGCAGGCGACGTGAGCTGCCGCGAGGGCAGCGCGTAGCCGGTTTCGTACCAACAGGGCGAATGTTCCTATGAATCTGAATGCAACACTGATCATCCAGACCCTGGTCTTCCTGATCCTCGGCTGGATCACGATGAAGTTCATCTGGCCGCCATTGATCACCGCGATCAATGAACGCCAGAAGAAGATTGCCGATGGCCTCGCGGCTGCCGACAAGGGCGAGAAGAGCCTTGTAGAGGCGCAGGCCAGCGGCGCGGAGATCGTCAAGGACGCCCGTGTGCAGGCGACGAAGATCGTGGACCAGGCCAGCCGCCGCGCAAACGAAGTCGTTGAGGAAGCCAAACAGACAGCAACGGCGGAAGGCCAGCGTCTCGTCACGGCAGCCCGCGGCGAAGTACAGCTCGAGCAGGGCCGTGCCCGCGAACAGCTCCGCAAGGAAGTCGCTGCGCTGGCCGTCGCCGGAGCTTCGAAGCTGCTCGGTCGCGAGATCGATGCACGCGCCCATGCGGACCTGCTCGAGAAGCTGGCCGTCGAAATCGAACGCGGCTGAGCGGACTTTCAAAGAGCATATATGGCGGAAAAAGCGACCATAGCGAGACCTTACGCGAGAGCGGCCTTTGCCCATGCGCGCGCGCAGAACAATCTGCCCCGCTGGTCCGAGGTGCTTCGGCTTGCGAGTGCAGTGGTGACAGATGCGCGTGTCGCGAAGCTGATCGGCAGCCCGAAGGTCAAGCCGGAAGAGATCGTGAACCTGCTGCTGGACATCTCCGGCAGCTCCACCGACGCAACGGTCCGCAATTACCTCTCGACACTCGCCAGCAACCGCCGTCTGGCGCTGCTCCCCGAGATTGCAGCGATGTTCGAGGTGATGCGTGCGGATATCGAGAACGTGGCCGATGTGCAGGTAGTGTCTGCAGTCGAACTTGACCCTGCCCAGCAGCAGCGTCTCGCGGGCGCACTCAAGAAGCGGCTCAAGCGGGAAGTGCGATTGCATTGCTCCGTTGATCCCGCGTTGATCGGCGGGGCCATCATCCGGTCGCAGGACCTGGTGATCGACGGCTCGCTCGACGCGCGCCTCAAGCGACTGACTACTGAACTGACGAACTAGAATTTTCCGGCGCACGCACCTTCAAGGGTCGGCGCAGCGATACGAGGAACTTAAAGGCTATGTCCATCAAGGCATCCGAAATCAGCGACCTGATCAAGGCGCGCATCGAGAAATTCTCCGGCGCGACTGAAGAGCGCAACGTCGGCACGGTCGTCACCGTGACGGACGGCATCCTGCGCGTTCATGGTCTCGCGGACGTGAAGTACGGCGAAATGCTGGAGTTCCCCGGTGGCAGCTTCGGCCTCGCGCTGAACCTCGAGCAGGATTCGGTCGGCGCCGTAGTGCTCGGTGAGTACAAGCACATCATTGAAGGCGACACCGTCAAGACGACGGGCCGCATCCTCGAAGTTCCAGTCGGCGAGGCGCTGCTCGGTCGCGTCGTGGATGCGCTTGGCAACCCGATCGACGGCAAGGGTCCGATCAATACCGCGCACAAGGCGCCCATCGAACGCGTCGCTCCTGGCGTCGTGTACCGCAAGTCCGTGAGCCAGCCTGTGCAGACGGGTTACAAGGCAGTGGACTCGATGGTTCCTGTCGGCCGCGGTCAACGCGAGCTGATCATCGGCGACCGCCAGACCGGCAAGACCGCGCTTGCGATCGATACGATCATCAACCAGAAGGGCAGCGGCATCAAATGCATCTATGTCGCCATCGGCCAGAAGCAGTCTTCGATCGCCAACGTCGTCCGCAAGCTTGAAGAGCACGATGCCCTCAAGCACACGATCATCGTCGCAGCGTCAGCTTCGACCCCTGCCGCGCTCCAGTACCTCGCGCCCTATACGGGCTGCACGATGGGCGAATACTTCATGGACCAGGGCGAAGACGCGCTGATCATCTATGACGATCTGACCAAGCAGGCATGGGCGTACCGCCAGATCTCGCTGCTGCTGCGTCGTCCTCCGGGCCGCGAAGCCTATCCCGGCGACGTTTTCTATCTCCACTCGCGCCTGCTCGAGCGGTCCGCTCGCGTCAGCGAAGAGTATGTCGAGCAGAAAACAGGCGGTCGTGTGAAAGGCAAGACCGGTTCACTCACGGGTCTGCCCATCATTGAAACGCAGGCAGGCGACGTGACGGCTTTCGTGCCCACGAACGTCATCTCCATCACCGACGGCCAGATCTTCCTCGAAGGCGATCTGTTCAATGCCGGTATCCGCCCCGCCATGAACGCCGGCATCTCGGTGTCCCGCGTCGGTGGCGCTGCGCAGACGGGCATCATCAAGAAGCTCGGTGGCGGTATTCGTCTCGCCCTCGCGCAATACCGCGAGCTAGCGGCGTTCTCGCAGTTCGCTTCGGATCTCGACGAAGCCACCCGCCGGCAGCTCGAACGCGGCCAGCGCACCATGGAGCTGATGAAGCAGAAGCAGTTCGCGCCGATGTCGGTCGCTGAAATGGCCCTGTCTATCTACGCCGTGAACGGCGGCTTCATGGATAAAGTCGCGATCAAGAAGGTCGGCGATTTCGAGGCGGCCCTGCAGTCGTTCGCGAAGACGAACTACAAGAGCCTGATGGACGGCATCGCCGCGAAGCCGGAGCTCAGCAAGGACGTCGATGCGAGCCTGAAGAAGCTCTGCGAAGAATTCGTCGCGACCGGCACGTACTGAGTTCAAGCGAAGCAAGCCATGCCCGGCGTAAAAGAAATCCGCGTCAAGATTGCGAGCTTCAAGAGCACGCAGAAGATCACCAAGGCCATGGAAATGGTTGCGGCGAGCAAGATGCGCAAGGCGCAGGAGCGCATGCGCGCGACCCGCCCGTATTCGGAAAAGATCCGGCGCGTGCTCGGCCATCTGCGTCACGCGAATCCCGACTACAAGCATCCGTACATGATCGAGCGCGAAGCCAGGGCAGTCGGCTTCATCATCATCACGACTGATCGAGGCCTGTGCGGCGGCCTGAACGTCAACCTGTTCAAGGCGGCGCTCGCAGCGATTCGCGAATGGCAGAAGCAGGGAGCTTCGGTGTCGCTGTGCCTGATCGGTTCAAAGGGTGTGCAGTTTTTCCGCCGCCTTACGGATGTGGCGACCCTCGGCACCGTGACACATCTCGGCGACCGGCCCCATGCGGCGGACCTGATCGGAACGGTCAAGGTCATGCTGGATCTGTACAAGGAAGGCAAGCTGGACCGCCTGTTCGTCGTGAACAACGAGTTTGTAAACACGATGTCGCAGAAGCCGGAAATCCGGCAGCTGCTGCCTGTGGTGACTGACGCCACTGAGGATTCGAAGCTGCAGAAGATGTGGGACTACATCTATGAGCCTTCGGCTGCCGAGCTGCTGGAAGGCCTGCTGATGCGCTACATCGAATCCCAGGTCTACCAGGGCGCCGTCGAGAACGTCGCCTGCGAAATGGCCGCGCGCATGGTCGCCATGAAGAGCGCGACCGACAATGCAGGCAAGCTCATTGAAGAGCTGCAACTGATTTACAACAAGGCCCGCCAGGCTGCGATCACGAAGGAACTTTCGGAGATCGTTGGCGGCGCGGCTGCGGTTTAAGGTTTCGGAAGAGGAAGAGCAAATGTCTACCGGCAAGATAGTGCAGATCATCGGTGCGGTAATCGATGTGGAATTCCCGCGTGATCAGATCCCGAAGGTCTACGAAGCGTTGAAGGTGGAAGGCGGGCTCACGCTCGAAGTCCAGATGCAGCTCGGCGATGGCGTCGTGCGTACCATCGCCATGGGCGTATCGGAAGGCTTGCAGCGCGGCCTCAGCGTCAGCGCCACCGGCAATCCGATCTCGGTGCCCGTGGGCAAAGGCACGCTTGGACGCATCATGGACGTCCTCGGCGCGCCGCAAGACGAGCGGGGTCCGGTGCTGGCCACGGAATACTGGCCTATTCACCGTGCTGCTCCCACCTACGACGAGCAGGCAGGTGGCCAGGATCTGCTGGAAACCGGCATCAAGGTCATCGACCTGCTGGTGCCGTTCGCGAAGGGCGGCAAGATCGGCCTCTTCGGCGGCGCCGGCGTCGGCAAGACCGTCACCATGCTCGAGCTGATCAACAACATCGCGAAAGCACACTCCGGTCTGTCCGTGTTCGCGGGCGTCGGCGAACGTACGCGTGAAGGCAACGACTTCTATCATGAGATGTCGGAAGCCGGCGTCATCAACCTCGAGAACCTGCCTGAGTCAAAAGTCGCCATGGTGTACGGGCAGATGAACGAACCGCCGGGCTGCCGCCTGCGCGTTGCGCTCACCGGCCTCACGATGGCCGAGTATTTCCGCGACGAGAAGACGGAGTCGGGCAAGGGCCGGGACGTGCTGCTGTTCATCGACAACATCTACCGTTACACACTCGCCGGCACCGAAGTGTCCGCGCTCCTCGGCCGCATGCCTTCCGCGGTGGGTTACCAGCCGACGCTTGCCGAGGAAATGGGCGTGCTGCAGGAACGCATCACGTCGACCAAGACGGGCTCGATCACCTCGATTCAGGCGGTCTATGTTCCGGCCGACGACTACACCGATCCGTCGCCAGCAACGACCTTCGCGCATCTGGACGCGACCGTCGTGCTTGACCGGCAGATTGCAGCGCTGGGCATCTTCCCGGCAGTGAACCCGCTGGATTCCACGAGCCGTCAGCTCGATCCGCTGGTCATCGGCGAGGACCACTACAACGTTGCGCGTGGCGTTCAGGCCGTGCTGCAGCGTTACAAGGAACTGCAGGACATCATCGCGATTCTCGGCATGGACGAACTGTCGGAAGACGACAAGCGCACCGTGTCCCGCGCCCGCAAGATCCAGCGCTTCCTGTCGCAGCCTTTCCATGTGGCCGAAGTCTTCACCGGCAACCCGGGCAAGCTCGTGCCGCTCAAGGAAACCGTTCGCAGCTTCAAGGGCATTCTCTCAGGTGAATATGACCACCTGCCCGAGCAGGCCTTCTATATGGTCGGCACCATCGAAGAAGCCGCCGAGAAAGCGAAGACGCTGCAGTAGGATTTCCAACCATGGCCACCATCCACGTCGATATCGTCAGCGCCGAAGGAGAGATCTTCTCCGGCGAAGCTGCCATGGTCTTCGCACCGGCAGTGATGGGCGAGATCGGCATCGCGCCCCGCCATGCTCCTTTGCTCACGACACTGAAGCCGGGTGAAGTGCGTGTGCAGACGGTCGGCGGAGAAGAACAGTTCTTCTACGTCTCCGGCGGCGCGCTCGAGATCCAGCCGCATCTGGTGACGGTGCTCGCCGATACCGCATTGCGCGCGAAGGATCTCGACGAAGCGGCTGCGCTCCAGGCGAAGCAGCGTGCGGAAGATGCGCTCAAGGAACGCGGCGACAAGATTGAACTGGCTGAAGCCCAGGCGGAACTGGCCCGTGCCGCGGCCCAGCTGAAAGCGATTGAAAGGCTGCGCAAGATCAGGGGATAGCGCACAGGGTGCTGGCCAGGTAAATACATGAGCACCCAGACCCCAGCGCCCAGGGCCCAGCGTCCTCTTTCGGTCATCATCCTGGCAGCGGGCCAGGGCAAGCGCATGAAGTCGGACCTCCCGAAGGTCCTGCAGCCGCTGGCTGGCAAGCCCCTGCTGGCCCACGTCATTGATGCCGCCAAAGCGCTGCACGCCGATGCGATCCACGTGGTGTATGGCCACGGTGGTGAGCGCGTCAAACAGGCATTCGCCAATGAAACAGTGCACTGGGCGTTGCAGGCCGAGCAGCTTGGGACGGGACATGCGGTCGCACAGGCCATGCCCGGAATTCCTGACGATCACCTGGTGCTCATTCTCTACGGTGACGTTCCGCTGATTCGCACGGCAACGCTTGAGCAGTTGCTCGCCAGCGTGGATGCACAGTCCATCGGCATGCTGAGCGTCATTCTTCGGGATCCCACCGGTTACGGCCGGGTGATCCGCGATCATGCGGGCAACGTCGTGCGCATCGTCGAGCACAAGGATGCGAACACGAAGGAGCGTCTCGTGCCCGAGGGCAACACGGGCCTGATGGCCGTTCCCGCGGGACTGCTGCGGAAGTGGCTCGCGGCGCTCAAGAACGACAATACCCAAGGTGAGTACTACTTGACCGACATCGTTTCCATGGCCGTTCGTGAAGGCCTGCGGGTCAAGGCTGCCGTGGCACCGACCGAGATGGAAGTGTTCGGCATCAACGACAAGGTCCAGCTCGCGGAAGTGGAGGGCGCACTCCGGAAAGAGCGCGCCACTGAACTGATGCTGGCAGGCGTGACGCTGATCGACCCGGCACGACTCGATGTCCGCGGACAGGTGGCCGTCGGACGCGACGTGGTGATCGACGTGAATGTCGTTCTCGTCGGCAAGGTGCAACTCGGTGATGGCGTCCGCATCGGACCCAATGCGTGGCTCGAGAACTGCGAGATCGGTGCCCGCACTGAACTGCTGCCCAACTGTGTGGTGGTGGAGGCGAAGGTTGCGGAGCAGTGCGTGATCGGTCCGTTCGCGCGGTTGCGCCCCGGCGCGGTGCTGGAAAACGGCGTCCACATCGGCAACTTCGTCGAAGTGAAGAACAGCCACCTCGGCGCGGGAGCCAAGGCCAATCACCTTACTTACCTCGGTGACGCCACTGTCGGCGCGAAGGCCAACATTGGCGCTGGCACGGTGACCTGCAACTACGACGGCGTGAACAAATCACGTACGGAGATCGGCGCCGGTGCTTTCATCGGTTCGGGCACCATGCTCGTGGCACCCATCTCGGTCGGTGCGGACGCCACCATCGGCGCGGGTTCCACCCTCTCGAAACCTGCACCCGCCGGCAAGCTCACGATCGCCCGCGCCAAACAGGTGACCATCGACGGCTGGAAGAGGCCGCAGAAGAAGCCGGTTTAAGGCTTACTCCGCAGGCCCTGTCCTGCTGTCACCCGTCAGTCTGTGACGCGCGACATAATCCACCCTCCCTCATCCGGTAGAATGCCCGGACCTTTAATAGCGGGGTCCTCGCAGCATGTGCGGAATCGTTGGTGCGGTCGCTGAGCGCAACGTCGTTCCCATCCTGATCGATGGGCTGCGGCGACTTGAGTATCGAGGCTACGACTCTGCCGGTGTCGCGGTACTCAATGGTACCCGTCATCTCAAGCGTCTACGGACGGTGGGCAAGGTCAAGATGTTGCAGGAGGCGCTCAATGCGAATCCGACGCAAGGGCATCTGGGCATCGCGCATACCCGCTGGGCAACGCACGGCGTGCCTTCCGAGCGCAACGCGCATCCGCATATCTCGCAGGATGGCATCGCCATCGTCCACAACGGCATCATCGAGAACCACGAGGAGCTGCGGGAGGAGCTGGAGAAGGCCGGCTACATCTTCACTTCGGAGACCGATACCGAAGTCATCGCGCACCGCATCCACTACCACAACAAGAAGCTGGGTGACCTCTTCAAGGCCGTTCGGGCCACAGTGGCCGAGCTCGAGGGCGCCTATGCGCTCGCTGTTGTCACTGAAGAAGATTCTGACTGCATCGTTCTGGCCAGGGTCGGTTGCCCGGTCGTCATCGGGCTTGGCAAGGACGAGAATTTTGTAGCGTCCGACGTTGCTGCCTTGCTGCCTGTTACCCGTCGTTTCATTTTTCTTGAGGAAGGCGACGTCGCGGAGATCCGCCACAACAGCGTCCGCATCATCGATCACGAAGGCAATACCGCGCAGCGTCCGGTCAAGGAAAGCACACTCTCGGCGGATGCCGCGGAGAAGGGCGAGTACGCGCACTACATGCTGAAGGAAATCTGGGAGCAACCCCGCGCGATAGCGCAGACGCTCGAAGAGCGGGTAGCGGGAGGCAAGCTGCTCGAAGCGGCTTTCGGTCCGGCCGCTACGGAAGTATTCAAGCGGGCCGAGGCCGTGCAGATCATTGCCTGCGGCACGAGCTATCACGCAGGCGCGGTGGCGAAGTACTACGTCGAGCAGATCTGCCGTCTGCCGTGCTGGGTGGAGATTGCCAGCGAATACCGCTACCGCAATCCTGTCGTGCCGCCGAACACATTGTTTGTCACCATTTCCCAGTCAGGCGAAACGGCGGATACGCTGGCCGCCCTGAAGATGGCGAAGCAGGCCGGGTATCTTTCAACGCTGGCCATCTGCAACGTGCCCGAAAGCTCGCTGGTGCGGGAATCCGAACTCGTGCTGCTCACGCGTGCCGGTCCCGAGATCGGCGTGGCTTCGACGAAGGCGTTCACCACGCAACTCGCGGCACTCAACATGCTGATCGTGGCGCTGGCCAAGTTTCATGGCTCCGATGCGGAGCGTGAACGCGGACTCGTGCAGCGGCTGATCGAAATTCCCGCGCTGGTCGAGAAGACATTGCATCTCGAGCCCCAGATCAAGGAACTCGCGAAGCGCTTTGCCGACAAGCACCACGCCCTGTTCCTGGGCCGCGGCCAGATGTATCCGATCGCGCTCGAGGGGGCGCTCAAGCTCAAGGAAATTTCCTACATCCATGCCGAGGCTTATCCGGCAGGCGAGCTCAAGCACGGACCGCTGGCACTGGTCGACGCTGACATGCCGGTAGTGGTGGTGGCTCCCAACAACGATCTCCTCGAGAAGCTGAAATCGAATCTGCAGGAAGTCAGGGCCCGCGGTGGCGAGCTCTTCGTCTTTGCGGATCCGGATTCCGGCATCCAGTCATCGGATGGCGTTACGGTCATCACGATGCCGAAGCACGTGAGCCATTTCCAGGCACCCGCGGTCTATACCGTGCCGCTTCAGCTGCTGGCCTATCACTGCGCAATCCTGAAAGGCACCGATGTCGACCAGCCGCGCAACCTCGCGAAATCGGTGACCGTCGAGTAAAAGTGCGTTTGGCCGGGCGCGGCGAAACGGCTACCATGGCGGCCTCTTTTTTGCTGCCAGAGGTTTCGGTCATGGTTGTCGCCCAGAACAAAGTCGTCAGCATGAATTACACGCTGACCAATGATGCCGGTGCCGTGCTCGACAGCTCTTCCGACGGCGAACCGCTCGCGTACATCCATGGCAATGGCAACCTGATTCCCGGCCTTGAGAAAGCGCTCGAGGGCAAGGGCGCAGGTGAAAAGCTGAACGTGAAGGTTTCTGCCGCAGAGGGTTATGGCGTCCGCGATCCGTCGCTGATCCAGGATGTCCCCCGCCGCGCCTTCAAGGGCATCGACGACATCCGCGTCGGCATGCAATTCCAGGCTGATTCCAACCAGGGTCCCCGCATGGTGTCCGTGACGCGCATTGCCGGCGACATGGTCACGGTGGATGGCAATCATCCGCTCGCGGGTGAAGACCTGAATTTTGCGGTGGAGATTCTGGAAGTCCGCGACGCGAGCGAGGAAGAACTCGAGCATGGACATGTGCATGGGGCGGGCGGGCATCATCACGATTGAGGATGATGCGTTGCTGCTGCGTTGCAGCAGGGTGCACTGGGGGGAAGCAGAAGAATTTAGAGCTTGCACCGCAAGCGGGACTATTAGCGGACCTGTGGTGCGGACGCACCTACAGGGGAGGAAAAGAATTCACGGTCAATCTGGGTCGGTAGTCCTGGAAAACTCTCAACGGACAGCGAAACGCTGTCGTTGAGAATAAAGATCTTCCATCCACCTAGTGCCTGGCACAAACCATGCTTAGGGAACGGGGCCACCCACGTTGGATCCTTTTCCCCGGAGGAATCATGGAAGTCTCCCCATCCACTTCTTCATCCAAGGCGCCTGCAAAACGCGCGCGCTCAGCGCCGGTCCCTGTCCTCAAGGCAGTCGCTCCTGACGCTGTCAAAAAACCCGCGATCCGCAAGGCGAAGAAAGCTGTTGTGGTCAAACCGTCACCAGCGGAAATCACGCACATGATCGCCATGGCGGCCTACTTCATCGCGGCCGAACGAGGCTTCAGCCCCGGATCCGAAATGGAAGACTGGCTGCAAGCCGAAAAGCAGGTGCTCGCGCTCTACAGCTGAGACTGCGCGCCGCCGCTTCCCACAGGGTTCGCGAAGAGTAGAATCCTTCGCGGCCAGACGGGAATCCACCCGTCGACCTTTAGGGGGAAGCACCATGCTGCGCGTCAAGCATTTGCTCGCTGCCAAGGGAAAGGACATCTGGACGGTCGAGGCGGAGGATCCGGTCCTCGAAGCCATCCAGCTGCTGGCAGACAAGCACATCGGTGCCTTGCCGGTCATGCGCAACGGAACCCTTGTCGGCATCGTTTCCGAACGGGACTACGCCCGCAAAATCATCCTTCTCGGGCGCTCATCGGCTGAAACGCCGGTGTGGGAAATCATGAGCGCTCCGGTCACTACCGTCTCGCCGGAGGACACCATCCATCACTGCATGGAGCTTGTCACTGAGCGCCGCGTCCGGCATCTGCCGGTGGTCGAGCAGGGCAGGCTGGTCGCTATCGTCTCCATCGGCGATCTCGTCAAGGCCGTCATTGAAGAGCAGCAGGAAACCATCGAACAGCTCCAGCGTTTCATTGCCAGCTGATTTTTTTGCGACTGCAAAAAAGACGACGCTTAGGCCGGCGGGCTGCATTGGCCAGACCCGGTCCGCCGTAGCGCCCCATCTAAGTCAAAACGGGATAGCCTAATCGGCCAAGCCTCTTTATACTTTTGCCCGCTTGTAGTACCGACCCGCGGAATAAAGTGGCTTATCAGAAGGTTGTGGCTTGACCGTTGCAAGCCAGAAGCAGCCGGATAAACGTTCAGAGCGGATACGGCCTGACAGCAGGGCGAAGATTCCAATAGATAGATAGCAGGCCTTCAACTCAAGGCCCTTCCATGTCGTCAATTTCCATATCACCAGCGTGCAAGGGGATTTAAGTATGCAGCCAGCAAATAACAACAAACCTTGGGATACGGATTACGAGTGGAAGATCGTTCTCCTCCTGGCGCTTGGCTTCGGCCTCGTCGGCATGGACCGTTTCGTCATCAATTCCATGTGGGGCACCATTGCCGCGGACCTGCAGCTGGATCCCGGCGCCATCGGTACCCTGGCCGGTCTGACCGGCGTTTTCTGGGGTATCTTCGCGATCATCTTCGGCAACCTGGCGGACAAGATCGGCCATCGCAAGATCCTGATCCCGGCGGTGTTCCTCTATTCGCTGATCGGCGGCCTCACCGGCTTTGCCGGCAGCATGATGTTCTTCGTGCTCATCCGGGCGCTGCTTGGTGTGATGGAGGGCGGCTATACGCCGACCTCGTTCACTGCGGTGGCCGTGGCTTCCAAGCCAAGTCGGCGCGGACTCAACCAGGGCCTGCAACAGTGCGGCGTGTCTCTCCTCGGCCTCGCGCTGGCACCGATTTTCGCCACGCAGCTGTTGAACGCAGGTCTTTCCTGGCGCTGGGTATTCTTCATCATTGCTGCCCCCGGCTTCCTGGTCGGGCTGTTCCTGATCAAGGTGCTGCGTGAGCCCAGGGACACCATGGGTGCCGCTGCCCTCGGCGTGGTCGATCACGTCAAGGGACAGTCCGCAGGCGCATTCGCCCCACTCAAGAGCTACAACATCGTGGTGTGCATGATCGCGTTGTTTGGCGCCATGTGCGGTCTCTTCACGCTGGCGGCAATGGTGCCTGTGTATCTTGAGCTCCAGCTCAAGCTGCCGCTCGCCCAGATGGGTATCGTCACTTCGGCGATCGGCTTCGGTGGGTTCTTCGGCCAGTTTTCCTGGCCCGGCCTGTCGGACAAGTTTGGCCGCAAGCCTGTCACCATCGTGGGCTTCCTGATGGCAGCGCTCTGCCTCTACTGGTTCATCCAGGTGCAGAGTGGCGTAGGCGCGCTCTTCCTGCCGCTGTTCCTGGCTACCTATTTCTGCTTCGGCAACATCGCGCTCATCACGGGCCCGATCGCGACGGAGTCGGCACCGGTAGGCGCAGTGGCGGGTTCGATCGGCCTGGTGGTCGGCGTGGGCGAGATCTTCGGCGGCGGCCTCGGCCCGATCACGGGCTCGTTCGTCATTCCGAACTACGGTTTCGGCGGCCCGCTGTACGTCGCCCTGTTCGGCATGATCTTCGGCTTCCTGGCCTCGCTGTTCCTGCGTGAGACCGCACCGGTCAAGACTGGCTCGGTGGCGACGCACGCATCAGTGGGTCATTGATCAGCCCAGATCAAGTCAATCAGCCTTGAAATGCGAAAGGGGCGGGAGTAATCCCGCCCCTTTTGTTTGTCCGCTGTTTACGTCGGCGAAGATCCGGCGATCTCAGCTGCCTGTTCCGGCAGCCTGCATCGTGTCATCGAGCAGCCCGCGCGCTGTTGCCCTGTTCACCGCACTCAGTACGGCGAGCAGCGAAGCGGTCACGATGTTCCCGTGAATCCCGACTCCGAACAGAGTGACGCGTGAAGGGGTAGTGACCTCCACGAATGCCACCGCGCGCGCAGCGCTGCCTGTGCCGATCGAATGTTCTTCATAAGAGAGCACATCGCAACTCAGGCCCAGCGCATCGATCAGTGCATCGATCGGTCCATTGCCTCGTCCTGACAACACCGCGCCCTGGCCATTGCAGCTCAACTTGATGGTCAGCCGTTCGCCATCCGTACCATCGTTGGCGGTGGCAAGCTGGTGGGACCGGTATTCATAGGCCACTGTCTGCTTCAGATACTGCGCCTCGAACAGCTCCCAGATTTCCGGGGAACTGAGTTCCTTGCCTGTTGCATCGGTCACAGCCTGCACAGCCTGGCTGAACTCGATCTGCAGTCGTCGTGGCAGTGCCAGGTGGTAGTCGCGTTCGAGAAGGTAGGCAATGCCTCCCTTTCCCGACTGGCTGTTCACGCGAATGACCGACTCATAGGTCCGGCCGAGGTCACGCGGATCGATCGGCAAATAAGGCACTTCCCATATGTCGTCCGGCTTGCGGGCGGCAAAGCCCTTCTTGATCGCATCCTGGTGCGAGCCCGAGAACGCCGTGAACACGAGATCTCCGACGTACGGATGACGTGGATGAATCGGCAGCTGGTTGCATTGCTCGACACACCGCGCGGCTTCGTTGATGTTGGAAAAGTTGAGCCGTGGATGAACGCCCTGGGTATAGAGGTTCATCGCGAGCGTCACGATGTCGACGTTGCCGGTGCGCTCACCGTTGCCGAACAGTGTGCCCTCGATGCGCTCGGCTCCTGCCATTACGGCGAGCTCCGCTGCAGCAACTGCTGTACCCCTGTCGTTATGCGGATGGACGGAAATGATGACCGAGTCGCGACGAGCTACCTGCCGGCCGAACCATTCGATCTGGTCGGCATAGATGTTCGGCGTTGCCATCTCGACCGTGGCTGGCAGGTTGAGAATGACCTTGCGCTGTGGCGTGGCTTCCCACACGTCGGTCACCGCATCGCAGATCTCGACGGCGAAATCGAGTTCGGTGCCAGTGAAACTCTCCGGGCTGTACTGGAAGATCCATTCCGTATCCGGCTGCAGCTTCGCCTGCTCGAACACGCAACGCGCGCCCTGCACGGCGATATCAACGATACCGCCGCGGTCGAGGTTGAACACCACGCGGCGCTGCACGGTCGAGGTCGAGTTATATAAATGAACGATCGCCCGTGGCGCTCCACGCAGCGCTTCAAATGTCCGCTCGATCAGCTCCGGCCGTGCCTGCGTCAGCGCCTGGATGGTGACGTCTTCCGGAATCAGGTGGCGTTCAATGAGATCGCGGACGAACTGGAAGTCCGTCTGTGAGGCAGCGGGAAAGCCAACCTCGATTTCCTTGAAGCCCGTGCGCACCAGAAGGTCGAACATGCGGCGTTTGCGCGCGGCATCCATGGGCTCGATCAGAGCCTGGTTGCCGTCGCGCAGGTCAACGCTGCACCAGGTCGGCGGGGCCGTGATGGTTCTGGAGGGCCAGGTCCGATCGGCAATGTCGATCGGCTGGAACGGGCGGTACTTGGAAGCAGGATTCGACAACATACGAGGATCCTCGGTAAGGATCGACCAACTCAATCAGGGTTTGGGTGGCGCCATAATTTGGGACGCCTGCACTGGGGATTGTTGCGTCTAGCGACGCAGGTGCAGGCGCGCACCCAGCAACGAGCTGCCGAGACGGGGCAGGACGATCATTTGCTGGGAGTTACGCATGCCCTGAATCTAACAGCGGCGGACGGGGGGAAGCAAGGGCTGAGTAACGGGATGGCAGGCTCCTCCGGCAAGCAGGTCGTTGACAGGCCTGCCTGCAGGTCAGACTCCGACGAGCCCCTGCATCCGACTCTCCGCCGCAATTCCATCTCCAACCCTGACAACACCGCCATTGATGACCCGCGCCCTCAGGCCCGCGCGGTGAACCATTCCTGCGACGACGTTCGGGCTGACGAGTTTGGCGAGATGGCTGCAGGGTTCGCATAGCCGCAGGCCTTCGGCGAGGACCGATCCAATCCGGAATGTCTGGCCGACGAGATCATTGAGGCGAATGCCTTGCGTGACCAGGTTGCGGCGGAACTCCCCCGGACCGAATTCGCGGTTCTCCAGCGCGTTGAATCTGTCGATTTCCTCGCTCTCGATCAGCGTCAGTTCCGTATCGGGCTCGTGGTTCTTCTTCGAGAACCGGCCCTTTCCGGAGTAGTACCGATCGCCGACCAGCCCTCGTCCGGCTTCGAGCAGCGCCTCATCCACCGCTTCCGGCAGGACGCTCGCCTTGCCGGCCCAGTAGATCGCCTTGAGTGAACCGGCCATGGCCGGAGTTTAGCGAATTCGCGATTCCTGGGGCTTTCGGCAAAAGCGAAAGTCGGGTACCAGGCAGAGCCATCGCTAGTCGGTGATGCGACGTCCGCTGGTGCGTCGGCGCTCGCTGCTGCCGGAGAAGCCGTGGTTCATGGAGGGGGAGTGATGGGCTCCATCCCGGGATCGCCTTGGATTGCTCCGACGATCCTCGAAATGCCGGTACTTGCACTGGCAGCCCGCGGGGTTCGCGCAGTCGCGAAGCGGCAGGCGCGGCGCTTCATCACACAGAAATCGCGCATCCAGTTGTTCTATCGCCTCGCAACAGCTCCGGCCAGGCACAACACTGACTGCCCGCCACGGGCTCCGAAGGGTTACCGCGAGGTTGGCTTCGTTGTACTCGGGTTGCGCAGGGCGGACGCGAATGAGCTGTTGCAGACCCGAAAGAAAAGACTGCACCAGACCGGTTGAGCGGGGTTCCTCGGCACGTGAGGGTGCGCGCGAATGTGCACGGGACGACTGGGGAACAGCGCGTTGATTGGCCGGACGATTCACGGTGAGTGACCTGCTGGGGGAGTGATTCCATTTCGTCACATCGCACCGCAGGATAAAACCCTCCAAACAGAGGGGTTGTCGAAGGAAAGACGGATGTATTCGTTCCGTCGTTCAGGCATGGTGCAAAAAAGGCGATCGCCGGTGGAGACCGCACTGTTCAGGCGCGTCAACGGTCCTTGCGGAGCATCTCGCGCATCGCGAGTTCGGTGACGGCCTGTGCCCGCGACCGTACACCGAGCTTCCGTTTCGCCTGCTCGACATAGCCGTGCACCGTCGTTACAGACAGCTTCAACTGTTTCGCGATCTGGGCATCGGTCTTGCCACTGGCGACGAGATGCATCACCTGCGTCTCCCGCCGCGTGAATGTGACTGCCTCTGCTTCCGAACCCCCCGACTGCTGATGCAGCGCCAGTCCGCGTTGATGGGCGGCATGCGCCAGCGCGAGCAGGACTGCCTTGTCTGCTGCACTGAGATCGAGAGGACCACCCGCGAACGACACCAGCCCGACATATCCTCCCGGGCCATGAATGGGGACTGCGAAGCCGTCGAACCAGCCATGTTCCTTGCCGAGCGAGATCACATCACGAACCGCCTGTGGCAAGTCACCTTCATTCCATAGCTCCGTCCACGTAAACGGGAAGATTCGTCGGCGTGCTTCTGCCACCAGCGGATCATTCACGAAAACCGATTCGAGATAGGTCGTTGTCCATTCGTTCGACCAGTTCCCGAAGTAGAAGGCGCCATCGACCTTCTCGCCCCTCACATGCAGTGCGCCGGCCATGATCGTATGGAGATTCATCGGCACTGATACTTCCGCCACCGCCTCTACCAGCGCGGCTTGGGTATAGAGCGCAGGCAGGCGCTGCAGAAAATTTTCCAGCCTCGCGAAGTGCGGCGTCTCCTCGGGCTTCTTCATCTGCTGCCGCTTGCTGCACGCCTCAAGGGAAGGAGTTCGCGAAGCTGCCTGTTCCTAAGATAGAGACCGCCCCACAGAAGCAAGCCGATATAGACGCCGAACAGGACATGGCTGAACAGCGGATCGTGGATACGGACATGCGTGGCAACTGCGCCGCCGAGGTAGCCCGTCAGCAACACGGCTCCCAGGATTGAAGTTCTCGGGATTGCATAGAGCAGTGTGCTTGCGAGCAGGACAACTCCCAGCATCCTCAAGCCCGTGACTTCCGTCGGCCAGCCCATCTGCGCCGAGGTTTCAATCACGGGTGTTGCCGGGATGAGCTTCATGAACCCATCCAGCAACAGGAACGCTACGACAAGACCACTGAGGACGCGCCCTGTCCAGACTTTCCAGTCGGCTTTTGGCTTCCCGCTCCAGTTTGCTGACATCGTCTCTCTCCTGCAGGCCTGCCGCTGACAAGCACCTTATATGAAAAGGGCCGGGGCAAAAACCTTCACCAGTTTGATCTGGCTATAATGAAGGCTCAACGCGCAGGTTCAGGAGATCCGCTTGAAGGACCAGTTTGATTGTTCGAAGTGCCCCGGTTACTGCTGCAGCCATCCGCGGATCGCGGTAAGCGAGAACGACATCAAGCGGCTGGCGCGGCACTTCGATGTTTCCGAAGCGGAGGCCAAGGAACGATATACGTATCACTTCCTGACCAAGGACGCGGACGAGCAGATCCTCCGCCATCACAAGGATCACGTTTACAAGACTATCTGCCGGTTCTTTGACCGCGACGAGCGCCGCTGCACCATCTACGAAGCCCGCCCCAATGTCTGCCGGAAATACCCTTACGGCAATAAATGCGGGTACTACTCTTTCCTCAAGTTCGAGCGCGTCCACCAGGACGACGAGGATTTCATTCCTTCAGCGTGAGCGTTGAACTCATGCAGGTTGGGCTGTGAGCGCCATCCCTGCATCCCGCGGCTGGCCAATTCGCGTCAGGAAGTCTCCCGCCGAAACTCTTGGCATGAGCCTGCGCAAGTGGATGACGGTATCGATCGGGTGCTCCAGTTCGACGTTGAAACTGGTACCGGCGCGCCGGAAAAGATGGCTGACTTCCAGTTCGCCGACCAGGATGTCGTCGATCGAAATGCCGTCGGCATCATTCCTGAGTTCCAGGGAAAAAACCACCTGTCCGGTGCTGCCCTTCAGGCTCGCGATGACGTAGGCGCGAGTGCAGCGATAGAAAACGCCTTCGATCAGCTCCACGCCCTCCAGATCGCCCACGTTCGCGAGCAGGCCAGGTTCCTTGTTCAAGGCCCGGATCATCTGGCTTGTGCTTGCGGAAATGTCGGCCCAATCCGGTTCGACGGGAATGGTCTCAAGCATCCGCTGCATGAGTGACGCAAGGCAACCCTGCTGTGGCAAGCGACGCACGAGCCCGGACTTTCCGTTGGACCGAGCCCTGCCATCCGCAACAGGAAGTGTCGGGATCAAGGCGTCGTCCGCAGTACCGTAGAGATCCATGAGCACGGACTGGCAGAAAGAGCGGCAGATTTCTGCATCCGCAAGACCGTGCGTCAGGGTCGCGAAGTGCTGCATGACGTTCTGGCAGAACGCCGGTTGCTCCACCTGTTCTCCCCAGCGGGTCTCGATGTCTGCCACCGTGCGCTCCACGTAGTACGCATACAGGTCCTGACGTTCTGCTGCATCAAGCTGGCTGCCCTGCCAATCACAAAGCTGGAAGCGTTCAGGCGCACGACGGGTCAGTTCGCGAAAGGCAGCGTCATAGTTGACGAAACCCTGCGCTATCAGTTGAGCGCAGCGGCCCGCGCCAAGGGCGGCCACAAAAGCATATTCACCGGTCCGGCGGTGGTTGAGCGATGTCTGTCCGATGGCTGTTGCGTACGTCATGGTGATCTCTGTTAACGCGCTGCGTGAAGGAATTGCTGCTCTTCGGTGCTGCCTGCCAGAGCGGTGGTGGAGGAACTGCCGGCCATGATGGTCTGCGTGACGTCATCGAAATATCCGGCTCCCACTTCCCGCTGGTGCCGCGTGGCGGAGTAACCGTGTTTCTCCGCTGCAAACTCGGCTTCCTGCAGCGCTATGTAGGCAGTCATCTGCCTGTCACGGTAGCCACGGGCCAGATCGAACATCGCGTAGTTCAGGGCATGAAAGCCCGCCAGGGTAATGAACTGGAACTTGTAGCCCATTGCACCGAGATCCCGCTGAAAGCGCGCGATGGTCACGTCGTCAAGCTTGCGTTTCCAGTTGAAGGAAGGCGAACAGTTGTAGGCGAGCATCTTGCCCGGGAACCGCTCATGAATTGCCGCGGCGAAGTGCCGGGCTTCGTCGAGATCCGGGGTGCCGGTCTCGCACCAGATGAGATCCGCATACGGGGCATAAGACAGGGCCCGGTCAACAGCCTGTTCCAGCCCGCTCCTGACCGTGAAGAATCCTTCAGCCGTGCGCTGCATCGATTTGATGAAGGGACGATCCCGTTCATCGATGTCAGAAGTGATCAGCGTCGCTGACTCCGCATCGGTGCGCGCGATGAGCAAAGTAGGCACCCCGCAGACATCGGCCGCGAGGCGGGCGGCCACCAGCTTGCTGATGGCTTCCTGGGTAGGAACCAGGACCTTGCCGCCCATGTGGCCGCATTTCTTGGCGGAAGAAAGCTGATCCTCGAAGTGCACGCCCGCGGCACCGGCTTCGATCATCTGCTTCATCAGTTCAAAGGCATTCAGCACGCCACCGAACCCGGCTTCCGCATCGGCAACGATCGGCTTCAGCCAGTCGATCGAAGTGTCGCCTTCCGCATGATGCAGTTCATCGGCGCGCCGCAGGCAGTTGTTGATGCGCTTGATCACGGCAGGCACGGAATCGGCGGGATACAGCGATTGGTCGGGATACATCTGCCCCGACAGGTTGGCATCCCCTGCTACCTGCCAGCCGGAGAGGTAGATTGCATCGAGCCCCGCCTTGACCTGCTGCATCGCCTGGTTTCCCGTCAGTGCGCCCAATGCATTGACGAACGGTTTCTCGTGCAGCGAATTCCAGAGCTTGCCGGACGTCAGCTTGGCAATGCTGTGTTCGATGTGGACGCTGCCTCGCAACCGCACGACATCCTCTGCGGAATACGGACGGGTGATTCCCTGCCACCGGGGATTTGTCCGCCACTCGTTACGGAGGGATTCAGCGGGCATTGCGTGATTCATGGCAGACAGTCTCCGGCTTCGTAATCCAGGCGAAAGCGCTCTTGGGATCGAATATAGCTTCGCGAATCAGAGAAATTTGACTTCAGAAACTTCACATTGTTAATTTCACAAAAGTCGCGGCCACTTCCGGTGAGCAAGTCGTGAAGACCTTCGACAAGAAAAGCCATTTCCTGGGCGCCAAGCTGCGTGCTTCGCGCAAGCGCAATCGCCTGACGCTGGAAGAACTCTCCGCGCGCTGTATCCAGCTTGATCCTGCGAGGGCGCCTTCGGTGTCCTACCTCAGCATGATCGAGAGCGGCAAACGCATGCCGTCGGAAGAGCTGCTGCGGCTGCTTGCAACCGTGTTCCAGCGGACACCGGAATGGTTTCTCGACGACAGTCCTGAACTCGAAACCAGCATCACGCGTGAACGCTCAGGCGGTGCCGCACAGGTGCCGCTCGAGCCCGCCTTTCTGTTCTCGAAGGAGTTGCTGCAGGCGGCCATCCCCGAGCTCCTGGCGCAGACCGGAACGACAGGCCGGCAATTCGCCCACCTGCTGATCCGCTCGCACCAGGAACTCTCGCAGAACGACTTTCCCGATCTCGAGCGTGCGGCGGAGAGCATCGGCGAGCGCCAGTTCCCGCTTTCCGTCAGCGACCTCACGCGCTTGTGCAAGACGCATGGCCTCGAACTGCGCTGGTTCGACCGCAAGCCGCTTCTGGCGCGTGACAAGGACCAGGAAGTGCGCAGCATGGTGCGTTCGTTTTTCGATGCGCCGCGAAAGATCTATCTGAACCGGAGCCTCAAGGATGATCCCGCGCGTCTGAAGTTCGATCTAGCATCGCATCTGGGCCACAAGCTGCTGCACGGCGGGGATGGCCTGAAAACGGTGCACGCCACTGGCGGGGAAATCGGCGGCAGTCCGGAAAGCGGAGCGCATAGCGAGGCGGGTCTCAATGCCTACGATGTGCTTCACGCCTGGCGGGACTTCGAATGCAGCTTCTTCGCGGGTGCGCTGCTCTGCCCCAGGGTTCCGTTCCGCCGTTTCCTGACTCGCGAGCGCTATCGGGTCGAGGCAGCGAAGAAGATCGAGGTCACGCCGGCTCTCATCATGCGGCGGATGACGAAGGTGTCGCTGTATCCCTACTGGCACTTCTTCGATGCCTATCCGCCGGGCTACCTGCGTGCCGTGTATCGCGGGAACGGTATTCCATTGCCCTGGGGCAATCTGGTCCGGGTCACTGATCCCTGTCCTCACTGGGCGGTGTTCCGCATGCTCGACGGGCGTCGCGAGAGCAGCTCGCAGATATCCGTCCTGCGCGACGGCGAGCGGTCATTGCTGTACTGCTGCCATTCGGTTCGTGTTCATGACATGGCGCGCAATCCCCATGTGTTGTCCGTGGGTATCGACCTCGCGCCTGCGCTGCGCTCCAATGGCCTCGACGCTGACGACATCATCGAAGCCGTGACCACTGCCTGTCTGTCACGTAACGGGGAAGCACCCATTCCCGCGAAAGCTGCCAAGGGAATCAAGCTGATCGCCAGCATCCTGGGGATCGCGTGGCTGGAAGACGCTCTGGAAAAGCCGGCGCGCATCATCTGTCCGCGCAGCTCGAACTGTCCGCGCACCGATCGATGCGATCATTCCCGCGGAACGCGTGCCCGGGAGATCGCGGACGTTCGTCGGGAAATCATGGACGAAGTCGGGGAAGCGCCCTGACTTGTGACGGGCGCTGATGTTGCGACTTCCGGCCCGTCGAACGCATGCGCACGTACACGATGGATTTCATCCCATCGACGCGAGCCGGGTTTGTCCCAGAGGCGCGAGCTTCGTGCCACAAGTTGTTTTCGAAAACGCCGCAAGTACGTCCGTGTAGGCTCCGGGTTCGGCTCCTGCCTCACACGGTTTCGAAAACAACTTCTGACCCAAAACTCGCCAAAGGTTAAGCGATTCGTGCACCGGTGACATCATCAGGGACCAATTCCCGCGCAAAATATTTCGGAAACGATTTAGGGGACGCCGTAAATCCGTCCCTGGAGGCTCTGGATTCGACGTTGCGCTTCGCATCTCAACAGTCATGAAAATCGATCCCGACCCAAAGCCGCAGAAAGACCTAGCCGCAGTGGCGCCTGATAATTCAAAGAGCGATTGCACGCATCGGCCTAGAAAACTGGCGCAGACCGTGCCGAGCGAGGAGTGAATACGGTACCTTACGCGCGACCGCTCCCAGCGCGGCGAGTGGGCGGCAAGATTGAAGTACGGAAGGGTGGCCGAGCCGTTTGTGGCACTTTTCTTAATAACAAGCGACGCTTTACGGGGTCCGTGAGTTGAATCTCACCCCTTCCGCCAACTTGTGCTGGAGCTAATAAGCAGCCACCAGTTCTCACCCGCAGGAAAATATGAAGCTGGTTTTATCTAGGAAGGGATTCGATTCAGGATATGGAGGCATACCTAGCCCGATCCTTCCTGATGGACGACTGCTCCCCCTTCCTATCCCTTCGCGCCATGACCTATTTACGTTCGCCGACATCAATAGCGGCGACGTCGATGTTCGTGGACTGCTTGCCGATCTGAGTCGCGGTTCCCACTGCCTGGAGTCCGTTGTTCATCTGGACCCCGATCTTGATCGCGCACCGTCTTCTCGCTTGCCGGGATGGCGTCCTGCGCTCGGGCAAACCGGGAACGCGCAAAGTCACCTGAGAGACATGGCAGTAGGTGCGGGCGATGTGTTCCTCTTTTTCGGTTGGTTCCGTGAAACCGAATGCAAGGCGGGCAAGTGGCGCTACGTCAGAAGCGCGCCGCATCTGCATGTACTTTTCGGTTGGATCGAAGTGGCCGATGTATTGCCGGTCGTCCAAGAACGCGAGCGCTGCATCTCCGAGTTTCCGTGGGTATCCAATCATCCGCACGTATCACAGCCCGATCACTACACCGATCCTCGCAACGTGCTGTACATCGCACGTGAGAAATCCCGCTTCAATCCGAACGCTGCGTGCGGCGGCGGGCGATTCGCACTGTACGATGATCGATTGCGTCTCACACAACCGGGAAGTTCCAGGAGTGTTTGGTCTCTGCCGTCATGGTTCCTGCCGCGACCAGGGCGAGCGCCATTGTCGTACCATCCTCGGCCTGATCAATGGCAGCAGAATAGCAATGGCATAACTCTCCGTTCAGCCGCAAAGGGGCAGGAATTCGTTTTGGATGGCGCGATCTATCCGGAAGCTGAACAATGGGTCGGCGGTCTCATCCGGAACCACTCATGACCCTCTACTTCATCTTCTTGCGTGTGCCTAGGTCACCGACTGACAGGCGTGACGATCCGTTCTGGGAGTTCGGAAGTTTTGGGAAGACAGGGTGTCACAGTGCGAATGTTCTGCATCCTCGCCTGACGTTGCTCAGAGACGGCGACCGTTTAGCCTTTCTCCAAGGAGGTAACGGCGAAATTCGGATTGTTGGAGTAACGCCCCCAATCAAGGTTGCTGGTTCCATGGAGCGTATTGAGTGGGACAAGAGCTATCGGCCTTTGCCTTATCCGAATGCTCCCATGTTGATTGATAATTCAGGCGCAACAGCATTTCCTCACGTATACGGGGAAGCAGGGCTGAATATTACCAATCGCTCAACTTTCTGCGGAGCGGCAGCAAGCCGCCTTCGTTCCCGAAAAAGGGCTGTTGGATCGGAATTGTCTAAGGAGATTCTGCGATGGTTCGACGCGCTGGAGGGGCCAAAAATCGAGGCCTATCCAGAGGCCATACAGGCAGAGGACGGCGCTTGGTACAAGAATGCCTTGCGTGAAGATTGGGCCAACCCTGCAACACGCCTTCAGCGATATCGCGGATTGGGGCAATCACATTCTGAACCCGGCCCAAGCGCTCCCCCGGCAACGGATACCCCAAAACGCTCAAGGTCTCGCTGTTAGTTCTCGGCATCCGCTGGCTACGGCGATTTAGTACTAATACTTATGCTGGGCTTACGGCTACCTGATGCGAGAGCTGCTTGATATCGGCGACAAGGATTTCATTCCGTCAGCGTTAACGATGGGCGTTGGGTCGGAAGAGGTTTTCAAGACTGTGTGAGACAGGAGTCGAACCCAGAGCCTACAGGGATGTACTTGCGGCGTTCTTGAAAACCTCTTGCGGCACGAAGCCTGAAGTACACGCGGTTCATGCCTGACTTGAAGCTGCCATCGGCTTGATGTCGCCGATGAGGAAAATCCAGGAGAACGCCCCGACGAGGGCCACGCTGCCGACGAAGGCCAGTGCGCCTACGAAGGAGCCGGTGGTCTGGACGATGAAGCCGATGACCAGCGGGGTGACGATTCCCGACAGATTGGCGGAGGCGCTGAACAGACCACCTACCAGCCCGAGGCGCTCCTTGGGAGCAATCTCGGAGATTGCCGACCAGCCGGAAGACGACATCGCCTGGCAGAAGAAGGCCACGGAAAGGATGGCGATGATGACGGGAACGCTCTCTACGTAGTTCGCCGCCATGATCGTGGAAGCACCCACCAGCCCGACGATCACAGGCCATTTGCGCGCTGTGTTCAGGGACAAACCCCGCTTCAGCATGAAGTCGGACCACCAGCCTGCGAACAGGATGCCGAAGAAGCCGGCAACGTAAGGCAGCGCGGTAAAAAATCCCACCTTGATCCAGCTCATCTGGCGTTCGGTGGCAAGGTACGTGGGGAACCACGTCAGGAAAAACACGAACGTCGAGTAGACCGCAAACTGCCCGATGCACAGACCCCACATCTGGCGATGACGGAACAATTCAGTGATGTGCGCGAGCCGAAAGGTGGTGCGGGACGGGAGCTTGCCGACAACCGCACCGCCGGCAGCAATGTGATCGAGCTCGGCCTGGTTGATTCCCCGGTGGTCGGCGGGATCCCGGTAGCCGCGCAGGAAGACAAAGCCGTAGAGCAGACCCGCGACGCCGGCCACCGCGAACAGCACGCGCCAGCCGAAATACTGCAGGATCACAAACAGCAAGGGACTTAAGAAACTGAGGCCGATGTATTCCGCCGCTGTATAGACCGCAATGGCCCGGGCGCGCTCGCTGCGCGGGAACCACATCGCGACGACATTGCTGTTGGCCGGAAAGCAGGGCGCCTCGGCGAGGCCGAGTGCAAAACGCAGTCCCATGAGCGAAGTAAATCCGACCGCCAGCATGTGCAGCAGCGTCACTGCCGACCAGGCGATCAGTGAAGCACCATATATCAGTCTTACCTTGAACCGGTCCAGGAAAATGCCGGCGGGCACCTGGGCCAGAAAGTACGTCCACGAAAAGGCGGAAAGCACGAGCCCCATCGCTGCGGGACTTAAGGCGAACTCCGCCTGCAGTGAAGGGGCCGCGATGCCAAGCAATGCGCGATCGAGGTAGTTGATCGTCACGCAACCCGAGATGAGCGCAAGAACACGCAGCCGCGCCCTAGTGGGCGCTTGAACAATTCCCCCCGACTCCATTGTTATTTTCCTTGCGTTGTTCTCTCGTGCAGCAGTGAGGAAAGATGGCTGAACATCCGCTCCACGTCAGGCGCAATGCCTGTGAAGAGACGGAAAGCCCCCACTGCCTGCAAGACTGCCATACCGGTGCCATCGAGTGTGCGACAGCCGATCGCCCTGGCCGCACGAAGCAATTCTGTTTCTACGGGGAAATACACGATTTCCGCAACCCATAGATCCGGGCGCAGCAGAGCCCTGGGCAGGGGCAGTCCGGGATGCTTGTCCATCCCTGTCGGAGTCGCATGGATCAGGCCGTCCGCTTGACGCAGGGTCGCCGCGAGATCCTCGCCGACTCCGGCGCGCGTAAATCCGAAATGCCCTTGCAACATCTCCACCACGTGCTCCGACTTTCTACGGTCGGGATCGAACACCAGCAAGGTTTCCACGCCCTCCGAAAGCGCGGCATAGGCGACTGCCGCGCCTGCACCGCCAGCCCCCAACTGCACTACCTTCTCGCGTCTGGCATCTCCGAAGCTGCGGCTGAAATTCTCTGCGAACCCGAAGGCGTCCGTGTTGTAACCGTAACGGCGGCCGTCCTGGAAGACGACGGTATTCACCGCGCCCAGCAGGCGGGCCTCCGGCGAAAGTTCATGCAGCAGACCGACCACCGCCTGCTTGCAGGGATGCGTGATGTTGAGGCCCCGGAATCCCATCTGCTCCGCCGCAACGAGAAGTGCAGGAAGCGCCTCGACTGACAAGCCAAGCTGGTCGAGATCGATCAACCGATACAGATAGCGCAGTCCCTGCTCATCGCCTTCGCGTTCATGCAATGCAGGCGTCAGCGACTGCTGGATGCCTTCGCCTATCAACCCCACCAGCACAGAGCCTCTATCAGCGATGGACATATTTATCCGTAAGGAGGATTCGGAGGGATCCGTGGGACTTTGTGTCGGAAATGATTTTCAGGGCTGTGTGAGGCAGGAAGCCGAACCCAGGGCCTCCAGGGACGGATTCACGGCGTCCCTGAAAATCATTTGCGGCACGAAGTCCCTCTTCAATCGTCCTGAACATCCTGCCCAGGAAAGAGGACATCGCTGAACCCGAATTTCCGCAGATCAGTGATGCGCATCGGGTACAGGATCCCGAGCAGGTGATCGACCTCGTGCTGGACGACGATGGCATGAAAGCCATCGACAGTACGGTCGATCTCTTTGCCTTGCGGGTCACGGCCCTGGTAACGGATGCGGGTGAAACGGGGGACGAGGCCCCGCATTCCCGGGACGGAGAGGCAGCCTTCCCAGCCTTCGGCTTTCTCGTCTGTCAGGGGTGTGATCACCGGATTGACGAGAACCGTGAACGGGACTTCCTCGGCATCCGGATACCGGGGATTCTTGCCCACGCCAAAGATCACGACCTGTTTCGAGACGCCGATCTGCGGAGCCGCAATGCCTGCGCCATTCAGCGCGGCCATCGTGTCCTGCATGTCGACGAGCAGGTCCTCGAGCTCGGGCGTATCAAAGGCCTGCACGGGCTCGGCCACCTTGAGCAGCACCGAATCACCCATCTTGAGTACGGGCCTGACAGCCATCGGTCGGTCTTCCTGGAGATTCAACAAGATCCTGCCCGGCATTTTGCACCATCAGCCGATGCCTCGTGCAGCCTCGGGCGTTCCCGTAGAATCTGGGCTCTCGCACTCGATCTCAACGGGGGGTTTCTTGACGGACCTGAGCGCACCCGGCACCCCCGGGTTTCATATTCTCGTGCTGGCCGCCGGGGCTTCGACTCGTCTCGGCAGCCCGAAGCAGCTGGCGCGTGTCCGCGGCAGGCCGGCTTTGCAGCTGGTCGTTGCCAATGCGGTCTCGGTAGCGGGCCAGGCCGTTACGGTGGTCGTCGGCTCCGCAGCCAGCGAGACCATGCCGATGCTTGCACGCATGGGTGTCAGTACGGTGGTCAACCGTCGCTGGGAAGAAGGTTTGGGCGCCTCGATTCGTGCCGGAATTGCCGCCTTGCCACCTGCCTGCGAAGCGGTGCTTCTGCTGCTGGGCGACCAGGTGGCTGTTACGGCAGAGGACCTGCGGCGTCTCGCTGCGACCTGGAAAGGCCAGGAAACAGTGATCGCGTCAGCCCTTTACCAGCAGGCTGCCGGTGTCCCTGCCATTTTTCCGCGCTGGTGTTTCCAGGAACTCGCGCAGATCCGTGGTGATAAAGGGGCGAAGCAGATCCTGCAACGGCACGCCGCGCGGCTGGTCCATGTCCCCATGCCGAATGCGGCCGTCGATATCGACACCCCGGAAGACCTGGAACGCCTGAATGCGCTCAACGACCCGGATGCAGAAGAAGCGGGCGGCCCTGACTGGAGCGCCGAAACCTGGCTGCTGCCTTCGGGGCTCGAACTGGCCGAAGGCGAAAATTCAAGCGAAGACGAGAAAACGCATGCTGCACATCATCGGCCGGATTGATTCCGGCAACGTCCAGAAAGTGTTATGGGCCTGCGAAGAGCTTGCGCTCCCCTACACGCGTGAAGACCTGGGCGGGAGTTTCGGCGGCAACGATTCGGAGCGGTATCTCAAGCTCAATCCGAACGGCCTGGTCCCGACCGTGATCGATGGCGATGCCGTGATCTGGGAGTCGAACACGATCCTGCGTTACATGGCCTGCCGCTATGGAGCGGACACTTTGTGGGAACCCGATCCGTTCAAGCGCACGCTCGGTGAACGATGGATGGACTGGCAACTCGCCGTCCTGGCGCCTGCATTGCGGCCGTTGTTCTATCAACTAATCCGTACCCCCGAAGAGAAGCGGGATCTGGAACTGATCACGGCTTCACGCGACCGGATGGCCACTGCAATGCAGCTGCTCGATCAAGGGCTGCCTACTAGCACGTATCTTGGCGGCGAACGCTTCACCGTTGCCGATATCGCTCTCGGCATCTTCGTCCATCGCTGGTTCGCACTCCCCATCCGGCGCGAATACTTTCCCAAGGTGGAACGATGGTACGCCGCGATCTGCGAGCGCCCCGGCTTCAGGAAATACATCGATGTGGGTTTGAGCTGAAATTCCCCACCCCCGTGCAACCGGGAAATCGATGTCGAAATGAGGCTGTTCTTCGCGACTAGAGAAACCATTTGGCGTTGAAGGGAAGCAATCATGCCCGGCACACTCTGGATCGGCACTCGAAAAGGCGCTTTTCAGTTGCGTCCCGATGCACGGCGACGGAGCTGGAAAGTCGTCGGGCCGCAGTTTCTCGGCCATATCGTTCATCACATCGTCCAGGACCCGCGCGCGCCAAAAGCCCTCTTGATGGCCGCGAAGACCGGGCATCTGGGTCCGACGGTGTTCCGGTCCATCGATCGAGGCAGGACGTGGAAGGAAGCTTCGCAACCTCCGGCATTTCGCAAAGCCGCTGAAGGTGAAACACCCCGCGCTGTGGACAAGGTGTTCTGGCTGACGCCGGGGCACGCCAGCGAGAAAGGCAGCTGGTACGCGGGCAGCTCACCGGCAGGATTGTTCAGGTCGGACGACGGCGGCGATCGTTGGGAACCTGTGGCAGGGTTCAACGATCACCCCGAACGTCCGAAATGGGCTGCTTTCGGGACACCTGATGGCGAGTTGCTCCATTCCATCCTCGTGGATCCACGCTATCCCCGGCACCTTTACCTCAGTATCTCGATCGGTGGAACGTTCGAATCAACGGATGGTGGCAGCAGCTGGGCCCCCATCAACGAAGGCGTGGCAGCGGACTTCATGCCTGATGCGGATGTTCCCTACGGGCACGATCCCCATTGCGTCGTCATGCATCCACTGCAGCCGGACCGGTTGTACCAGCAGAATCATTGCGGCAGCTATCGCCTGGACCGCCCGGCGCGGCGCTGGGTCCGCATCGGCCTCAACATGCCGAAGAAGATCGGCGACATCGGTTTTCCGATCGTCGTGCATCCTCGTGATCCTGACACGGCCTGGGTGTTTCCGATGGATGGCACGAGCGTCTGGCCTCGCACCGCCATTGATGGCAGGCCCGCGGTATATGTGACGCGCAATGCGGGCAAGTCATGGCAGCGCCTCGACAAGGGGTTGCCGCGTTCGCAGGCCTGGTTGACCGTTGTCCGGCAGGCCATGTGTGCCGACGACCAGCCACGAGCCGGACTCTACTTCGGGACCACGGGTGGCGAAGTCTGGGCGAGCACGAACGAAGGTGAAAGCTGGCGCGCGATCGCCGCCCACTTGCCGGAAATCTATTCGGTTACCTACGCAGGCTGAATCACGAAATGGGCTGCACTGTCCGCATCGCGAGTCCACTCCGTTCCTATACGCAAGGTGCTGCGAGCGTAAAGGCGCAGGGCGGCACGCTGACGGAAGTACTGGCGGACCTGGAAGGCCGTTACCCCGGAATGCGGTTCCGCATGATCGACGAACAAGAGCGGATTCGCCCCCATATCCGCTTGTTCGTGAACACCGAGGCAGCCAGCGAGCTCACCGCCCCCGTCCGCAACGGCGATGAAGTCCATCTCATCTGCGCGTTGAGCGGCGGCTAGCCTGGTTTTGCTAGCGTGGCGATAAGACTGTCGTAACCGCGACGACACACATCCAGCGGATCACCCTGCGGCAGATCCACTTCGATATAGCCGTGCTGGATGCCGTTCTTGCGCATGACGGCGAGCGTTCTTCCAAAATCGACCACACCCTCGCCCGGAGTCACCATCTGGATCATCTCCGGTATCGGCGCGCTTGCCGAAGCGGCGGGCAACGGAATGGCGGGATTGAAATCCTTGAGATGGCACGCGATGAAGCGGGTAGGGAAGCGCTCGAGATAGTCCGCCCCGTCGACTCCCGCGGCCCTGGCCCAGCCGATATCCAGCTCCATCTGCACGAGCGCCGGATCCGTCTCGGCAAGCAGGATGTCATAACCCCGCACGTCCCCCAGCTGCGCGAACTCCATGTGATGGTTGTGATATGCGAAGCCGATACCGCTCGCCTTGCAGGCAGTGCCCAATGCATTGAGATTGGCGGCGATACTCCGCATCTGGTCGGCATCCTTCACGCCGGACACCACGGCACCCTCCGGGGTCCTGCGAATGAAATCGGGTGCCATGGCCTGGATCAGATGGCCAGCGCCAATCTCCAGGGCCAGGGCAGCGTTCTGCGGAACCTGTTCCGCATTGCCGGAATAGTGGACGGTCGGAATCGTGAGCCCGAGATCCCCGATCAACTGTTTGAACTCGGGCAGTTTCAGGCCGAAGAAGGGATCTTCGATGAACACCGAACCGCCTCCGAAGCCGAACATCTCGAGTTCGGAGAAGCCCATTGTCGAAAGCGCGGTGAGCGTGCCGCGGATGTCTTTCTGCAGGAGGTCCCTCACCATGAAAAGCTGGACACCGACCTTCAATCGAATGTCATTGCTGGGCTGCAACGCGGGTGGAGCATTTTCGCGACTGCAACCGACGAGTGCCTAGGGAGAAGAGGCGAGCACCGCCCCACCTGCAAGCAACGCCTTGAGATGTGCCCTGCGATTCATGGTGTTCCCCCGCTTGAATGCTGCCTGCCGTTATACGCCCGCATGAAGCGCGCGGCATACATCAAGTACACTGCCTATCCCGCGCCATTCCGGAAACCGGGGTGGATCAAACCTGAGGTTCCTGAAAGCTTGAGCACACTCACGCCGGCCGAAACTGCCCGCTATCAACGCCACCTCGTGCTCAGCGAGATCGGCGTCCAGGGTCAGGAGAAACTGAAGGCAGCTCGCGTGTTGATCGTGGGCGCGGGCGGGCTTGGGTCGCCTTCCGCGCTCTATCTCGCCGCGTCCGGCATCGGTACGCTGGGGCTGATCGATTGCGATTCGGTGGATCTCACCAACCTGCAACGCCAGGTGCTCTACTCGACCGCCGACGTCGGTCGTCCCAAGACGGCAGCGGCGCGTGATCGTCTCATTGCGTTGAATCCGGATCTCGAGCTCGTCGTGCACGCCGTCGAACTCAACGCGAAAAACGTGCGTGAGATTTTCGCTGGTTACGACCTCATCCTGGACGGGACCGATCGCATCGGCACGCGTTACCTTGTCAACGATGCTTGTGTGCTCTTGGGTAAGCCGCTCGTCTCCGCCGCGATTCATCGCTTCGAAGGGCAGGCGATGACGTATGTCCCCGGCCGCGGTCCGTGCTATCGGTGTCTGTTCCCCGTGCCGTCGACCGAGATTCCGAACTGTGCCGAAGCAGGCGTGCTCGGCGTGCTGCCCGGTGTGCTCGGCACTTTGCAGGCGACCGAAGCGATCAAGCTGGTTCTCGGCATCGGCGAGCCACTGTTGGGGCGTCTCCTGACCTACGATGCGCTGGACATGCGCTTCCGCGAGTTCTCGTTCAAGCGCCGCCCCGACTGCGCCGTGTGCGGAGATCATACGACGATCACTGAACCCCGCGATCTTGATCGCATGTCCAAGGGCATCCGCAAGCTGCACCCGCGAGAACTCAATGAGCTCATGGCGGCATCGCCCTCCGGGCTCGTCATCATCGATGTGCGTGAACCAAACGAGTTTGCAATGGGCCATCTTGCGGGTGCCCGCAACATTCCGGTGAATGACGTGGCTGCACGCATCGCCGAGATTCCCGTCGATCGGATCGCGGTCTTCATGTGCCGTGGAGGTGGCCGGAGCCTGGCCGCCTGCAACGCGGCGGTGAGTGCAGGCATCAACGCTCCCATCCAGCTGGAAGGCGGACTGCTCGCGTGGGCCAGGGAAGTCGATCCTTCCTTGAAACTATAACGATTGAACGGGGGGCATTTCCGGAAGGAGCGCGAGCCGGAATGGAAGCCGACACCCTGTGCGACGCGTCCGCCGTTGACGGACAAGCCACCGCCAATCGGAGCGCGCTAGCGACTCGCCGGGTTACGCATGCGTGAGCGCAGGATCCAGAGCGTGTAGAGGGCTACGGCAATTGTGCCGACCCACGCAGCGGTGACGACATTCGCCGGCTGTCCCGCTTTCAGTGCGATGCCTTCGAGCGCCCAGGCAACTACAGCGAGATAAATCGCATCCTTGCGCCGAAAGCCGATGAGGAGCGCGATGGTTGCAGCAAGGGCGATCATCACAATGGCCCAGGTGGCAGCCATCATGCCGAATGGACGGGCACCGAGAACGTCCAGCACCACGCTAAGGTTGACGAGCGTAGCGACGGTCACCCAACCGACGTAGAGACTGAACGGGTAGTCCACGCACCATTTCTCGGCCTGCGAAATGGCGGGGGAGGCACGCAATAGCAGGTAGATGCATACCAGCGATGCGAGCAAAGTCAGCATCGCGGCCAGCGTCCACACGTAGTAGCCGTAGTGCCAGAGCTCGAGCCACACCATGTTGGCAATACAGCTCACTACAAAGAGCAGTGAAATTCGCTGTACCCGGACTGAGCGGCGACCGGCGGGGGTGAGCTGGTAGACCGCATAAGCGATCAGCCCCACATAGATCAGGCTCCAGATCGAAAAGACATAGCCCGCCGGCGTAATGAAGATCATGAACTGGTTGGCGATCTCGCCGGTGTTGCGGCCGTTCAGGGGCAACAGGTTGGCGGCGGCATTCATTGCGATCGTCGCGATGAGGGCGACGAGGACCAGTAGCTGGCGGGTGGGGCGGGTCATGCAGCGTGTTCCGTAGTGACAGGCAGGCATTGTACCTGCCGCCCGGATTTGCCCTCACCCGCACGCCGCGCGACCTCTCCCAGCGGGAGAGGTGATGATCCCCTCACCCCAACCCTCTCCCAACGGGAGAGGGGGTCGATGCCCTCTCCCATTGGGAGAGGGAAACGCAGTGGGTGAGGCCCTCACCCGCACTCCGTGCGACCTCTCCCAATCGGGAGAGGTAACTCCAACCCCCTCTCCTGGAGGAGAGGGAAACGCAGTGGGTGAGGTCCATCCCCCTCTCCAGTTGGAGAGGGAAACGGAGTGGGTGAGGATTAGCTCGCCACTCTCAACGGAGTGATGGGCTCCAGCCCCAGGGCTTCCCGCAGCACGTCCTCGACGCGTTCGCAGAAGATGAACTGGACATCCTTGCGCACGCCCTCTGGCACGTCCTCGAGATCCTTGCGGTTCCGCGCAGGCAGCAACACCTTGCGGATACCGGCGCGATGGGCCGCGATGGATTTCTCCTTCACTCCCCCGATCGGCAGCACGAGGCCCCGCAGGCTGATCTCACCCGTCATCGCGACCTCGTGATGGACCTCGATGCCCGTCAGCAGGGAAACCAGTGAGGTGAACATCGACACACCAGCGCTCGGGCCATCCTTGGGGATAGCGCCCGCAGGAACGTGCACGTGGATGTCACTCCGGTCGAAAAGCGTGGGATCGATCCCCAGGAATTCCGCCTTCGACTTCACCAGCGAGAGGGCTGCCTGGGCGCTTTCCTTCATGACATCACCGAGCTGGCCCGTGAGGATCAGCTTGCCGCTACCCGGCACGCGAGTCGATTCGATGAAGAGAATGTCGCCTCCGACAGGGGTCCACGCCAGACCCGTTGCTACGCCCGGCAGGCTTGTTCGCAGGGCAATCTCGCTCTCGAAACGCGCTGCACCGAGGATCCCGTGCAGGTCGTCGACATCGACCGTCCCTGCAGTGATCTTCCCTTCGGCTACCCGCACCGCCACGTTGCGCAATACCGCGCCGATGGTCCGTTCCAGCGTTCGCACGCCGGCTTCACGCGTGTAGTCGCGTACGAGCTGCCGCAAAGCCGCCGGCATGATCAATGCCTGCTCCGGCTTCAAGCCATTGGCTTCAAGCTGCCGCTTCAAGAGGTAACGCTTCGCGATCTCGACCTTCTCGTCCTCCGTGTAACCGGTGAGTTCGATGATCTCCATGCGATCCCGCAGCGGCCCGGGGATGGTGTCGAGCATGTTGGCCGTCGCGATGAACAGCACCTTCGACAGGTCGAACGGCAGTCCGAGATAGTTGTCCCGGAACGTGTTGTTCTGTTCCGGATCGAGCACCTCGAGCAACGCCGATGAGGGATCGCCGTGGACACCGGCACCCAGCTTGTCGATCTCATCCAGCATCAGCACCGGATTACGTGTGCCTGTCTTGCGTAACGCCTGGATGATGTTACCCGGCAACGCACCGATGTACGTACGACGGTGGCCACGGATTTCGGCTTCGTCATGCACACCGCCGAGACTCACCCGCGCGAACTTGAGGCCCAGTGATCGCGCGATGCTTTGCCCAAGCGAAGTCTTGCCGACGCCGGGAGGACCGACGAAGCACAGGATGGGACTCCGTCCCTGCGGATTGAGCTTGCGCACCGCAAGGTATTCGAGAATGCGGCGCTTCACTTTGCCGATGCCATAGTGATCGGCCTCGAGCACGGCACGGGCGTTCTCGATGTCGATCGCTTCGTTGTCGAGCTTCGACCACGGCAACTGGATCATGAGATCAAGCCAGGTGCGCAGCATGGAGTACTCGCCGCTGGCATCGGGCATCCGCTCGAGCCGCTTGAGCTCTTTCTTCGCCTGCTCAAGGGCTTCTTCCGGCAAGCCGGCCTTGTCGAGTGCTTCCTTCAGCTCCGCAAGCTCTTCCGAAGACGTGCCGTCCTCACCGAGCTGCTTCTGAATCTGGCGCATCTGCTCGCGCAGCACCGCTTCCTTCTGCCGCTCATCAATTGCACCGCGGGTCTGGTCTTCGATCTGCCGCTGCAGTTTCAGAACTTCGATCCGGTGCGACAACAGCTCGGATACACGGTCGAGTCGTGTGCGCAGATCGGTCATCTCGAGGATCTGCTGCTTCTCAGGGCCCTTGACGTCCATGAAGCTGGCGACGAGATCCGCAAGCAGCGACGGCGAATCCATGCTCTGCACGGCATTGGCGAGTTCGCCGGGCGCCTGGGGCAGTAGGTTGATGGCGTCCTTCGCCTGCCGCTTCAGGTTCAGCGTACGGGCTTCCACTTCACTGGTCGCCGTTCCGGTTTCGGTGAGGTATTCGACACGCGCCAGCATGAATGTGAGGCCGGGCTGGAAATCGAGCACGCGGAAGCGCCGCTCGCCCTGGACCACCAGGTGATGCGTGCCATCCTGCGTCACGTAACGCAGGACATTGGCCACGGTACCGACCCTGTGCAGATCATCGGGTGTCGGGTCATCGGTGGTCGGATCCTTCTGCAACAGGAAGCCCACCTTGCGCTCGTTGCGCACGGCTTCCTGCGCACCGGCAATGGTGCGCTCCCGGTTCATGGACACGGGGCTCACCACACCGGGGAAGAGCACGAGATTGCGCACCGGCAGGATGATCAGCATGTCATCCGACACGGTACTTGTCTTTGCTCGATCTGTGCTGTGTTCGTTCACGGTAGTTCCCACTTGGCCAATTGGCGCTTGTTGACCGATCTTCAGCTCTGCTTTTTGAGACGCAAATGCAGACAGCCATTGCTCATGGCCTGTTCCACCAGCGTGTATTTCCCGGGTGGCAGCGACACCCGCCGTGCGAACCGGCCATAGGGAATCTCAAGACGATGAATCACGTTGTGTTCGGCCAGTGCCGGCAATGGCCGGACGGCTTCGATGACGAGTGCGCCTTCCTCAAACCCCACCTTCAACCGGTCCGGGTTGATTCCGGGCAACGCAATCGCCACATCGATTCCGTTCACCGATTCCACGAGGTCAACAGGCGGTTCCCAGACTGCGCGGCTCTCGGCCTCTTTCAAACGGAAGAACTGCCGTTGCAGGCGTTCTGCCCGATGCAGCATTTCAAGGGCATCTGCCCACATCCACAGCGTGGCATTCCGGTAGCTCATGCTCCCTGACTTGGGGACGGCGAGTCCGGGTTCAAGGACGCCGAGGAAGTAGCCGGAAATAGACAGGCCAGTAGAACTGGCCGGTTTATTCCTGTGTCGCTCCCAGCCTCGTCGCTTGCCCGCTCAGATAGTTGCGTTCGGGGACACTCGTCGTGCGCGCTGCCGCCGCGAGGTAGTGCCGGATGGCGAGTTCGGGCTTGCCAGCCATCTCATATAGATGAGCGCGCACGGCGTCGAGACGGTAGTGACCGGAGATGCGTTCATCGGTATCGAGGGTTGCCAGCAGGTCGAGCCCCGCTTGCGGGCCCTCGACCATGGCTACTGCGATGGCGTGATTGAGCTTCACCATTGGATTGTCGGACATGCGCTTGAGCAAGCCATACAGCGCGACGATTTGCGGCCAATCAGTCGCTTCGTGCGAGGCCGCTTCGTCGTGAACGGCTGCGATCGCTGCCTGAAGTTGATACAAGCCGACAGAGCCTCTTGATAGGGCAGTGCTGATGAGTGCGACGCCTTCAGTGATCAGGTTCTGATCCCAGAGCTTTCGATCCTGCTGGGCGAGCGTGATCAATTCACCGTCCGCATTGCTGCGTGCAGATCGCCGGGCATCCGTCAGCAGCATCAGTGCCAGCAGGCCCGAGACTTCGCCATCCCGCGGAAGCAATTGCTGTACAGCGCGCGTGAGCCGGATCGCCTCGTTCGCAAGATCGCTACGTTGCAGCTCCGCGCCGATGCTGCTGGTGTAGCCCTCATTGAAAATCAGGTAGAGCACGTGCAGGACAGAACCCAGTCTTTTTGCCCGTTCTTCCGCTGTCGGCAAATCGAAATCAGGGGCCGATTCCCTGATGCGCTGTTTGGCCCGGCTGATCCGCTGCGCCATCGTCGCTTCAGGCACGAGGAAGGCATTGGCAATCTCGGCAGTGGTCAATCCTCCTACGGCGCGCAACGTCAACGCGATTGCCGAGGGAGGCGTCAACACCGGATGACAGCACATGAACAGCAGGATCAGAGTGTCGTCAGGATCGATGCCGGGTTCGCTGCAGATTTCGGGCGCGACGATGAAAGGCGTTTCTGCGGCAATGGCACCCTCGCGGTTGCGGCGCGAGATCTCGCTGCGGACGTGATCGGCCATGCGCCGCAGCGCGACTTGGATCAACCAGCCACGCGGGTTGTCGGGAATGCCATCACGCGGCCATTGCGCAGCCGCGGCGATCAGCGCTTCCTGGACTGCATCCTCGGCAGCCGGGAAATCGCGAAATCGTCTGACGACTGCGCCGAGCACCTGCGGCGCGAGTTCACGTAGCAGATGCTCGGCACGAACTTCGGGCATTGCTGCTCCTGCGTCAGGGCATTTCAGATGTCGCCGCTGGTCGAACTCATCATCACCGGATGCACTTCGATGGGCATGTTCAACGGCACGCCACCCGGCCCTGGCGCCGCTGACGCACGTGCAGCAAGGGCAACCGCGCGCTCGGGCGTTTCGACGTCCACAATCCAGTACCCCGCCAGCACTTCCTTTGATTCAGGAAAGGGGCCGTCGGTCACCGCTGGAGTACCGTTTTGACCAGCCCGGACAATTTTCATCTGTTCCGGCCCGCCCAACCCTTCGGTCCGCACGAATTCTCCGCTTTGGTTTAGCTCCTTGTTGAACTGGCGCAGGAAATCCATGTGTGCCTTCATGTCTTCCTTGGGCCAGAGCCCGAACCGCTGGGTTTTCCATTCCCCGAATGGAAACTGCATCATCAATATGTATTTCATTCCTGGCTCCTGTGCTGTGCCCAATGAGGGCGTTTCCTGATCAAGTCGGAGCACGCGGGGCGTTCTCGACATGGAAGCGTATAAAAGTGTCTCATGTCCGGTGGGGATGAATCCCGGAGGCCTGTGAAGTACAAGAACCTCAAGATTGCCGCGGGTGTCGCAGTCCTGTTTACGGGCCTCGTGGCAACCATCATCTATCTGCTGGCGAAGCAGGTCATCACCTTCCAGATGGCGCTCCTGATGTTCATCGGCCTGCTCGGGCTATACCTCGGCTTCGGCGTGCTGATCGCCGTGTACCGGTTCATCGACAAGCTTGACTGAAGCTGTCAGCCGGTTCCTACACCGCTTCGGCCCCTGCGGTAGGCGCTCGCGAGCCGGCGAAATGGTAAATATTCCGGCGTTCATCCAGGAGTACCGCAAGGGTATGGGCCAAGGAGTTCGTCATGAAAAGCCGTATTGATGTTCTGGTGTTGGCGATACTGATGGGTGGAGCCGTGCATGCGCAGGCGCCGTCACAAGCGTCGGGATCGCCATCCGCCTCTGCGGTCGACCATGCGGCGGTCTTCAAGGAAATGGACAAGAACGGTGACGACAAGATCAGCCGTGCTGAAGCAGCCGCCGACGGAGTCATGGGCGATGCATTTGCGAAGCTTGATACCAACAAGGATGGCTGGTTGAGCAAGGACGAATACACAAAGCGGCTTTCCCCCAGGTAGGCCGCCGAAAGCCGGACTCCCTGAAAGCGCGCGGATATATTGTGACGAGCGTTGCAAGGATGGGGACAGGACGCATGGCCAGCGAAGGAATGAAGGGCGGCATTTCGATCCTCCTGGTCGAAGATGAATTCCTGATTGCCGAAAACATCAAGGAGATCCTTGAGCTCATGGGGCATTCCGTCGTGGGAATGGCGCGCGAAGGCAGGGAGGCGGTCAGGAAAGCGGAAAGCCTGCATCCCGATCTGGTGCTGATGGACATCGGATTGCGGGGCGAAATGGACGGTATCGAAGCCGCCGCTGTCCTCTACGAACGTCTGGGGATTCCCGTGGTGTACCTTACCGGTGCTGCCGATACGCATACAATCAACCGGGCTGCTCAGTCGCGGCCGTTCGGCTACCTGCTGAAACCTTTCGATGAAGCGGAAATCCGCAGCGCAATTGAAGTGGCGGTTGCACGCCATCGTGCGGAGGTCGAACTGCACCTGCGCGAGAAATCACTGGTCCAATACGCAGAGTCGCTGCGCGCGCAGTCCTTGCTGGACGAACTGACCGGTCTCTACAACCGTCGCGCATTCATGACCCTGTCGCGGCATCAGCTTCACTCCGTCTCCCGCACCCACCGACCCTGCGTCCTGCTGTTCATCGATCTCGACGGACTGAAAAAAGTGAACGATGGTTTCGGTCACGCTGCCGGTGATCGCTTGCTGGTGGATCTTGCCGATGTCCTCAGCCACACGTTCAGGAAATCGGATATCGTCGCCCGCCTCGGAGGCGACGAATTTGTGGTGCTCGCTGTAGAGTCTGATCCACCGGGGGTGGAGACGGCGCTGTCCCGGTTGCATGCGGGGATCCGCGAACACAATGAGAAGCAGCACGTGGTTCACAAGCTTGTGATCAGCGTCGGCGCGGCGATTCCGGATTCGGGCAGCCCCGAAGAAATCGAAGAGTTGCTCGCGCGCGCCGACGAGGCTATGTATAAAGAGAAAATCAGGGCTCGCGCTGGCTGACCCGCGGCTCTTGGCAAATATGCGGACCCCTATCCCGGGACCGCCTGCGAGGATTCCGGATGGGGCCCCTGATCACGTTCGACGTGCACGAAGCGCTGCGCGCCGCTGCGTCCGCGGGTAAATCGAGCGTTCAATGCTCACTGGATCTGCAGCGTTCAACAGTGACCGTGGAAGTCGACACCGCGGGATGGAGCTTCGCAGGTCAACGCTTTCCCTGCCTTGAGACCTGCAAGGAGCGGACTGTCTACTATTGGACGGGCGACGCCTTTGAACCTGCCTCCCGGTTCACGACTTCCCTGATCAAGCTCGTACCCACGGAATGGGGTCCCCCGACGTTCGAGATCGATGGCATCAAGATGCTGCCGACGGCCCAGGTTTCACCGTTCGCGGATGCGATGCGCAAGGTGGGTCTGATTCAACCGCGCGGCAAATCCATTCTCGATACTTGCGGTGGGCTCGGCTACTTCGCCGCCTGTTGCCTGGAGGGCAAAGCCAGGCAGGTGCAATCGTACGAGAAGAATCCCGATGTGATCTGGCTCAGAAGCCTCAATCCCTGGTCACCTGCGGATGATCCTGCGCTGTCATTGACGCAGGGAGATATCGTCGAGCAGATCGTCGGTCTCCCGACAGGGTCCGTCGATGCAGTGCTGCACGATCCTCCGCGTTTCGGCATCGCGGGCGAACTCTATTCGCAGGTCTTTTATGACCAGCTCGCAAGGGTGCTGAAGCGAAGGGGCAAGCTGTTCCACTACACCGGTACGCCCAACAAGCTCACCAGCGGGCGCGACGTTCCGAACGAAGTGGCAAAACGTCTGCGTCGTGCAGGGTTTGCCGCGGAGTTGCATGGCGACGGGGTACTGGCTGCAAAGCAATGAGCGACCCGCTTTGCGGATCGCTCGTGGGCCGTCCCTGGCCCGAACTGATTCTTTCAGGTCGCGACTTCAAGTCGCGATCAGTGGCGAGGCAGGTCCCAGTAACGCGGCGCCTTGTAGTAGTCAAAGGCCTTGTCGCGGAACATCTGTCCGTCATCGCGGGTCAGCTCTTCGATCGATGCGGCAGGAGCCGCCTGTAGCTGTTCCTTCGTGAAGTCGACGACATAGCTGCTCATCTCCTTGTCGTAGTCCAGCGATGACCACGGCACGGGATGGTATTTCTCGGCCATGCCGAGAAAGCCGCCAAAGGAAACGATGGCGAACATGATGTTGTTGGAAAGTTTGTCCAGCACGACATCCTCGATGACGCCGATCTTGTTCCCTGCGCGGTCCTTGACGGTGGTTCCGGCGACCTTCTTGGCCCGGATTGCCGATGTGTGTCCTGATACGGTTGGCATGTTCGTGTCCTCCATAGTGTTTTCAATATTCGGGCGCAGGCTGCAGGAATCTGAAAGCAGCGGGAGCCGAAGCCGAGACGTTACTGCCTCGTCCATCGCGGGCACAGTGTGAATCCGCCTCAAGAAGCGTCAGAGATATCCCACACGGAAGCGTTTGCTTCGTCCACATTCCTTGACAAAAAAGGCCGCTGATCAGGCTCGGGGCGGATTGGCTAACGCGACCCGATTCGCTACCTTGCGCCGCATGACGGACTTGAAGCAGTACATCGTCGATATCCCGGATTTCCCGCGGCCGGGCATCCTGTTTCGCGACATCATGCCGCTGCTGCGCACGCAGTTCGGGGCGACCATCGCTGCCCTCGACGGGCTGTTCAGCGAGGCGGAATGGAACGGATTTGATGCAGTCGCCGGCATCGAATCCCGGGGCTTCATTCTGGCGGCGGCCCTCGCGACCCGGCGTGGAAAAGGCTTCGTCGCCATTCGCAAGCAGGGGAAGTTGCCGCCTCCCGTGGTCGATATCGCCTATGCCCTGGAATACGGGTCAGGGGCGCTCGAAATGCAGACCGGCCAGGGGCGTCTGCTGATCGTGGACGACGTCCTCGCTACCGGCGGAACTCTTGAAGGCGCCACGGAACTATGTGAGCGCGCAGGCTTCCAAGTGGAGGGCCTCGCGGCCCTGATCGATCTCAAACTGGTCCCTGAATTTCACTGGAAGAGCACGGTGTTGCGCACAGTAATCAATTATGGCTGAGCTTCCGCGGAGGCTCATCATCATGGCGCTAGCCGTGGAAGGTCAGGGCACATTCGAAAAAGCGGGCATTCCGGTCGTCTATTCAGGCGTCGGCAAGGTCAACGCGGCCATGACCCTGGCGAAACGTCTGGCCGCTTATCGCCACGCCGGGGTAGGTCTCCCGCTCGTGATCAACTTCGGCTCTGCGGGCAGCCGCCGTTTCAAGACGGGCGAGCTGCTGGCATGCACCGGTTTCAGGCAGCGGGACATGGACGTGCGCGGGCTCGGTTTTCCGCAGGGCACCACGCCGTTTGAGGACATTCCGCCTGCCCTCGAATTTCCCCATGTTTTTGCAGGGCTGCCCGAAGGCATCTGCGGAACGGGCGATTCCTTTGAAACCGCTGGCAGGGAACACTCCTGCGACGTGGTGGACATGGAAGCCTACGCCCTGGCCAAGGTGTGCTGGACCCATCACGCGCATTTCGCGTGCGCCAAGTTCGTAAGCGACGGCGCGGACATTGCAGCCGGAACCGACTGGCAGGCTAATATGCATAAAGCCAGCGAAGAGTTCCTGCGCCTCTATCGCAGCCTGGATGAAGAGGAAGTGCGGGAATCCTGTATCTGCTGACGTGTCCGAGTTCAGGCCTGCATGCATTCCCGTGCCCGCGAATTGATCGAGACACTCGACCTCGCTCCTCATCCCGAGGGCGGCTTCTATCGCGAAATTTATCGCTCGCCCCTCAAGGTGCGCTCCGGAGACGATCGTCCCGAACGCAGCGCGCTGACGAACATCCATTTCCTTTTGCCTGCAGGAACGTACAGTCGCTGGCATCGGGTGCGCTCTGATGAAGTGTGGCACTGGTATGAAGGCGAATCCCTGGAGCTGCTGATCGCCCCTCCCGATGCGGCTCGCGTCGAGCGCTGGCGGTTGGGCCCGGTTGCGGCGGAACAGCGTCCGTCGTTTACTGTGCCCGCGGACTGGTGGCAGGCAGCGCGACCCCTCGGCTCGTTTGCATTCGTGGGTTGCACAGTGGCTCCCGGCTTCGACTTCGCCGACTTCAGTTTTCTGCGCGATGACAAGGCAAGTGAGGCGCTACAGGTTGTGGCGCCCGATCTGACAGGATTGATCTGAATGACTACACAACTTGAATCGTTGAAGCGCTGGTCGGTGATCGTGGCGGACACGGGAGACCTCGCTGCCATTGAGCGCTTTCGCCCCCAGGATGCGACGACCAATCCGAGCCTGATCCTGGCGGCGGCTCGCGATGCCCGCTTTCGCCCGCTGGTCGATGCCGCACTCAAGCAGGTGGCTGGCATCGGCGACGCGGAAGAACGTGCAGACGGGCTGGTGGAAGAACTGTTCGTGGCTTTCGGGCGGCGGATCCTGGACCTCATCCCCGGCCGCGTCTCGACGGAAGTGGATGCACGCCTCTCGTTCGATCAGGCCGCGACGGAACGCAAGGCGCATCGCTTCATCGAGATGTACGAACGTGCCGGCGTGCCGCGGGAACGCATTCTCATCAAGATCGCGAGCACATGGGAAGGCATTGCCGCCGCGGAACGCCTCGAACGGGAAGGCATCCATTGCAACCTGACGCTGCTCTTCAGCTTTGCGCAGGCCGTTGCCTGTGCCGATGCCGGCGTGACGCTGATCTCGCCATTCGTTGGCCGCATCTATGACTGGTACCGCGCCGCGCAGGGTGGCACGGACATTCCGCCCGAAAACGATCCGGGCGTTGCTTCGGTGGTGAGGATCTATCAGTACTACAAGAAATTCGGCTACCCGACGCAGGTGATGGGTGCGAGTTTCCGCAAGACCACGCAGATCACGGACCTGGCCGGGTGCGACCTGCTGACCATCAGCCCCGAGCTGCTGACTGCGCTGCAATCAGTGGAGGGCGATGTGCCCGCGCGTCTGACAGTTGAAGCTGCGCAGGCCGCCAGCATCGAACGCATCGACCTGAACGAAGCCGGCTTCCGCTGGCTGCACAACGAGGATGCGATGGCGACGGAGAAGCTGGCCGATGGCATCCGCCGCTTCAACGCCGACGGCCGCAAGCTCGTCGAGTTCGCGTTCGGGCTCGCGACCTGATCAGCGCGCTGAGGGCGGCGCAACGAGCGCATCGCCCTGGCCGCTGCGCTTCAGGGCGGCGGCAACGAAGCCGGAAGCCTTCATTTCCTCAACGTAGGCGTGCAGATAAGCCGGCGCAACCTTGCGGCCCTTCGGAATACCGACGGCCTGCGGCACATCCATGAATCGATCCTTCATGATCCGCATATCAGGATCGGTCGCCGCATAGGCGGCGAGCTGCTGACGCACACCAGCCACGGCTTCGAGCTTATCGCTAAGGAAGAGATCGATCATCGCCCGACCGCCCCCGGTTGAAGCCCGGACGATCGTGGCGTTCTTGAGGGTTCGCGTCAGGTACAGGTCGTAGGCTGACCCGCGACCGACTGCAATTCGCACGCCGGGCTTGTCGGCATCGGTAACCACCTTGAGCGGAGATTCCTTGCGAACCATGTACGTGGCTTCGATCAGCACATACGGTGCAGTGAAGTCGATCTCTGTCGCTCGCGCAGGCTCAACGGCCAGAAACGCGACATCCCACTGATTGTCCTTGAGGGCGTCGAATACTTTGCCGGCCGCCTCAAAAGGTACGAGCGAAACCGGGACGCCGAGACGCTTGCCGAGTTCACGTGCGAGTTCGACGCTAACGCCGCCCAGTTCACCTGTGCTTTCATTCTTCTGCGCCATGACGGAGTTACCCAGATTGATGGCGGCACGTAGCGTTCCCGTCGGGGCCAGTTCCCTTGCCACTTCGGGAGGAGCGGTTGCGGCGGAGGCGATGCCTGTCATCGCACTCAGTAGAACAACCAAAGGCAGCAAACGTGTAAGCACCGGCAACTCCCCGACTTCACTTTATTGAGGGACTTTGTCGACTGCGACGGGTTGCGGTCGACTGCTGACATACGCGTAGATATCCGCGACATCGGCTTCGCTCAGGATCTGCGGGCTGTACGCGGGCATCTGCACTCGCGGCTTGCGGATGAACAGCGTGAACGCTGCGATCGGCAGTCCGCCTGGCCCGAGCCGTGGGCCTGTCACTGGTGAGCCTTGCGCCTCGCGCCCGTGACATTGATCGCAGCCGACTTTCAGGAAAACATCCTTGCCGCGGGTCGCATTGCCTGTGGCAGAGGGAGCCGGTGTCTGGGCATTCGTGCCCAGTGACATACCGAGCAAGGCAGCAAGGATCAACAGCGAACGCTTCATCGCGGCTGAACCACGACATCCACCAGGGCCGGTTCACCGCGTTTGACCACGGCAATCGCCCGCTTGAGTGCCGGACCGATATCACGGGGATTGCTGATCGGCCCCTCGGCATACCAGCCCATGCTCTGCGCAAGCTTCGCGTAGTCGATGGCGGGCTTGTCGATCTCGTTGCCGATGTGCGCGCGGTCCACGCCACGATTGCGGCGATTGCTCATGCGCTGCAGGTGCATCACTTCCTCGTGGTACGCGCGATTGTTGTTGACGACCGAGAGCAGCGGAATTTTATGGTGAGCCGCCGTCCACAACACGCCTGGCGCATACATCAGGTCGCCATCGTTCTGGATGTTGACCGACAGCCGCCCATGTTTGCGGTTCGCGAGCGCAGCGCCGATCGCAGCGGGTGAGCCGTAGCCGATACCGGATCCACCCGACACACCGAGATACTGGTAGTGCTTCGTGAAATCCCAGAGACGTAAAGGCCACCCGCTCAGGGCGCCGTTGACGAGGGACCAGTCCTCGTTGCGGATGACTTCCCACATCTCGGAGGCAAGCCGTGCGGTACTGATGGGCGATGCATCCCATGCGTGAGCGGCATCGGCCCGAAAACGTTCGCGCGCCGTGCGACTGGCATCGGCCAGCACTTTGCCGCGTGTGGCCGCAGCCGTCTTCTTCTGATCCGTCATCAGTTGACGGACGGCTTCGATCAATGCCGGCAGTGTCGCCTCGCCATCGCCCGAGAGGGCCAGGTCCACAGGGGCATACCGCTGGAAGTCCTGGTAGTTTGCCTTATGGATGAGATCGGTCGTGCCCAGGGAAACGAGCTTCACGCCTGGCTTCGTCGCCGGACGTTCCGTCCGCTCTTCCTGGTCGATGAAGATGTTGACTGCGCCGTAAAAATTGGCGATCTCCAGCCCGACGATCACGTCGGCTGCGGCAATCGCGGCCTGCGAGCGGAACGTCTGGTTGAGGGGATGGCGCGTCGGAAAATTCATGCGTCCCGCGGCGATCGGCGGCAATACATTCGGCAACGTACTCACGACGCCTGCCTGCAACAGTTCCGCCAGCTCGACCAGCCTTGCAAGGCCAGCCGGAGTCCGCGCCAAGCGATCGGCAACGAACAAGGGCTGTTCGGCTTCGACCAGCAGGCGCGCGACTTCTGCCACCGCGCCCGAATCGGCCTGCGGAGGTGAAGAGAGTGCGAGCTTCGGGATCGTCAGCGGCCGTTCCGCATGGATCGGCTGTTCCTGCAGTTCGCTGTCGGCAATGATGACCACCGGAGCGGTCGGTGGAGTGATCGCCATCTTGTAGGCGCGAACCGCGGACTCCCCGAAATGCTGCAACGAGACGGGCGTGTCGTCCCATTTCGTGTAATCACGAACCATCGCAGCGGCGTCCTGCACGCTGTGCACCCATTCGACGCCGGGGGCGCGCATCGTTGCATCGAGCGTGTTGCCGAGAATGAGATAAACCGGAACCCGATCGCACCAGGCGTTGTAGAGCGCCATCGACGCGTGCTGCAGGCCCACCGTGCCATGCGCCATTACGGCCATCGGCTTGCCTTCCGCCTTGAAGTAACCGTGGCCCATCGCGACCGACGATTCCTCATGCAGGCACGTGATCAGCTCAGGCGCGGAGTTGCCGGCATAGTTGAGGAAGGATTCGTGGAGCCCGCGGAAGCTGGACCCCGGGTTGGCACAGATGTATTCGAAGCCAAGTGACTTGAGGACATCCACCATGTAGTCGGAGCCACACTTGCCCGCACCTTTCAATTCAGTGATGGAGGGCGTACCGGTTCCGGATGCTGCAGTTTCGGCGGGAGGCTGCGCTGCAGCAATCGCTGTGGTCGCCGCCGCTGCACCCGTGGCTGCAGCCTGCAGAAGGAAACTTCTTCGACCCGATGACGGCGGATCTGATGGCGACATGGCGCGCATCGTAAGCGTGCAAGGTCAACGCTGCAACGTTAACGAGTGCAATCGACAACAGTAATTAACGTCCTTTGAGACTGATGTTGCTCGTACACTGCGCGCCTTTCACGCTGGCCCATCGACCTGGAGCTACTTCGATGCACCCGAATATTCCTGTGCTGCTCGCCACCGCTGCTCTCGTCCCCGCGATTTCATTTGGTGCCCAGCCTGCACCCTCAGGCGGTTCGTCCGACAAGCCGGAACTCACGACCATCACGGTGACCGCCAGCAAACTCCGGGCACTGGATCAGGAAACGCCGACGGCAAGCCGCCTCGGCCTGACCGCGCGGCAGACGCCCGGAACCATCGATGCCATCGATTCGGACGAAATGCTCGGTCGCGGCTATCCGACGGTCGAGTTCGCAACGGCCGCGATGCCAGGGGTGACCACCGGCGGATCTCCCGGCGACCTGGCCGATTTCTCCATGCGCGGGTTCAGCGGGCAACAGATCTCGCTGCTCCACAACGGCCTCTACATCGGGCCATCGAACATGGTCAATCGCCCGATGAACACGTTCAACCTCGACCGCATCGAGATCCTGAAAGGCCCTTCGTCCGTCCTGTACGGGCAGGGCGCGATCGGCGGCGTGGTCAACATCGTCAACAAGCGTCCGAGTTTTGCGGACACTCCGCTCGATGTGGCGGCATCCCTGGGTCGCTTCGGCAACACTTCGCTCGGTGTGGGCGGTGGCACGCATTGGGGGGACACCGTTGCTGTCCGCCTGGATGCCAGCCGGACGTCGTCCGACGGGTTCGTGCACGATGCCTCCTCGGACTCGCTCAGCATTTCCGCCGGGGTTACCTGGAAGGTCTCGGATGAGTTCGAGATCGGGTTCCTGTTCGACTACCTCGAGGATCATCCTTCGGCGTATTTCGGCACACCGCTCGTCAGCCGGGCCTTTGCGACGCAGCCGTTGAATGGCGTTCTCAGCACCGACAGCGGCATGACGCTCGATGAACGCCTCCGCTACGTGAACTACAATGTGGGCGACAGCAAGATCGAATCGAAGCAGTACTGGCCGCAACTCGAAATGACGTGGACCGTGAGTGACGCGCTGACCGTCCGCAACACCGCGTACTACTTCGACGCCGACCGGAAATGGCTGAACTCGGAGGTCTACGCGTTCAACGGCACCACCAACCAGATCGACCGCGACCGCTTCTTCGTCTTCCACGACCAGCAGCTGTTCGGTGACCAGCTGAGCCTGACGTGGCGCGGCATGCTGGCCGGCCATGCGAACTCGCTGGTCCTCGGCATCGACTACAACAACCTCGACTTCAAGCGCAGCCGGGGCTTCCCCGACGGCGACAGCGTGAATCCTTTCAATCCAACGCCCGGACTCTTCGGCGATGTCGTCGAACGGAAGAGCCCGACGAAGTGGGACAGTACGGCGTTCTTCGTGGAAGATGCCTTCGACGTGACGAAGGAGCTCAAGCTGGTGCTCGGCGCCCGGTTCGACAGTCTCGACCTCGATCGCAAGAACTACGGGCCGACGGGCGCCTTCCAGCCCGCGTCGAGCTTCAACGAGACCTTCGATGGTTCCAACTGGCGCGTCGGTCTGGTCTACGAGATGGCGCCGGGCATCACGCCGTACATTTCCTTCAACACGGGACAGGATCCGGTCGGCTCGTCCAACCTGTTCCTGGTCAATTCAGGGCAGAACTTCGAGCTCTCCGATTCGCGCCAGATCGAAGCGGGCGTCAAGATGACGAGCGCGGACCAGCGCGGCGATCTCACGGTGGCGGTGTACGACATCAAGCGGTCGAACATCCTGACGCAGGTCAACAACCAGGGCGACGTCAGCAACATCGGCGAACAGAAGTCGCGCGGTCTGGAACTTTCGGGTAACTACCGGCCGATCGATCCGTGGACGGTCAGCCTGAACCTTGCCTACACGGATGCGAGCTATGGAGCGTTCTTCGATCCCGACTTCGGCGTCGATGCTACCGGCAACACACCGGCCAACGTGCCGGAGTGGGTGGCGAACCTGTGGACCAACTACACCGACATCGCCGGCACACCGCTCGAGCTGGGGGGCGCGGTTCGCTACGTTGGCAAGCGCGAAGGCGATTCGGGCAATACGCTGCACCTGGATTCGTACGTGCTGGTCGACCTGCATGCCGGCTACCGGATTGCCAACAACATCATGCTGACGGCACGCGTGAGCAACGTCTTCGACAAGGCTTACGCACAGTGGGCAGACGTGTTCTATCCGACGGAAGTGCTGCTGGGCGCGCCACGTGGTTATGAGTTCGGGTTCGTCGGCCGCTTCTAGGTCCATCATGGGCTCGCTGGTCTGGCTGCATCGCTGGACCGGCGTGTCCGTCTGCCTGCTGTTCGCGCTGTGGTTCGCCAGCGGCGCGGTCATGCTCTATGTGCCGTTTCCGTCGCTGCCCTCGAGTGCGCGCTACGACGGTGCCGAGGCCTTCGATGCCGCGAAGATCGCAGTCACGCCTGCACAGGCGCTCGCATCTGTTCCGGAGGCTCAGGCGCTGACCCTTCGGGCGCGTGATGGGCGCGTCGTTTACGTCGCGAGCACAGCCAACGGTAAAACGGTGCTCGATGCTGCGACCGGTGAGGTACTGTCTCCTCTCGATGGTGCGGCTGCGCGACGTATCGCGAGGCGTTTCAGCGACTCGACGATCGGGAGCGTTGATGAAGCCGTCGAGTTCGACCAGTGGATCGTGCACGAAGGCTTCGGTGCGGACCGGCCCTACCATCGCGTGGCCATCGATGATCCGGACGAGTCAGTTCTCTATATCTCGACGGCTACGGGTGAAGTTCGCCAGCGCACCACCCATGCGCAACGCTTCTGGAACTCGGTCGGGGCTGTCCCGCACTGGCTCTACTGGACGTCCATCCGCCAGCACTGGTCTTTCTGGGATTCGCTGGTGTGGTGGCTGTCGCTCACGGCGCTGTTCAGTGGCGCTCTCGGTATGGTGGTCGGCGTCTATCGATTCGTGCAGTCGCGGGTCAGGGGCGGGTCGGGATGGAAGGTGTTCGTATCATGGTGGCGTTGGCATCATGTTCTCGGATTGACCGCCGGACTCTTTCTGCTCGCCTGGATTTTCAGCGGCTGGCTGTCGATGGATCATGGACGCCTGTTCTCCCGCGGCTACGTGAGTGCCGACGAGACAGCAGGCATGGCGGGCATGTCATTGAGCGAAGCTGCCGCGAAGATTCAGCTCGCGGATCTTCAGCAACTCGGCGCGGCCGTCGAAGTGCGACTGCAAGCGGCGAACGGCCACCCATTTCTTCTGGTGCGACGGAGCAGTTCCGAAGCCGCTGTTGTCGAGCCAGGCGGCGAGAGTCATTCGTTCCTGCCGGACGATTGGCTGCTTGCAGGTGTGCAGGCGGCATTTCCTGGCGAGAAGAACATTCTCGCGGTTGAGGGGACGCCCATCGACCTGTACGCACGTGCAGAAGAACTACCTGACAGCGCGCGGCTGTTTCTGCTGGAGGGGCCGTCGGCACGTCGGGCCTATGTCGACGCATTGAGCGGCGAACTGCTGAGTGTCCAGGACCCGAGCCGGCGTGCGTATGCCGTGGTTTATTACGCCCTGCATACCTACAAGTTCCAGGCCTTCGTCGGCAGGGACACCCTCAGGACCACCCTCATGCTCCTGCCATTGCTGGCCGGGTCCGCTCTCAGCATCACGGGTGTCGTGATCGCCTACCGGCGTCTGCGGCGATCATTCGCCTGAAGGGCGCTGCAGCGTTTAAGATCGGGCCATGCGACGCCTGATCTCCGTGGTTCTTGCTGGTCTTGCGCTCTCCGGCATCGGCGCGGAAGCCCACCATTCCATCGCGGCTGTGTATGACAGCCAGCAGCAGGTAACCATCGAAGGTGTGGTCGCACGGTTTGCGTTCATCAATCCGCATCCATTCATCACCCTCGAGGTCAAGAACGCGGCAGGGCAGGTGCAATCATGGCATCTCGAGATGGACAACCGTTTCGAGCTTGCGGATATCGGCGTGACGGCCGACACGTTCAAGTCCGGTGACCGTGTTGTCGTAAGCGGCAGTCCCGGCCGGGCGCAGGCACTCAGTCTCTACATCCGCAAACTCGACCGTCCTGCGGATGGCTTTCAGTACGAGCAGGCCGGGTCCAGTCCCCGCATCAGGACGGCTAAATGAAGCCGGCGCGTAACGCGCCGAACAATCCGCCGACGAGCAGCAGGACGGTGGGCAGGAACGACAAGCCGAACCCGGCACCGCGTGCCTTGGGATCGCGGATGTACCCCATGGCGTAGACGACGCGGCCCACGATGAAGATGAGTCCTAGGATGGTGGCCCACATCGGGCTGATATACAGACCGAACAGCCACATGCCCGGCACGAAGGCGATGAGCTGTTCGAGCGTGTTCATGTGGACACGGAAGTAGCGTTCAAACACGGGATGACCTGACATGGCCGGTGCGGGCACGCCGTATTTTCCGCGCGCATAACCCACCAGAAAACTGAATGCCAGGTACTGAAGCAGGGCCAGAATGATCGTCGCTGCTACCCACGGCATGTCGCGCTCCTGTTCTTGTCGGTCGATTCTCCGGCATCATGCCATACGGACACGGCAACGCACGGGATGAGTGATGAAGGGCAAGGCCAGCAAAACTTCCGCAGCAGCGACTGACAGTTTCGATTCCACCTACTACCGACGCTTTTACCTCACACCTGCCACTCGGGCAATGAGCCGCGTCGAGACAGAGCAGCGCGGCCGTCTCATTGCCGCCGCCGTTCAACAGCTCGACATTCCGGTGCGAAGGATCCTGGACGCGGGTTGTGGGCTCGGCTGGTTCAGGAAGCCGTTGCTCAAGGCATTTCCCGCGGCGAAGTACACAGGCGTCGAGTTCAGCGAGTATCTCTGCAACAAGCTCGGCTGGACTCAAGGGTCGGTCGTCGACTATCGGGATCGTGGCCAGTTCGATCTCGTCATCTGTTCCGACGTTCTTCAGTATCTCGACGATCGGGCAGCGGCCAAAGCCATCGCGAATCTCGCTCGCCTGTGTCGCGGGGCGTTGTATCTGCACGTCCCGACGGAAGAGGATTTCCGGGAACGGATGGATCCGTCAGGGACCGACACCAACGTCAAGCTTCGGTCAGGCGAGTGGTATCGCGGGCGCCTGCAAAAGTCCTTCGTCCATGCCGGATTCGGTATTCACGTACGGCGAGACGTGCCATTGCTGCAGTGGGAGCTGGAGCAAGCGTGAGTAGGCTGGAGACGGGGAACCATTTTCAGGATCGTAAAAAACAGGACGTTTTTTCCGAAGCCTCCATGGACGGATTCACGGCGGTCCTGAAAATGGTTCCCCGTCTTCGGCCAGACGTGAGCGTTCTAGACGCCCTTATTGGGTCTGGGTTTGCGTTTTGGGAGTGTGACGCCGCGTAAACCCGTGTGCTGGGTGCGGGCGGGAGTGGTTTTGCCGTCGCGGGTCTTGATGGGGCGACGGGTGCCTTCGGGGACGCCACCGGTGCCGGCGGGTTGCCAGGCGGGGATGAGATGGTGCTTGCCGGGACCGATGAGATCGGCGCGACCCATCTGCTTCAGCGCTTCGCGCAGGACCGGCCAGTTGTTGGCGTCGTGCCAGCGCAGGAAAGCCTTGTGCAGGCGGCGCACTTTCAGCCCACGCGGAATTTTTACCGACTCGCTTGTGCGAGTGACTTTGCGCAGCGGATTCTTTTCGGAGTGATACATCGCCGTGGCGGTGGCCATGGGCGACGGCAGGAACGCCTGCACCTGATCCGCGCGATAACCGTTTTTCTTGAGCCACAGGGCAAGCTCGAGCATGTCCTCATCCGACGTGCCCGGATGCGCGGCGATGAAGTACGGGATCAGGTACTGCTCTTTCCCGGCTTCCTTCGAGAAGCGGTCGAAGAGTTCCTTGAACTTGTAGTACGAGCCGACACCGGGCTTCATCATCTTCGAGAGCGGGCCTTCGCCGATCGCTTCGGGCGCGATCTTGAGATAGCCACCGACGTGATGCTGGACGAGTTCCTTCACATACGCCGGCGATTCGACGGCGAGGTCGTAGCGCACGCCGGAGCCGATCAATACCTTCTTGATTCCCGGCAGTGTGCGAGCCCGGCGATACAGCTTGATGAGCGGGCTGTGGTCGGTGTTGAGGTTCGGACAGATCCCCGGATACACGCACGAAGGGCGCCGACACGCTGACTCGATTTCCTTCGACTTGCACGCGAGCCGGTACATGTTGGCGGTCGGACCACCGAGGTCCGAAATCACTCCTGTGAATCCCGGCGTCGTGTCGCGGATCGTTTCCATCTCGCGGATGATCGAATCTTCCGAACGGTTCTGGATGATGCGGCCTTCGTGTTCGGTGATCGAACAGAAGGTGCAGCCGCCAAAGCAGCCGCGCTGGATCGAGATCGAGAACCGGATCATTTCGTAGGCAGGAATTTTCGCGTCGCCATAGAAAGGATGCGGTACGCGGCTGTACGGCAGTTCGTAGATCGCGTCCATCTCTTTCATCGTGAGCGGAATCGGCGGCGGATTCAGCCACACATCGATATCGCCGTGCCGTTGCACCAGAGCTCGTGCGTTCCCCGGATTCGCTTCGAGATGCAGGATGCGCGACGCATGCGCATAGAGCACCGCATCGTTCCGCACGCTGTCGAATGCCGGCATGCGGATGACCGAATGTTCGCGCGAAGCCGTAGGCACCTGGCGATAGAACTTGACGACTTTGACGCTTGAATTGGAGGCCGGCGAGCTCGGCATCGAATCCTCACCCACTCCGTTTCCCTCTCCACCAGGAGAGGGTGGGCTACTCCCTCTCCCGCTGGGAGCTGGCCTCACCCACTCCGTTTCCCTCTCCACCAGGAGAGGGGGGTTGCTCACCTCTCCCGCGGGGAGAGGTCGCGCGTCGCGCGGGTGAGGGCCGGACTTCGTTGGCTCCATCGCATAGGGATCAACCGGCGGATTCAGCGGCCCTGGTGCATCGATGGTAGTCGAATCGATTTCGATCCAGTTGTCCGGCGTCGCACGCCTTGCGAAAGCCGTCCCGCGCAGATCGGTGATATCTGACATGGCCTGCCCACTGGCAAGTCGATGCGCGATCTCGACGATCTGCCGCTCGGCATTGCCATAGACGAGCAGATCCGCCTTGGCATCGAGCAGGATCGAGCGACGGACTTTCTCCGACCAGTAGTCGAAGTGGGCGATGCGGCGCAGGGAGGCTTCGATGCCGCCGATGACGACGGGCACGTCTGCAAAAGCTTCACGCACGCGTTGCGAGTAGACGATGACCGAACGATCCGGACGTTGACCACCCATGCCACCAGGCGTGTAGGCGTCGTCGCTGCGGATGCGCTTGTCGGAGGTATAACGATTGACCATCGAATCCATGTTCCCGGCCGTGACGCCGAAGAACAGGTTCGGACGACCGAGCCGCGCGAAGTCATCGCTGCTCCGCCAGTCGGGCTGCGCGATGATGCCGACGCGGAAGCCCTGCGCCTCGAGCATGCGGCCAACGATGGCCATGCCGAAGCTCGGGTGATCGACGTACGCATCGCCCGTCACGAGGATCACATCGCAACTATCCCAGCCGAGCACATCCATTTCTTCCCGCGTCATGGGCAGGAACGGAGCTGTCCCAAAGCGGGACGCCCAGAATTTGCGGTAGGAAAAAAGGTCGCGGGCGGTTTGCATGGGGGCGGGGAGTGTACCTCAGCGGACGGTTCCGATCACCCGGAACTTGCGGATATATCAGGAATTTATTCCCTTGAGGCACCGCTTGAGCCGTCCTCCGGCCGGGGTACGCGTTTGGCTTCCCCGACAACCAGCCAATTCGCGCATTCTTCGAGGGTGCCCGCCACGAGCCCGCATCAAGGGAGGGTTAAGGGTTTCTCCGCTCCGCATTCCGCGGAACCAGTAGTGCCGATTGTCGACGGCAACGTGCCCGCGACAGAGATAGGCAGGATGTGAAAGGTCATCTGCCAGAACGCGCACCCCGTCCAGAGGCCGGCTCGAATCGCGGGCTGGGAGCCTGCTGTGCTCACCTGCGTTGCGCATTTACGCTGATATTCGTCACCATATAATCGTATGGCAATCCGCCCATACGAATGCTAGGCTCTGATAATGTCGGCAAGCTTCGACTGGGACCCTGGCAAAGACGAGGAGAACCAGCGGAAGCATGGCGTTTCATTCGCTTACGCGCAGGCAGCCTTTCTTGACCCTGCTCGGGTTATCGCCAAGGATGCACGCCACAGCCAGGCAGAACAGCGGTTCTATTGCTTCGGCCAAGTGCCCGAGGGCGTCCTGACGGTGCGATTCACTTACCGCAACGAGGTCATTCGAATCATTGGCGCCGGCTTCTGGCGTCGAGGAAGGAAGCTCTATGAAACCCACTCCAAAGTACACAAGTGAACCTCTAGGCCATCTTGAGGTTGTGGAGGATTTCCTCCCTCCACCCGATCGGCTTGTGCTGAAGGATGATGGGGTCAAGGTCACCCTTTCATTGAGCAAGAAAAGTATCGACTTCTTCAAAGCTCATGCCGCGCAGTCCAACGTGCCGTATCAGCGAATGATTCGCAGCCTTCTGGACAGTTATGCCGACCGCTACGCCAAGCGTCCTGTAACCACTCGTTCCACCGGACGCGCCCCCGGCTCGCGCCGGTGAACGCGGTCGCTAGAGGTCTAAGACAAAGCCGATGGCAATTTTTAGAGACGGGGGTGGGAGCGGAAAGGGCTATGTGCCTCTTTGTCGTCGCCTCGCCGCAGCTGTCACGGTAGAAACATACGGCGAATCGCGGTCGAAGAACCGCCAGTGTTTCAGTGCCCACGAGCCTGAATAATCCACGCCGATCCGGGGTGCGCGGGTTACTCGGACGCGTGCGGATTTGACGGGCGGGGTTTCGATCCAGAGTTCGCTGCCGGTGAGGTCCAGACCGTTCTGGGCGCGGTCGATGCCCATCGCCCTGCATAGCAGTCCCGGCCCCCATGTCTTGTCATCAAGGTTGTCAACGGGTTCGAGGGCGCGGATGAGTACTGCCTGCGGAATCCCTTCAGCGCGTGTAACCACATTGAAGCAATACCAGACGCCGTAGATGAAATAGACGTACGCGTGCCCGGGTGGGCCGAACATCACGGCGTTGCGGTCCGTTCTGCCCCGGGCGGAATGAGCGGCGAGATCGCGGGGTCCGAGATACGCCTCGGTTTCGACTATTCGTCCGATGCGCTTCTGGCCATCGACTCGATGTACCAGGTGCATGCCGAGGATCTGCCGGGCGACCTGCAGCGTGCCTTGTGCGTAGAACTCGCGGGGAAGTTTCATGTCCGGATGCTACCTGTGCAGCCTCCGGAGCGGGAGCGAAGAAATCAGTTCGTGTGATTGCCGAACAGCTGGCGGAATTCTTCGGCCGACATCGGCATGCCGAAGTAATAGCCCTGCATTTCATCGCAGTTGTTCTGGCGCAGGAACTTCACCTGCTGTTCGGTCTCGACGCCTTCGGCGACGACCTTGAGGCTGAGATTATGGCCGAGCGCGATGATTGTCTTCACGATGGTCGCATCGTCGTGATCGGACGCGATGTCCTGCACGAATGACCGATCGACCTTCAGGCGATCCACCGGGAAGCGCTTGAGGTAACTCAGGGACGAGTAGCCGGTACCGAAGTCATCCACCGCGATCTGGATGCCGAGCTTCTTGAGTTCAACAAGCATGGCCGCGAGCTTGGCGGCGTCGTGCATGACCATGCTTTCGGTGAGTTCGATCTCGAGGAATTTTCCATCAAGTCCTGTCTGCGCGAGCACGTCCGCGACGGTTTCGACGAGATTGTCGTGGCGGAACTGCCGCGCCGAGACGTTCACGGATACAACGATCGGCGGCAAGCCTGCACGCTGCCACGCCTTGTTCTGCGCACAGGCGGTCTGCAATACCCAGCGTCCGATGGGGACGATCAAACCCGTTTCTTCGGCAAGCGGAATGAAGCGGCCCGGCGGAATCATGCCCTGCTCCGGCACGTGCCAGCGGATCAGCGCTTCGGCACCGACGATGCGACCGCTCGCGAGATCCACGCGTGGCTGGTAATGAAGGAGGAACTGCTGCCTTTCCAATGCGCGGCGGAGACGGCTCTCCATCTCCAGGCGCTCGGTCATTAGGACATTCAGTTCGTTGGTAAAGAAGTGAAAGCCGTTGCCGCCTCCTTCCTTGGCGCGATACATCGCGGAATCCGCGTTCTTCAGCAGGGTTTCCGCTTCGTTGCCATCGGCGGGATAGACCGCGATGCCGACGCTGCAGGTGACGTTGAATTCGCCTTCGTCGATGACCCAGGGCTGGGCGACGGAGCTGAGAACACGATCCATGACGTGAGTGACGGCGTCCTGACCTGAATCACTGCCGCCGATGAGCAATACGAACTCGTCGCCGCCGAGCCGGGCTACCGTATCGCATTCGCGCACACACGACTTGAGCCGTTCTGCAGTCGTCTTGAGCAGCCGATCGCCGAAGTGGTGACCGAGACTGTCGTTGACGAACTTGAAACGATCAAGATCGACGAAGGCGACTGCAACCTGCGAGCCGTGGCGCTGCGCAGCCAGGATGGCCTGCTGCAGGCGATCGTTGAGCAGCGACCTGTTCGCGAGCCCCGTCAGCGTGTCGAAGTTGGCCTGCTGCTCGATTCTCGCCTGGTAGAGTTTGCGTTCAGTGACTTCCTCGACCGTGCCTTCGTAAAGCAGGACGCGGCCGTCGTCGTCGAACACGGCGCGGGCATTCTCGGAAATCCAGATGATGCTGGAGTCCTTACGATACACCTGCGATTCGAAGCTGGTGACGGAACCGCGTTCCTTGATGAGGAGCATGAATTCCTCACGCCGCGTCGGGTCCACATACAACTGGCGACGGATGTCTTTCAGCGAATCCGTAAGCTCTTCCGGCGATTCAAACCCGTAGATGCGCGCGAGCGCAGGATTCGCATCGAGATAGTGGCCGTCGGGCGTCGTACGGAAAATGCCTTCGACCGCGTTGTGAAACAGGCTGTGGTAGCGGCGTTCGGCCTCGCGCAGCGCATGCACTGCTTCGCGGCGATCGGTGATGTCCTGGATGATGCCTTCGATCGCCGTGACAGTGCCGCTGCTGTCGACGATGCCGGTGCCGCGTTCCCATACCCAACGGACTTCACCGTCCGCACGGATCATCCGGTATTCGATATCGAAGCGGCGACGCTGCACGATGGCGGCGCGCACTGCCTCGCGGATGCGACGGCGATCTTCAGGGTGAGTCAGTGTCTCGTAGGAAATCCGGTTGTTGAGCAGGAGATCGTCGGGCTGGTAACCGGTCAGGCGGGAGCAGCCATCGCTGACGAATTCCATCGTCCAGTCGGCGTCGTCACGACACCGGTAAACCATGCCGTCGAGGTTGCCCAGAAGCGTCTTGAGCATCCGGGTGTGTTCATGCGAGCCGGTGCTGAGGGCGGGATCGCGCTTCGTCCGCTCGCGGGCAGGAAAGCGTCCGGTCAACATGAAGATCCGGGCGGTCTGGTCTCCGGACAACGGGATATCGCCGGCCTCAGGCGCGGCAGGATTTCCGGATTGTGGGTTGACTACAGAACTCATCGATTTTGTTCCTGGTGCGCAGCATCAATAGCAGACCAGTCGACATACTGTCGGCGCGTGTTCACACTTTCTTGAGTGCTTCTGGCAATTAATTTTCTGCGCACGGATTTCGTGCGGGAAGCTCTTTGGCGCACATCCATGGGGCAGTGCCTGCGGGGAAAGATTCATGGAAGAATGCCGGCTTCACGTGGCAGCTTTCCCCCTATGAGTCGACAGTTGTGAAATCGCGTCCGGAAGGCGGCATCGTTTATTCCACTGGCCAGGGCCGGATGTGTCCGGGATGCCTGAGGCCCGTGGCGTCCTGTGTCTGCAAATCGGAGAAGGCCGCCGCTGCCCGGACCGAGGCCAGGGGCGGGTCAATCCGGGTGGGCCGCGAAACCCAAGGCAGGAAAGGTAAGGGGGTGACTGTCATCACCGGCCTGCCATTGAGTCCGGACGCCCTTGAGCAACTGGCTACCCAGCTCAAGAAACGGTGCGGTTCCGGCGGGACTGTCCGCGACGGGATTGTCGAGATCCAGGGAGATCACCGCGATCTGCTGGTGGTGGAACTCACGAAACTCGGCTGGTCGCCCAAGCGTTCCGGGGGCTAAGTACTTTGAAAAAGCTAGTGTTTTTCCTGATGCCCGCCGAACTCCTGGCGGAGCGCGGACAACACCTTGTTCGCAAAGGCGTCCTCACCTCGCGAGCTGAAGCGGGCGAAGAGCGCACTGGCCAGGACCGGGGTGGGAATCCCGAGATCGATGGCGGCCTGCAGCGTCCACCGGCCTTCCCCCGAATCGGACACGCGGCCTGCAAAACCTTCCAGTGACGGGTCTTTGTCCAGGCTGCTGGCCACCAGGTCGAGCAGCCAGGAGCGCACCACGCTCCCGTGACGCCAGACCTCGGCGATCGCCGGCAGGTCGAAGTTGTAGCGATAGGCCTCCGGATGGGAGAGCGGCGCTGTTTCCGCATCAGCAGCGCGACCTTCGAGGCCTCGACCCGCTGCCTGCAACAGGTTCAGGCCTTCGGCATATGCGGCCATCATTCCGTACTCGATACCGTTGTGGACCATCTTCACGAAGTGGCCCGCCCCGGTAGGGCCGCAATAGAGGAATCCCTGCGACGCTGTACCGGCAGGAGCGCTGCCGTCCGTTGTTCTTGAGCCTGGCGCGAGGGTTTGCAGCAGCGGCTCGATGTGTCGATAGGCGGTTTCTGCACCGCCGACCATGAGACAGAACCCCGCTTCCAGACCCCAGATGCCGCCGCTCGTCCCGACGTCGATGAAGTGCAGGTTGCGGGTCTTGAGCTCGGCGCTGCGGGTAATGGCTTCGCGATAATCGGAATTGCCGCCGTCGATGATGATGTCGCCTTGGGTGAGCAAAGGGACGAGCGTGGAAACGGTGGTGGTGACGATCGCCGCTGGCAGCATCAACCAGATCACGCGAGGTGCTTGCAGCTGGGAGACCATCTCCGCCAGCGTCGCTGCGGGCTTGGCACCCGCTTCACCAAGCGCCTGCATCGCTGCGGCATTCACGTCGTGGACGACGCACTGGTGACCTCCTGCAAGGAGTCGCCGAACCATATTCGCGCCCATCCGCCCCAACCCGACAAAGCCCAACTGCATTTAGGGAACCCCTGATTGGCCTAAACTTCCGCGGCGCGAATGCGTCTACAGGACGACCCGACTGTACGGTAAACTCGCCCGAGCGAGCAAAAAGCTTCCGCCGGATCCATGTAAAACCCTGTAACCAAAGGGGTTCCCAGGTGGAAACGCCGGGAGTCTCATTGGCCCCCGTTTTCTTCGTGATGTCTTCATGCTCAACAACACCAGCCTTGTCCCGGTCGCATCCCGCTCCCTGTCCACGAGTGCGTTTCGCCGGTTTGCCGGCTTCCCGTGTGCACTGGCTGCGCTACTGCTGGCCGGTTGCAGCCTGTCGCCCACTTGCAGCAACGTGGATGAACCCTACCTGCAAGCGAAATCAGTGCCCCCGCTGACGGTACCCGCAGGGCTCGATGCACCGACACGCAACGCTGCACTGGTCGTTCCTCCGCCTGCAGCCCAGCCGGCGCCCGTCCGGGGTGCTACTCCGCGGGATGGCCAATGCCTGGACTCCGCACCTTCCTATTTTGGTACAGGGCTGTCGCCGTTGAGTTCGCCCGAGGAAGTCGTGGCGATGTGGGCGCAGGCCTGGAGCGAACGGAATACGGACCGGATGATGGCGGCGTATTCGCAGCGCTTCGAAGCGCCGGCTGACAGCTCAAGCGCTGCCTGGCTCGAACAGCGGCGTGAACAGGTGGCGACAGGGCCTGCGCCGACGCCTACCGTCCAGGGAATGAAAGTGAACCAGCCTGCCGACGACCGGCGGGTCATTGCGTTTGGCCAGCGCTTCGACAACAACACCATCCGCCGTGAACTGACGCTCGTTCGCGAGAACGGCTTCTGGCGCATCATTGCCGAGCGCGTCGTCGATCTTGAGTAAGGCGACGCGTTCCACTGGCCATTTCTCTCTCGGGATATTGATCCACCTGTGACCGAAGCGACTTCTTCCGCGACCCTTCCTGTTGCCGTGCGCCTGCAGGCGGGTTCGGTCCGCGCTGCCCTCGTTGATCGCCTTGAGCGTTCGCTGGGCAAGGACCTCGTCAACGCCACGCGCCGCGACATCTACGATGCGCTCTCGATTGCATTGCGTGGCGAGCTCGCCGAACGCTGGCTCGCGACTCGCCGGCGGGTCGCGCAGGCCCACGTCAAGCACGTGTGTTACCTGTCGATGGAGTTCCTGCTGGGCCGCAACCTCATCAACGCGCTGTCGTCGCTCGATGCAGGGTTGATGGCCGAAACGCGGGACACGCTGAAGGCGCTCGGCCATACGCTCGAAGACGTTGCAGCCGAAGAGGAAGACCCGGGCCTGGGTAACGGCGGTCTCGGCCGGCTCGCCGCGTGTTTCCTCGATTCGCTCGCGACGCTCGGTTATGCCGCGACAGGCTACGGCATCCGCTACGACTACGGCATTTTCACGCAGCTCATCGACGAGAACGGCGCGCAGCGTGAGCTCGCGAGTTCCTGGCTGCGCTATCAGAACTTCTGGGAGAACGGGCGCGGCAACATCCGCTACCGCATCCGCTTCGGCGGCCGGTGTCTCACGGCTCGCGACGGCGAGGGGATCGAACGCCGGCAGTGGGTCGATACGAGTGACGTCTGGGCCGTCGCCTATGACTTCCTGATCCCGGGCAACAGCAGTCCGACGGTGAATCACCTGCGGCTCTGGTCCGGGCGCGCCATCACGCCGTTCCGGATCGAGGACTTCAACGCGGGCAACTATGCCGCCGCGGTTGCGGACCAGATCGACGCGAAGAATCTCACGCGCGTTCTGTATCCGGACGATACGACGCCGCAGGGCAAGGAGCTGCGCTTCAAGCAGCAGTATTTCTGCGTCAGCGCGTCGCTGCAGGATCTGATCGGGCAGCATCTCGCCGAGGGGCGGACACTGCAGCAGTTGCCGGAAGGCGTGGCGATCCAGCTCAACGATACCCATCCCGCGCTCACCATCGTCGAGCTCATGCGCCTGCTGATGGACGAGCACGACCTGGGCTGGGACGCCGCGTGGGCCCTGACACGCAAGGTTTGCAGCTACACCAATCACACGCTGCTGCCCGAGGCACTCGAAACCTGGCCGATCGATCTGGTGGAGCGCGTCCTGCCGAGGCACATGCGGATCATCTACCGGCTGAACAAGGACTTCCTCGACGAAGTCACCGCGCTGTATCCCGGCGATGCCGAACGTTTGCGGCGCATGTCGCTCATCGACGAGAACGGCGCGAAGAACGTTCGCATGGCGTACCTGTCGGTGCTCGGCAGCCAGCGCATCAATGGCGTCGCGAAACTGCATTCACAGTTGATGCGCGAAACCATCTTCAAGGATTTTGCACAGATGTGGCCGGACCGCTTCATCAACGTCACGAACGGTATTGCCGTGCGACGCTGGTTGAAGCAGGCCAATCCCGGTTTGTCCGAGCTTCTGACCGAAAAGATCGGGTCGGGATGGGAGAACGATCTCGAAGAGCTCGACAGGCTGAAATGGGCCGCCGAGGATGCCGAGTTCCGCCAGCGTTTCCGCACGATCAAGCGCGCCAACAAGGAAAGGCTGGCCAGCCGCATTCTCGAACTTACCGGTGTCGAGGTGGACCCGAAGTCCATGTTCGACGTGCAGGTCAAACGCATCCACGAGTACAAGCGGCAGCTCCTCAACCTGCTGTACGTCATCGTTCGTTACCAGCGCATCATCGATACGCCGGACGCCGACATCGTGCCGCGCACGGTCATCTTTGCCGGCAAGGCAGCGCCCGGCTACGTCGTGGCGAAGTCGATCATCAAGCTCATCAATGGCGTGGCCCGCGTCCTCAACGCCGACGAACGGGTACGCGGCAAGCTGAAGCTGTGCTTCCTCCAGGATTACGACGTGTCGCTGGCGCAGGAGATCATGCCGGCGGCCGATCTTTCGCAACAGATCTCGACGGCAGGCATGGAAGCGTCAGGCACCGGCAACATGAAGCTGGCCCTGAACGGTGCGCTGACCATCGGCACGCTGGATGGCGCCAACATCGAGATCTGTGAGGCGGTGGGCCTGGAGAACATGTTCATTTTCGGCATGACCGCGGCGGAAGTGACGGCGCAGCGCGCGAAGGGCTATTCGCCGTCGGCGGTGGCTGCCGCCTTGCCGGAACTGCAGCGTGCGATCGATCGCATCGCGGCCGGCGAGTTCACTCGCGGCAATCCGGCGGAAGCCCGGTCACTCGCTGCTCGGCTGCTCGGGGACAACGAACACTTCCTGGTGCTTGCGGACTTTGCCGCTTATGTCGCCGCCCAGGACCAGGTCGATGCGCTCTATCGCGACCAGGACGCATGGAGCCGCAAGGCGGTGATCAATTCCTTGAGCATGGGGCCGTTTTCGAGCGATCGGAGCATCCGCGAATACGCCGACCGGATCTGGGGCATCAAACCGGTCCTGTAGCAGGTAGTATTCCTCGGGTCCACGGGGACGTTTTTTTCCAGCCCTGACCCGAGATGCCAGCCTCCCTAACTCCAGAACAGATCGCTTCGCTGCTCGGCGCTACCCATCGGGAGCCGCGTTCGCTCCTCGGCTATCACGAGATAGCGGTCGAAGCCGCGCGCGGCGGCGAAGTTCCCCTTTGCCTTGTCCGGGTACTCGAGCCCGATGCCGAGACAGTGGCTGTCTACTGGGAAGACGAAGACATTTCTGCGGCACGGCCGCTGACCCGACTGCATGCAGGGGGTCTGTTTGAAGGCGTCCTGGCCTGGCGCCGACCGCTGCGGCCTTACTTGCTGCGCATCCGCTATACGAACGGGGCGGTCGTCACCAAGCACGATCCCTACTATTTCGCGCCTCAGCTCTCGGAACAGGATCTGTACCTGTTCGGCGAGGGCAATCATCACCACATCTATCGCAAGCTGGGTGCGCACGCGCAGGTGCGTGACGGACTGGAAGGGACGCGCTTCGCGGTGTGGGCACCGAATGCCCAGCGCGTGAGTGTCGTCGGTGGCTTCAATTTCTGGGATGGCCGCAAGCATCCGCTGCATGCGCTCGGCTCCTCCGGCATCTGGGAACTGTTCATCCCCGGCGTGAAGAGCGGCGAGCTCTACAAGTTCGAGATCCGCACGCGCGACGGACGCACGATCCTGAAAGCGGATCCTTACGGGTTCGAGATGCAGTTGCGGCCGGACAACGCTTCCGTCGTCAGCGAGCTCGCCGGCTTTGAATGGCACGACGCCAAGTGGCTGGAAGAGCGCAGCCGTTTCGATGCCCAGCGCTCGCCCATTTCCGTGTACGAGGTTCATCCCGGGTCATGGCGTCGGCCGTGGGACGGCACGCCCTTCCACACCTGGGAAGAACTGGGCGACCAGCTTATTCCGTACGTGCAGGATCTCGGCTACACGCATCTCGAACTCATGGGCGTGGCGGAGCATCCGTTCGACGGTTCATGGGGCTACCAGGTTGCAGGCTATTACGCGCCAACGGCCCGTCACGGCAAGCCACACGATTTCATGCGCTTCGTCGACCGTTGTCACGAGGCCGGCATCGGCGTCCTTATCGACTGGGTGCCTGCCCATTTCCCGAAAGACGCGCATGGGCTTGCCGAGTTCGATGGCACCGCTGTCTACGAACATGCCGACCCGCGGCAGGGCGAGCACACGGAGTGGGGGACCAAGATCTTCAACTACGGCCGCCATGAGGTTCGCAATTTCCTCATCGCCAATGCGCTGTTCTGGGTCGAGCTCTATCACATCGACGGACTGCGCGTGGATGCCGTTGCTTCCATGCTGTACCTCGACTACAGCCGCAAGGCCGGGGAATGGATTCCGAACCGTTACGGCGGCCGGGAGAATCTCGAAGCCATTGAATTCCTGAAGCAGCTCAATTGGACGATGGGGCACTACCATCCCGGCGTGTTGATGATTGCCGAGGAATCCACGGCCTTCCCGGGCGTGACGCAGCCGGTGCATCTCGGCGGCCTCGGTTTCGCGTTCAAGTGGAACATGGGCTGGATGAACGACACGCTGAAGTACGTGGCGCTCGAACCGGTGCATCGCCGCTTTCACCACAATCTCATCACGTTCTCGTTCGTCTACGCGTTCTCGGAGCGCTTCATGCTGCCGCTGTCCCACGACGAAGTGGTGCATGGAAAGCGGGCGCTGCTCGACAAGATGCCGGGCGATGACTGGCAGAAAAAGGCCAACTACCGCTTGCTGCTCGGCTACATGACGGTGCATCCCGGCAAGAAACTGCTCTTCATGGGGGGCGAATTCGGCCAGTGGCGCGAATGGCGGGAGGATGAAGCCCTCGACTGGACACTGCTCCAGTATCCGGAGCACAAGGGTCTGCAGCACTGGAACCGGGCGCTCAACCACTTCTATCGCGGGCACCCGCAGTTGTATGTGACGGATGCGAACTGGGAAGGCTTCCGCTGGATCGAGCTCAACAACCAGGACGAGAGCGTCTTCGCGTTTCTGCGGCAATCGGAAACAGCGGGTGATGGCCAGCCGCTGATCTGCGCGTTCAATTGCACGCCCGTGCCGCGCGATGGCTATCTGCTCGGTGTTCCGGAGGCAGGCACTTATTCACCTGTGCTCGACAGTGATTCCGCCACATTCGGCGGTTCCGGTTACGCGCAGGACAATACCGTCGTCGCCGAACTGGAGGCGTGGCAGGGCTACCCCGCGCGGATCCGCGTCAGGCTGCCGCCACTGGCGATGGTGGTGTGGCAGAAGAAGGGGTGACGGGTTTGTCAGTCTGTATAGGTAGGCAGCGCCAGCAAAGGGAGTATTGCGACCAGTGGCCTCGTTGATGTCTCGTGCCGGTCGAAGCACCTTAGCCTCCGTAGGCTTGAACATTGCATGGGTTTGAGCATGGCGCGCACCCGAACGCAGCAACCCTCCATTTCCCTTGAGCTTGGTGATTCTGCACCCCTGGGCGCGACCTGGACCGGGGAGGGTGTGAACTTCGCCGTGCACTCAAGCAGTGCCGTGCGCATCGACCTGTGCCTGTTTGACGCCAAGGGCGAGAAGGAAACGGCAAGGATCATGTTGCCGGCGCGGACCGGCGACGTGTGGCACGGATTCCTGAGGCTGCCGCACGGCATCCCCGGTGCGGTTTACGGTTATCGCGCGTCGGGTCCCTATGATCCACGGCGTGGCCTGCGCTACAACCCCAACAAGCTTCTGCTCGACCCGTATGCGCGCCGGCTGGCCGGCCGGTTTGAATGGAACGATGCGCTGTTCGGTTTCAAGACTGCGGTCCCGGACCTGGAACCCGATCCTGTCGACAGCGCGCCCTGGAACTACAAGTCGGTGGTGACGGACAGTCACTACGACTGGGGTGACGATCGCCCGCCCGCGATTCCCTGGCGCGACACGGTGATCTACGAACTGCACGTCAAAGGCTTTACGCAGCGGCATCCTGAAGTACCCGAGAAGCTGCGGGGCACGTACCTCGGCCTCGCTCATCCGTCGGTCGTCGGGTACCTGAAACGGCTCGGGCTGACGGCCATCGAACTGTTGCCGGTGCAGGCCTTCGTTCCCGAGCGTTTTCTCGCCGACAAGGGACTCATCAATTACTGGGGCTACAACTCGATGGCCTGGTTCGCTCCAGCCGCGGAATACGCCGTCAGCGATCCGGTCGGCGAATTCCGCACCATGGTCAAGGCGCTGCACGCGGCAGGACTCGAGGTCATCATCGATGTGGTGTTCAACCATACCGCCGAAGGCAACGAGCTCGGGCCCACGCTCAGCTTCAAGGGACTCGACAACGGCTCCTACTATCGCCTCGAGCCCGGGGATCGCCGTCACTACCAGAATCACACCGGCACCGGCAACGCGATTGCCATCGGTCATGCGGCTGCTCGCCAGCTGGTGATCGACTGCCTGCGGTACTGGGCCGAGGAAATGCACGTCGACGGTTTTCGCTTCGATCTTGCACCGGTGCTCGGTCGTGACGAGGGCTGGTTTCGCACTGATGGCGAATTCTTCAAGGCCGTCCGCGCGGAACCTGCGTTGCGCTACGTGAAGCTGATCGCCGAGCCGTGGGATATCGGTCCCGACGGTTACCAGGTGGGCCGCTTTCCGGCGGAATGGTCTGAATGGAACGACAAGTACCGCGATGCGATGCGTAGCTACTGGAAAGGCGACTACGCCTCCCGCGGTGGCTTTGCAGAACGATTCGCTGGCTCCAGTGATCTGTTCCGGCATCACGGACGCCGGCCGACCGCGAGCGTCAACTTCGTTGCGTGCCACGATGGCTTCACGCTCTACGACACGATGGCTTACAACGACAAGCACAACGAGGCGAATCTTGAGGACAACCGCGACGGGCACAATCACAACCTGAGCTGGAACAGCGGCATTGAAGGGCCGACGTCCGATGCGAAGGTGTTCGATCTGCGTGAGCGGCGCATGCGCAACCTGCTGGCCACGCTGCTGCTGTCGCAAGGCGTGCCGATGCTGCAGGCAGGCGATGAGTTCGGTCGTTCCCAGGCCGGCAACAACAACGCGTATTGCCAGGACAATGCGATCAACTGGGTGGATTGGGAGCTGGCCGAGCTGCGTGCGCCCTTGATCGCGTTCGTGCGCCAGCTATTGTTCATCAGGCGCCAATCGACGGGTTTACGCCGTGATGCCTTCCTGAAGGGAGCGAGACAGCCGGATCGGCAGCACAAGGACGTCAGCTGGTGGCACATGGAGGGACGCGAGCTGAATGATGCCGACTGGAATGATCCGGGGTCATTGCCCATCGGCGTGCTGATCGGTCATGCATTTGTCGACATGCATGGACACGCCAATGGCCACATTCTCTTTCTCTGCAATGGTGGCGGTAGTCCGGTGTCGTTTCAGCTGCCTCGCCCGGCCAGCAGCACGGTCTGGCAGGTGGTCTTCGACACCGCGTACTGGCAACCATCCAGCCCCGTCTCGGGACCGGCGCGTACAGGCACGCATCAACTCGATGCGTATTCCTGCGCTTTGCTCGTGGATGGTGACGTACCTGCCGCGGTCCGCAAGAGCTTCGCGCTATTGTCGGCATCATGACCCGGAGCACTCTCGACGAACTTGCGGCGCGTTACGGTCTCGGCGATGCCTATCACGACTATCGCGGCGAGCTGAAAGTGTTCTCGGCGGGGACCAAGATCGCGCTGCTGGCAGCGATGGGCGTCGACACCGGGAGCTGGCCCGCTCTGGAGCGATCCCTCAAAAATACAGAAGAGGGCGGCGCCACTGGAACGTTGCCTGCCGTGCAGATCCTGCGGGAGGGCGAGCCCACCCTGATTGCATTGCCGGCTGCCGCGCTTGCAAGTGCGAAAACCCTTCACTGGATTTTGTACCCGGAGGCAGGGGGCAGCTCTTCCGATGATGTCGCTGTTGGTACGCTGCCAATGGAAGGGAACAGTAAAAGCATTTTACTCCCGGAGCAGCTTCCTCCTGGCTACCATCGTCTGGCCCTGCGCCTGGATAATGGAGACTGGTCAGAGACGCGCGTCATCGTTGCGCCTCCCCAGTGCTATCAACCGCCCGCACTCGGGACTGAACAGCGGCTCTGGGGCTTGACGTTGCAGCTCTATACACTGAGGTCCACCCAAAACTGGGGCATCGGCGACTTCGGTGATCTGCAGGAAGTCATCGAATGGGCGGCACCCCTCGGCTGCGCGCTCGTCGGGCTCAATCCATTGCATGCGTTGATGCCCGCTGATCCCGGGCATATCAGTCCGTACAGCCCTTCCAGCCGACAGTTCCTGAACGTGCTCTATGTTGCCGTTCCCCGCGTTCCCGAATTTGCAGAGTGCGAACCGGCTCAGCGCTTCGCAGAGGCTGCAGCGAAGGATGAACTGCCGCAGCTACGCGCGGCCACCAACGTTGACTATGTTGGGGTTGCACAGCGGAAGCTCGCCGCACTCCGGCTGCTGTACGACCACTTCCGCACTAAACATTTTGCGGCCGGTACATCGCGTGCGCAGGCCTTCCTCGACTTTGTGCACGATGGAGGCGAGCCGCTGCGTCTGCACGCTGTCTTCGATGCACTGGATGCTGACTTGAGAAAGCGCTCGCCGGGTCACTGGGGTTGGCCGGGCTGGCCCGAGCCGTATCGCAATCCGTCCTCACCCGAGGTTCGTCAGTTCACGGACGAACACAAAGCCGATGTCGAATTCTACCTGTACCTGCAATGGCTGGCTGCGGAACAGCTCGCCGGTGCCCAACAGTTGGCGCGCGAGAAAGGCATGGCACTCGGCCTGTATGGAGACGTCGCGGTCGGTGTGAGTTCAGGAGGTTCCGAGACCTGGTCGAATCCGCGTCTGTATGTCACGCAGGCAGGCATCGGTGCGCCGCCTGATCCGCTCGCGCTGAAAGGCCAGGACTGGGGAATTCCTCCGCAAAGTCCGCGTGAACTGAAAATCCAGGGCTACCAGCCATTCATCGATCTTCTGCGTCTCAACATGCGGAATGTCGCGGCGCTGCGCCTCGATCACGTGATGGCCTTGTTCCGGCAATGGTGGGTGCCCCGGGGCTTCATCGCCACCGAAGGCGCGTACGTTCACTACCCGCTCGACGACCTGATGGGTATTCTCGCGCTCGAAAGTCATCGCAACCGCTGTGTGGTCATCGGTGAAGACCTGGGGACCGTGCCGGATGCCGTGCGGCATGCCATGCACAAATACGCAGTGGCTCACTACAAGGTGTTGCTGTTCGAGAAAGAACCGGATGGACGCTTCAAGGCACCCGGTGTGTATGAAAGGCAGGCATTGGCGGCAGTCACAACGCATGACCTGCCGACCTTCAGGGGCTGGTGGCAACGCGCCGATATCGAAATCGCGAGCCGGCTCAGTCTCTACCCTGATGCTGCTACTCGCGAGCGAGTGATCGCAGAGCGCGAGGTTGATCGACGGCGGTTGATGAGTGCGTTGGTGGGTGCCGGCCTCTGGTACTGGCAGGAACACGAGGTGCTGCCGGCTTGCTCGCACGCGCTGGTGCGGGCGGCTCATTTGTATCTGTCGTTGTCGACGGCGGAGCTTGCAGTCGTGCAGATCGAGGACCTGGCGGGGATGGAAGATCCCGTCAATGTTCCCGGTACGGACAAGGAATATCCCAACTGGCAGCGCAAGGTGAGCCAGACCGCGGCGGAGATCTTCGGCCGCGAGGAAGTGAGGGAAATGCTGCATGCCATGTCGATTGCCCGCACGGGTCGCAATCCCAATTGATCTTGGGCTGCGCAGCCCGTAGCCTGCGCGCGCATGCGAATCAACAAATTCATCGGCGAACGAGGGGTCTGCTCGCGACGCGAGGCGGACAAATGGATCGAAGCCGGTCGCATTTCCGTCAACGGTGTGGTGGCCGTTCTGGGTACACAGGTGACGGATGCGGATGACGTGCGTCTGGACGGGCAGCCGTTGGGCGATCGCCGGACTGCTGTCTACCTCATGCTCAACAAACCCACGGGCGTCGAGTGCACGACCAATCGCAGCGTCGCCGGCAACATCATCGATTTCCTGAGCTATCCGGAGCGGATCTTCCCGATCGGCCGACTCGACAAGGATTCGGACGGACTGATCCTGCTCACGAACAACGGCGACATCGTCAATTCCATCCTGCGCGCCGAGAACGAGCACGAGAAGGAATACATCGTCACCGTCGACCGCCCTGTCACCGATCTCTTCCTGTCCAGCATGTCGAGTGGCGTACGTGTGCTGGGACGACTCACCGAGCCTTGCCGCATCAATCTCGTGTCGAAGAATGTTTTCCGCATTGTCCTGACGCAGGGCATGAACCGGCAGATCCGGCGCATGTGTTCCGCATTGGGTTACACCGTGCGGCGGCTGCAGCGGGTGCGCATCATGAACGTCCGGCTCGGTGACTTGCCCTTGGGTCGCTGGCGCGCACTCACGAACCCTGAGCTTGTAGGCCTGCTCCCAGAGCTCAGCGAGGGTCTGCCTAGCGAAGAGTGATGTTCTGCCAGGCGCCCGAGCGCCAGCGGAAGAACATCGTGAGGCCGAGCGCGCAGATGTACAGCACGGCGGCGATCCAGCCACCGATGGCACCCAGGCCGAACTGCGGCAACCAGTCCACCCAACCCTGGCCGGGCGCGAACGACAACATGTGCGCAGCCGGCACGAACAGCACCCACGACAGCACGATGACCATCATGGCCGGCACGATGGCGTCCCCCGCTCCGCGCAGGCAGAAGCTGGAACCGAAGTTGAGTCCGTCGAACAACTGATACGCCGCGGCAATCCAGAGAATCGTCTTCCCGGTGCGAATGACTTCGGCCGCCAAGGGATCGCTGGCGGGCACGAAAGCGGGAAGCAGCCACGGGCCGGCTATAGCAATCAGCAGACCGACGATGGCCATGTAGCCTGTGCACAGGGCGATGATCGAGTTGCCGATACGACGGGCCCAGTTCTTGTCGCCGGCACCAATCGACTGGCCGACGAGCGTCGTTCCTGTCATCGCGAAGCCCAGCGCCGGCATGTAGGCAATCGACGTGAGCATCATCGCGATCTGCGTGGCGGCTCCATCCACGGAACTCAAGCGAACCTGCATCAGCTGGAACAGCGCGAAGCCGATGAGGTCCGCCGCGAATAACAGGCCCATGGGGAAACCGAATTTCAGCTGCGACAGCAGTCGGCCGAAATGCAGATGCCAGGTAAAGCGTGATTTGAACTCGTGATGGACGCGTGGGCCCAGGAAAACCGCCATCGAGGCTATCACGCCGCACACCAGCGCAATGGTAGTTGCCCAGGCGGAGCCGGCGATGCCCATCCCCATTTCGAAGATGAAGATCTGGTTCAGGATCGCATTGAGCGCTGCAACGCCGAGATTCACGACCAGCGTGATCCCGGGTCGGGCGATGCCATTGAAGAAACCCAAGACCGCCCACAGCGCTACGCCTGCAGTCGCGCCGATCATGCGCGGCTCCCAGTATTCAAGAGCAAGAGCACTCACCGCGGGATCCAGGTCGAAGATCGAAAGCAGCGCTCCACCGCTGAAGGCGATGATGACAAACAAGGGTGCAGTCGCCAGTGCCGCCCACAGTGCCGTCCAGGTGGCCTGCGCCGCGCGCAGCCTGCGCCGTCCACCATAGGCCTGCGCGACGATCGTCTGCACGGCAAGACCCACGCCCCCGAGCAGCATGATGAACACGAGCACGATCCAGTGAATCGACGCGATGGCGGCAAGAGCCTGCGTCGAGATGCGCCCGAGGAACCAGGTGTCAGTGAGATTGAGTACCGCCTGCACTGCACTGTTCGCCACGAAAGGTCCGGCGAGGCCGAGCACCAGGCGCCAGTCGACACGCAGCTGTCCGTGCTCGACCAGCTGGCCGGGCAGACGTCGGCTGTGCTCCATGTCTTCGAGTCGGGTGGCCATTGCAGCTCCTCAAGCCCGATGGGGCCGATTCGCTCCTTGCGAGGGCCGCGCAGGGTAGCGTCAACGTCCTGGCGATTCAACCAAAGGAACCTCTGCACGGGTTCCCTGGGAGATTCGACTAGACTCGCCCGCTGTGAATGAGCAGACACTGACAGGAAGCATCGCCACCGTCTCTCCCCCGGAAGAGTTACTCGGGCGTTTTGCTGCCGAGGCAGCGACGACTCACCCGGCAGAGTCGGGCTTTGCTCTGCTCGAGGACGGCAGGGACGCGCTGCTCATGCGACTGGCCCTCGCCGGACTCGCGACGCGCACGCTCGATGTGCAGTACTACCTCTGGCACGACGACGCAACGGGCCGGTTGCTGGCTCGCTGCATGCTGGATGCCGCAGATCGCGGCGTTCGCGTGCGCATGCTGATCGATGACATCCATCTCGCCGGCAGGGATACCGGGCTCGCGACCCTCGACAGTCACCGCAACATCGAAGTCCGCATCTTCAACCCGTTTCGTGCGCGCATCTGGCCCAGCTGGTCACGATTGCTGGAAGCGATCCGGGAAGGCAACCGGCTGAATCACCGGATGCACAACAAGACGTTCGTCGCGGACGACTGTCTGGCGATTGTCGGTGGCCGCAACATCGGTGACGAATACTTTGCCGCGAGCGAGAAGGCGAATTTCCGCGATCTCGATCTGCTGACGCTCGGGCCCGTGGTCAGCGAGATCGACGGCAGCTTCGAGGCATTCTGGCAGAGCAAGCTCGCGGTTCCGGTGCGCAAGCTGACGGTTTTCCGGCCGACGAAGCGCTTCGTCCGGCGCTGGTTTCGCCGCCTGCGCCGTTTCCGGCTGCACAAGGCATCGCTCAAGGGCTATTCGCATCTCACCCGCGCCGATCTTGTTGCACAGATCGAAAGCCTGCGTTCCCGGTTGCACTGGGGTCATGCACGTACTGTCTACGACCTGCCGGAGAAAGTGGGAGGCGCGGCGCCGCCGCGAATGGCCCGGGCGATGCTGGCTCTCCTGCAGGAAATCGATCACGAGCTGCTGATCGAAACGGCCTACTTCGTTCCGGATGCGCAGTCGCTGGCGGTGCTGCGATTCTTGAGGGAAAAGGGAGTCACGATTACGGTGCTCACGAATTCGCTTGCTTCCAATGATGTGATCGCGGCGCATGCGGGTTACGCGGCTTCGCGGCCGTCACTGCTGCAGATCGGTGTGCGGCTGTTCGAGGTCCGCAGTCGAGCTGCCCGACGCGAAGCGACGGCGGTCGGGACGCGAGTGGGTTCACGAGCGAGCGTGCATTCGAAGGCCGCAGTGCTGGATCGCGACACGGTGTTCGTCGGCACGCTGAACTTCGATCCGCGCTCGCTCTACATCAACACTGAAATCGGCTTGATCGTGAAGAGCACAGGGCTCGCACAGGAAATGGCCGCTGCCATCGAGCGTGCGTTTGCGGCCGAGACCAGTTTTGAGGTTGTACTGGGGGGAGAAGGGCGGCGGCCACGCCTGCGCTGGCGGGCCGAGGGCATGGAAGAGTTGCAGAGGGAACCCGAGGCAGGCTTCCTGAGACGCTGCCTCGCGTGGATCTATCAGCGGCTACCCGTCATTCATCGCTGGCTGTAGCCGTACGGGTCAGTTCTGGATATCGAAACGAAGCCGTGCAGCAGCCCGTTGCGGAACGGCGCTGCCTGCCCGGACAACGGGCTCGAAGCGCCAGTTGCTGATCGCTGCGATCGCGGCTGCATCGAACACGTCTGCAGGATTGGAGCTGGTGACAGCAGCATCAGTGACGGTTCCCGTGGGCGTTACCGTGAAGGTCACGTCTACCCAGCCTTCCACTCCGCGGCGCCGCGCGACCTCGGGATACTCGGGTTGCACGGTGCGGGTACGGTTCAGTGATCCTGCCGAGACCACATTGCGGCGGAAATCACGATCAGCCCGCTGCCGGTCGAGATCCCGCTGGGCGGCAGCAAGAGTCTCCTCATTGCCGCGAACACCGAGATCAGCCGCTGCCCGCAGCGCCCGTTCGGCGCCTTCAACATCCTGCGTCCCGAGGGACTGGCGGCCGGAATCGATCAGTTTCGTCTTCAGGTCAACCAGCAGACGCTGTGTTTCCGCATCGTTGGCGTCAGCCGTCCGTGCAGCCTGAAGGTGGTCGCGGGCACTGTCGCCCGCCGGATCAAGCAGACGGCCTTCCGCCAGGCGAGCCCTGGCGATGACCGTTTCGGCTGCCGCCGTCGGGACAGCAGCAGGTGCAACGGGTCTTGCGGGAGGCGCGGTCTGCGCAGGGTCGGCCAAAGCTCGTTCGAAGGCGGCAACCCTGGCCTCGGACGGGCTGAGCTCCCGTGCCGCTGCCACGAGAATGGCGGCCTGTTCGCGTTGTCCCGCCGAGAGTGCGCGGTCTGCATCGTTCAATACACGATTGGTGAGATCGCGATATCCCTGGATGACGGCAGGATCAGTAGCATCGATGCGTCTTGCTTCCTGCAACGCGTCGCGTGCGCTCTGGCCCGCTGGCGTCAGGAGGCGCCCGGTTTCCATCCGCTGCGTGGCCGAGTTCAGGACGTTTCGCAAGCGCGTATTGACGTCGCGCGCCTGGGTCAGCTGCAGTCGTTCCCGTTCGCGTTGCACCTGGGAATCGAGAAATGTCAGTCGGGCATGGGTAGGCTGGATATTGCGTGCGAGCTCCAGGGCGGCAACCGCCTGATCAAGTTTTTCAGCGAGAAGCGCGGTCTCAGCATTTTCAACGATGCGATCCGCAACTGACTGTATGCCAGCAAGCGCCTGTGCATTCCCGGAGTCGATGGCGAGAGCGGCGCGATAGTGATCGAGCGCGCTGGTCCCTGCCGGTTCCACGTACTGCTGCTTTTCCATGGCCTGGGTTGCCAGTGCCAATTCGGCTTGGGCTTGGGTTGCCGCAGGAGTGGCAGCCTTTTCCGCGGCTGCAGGGACAGCCGACGTTGTCGAAACAGAGGCGTCATTGCCGGAATCCGGCTGCGTGAAGAACCAACCTGCGATGGCTGCTACCGCCACTACGACAATTCCCGCGAACACCAGAGTCCTGCTATTGCCGGGCTTTTCCGGAGGTGCAGGGGTCGAGGCCTCTACGGGTTGCGTACCTTCAATGCTGCGTTCGACATGCCTGCGCAAGGCCGCTTCGAGTGTCAGCCGTGTCTGGCCAACCGCAAGCGGTACCAGCAGGAAGCGATAAACCTGGCCTGTCGCGGTGAGCTTCATCAGGCTCGCGCTTTCCTCGCGGCGCCCGGCAACGATGATCACGAGATCAGGAAACTGCCTGGTGATCTGCGCGGCCATGCGCGCAACGTCGGGCGCGCTGGCGGCATCCAGCACCACTACGTCGGGCTGGGACGTGGGTAACTGGTCGGAGGCCTGGTCGAGATCAGGCGCATGGATCACTGTCGCATCACGCGGGGCCGCCTTGCGCACCGTGTCGATGAGCGTGGCGTCGCGGGTGAAGACAAGCACGACAGTTCGCGCAGCGTCCCTGCGACCGGACTGATCCGGAAATGGGGTTACGGTACCGGCTTCCATGGCTGGATCGTCCTCCATACGCATTGCATCAACCTGAGACATGGCGACGCTCCTTCAAACCCCCGGTGCGCGAACTTGTACCATGCTACTTGGGATGGGTTCTGGAACTGAGACGCGTGTCCGGGTTTTGAACACACACGCTGCATCGGGTCGCCCAAAGCAGACGTTTTTTTGCACCGATGGAGCATGCACCGACCCTGCTGCATGCCTGCTTTCTTCGGTATGGATGATCCAAGCCGGGGCATGCACCGGGAAGACAGCGTGTTGGAGTGGACAAAGCGCCGCTCCCGGGCATACTCACGCGGGCTGTATTCGAGCGCCCACCGGGGCCACAAGAAGGGAATGGGGCAGGCATGAGTACGATCCTCATTGCTTACGAGCGCGAATCGGAATCGGGCGTGCTCGATGAGCTGTTTACCGGCCGCGGCCACAAGGTCGTGCGGTCGGCCAATGGACTGGAAGCCCTCGAGGTTGCCCGGCGCGATCCGCCGCACCTCGTCATCTCCGACATCCTGCTGCCGAAGATGGACGGTTTTGCCCTGTGCCGCAAGTGGAAGCAGGACGAGCACCTGCAGGGCATTCCCTTCGTATTCTTTACCACCCGCTACGACGATCCCAAGTACCAGCGCTTTGCCGATGAACTGAAGGCCGACCGCTTTCTGGCGCGTCCTTCTGAACCCGACGCGTTGATCAAGGCCGTGGACGAGCTGCTGGCCGAAGTGAAGGGACGGGGGACTGGCACCGCGCGTCTGCCTGTTCTGAACGAGGCCAATATTCGGCTTGCGGCGCAGGTCACCGAACTGCAGGCGCAGAATCGCCGGTTCGCCGATGGCGAGACCAACTTCCGGAAACTGTTCGAAGCCAGTCCCTGCCCACTGTGGCTCATCGACCAGGAGACGCGGCGCTACGTCATGGTCAACGACGCAGCCCTGGATCTTCTCGGCTACACGCGGCCCGAGTTCCTGGCACTGTCAGGCGGCATGCTTGAGCCGCAGGGCGAAAGTCCTCCTCTGCCTTCCGGCCTGACATGGCAGCGCCGGAAGGATGGCCAGCTGCTTGGGCTGTTGATGGATATCCGTACTTTTGAATTCAGCGGCCGGCGTGCGGAAGTGGTTGCGGCCTGCGACGTGACAGAGCGTGTCGAAGCAGAACAGGCTCTGCAGAATAAGGCGCTGCTGTTGCAGGGACAGGCAGCGTTGCAGCGCGCGGTCATCGACTCGGCAGCAGACGGTTACTGGCTGGTCGATTCGGAAGGGCGGCTGCTGGAGGTCAATCCGGCGTATTGCGGGCTTTCCGGCTACCGGCAGGATGAGCTTCTCAAGATGAGCGTGGCCGACCTCGAGCTCAATGTGCCTGGCGAGAACACGATCCGCCTGCATCTGGAGCGGGCGAGCGGCAGCAACCGTTACGAAACCAAGCATCGGCGCAAGGATGGCGGGGTCCTCGACGTCGAGGTGACGGTCGGAGCAGTCAACGGTCACGCGGACAGACGCGTCATGTTCATACGCGATGTGTCACAGCATCGCGATGACCTGGTCCGCCAGCGGCTTGGCCAGCAACGCCTCGAGGCTGTACTCGAGTTACTGCAGTCGGCCGACGTGCTGGATGAGCCGGCGCTCATTCGCCGCGTCCTCGAGCAGGCAGCGACCATCACGGGCAGTCCGTTGGCAGTTGCCCTGACCGTAGCGCCGGACAAAAAGACGGTGACACTCGTCGGCCGTTTCACTGTCGCGAAAGGCCAGGCGGAAAGCATCGAGGGTGATGCGCGGACATTGAGCAGGGCGGGACTGTGGGCGGAAACCGTGCGGACCAAGCATGTGCTGCTCGACAATGCGGTGACGCTGAAGGCGCACCCGGAAGGCATTCCTGATATCTCCCGCTGCGTTGTCGTGCCACTCGTCGAGGGTGAAGACGTGCTGCTTCTGCTCGGCGTGGCCAACCGCGATACGGATTACACCGAAGATGACAAGCGTGAACTCACGTTGCTTGCCGACGCCTTGTGGCGTGTCGTCAGGACGAAGCGTTCCTATTCCCGCACCATGAGCGGCTTGCAGCGCGCCGACGTCGCGATGCAGGCAATGATCGATACGTTGAGTCGTATTGTTGAAAATCACGATCCTCACACCGCGGGCAGCGCCGTTCGCGTCGCCATGCTTGCGGTCGCGCTCGGACGAGAACTGGGCATGGACGGCCAGAAGCAGCACGTACTCAGGATCGCCGGCCTCCTGCATGACATTGGCAGCGTGATGATTCCGGCAGGCGTGCTGGGCAAGCCTTCACGTCTCAACGAATACGAAATGGCTCTGGTGAAGGCCCATCCCGATGAAGGCAGGCAGTTGCTTGCATCCATCGACTTCGGGGCGCCGGTGGCGGAGATCGTCTACCAGCACCACGAACGATATGACGGCAGCGGGTATCCCCGCGGGCTCAAGGGTGAGGACATTCTGCTCGAGGCACGCATCCTCGGCGTAGCCGATGTGGTCGAGGCGATGTGCTCGCGTCGCGCATCACGACCTGCGCTCGGTGTCGAAGCCGCACTCGATGAAATCTCTGCGAACGCAGGGAAACGCTACGATCCCCATGTCGCCGCAGCTTGTACCCGCCTGTTCCGTCAGCACGGATTCGCCCTGCCTGACTGATTATTTCGGGATCCGGCGTCCGCGGCCAGGACGATCTAGGGGAATGTCCTAGGTCCGTTCCGTGGTCTATCCCCGCCGAATTGCCTGACTGTCCGATGCCGCGGAACTTCCCGCTGCACCACACTGCCAATCGTCGAACAAGGGCATAGCCGTCGAGAGACGGTGACGCAAAGCCTCCGGTCCCAACGATCATCTTGAGTGATCGCGGATAGCGGGGTTGCCGGTGCCAGGCGCTCGCCTGGCATCGTGAAGCGAATCAAGCGCTGCGCTTTCCGCACAGCTTCTTGCCACGCCGCTTCCCTTGCTGACAGGGCCCGCCTGTGACGACTCGTCACTAGCGGTGATGGCGATGAAATGTTCCCCGCTTCTGCATTTGCAGATCTGAACGATGGTTCGTGCCGCGAAGTTTTTCGCCGCACGCTGTCGTGATGTGGCGACGTCGGATCACAACGACAGCGTCGGACGCGGGAGACATCTTTACGGAAAGTTTTTAACTGGTAACTCTGCGCCCACGCAAAAAGCAAACCCGTTGCAAGACGGGGACGCAAAGCCTCCGGTCCGAGGGACGTGTCGTCCGGGATAGCGGGGTTGCCGGCGAGAACATTCAAGCGTTCTTCGACGTCAACCACATCCCAGTGCCGATCCGGTACTCGACATGCTGTCGGCACATGTGCCGTACGGCAAATGGAAGATCGAGTGGCTTGCGGGAAATTCAGCGCATCGAAAGCTTCAGGAGCCGCGAGCACATGATCAGCATCAACCAATTCAGGCAGCAGTGGCCGCTCGTGCTTCTGTTTCTCGCCTCACTGGTGTCACAAGGCGCGCTTGCGCAGAAAAGTTATTCGAACAAGCCGCCAGCCATCAGCGGCACGCCGTCGACGACAGCAACTGCGGGAATGAAGTACACCTTTACCCCGCAAGCGGTCGATCCCGAGAACAGGACCCTGTACTTCAGCATTTACGGTCTGCCACGTTGGGCGTCATTCGACCGCTCCACGGGCACGATGAGCGGGACGCCTGTGTCGAGCAATGTCGGGACGACGGATCGCATCGTCATAGCCGTTTCTGATCGACGGTCGATGGCATACCTGCCTGCATTCCGCATCACGGTGAAATCGGCATCCACTCCCACGACCAATGCAGCGCCAGTCATTTCCGGCTTTCCGGCGACGACTGCGACCGTCGGCACGGCCTATGGCTTCAAGCCGAGTGCCAGCGATGCCAATGGAGATACCCTGACCTTCAGTGTTGCGAACAAGCCAGCCTGGGCGACCTTGAATCCCGCCACTGGTTATTTGACCGGTACGCCCACGACGGCTGCGACGCACTCGGGCATCGTGATGACCGTAAGCGATGGCAAGGTGAGTGCCTCACTGCCAGCCTTCTCGATTCAGGTTAGTGCCACGGGCGCCACCAATCGTGCTCCGACGATAAGTGGTTCTCCAGTGACTTCCATATCGGCCGGCACAGCGTATCGGTTCCTCCCGGTGTCCAGCGATGCTGACGGCGACAAGCTGACTTTCAGCGTCAAAAACGGGCCGAGTTGGTCATCGGTGAATGTGTCGACCGGGTTAATGGTGGGAACTCCCACCGCCGCCGGAACCTGGGCCGGCATTGTCATCAGCGTAAGTGACGGCAAGGCAACGACTTCGCTCCCCGCGTTTACCATCCAGGCAACTGCTCCTGGCACTGCCAACCGCGCACCAGTCATTTCCGGTACGTCTGCCACAACGGTGGCAGCCGGAACTGCCTACGCATTCAAGCCCACTGCCAGCGATCCTGATGGGAATACGCTCGGCTTCACGATCGCCAACAAGCCTGCATGGGCGAGTTTCAACACGAGCACCGGTCTGCTGTCGGGAACGCCGACTGCCGCAGCCACCCATTCGGGCATCGTCATCAGCGTGAGCGATGGCAAGGTGACGACGTCGCTGCCCGCCTTCTCGATCACAGTGACGGGAGCTGCGAACAGTGCGCCGAAGATTTCAGGCTCGCCTGCCACCGCACTGAACGTGGGTAGTGCATATCTCTTTAAACCTGTTGCGAGCGATGCCAACGGCGACACGTTGACGTTCAGCATTGCCAACAAGCCGGCGTGGGCGGCATTCAATACGACAACCGGACAGCTTTCTGGAACTCCGGCTGCAGCGAATGTCGGTACATACTCGGGTATCGTGATCTCGGTCAGCGATGGCAAGACAAGCACCTCGCTGGGCGCCTTCGCCATCGCCGTGACCCAGGTGTCGACGGGGAGTGTCACGTTGACCTGGACTGCACCCACTCAGAATACGGACGGAACCCAGTTGACCAATCTGGCCAGCTACCGGATTTACTACGGCACCAACTCGGCTGCGCTGACGCAGACAGTCGATGTCACCAATGCCAGTATTTCTACGTACGTCATCAGCAATCTTTCGCCCGGGACCTGGTATTTCGCAGTGAAGGCGAAAAGTGTGGCCGGTGTGGAAAGCGATCTGTCGAACATGGCTTCCAAAGCCGTTAATTGATGTAACGATGAGTGGATGTGGCTTGCACTTGAAGTAATTTCTAGCAAGCCACTTTACGGAACCCGCTGCTGCCCCGGTTATGTGAAGCAGCGGCGCCGTGGATGTCGGCGGGAAAAGACTATTGCAAACATTGCAATGGTCCGGTTTACTCGCCACGTGCTTAAGGGCAAACCCGTCGAAAGGCGGGGACGCAAAGCCTCCGGTCTACGGGCTCTCGGGCCTAGGATAGCGGGGTTGCCGGCAAAGAGACCGCTTGCGCGGCCTCTGGTCGTCAACCTGTCTCATCCTTCCTGCCCTGCCCAATCTCCGGAGTCTTGCTGCCCTCCAGCAGTCAGAGGCCTGTCGTATGCGACAGCAAGGTCTGCCGGGATGGCGGCGAAGAATTGCCGAATGGGGTTGCAGGAATGGCTGACGGGAAAAAAGCGCTTGAGAGGTTGTCCACTGGGCCAACATCTGCAACCAAGCGCAGCGGGATCTGCACTGCTCTGGTGCTCATCGTCGCCACGGCGCTCGGCGGTTGCAACGACGAGGGCGGTGACGCTCCGGCGTTGGCTCCAGTCAATACGGCAGCTGCTGCGCCGGCAACCTCGCAGGAAAATCGTGCCCCTACCCTCAGTGGAACGCCTGGCACCACGGTGGCTTCAGGCTCGGTTTACCAGTTCGCCCCCCAAGCCGCCGATGCTGACGGCGATATCCTGGTCTTCAGCATCCAGAATGAACCTACGTGGGTCACTTTTGACACTGCTACAGGTGTCCTGGCCGGCACTCCGGATACCAGCGATGCAGGCACTGTTGCGAATATCGTCATCAGTGTTTCCGACGGTGTCTTGATCACTTCGCTCCCGGCCTTCTCCATTCGGGTGACCGCCGCTACCAGTCCCCCGCCGCCTGCTACCAGCAACAGGGCCCCGGTGATCGCGGGTGTGCCCGCCGCCGCAGTGACGCTGGGCGCCGCTTACAGTTTCCAGCCGGCGTCGAGCGATGCCGATGGCAATACCCTGACATTCAGCATTGCCAGCAAACCTTCCTGGGCGACCTTCAACACGAGCAGCGGAAGGCTTTCTGGCACGCCGACTGCAGCGGCTACCCACTCAGGGATCCGGATTAGTGTGAGCGATGGTACGACGACTGCTTCACTGCCGGCTTTCACCATCACCGTACAGGCCGCAGCCAACCGTGCTCCGGTCATTTCAGGCACGCCCCTGACGTCGGTCGTTGCAGGCACCGCTTATACCTTCCAGCCGACTGCCAGCGATGCGGATGGCAATACGCTGGGATTTTCGATCGCGAACAAGCCAGGCTGGGCGAACTTCAGTACGACGACGGGTCGCCTGTCTGGCACACCGAATACCGCGGCAGTGCATTCAGGCATCGTGGTCAGTGTGAGTGACGGCAAGACGAGCACTGCCCTTGCTGCATTCACGCTGACCGTCACAGGTGCGGCAAACCGCGCGCCTGTCATCTCCGGTTCACCAGCGACATCTCTCAATGTCGGCAGCAGCTACTCTTTCACACCGGCCTCGAGCGATGCGGACGGCGACACACTGACTTTCAGCATTGCCAACAAGCCGAGCTGGGCGACGTTCAGCACTACGAATGGAAAGCTGTCGGGTACGCCAGCGGCGGGCAATGCCGGCACTTTCTCGGGAATCGTCATCTCCGTCAGCGACGGCAAAACGAGCACTGCGCTCAGCACGTTCGCGATCACGGTGACGCAGGTGGCGAATGGCAGCGTGACCCTGTCCTGGGAAGCACCTACGCAGAATACCGACGGCACGCAGCTGACGGCGCTGAGCGGTTACCGGATCTACTACGGAACCAGCGCAGGGGCGCTTACACAGAGTGTCGATATCAGCAACGCCAGCGTATCGACCTATGTGGTGGCCAATCTGGCGCCAGCGACCTGGTACTTCGCCGTGAAGGCCATATCGAACGGTGTGGAAAGCGACCTCTCGAACGTGGCCAGCAAGACGATTTCCTGATTGCGGAATGGGCTGCGGATGAAACCGGCGCGGCACAGCATGGCCGCGTTCAGCCACACCGAACTCGACAGCGTCTGAATGCAAGGTCATCATTCAAGGCTTGCACAGGCCGCCTGAAAGCCGAGTCCGGATGAATCCCGACCCCTGCAGTCCCTCCCACATGCATCCTGGTTCCCGCGCATCACATGCCGGATGAAAGTCATGGGGGACTGGCCCGCAGTCGCAGCTACGTCACCTTTTTCCTGGTTGTTCCGGTTTTCGTCCTCTGGACCGCGACAGTGCTCGCGCTCCTCGACACCGTGTGGTGGCCGTTCGACCTTTTTGCTCATTTCAGGATTCAGTACTGCGTGCTCCTCGCAGCTTGTTCCGCCGCTTTGATCTTCCGACGGCATTGGCGGCTGGCATTTTTCTCCTTGACCGGAGCTGTCGTGAACGGCTTTGCCGTGGCAGCGACAATTATTCAAGCGGGTCCCTCCGTTACAGCAAACGGCCTGGAACTGCGAGTGGTGAGCCTGAACGTCGAGTTCGGCAACGACGGAACGGGCGATATTGAAGAGTTCCTCGCGGGAAGCGGAGCAAGCGTGATGGTGCTCCAGGAGCTTCCTGCAGATAAGGTGCAGGCGCTGGCCAGCAGACTGGGCGGATTCCCTTACGTGTTCACAAAGGCAGTCCACCGATCCAACGGTGCTTCCGTGCTCAGTCGATGGCCGATCCGCGAGGAGAGTGCCGTAGAGCTGGCTCCCGGTGGAAGGTCTGCAGCAAAGGTGGTCCTCAGCGTCAACGGAACTGACCTGACGCTAGTTGGTGTCGATCTGCATTGGCCGCTCAGCGAGAGGACTTCCCGTTTACGCGACGCTGAGCTCGATGGCCTGGCCCGTCTACTCGCCGGCATCGACGGCGCCCACATTGCGATTGGCGACTTCAACGTCACATCATGGTCCGGACACTTCATCCGGATGCTGGACCAGTCGGGATCCGTTGACTGCGCGCGTGGCAAAGGATGGCTTCCCACGTGGCCTGCGCCACTGGGAAAAGCCGGAATACGCATCGATCAGTGTCTTGCGTCCAGGGACATCGAAGTGATCGATGTCAGAACAGGCCCGCATGTCGGCTCCGATCACTATCCGACGATCAACGATTTCAGGCTGCCGCGCTAGATCTACGCGTTACGAATCAGTCGTCCGTCCGCGCGTGACCACGAACGATGTAGCCACCGGACTTCTGGTCGGCTTCAAGCGTCAGTAGACGACGTGACTGGGCTTCCTCAAGCAGGTCGCTGAACGTGCGGAAACCATAGTAGCTTTCGTTGAAGCCGGGATTCCGGCGCTTCAGTGTCTGCTTGATCATCGAGCCCCAGATCTTTTCGTCCTGATCGCGCTCTTCCGCCAGCGCCTCGATCGTGTCCATCACCAGGTCGAAAGCCTGCTGCTTCCGGTCTTCATCGCTCTTGGGCGCGTCCTTCTGGGCTTCCGCGGCCGGCTTGCGGGCGGATTGTCTGCGGCGCGAACGCTGCTTGGTTTCATCCTGCCGCACGAGATCGTCATAGAAAATGAATTCGTCGCAGTTGGCGATCAGCAGGTCCGAGGTCGAGCTCTTGACCCCGAGCCCGATCACCGCCTTGTTGTTCTCGCGCAGCTTGCTGACCAGCGGCGAAAAATCCGAATCGCCACTGATGATCACGAAGGTGTCGACGTGGGCTTTCGTGTAGCAGAGATCGAGCGCATCGACGACCAGCCGGATGTCCGCAGAGTTCTTGCCCGAGATGCGCAGGTGCGGGATCTCGATCATTTCAAACGATGCCTCGTGCATCGAAGCCTTGAATTCCTTGTAGCGTTCCCAGTCGCAGTACGCCTTCTTGACGACGATGCTGCCCTTCAGCAGCAGCCGTTCCAGCACGCGGTCGATATCGAATTTGGCGTACTTGGCATCGCGGACGCCGAGCGCAACGTTCTCGAAATCGCAGAACAGCGCCATGTTGGTTGTGGGATGTGGCATGGAGTTTCCGTCCAGCGGTAGGGAGGCTGGTTCCGGGCGGAACCAGAAGCATCGATCGAGGCAGCGCTTGAGGCGCTACCCGCCACTTCAGGACAAAGTGGCGGGTTTCAACACAGTGAGGTCAGGTACCGCGCTCGCGGGCAGCGAGTTCATCGACGACCTGGAGCAGCTGCTGATTGCCGCCGGCGGAGCCAACGTCAGCGGTGTACTTGCCGTTGATGACCATCAGCGGCACGCCCTGCACCTTGTAACGACGATTGAGTTCGTCCGCCCGGCGCAGCTTCGATTCGACCGCAAAAGACGTGGACGCCTTCTGGTACTCGTCTGCAGTGACGCCATGCTGCTTCAGGAAGGAGACGATCTTGTCGGTCGTATTGAGCTGGTTACCGTTCACGTTGATCTCACGGAAGATCAGGGTGTGCAGCTCTTCGAGCTTGCCCAGTGATTCGACCGTGTAGAAGAGACGGGCGTGAACCTTCAGCGTGTCATTCCACATTGCGGGAACGCGCAGGAACTGCACGTATGCAGCCTTGCCTGATTTCCGCCAGCTCTCGATCGAAGGATCGAGCGCGAAGCAGTGCGGGCAGCCGTACCAGAAAACTTCCACCGCTTCGACCTGGCCGGGCGAAACGCTGGTGGGTTGGGCGGGAACCAGAGGGCTGTAGTTCACGCCCTGCTGGAAGCGTGCAGCCGCGGCCTGCGCGTTCGGAATGGGTGAAAGATCGCGCAGCTGCAATGTTCCAGCGGCAGCAGGGGATTCGCCGACAGCCTCTTCCTGATCGTCAACCTCGCTGATTTCCGCGGCAGTTGCGATTTCGGCTGGCGTTGTCGGAATTGCGGAGGCTTGAGGAGGCGCTTCGGGAGTCGCGGCCGGTGCCACAGGAGCTTCAGCGGCTGGAGCCGGGGGAGTTTCAGGTACAGCAGGCTGCTCTGGTGAGCAGGCAGCCACGAACACCAGTACACCGGTGGCCAGCAACGCGACGATCTGCTTCATGCCCTGATTCATGGATGCGATCCTTTAACGTAAACCCTGGACGTAGGAGGCGAGTGCATCGATCTGCTCGTCGGTCAGCACTGCGGCGACATTTCTCATCATCTGGTTCTGGTCGGTCGCCCTTTCGCCCCGCTTGTAAGCACGCAGCTGGGCTGCGACATAAGTAGCGTGCTGGCCCTTGAGGGCCGGATACAGCGCTGCCGGATTGCCGCTACCCGAAGGACCATGACAGGCGATGCAGGCCGTGAGTTCACTTTTCTTGTCGCCGCCGCGGTAGACCTTCTGGCCAAGCGCAACCTTGGCGGCATCGGCTTCCAGGCCCTTGCCCTGCTTCGATGCGAAGTAGGCGCCCAGGTCCAGCATGTCCTGGTCGGAAAGAGTGGCGGCCATCGGTGCCATCAGCACGTTGGTCCGGGCGCCCCCCTTGAAAGCTTTGAGCTGCTTCACGATGTACTCGGCGTGCTGCCCGGCAAGGCTGGGCCATTCCGGGTTGGCGCTATTGCCATCGAGCCCGTGGCAGGCTACACAGGTCGCCGCTTTCGCCTGACCCGCTTCTGCCGATCCCGTTTCGCCCTGTGCGAAGGCGGCCTGGGCAAGGCCGAAGGTCGCAAGAACGGCTATCAACTTCAGATTCATCGTAAGCAACTCCCTGAAAATCCGGTGCCAGACTGCCCAGGTTCCGCGTTCGGGAACGGCCGGGTCCGGCGCAAGAGCGCGGAATTGTACACTAACGACCGCGGCCCAAGGCCAGCAGTCCGGCCTCACTCAGGAGCCCTTATGTCCCAGTATCCACACGTTAAATTCATGCTGGGGGCATGGCAGCCGGGACAGTTTCCCGAAGACGTGGGCACCGAGGTCGCCCTCGTGGGCCGGTCCAATTCCGGCAAATCGAGCGCGTTGAATACCCTGATGGGTCGTCGTGGGCTGGCAAGGATCAGCAAGACGCCCGGGCTCACGCAGCAGATCAACTTTTTCGAGATAGAGCCCTCCCGAAGGCTGGTCGACCTGCCGGGATATGGTTTCGCCAAGGTACCGGCCCGGATCCAGGAGCACTGGAGGGAACTGATGACGCGCTACTTTGCTGCCCGTCAGTCCCTGGCCGGCATTGGGGTCATCATGGATGCCCGGCGGCCACTCAAGGATCTCGACTGGCAGATGCTGGAATGGGCCAAGGCGCGGGACATCCCTGCGCACCTGATCATTACCAAAGCCGACAAGCTGAATCGTGACGAGGGTTTGCGGACTTTGAAGCAGGTACAGGCGGAAGCGGGCGGAATCGTCACCGCGCAGCTGTTCTCTTCAATCACCAAGGCCGGCGTGGATGAGGCGCGGGCGTGGCTGAACGCCATGCTGTCCCGCGAACTGCACGATGACCCGGAGGATAAAAAGAACCCCGGCGATCTTGTTCAGACCACCGGGGCAGACTAGTCCGGCATGGGGATGACCGGCTTAGTATTGCCCGCTCAGGGAGGGTCGCGGGCAAAAGCACCTTCTCAGATGCTCGCTGGTTCAGACCGGATGCGGAGTTTCGAAGTTCCGGAAAATCCGGGTCCGTGCAGAAAAAGTTTGATGAATTTTTCGCAATGAACTGTGACGAATTGTCATGAGCCCGGAACTTCCGGAACGCCCTCTGAAAGTCCCTTACAGGAACGTCCAGGTTACGCCGACCGAGAACAGATTCGCATCATCGAGATCGTCGATGTCGAACACCTCGTATTCGCCGCGCACACTCAGGCTCCATACGCGGAATTGCACGCCGGCGCCGTAAGCGAAATCGGTTCCGTCGTCATCCACCGACAGTGCGGGGAGTGAAGGCGAGCGAATCGTCGCGTCCCAGTTGATGAGGCCGCCCTTGATGAAAAGATCAACGGGCCCGACAGCCAGGAATCCAAGAGCGAATGCCGAAACACCCTTGCTCTCAGCTTCGAGTCTCGCGACTCCGATTGAATCATCCGGCTTGCCGAAATCAACGTAGTTCACTTCAACGCCCAGCCAGTCGAGCGGGCGGAAGCCGGCGATGATTTTCCACGCCGTATCGTCGCCATCGAACTTCAGGGACTGTTCTTCCAGCTGGATGTTGGAGCGGCCGACACTGCCGCCGAGATAGAAACCGTTATCCGCGGCCTGGGCAGAAGCACAGCCGAGAAGCGAGAGAACTGAAGCCAGAATGAAATTGCGCATGATCACCCTCCGTGTAGCCGAGCGGAGGGATGGTATCAGTCAGCAGGAGCGGAGGCCTGTCGTAAACCGCCGACACGTAAAAACTGCACTCAGTGGGCTTTGTCCCAGTTGAGCCCGGTGCCAATGTCCACTTTAAGCGGAACCTTGAGCGTCGCCGCTTTTGCCATGCGCTCGCGAATTTCTCCGGACAGAACGTCCAGGCTGCTCGCTTCGACTTCGAGTACCAGTTCGTCGTGAACCTGCATGATCAGCTTCGCGGGAATGCCACTTGTGGTCAGCCATGCATCGATATCGATCATCGCGCGCTTGATGATGTCGGCGGCTGTTCCCTGCATGGGCGCATTGATGGCGCTGCGCTCTGCATATTGACGGAGCTGGGCATTGCGCGACTGGATGTCTGGCAGGTGCAGGCGACGGCCGAAAACCGTTTCGACATACCCCTGTTCGCGAGCCAGCTGCCGTGTCTCGTCCATGTAGCGCTTCACTCCCGGATAGCGCTCGAAGTAGAGATTCACGTACGTCTGCGCATCGTTCCGTCCGATGCCGAGCTGCTTCGCAAGACCGAATGCGGACATGCCGTAGATCAGTCCGAAGTTGATGGCCTTGGCCGAGCGGCGCTGATCACTCGTCACCTGCGCGAGCGGCGTCCCGAAGACTTCCGCTGCGGTTGCCTGGTGCACATCGCGATCCTCCGCGAATGCCTGCAGCAGGCCCGCGTCTCCGGAGAGATGGGCCATGATCCGCAGTTCAATCTGTGAATAGTCGGCGGCGAGCAGGACACAGCCCGGCGGCGCAATGAATGCCTGCCGGATACGTCTTCCTTCCGGGGTGCGGATCGGGATGTTCTGCAGGTTGGGATCCATCGATGACAGGCGCCCGGTTGCTGCAACCGCCTGGTGATACGACGTGTGGATGCGACCGGTCCGCGGGCTGATCTGTTCGGGCAACTTGTCCGTATACGTCGACTTGAGCTTGGCGAGGCCGCGATACTGCAGCACGAGTTTCGGCAGCTCATGCGTATCGGCAAGTTCCTCAAGCACATCTTCCGCAGTGGAAGGCTGGCCGGTCGGTGTCTTGCGGAGCACCGGGATGCCAAGCTTGCCGAACAGGATCTCCTGCAGCTGCTTGGGTGATTCGATATTGAACGGACCGCCCGCTGCAGCGTGAGCAGCCGTCTGCATGGTCTGCATGCTCGCTGCCAGTTCGCGACTTTGTTGCCGCAGCATTTCCTGGTCGACCAGCACGCCCGTGTGTTCCATCCTGAGCAGGACCGGCACGAGTGGCTGCTCGATGGATTCATACAGACCAGCCAGTGATGGTACCGCCTGCAATTGCGGCCAGAGCGCCTGGTGCAGTCGCAGCGTGATATCCGCGTCCTCCGCGGCATAGGCCGTTGCCACGTCCACCGCCACCTGGCTGAAGCCAATCTGCTTGGCTCCCTTGCCGGCAACATCCTCGTAGTGAATGGTTTCAACACCGATGTATTTGCGTGCGACCGAGTCCATGTCGTGGCGCGTGACGACGCTGTTCAGGACATATGACTCGAGCATGGTGTCGTAACGCATGCCCTTGAGCTCGACGCCATGATTCAGCAGCACGTGCGCGTCGTACTTGAGGTGATGCCCCACCTTGCCGGGTTTCGCTGCTTCAAGGACCGGCTTTAGCGCCGCCAGAACCTTTTCGCGGTTCAGTTGCTCGGGCGCGCCCGCATAGTCGTGGGCCAGCGGCACGTAGGCAGCTTCTCCGGTTTCTACCGAGAACGAGACACCGACGATCTCCGCCTGCATGTAGTTGAGTGATGTCGTTTCCGTATCGAACGCAATCAACTCGGCAGCTTTCAGGCGATCAATCCAGGTGTTGAGCGCCTCTTCCGTCGTGACGGCTTCATATCGCCCATTGGGAGCGGCCGGTTGCGCTGGCGTTGCCGCTGCCACCGTTTCAGGTGAAGACTCTGCCTTCGAAGGCACGCTTGGCGTTGTCGCGCCGCCTTCGTCGCCCAGTTGCTTGAGGAAAGAACGCAGTTCAAGCCGCGTGAACAGCTCGCGCAGCTTTTCAGTATCCGTTTCACCGCGGGTGAGCTGTTCCGGCGACTGGTCGAGCTGCAGATTGCAATCGATGGTGGCGAGCTTGCGGGATAGCTCCAGCTGAGTGAGATTCTCGCGCAGGCTTTCACCGACCTTGCCGGTGATTTCCGCTGCATGTTCCAGCAACCCTTCGACGGTGCGGTATTCGTTCAGCCACTTGGCCGCAGTCTTGGGTCCCACTTTCGGGACACCGGGAATGTTGTCGGAGCTGTCGCCCACCAATGCGAGGTAGTCGATGATCTGTTCCGGGTACACATCGAACTTGGCCTTGACCCCGGCGCGATCGAGTACCGAACCCGTCATCGTGTTGACCAGCGTGACGTGACCATCCACCAGCTGGGCCATGTCCTTGTCGCCGGTCGAGATCAGCACATTGAGGCCGCTCTCCGCCGCGCGCCGCGCGAGCGTACCGATCACATCGTCCGCTTCCACTCCGGTAATCCGCAGCAGAGGTAAACCCAGGCCCGTAACCGCATCGAGCAGCGGCTGGATCTGAGGCCGCATTTCATCGGGCATCGGCGCCCGATTGGCCTTGTACTGATCGAACAGGTCGTCACGGAAGGTCCGGCCCGGCGCATCGAACACCACGCCGATCAGCTCAGGATTCTCGTCCTTGAGCAGCTTGTGCAGCATGTTGAGAACGCCGAGCACGGCGCCTGTTGGCTCGCCTTTCGAGTTGTGCAGCGGCGGCAGTGCATGAAACGCTCGATAGAGATAGGACGAGCCGTCGACGAGGACCAGCTTGCGCGGCGCATTCATCGATTAGTTCGCGGGAGGAGCGGGTTGCGGATCGGGCGTGCCAGCCGCTCTCTCCTTCTTCTGTGCCTGGGGCGCAGGCTGCGGCGTGATGATCTTTTCCGCATCGCCCGGCGCAGCGGGTTGTGCGGCCTCGGCTTCAGTGCGTGCCTTGTCTTCCGGCAGGTACAGAGGCCCGCGCAGACCACAACCCAGCACCAGGCTGCAGCACGCCAACCCCAAGGCTACTGCCAACGATCGCACCATCTTTTACGTACCCGCAGCATCGTGAACATGGGCCGGACTGACGGGCCGGATTGTAACAGGCGACTCCCTCAAATGGCGTGCAACGGGTAGACTCGGCGCCGGCAGTAATTCAGGCAGACGCGACAACCGCATCTGCAGGGCAGCGGGAGATCAGGCATGGGATATGTGGTGGCACCGGGTGCGCAGGTATCGGTTGAAGTCCGCGGCACGAGCGACCGCTTTCCCGTACATCGCATCTACTGCGTGGGCCGCAACTACGCGGATCACGCCCGCGAAATGGGCGGCGACCCGGATCGCGAGCCACCCTTCTTCTTCATGAAGCCAGCCGACTCCGTCGTTCCGAGCGGCGCCAGCATTCCCTACCCTTCGCGCACGACGAATTTCCATCACGAGCTCGAGCTCGTCATTGCGTTGGGAAAAGGCGGCCACAACATTCCTGTCGATCGCGCGCTTGACCATGTCTATGGCTATGCAGTGGGCAACGATTTCACCCGGCGCGATCTGCAGACGGCCCTGCGCAATGTGGGTCGACCCTGGGACGTCAGCAAAGGCTTTGATCGTGCAGCGGCCATTGGCGCCATCCGGCCTGTCAGTGCCGGCGGTCATGTCCTCAAGGGGCACATGTATCTCAAGGTGAATGGCGAGCTGCGGCAGGACAACGATCTTGCGCAGATGATCTGGAGCGTGCCGGAAATCATCGCCGAGCTCTCGACCTTTTTTGACCTCGAGGCCGGCGATCTCATCTACACAGGCACGCCCGCCGGCGTCGGCCCGCTTAAGGCAGGCGATCGCATCGAAGCGGGTATCGATGGCCTCGATACTCTGACGACAACGATTACCTGATTTCTCGGGACGCGCTCCGACTCTACTTCTTTGCGTACTTCGCGCCGATGCGACGGTAGGCCTCGCGGAACGGAATCCCTTCCTTGACCACCAGGGCATTCGCTTCCGCCGCCGCATTGATCGAAGGATCAAGGTGTATCTGGTCGACGCGGAAGCTGACACCGGCCAGTGCAGGGCCGAGAATGTCGAGCGTATCCGCACACAGATCGATACCCCTGAATAGCGGCACCTTGATCAGTTGCAGATCGCGCTGATAGCCGGAAGGAAGCTTGGCGACAATCCCCAGCACTTCATTGAGACAGGCATGAGCTGTCGCCGTGCGGCCACGGATGAGTTCGAAAACATCCGGGTTGCGCTTCTGCGGCATGATGGAAGAACCGGTCGTGAATTCGCCAGGCAGATCCACAAACGCGAATTCCTGTGTGTAGAACAGCAACAGGTCAGCCGAGAGGCGCCCCACGTCCTGCATGACGAGCCCGATTTCGAACAGCAGTTCCGCTTCAGCCTTGCCGCGCGAAAGCTGGACTGCCGTGACGGGATCATGCACTTCCGCAAAGCCCAGGCTGCGGCGGGTGGCCGAGCGGTCGAGAGGCAGGTTGGGCGTGCCATAGCCCGCTGCGGAGCCTAGAGGATTCTTGCTGAGGCGTCTTTTGACCTGCAGCAGGCCCGCTGCATCATCACGCAACTCGGCCGCAAAGCCGCCGGCCCACAATGCCACCGAGCTCGGCATCGCCTGCTGCATGTGGGTGTAGCCCGGAAGGGCGATCTCACCCGCCCGCGCGATGAGCTGGTCGAGTTCCGTCGCAACGCCGAGCGTCCTCGAGTGCAACGCTTCAACCGCATCGAGCAGATAGAGCCGGAGTGCAGTGAGTACCTGATCGTTGCGCGAACGGCCCAGATGCACGCGACCGCCAGCCTCGCCGATTTTCTGCGTCAGCAGGGTCTCGATAGCGGTCTGTCCGTCTTCGTGCTCGAGCCTGACCTGCCACTCGCCACGCGCATGGGCGGCTGCGATCTCGGTCAGCCCTTTGCGAATCAGGTCTAGATCGTCCGCTGACAGCAGCTTCTGTGCATTCAGCATCTCGGCATGAGCGATGGACGCACGGATGTCGTACGCCACCAGTCGATTGTCGAGCGCGTGGTCTTCGCCCGCCGTATAGCGCAGGACGCGTTCGTCGAGCGGAGCCCCTTTGTCCCAGAGCCGGGTCATGGCTAACCCTGCTGCTCGGCTGCGCTCAGCACCTTGGTGTCCTGCACGATCAGCGTGCCGGTCCCTTCGTTCGTAAAGACTTCGGCGAGGATGCTGTCCTGTGCCTTGTACGAAATGACATGCACGCGTCGCACACCGCCACGAATCGCATCTTCGATGGCTTTCGCCTTTGGCAACATACCGTCCTTCAGGGCACCCTGGTCACGCAGACGCTTGAGTCCTTCGAGGTCGGTGTATGAAACGACGGAACGCGGATCTTCGAGCGATTCGAGAATGCCAGGCGCACCTGTGCAGAGAATGAGCTTCTCGGCCTTGAGCGCGGCGCCGATGGCAGAAGCGACAGTATCGGCGTTTATGTTGAGAAGCTGGCCGGAATCGTCGGCGGACACGGGGCTGACGACCGGCATGAGCCCGTCGTCCAGCAGCTGCTGCAGGACTTTCGCGTCGACAAGATCGATGTCGCCGACGAAACCGTAGTCGATGGTTTCGCCTTCGACGATCGCCGGCGGACGCTTGTGTGCACGAATCAGTCCGGCGTCGACGCCGCTGACGCCCACCGCTGCAATGTCGAGTTCGCGACAGATGCCGAGGATCTGCGTGTTCACGAGTCCGTTCAGCACCATGCTGGTCACTTCGATGGATTTTGCGTCCGTCACGCGTCGGCCCGCGATGATGCGCGGCTGGATGCCCAGTGACTCCTGGATCTGCGTCAGCTGCGGACCGCCGCCATGCATCAGCACGACGCGGATGCCCACCTGGTGCAGGATCGCGACCTGCTCCATGAGCCCCCGTGTCTGCGCGGGATCGCCGAACACGCCGCCACTGGCCTTGATGACGAAGATTTTGCCTTTGTACATGCGGATGTACGGCGCAGCGCTCTTGAGCGCGCGGATGGCAACCGAGGGATCAGTACGATGAACGACCATTGCTTTGACTCGTGATCTGAAGAAGTGAAAAAAAGGATCAGCGTCTTGCGCCGCGACCGGAAGAAGGATTGCTGCGGAAGAGTTTGTACAGGATGGCCATCTGCACGACCATGCGATTGAAGGCTTCCCGAACGACGACGCTGCGTGGCCCATCGAGTACTTCGTCGGCCACCGCGACATTCCGGCGCACCGGCAGGCAATGCATTAAATGGCTGTCGGGGGCAGCCGTCTTGAACCAGCTGTCCTTGACGCACCAGTCGCTTGCGGTTTCGCGCAGGCGGGTTTCAGCCTCGGCATCGCCATAGTGCTGGGGCGAGCCCCATTCCTTGGCGTAAACGACATGCGCGCCTTTAAGGGCTTCGGCGCGGTTGGTTGTCTCGGTGAGTGATCCACCAGCCGCGACCGCAGCTTGTCTCGCCTTTTCCATGATGGGCTCCGGCAGTCCGAAGCCATCGGGGCGCAGCACCACGACTTCCATGCCGCGCATTGCGGCCATATGCACCGTGGAAGAGGGAACTGCCAGTGGCAACGCACGCGGATGATTGGTCCACGACAACACGAACTTGCCGCGCTCGGGCACCTTCAGCTCGTCCATCGTGTACCAGTCGGCAAGCGCCTGGCAGGGATGATTCATCGCGGATTCCATGTTGACGAGCGGCTTGTCGCACAGATCCGCGACCATCTTGAACTGGCCCTCGGCCATGTCTGCAGCGAGATTCTTGCCCTCGGCAAACATGCGGATTCCGATGGCATCGCAATACGAAGCCAGTACAGGCACTGCCTCGCGAATGTGTTCGGCAGCCGCACCGTTCATGATCGCGCCCGGACGCGTCTCGAGTTGCCACGTGCCCTGGCCGGGCGTGACGACGAACACCGAACCGCCGAGTCGCATCATGCCGCTCTGGAACGACGCGAGCGTCCTGAGCGAAGGATTCAGGAACAGCAGGCCGAGCACCTTTCCGGCGAGGGCTTGAGGATCGGGATGGCTCTGCAGGCGTGCAGCCAGTCCGAGCAGATCCTTGACCTCATCGCGGGAGAAATCGGCCAGGTCGAGAAAGCGGTTCATGATCCAATCCTCAGGAGCGCGGCCCTTAGTTGTTCTACATGCGCACTCTCGAGTACGTACGGGGCGAGGATGCGCACGATATTCGGATCGCCACTGGTACCGGTCAGGATGTCCTGCTTCAGCAGGGCAGCCTGGATTTCCTTCGCGGGACGCGACGTACGCAGGCCGAGCAGGAAACCCGCACCTTGTACGCCGATCACGGGGCCGACAACACAACGCTCGCGGATTTCAGCAGAACGCTTGCGTACGTTCTCGAGAAGATTCTCGGATTCGATGATGTCGACGACGGCTTCAACCATTGCGCACGCCATCGGACCACCACCGAACGTCGTACCGAGATCATCCACATGCAGGTGCGACGCCATCGCATCCGACATCAGTAATGCCGAAACGGGGAAGCCCGCACCCAATGCCTTCGCCGTCGTGATCATGTCCGGGATCACACCATACAGATTTGCAGCGAACGGGTACCCCGTGCGCCCAACGCCGCATTGCACTTCATCGAAAATCAGAACCGTGCCCGTCTCCGTGCAACGCTTGCGCAATGTCGCAAGCAGTTCCTTCGGCAGGTCGAGTGCGCCCGCGACGCCTTGAACCGGTTCCACGATGACTGCACCGGTCTGCTCCGTGATGGCCGCGCGCGCCGCTGCATAGTCGTTGCGTGGAATGAAGCTCACATCGAAGGGCGCCTGCGGAAAGCCATACCATTTCTTCTGCGCACCCCAAGTCACCGCGCCAGCTGCAGCCGTGCGTCCATGAAAGCTGCCTTCCACGGCGATGACCTGTCTGCGACCCGTGATCTTGAGCGCGAGCTTCAGCGCATTCTCATTCGCTTCAGCGCCGGAATTGATGAAGAACACGGTATCGAGGCCAAGCCCGCAGAACTTCGCCAGCTTGGTCGCGGCCCGCTTGCGGACATCGAGCGGGACGGCATTGCTCTGGAATGCGAGTGCCTTTGCCTGGTTCGTGAGAGCCGCGAGCCAGCGAGGATGGCCATAGCCCAGCGCCGCGACTGCGTGGCCGCCGTACAGGTCGAGCACGCGCCGGCCGTCCGCCGTATTGAGGAACACACCGTCGGCATCGACGACTTCCAGCGGAAACTGCGCGTAAACCGGCGCGAGATGATCCGGTGGCGCGTTATGGCCAAGCGGAGCTGAAGGGTTTGCTGTTTGCTGCATGAGTCACGTCCATCCTGGTGCCGGGGCGGTGAGACCTGCAGTCTCTTCGAAGCCCAGCATGCGGTTCATCCATTGCACGGCGCCGCCCGCGGCACCCTTGACGAGATTGTCGACCACGCTCATCACGGCGACGGTTTCACCATTGCCCACCGCGCTGATCTGCGCAAAGTTGCTGGCGACGACATCCTTGATGCGTGGCATGTCGTTGCCAACGCGAACGAAGAACGAGTCGCGATAGAACTCCTCGAAGGCAGCGACGAGCTCCGCAGTCTTGATCGGCTTGCGGGCAGTAGCCTGCACGGTGACGTGAATGCCACGTGCAAACGGACCCGAATGCGGAACGAAGCAGAAATCGGCTGCCGTGCCCGACGCTGCTGTCGCAAGCGCCGCGATCTCGGGCGTGTGCCGGTGACCCAATGCGTTGTACGAGTACAGATCGCTGTGGCGCTGCGGATGGTGCGTGCCTGCCGTCGGTGTGCGACCCGCGCCCGTGCTGCCGGTGATGCCGGAGACGAACAGGCGAGGCTCGATCAGGCCGAGCTTCAGCAGAGGCACGCTCGCAAGCAGGATGGCGGTGGCAAAACAGCCGGGATGACCGACATGCGTTGTGGTCAGTGTCTTCAGGTGCTCGGGCACAGCGCACGTGAAGTCCTTGAGTCGACCCGGTGCTCCGTGCGGATGCTTGTACACCGCTTCATAAGCTGCAGCAGTCGAGAAGCGATAGTCCGCCGAAATATCGACAACACGGGGTTTAGCGCCCTTGCTCTCGGCAGCAGCCAGCAGGCTGTCGAGCAACGCGGCGGAAACACCATGCGGTGCTGCGGACAGCACTGCCGACGTTGGCAATGAAGCGACGAGGGCGGTGGTCTCTTCCTGGCTCGTGAACTTGAGATCGGGAAAGCTCGAGCGCAGATGCGGAAAGAACTTGATGACCGGCTCACCCGGCTGGCTGTCCGACGCAACAGCCTTGAGTTCGAGATTCGGATGCCCGGCAATCAGGCGCAGCAGCTCGCCAGCCACATAGCCGGTGCCGCCGAGAACCACCGCCGGGATTTTTGCTGTTCCGCTCATTCCGACACTGCCTTCGCGAGCTGGGCAGGCGAGAGCCCAAGGCTGGCAATGACCGCGTCGCCGAGAGCAGCGCCATTCGTGATCGCATTGAAGGCCAGCACGCCCATCTGCTCGCGGATGATCTTGACGCCGACGTCGTTGTCGGTGGCCGGGCCGGTAACCACACTGGGCTCGATGCCAAACCGTTCACGCAGCAACTTCACGCCGCCCCAGGCTGCAACGGGATCGTTCGCGGACAGTACCACTGAAGTCAGCGCAGCCTTAATGTCGGGCGATGACAGGATGGCTTCGACGCCGTAGGCACCGAGAATGCCATCACCCAGTTCAAACACGATTGCATCGGGCTCGCCCAGGGCCATTTCTGTAAGCAACGCGCGCGTGATGGCGGGACCGGTCTTGGCCGTTGTCGTGACCACACCGAGATCGGTGAAGATCATGCTCTTCGTCGCTCCGGCATCTTCCATGGCGAGAATGTCACGGCGCAATGACACGCCTGTGGCCTTGAAGGCATGGATGTTCAGTCCGCGGTGACGCATGCGACTGACGATCGCGCACGCTGCCGCCGTCTTGCCGGCTTCCATGCAGGTGCCGGCGAGAGCGACCACGGGAATTTTCTTTGTATCGACGGCGATGTTGTAGTCGAGCTGGCGATAGCCCACTTTGGCCGGCACGCCGATCCGTTCGCCGAGATACGGAAACTGCAGGACGACGCCGAGCACGCGACAATCGAACGGCTTGCCCTTGTCCGGGTTGGCGGAATCGACGATGCCGAGCACGCCGCCGATATTCAGCACCTGGATGATGTCGCCTTCCTTGACGGAAGTCGGCAGATGGCCCGAGTACCCGAACAGCGCCTGACGATGACCGAGTGCACCGACGATGATGTCGCCGCGCGAAACCTTCGCCATGCGACCGCTGGTCAGTTCAAGCGTGTTGTAAGTCGACTTGCTGGTGAGGATCTCGACCACGAGCACGACGCCTTCTTCGCAGGGCATATCCGTGGTTTCAATGCGCAGCTCATGACCCAGGCTCAGGGCCTGCGTGATGGACGCGATCTTGTCGACAACTACGGTTTTCATGACTACTTTTTCCCACGGCCGGCACGTGCCCAGAACATTCCGGGCAACCCCACCATCTTCGAAAAACCCAACGCATCAGCGGCAGTCCATTCGCCGGCCGCTTCGCCGTATACACCCTTCGACGCCGCCATGATCGAGTACGGCGACGTAACGCCTTCGATGAACGCGACGCCCGGGCGATACAACACTTTCACTTCGCCAGTGACGCGTGCCTGCGATGACAGCAGCAACGCTTCAATATCGCGGCACACCGGATCCAGGTGCTGGCCTTCATGCACGAGATCACCGTACGTCGCGGCTACCAGATCCTTCACGCGAGTCTGGCGACCCGTGAGCACCAGCTTCTCGAGTTCGCGATGGGCATTGAGCAGCACTTCGGCAGCAGGCGCCTCGAATGCCACGCGGCCTTTCGTGCCGATGACGGTGTCGCCCAGATGAATCCCACGGCCCACGCCGAAGCGGCCGCCGATCGCTTCCACCTTCTCGATCAGCGCAACGGGGCTGAGCTTCTCGCCATCGAGGCTGGAGGGCACACCTTTCTCGAAACCAATGGTGTGACGCTCCGGCGGCTGCGGATTCGAAAACGCATCGCGCGATAGCACCCAGGCTTCGTCCGGAATGCTGCCGTCGGAAGTCAGGGTTTCCTTGCCGCCGATCGTCACACCCCAGAGACCTCTATTAATAGAGTAGGCGGCGCCATGGGGCGGAATGGTCAGCTTGCGGTCTTCCAGATACTTGAGCTGTTCCGGACGCTTGAAGGCGCGGTCACGTACCGGCGCAAGGATCGTCAATTCCGGCGCGAGCGTGCGCAGGGCGACCTCAAAGCGAACCTGGTCATTGCCAGCCGCCGTGCAGCCGTGCGCGACGATCTGAGTGCCAAGCTTGCGTGCCCATTCGGCAATGGTCTGCGCCTGCATCACACGTTCGGCGCCGACACAAAGCGGGTACAACTGGCCGCGGCGGATGTTGCCCATCACCAGGAACTTCAGCACCTGCTCGAAATACCCGTCGCAGGCGGACACCAGGATGTGGTCCTGCGCACCCAGCTCGTGGGCGCGGCGGTCGAGGATTTTGGCAGCATCCGCACTGATGCCGCCGGTATCGACGGTCACGGTGATCACGGGACGGCCATAGGTTTCCTTCAGCCACGGCACGCAGAAGGACGTGTCGAGACCACCGGAAAACGCCAGCAGGATGGGCTCGGAGCCCGCGGGAATCGTATCGCTCATGAATTCTCTCTAGACGTTGAAAAGGGATCGAAGACGGTCGGTCAGCTTGCGCTGATCACGGACTTCTTCAGTGGCGATGAAGATGGTGTCATCGCCGGAAATGGTGCCCACCACTTCGGGCCAGCGGGCTTTGTCGATGGCGACCGTGACGCTCTGGGCCGTGCCGGTCATGGTCTTGAGCACGGTCAGGGACGGGCCCGCCGTGCGCATTTCAAGCACGAACCTGGCAACCGCTGCGAAGGGGTCCGCGGGGCTCAGGTCCTCCTGGGACGGAACTATGTAACGGTCGCCGGCTTTGGCCACGCCGAGCTCCCGGAGGTCCCGGCTGACGCTGGACTGTGTGGCGTCAAACCCTTGTTTCTTCAGGACTTTTACCAGTTCTTCCTGCTTGTGCACGGGCGACTCCCGGAGAATCCGGAGAATGGCCGCGCGGCGCGAGACAGGGTGGTGAACTTCGGTGGTCATCTCTTGGGGTTAAAAGGGCAGGGTGCATAAAGTTGCGCGGATTCTGCATAAATATGCAGAGACCGTCAAGCATGATTTTTGCTCCCTGCAGGCTGTAGCCTATGGTCATGACTTCCCCGCTCGACAACGCCCGCAAGCTCGTCGCCCTCGCCCAGAGCGGCCTGCATTTCTCCAAGGATCCCTACGACCGGGAACGATACGAGGAAGTCGCGCGGCTGGCGGCCTCGATGCTCGCTGCCGAATCATCAGCGGACGTCAGTCCTGAAGCGATCCTCGAGCTATGGCGGAAAGACAAAGGGTATGTCACGCCCAAGATCGAAGTTCGCGGCGCCATCTTTCGCAAACAGGACGGGCGGGACTGCGTGCTGCTGGTACGCGAGACGATCGACGGCAAGTGGACCTTGCCCGGCGGCTGGGCAGACGTGAATGAAGGTCCGCGGCAGGCAATCGAAAAGGAGATCGTGCAGGAGTCGGGCTACGCGGCGAGAGCCGTCAAGCTGGCCGCAGTCTATGACAAGCTCCAGCACGCCCACCCCCCATCGTTGTTCCACACGTGGAAGCTCGTCTTCATCTGCGAGATCACGGGCGGCGAACCGCGCCTGAGCATCGAAACGAGCGGCGTCGATTTTTTCCCGCTTGACGCGTTGCCGGAGCTATCGTTGCCGCGAACGGTGCCGGCGCAGATTCTCAGGATGCACACCCATCATCTCGACCGAACGCTGCCGACTGAATTTGACTAGCGAATCATTGCCAGCAGTTCTTCTGCATACAGCCCGGCCCAAGCGCCTGCGATCATCAGCAGCAGGCCCGGCAGAATCTCGAATGCGTATTTCCGGTCACCCAGGCTGAAGGCCACAATGATCTTGCTCAGCGTATTGGTGGTAAACGCAGCCAGTACCGCGATGACCGCGAGCTGCATGCTGACATTGCCGCTCACTTCAACAGAAGCGGCCGAAACGGCAGGCGCGTGGGCATCAGCGAATCCGGCAAAGGCCGAGGCCAGCAGCAGTCCGTTTGAACCCAGCCATTGGGTCAGCAGTGCCGACACGAGCAGCGTCACTCCCACGACGCCTACGAAGATCAACGCATCCTTCGGGTCGAAAGGGCGCCCGGCAATTTCCTCCTGCGAGCTTTTCTCGCGCACATTCTTCAGCGTGAACAGCGCGCCATAGACGAGGGCAGCGATACCGGACACCGTGAAAGGCACCAGCAGTTCACGGAGCACCGTCATGCTGGTCAGGCCTACAACGACGAAGAGCTTGAGTACGGTCGCGACGGAGGACAGTGCCGCTGCTGCCACTGCACCACTGCGCAAGTTGGGTTGGGACTTGGCCATGGTTCCCATGGCGCCGATCGTTGCCGTACTCGATACAAAACCCGAGAACAGTCCCGCAATCGCCAGACCCAGCCGCGATCCAAGCGTCCGATGTGCCACATAGCCTGCGGCGTTGATCGACATGACCAGCACTGCGAGCGTCCAGAGCTTGCGCGGATTGATGACGCCCCAGGGATCGACAACACGATCCGGCACCAGTGGCAGAATGACGAGCGCTGCGGCAGCGAGCAGCAGTCCATCATGCAGTTCCTGATCGGTAAGCACATTGCGGACGAACTCGTGCATGCGAGTGCGGGCAGCAAGAATGATGGCGATGACGACGGCGACACCGGCTGCCATGCCGGGTTGGCGAATAGCCCAGGCCCCGAGCAGGAATGTGGTGAGCAGGGCGATCTCGGTCGTGAGCCCCGGATCGTGCTTGTGGGTGCGCTGATACCCGACAACAGTCAGCAGGCCTACAGTCAGCCCCATGCCCACCAGGGCCAGCTCACCAAGAGTGAGCGCGACGGCTCCGGCCAGCGCTGTAAGCGTGAAAGTACGGATACCGGCTATCTGCCGGTCTGCGCCCTGACCTTTGTTGCGTTCGCGCTCGCCGCCGATAAGGAGGCCAAGCCCGAGGGCAGCGGCGAAACCGATGATGTTGAGGTCGGGCGCGTCCATGGCCCAATGCTAGCAGGGCGAAACTACTTGCGGTCCTTCACCCAGACTTCCTTGAGATGACCAAGCGCCAGCGTGCGGATGTTCTGGACCGGGTTCTTTTCCCACGTGAAGCATGGCGGATCACGGCGCAGCATGGGCCAGTGTTCCGTGCGTAAAATCTTCTCCAGATACGTGATGCTGCCGCGAATCGCATCCATGTAAGGATTGCGTCCGTTGTAGAGCGCTTCGAGCGAGTGATAGAGGCCGCTGAATTCACCGTCCAGGCGGGTTTTCATGCAGTCCTCGAAGAATTCAGGCGTCGTGCGTAACAGGTCGAGGCCTGAGCTGTAACGGACGTTCGTATTGCCCGCTTCATCCGTCGACAGTGCGATGCCGCCTAGAACGAATTCCGGATACAACCGGTCACGACATTTCTCCAGGTAACAGCGATCCGACATCTGCGCGATGAGATCGCCGGTGCCAACCAGGTGACCCAGTTTGCGATCGAGCGGATCATCGAGGCGGATCTGGTCGAACTGCACCTCGTAGCCGGTGAAGTGCACGATCTGCGTGGCCACCGGCACCCATTCCGCCATGCCCACCGTCGAAAGGTAGCGAGCCAGAAACTGGGCGCTGCGGCTGACGTGACTCATCGTGAACTCGGCGCCGTTGCGATGCGTGGTGTCATCGGTCTGCCGGATGTAGCCCGCGTCGTGGAACAACGCAGTGACGACACCGAGAATCGCGCGCTCCGGTCCGAGCTTTTCTTCGGCAGGATGCGAACGCTCATAGCCAGCCATCAGGCGGGCTGCTGCCAAGGTGCCATCGAGAGAATGCTGCAGATCGTGATAGACCGTATCGCAGCCGTAGTAGCCGGGGAACTGGCCGGTGAAGAGACGTTCGAAATCGCGGAACGCCATGTCGAGCCGCTCGAAGGAAAAGCCGGGCCAGGTCTGTGCGAACAATTCCTGAACCGCGCGCATCACCGCATTCGGGGAACTCACCTGCACCGTATTCGTGACATCGTAGTCACTGCGGCGGTACTGCATTTTTGTCTCGTCCCGTCCCCGTTGAAAATCAAGTGGGATCGAGTCTAGCCTTTCGGACTGATTTGTCCATGTCGTCAGATGTGGTCAGTGCGAATCTGGGACGCGGTTGACGCAGGTTTTTCCCGCGCTGTCGGGAAGCTTTACAGAAAAGGCCTGTTTTCCGGCCTTTTGCTCACAAAAACGGCTTGAGGGTTTGGATGAACCCCGATCCCTATCGTGGGCGCACTGCGGATTTCTCGACGAATCCGCTCTCGCAGGCATTACACGGGGACACGTAGTAGTAGTCACCCTTCTCCGATGTTCCGACGATCGCCACTTCCGTATCGCCGGGATAGCGCGCGACAAAATCCGCACTGCCGTCAGGGATCGCGCGCAGCCGCGTGATCGTCACCAGCGTATAAAGCCCGTGAATGGAATTGGCGAACTCAACGCGATGCCCGCGCACCTCGACATAGCTCTTCTCGTACGCGCTGCCATTCCAGAGGTAGTACCACGTTTCCGCACAGTCGGTTGATGAGCAGCCCGCCCGAAGCGTGCCGTATTGCCCGGGCGGTGGGCTGACAACGCTGACCAACTCCATCGTTGGTACATCGAGCCCGCCAATCTCACGCCACTCCCCGTTCTGCTGCTGATACAGCGGCGTCGGGCAACCAAGGCTCCCGCATGAGAAAACACTGAACGCATTTTCGCAGGTGACGTTTCCTTGCAGCGCGAACGTCATCTCCTGCTGGCCATCGCCATTGACGTCCAGCTCCCAGATGGCCGGTTCCTCTGCCGCGACCAGCGTGCCACTCGCTTCACGGCAGGTCTGCGATGCTGATTTCAGCGATTCGACAACAAATCCGGGACAGCGTTGTGCGTCGGGGATCGCGTTGCGGTTGATTGCATCCAGACACGCGCCCACAGAGATACCTTTTGCGAGCGTGGGTTTTGCAGCGTCCGTTTCCGCGGCCGGCGATGCGGCACTCACAAGCGCAAGCGCGATGATCGAGAGCAGGCCGTATCGATACATGGATTTCAGTTCTCTCATACGCCAGCTTCAATCGCCTTCAGTGTCAGACAACGTTTTGAGGTCAATGCCGAGGCGCTTGAGGCGCGCCCGGAGCGGGGGCCATTCTTCCTTCAGGAAGCGGTTCCGCTCGCGCTTCACGAGGGCTTCGCGGACTCCGCGCACCAGGACCAACCCTTCGCCGCGAAGTTTTTCAGTCAGGCCTTCGCGCGCGAGTTCCTTGTAGGCCTTCGCGACGGTCAGCGGATTGATCTGGTAGTCGCCAGCGAGTTGACGCACTGAAGGCAGCATCTCGCCTTCCGGGTAGGTGCGATCGATGATCCGGGCGATCAACTGATCCATCAGCTGCCGGTAGATCGGCTGGTCTTCGGTCCACTGTGGTTGGGTCGCTTTCTTCATCGGTGCATAAGATAGCTTGACTTGGTCGCATCCGTCGATGTATTACTTACGTACTGTATTACGTACATAACACACCAATGCAAGCATCGCGGCTCCGGGCAGTGGCGGAATGGCGCAGGGAAAGCGCCGGAACTCCCATTGACCAGGCTGTAACCGACGCAGGGCAGGAATTGCCCGCCTCGGCCATGGACAAGCGGGTCGCCCGGCCCCGGTTCACGCGCCGCCAATTGGTGATTGCCGGAGTGGGCCTGATCCTCACAGCCCTCTCAGCCTATGCATACATTAGATACGGGATTGCCAGGACCCTGACCATCGACGCCGAGCGTCTGGCCATTTCCACGGTGCGTGCCGACATCTTCAACGACTTCATTCCCGTGACCGGTCGGGTTGAGCCCCGCGACACCGTGTTCCTGGACGCGATCGACGGAGGCCAGATCGCGGAAGTCCTGGTGGAAGAGGGCACCATCGTCACCGTGGGTCAGGCGCTGGTCCGGCTCAACAACACCAATCTGCAGCTCGAAGTCATCGCCCGGGAAGCCCAGATCTCGGAGCAGTTGAACCGCCTCGCCAGCACCAAGCTGCAGTTCGAGCAGTCCCGTCTCGGCCACGCGCGCGAACTCATAGATGTGCGCTTTCGCATCGACCAGTCCACCCAGCAGCTGAAACGCATCAATTCCCTGTCGGGTACGGGTGCCATTCGTCGGGCGGATATCGAAGATGCTGGTCTCGAGCTCGAACGCCTCAAGAGTCTGGAAGGCGAGCTGATCACGGCCCAGAAAGTTGATACCACTTTGCAGGCAGAGCAGGTCCAGCAACTCGACCAGGCTGTTGATAGCCTCAATCGCAACCTGCTGCTTGCCCGCCAGAATCTGGACAACCTTGTCATCAAAGCGCCCATCGCTGGCCAGCTCACTTCGCTCGATGCCCATCTTGGGGAGTCCAAGCAACGTGGCCAGCGCATCGGCCAGATTGATCAGGCCGACAGCTACAAGGTAACGGCCTGGATCGATGAGCACTATCTCACCCGCGTTGCCTCTGGACAGCAGGCCACAGTCGAGATTGCCGGGCAGTCGTACCAGATGCAGCTCACCAAGGTTTATCCGGAAGTCCGCGAACGCCAGTTCAGGGTCGATCTCGGTTTTGAAGGCGAACCACCGAAGTCCATTCGTCGCGGCCAGACATTGCAACTTCGGGTGGCTATTGGTGTTTCTGCGGAGAGCCTCGTTGTCGCAAATGGTCCCTTCTACGACGACACGGGCGGCCAATGGGCTTTTGTACTGACGCCTTCGGGCAATGCGGAGCGGCGTTCCGTGCGACTCGGCCGCCGCAATGTGGAAAGCGTGGAGGTTCTCGAAGGTCTCGCCGCCGGCGACCGGGTCGTGACTTCCGGCTACGACAGTTTTCTGGAAATGGACGAGCTGCGATTGACGGGCATTCAATAGGCTTCAGGTTGCACAAGACCACAGTCCGAAGGGGAAGTCCGTTCCCCCTCGCCCTTCCAGGGAGAGGGTTGGGGTGAGGGGAAGGTGAGGGGAAGGGTTGAGAAGGTCAGGTGTTCGGAAAAGGGGAGAAGACGATGATCCGGCTTTCCAATGTTCGCAAGGTCTATCGCACGGATGAACTCGAGACCACGGCACTCGACGATGTGACGATCGAGATCAACAAAGGCGAGTTCGTCGCGGTAATGGGCCCCTCGGGTTGCGGCAAGTCGACTCTGCTCAACGTCGTCGCCATGATCGATGCTCCCACCAGCGGCAAATACATCTTCGGTGACGAGGAGGTGTCGAGCTACAAGGAGAACAAGCTCGTCAACCTGCGCAAGAAGAACGTCGGCTTCATCTTCCAGAGCTTCAATCTCATCGACGAACTGTCCGTCTTCGAGAACGTAGAGCTGCCTCTTCTCTACCAGGATGTCCCCAAAGCCCAACGCAAAGCCCGCGTCCGGGAAGTGCTTGAACTGGTCGACATGGCGGCTCGAGCGAAACACAAACCTTCGCAACTCTCTGGCGGTCAGCAGCAACGCGTGGCCGTAGCCCGTGCCGTGGTCGCCGATCCAAAGTTGATCGTCGCCGACGAACCGACAGGCAACCTCGATACCAAGAACGGCGACGACGTCATGGACATGCTCACCGTCCTGAACGAGCAGGGTGCGACCATATTGATGGTGACGCACTCACCCGCCCATGCAGAGCGAGCGCATCGGATCATCAATTTCCTGGATGGGCGTGTGGTGCCGAACGTACAGAACGCGATCTAGACGACGAGCGATGCCTATCTCATCCCGACAGCTTTACCTCGGACCCTGTGGGCGCCTGCCGGGTGGGCGCCTTTTTTTGCGCGCTAACTTCGTGAACAGGGGAAAAAGGTGATGCTTGGCCACTACTTCCATACGGCATTGCGCAATTTCGCAAGATTCAAGCTCTCGACCGGTATAAACGTCCTGTGTCTAACTGTGGGACTGATGTGTTTCCTCGCTGCGATGGGCGTTGCCAGATATATACAGAGCAGCGACAGGCAGTGGAAAAATGCCGATCGTACTTTCGTTATCACCGAACGTCTGATGAGTCCGGCCCGAGGCTTCGATACCGGTGTAGTGCCTTGGACCTCCCCACCGATAGCCAGGCATCTACAAGAGGATATTCCCGGTCTGGAAGCGGTAGCGCGTATCGAAGATCTGGATGATCCTCTTACCGTGGTGTCGTCGGACGGGACGAAGGCATCGGCATACGTTGCTGGTGCGGAAGCTGATCTGCTTCGTATCTTCGACCTTCCCTTCAAAATCGGGAGGGCGGTCAATGCGCTCGATGAGCCCGGAAGCATCGTGCTTTCGCTGGATCTGGCTGCCAAACTTTTTGGAAACCGACCTGCGTTGGGTGAAAGAGTATTACTGGAAAACTCTGTTGAAGTGACTGTTACGGGCGTCCTCGCGCCTATCTCCCAGCCTTCTCAGTTCGGCGATTCGACCAGCAATGCCGTTCGTTTCGAGGCACTGATATCCCTTGATGTACTGCACGATCTCACTCGAAAAGCCAGAGGACGTAGCAGAGACGAAGATCCAGCAACCAGTCAATGGGGTTCCGTTCCATTCATCACATACGTTCTGCTCCCCAAGGACGGCTCTGTAAGCAGGGAGTTTCTCAGTTCTCGCCTTGATGGCTTCGCAGAACGCCATGCTCCTGCAGAACGGTTGGCTGCCGCCACTTATCAATTCGGCGCGGTGCCTGTTTCTACGGTCTGGGCAGCAATGCTGGATAACCAAGTCATGCGCGGCACGGGGATTTCCATCGTGGTCGTTCTCAAACTGCTTGGCAGCGTCGTGTTGTTCATGTCGTGCCTCAACTACGCAAATTCTGCGACAGCTCAGGCTATGGCACGAATGAAGGAAGCGGGGCTGCGCAAGGTGCTCGGTGGAAGTCGCCGGCAAATCGCATTTCAATACATCTTCGAAGCCGCGCTACTGACGACAACGGCGCTGGCCATTTCGATTGCGGCTTTGAAAGCCGCCGCACCCTTGTTGGCTTCGTTTAGTGTCCATGTTGCGCTATTCCCCCCAGGCCCACTAAGCGTTGTGGCCTTCGCGATATTAATCATCTCCGCCGTCAGCGTGGCCGGAGGACTCTATCCGGGTGTTGTACTGGCCCGCATCCGCCCCGCCGAATCTCTGCAGTGGGGCAAGACCCGGCAAGGGAACGCGTTTGTCGCAAAGATCCTGGTCTCAATGCAGTTCGGGGCGGCAAGTCTTTTGTTGATCGGCGCCACAGTTGTGTATCTCCAGAACGCTCAGCTTCGTCGCAACGCGATTAGTGCCAGCTCTGATCCGGTAGTTGTGATCGGAAACGATCTCAGGATCAGCAAAGTGAATTTCGATTCCTTACGAAACGAGCTACTTTCCAATCCCGACATCAAGGCGGTTGGAATGATGGGAGAGCTGCCTTGGGTTAATGGTTGGGGCACGCTCTCACTGACGCGCTCTTTGGAGAGCGACGCAAAGGAGATTTCTCCCGTCTTCAACATAGTGACGGAGGATTCGCTTGCCACGCTGGGTATCGAGATCGTCGCAGGTCGTAGTTTCGATCGTGAGCACGCTGACGACGTAATGCCGACGACGAACTTCCGTGCGCTGGATACGGGTCGTACGTACGCCATTGTCATCGATTCGGCAGCGGCCGAGCAGCTTGGCTGGCGAACACCGGCAGAGGCGATAGACCAGCTCGCATACATACCTTTCAGCCACTTTGGCATGGGGCAGGACCAGCCTGTGCGAATCATCGGCGTGGCGCAGACAAAGCCGTTGCTTCTTACTGCCCCTGCGTCGGGTATCAGCTCGACGATGTATATCCAGCTCCCGCCAGGAATGGGCTACCCGATTGTCCGTATTAGTCGGGAAAATATTCCTGCCACCTTGCGGGCCATTGATAGCGCTTGGAACGGCCTAGCCCCGAACTTCAGCGTCAACCGCCGCTTTTTGGATGAGTTGTTCGAGCAAGCCTACATTACTTACGAACGCATCAATCATATGGTTGCTGGACTCGCGTTCGCAGCATTTGCGGTTGCGGCGATGGGTCTTTTCGGCATGGCGAGTTTCGTTGCCAGCCGACGTATTCACGAAGTAGGAGTGCGCAAGACGCTGGGAGCCACGAGTTCACAGATAGTCTCATTGCTGCTTCGGGACTTCTCCAAGCCCGTCGTCATTGCGAACCTTGCAGCCTGGCCGCTGGCCTACTTCGCAGCACAATCCTATCTCGCGAATTTCCTCAGTCGGATATCGCTCACACCAACGCCGTTCATTGTCAGCTTTCTGATCACCCTGCTGATTGCCTGGATCGCCGTCAGCAGCCAGACGCTGCGTGCTGCGCGACTGAATCCGGGGACGGTGCTGAGATATGAGTAACGCCCGCGGGTTAAATCGCGTCCATGAATGCAGACCACCTGCTGATCGGTATCCGAATGCCGCGCTAGGGCAACGACAATGATCAGTCACTACGTGGCAGGGGCACTACGTACCTTCCGCTACCAGAAGGCAGCAACGCTGATCAATGTCCTGTGCCTCGCACTCGGGCTGGCTGCTTTCATCGTCGCTTGGTCTGTAGTCCGGTATCAGGAGACTGCAGAAAATCATTTTTCAAAAGCCGAGCGGATCTACCTGGTAGCTACGCAGTTCGACTTTCGCGATGAGAGGCCTTCCATCAATACATTTGGCACTGCGGAGCATGTAGCCAAATATCTGAAGGAGGAATATCCGCAGATCGAGACTGTGATCAGGGTACGGGGAATGCGCGATACGGCGGTCGCATCGGGCGGCGAGAAAATTTCCGTACAGGGCGTGGCTGCGGATTCTGATTTTCTCACCGCTTTTGATTTGCGCTTGGTTGCGGGCAGCCTGAAAAGGGCTCTTGGTAATCCGCGCAGCGTCTTGATCAGTATTCCAGTCGCAATGAGTTTGTTTGGTACGACCGAAGCGTTGGGAAAGAACGTGATTCTGGACGGATTGACAGACGCCACGGTGACAGGCGTTTTTGATCCGCTACCGAAATCGTCGGCATTCGACTTTGGTGTGCTGGCGACATGGGATATCCATGAGACTTACATGGCCGCCATTGCGCCTGCGAATGTTGGGCAAGCGCCACGAGAGGAATGGCGAGCAGTCGGTGCGGCTACCTACGTGCTACTTCCCGACTCAGATGTTATTCGTGAATCGTTTGTTGCAGGGCTGGACTCCTTTGCCAAAAAATATGTGCCGGCAGATCAGGAAAGCTTTGCCAAACTTGGTTTCAAGGCAATAAGACTGGACTCGCTGGCAACTACCACGCTGGATCAAGTGCTGTTTGCCAACAGCGGTGGTTGGTCGATCACGACGATCCTCATGGTACTTGGAGGCCTGATTCTCGGACTGGCATCCGTCAACTACGCCAATCTCGCCGTCGGACAGGCAAACGGCAAGCTCAAGGAACTGGGAACGCGTCGTGTGATGGGCGCAAGTGCTGGACAGGTTTTGATGCAGAACCTGTCTGTAACGGCGTTGCACGCCTCGAGTGCCACGGTTCTGGCGCTCTTGGTCGTGCTGCTAGTGGCGCCAGTCCTTGATCAAGCTCTTGATGTCGAGATCAGGAAGACCGCGTTCACTGACGCGGCGCTGTGGGTGCTCCTGCCATCCCTGCTCATTGGGGTTGTCGTGGTGGCAGGGGGGTACCCGGCATTGAAAGCCTGTCGCGTCACGCCTGGACGTGCCCTGAGGGCGGCCAGCGCAGGCAGATCTCCGGGATATAGCCGGACAGTAATGGTGTCATTGCAGTTCGCCGCGGCGTGTCTGCTACTCGCCGTCGTCATCGTAATGCAGAACCAGACGCAGTCCCTTCGGGCCGGTGCACTGGGGGAATCTGCCGGATCCGTACTTCTTGTCGGGAACAATCTCAACGACGCCCGGATTGGATTCGACGTCTACAAGAATTCCCTTGCCGGGATACCCGGATTGGAAGCGATATCTGCGATAGCGGTTAGGCCGTTTACAGCATCGGGAATATGGATGCTGAACCGGACGCCCTCGCAAGACTCACCGCGGCTTGCTGCCAATCAACATGGCGTTACAGATAAATTCTTCGAGACCATGGGGATGCCGCTGCTGGCTGGGAGATCCCTCGATTCCAGTCATGGTGACGCCTTGGCGCCTTCTGGTGCTGAGCAGCAGCTCGCTGCTGGTCGCGCGATTCCCCGGTCCTTGGTTGTGGACCGCTCCTTCATCGTTGGAATGGGACTATCCAAGCCTGAAGACGCTTTGAACCAGATGCTGTACGTTCCCCCGCCTCCGCAAAATGCGAACACGGGTTGGCAGCCTTTAAAAATCGTGGGTGTCGTTGAGGACAAGCCACTTTCAATACAGAATTTTGGCTCCGTAGGCAGCGTCTATCAGCTCGTCCCCCGGGCTCAGGTTCCCTTGCTACGTGTCAGTGCGCCGGACGTTGGTCGGGCTCTCGGGCGCATGACCGAAGTGTGGAACAAACTTGCACCGGATATTCCACTTGATGTCCGGTTCCTGGACGCCACTTTTGATAGCGGCTTCCGACCCTTCAGCAGGATGTTCAACTTCGTGAATGGACTGGTCGTGCTGGCCGTCGGCATCGCGATCGCCGGTCTCATCGCCATGTCGATCCACGAATCGCACCACCGGTACCACGAGATCGCAGTACGCAAGACGCTGGGAGCAGGGACGTCGACAGTGGCATGGAAGCTCCTGGGCAGATTCACCCTTCCGGTTCTCATTGGTAACGCGATCGCGTTGCCCCTCGCCTATGTGGTCGCAAAGACCTACCTCAGTACTTTCCTGTACCGGATCGATCTCACTGCCTGGCCGTTCGTGCTCAGCTTTGTCGCGACACTGATCGTCGCCTGGGCCGCGGTCGGTTACCAGACCTTCCGCGCTGCCCGCCTCAATCCCGCCACGGTCCTGCGATACGAATAGCGATGTTGTGGCACTACTTCATCACCGCGATACGTTCTCTGCGTCATCAGTCTGTGGTGACGGTCTTTGGAATCCTGGGCCTTGCTTTGGGATTGGCCGGGTTCATCGTCGCTTACTCGGTGGTGAGATACCTCGAGACCTCGGAAAGACATTTCAGCAAAGCTGACCGGATCTACCTGATTTCAACCGATCTAACCTTCCCTGGGGAGCGGCGTCCGCTCAGAACGCTTCTGACGGTCGCGCATGCTGCGAAATACTTCGAGCAAGAGTTCCCTGAGCTAGAGGCTGTAGTGAGGGTTGTTGATTGGGGTGGAACTGCGATAGCCACTCCTGCCAACAAGATCAACGTAAGGGGAGTAGCAGCCGATTCCCAGTATCTTTCCGCATTCGATCTTGAGTTTGTTGCGGGGAACTCCGTGACGGCGATGGCTGGGCCACGCAGCGTCCTTCTCACAGATGCGACGGCAATCAGTCTCTTCGGCTCGCGCGATGTGATTGGGAAGCCCATCAGGATCGACGGACTGATCGACGCAACCGTAACTGGCGTAATCAGGCCGCTACCCGGTTCGTCGATTTTCGATTTCGAGATGCTTGCATCCTGGGATGTCCATGAAGCCATTCTGGCGGCTAGAAGACCACCGACAGCAGGCCCACCGCCCGAGCTCCATTGGCTGGGGTTCAACACTGCCATGTACGTGGTGCTACCGCAGAACAATCTCGACCGTGCGCGAGAAGTGTTCCTGGGCGGGATCGCCGGGTTTGCCCAGAAATACATTCCAGCCAATCAGCTGTCTTATTACGACGCGACATTCACTGCCATAGGGCTTTCTTCGCTCAATACGGCGCGCCTGGATCAGGCGATGTTTTCGAACGTGGCCGAGGGAATGTCGATCACCTGGGTGCTATTCCTTCTAGGTGTGCTCATCCTGGGACTTGCAACCATCAACTACGCCAATCTGGAGATCGCCCAGGCAGCAGCGCGGTTCAAGGAGGCTGCCACCCGTCGCGTTGTGGGGGCGACCATGCTTGATCTGGTCCTGCAGCAATGGTCGCGGACAGCCATCCATTCAACCGTTGCCTTGATCGCAGCCATGATTCTTGTGCTGGCGTCTGCACCGATCATTGACCGAACGCTTGATGTTGAGATCAGGAGAGTGGTTCTGGCAGACGGAACGCTGTGGACTTTGACACTGCTTTCTCTGTTGTCGGTGGGGGTGATTGCTGGAGGTTATGTGGCTCTAGCCTCCGTAAGGGTTGCTCCAGGTCGCGCGGTGAAGTCGCCAGCAATGGCTGCCTCCAGCACGGGACGTGCAGTCATGGTGGGCGGGCAATTTGCCGCCGCCAGTCTTTTGTTGGTTGTCCTGATGGTTGTGGATCAACAGGCGAAAATGCTCAGGGCCAAGGCTCTTGCGCCTCAGCAACAATCTATCGTCATGGTCGGCAATGATCTGCGCGATGCGCGCGTCGACTTTGCCGTCTATAAAAACAGCCTCTCATCAATTTCCGGCGTGCAAGCAGTTTCGGCAATGCAGTCCAGGCCGTGGGCCGAGCCAAGGATAAACTCTTTCAGCCACGGGCCATCGAGCGAGTCTCCCCGTTCATCGGTCACCTTCTATGGCATAGAGCGGGATTTCTTCAAAACACTGGGAATTCCGCTTCTGGCCGGGCGTGCACTGGATCCGGGTTTCGCCTCTGACCTTCTCGCCCCTGGACAACCGGGGAATGAAACGGCGGGGCCCCTTTCGATGATCGTAGACAGGGCGCTGGCCGAGAGCATGGGATTCAAGGATCCCGCCGCGGCAGTCGGACAGCTTCTTTACGAGCCTGGTGCGGAAGAGGGCTCATGGGAACCCGTCCGCATCGTCGGGGTAGTGGAAAACCGGCCTTTGAGTGTTGCCAGTGATGGATCACAGGGCAGCATCTTTGCCTTGGCTCGCCGGACTTCAATCCCTTTACTTAAAGTTTCCACTCGCGAGCTTGCTGCCACTCTGGATGAGATGGGCAGGGCATGGAACCAACTCGCGCCGGATATACCCCTCGATGTCCTTTTCGTCGATGCCGTTTTTGACCAGGGGTATCGACCCTTCCAGATGCTGTTCAATTTCATCAGCGGCCTCATGCTGCTGGCAATCTCGATTTCTCTGACGGGATTGGTGGCGATGGCGGTTCACGAAAGCAATCGCCAGTTCCACGAGATTGCCGTCCGTAAGGCGCTCGGTGCTCCTGCATGGGTTGTTCTGATAGGCCTTCTCAAAAGAGTTTCCATTCCGGTCGTGGTTGGCAGTCTGGCTGCGTTACCCATCGCCTATCTTGCTGCCCAGGCTTACCTCAGCATGTTTACCCTTCGCATTGAGCTGACGGCATGGCCGTTCCTGATGAGCTTTTCGCTCATTGTCCTGTTGGCATGGTCGGTGGCTGGCTTCCAGATCTTTCGCGCTGCCCGCCTCAATCCCGCCACCGTCCTTCGCTACGAATAGTCCTCCGGACTTCCACCGCCCAAGCCCTGATTTCGCTTCGGGGTAGCCCGGAGTTATAAATTTGTCGTTGTAGGTATCGTCAATGCCTATCCAACACATCGGAACAATCGATTTCCTTTATGGCGGCCGGCGGGCCTAAGCTGCGACCGTCGTCAATCAGTCTCGGGGGAGAGTCAAAGTGTCAGAAGCAAAGTGTCCTTTCAATCACACCGGTGGCGGTACGACCAACCGGGACTGGTGGCCTAACCAGTTACGGCTGGACCTGTTGAACCAGCATTCCACGCGCTCCAATCCGCTCGGCAATGAATTCAAGTACGCCGAAGCGTTCGGGAAGCTGGACTACGCGGCGCTGAAGAAAGACCTTCTCAAGGTGATGACCGATTCGCAGGATTGGTGGCCAGCCGACTTCGGTCACTACGGGCCGCAGTTCATCCGCATGTCCTGGCACTCCGCGGGCACGTATCGCGTTGGTGACGGCCGGGGTGGTGGCGGTCGAGGGCAGCAACGCTTCGCGCCGCTGAACAGCTGGCCGGACAACGTCAACATCGACAAGTCGCGCCGCCTGCTCTGGCCCATCAAGCAGAAGTACGGCCAGGCCATTTCCTGGGCCGACCTGTTCATCCTGACTGGCAATGTGGCACTCGAATCCATGGGTTTCCGCACCTTCGGCTTCGGCGCGGGCCGCGAAGACGTTTGGGAGCCCGACTACGACGTCAACTGGGGCGACGAGAAGACATGGCTCGGGACCGACAAGCGGTTCTCGGGCGAGCGGGATCTTGCCAAGCCGCTCGGTGCCACGCACATGGGCCTGATCTATGTGAATCCAGAAGGCCCCAACGCCAATGGCGATCCGATCTCCGCGGCGCACGACATTCGCGAGACGTTCGGCCGCATGGCGATGGACGATGAGGAAACCGTCGCGCTCATCGCGGGCGGCCATACGTTCGGCAAGACACACGGCGCCGGTCCGGAGTCGCACAAGGGCCTGGATCCCGAAGGTGCCGCTCTTGAAGGGCAGGGCCTGGGCTGGACCAGCAACTACAAGACCGGCAGCGGTGCCGATGCGATCGGTTCGGGTCTGGAAGTCACCTGGACCACCACGCCTGCGCAATGGGGCAACAACTTCTTCGAGAACCTGTTCAAGTTCGAATGGGTGCAGGAGAAGAGCCCGGCCGGTGCCATCCAGTGGGTGGCCAAGGATGGGCCGGACATCATCCCGGACGCACACGACAAGTCGAAGAAGCAGAAACCGAAGATGCTGACGACCGACCTGTCACTCCGCTTCGATCCGGCCTACGAGAAGATCTCGCGCAAGTTCCTCGATAACCCGCAGGCATTTGCCGAAGCCTTCGCCCGCGCCTGGTTCAAGCTGACCCATCGCGACATGGGTCCGCGGGTCCGCTACCTCGGTCCCGAAGTGCCGAAGGAAGAACTGATCTGGCAGGACCCCATTCCCAAGGTCGACTATCCGCTGATCAACAGTGAAGACGTTGCCGCCCTGAAGGCGAAGGTACTTGCCTCGGGCCTTTCCGTAAGCGAACTGGTCTCGACAGCTTGGGCTTCGGCTTCGACTTTCCGCGGGGGCGACAAGCGCGGTGGTGCCAACGGAGCACGCATCCGTCTCGCGCCCCAGAAGGACTGGGAAGTAAACCAGCCCACGCAGCTTGCGAAGGTCTTGAAGGCTCTCGAAGGCATTCAGTTCGAGTTCAACCAATCAGCATCGGGCGGCAAGAAGGTCTCGCTGGCCGATCTCATCGTGCTTTCAGGCGTCGCAGCCGTTGAAAAGGCTGCGAACGATGCTGGAGTCAACGTGGCCGTGCCGTTCACCCCGGGTCGCAACGATGCCACCCAGGCGCAGACCGATGTGGAATCCTTCGACTATCTGAAGCCTGAGGCAGACGGCTTCCGCAACTATGCGTCCGGCAGCGCCGGTGCACAGGGCGAGCATCTGCTGGTCGACAAGGCCCAGCTGCTCACGCTCACGGCACCTGAATTGACCGCGTTGGTGGGCGGCCTGCGGGCGCTGGGTGCCAACAATGGCGGCTCAAAGCACGGTGTCTTCACCACGAAGCCCGGCACGCTGACGAATGACTTCTTCGTGAACCTGCTCGACATGAGCACGGCCTGGAAACCGGTCGAAGGCGGGGACACGTTTGAAGGACGAGACCGCAAGACGGGCGCTGTGAAGTGGACCGGTACGCGCGTGGACCTGGTGTTCGGTTCGAACTCGGTGCTGCGTGCGCTGGCCGAGGTCTACGGCAGCGCGGACTCGAAGCAGAAGTTCGTGCAGGACTTCGTGGCCGCCTGGACCAAGGTGATGAACCTGGATCGTTTCGACATCAAGTAACTTCGACAGCCGACAGGGGGCGGGGCAAGCGATTGCTCCGCCCCTTTTTGTTGCGCGCGGGATACCATTCGCCCGCATGCAACTGATCGCCACCTGTCCCGAAGAAACCAAACCCGCCCTGGTCCTTGAGCTCGAAGCCCTGGGCGCACGCGACATCGTGCCCGGCTACCGCGCTGTCGCCTTCGAGGCAACAGACACGCTTTTCTACGAGCTGCACCTGAAGCTGCGGACGGCGAGCCGCATCCTGCGGGTCATCAAGGAAGTGCCGGCCAAGTCGCCTGAGATGCTTCGCTCGCAGGTCCGGCGTATTCGCTGGCATGAGCTGTTCGAAGCGCGTCACGGCTTCATGGTTGAAAGCCAGGGTGACGATGCCGACAAGGGCGGGATGGCACCAAAGCAGATCATCACGCAGGTGCGCGAGAGCATCCGCGAGGTTTTCGAGCGAGCTCAAGGCGTCGCGCCTGTCGTCGATCGAAGCGAACCCAAGGTAGTCGTGGTGGCACACCTGCGGCATGGCCGCTGCATGCTGAGCCTGGATACTTCGGGCAAGTCGTTGCACAAGCGTGGCTATCGGGAGCAGGGCCATCCTGCGCCGCTCAAGGAAACCCTCTCGGCGGCGCTTCTCATTCTGGCGGGCTACGACGGCAGCCAGGCCTTCATGGATCCGATGTGCGGCAGCGGCACCATTGCCATTGAAGCCGCAATGATGGCCGTCCACAAGGCGCCGCAGATTCATCGCAAGAAAGGCGAGTTCCATTTCGAGTGGCTGAAGGACTTTGATCGTGAGCTGTGGCGTGTCACGCAGGACCGCGTGCGCGCCGAGAAGCTGGAGGCCCCACTAGCGCCAGTCGTCGCTTCAGATATCAACGCGACCTACGTGGCGATGGCGAAGAAGAGCGCTCTCGACGCCCGCGTCGAGAAGTACATGACCTTCAACACGGGCCGCTTCCAGGATGCCGAGCCACCTGCGGAGACCGGAATCCTCGTTACGAACCTGCCGTACGGCGAACGCATCGGCAGCAGCGAAGGCGATATCGTGCAGCTCTACGAGGAGGTGGGCGACACCCTCAAGCAGAAGTTCAGCGGCTGGCAGGCGGCCATCCTCGCTGCTGCAGCGTCACCATACAAATCCATTGGCCTTAAGCCGAAACGAACCATCAGCCTCATGAATGGCAGTATTCCCTGCAAGCTCCTGCTGTTCGAACTCTATGCGGGCACTCGACGCACACCCCGCGAGACCACCGAGTAGCATCAAGCCGCATGTCTACTTCGCCTGACCACAACTGTCCGCAGCCTGCCGGTGCTTTTCATCCGGTCATAGATCGCAACCGGTGTGAGGGAAAAGCCGAATGCGTGGCGGTCTGCCCGGTTGAAGTGTTCGAGATGGGCGTTCTCCCTGCGGAAGAGCGCAAACAGCTCAGCCTGATCGGCAAACTGAAAGGTTTCGCTCACGGCTGGAGCCAGGCGTTTGCGGTGAACGCGGCCGCTTGCGAAGCGTGTGGACTGTGCGTGAAGAATTGCCCCGAGAAGGCAATCACCCTGGCGCGCAGCTAGCCGGCGAAGGTGATCGTCGCGCGATAGTCTTCGAGCTCGCGCTCGTAGTACACCGCATCGCGCTCGAGCTGGATGATCTCGGCCTTGAGCCGGCCGGTTCGTTCGGCCATCTGTTTCGTATCGAGGACAGCCTGTGCCCGTTCCTCGGTAGTGGATTCACTGCGGACGATGATCGCGGTTTTGCGCAGAATCTCGTCTTGCAGTCGATCGAGTTCGCGCCGTTTTGAATCGAGCTGTGAGTAAGCCGTGGAGACGCGGGCTTCCAGCGTGTAAAGCTGCCTGCCGGAAGCATAGGCGTCCGAGAAACCGGCACCCAGTTCAGCAGGACAGACTCCGCTGTAATTGGCGCCCCGTGAACCCAGACGGAATCCATTTGCAGGCTGGCAGTATTCCTCAAGGCCGGCCTCGCGTCCGGATTGGTACGCAGCGAGGTCCGGAGTGACTCCGAACTTCGCGCAGGCCTCGCGATGCTGTGCGATGCGGTCTCCCGAGTGGCCAGCGACACCGTCTTCGAACCCGATCGTCCGCCAGTCGACGGTGAGGCATTCCGCCTCATTCATGGTGGCGCAGCCGCTCTGCAACAGAGTCAGCGTCACTAACGCAAGAATTCCTGCTCGCATGGATTTTCCAGGGGACTGCGGGTACGACGCGATTTGTAACCTTTTCACGCCGCTACGGTAACGGCCCTGTTCCTCACGGAACGTGCTGTATTTCACAATCAGTCGAGCGGTGGCGGTAAGGAACTCAAGAGGCCAAACGTCTATATCGCAGCAGGTTTCGCGATCCCGTGTTCAGCGGTATAAAAACCTCTTTCGCGAGCTTACATTTGCCGGTGTGCCAGCCGATAACAACTGCATGAAACTGCCGTCGCGAGTTCTCGGGTTCGCAGCGCTCTGGGGAGTGGCTAGCTGCTGCAATGCGGCGACTTTGGCAGTCACGATTGTCGACCGCGACGGCAAACCGGTTCCCGAGGTGGCGGTGGTGGCGACGCCAGCAGCCGGGTCCCCGGTCAATCCCGCCCCCGCCGCAGCCGCGCCCATGGCGACGATGGACCAGATCAACCTGCAGTTCGAGCCGCAGATCCTCATCGTTCGCAAAGGAACCGTCGTGTCGTTCCCGAACAGCGATGACGTTGCGCACCAGGTGTACTCGTTCTCCCCGGCCAAGCATTTCGCGCTGCCGCTCTATAGAGGGCAGGCTTCCGCACCCGTCACATTCGAGCAGTCCGGGCTCGTGATCCTCGGCTGCAACATCCACGATTCGATGATCGGCTACGTCTACGTGGCCGATTCGCCCTACTACGGCAAGACGGATTCCCGTGGTCGCATCGACCTCAATGACTTGCCGGCGGGCACGTATCGCGTGACAGCCTGGAATCCTCGATTCACGGAGCCCAACCCCGAACTTGCAACGGAAGTGACAGTGGCGGCAGATACGGCTCGCAGTGAATTCAAACTGACTCAAGCCCTGGCACCCGCACCCCAGATCAGCAGTTCGAAAAAGCTCCGCTACTGAAGTGGCCCGCCAACTTTTCCTTTTGCTGGTCGCCTGCGGGTTCATCCCGCCGGTTTTCGCGGCCGGGCCCCACGAATTCACCGCTCAGGTAGACATGCGGCTGGTGGCGGCTGATACCCCGCTCACATCGTTCGTAGACGGCGGACTTGGCCTTCTGCGTTTCGATGAGGCGAATGACGGGCTGCAGCTCGGCAACATCATGCTCGACTACGCGGGGCCGGTGACGGACACGATTCGCGGCACGATCACGCTGTTTGCGACGGACGATAACGACAAGAACCCCATCGACCTCACCGAGGCGTTTCTCGAATGGCGCCCCGTGCCGACTTCAGAGTGGCGCTGGCGGACGAAGCTGGGCGCGTTCTATCCACCCATCTCCATGGAGAATCGCGGCATCGGCTGGCAGAGCATCTACTCCTTGAGTCCTTCCGCCATCAATACGTGGATTGGCGAGGAGATCCGGACCATCGGCGGCGAAATCAGCCTCACCAATGCTGGCGCGGGCGTCGGCCGGCCTTTCGATATCGGCGTCGTGCTCGGGATCTACGGCTGGAACGATCCGATGGGCATCCTCATCCGTCAGCGCGGCTGGGCAGTGCATGACCGGCAGACGCCACTGTTTGGCCGCATTCCGCAGACGTCCGTCGTGCACTTTGGACCTGATCAACTCGAGCTCTTTTCGGAAATCGACAACCGGGCCGGTTACTACTCTGGCCTCGAGTTCTCGTACCGCGACCGTCTCGTCTTGAGAGCATTGCATTACGACAATCGCGGTGACCCTGCCGCCACCAATGGCACCGAGTACGCCTGGCTCTCGCGCTTCGACGCGTTCGGCATGCGACTTGAGCTACCTCGCAACTGGACCGTCATCGCACAACGCATGGACGGTGATACCGGCGTTTCGCCCAGTGACGACGGTCGGGGCGGCGGCATACTCGATTACTGGTCCGACTTCCTGCTGGTGAGCAAGGCATATGGCCGCCAGCGGTTCAGCGCGCGGTTCGACCGGTTCTACACAACAACGGTGCGTGGCGCGGGGTTCTTCGATGGCTGGCAGGATGGACACGCCTGGACGCTGGCCTGGTTCTTCGATGTCAACGATAGCTGGCAGGTGGTCGCCGAAGGTTTGCGCAACGACAGCAAATTGCGGCAGCGGCGTCTTGCCGGTATTCCTTCAGCGGCTGTCGAAGATGAACTGCAGATCGCCGTGAGATACAGCTTCCGCCCGTAGCCAGACGAAGAATTAGGCATTAGGCTGCGCGTACCGACGATAATCAAAAGAGCGCATTCCTGTGGGGGGAATCATGGCCAACGAAACTCAATCCGGTTCGCCGGGCACCGACGATCTGGTCGCGGGCAATGGGCTGTTGCATCGACGCCTCTTCCTGCAAGGCGCGGCGCTCGTTGGAGCAGGGGGGTTGTCCCTGCTGACGGCTCAACCCGCAGGCGCCGAAGCATTGGCGATTTCGCCCTGGATGAAAGCGCCGGGAACGCCGATGAGTGGATATGGCCAGCCTGCAAAGTACGAATCGGCCGTCCAACGAGGCATTCGCAGCACGCCGGGTGCCGTAGGCAGTGGCGCTTCGCGTACACCTCATGAACTACTCCGCGGCACGATCACGCCGAACGGCCTGCATTTCGAACGTCACCACAGCGGCATCCCGGACATCGATCCGGCAGTGCATCGCCTGGTCATTCATGGGCGGGTGAAGCGGCCGCTGACCTTTACGGTGGACGCACTGCTGCGTTATCCGACTGTCTCTCGCATCCAGTTTCTGGAATGCTCCGGCAACAGTGCCGGCAACTGGGCGGCCGAAGCACCGCAGGCATCATGCGGCACCATTCACGGCCTTCTGTCCTGCAGCGAGTGGACCGGCGTGCCGTTATCCATCCTGCTGGAAGAAGCGGGAATCGAACCCGGCGCAGGCTGGTTGCTGGCCGAGGGTGCCGATGCGGCCTCGATGAGCCGAAGCGTTCCGGTCGCGAAGGCGATGGACGACGCCATCATCGCGCTCTACCAGAACGGCGAGAGGATTCGACCGGAGCAGGGTTATCCCATGCGTCTCTTCCTCCCGGGTTTCGAAGGCAACATGAACGTGAAGTGGCTCAGGCGTCTGGAGGCCAATACCGGCCCGACCATGACTCGTGACGAAACATCGAAGTACACCGAACTTCTGCGCGACGGCAAGTCGCTGATGTTCACGTATCCGATGGGCGTCAAATCCATCATCACCAGTCCTTCACATGGTCTCGCGATGCAGGGGCCCGGGCTCTACGAGATCAATGGCCTTGCCTGGTCGGGTGCCGGAAAGATCGCCCGGGTTGAAGTATCGGCTGACAGTGGTCGTACGTGGGCAGAGGCGGCGTTGTCCGCGCCTGTGCTTTCAAAGTCGCTCACGCGATTCCGCATGGCCTGGCGCTGGAACGGAGGGCCGGCCATTCTCAAGAGCCGCGCCATCGATGAGACCGGAGCCGTGCAACCCGCCCGCGACGCGGTGATCGCCGAGCGTGGCGACAAGACCAACTATCACAACAACACGATCCAGAACTGGAAGGTGGCGGAGAGCGGTGAGGTGACCAATGTCTACGCGTAACCTCCTGTTTGTCGGCTTGCTCGTCATGGGCGGGTCTGCGCTGGCCGCAGAAGGTCCGCAACTTGGTGCTACTGCAACACCCGCTGACATCGCGGCGTGGGATATCAGCATCCAGCCGGATGGCACGGGCCTTCCCGCCGGTTCGGGCACTGCAGTGAAAGGCAAGGCGGTCTTCCTGGAAAAATGCGCGGCCTGCCATAACCAGGAAGGCTCGGGACAACCGTTCGATCGGCTGGTGGGTGGAGTGGGCAGTCTCGCTACCGATAAACCCGTGAAAACGCTGGGCAGTTTCTGGCCCTATGCGACAACCGTGTTCGACTACATCCGTCGCGCGATGCCGTTCCAGGCGCCGAAATCGCTCAGCAATGACGAAGTGTATTCGCTGACGGCATACCTGCTGTCGTTGAACGGCATCGTCAAGAACACAACGACGCTCGACGCCAAGTCGCTGCCGCGGGTGAAGATGCCGAATCGGGATGGGTTCGTGCTGATGTATCCGGAGAAGTGACCCTCCCGTTGGCGGCGTGATGCGGAATATCCTGCATCGCGCCTGCTAGAATGGCGCCGCGTTATCCGGCTGCGCGGCCGCCATTTTCTGCCTCATGATGAAATTCATCGACCAGCTTGGCGCCGCCTGGCGCAGCCACAACTCCCTCGTGTGCGTTGGCCTCGATCCCGAGCCAGCGAAGATGCCGAAGCAATTCAGCCGCGATTCCGAAGGACTCTTTAAGTTCTGCAAGGCCATCGTCGATGCGACGCATGACCTGGTGTGTGCCTACAAGCCGCAGATAGCCTACTTTGCCGCCCATCGTGCCGAAGACGCTCTGTCGAGGACGATCGACTACATAAAGAAGACCTACCCTGCAGTGCCGGTCATCCTCGATGCGAAGCGGGGAGACATCGGCAGCACTGCGGAGAAGTATGCGATCGAGGCTTTTGAGCGTTACGGCGCCGATGCCGTCACCGCGAACCCGTATCTGGGCCGCGATTCCGTCGAGCCTTTCCTGAAGTACGCCGACAAGGGCGTCATCCTGCTTTGCCATACCTCGAATCCCGGCGCAGCGGATTTCCAGGAACTCGATGTCGGTGGCCGGCCTTTATACGAAGTCGTCGCCGAACAGATTGCCACTCGCTGGAACACCAACGGCAACTGCATGCTGGTGATGGGCGCCACTTGGCCGGAGCAGATGCGAAGAGTCCGCGCGATCGTCGGCAACATGCCACTGCTTGTCCCCGGCGTTGGCGCACAAGGCGGCGATGTAGAAAAACTCGTCGGTGCGGGCCGAACACCCGACGGCACCGGGCTTGTGATCAGCTCATCGCGTGCCATTCTCTTCGCCAGTAACGGCCCGGATTTCACGACTGCCGCCAGAACCGAAGCAATGAGGCTGCGTGATCAGATAAATGCCTGCCGGTTCCTCCCGTAGTTTCGTTGGACCGACCAATGGATTCCCTCAGGATCGGCCGCTACCGCCACTTCAAGGGTGGCGAGTACGAAGTTATCGGAACAGCAAAGGATTCCGAGACATTGCAGGATCTGGTCGTCTACCGGGCGCTGTACGGTGAGCAGGGTCTGTGGGTACGACCCCTCGCCATGTTCACGGAAGTCATCGAACGTGATGGCGTGAAGATGCCCAGGTTCCGGTATATGGGTGAGGAGTGATCCATGCGCATCTCCACGGATAAATCAGAGCTCGATATTTCGTTGATCCATCGCTATCTGGCGACGGAATCCTATTGGGCCCAGGGCATCAGTCTTGAGCTGCTCAAGAAAGCCATCGAGAATTCATTGTGCTTCGGCGGCTATGTGGAGGGCGTACAGGTTGCGTTTGCGAGGGCGGTGACGGATTACGCGACCGCCGCGCACATGAAGGACGTTTTTGTCGTGCCGCAGTATCGCGGCAAAGGCTACGGAAGAGCCATCGTTGCGGCGGTGATGTCGTACCCGGGTCTTGAAGCGGTAGGCTTTACCTTGGCTACGGATGACGCTCATACGCTGTATTCAAGACACGGTTTCATCCTTCACCCGCATCCGGAACACTCGATGATCCGTCCGGGATCATTTCTACCCGCTTAAGCCAGTTCCGGTTCCGACGCGCTTCCCTCCGGCGTGTGTTCAACCCCTTGTAGGACTCTGCTGATAGACACCGTGGTTCGCCGCTTCTAATGTGTTGTATGCGGCCGAGGTCGTAAAGCCAGTTTTTGGAGAGTGTTGTGCGTTCAGATCACCCTGCAGGCACTCCGCCAACTCCCGGTTTGGGAGGCCAGGTCCGCGATGCTATTGTCGTAGCGGCCGTTTCCTTTGCCGTGACTCACTTGCTGACGCACTGGCTGCTGTGGCGCCGATCCCGACGTCATAGGGAAGTCTTGCTCGACGAAACGCTGGATGAGACATTTCCGGCGAGCGATCCGCCCGCTTCACAGAATTTCGATACCCCAATCAACAGACAGGACTAACGAAAGGACCGAAGAATCATGATCAAGAAAGCGTGGGCAGTATGGAAAGGCAGCATCAAGGAAGGCGGCGGCACGATCTCCACAGAGACCGGTGTGCTCAAGGAAGCGCCGTATGGCTTCAAGTCCCGCTTTGAAGGCGGCAAAGGGACCAACCCGGAAGAACTGATCGGCGCGGCCCATGCCGGCTGCTTCTCAATGGCGTTGTCTCTGATGCTGGGTGAAGCAGGCTTCACCGCGGACAAGATCGAGACGCACGCTGACATCACGCTCGAAAAGCTGGGGGATGGGTTTGCCATCACCTCGAGTCATCTGACTGTGGTCGCGAAAGTGCCCGGTGCGGATGCGGCGAAATTCGCGGAGATCGCGGCTCGTGCCAAGTCCGGTTGCCCGGTCTCGAAGCTCCTCAATGCGAAGATCACGATGGATGCGAAGCTCGAGGAGTAGATCTCCGGCTTAGTTGCGTAAACGATAGCCGGTCTTGAACAGCCACCAGATCACGATCAGGCAAGCCACCAGGAATGCCACCGTCATGGAGATGCTCAAGCCCACGCTTACATCGGCGACTTCATAGAAACTCCAGCGGAATCCGCTGACGAGGTAGACCACCGGGTTGAATAACGCGATGGTCTGCCACGGCGGCGGCAGTACGCTGATCGAGTAGAACGTTCCGCCGAGGAATGTCAGGGGTGTGATGATCAAAAGCGGGATGATCTGGAGCTTTTCGAAGCCATCCGCCCACAATCCGATGATGAAGCCGAATAGGCTGAACGCCACGGATGTCAGCACCAGGAACGCCAACATCCACACCGGATGGGCGATATGCAGCGGCACGAAGAATCCGGCAGTCGCCAGGATGATCAGCCCAAGGATGATCGACTTGGATGCCGCCGCGCCGACATAGCCCAGTACGATCTCCACGAATGAGAGGGGCGCGGACAGCAACTCGTAGATCGTGCCGGTGAAGCGCGGAAAGTAGATACCGAACGATGCGTTCGAGATGCTCTGCGTCAGCAGCATCAGCATGATGAGGCCCGGAACAATGAACGCGCCGTAGCTGACGCCTTCGATCTCCGTGATACGGCTGCCGATGGCGGCGCCGAAGACCACGAAATACAGCGAAGTCGAAATGACCGGCGAGACGATGCTTTGCATCAGCGTACGCGCGGTGCGCGACATCTCGAAGTGGTAAATCGCGCGGATACCGGGGTAATTCATCGCTTCTGCCTCACCAGGTCCACAAAAATGTCTTCCAGCGAACTCTGGGTGGTCTGCAGGTCGCGAAAGCGGATACCGGCCTCACTCAGTTCCTTCATCAACGACGTTATGCCGGTTCGCTCCGCCTGAATGTCGTATGTGTACACCAGCTCTTGACCTTCGGCGGCCAGCGCCAGGGAAAAAGCCGACAGTTCAGCAGGAATTGCGTTGAGCTTCTCGTGGAGCTGGAGCGTCAATTGCTTCTTGCCAAGCTTCTGCATCAACGCCGCCTTCTCTTCCACGACAATGAGCTCACCCTGGTTGATTACGCCGATCCGGTCAGCCATCTCCTCGGCTTCCTCGATGTAATGCGTCGTCAGGATGATGGTGACGCCGGATTCGCGCAGCAGTCGCACGATCGCCCACATGTCTTTCCGCAGGTTGACGTCGACGCCAGCGGTTGGCTCGTCGAGGAACAGGATCTGAGGCTCATGTGAAAGCGCCTTGGCGATCAATACGCGTCGCTTCATGCCGCCGGACAGCGTCATGATCCGGTTGTCCTTCTTGTCCCACAGGGACAGGTCCTTCAACACTTTTTCGATGTGGGCAGGGTTCGCCGGTTTGCCGAACAGCCCGCGGCTGAACGAAACGGTAGCCCAAACCGACTCGAATGCGTCCGTGGTCAGTTCCTGCGGGACCAACCCGATCAGCGAGCGGGTCGCGCGGAAGTCCTTGCGGATATCGTGCCCATCGACGGTAACGGTTCCGGTCGAGGGATTGACGATGCCGCAGACGATATTGATCAGGGTCGTCTTGCCGGCGCCGTTCGGGCCGAGCAGCGCGAAGATTTCGCCGCGCCGGATGTCGAGGCTGACCTGCTTGAGCGCCTGGAACCCCGACGCATACGTCTTGGACAGGCTGTCGATGGCAATGATGGGTTGCATGGATGAAGGATAGCCGATTGGTACGCCGGCTTCCGGCCTGGAGAGTTACTTTTTCTTTCCAGTGACGACGATGTGCACGGTCTCGGTGTTGGGATCGAACTGGACCTCGGCCTCACCACGATCGAGCTGGCGCAGCACATGTGCGACTTTCTGTTCAAGGGAATAGTCCTTCTCGCCGTAGTCCGTCCCCTCCCGCAGCACGAAGGATTCAATCACTCCACGCAACGCATCGGCCGACAGCTCCGTGTGCGGAACAGTGACAGGTTCCTGAACGTCGCCTTGGGCTTCGGGATAGGGATACTCGTCAGATCCGGGGTCAGACATGGGCAACTCCCTGTGGCGACCGCCGCAACGAAAGGGTTTCCCAGGCCGCCACGATCACCATGATCACGGTTGTCAGGGCGCCCAGCATGAGTGCTGAGAATACGTGTGCCCTCGCAAACGGAATCAATGCTGCAATCAGCACAAGGCCCACCAAGTGCGAGAGAGGCGGAGTGCGCCTATCGTTGGTGATCCACTTGAAAAGCGCGTTGCCTGAGAGATAGAGCGCCGGCCCACCCAGGATCGCGGCCATGCCGGCTTCGGTTGCGTGATCCGGATGCATGAGGACGAGTTCATCCGCGACGGCACAGACGATGACGCCTGCAACGATCAGGGCATGCAGATAGGTATAGGCGGAACGCGCCTGTCGACCCGGATCGTCCGAATGGATGATGCGATGGTGCGCACGTTCCGCACCGGTGTCGAAATAGATCCACCACATGGCGATGCTGCCGAGAATGGCAATCGCAAAGGCCGTGACAGTCGTGCTGTTCCAGGCCAGCTCGGCAAAGGTTGCGCCTGTGACCAGAATCGATTCACCCAGCGCGATGATGACGAACAGTCCGCAGCGTTCGGCCATGTGGTTGCCATCGACGTCCCAGTCCTGGGTGAAGGCGCGGCCGAGGCCGGGTACGCGGTAGTAGACCAGGGGGCCTGACACGTCTATTAGAAGAGCGACTGTCCACCAGATGAATCGTTCGCTCCCTTCCATGAAGGCGCCGGCAATCCACGGAATGCTCGAGACCAGGAACCAGACCAGAATGCGCTGGAAATTCTGGCGCATGACGACGGGTGCATCGCGCACGGCCCAAAGAAAGAACAGCGTGCGACCAACCTGCATGAACACATAGGCACCGGCGAAGGCGAGCCCTCGTTCGGTGAACGCTTCCGGAAGCGATGAGGACAGGACGAGTCCCGCCAGCATCAGGACAAACAGGCACACCCGGACGGGGATTCGCTCCGGATCGAGCCAGTTGGTTACCCACGAGGTGTAGATCCACACCCACCAGACCGCCATGAGCTGCAGCAGCGTCTGGGCTGCCCCGGCCGCCGTCAGATGCGCAAGCAACGAATGGGACAGTTGGGTAATGGCAAAAACGAAGACCAGGTCGAAGAACAGTTCGACCATGCCGACCTTGCCGCTGTCGTGCTGGCCCCGGCTACGGAGAAGCTTACCCGCTGTCATTGGCCTTCCGGATTCAGCCCGAGAACTTCCGCCACAGGACAAACGCTGCAACGGCAGGGATGGCGAAGATCACGAGGAAGATCGGGAATTCCTCGCCGACGGAATAGCCGGCCCGTGCCACGCCTATCCACATGTTGGCCGCTGCGGCGATGAGCCATAAAGGAATGAAGATGAGTGCGAGTTTCGGCGCGCCCAGGGCTGTCAGCCGCCCGATGAGCATGCAAAGCCCGAGCAGCACGAGCCCGCCCACGATGATGATCAGAGTCCGCATTTCCCTGTCTCTCCCAAGTTCCGGAAGTCGGCCAGCGAGTAACCAGCCGCTGTTGCATTGAACCAGACTCCGGGTCCCCGCTGCCACGAAAAGAAGGGTTGCCACAGGGTTACGGACGCCTTTTTTCCTGCCGCTACTGTCGTGCCTTGGACCAGTGTTCCCACTATGATCGGCCCCCCATCACCCTCGATGGCGAATGATTTCATGAAAGGTCTTTTTTGGGGGGATAGCCATGACGAACCGTACCCGGCCTCCGTTCCGTGCCGACCATGTTGGCAGCTTCCTGCGCCCCAAGCGGCTGCTCGATGCCCGGGAGCAGCACAAAAAGGGCGAGCTTTCCCAAGAAGGGCTGCGCGCGGTGGAAGACGACGCGATTGCCGAGATCGTGAAATTCCAGGAAGACGTTGGCCTGCAAAGCGTTACCGATGGCGAGTTCCGCCGGACCTATTTCCACGTCGATTTCCTGGAGCAGCTGGGCGGCGTGAAGTCGGATATTCCGGTCACGATCATCAAGCCCGATGGCACGCAGGAGCTGGCGCCGCCGGTGATGCGCGTGATCGACAAGGTGCGGCACGTCAAGGACATCCAGCTTGCTGATTTCAAGTTCCTCAGATCGAAGGTGTCCGTTGACAAGACACCGAAGGTGACGATTCCTTCGCCGACGATGCTGCACTTTCGCGGTGGCCGTGCAGGCATCAGCAAGGAGCACTATCCCGATCTCGAGCCGTTCTACCAGGACGTGGCCAATGCCTACGGCGATGAATTGCGATCGCTCGCGGCGGCCGGAGCTACGTACGTGCAGATGGACGACACCAATCTCGCCTACCTGTGCGACGACAAGATGCGAGAAGCCGCTCGCAGCCGGGGCGATGATCCGGATGAGCTGCCACATCGCTACGCCTCCTTCATCAATCGCGTCGTGGCGCAGAAGCCCGCCGGCATGACCCTCGCCGTGCATCTGTGCCGCGGAAATTTCAAGAGTACATGGGCAGCCCAGGGTGGCTATGAGCCCGTAGCGGAAGCACTGCTGTCCGAGATGAAAGTCGATGGCTATTTCCTTGAATACGACGATGCCCGCAGCGGCGATTTCAAACCCTTGCGCTTCCTGCCGAAGGACAAGACCGTCGTGCTTGGCCTCGTCACGACCAAGCTCGGTCAGCTTGAAAGCAAGGATGACATCAAACGTCGCATCGACGAGGCCGCGAAGTACGTGCCGCTGGAACAGCTCTGCCTGTCGCCGCAATGCGGCTTCTCGAGCACGGTGCATGGCAACGACATTGCCGTCGAGGCCCAGCGCAGCAAGCTGCGCCTGATCGTGGAAGTCGCCCGCGAAGTGTGGGGTTGAGAAGGACGCCGTGAAGAATCAATTTGAAGATAGTCACTGGGATGGAAAATCGATGAGTGCCAAAGGGGAAAAGTTCATGGTGAAGAGTCGCTCCCTGCTTGAGGCCGGTGTGGCCGTTGCAGGTCTGTTATCCGCGGGACTGGCGATGGGCCAGGCCGCTCCCGAATATGCTGCTGCCCAGGCCGATCGCGGCAGGGCGACCTACACCAATACGTGTGCGGCCTGCCATGGTCCGGACCTCGGAGGTGGCCAGTTCGGCCCGCCGCTGCGGGGCGTGAACTTCCGTCAGCGTTGGGCTGCTCAGCCCGTCGGCGCTCTCTTTGAACAGGTGCGCAACATGCCGCCCGGCGGTGGACGGACGATGACCGATACCGTGTACAGCGAGCTGGTTTCGCTTGTGCTCTCGGAAAACGGCATCGCTGCAGGAGAAAAGGCGTTGCCCACGGATCTCGGCGCGTTGAATGCGATGGTGATGCCAGGCAAGGCGGCTCCCGGGCCGCGGCAGGCGGCAGGCGGTGGCCTGACTCGAGGCTACAAGTTGCCATTCTGGCCCTTGCCCAAGAATCCGCTCGATACCATTTCACCGGTGACCGATGCGCTGTTGACCAATCCTCCCGATGGTTCGTGGCTGCAATGGCGTCGCACGTGGGACGCAAAAGCGTTCAGCCCGCTCAACCAGATCAACAAGACCAATGTAAAGAATCTGGGCGTGGCCTGGTCGCTCGCTTTGCCGCCGGGCCCGAATGCCGCAACACCGCTTGTGCATGATGGTGTGATCTTCGTGCATGCCTATCGCGACAACGTGCTGGCGCTCGATGCGACGACGGGCGAACTGCTGTGGCAGTACTCAAGGCAATTGCCTGAGGGCGCGGCACCGAGCGTGAAGCGCAATCTCGCCATCTATGGTGACAAGCTCTATGTCGGCACCTCGGACGTGCATCTCGTTGCGCTTGACGTAAAGACCGGCGCAGTGGCCTGGGACAAGGAAATCGGTGACTACAAGGCGGGCCTCAGGCTCACCGGTGGCCCGATCGTCGCCAAGGGCAAGGTGATGATCGGAACCCTCGGCCGCAACGCCGGCGGACCGTACATTGCAGGCTTCGATGCCCAGACCGGGGAAGAAACCTGGCGCTTCTACACCATTGCACGGCCCGGCGAACCTGGCGGCAACACGTGGAACGATCTGCCGCTCGAAAAGCGTAACGGTGGCTCGGTATGGACTGCCGGCTACTACGATCCGGTGACGAACCTCGTGTTCTTCGGTGTCGCTCCCACTTACGACACGGGCCCGTTACGTAATGCCATCAAGAAGAAGGGCGTGACGAATGACGCGCTCTACACCGACGCAACGGTCGCGCTGAATCCTGACACAGGCAAGCTCGTCTGGTTCTACCAGCACATGCAGAACGACCAGTGGGACCTCGACTGGATGTTCGAGCGCCACCTCATCAACATGACGGTCAACGGCAAGCAGCGCCGCGTGATCCTGACGGCAGGCAAGCTCGGCATTTATGACGCCGTGGATGCAGCGACCGGCGAGTATGTGTCGTCATTCGATATCGGCATCCAGAACCTCGTGACGAAGATCGATCCGAAGACGGGGAAGAAGACCGTCAATCCCGATCTGATTCCGGGCGATGGCAAGCTGAAAGTCGTCTGCCCGCACGCGGGCGGCGGCAAGAGCTGGGTGCCTTCCGCGTACAACGAATCGACCAAGATCCTGTTCGTGCCTTCGCAGGAAACCTGCATGAGCATGACGCCGGTGGCAGAAGGCGAGCGCGGTGGATTGAGCACAGGCATCCGCTTCTCGATCCAGGCGCGGCCGGACAGCGATGGCCGGTTCGGACGGCTGCAGGCCATCAACGTTGAAACGGGCAAGACGCTCTGGACCGAGCGCCAGCGCGCAGCCGTAAGCACCGGCGTTCTCGCTACGGCGGGTGGACTCGTGTTTGCCGGCGGTCTCGACCGGTTCATCAACGCCTACGACGATACGACCGGGCAGAAGCTGTGGCAGACTCGCCTCACCGATGTCCCCAGCTCCGCGCCGATCACGTACGCAGTGAACGGCAAGCAGTACATGGCGATGGTGGTCGGGTTCGGCAGTGCACATGCGTCGACGTTCCCGATGCTGACGCCGGAAATTGCACTACCCGTGACACCGAGTTCGGCAATCTGGGTATTCGCTCTGCCATAGATTCAAAGACTGGTCCTGGAGACCAGGAAGGAAACAGATGACCGCGCTGCTCGATGACGCTGCACAACGGGCCACTCGGTATCTGGATTCCTTGGGCGAACGATCGGTCGCGCCCTCACCGGAAGCGGTGAGGGCGCTGACCCGGCTCGATGAGCCATTGCCGCAAACATCAACGGCAGCCGCTGATGTCCTTGGCCTGCTGGATGAAGCGGTTTCCCCGGCAACGATGGCGATCGCGGGTCCACGCTTCTTCGGCTTCGTCATTGGCGGCTCCTTGCCTGTCACGCTGGCAGCAAACTGGCTGGCGGGCGCGTGGGACCAGAACGCAGGGCTTTACACCGCCACGCCCGGCGTATCGCATCTTGAAACGGTCGCGCTTCGCTGGCTGAAGGACCTGTTCGAATTGCCCGTAAGCACTGAGGGCGCCTTCGTCACCGGCGGGACGATGGCGAATTTCACGGCGCTCGCGGCGGCCAGGCATCACGTGCTCAAGCAGGTCGGCTGGGACGTCGAAGCGAACGGGCTGTTTGGTGCGCCTCCCATCACGGTCATCGTCGGCGAAGAAGCGCACCCCACACTTTTCAAGTCGCTCGGTCTGCTGGGTTGCGGACGCAATCGCGTGACCCGCATTCCGGTGGATGCCCAGGGACGCATGCGTGCAGATCTGCTGCCCGCCATCAAAGGCCCTACGATCATTTGCACGCAGGCTGGCAACGTCAACACGGGAGCCTTCGATCCCATCGCCGAGATCTGCGCGAAGGTGAAAGGCACAGGTGCCTGGGTTCACGTCGACGGCGCATTCGGTCTATGGGCAAAGACCGCACCGTCGCTTCAACATCTCGCCCGTGGTCTGGAACATGCCGACTCCTGGGCAACCGATGCCCACAAGTGGTTGAACGTGCCATACGACAGCGGTATCGCCTTTGTCCGCGAACCTGGCACGTTGCCGGCTTCCATGGCTATTGCTGCAGCCTATCTGCCAGCCGGAGAGGGCCAGCGTAATCCTTCCGACTTCACCCCGGAGCTATCGCGTCGGGCACGAGGTGTGGAGGTCTGGGCTGCGTTGCGTTCGCTGGGGAGGAAAGGGGTCGCCGATCTCATCGAGCGTACGTGTGCCCATGCGCGGCGTTTCGCGGAGCAGCTATCTGCAGCGGGTTTCGAGATCCTGAACGACGTGGTGCTCAACCAGGTGCTGGTGTCTTTCGGTAAGCCGGGAGTCACCGAGCGCATCATCGAAGGCATCCAGAATGATGGCACCTGCTGGTGCGGCAAGACGTTCTGGCAGGATCGCCGCGCCATGCGCATCAGTGTGTGCTCATGGGCCACGACTACCGAAGACGTTGATCGCAGTGTCGCCGCCATGATCCGCGTGGCGAGAAGTCACGGACTTTAAGCCTGGTGACGGACCTGCGCGCCAATGTCCTGATCCAGCGGGATGCCATTAGCCCTGAAGATCTCAAATTCATTGCTGACCACATCCGTCAGGCCAGCATGACCGATTCCCTGGTCTCCAGCTTCGAGGGCGAGGCCGAAGCGGGCGTTGTGGAATGGGTAGTCAATCACAAGGTCCGCGACACACAGGAAGTGCATCTACCTGTTGCGATCCGCGAAAAATTGAACAGCATCGATGACGCCAGCGTTCTCCGCTTCATCAATACGTTCTACAAAGTTGAAGTACGCGACCGGGAACCGTTGCAGCTTCTGCACTACGGAGTCGGCGGTCACTACATCCCGCACGTGGATGCCGAGACGCTCTACAAGGACGAAACAGGTCTCGACATGTGGGAGAAAACGCTGGATCGCGATCTCTCGGTCGTCTATTTCCTGAACGACGACTTCGAGGGCGGCGAACTGGTTTTTCCTGCGCTCGATCTTTCCATCAAACCCGAACCGGGAACGCTGGTCTGCTTTCCCTCGGACCACAACTATATCCACGGCGTGAACCCGGTGACTTCAGGTCATCGTTACACCCTCGTGACGTGGCTGCGGGTGAAGGGAATGCCGACGATGGATGAAATCAACCAGCTGGCGCTGGAGGAATATCACCAGCACTGGCCGAAGCAGATCGAGCAGAAGCCGAGGGTGGTGAAGGGAGGCGGCGCGGATTGATCTCTCAGCTGATCACGAGCTTCAAGACGGCGAAAGCGGCAGTGAAAACGCCCGCCATGACAACCATCGGATACCAGCGAGTTTCCATCATGAGCTTGTCCGATTCGGCCGACAGCTTGCGAATCTCCGCGCGGACTTTCTCGAGCCGAAAGGATTTCATGTCGGTTTCCATCGTGAAGTTCCTGTGCCTCAATCCGTGAGGCCTGATCGTCTGAACACAAGGTAAGCCAGAAAGGCAGGCGGAGCAATGGTACAGTTACGTCCGGCCCGCAGGCGATGAAGAGTCTTCACTTTGGACCTTGGCTTCCAAACCTGACAGCGAGATTTCTGCCCTGTTTTTTCAGAAATGCGCTGCGAACCTGCCACTCGACACTGTGCCCGGCGTTTCCGCGGAAACGCCGAAATATAACTTAAGAGTTATTATCTTAAGTGGAGCGAGCAGGTACCGGGGCGTCGTCCACGTCCGGGCTTGCAGACATGCCTCCCTGCTGACTCGCTGCAATCTCCGCCTGCTTGCGTCCGAGCCATAGGCCCAGCGCGGCCCAGATCAAGGCTAGCGGCACGGCGACGCTGATCATCGCTGCGATGCCGACGCCCAGCTTGCCGAGAATGCCCTCGGTCTGGGCGCCGACGACGTCGCCACCCCGATAGACGAAGGTATCGATGAAGGCTTTGGACTTGTACTTGTCCTCGCGCGGAATGACGGTGAACAGCGTTTCGCGTGCAGGCCGCATGATGGCTCGCTGGGTAGCGCGGGAAACCGCGTCGAATATGACGAGCATGGCGAGCGACCCTACGATGGCGAGGCCGATGAAACCGAGTGCCATGATGAGTGGTACCAGCGCCAGGGCCAGTGGTACTCCCAGCCGCTTGATGATGTGGCCCGCGAGCACGATCTGCAGGACAAGCGTTGCCGTTTGTGTCACGAGATCGATTTGCGCAAACACGCCCGTTCGCATGTCTACATCATCGCCAAGTGCGGCAACCATCTGCAGACGTGTGAAGTAGAGGAACGTGACGAGCACGGCGAGGATCAGTACGTACGCGGAGATGCCAAGCAGGAAGGGTGAACTGAGCGCGGTACGGAATCCCTCCCATGGACTGCCGCCGATGATGGCGCGATTGTCCGCCGCGGCGGCGGTCGAACCGGTTGCCGGCGTGGCGTGTTCGGGCTGGACGCGCGCTACTGCAAATGCGGCTACTACCGCGATCACCAGGAAGCCCGCACTGATGAGCAGCAGGGCTGGAGCTCCCAATGGCTTGGCCAGTACCGATGCGAGGTACGAACCACATATCGCGCCGATCGTGCCGCCGGCCGCAATGACACCGAATATACGTTTGCTCTGCTCAAGCGTGAAACGGTCAGCCATCAGTGCCCAGAACAGCATTGTGACGAACAGGTTGAAGACGCTGAACCACACATAGAACACCTGGCCTGTTGTTTCGCCGATGGCTTGAGGCGTGAAGACAAGCATCGCGTAGAACACGATCAGACTGAATGTGAAGAAGAGGTTGGTCGTGGCGATGAAGGCGAGGCGCCGGTAATGACTGACCAGCCAGCCGAAGATCGGGTTCACGGCGAGCGTCACGACCAGCGTTCCCATGAACAGCCAGCGGATGGCTTCGATGCCGCGCTGCATGCCGAGCGCTTCGCGCGCCGGACGAATGATCTGCAGGGCAGTGAGAATGCAGAAGAAATACAGTGCGGCCAGCAGGATGGGCCCGACTTCCTCGTCACGGACGTTGAAAAATTTCTGCAACAGCGACTTCATGCTGGCTCCGGTCCGTTTGTTCTTGCTTTAGGAGAGACGGAAGAATAGGCGGTTTCCACCATTGGTGGGAACTTCGAAGCGACATGTGTCGCAACGCAGAATGTAAAGAATTGTCAGAAGCGAATCAGGTCCGCCACCAGCGGCAGGAACGAAGCGACCAGCAATACAGCCATGGTGATGTTGAAGACCTTGAGCTTGACGGGATTCTGCAGCCAGCGTCGCAGTCCGACTCCGAATCCCGCCCACGCGCTGACACACGGCAGATTGATTGAACCGAAGATCAGTGCAACCCAAACCAGGCTGGAAAAATAGTGGTCTGGCTGGGTGTATGCCGCCGTAGCGGTCAGCGCCATCGCCCATGCCTTGGGGTTGACCCACTGGAACAGCACCGCCTGCAGGAAGGTCATCGGTCGACCCGAAGCCTGGTCGCTGCGATTCGCGATGGGGCCGCTATTGGCGATCTTCCACGCAAGCCACAGCATGTAGACCAGACTCGCCACCTTGAGCACGTCATAAATGAGAGGGTAGGTCTGCAGCAGCTGGCCCACACCTACACCGATGACCATGAGCAGGATGACGAAACCGATTCCAATGCCCAGCATGTGCGGGATCGAACGGCGGAAACCGAAATTCACGCCCGATGCGAGGAGCATCAGGTTGTTGGGTCCGGGCGTGATCGAGCTCGCGACCGCGAAGCCTGCCAGGGGCAGAAGCAAGGAGGTCTCCATGGACGCGAGCTATCTGCGTATCAGGTAGGGACTGGCACGGCTATGCGGCCAAGCCGAGCTGCTTCAGCAACGGTTCAATCTGCGGCTTGCGGCCACGGAATTCGATGAACGCGTCCATCGCATCCTGGCTGCCGCCTTTCTCAAGAATGGCAGTGAGGAAACGCTGCGCTGTGGCTGTATCGAAGAGCCCGTGTTCCTGGAACGCACTGAATGCATCCGCTGCCAGGACCTCTGCCCATTTGTAGCTGTAATAACCCGCTGCGTAACCGCCCGAGAAAATGTGCTGGAAGCTGTGCGCGAAGCGGTTGAAAGCTGGCGGCTTCACGACCGCGACTTCAGCCCGGACACCTGCGAGGGTTGTTGCGATCTCCGCGCTCGTGTGGACGGCGCCGCCATGAATTCGTAGATCAAACAGCGCGAACTCGATCTGCCGCACTGTCTGCATGCCGGCCTGGAAAGTCCTCGAAGCCTGGAGACGATCCAGTTCGATCTTCGGCAGCGGCTCATTGGTGTCGACATGACCCGAGATGAGCGGCAGCACTTCCGTCGCCCACGCAAAGTTTTCCATGAACTGGCTCGGCAATTCGACAGCATCCCAAGCGACGCCATTGATGCCGGCGATACTCGGATAATCGATTCGGGTGAGCATGTGATGCAACCCGTGACCGAATTCGTGGAACAGCGTGACGACTTCGGAATGTGTGAGCAGAGCAGGCTTGCCGCCCACTGGAGGCATGAAGTTGCAAACAAGATAGGCGACCGGTTGCGTGCTGATGGAAGCGAGTCGTGTGCGGCCGATGCATTCATCCATCCACGCGCCACCCCGCTTCTTCGGGCGGGCATAGAGATCGATGTAGAAGCTGCCTCGACGGGAACCGTCCTGTTCAAGAATGTCAAAGAAGCGAACATCGGGATGGTACAGATCGACGCTCGGGCGCTCGACGATGCGGATTCCATACAGGCGCGAGGCGACGGCAAACAACCCTTCGAGTGCACGGGGCGCCGGAAAATAAGGACGCAGCGCTTCCTCCGACAGCGTGAACCGCTGCTCTTTCAGCTTCTCCGCGTAGAACCCGACATCCCAGGAGTTTAGTTCGCGACCCGCGAAACGCGACAGCTCGTCGAATTCACGTGCCGCCGCAGGGCGGCTCAAGGTGGCCATCTGCTTGAGGAAGTCATCGACCTCAGTCACCGAGTCGGCCATCTTGGTTGCGAGTGAATATTCGGCGTAACTACTGAAACCGACTAGACGTGCACGCTCATCTCTCACGCTCAGGATTTCTTCCATGAGCTTCGAGTTGTCCCATTGCGGCGAGCCCTGGTCCGAAGCGCGGGTGACCCAGCCGGTGTAGAACTCGCGACGTAGAGATTCGCTGACGGCGTGGGTCATGACGGCGACGTAGTTCGGGGCATCGAGGCTGAAGAGCCAGCCCGGGCGATTCTGCGACTCCGCTGCCGTGCGGGCGCGTTCGATGATGCCCTGGGGCAGGCCTTCAAGCTCGGCTGCGTCGGTGACGTGCCGGCTCCACGCAGTGGTCGCATCCAGCACGTTGTCATCGAAACGCGAAGTGAGTGTTGAAAGCTGTTCGGCAAGTTCCTTGAAACGCTGCTTCTGATCGGGTGGCAGGGCCACACCGGCGAGACGGAAATCGCGAAGTGCTTTCTCAAGCAGCTTTTGCTGGCCGGGTTGGAGTCGGGATCCTTCCTTGTCAAGAACCGTCGCATAAGCGCGATACAGCCGCTCGTTCTGCCCGAGATCGGTGTACCAGGCAGTCAGCAATGGCAGACAGGCGTTGTATGCGACCCGCAGTTCTTCGCTGTTCATCACCGCGTTGAGATGGCCGATGGGCGACCAGGTACGATTGAGGCGGTGGTGCATCGCTTCCAGCGGGACCACCAGTGTTTCCCAGCTTGCCGCGCCCGAATCCAGCAATTGGTCCAAGGCGGTACGATTGGCATCGATCAGCCCGCGGATCGTCGCTTCGATCTCCTCGGGACGGATGGCCGAGAACACCGGCAGGTCGGAATTCTCGATGGCAGCAGATTTGGACATGGAAATGCTCTGACACGCGGGAACGGGGTCAGATTCTAGCATTGGGTGTTATGCAGCTTTCTCAATAGAATGCAGGGACCAACCGTGAATCAACCGGTTGCGGAGGTGGGCATTGGCAATCAGGGAATTCGATCTGCTGGTCATCGGCGGCGGCAGCGGCGGCCTCGCGACGGCGCAGCGCGCGGCGGAATACGGTGCAAAGGTTGCGGTCATCGAGTCCCACCGGCTCGGGGGCACCTGCGTGAACGTTGGGTGCGTGCCAAAGAAGTTCATGTGGAACGCGGCGGTTCTGGCGCAATCGATCGAAGACGCCGCGGAGTACGGATTCAAGGTCGAGAACAAGGGACTCGATTGGACGACACTCAAGCGCAAGCGCGATGAATACGTGCTGAAGCTGAACGGCATATATGAACGCAATCTCGCCAATCGCAACATCGAATGCATTCGCGGACGCGCGCGCTTCGTCGACGCCCATACCGTCAGCGTCGGAGATCAGAACGTCCGGGCTGCACAGATTGTCATCGCGACCGGCGGGCGGCCGAAAATTCCTGCCATCCCCGGCGCAGCGCTTGGCATGACCTCCGACGGCTACTTCGACCTCGAACAGTTGCCGAAGCATGCCGCATTGATAGGAAGTGGCTATATCGCCGCCGAACTCGGCGCAACGCTGCATGGGCTCGGCGCAAAGGTCACCATCGTCACGCGGGCCAATGGCTTGCTGCGCGATTTCGACCCGGCCATTCACGAGCACCTGACGCGCAGCATGCGGGAGGAGGGCATCGAGATTGTCGAGCACACGACGCCGACGCTGCTCGCCCGTTCCGGAAACCGGCTCCTGCTCAATGCCGGGCCGCGCCAGATCGGCGAGTTCGATTGCGTCATCTGGGCCATTGGCCGCGAACCGCTTACGGGCGATCTCAATCTCGGTGTGACGGGGGTCGTCATGGGAGCCTCCGGCGAGATCCCGACCGATGCGTACCAGGCCACGAACGTTCCAACCATCTACGCCATCGGCGATGTCACTGGCCGCATCGCCCTGACACCCGTAGCGATTGCAGCCGGACGGCGATTGTCGGATAGACTGTTTGGCTGTCAGGCAGGCCGCAAGCTTGACTACGAGATGATACCCACCGTCGTGTTCTCACATCCGCCCGTCGGGGTAGTGGGCATGACAGAGCCGGAAGCCATCAAGCAATACGGCGCGGCGGTCCGGTGCTTCACGTCCAGTTTCGTGCCCATGTACCATGCTCCGACGGTGGCGAAACCCCGCACCCTCATGAAACTGGTAACGGTAGGTGAAGAGCAGCGCATCGTCGGTTGCCACATCATCGGCACCGCCGCAGATGAAATGCTGCAAGGCTTTGCGGTAGCGGTAAAAATGGGCGCAACCAAGAAGGACTTCGACGACACCGTCGCAATCCACCCGACCAGCGCAGAAGAAATGGTGACGATGCGATGAGCAACCCGCCTGTCCGACCTTATCTGACTTTCACTCCGACTCTCGGCGCCCGGGTTTTCATCGACCCTTCAGCGGTGGTGATCGGCAAAGCCACGCTGGGCGATGACGTCTCGATCTGGCCGACATCTGTAGTTCGCGGCGACGTCCATACCATCAGCATCGGCGCACGGACCAACGTCCAGGATGGCAGCATCCTGCACGTCACTCACGACGGAGAATATGCACCGGGTGGCAAGCCGCTGATCGTGGGCACAGACGTGACAGTGGGGCATCGCGCCATCCTGCATGCCTGCACGGTCGGCAACTTCTGCCTCGTCGGCATGGGCTCTATCGTCCTCGACGGCGCAATACTCGAAGACCACGTGATGGTAGGAGCAGGCAGCGTCGTTGCACCAGGCAAACGACTCGAATCGAGGGGCCTGTATGTCGGCAGTCCCGCCCGCCGCGTTCGCGATCTCACCGATCGTGAACTCAGTTTCCTGCCGTACTCGGCGGCGAACTATGTGAAGCTCAAAGACGATTTCCTGCGCGGCGCTGCGCTAACGAACCCTTAAGTAAATTTTTGATCGGTCGGCTGGCGCACCCAGGATTTATGGTGCGGGCATCGACTCTCTACGCAGCCTTCAAGGCCCGAATCACCGCCCTCGGCTCGCGTTCAATGATCTTCAGCAATGTCTTCGCAGCACCGGTGGGCGCACGTTGTCCTTGTTCCCATTTACGCAGTGTCGAGGCACTCACGCCAAACGCATTGGCAAACTCATCCTGCGAGAGTCCCAAGGTCTTGCGGGCCTTCTGAATATCCTCGGGACCCAGTGCGAACGTATGCACGCGAGCGCCGGTGCGCTTGCCTTGGGCATGTGCCAGCGCCTGTGCCATGAACCGAACCAATTCATTGCCCAGCTTGCTCATCTGTCTTTTCTCGATGCTTTGATCGCGGCGCATCAATACTATCCCTGTCGTGGGTATCTCTGCTGTTGGCCAGGGGGTCCAACTAACATTGCCGTAGTACGGCCGTTAGCGTCTCGTTCAAAAGAGAAAGGTGGAAAATCCAGTCCCAATATGAAGTACTCGCCTGACGATATGCTTGCAAATATTTCGGTACGTCCTTGGCTAGGAATCTCCAGCTTCAGGGAACCATCGAGCCACGTAACGGACATCGCGCGTCCGGGGCCGAGTTCATATTTTCCCGCAAGAGACCGCTGATAGTCTGGTGCCTGAGGCACGTATTCACGCTGCTCATGCGCTTCGTAACCCGGCCATCCATAGACCTTAGCGACGCTATCAATAATTTCCCAAATGAGACCCGAACTTAAATTTGAGTTCGTCATCACTACTACGCCCTTTCCAAGGGTCGTATAGGCCATTAGCCGTGAGTCGAATCCCGCGTTTATTCCGTCCTTGGCGAACATCGTATTTCCGCGCTGTTCAAAGACTGCAAACCCAAGCCCCTCAGACTCCATTTGCTTCCTCAGCAATTCCTCCGCCTCTGATTTCCGAAGAATGGCGGACGATTTGCCACCATGCGCTTGCTGCACCCCAATAACGAACTTTGCAAGATCCGACGGCGTTGACCACAACCCGGCTGCCGCCAACTCTGGATAAATTCGGTGACCACCCTCAACGGCTTGTCCACCACCATAGTGTCCCGTCGCAGTACGCTCCTGCTGCGCAGGGGATAGCGCTGAGTCGAAGCTACTGGAGGTCATTCCCAGCGGACTCAGAACTGTTTCACGCATGAAAGTGGAAAATGGCTCACCGCTCACGTCTGCGATTAGCTGTTGCACAACGGTGTAGCCACCGCCGGAATAGCGCCACTCCTTTCCAACCGGAGCATTGACAACTATAGGGGGAGAATTGGCTGGCCGTTCTCCGTTCAGGATCTGCAACAGTGAGGGAAGCTGCTCTCCGACGGCATATCCGCGAAACCCTGAGACAGACATTCCTGCGCCATGGCTCAGCAAATGCCTCAAGGTGACGTCGCGTTCTGCCGAGTAATTGTTCGCCGGAATCTTCCACGAAGAGAGGCGAGCATTGACCGGCTCATCCAATGAAACTTTGCCTCTGCTAACCAGTGCCAGTGCGCCGACGGATGCCACAGGCTTACTATTCGAGGCGGCTTGAAACAGCGTTCCAATATCGACCTTTGTATCGCCCCCGATAGCCAATGAGCCGAACCCCCGCGCCCACGCAACTTTTCCATCGTCGACAACGGCGATACTTATTCCTGGCACGCCATATCTTTTCAAACGATCGGCAATGATTGCCGGGCGACCGAATTGACTCTTTTCTGCCACCAATGGCAACAGGCCGTTTACCACCTGTTGTTCTTCATTTGAAATCGAATCTTGCGCAATACACGCTGCAGTAGAAAAAAAGAGAAATACGAACGCAGCAGTTTGGATTGAGACTTTTTTTGGCACGTCTACATACTCTAGAAAATGTCACCGCGCGGAATAATGAGGATGGACTTATTTTTTGGCAAAGCGGCGAAGCAAGTCAAATCCGGATCCAGAGCGTATGTCGCCCTCCCCTCATTTCCATCGATTTGTCGAACGCCGCGGCGCAGTCGTCGGGGTGAAATAGTCGATGCCCTAACCATTGTGGTGCCCAGTACGTATTTCGCACCCGACTGCGCAAGGGGACGGAAAAATCGCAAAAGTCCCTTTGTGATTTTTATCCGCGATCGACCATGAGATGGAAATGAGGGGGAGAGGGGGACGGAAGCGATCTTGAGAAAAGCTTCCGATAAAAACCAGATCCTAGGGCTTCTTGGTCGGCATCGGCTTTTTGATAGCTTCGAGCACTGGAGCGGTCAAAGGCCGGACTCCACGCCAGAGGAAGAAGGATTCTGCAGCCTGCTCGACGAGCATGCCCCAACCGGTATGAGCCATGGAGGCACCGTAGCCTTTGGCCCAGAGCGTGAACGCTGTTTCACCCTTACCGTATGCCATGTCGTAGCAGAGGGTTTGTGATCCGATCACGGTGTGCGGAACCGGAGGTACTTCGCTGTTGAGACTGGCTGATGTGGCGTTCAGGATGAGATCGAACGCGCCCTTCACCGCGTCGAAGCGGCTGCTCTCGATACTGCCGAGAGATTTGAAGACACTCGCAAGCTGATCGGCACGGGCGGCATCGCGGTTGGCGACCAGGATAGAAGCGACGCCGGCTTCGAGCAAAGGGCCGACGACACCGCGCGCGGCACCGCCTGCACCCAACAACAACACACGTTTGCTCTTGAGCGAAAAATCCATGTTTTTCGTCAGGTCGGTGATGAGACCCGCACCATCGGTGTTGTCACCCAGCAACTCCTGGCCTTCGCGCGCGATCGTATTAACGGCCCCGGCCTGTTCGGCGCGAGGTGTCAGGCGGTTGACGAGTTCCGCCGCCGTCTGCTTGTGCGGAATCGTTACGTTGAGCCCACGTCCGCCGTCGGCAAAAAACGCGAGGATCTCGCCGCGGAAATGTTCCGGTGGAATATCGAGAAGACGGTACGTCAGGTCCTGACCGGTCTGCTTCGCAAACATGCCGTGAATGAATGGCGACCAGCTGTGTTTGACGGGATGGCCCGCTACGGCATAACGGTCTGGATTGGCGGTCATGCTGTTTTGATCCACTCCGCGGCGCGCTTGGCAAAATAGGTGAGGATGCCATCGGCTCCTGCCCGTCGCATGGACAGCAGGGATTCGAGCGCCACGGTTCTTTCATCCAGCCAGCCATTGCGGCTCGCTGCCATCAGCATGGCGTACTCGCCGCTCACTTGATAGACATATGTCGGCACGCCGAAGGCTTCCTTCACCCGGCGCACGATGTCGAGGTACGGCATGCCCGGCTTGATCATCACCATGTCGGCGCCTTCCTGCAGGTCGAGCGCGACTTCGCGCAGGGCTTCGTCGGAATTGCCGGGATCCATCTGGTACGTGGACTTGCTGCTCTTGCCCAGGTTGGCTGATGAGCCTACCGCGTCGCGGAAGGGGCCGTAAAAACCGGATGCGTACTTGGCCGAGTAAGCGAGGATGCGAGTGTGCTGGAATTCCGCGACTTCAAGCGCTTCGCGAATCGCGCCGATGCGGCCATCCATCATGTCACTCGGCGCGACGACATCCGCGCCGGCTTCCGCGTGCGACAGCGCTTGCCTGACCAGCGCCTCTACAGTGATGTCATTGACCACATAGCCGGACTCGTCGATCAGTCCGTCCTGTCCGTGCGTGGTGAAAGGATCGAGCGCCACATCGGTGATGACGCCGAGTGTGGGTACCGCTTTCTTGATGGCTCGCACCGCACGCTGCGCCAGCCCTTCCGGGTTCCAGGCTTCGCTGCCGTCTTCGCTCTTCGCGGAGGCGGGCGTCACGGGAAAGAGCGCGATGGCGGGAATGCGCAGGCGAGCCAGGTCTTCGGCTTCGCGCACCAGTTCATCGATGCTGACCCGCTCGATACCGGGCATCGAGGCGATGGGCTCACGCTTGCCGGATCCTTCGGTGACGAAGACCGGGTAGATGAGGTTGTCGGGCTGCAGCGTATGCTCGCGCATCAGGCGGCGCGAAAAATCGTCCCGGCGCATGCGCCGAAGGCGAGTCTGTGGAAATTCCCCGGTTTCGCTGTTTCTCATAAGATGTCCATGCCCCAGGCGATTGACGTTTATACCTGAATCAACGCGTCCCTCAAACCGACATGAGCACACCCCCAAGCCGCTGCCCCTGGTGCCTTTCCGGCAACGAACTGTACATCCACTACCACGATACCGAGTGGGGCGTGCCAATTTACGACGACGCCAGGCAGTTCGAATTCCTGATCCTGGAAGGGGCCCAGGCTGGCCTCTCATGGTCGACCATCCTCAACAAGCGGGAAGGCTACAGGGCAGCTTTTGCCGGTTTCGATGCCGGGAAGATCGCACGGTTTGGTAAACGCGACGTCGAACGGCTGATGAAGAATCCGGGCATCGTTCGCAACCGGCTGAAGATCGAATCAACGATCAGCAATGCGCGGCTGTATCTGGAATTCAGGGCCAAGGAAGGCAGTTTTTCCGACTACCTGTGGGGATTCGTCGGTGGCAAGCCGATCCAGCACCGGCTCAAGAAAAGTGGGGATACGCCAGTCACCACCGCAGAATCCGACGCGCTCTCAAAGGACTTGAAGAAGCGCGGGTTCCGCTTCGTCGGCAGCACCATCATCTATGCCCACATGCAGGCGACGGGGATGGTGAACGATCATGTGGTGACGTGTTTCCGGCACAAGCAATGTGTTGCGCTGGGAAAGAAACGGAGCTGACTGCCTACTCCTCGACGAGCCATTCGACGCGGGTCGTACCAAGGCCTTCTGGAGAGAGGCGTTGATGGAGGGCAGGAAGCACAACGCGCATCCGTTCATCGAGCTGCCACGGTGGGTTGATGAGCAGCAGCCCGGAACCGACCAGCCCCGTGGGCGAATCCGGCAGCCTGGTCGTCAGCTCAAGTACCAGTACTTTTCGGATGCCGCTCTTCGTAATCACCTTGTGAAACCGGTGAGCGTCGTCGCTGGCGGTCAGCGGGTACCACGCACAGAACATTCCATGGGGCCAGCGCTCATGGCCGGCTTGCAGGCATTTCGCGAGATCCTCGAATTCTGTTGTCGCTTCGAATGGGGGATCGAGCAGTACGAGGCCACGATTCTCGCGAGGCGGGAGCTGTGCCTTCACCGCGCCATAGCCATCTTCTTCCAGCACCGAAAGATTGCGCCGCCCTTTGGTCTCGCCCCGGAGATGCGCGACTTCCTCGGGGTGCTTCTCCACGAACACCTTGCGATCCTCTTTCCGCAGCAGCTTCAGCGCGAGCATCGGCGAACCGGGATAGAAGCGCATGTCACTCGCTGGTCCTTCCGCATTGAACTCGCGGATCAGCCTTAGATAGTGCTCGCATTCCGGAGGCAGTTTCGTTGCAGCCAACAAACGGCCCACGCCTTCCATCCACTCTGCACTGCGTGTGGCCTCTGACGATCTCAGGTCATAACTGCCACGCCCCGCGTGGGTATCCAGAAAGAAAAGCGGCGCCGGCTTGGCAACGAGGCGTTCAAGCAATGCGATCAGCACGACGTGCTTCAGCACATCGCCCACATTGCCGGCGTGAAAGGAGTGGCGGTAGTTCAAGGAGAGACAAGCTCTGTGAGCCAGTCTCGTGGCCGCAAGTAGTCGCTGTAGAGCTGTGCTTCCGGAGAACCCGGTACGGGATTCCAGTCGTATTCCCAGCGCACCAGGGGTGGCAACGACATCAGAATGGATTCCGTGCGGCCTCCCGACTGCAGGCCGAACAGCGTGCCGCGGTCGAAGACCAAATTGAACTCGACGTAACGGCCGCGACGATACAGCTGGAATTGCCGCTCGCGATCGCCATAGGTCATGTCCTTCCGCCGTTCGACGATGGGCAGATAAGCGTCGAGGAGATGATCGCCGACGCTGCGCTGGTATTCGAAGCTGCGGTCGAACCCCCACGCGTTCAGGTCGTCAAAGAACAATCCGCCTACACCACGCGTCTCGTTCCGGTGCTTGAGAAAGAAGTAGCGATCGCACCAGGCTTTGTGTTCGGCATAGACGCCTGCGCCAAAAGGCTTGCAGGCCTCCTGGGCGACGCGATGCCAATGCACTACATCCTCGGCAAAAGGATAGTAAGGCGTGAGATCGAAGCCGCCACCGAACCACCATACCGGCGCGTGGCCCGGCTTCTCTGCGATGAAGAAGCGGACATTCGCGTGCGTCGTCGGCACGTAGGGATTGAGTGGATGGAAGACAAGCGAGATGCCAGTGGCCGTGAAGCGCGCACCTGCAAGTTCAGGGCGAGCTAGAGTTGCGGCGGGTGGCATCTCATCACCCGTCACGAGCGAAAACCCGACACCGGCCTGTTCGAAAATGCGGCCGTCCTTCAAGACGCGGCTCTCGCCACCGCCGCCACCAGGACGTTGCCAGGCATCGCGTTGAAATTTCGCACCGCCATCCACCGTCTCAATCGCGGTGGTGATGCGGTCGTGCAGCCGGCGCAGGTAGGCGATGACCGCGGAAACTTCTGGAGAATCGGCGGACATGGCTGTGGCCGGTTACTTCTTGCTGGCCTTCTTGGCTGCGGGCTTTGTCGCAGTTGAAGTCGCAGATTTCTTCGCAGCAGGCGTCTTCTTTTTCGCTGCAGCCTGCGCAACAGGCACTTCCGCCTTGGCGGTAGTTTTTGCAGCAGCCTTCGGTAGCGGCCTGCCGAAGCGGCCACGTTTCGACCTGTCCGGAGCTGCGGCAATCAGCTCGCGGCATTCCTCGAGCGTGAGCGTGCGCGGCTCGCGATCCTTCGGAATCTTCGCGTTCTTGACCTTGTCGGTGATGTACGGGCCGTAACGACCGTTCAGCACCTGGATACCTGCTTCTGGAAAATCGAGGATCGTACGATTGGCGTCTGCTTCTTCCTTCAGGCGAATCAGCTCCAGCGCTTTGGGTAACTCGATGGTGTACGGGTCGTCATCCTTGATCGAGACATACTTCTTCGCGGCATATTGCACGTAAGGCCCGAAGCGGCCGATGGCTATCTTGACCGGATCGCCGCTCGCAGTCTCACCGATCGTGCGCGGCAGCTTGAACAGCTCGAGTGCATCCGCCAGCGTCAACGCATCCATCTTCTGCTGCGCCTTCAGGCTCGCGAACTTCGGCTTTTCCTCGTCATCCTTCGTCCCCATCTGCACGAACGGACCGTACTTGCCGTAGCGGACCGTGATGGGCTTGCCCGTTACGGGATCCTTGCCCAGCTCGCGCGATTCAGAGACTTCCTCGCGCGTTACCGTTGCACCGACGTGGTCGACCTGTTGCTTGAATTCCTTCCAGAAGCGTTCGAGCACGGGTACCCATTCTTCCTTGCCGTCCGCGATTTCATCGAGGTCGTCTTCCATCTTGGCGGTGAAGCCATAGTCGACGTAGTGCTCGAAATTGCGGGTGAGAAAGCGGTTGACGATCTTGCCGAGGTCGCTCGGAATGAAGCGGCGATTGATGAGTTCGGCGTACTTCTTGTTCAGCAGCGTCTGGATGATGCTTGCGTAAGTCGATGGACGACCAATGCCATGCTCTTCCAGCGCTTTCACGAGGCTGGCTTCCGAGTAACGGGGCGGCGGTTCGGTGAAATGCTGACCCGGCCGGATTTCTGTCAGGCCGACGATGTCGCCGACTTCCATCGGTGGCAGGATCTTGTCGCCATCCTCATCGACGGCGTCATCCACACCTTCTTTATAGACAGCGATGTAGCCTGGCTTCACGAGTGTCGAACCGGTGGCGCGGAATACCCCGGCTGCACCTGAAGGAACAGCAGTCTTGCCCGGCACGAAATCAATGGCGACGGTATCGAAGACCGCGTGTGCCATCTGACTCGCGACCGCACGCTTCCAGATCAATGAATAGAGCCGGTACTGATCGGGATCGATCTTGCCTTCAAGCCGTTCGGGCGTGACAGCAGCAGAAGTAGGCCGCACGGCTTCGTGGGCTTCCTGTGCGTTCTTCGATTTCGTCTTGTAGGCGCGAGCTTCATCAGGAAGGCCCTCGGCACCATACAGCTTGCCGATGACTTCGCGGATTTCCTTGATCGCTTCTGCTGCCATGTTGAGCGAGTCAGTACGCATGTAGGTGATGAGACCGACAGCGCCTTCGCCGAAGTCCACGCCTTCGTACAACTGCTGCGCAAGTCGCATCGTGCGTTGCGCACCGAAGCCGAGTTTACGGGCCGCTTCCTGCTGGAGCGTCGAGGTCGTGAAAGGCGGCGACGGATTGCGCTTGCGCTGCTTGCGGTCGATCGCAATGGCCGTGAGGTTCCCGGCTGCGGCGCGCTCCAATGTCTGGCGCACTTCGGTCGCCTGCGCTTCATTGGTAATGCTGAACTGTTCGACCTTCGTGCCTTGGTATTCGATCAGGCGCGTGGAGATGGTCTGCTTCGCCTTGTCTGCGTCCGCTTCGATGGTCCAGTACTCGCGTGCGACGAAGCGGGAGATTTCGTCTTCCCGCTCGCAGATCATCCTGAGCGCAGGGCTCTGCACGCGGCCGGCGGAGGCACCAGGCAAGCCCGCCTTCTTCCATAGCAGCGGCGAGAGATTGAAACCCACGAGGTAGTCGAGTGCGCGACGGGCCTGCTGTGCGTTCACAAGATCGTTCGAAACGCTGCGGGGTTGCTGGATGGCTTCAAGAATGGCGTTGCGCGTGATCTCGTAGAACACGACACGGTGCACTTCCTTGTCTTCCAGCCCGCCGCTTTCCTTCAGGAGTTCGAGCAGATGCCAGGAAATGGCTTCTCCCTCGCGATCCGGGTCGGTAGCGAGGTAGAGGGCGTCGGCCTTTTTCAGTGCCTTCGAGATCGCGTTGACATGTTTCTCGTTCTTCTCGAGGACCTGGTAGCGCATCGCGAAGCGCTTCGAAGGATCCACCGCGCCTTCCTTGGGCACCAGATCGCGGACGTGCCCATAGGAAGCGAGCACCTCGAAGTCCTTGCCCAGGTACTTCTTGATGGTCTTCGCCTTGGCGGGCGACTCGACGATGACGAGATTCCTGGTCATGCTTCCCGTGGCTTAAAAAAAAGAAAACCGCGGCAGGCCGCGGCGCAGATCTCTCTCAAAGACGCGACGCCCGCCAATCAATGCACGGCATCGGCCCTGTTGTCGAACACCAGGTCTTCCATCCGTGAATACGCAACTTCCTGTCCGGGCTGGCTGAAGAGCACCATCAGCACGACCCACTTGACCTGGTCGATATCGATCTCTTCCGCATCCAGCGCGAGCAGCCTGTCGATCACCAGCTCGCGCTGGGTGCCGCTCAGGATGCCGATGTTTTCGAGATAGAGAATGTAGCCGCGGCACTCGGTGTCGAGGCGGGCTGATTCGCTTGGATCGAAGACACGGATCGCACGCGAGGTCGGTACGGCTCCGGCACGTTCCGGATCGGCCGACAGTTCTTCCAGCCACTCCAGCGCCCGTTCCACTTCGCGTTCCGCAAAGCCGGCCCGTTCCAGTTCGTCCTTGAGCGTATCGCGATCGGTTTCGGGGGCGGACTCGAGGTCAGCGTCGAAGTAGTTCTCGAAGAGGTAGATCAGGATGTCGAGAACGCTTTCCTTCATTTCGCTGCCTTAGGCTGTGCCCGGACGTAGAGGCCGCCAGGGAAAGACTCGATGCTCCCGTCCAGTTCGAGAATGAGCAGCATCGACGCCACCTCGCCAGCTTTGAGCCCGGTTCGCTGCACCAGAAGGTCCACGCCGGCTGGCTCGAAGCCGAGCGCATCTAACAGGATTTTATAGTCTTTGTCCAACACGGAGCCTGAAACCTCATTTGAATCAGCGCCTTTGGACGCACGCCGCCGAATCGGCCGCGCAGTCAGCACCTCGGTGAGTGCGCGCAATTCCGGGAATATGTCGTCAGCCGATTCGACCAACTTGGCACCCTGACGAATAAGTTGATGGCAGCCCCGCGCCAGGGGACTGTGGATCGATCCCGGGATCGCGAACACTTCCCTTCCCTGTGTGGCGGCGAGTCGTGCCGTAATCAAGGAGCCGCTTCGCAACGCCGCTTCAACGACGAGCGTGCCGAGTGACAGCCCGCTGATCAGCCGGTTGCGTCGTGGGAAGTTCTGTTTGATGGGGCGCGTCCCGCAGGGGAATTCCGAGACCAGGGCGCCTCGCTCGACGATGGCTTCGGCAAGGTCCCGATGTTCTGCCGGATAGACGGTATCGAGCCCGGTTCCGCACACAGCGATAGTGGTGCCGCCGCCAGCAAGCGCACCGCGGTGGCTCGCCGCATCGATGCCGATGGCGAGACCGCTGGTGATGGTGAGGCCGTTTCCGGCCAGATGGGCTGCAAAGGCGTTCGCTGTTTCCGCTCCTGCGTGAGTCGGGTTACGCGACCCCACGATAGCAAGTTGCGGCAAAGTCAGCGAGTCGGCGTTGCCACGCACGAACAATCCAACCGGAGCGTCGTCGATTTCGGCAAGCAGGACGGGGTAGTTTGCAGCTCGCCAAGGAATGAAACTGTGGCCTTCGATCGCGAGCCACTGGCAGTCGCTGTCGATGAGGCGCTCGTCGGGCGAAGCCAGCCACTCGACCGCAGCGCTCTTCAATCCCGTTTCCAGCAATGCTCCGCGATCCGCGCCAATGAGAGCTTCGGGACTGCCAAAGTGATCGAGAAGGGGAGCGAGCGTCCCGCCGTGCAAACCAGGGGTGCGGGCGAGCGCGAGCCAGGAACGGAGTCCATCCATGGAGCAAATCCTCGTGTGTGCGCGGCAGGCCGCGCGTCCCTCACAATCCTTGTGCGGGAAAATCGCAACTCAACGACGTTGGGCCACGGCCCAACGTCTGTCAATCCTTGTTAAGGGGCGCGGATCAGGTCGCCGGTGCGGATCGGGCGAACGGCTTCCATCACGAGGCCATAGCTCATGCGCTCATTGGCCTTGAAGACCATGACCAGGCCGGTACGCTCTTCAGGCAGCTGAACCCGCTTCGAGAAGCCACCCGTCTTGAGACCCGCGGTCTGGCCGCCACCCGAGTACACATCCCTTACGGTTCCGCCTGCTTCGTGCACGGCCAGCACGTGGCCGGGCTCCATGCCCTCACGAGTGCCGCGATTGATCGCAACCACCTGGTACTGGCCTACGACCGAGTAATCATCGACAGCCATGACGGCGCCATCGATTGAGGCAGCCGGTGCATGCGGAGTGAAGTCTGCGGTGACAGAGACGTCCTCGGGAAAGAGCTTGTCGCCCTGCAGGGCTTCGCGCAGCGACTGGGCCAGGACCAGCGTGGTCGGGTCGCCTGTCTGCGAGACCGCACCGCTGCCGACATACAGGCCGTGATAGCCGAGGATGTCGCGGTTTTCCGGATCGCGCAGTGGTTCACCGACGTGAATGACGCTGTAACGGCCATCCACTGCAGCGTTTTCCAGACCGCGTGCATAAACCTGATTGCCCGTGGCGCCGACCAGATGACCATCGCGCATCGCGACGATGTATGGCCCGGACTTCACCTGGTTGCGATCGAGCAGCGTCGGCCGGCCCATGAACGCTGCAATGATTTCGTAAGGGACGGTCGTGATCGACTGGGGCAGGGCTTCGCTACGAACCTGGGGCGAGAGCTTCTCGGCACCTCCGCCTACGGCAGCCGCAGTTGCTCCGCGTTCACCCAAGGTGACCCGCGGCTGGCCATCGACATAGACCAGCGTCAGGACGTCGCCGGGATAGATAAGGTGCGGATTCTCGACCTGCGGATTGACGTACCAGATTTCGGGCCAGTTCCAGGCGTCCCTCAGGAAGACCTGCGAAATGCCCCACAGGGTGTCGCCGGATTTGACCGTGTAGCGGTCTGGTGCATTCGGAGCGAGCGGGATATTGCTGCCCGTGGCGATGGTGCGGGTCGCTCCATCGGCCTGGGCGCCGGAAGTCGTGGGCAGGGCGAGCGTCAACGTTGCCACTACAGCAGCAGCGAGCGTGAGCAGCCCGGCTTTGCTTGGGAAGGTCGCAGTTTTCATGCGCGATGCGGCTCCATCTGGACTTGGGAAACCCGTGCCGGGGACGGGACTTTAGGCCTTATAATCCTGACGACTTTCCCGGCGTACTACCCGTCTCCATGACCGCGATGCGATCTGATTACGGGTCACGATCATGCCGGGAGTGCTGCTGGAAAAAGGTGATCGGCAAGGCATTAAGTTCAACGTTGACCTAACTTTAGCAGCATTTTTACAGCGAGTGCACGAATCTGGCCCCGGCCGCGAGACGTGGTTCTCATTCCCTTTGTACCTGTTCACGGACCTTTGCAGTCATGGCGCTCCTGACGATTCTCGAATACCCCGATCCACGCCTGCGCACCCGCGCCGAACCGGTTGCCGAAGTCGATGCCCAGGTGCGTCGACTCATCGATGATTTGTTTGAAACGATGTACCACGCACCCGGGGTGGGGCTCGCGGCGACGCAGGTGAATGTCCATCGCCGGGTGCTCGTGGTCGACGTCAGCGAAGACCGCAGTCAGCCCCTGGCGCTGGTGAACCCGGAAATCATTGAACGCGTGGGTGTAGAGCAGCTCGAGGAAGGGTGCCTGTCGGTGCCGGGGATCTACGACAAGGTCACCCGCGCGGATCGCATTCGCGTCCGGGCGCTGGACCGCAGCGGCCGGCATCTGGATTTCGAGGCGGATGGCCTGTTGGCGGTGTGTATCCAGCATGAAATGGACCATCTCGAGGGCAAGCTGTTCGTGGACTACCTGTCCGAGCTCAAGCGCACCCGGATTCGCAAGAAGCTGGAAAAAGAGCGCAAGAACAGGAGCGGAGCCGATCCGGCCAGGCCGAAGGCGCCCGCCATCTGACCCGCCAGAAGATGCCAGCTCTGGGCGGGATGGCGAACGGGCCCAAAAGCCCGTAAAAAGCTCGGCCGTGTTTGCAGGCCTCGAATCGGCTGATATCCAGTGTCCCAAGCCCTGAAAATCGTCTTTGCCGGCACCCCCGCTTTTGCGGTTGCTGCGCTTGAGGCCCTGCTTGCGTCCAGCCATCGCGTGGTGGCGGTCTATACGCAGCCTGATCGGCCGGCCGGCCGGGGTCGCCAGTTGCAGCCGGGCCCGGTCAAGGAATGCGCGCTTAGGCATGAATTGCCCGTCGAACAGCCAGTTACGCTGCGCACCGACACGGCGGTCAGTACGCTCGCCAGCTACGGCGCCGATGTGATGATCGTGGTTGCCTACGGCTTGCTGCTGCCGCCTGCCGTACTCGCGGTGCCGCGCCTCGGCTGTCTCAATATCCATGCATCGCTTCTGCCACGGTGGCGCGGAGCCGCCCCTATCCAGCGTGCCCTGTTGGCGGGCGACCAGCGGACGGGCGTCGGGGTGATGCAGATGGAAGAAGGCCTCGACACGGGGCCTGTGTTCCTGGAGCGCGCCATCGACATCGGGAAGCATGAAACAGCGGGCAGCCTGCACGATCGACTGGCTGTGCTGGGAGCCGAGGCCCTGCTTGAGGCATTGACTGGCATAGTCCATCACGAGCTCGTGCCGCAGCCCCAGGCTGTGACGGGCGCCACCTACGCTCGCAAGATCCTGAAGGATGAAGCCGTGCTTGACTGGACCCGATCCGCTGCCGAGATCGATCGCAAGGTTCGCGCCTTCAATCCGGTGCCCGGCGCCGAAACCCGGTGGCAGGGACAACAGCTCAAGGTGTGGGAAGCAGAGCCGATGGAGCTGTCCCATGCCGAGCTCCCCGGCACCGTCCTGGCTGCAACGGCCGAAGGCATTGTCGTCGCAGCCGGAGAGAATGTACTCCGGTTGACTCGCATCCAGCTGGCGGGCCGCAAGCCCACCACCGCCGCCGATTTCCTGAATGCACGTCGCTTGGTCGGCGAAAGCTTCAGCGCGCCTGCTACCCAACAGATGAGCGACAAGTGAGTACACCTTCCGAGGTTCGGGCCCGCGCTGCCCGACTGGTTCTGAAGGTAGTTACTGAAGGACGCTCGCTCGATGCGTTGCTGGCAGGCGAGTCCGGCAAGCCGCAGGAAAGAGGACTGCTCAGGAGCCTTTGCTACGGCACGATTCGCTGGCATATACGCTTGAGCGCAATCCTCGGCCAGATGCTGTCCGGACCGGCCGCACGTCTGGAACCCGAGGTCAGGGCGTTGTCACTCGTGGGCTTGTTCCAGTTGCTGCATACAGATATCGCACCGCATGCGGCAGTGTCCGAAACGGTCAATGCCACGCGTGTCCTTGGAGTACCGCGGGCCGCGAGTCTGGTGAATGCGCTGCTGCGCCGTTGCCAGCGGGAAGGCAAGGAGCTGGGGGCAGCCGTCGATGCCAACAATGCCGTGCGCACGTCGCATCCCCGCTGGCTGATCGACGAACTCGAAACGGACTGGCCTGAAGATGTCGGCGCGATTCTCGATGCCAACAACGTTCATCCGCCTTTCTGGCTGCGTGTGAACCGGCAGCATTCGACCACTGAGGCATATCGGGAGCGGTTGCTCGCAGCCGGCATGCAGGCCTCGATCAATGCGTTTGCACCCGAAGGTCTGCTGCTTGAGGAAGCGGTTGACGTGAAGTCGCTGCCCGAGTTTGCCGCGGGATGGGTATCGGTGCAGGACGCTGCGGCACAGCTGGCGGCGCGACTCGTGGCGCCGCAGGCCGGGCATAGAGTGCTTGATGCCTGCGCCGCGCCGGGCGGCAAGACCTGTCATCTCCTGGAGCTCGAACCGGGAATCGCCGAACTCGTGGCGCTCGATGTGTCCGGCGAACGGCTGGTGCGCGTGCAGGAAAATCTGGACCGAGCTGGACTCCGGGCGACTCTGGTGGAAGGCGATGCGGAAACACCCGAGACGTGGTGGGACGGCCAGCTTTTCGACCGCATCCTGCTCGATGTACCTTGCTCGGCAACCGGCGTGATCCGGCGACACCCAGATATCAAGCTGCTCCGGCGCGATACGGATATCCCGGCCCTGGCCGAACGGCAGTCCCGATTGCTGCAGACGTTGTGGCCGCTGCTCAAGCCCGGAGGCCGGCTGGTCTATGCGAGCTGTTCAGTGCTGAAGGCCGAGAATGCCGAGGTGGTCACGCCCTTCCTTGTTTGGCACAAGGACGCCCGGGACATTACGGGAACGATCGGTGGCCCGTGGCCGCCGGCGGGGAAGCGCTATGCTGCCTCCGAGCCTGGCTACCGGGTACGCCCCGGGGAAGCGGGCATGGACGGCTTCTATTATGCTTGCCTGCAGAAAAGCAACGGATGACGGTTCCTTGAAAGCGAACCTGCCAGTACGCAGCCGGGGGGCAGCCGCCATTGTCGGCATGAGCACGCGCTTCCTCGCGGCCTTGCTGCTGTTCGTCTGCAGCGTTCCGCATTCGCAGGTCCATGCAGCCGAAGCGGTCCGGCGCTTCGAAATCCGTTCGGCTTTTGTCGAACCGGCCGAAAGCGTATACATGATGAACGCGCGTCTGGACTTCGCGCTGCCGGCCGGTGCACAGACGGCGATCCTGGACGGCGTTGTACTGACCCTCGACCTCGAGATCGTCGTCGATCGTGCCAGGCGTTACTGGCTCGACGACACGGTGGCCACGCTCGAGCAGCACTACGAGCTCGTGTATCACGCCCTGAGCGAAAGGTTTCTGGTCCGCAACGTCAACAGCGGCGAGCAGACTTCATGGCCGACGCTCGAGGATGCCCTCGAGTCGCTGCAGGTGGTGAACCGGTTGCCCATTCTCGATCAATCCCTCGTTGCGCCCGATCTGCGGTACGAAGTGAGCCTGCGGGCGCGCCTCGACGTGCGCAACATTCCGGATGCCCTGCGTTTCGTGCTCTTCTGGGTCGACGATTGGCGGCAGCAGACCGACTGGTATACATGGCCACTCAATCTCTGAGACGCGCCGGCATCACCGCGCTGGTCATAGTGGGCATTGCCCTCTGGCTGGCCGCGCTTCTCCTGATGGCACAGACCGTCCAGAACTCCACCGAATTCAGCCGCCTGCATCCCTGGATCCTGCTCGTCAACGCAGCGGGTCTCGTGGTCCTGATGGTCCTGATCGTCGGCAAGCTCGTGCAGCTCCTGCGCAACTGGCGGCGCCGCGTCGTCGGTTCCCGCCTCGAAGCACGCATGGTCTGGATGTCGTGCCTCCTCGCCGTGGTGCCAATGCTGCTCGTGTTCTATCTATCGGTGCAGTTCCTGAACCGGGGCATCGATAGCTGGTTCCATGTCGAGATCCGCCAGGGCCTGGCAGATTCGCTGGTGCTGTCGCGGGCAGCACTCGACCTGCGCATGCGCGAATACATGGAGCGCACGCAGGGCATGGCGCGCAAGCTGGCCTACAGCGAGAGCGATCCCTGGACCGAACTCGGCGATCTGCGCCGGGACAGCGGCGCCATCGAACTCACGCTGGTCGGCGCGAACAGCCGAATTATTGCCACGAGTTCCGATCGCATCGGGGAAACCGTCGCGACGCAACCGACCGACGAAGTCATGTTGCAGGTTCGCCAGGGCCTCCCTTTCATCAGCGTTGATCCCATCGCCGGTGGCGGCTATCTCGCGCGCACTGCCATCCCGCTGCAGCGCCCGGGCGCCGAGCCGCGGGTCCTGCTTGGCATCTATCCTATCGAGGAAAGGCTCGGGCAGCTCGCCGATACAGTGGAGCTTGCGTACCAGCAATATGCCGAGAAGGCCCGACTGCGCGAACCGCTCAAGACGAGCTTCACCCTGACGCTGACGCTCGTGTCGCTGATGTCGGTGCTTGCTGCCGTGTACGGCGCTTTCTGGGCCGCACGGCGACTCGTGAAGCCTATCGAAGATCTTGTCGCAGGCACGCGTGCAGTGGCGAAAGGCGATTTCGACACGCGCTTGCCACTGACCTCGCACGATGAAATGGGCGTGCTGGTGCATTCCTTCAACGACATGACGGTGCGGCTGGCGAGCGCCCGCGAAGAAGCGCGCCGCAGCCAGCAGGCCGTCGAAGCCGAACGGACCAATCTCGCCGTCATCCTTGCGCGCCTGTCCACCGGCGTCATTTCACTGGAATCCGATCTGCGCATTCGTACCGCAAACCAGGCCGCAGGCGGAATTCTCGGCGTTGATTTCGAGGGCGGCATCGGCAACCCGCTCGACGAGATCGCGCCCGGTGCGCAGTTGTTCGAGCAGTTTGTCGAGGCCTGCCGGGTACATATCGATGCCGGCCAGTCGGAGTGGCGTGAACAGCTCGTCCTGCAAGGCGATGCCGGTCGCCGGGTATTGATGTGTGCGTGTACGGCTTTGCCGGGGGATGCGAGCGCCGCAGCCGGTTACGTCATCGTCTTCGACGACATCACCACGTTGCTGCAGGCACAGCGCGATGCGGCGTGGGGTGAGGTGGCGCGCAGGCTGGCTCACGAGATCAAGAATCCGCTGACGCCCATCCAGCTTTCCGCCGAGCGCATGCGCCGCAAATTCCTGCTGTCCATGAACCAGGCTGATGCCCAGATCCTGGAACGCGCGACCACCACGATCGTTCACCAGGTGGAAGCAATGAAGGAGATGGTGAACGCGTTCAGCGAGTATGCTCGCGCGCCGGCGATGGAAATCACCCGCTTCGACCTGAACCAGCTCGTGACCGAAGTCGTCGACCTGTACCGTTCGCAGGACGCGCAGCGCCGGCTGCATCTGCATCTGGACGCGAAATTGCCGGAGATCCAGGCCGATCGCGGGCGGCTGCGGCAGATCCTGCACAACCTGTTGACCAATGCCGTCGAAGCGCTCGAAGGGCAGCCTGGAGCCGAGATCAACCTGCACACTCATTTCCTGTCGCGACCGCCTGTCGATTTCGCCGCGATCGTCGTCGAGGATACCGGTCCCGGTTTCCAGCCCGAGCTGATCGGCCAGGTGTTCGATCCGTATGTCACCAGCAAGACCCGCGGCACGGGCCTCGGGCTCGCCATCGTGAAGAAGATCGTCGAAGAACACGGCGGCCGCATCGAAGCGGAGAACCGTCGCGAAGGCGGTGCGCGTGTCCGGATCGAATTGCCCCTGACGGAAGCGGCTCGTGCAGCCCTGCTTGCGCGTGAACCTCGCTACAGCGAAACGAGAAGGGAACGCGCATGAGTGCACCACGCATCCTGGTTGTGGATGACGAATCCGAGATCCGTCGCCTGCTGCAGGAAATCCTCGCAGATGAGGGTTACGACGTCGAAGCCGCAGCAGACGCTGCCCAGGCACGGACCCGCCGCGCGAAGCACGAACCGGACCTGATCCTGCTCGACATCTGGATGCCCGATACGGATGGCATCACGCTGCTGCGCGAATGGGCGCAGTCATCTTCCGGCCTGCCTTGCCCCGTCGTCATGATGTCCGGTCACGGCAGCGTCGAAACCGCCGTCGAGGCCACGCGGCTCGGCGCCTTCGATTTCATCGAGAAGCCGTTGTCGCTGGCGAAGCTGCTGCGGACGGTTGAGCGCGCGCTGGAGTCAGGCAAGCAGAAACGGCAGTCGCCCCGGGCGCTCGCGCCACCGGTGGTTGCACCGGTCGGCAAGAGCCGCGTCATGCATGCCTTGCGGGAGCAGGTGCATCAGATCGCGCCTCATGATGCGTCGGTGTTGATCATTGGCGAGCCCGGCACGGGCCGTGAAGCGTTCGCCCGCTACGTCCATTCCCTGTCCAGGCGTGCGTCCGGACCGTTCGTGACGCTGATTGCTGCGGGCGTATCCGATGACAATGCGCTGGCGCTGCTGCACGGAATCGAAGCTGGCGAACCCGGTAGTCGTGGCTTGCTGGAGCAGGCGAATGGTGGCGTGCTGTTCGTCAATGCACTCGAGGATCTCTCGCCGGTCGTGCAGCGATTGCTGCTGGCGGATCTCGAGACGCGATCATTCCGGCGGATCGGCGGGCAGCATCCCGTGCCGCTCGATATACGACTGATCTGTTCAGCGCGGCCCGGCATCGACCAGGCGGGCGAGTCGGGCTCGGTGCGAGTCGACCTGCTGGCGCACCTCAATGTCATCAAGCTGCACATCCCGCCATTGCGTGAATACGCCGAAGACGTGCCGGACCTGCTCCGGTATTACATCGACCGTCTGGTGGACGACGAGCATCTCCATTTCCGCCGCTTCAGCGTTGCCGCACAGAACCGGCTGCGCAACTATCCGTGGCCCGGCAACGTGAGCGAGCTCCGGAATCTCGTGAAGCGACTGCTGATCCTCGGCGGCGCGGAGGACATCGGTCTGGAGGAAGTCGAGCGCGAGCTTGCCGCCCAGACGCTGTCCAGCGAGCCACTCGTCAAGCAAGATCTGCTGGCCCTGCCGCTTCGCGAGGCGCGCGAACAGTTCGAACGGGCTTACCTGCAGCAGCAGCTGATCCTGTGCAACGGGAAGGTGGGGCAGCTCGCGAAGCGCGTCGGCATGGAGCGCACGCACCTGTACCGCAAGCTGCGTCTGCTGGGCGTGGATTTCCGCCAGTCAGCAGACGACTGAGCTAGTCGCCGACGCGTAGCACCAGCGCGTCGATCTGCGCTTCCCGCAACTTCCGGCGGGTCTCATCAAGCGTTTTCAGGTTGGTCACCGGCCCGATGCGGACGCGATGCCACGTGTCGTTGTCGACGGCAATCTTCTGCACTTTCGACTCGATGCCCTGCAGCGCCAGCACGGCGCGCATGCGGTCGGCATCTGCCGGATTGCGGAATGAACCCGCCTGCAGGATGTACGCGCCAGGCCGGTCGACGGGGAGTGCAGGTCCGTTCGGGCGCACATCGCTCTCTCGTTCCGGAATCACCACCTCGAACTTCGGCAGCATTTCGTAGAAGTCGAGTTGCGTTTCCGAATCCGCCGTCTGCGATGCAGGGGCCGGTTTGTCCTTGGCTTGCGCTTCATCGCTCGTCAGCGGGGCAGTCACGTTTGCCAGATTGCTTGCGGGCCGGTCGTGCACATAGACCATGGCAGCCACGGCGAGCCCTAGCCCAAGACCGACGACAAGGCCCACACCGCCGGAGAATTCCAGCGAACCCTTCCGCCCTCGTGAATGCTTGTAGTCCTTGGGCATGGCTTGCGGATTTACCTAAGCTTGCTTCGTTGAATACATTGAATCCGGCGCCGACACGCCAAGGAGCGTCAGGCCGTTCTCGAGCACCTGTCGCGCTGCTTCAACAAGGTTGAGGCGCGCATTGCGCAGCTCCGCGTCGTCCACCAGGAAGACATGAGCGTTGTAGTAGGTGTGAAAGTCGCCCGCAAGTTCCCTCAGGTAATGAGCCACCTGGTGGGGTTCGAGCAAGCCAGCGGCGGACTCGAGCAGTTCGGTGTACGCCGTCAGCCGTCGGATGAGCGCCTTTTCATGCGGCTCCTCAAGGCGGTTCAGCGCGCCGGCTGCAAACCCGGGCGTGAAGCTGAGGCCTTTCTCAACCAGCTGGCGGAAGACGCTGCGCACGCGGGCATGGGCGTACTGCACGTAGTACACCGGGTTTTCCTCGCTCTGTGCGAGGGCGAGATCAATGTCGAAAACGAACTCCGAATCCGCACGCCGCAGGATCAGGAAGAAGCGCACGGCATCCTTTCCGACCCACTCGACGAGATCGCGCACGGTGACGTAAGAGCCCGCACGCTTGGAGATCTTCACTTCCTCGCCACCCCGCATGACGCGCACCATCTTGTGCAGGATGTAGTCGGGATAGCCTTGGGCAATGCCGATGTTCAGCGCCTGCAGGCCCGCGCGCACGCGTGAGATGGTGCCGTGATGATCCGTGCCCTGGATATTGATGGCTTTCCGGAAGCCGCGCTCCCACTTGGTGACATGGTAGGCCACGTCCGGCACGAAGTAGGTGTACGTGCCATCAGACTTGCGCATGACGCGATCCTTGTCGTCGCCGTAGTCCGTGGTCCGCAGCCAGAGCGCGCCTTCCTGCTCGTAGGTCTTGCCGCTGGCGATCAGGCCGCTCACTGCTGCATCGACCTTGTGATCGGTATACAGGCTCGACTCAAGATAGTAGACGTCGAACACGACGCCGAACTTCTGCAGATCGAGATCCTGTTCGCGCCGCAGGTAGGCCACAGCGAACCGGCGCACCGCATCGGAATCATCGATATCGCCTGTCGCGGCAACGGTAACACCCGCGGCCGTCACGGACTTTCGGGCAAGGAAATCATCAGCGATATCCTGGATGTATTCGCCGTTGTAAGCGGCTTCCGGCCAGCCCGCATCACCCGGCTTGCTGCCACGGGCACGCGCCTGGACGGACAGCGCGAGATTCTGGATCTGCACGCCGGCATCGTTGTAGTAGTACTCGCGACTGACCGCGTAGCCTTGCGACAGCAACAACGAGGCAAGCGAGTCGCCCAATGCCGCCTGCCGGCCGTGACCGACATGCAACGGCCCCGTTGGATTCGCCGAAACGAATTCCACCACGGCCCGTTGGCCGCCGCCCAGGTTGCTGCGTCCATAAGCAGACTTGAGCTCAAGGATCCGCGAAAGCTCGCTGGCGTAGGCATTCGGCGAGAGATGGAAATTGATGAAGCCGGGACCCGCAATCTCCACGCGGGCAATGAAGTCGCCGGGCGGCAGCGCCTGGACCAGCAATTCCGCAAGCTCACGCGGCTTGCGCTTCGCGGCCTTGGCGAGACGCAAGGCCACGCTTGTCGCGAAATCGCCATGGGCCGGGTCGCGGGTGCGCTCGAGATCGATCTCCGGCACGGCGACGCCGTCCGACAGCGTGCCCACGGGCAAGGCGGCAATCGCATGCGCGACCAGCTGTGCAATCTGCTGCTTCAATTTCGCTCAGGCCTTCGGAGAAAAAAAGAGCCGCAAGTCTACGTGAGCCACCCGTATGCCGGTACTGGCTTCTGTCCTCAGAACAGCTCCAGCGGATCCACATCGATGGACCACCGGACCTTGCGGGCTTCGGGCAGATCGTCGAGTTGCGAAACCCATGTCGCCATGAACTTCTGCAGACCCGTGGGAGTAGCGGACTGGAGCAGGAGCTGGGCGCGGTAGCGATCGCTGCGTCGTTGCATGGGTGCGGGCGCAGGACCCAGCAGGGTCAGGGCGGAATGGGGTTTGACCAGCGCACGCGCCGCCGCCAGAAAACGCAGGGGAGGTTGTTCCGTGGTGGCTTCCGCTCGCACCAGCGCCAGCCGGGAATAGGGTGGCCAGCCGGCCTGCTCCCGCTCCTGCAGGGCGGCGGCGGCAAACGCACCGTACCCGCCGGTCAACAATTGCTGCAGCAACGGGTGTTCCGGATATTCGCTCTGGATCAGGACTTCTCCGGGTCGTTCGGCACGCCCGGCACGCCCGGCCACCTGCACGATGGTTTGCGCCAGACGCTCACTCGCCCGGAAGTCAGTGCTGAACAAACCCTGATCGGCATTCATGACGACGACCAGCGTGACTTCGGGAAAGTGATGTCCTTTCGTCAGCATCTGCGTGCCTACAAGTATGCGGACCTCGCCACTGTGGATGCGGCTCATGGCCGCATCCAGTTCCCCCTTGCGCCGGATGTTGTCGCGGTCGATGCGGACCAGGGGTACTCCCGGAAAGATGTCGCCCAGCGTCTCCTCGATACGCTCGGTGCCTTGGCCGACTGGCTTCGCGGGCGAGGCGCAGACCGGACAGTCGGCAGGGATGGGTTGCTCGGCCGCGCAGTGATGACAGACGAGTTTGCCGTCGCGCCGGTGCACGGTCATGCGGGCATCACAGCGCAGGCAGGGTGCAGCCCAGCCGCATTCGGGACAGAAGAGGGTGGGCGCATAACCGCGGCGGTTAAGGTACAGCAGCACCTGCCCACCCGCATCGAGGTGACGACGGATGGCCAGCATCGCCGGTGTCGACAGCCCCTGGTTGGCTGCGTGTTGCCGCAGGTCGATCACGCTGATCGACGGCGGCTTCGCATTGCCCGCCCGTTGCGGCAGCACGAGGTGTTCGCCATGGGCCCGGGTTCCTGCACGTTTGAGGCGCGCCAGGCTTTCGAGTGACGGTGTTGCCGAACCCAGCACGACCGGGATGCCATGCCGCTGTGCGCGGGCAATGGCGAGATCGCGCGCGGAATAGCGGAAGCCCTCCTGCTGCTTGTATGACGGATCGTGTTCTTCATCGACGACGATCAGCCCCGGCCTCGCGAGCGGCGCGAACACGGCGGACCGCGTACCGATCACGACGCCCGCTGACCCGTCGCGTGCCATGCGCCAGGCGCTGAGACGCTCCGTATCGTTCAGCGAGGAATGCAGTACGGCGAGCGGGCCTGCGAAGCGTTCACTGAAACGTTGCGTCAGCTGGGGCGTGAGCGCGATCTCCGGGACGAGCACGAGCGCCTGCTTGCCCTGTGCAAGAACCGTTTCGATGGCGCGCAGGTAGACCTCGGTCTTGCCGCTGCCCGTCACGCCATCCAGCAACAACGTCGAGAAGTCACCGAGGTTGGCTTCGATCCGGGTGATCGCGTCCTGCTGGGCTGCGCTCAAGGCGGGGCCCTGCGCAACGCTGTGGCCGGCAGGCGATGCGATTTCATGCAGATGCTCGAACTGCCCGGCGTAGCCTTTTTCGCTGAGGGCGCGCATTCCTTCCCGCCAGCCAGGGATCGCCGCGTCCAGAGCTTCGGCATTGACCCCTGAGGCGGCTTCGCCTTGCAGCGCCGCTACGACTCCCCGCAAGCGTGTCGCGCGCGAGGCAAGCGTCGCCAGTGCTTCCTGTTCGCCCTTCGGAGTGAGGCGCCAGCGGATTTCCCGGTTGTCGGGGGTCGCGCCCTGACGGAGTGGAACGGGCAGTGCGGCTGCCAGGACTTCACCGACAGGATGGCGATAGTAGTCAGCCGACCAGAGAAGGAGGTCGAACAGCTTTGGCTCGAACACAGGTATGTCATCGATCAGTTCGAAAGCGCGGCGGATCTTGCTGTCGGCGAGTTCGGAGTGGGCGCGAAGCTCGACGAGGATTCCGACGACGCGCCGCCTGCCAAATGGAACCCACAGACGCTGGCCCGGCTGCAGGCGGGCGGGATCAAGGTCTTCAGGTGCGCGGTAATCGAACACTCGCCGGAGCGGGGTATCGATGGCCATGGCGAGGTAGCGGCTCATCGCCACCCCGTTATGGCAAGTTGTCCACAAAACCTGTGGATAAATCTGTGGATGAGTTGGGGCAAAGCAGTCCAAGTAGGCATTTCGATTGCAGGTTTTGCTTCCTGCTCAACAAATGATCGCCAGCCAATACGGGCAGAAAAGGAAAATAAAAACAAGTACTTGAAGAGTTGTGACGGTTCTGGTGCACAACCCGGGCAAGCGCAACTGCCGCGCCTTGAGGCTGGCCTCCGTCAACCTGCCCCAGCGTGCGACGTTATACACAATCATGGAATACAGGCATTTATACAGGCCCGCGCTCCGGGCAGGTCGAAGGCCTTGCGGCGGCGGCAATGTGGCGCTCTGCTACCCTTTGCGCGGCTGACGTGCCCGGCGCTGATGGGCGATCTGGTACGGGTCAGGCCCTTTCCGCCTCCTTCGAGGACTCCTGTCTGAACCCTGCGCTCCTTGACCAGTTTCTATCGGGCGTGGAAAAGCGCGCGTTCCGGATTGCCAGCATTGCCCTGCGCGATTCCGAGGAAGCGCTGGATGTCGTCCAGGATGCGATGCTCCAGCTGGCGCGCCGTTACGGCAGCCGGCCGAGCGAGGAGTGGGCGCCGCTGTTCCATCGCATCCTGCAGAACCGGATTCGCGACAGCCAGCGTCGCCGCAGCGTTCGCAACAGGGTGTTTGCCTGGTGGCCACGCACCGCGAGCGACGAAGACGCACCGCAAGACGACGCGATGCTTGCAGCGGCGGATGGACGACCGACTCCGGACGTAACGGCTGCGACGGGCGAGACATTGCAGGTACTGGAGCAGGCGATCGCAGAGCTGCCGGCGCGGCAGGCGGAAGCATTTCTGCTGAGGACGATTGAAGGACTGGATGTAGCGGCGACAGCAGCGGCCATGGGCTGTTCGGAAGGCAGCGTGAAGACGCATTATTCGCGGGCGGTGCATACGTTGCGTGTCCGGCTGGGAGAAGTCTGGTGACTACGTTGAAACACGATCCGGAAAACAACCCTGCCGCGGTGGGCGAAGAGGTTGTTGACCCGCGCGCCGCTGACTTTGCGGCCCATGCCCGCAAGCTGCTGCTTGAGAGCGTCGACCATCTCGACGGCCGTACCCGCTCCCGCCTGACGCAGGCACGGTATGCAGCGCTCGCGGAACTGGAAGGGACTGCGCACCCTCGTACGGCGCGCTGGCTGCTGCCTGCAGGCAGCATTGCCGCCGCGGCACTGGTCGCGATGATCTGGCTCGGCATGCGTGGAGTCGACGCTCCCGTGGAGATGGCGCAGACGGTTGCGACTTCACCCCTCGACGACATGGAGATCATGGCGGGAGCCGAAAATCTCGAGCTGCTCGAGGATCTCGAGTTCTATGCCTGGCTTGAGGCCGAGGCTGCGCTGCCTGCCGCGGGCGGCGGGGCGGGTTGAAGCGCGTGCGTCAGCGGCCCGGCATGACGGTGACTGCGGTGGCGATGCTGCTGCCGTTCGGTGCGGGAGCCGCAGAAAGCGCTGCGGCCAAACCGAAGCCGGCGACGACAGCGCCGAAGCCCGTGGTCGCCCCGGACTTTCTCGAGTACCTCGCGACGCTCGAAGGCGAGGATGACAACTGGACTGATTTTGAAGTGGCGGCCGAGCAGCCACCGGCAAAGACACCGAAGGCCGCTGCGCCCAAGGCAGCGAAGGCGGAATCCCGATGACGAAGCGTATGCGTGACTGGTTGCAGGTGATGCTCCTGTGCGCTTGCCTGGGGCTGGGTGCCGCTCATGCTGCCGAAAATCCCGGCGTCGCGTGGTCGCAGCTTTCGGCGGAGCAGCAGCAGGTTCTGGCGCGCTTCGAAGGTAACTGGACCCAGCTGCCACCGGGCCGGCAGAACGCCCTGCGCAAAGGCGCGGATCGCTGGCTGGCCATGACGCCGGAAGAGCGTGGGCAGGCGGGTGAGCGCTTCCAGCGCTGGCAGTCATTGACCGATGAAGAACGTGGCCAGATCCGCGACCGCTACCGGAATTTCCAGGACCTTTCACCTGAACAGCAGGCGCGGTTGCGGGAAAACTTCCGCCGGTTTCGCGACCTGCCACCGGAACGTCGCCGGGAACTGCGCGAACAGTGGCGGCAGCTCACGCCCGAACAGCGCCAGCGGGTGCGCGAACAGCTGCGCCGCAGGGCGGCGCAGAAACCGTAGCGACGTCAACGCGTAGGGACGCAAGAAGTTGCCGCTCAGAGCGTCGCAAAGCCCAAAGACTTTCCTCGGGCATTTCTGCTCGAAGAGAACAGATTTGCGCAGTTCGCAGGGGATCCTGGCGGTATAGCCTGTTGCATCCTCACCCCTCGCAGGGACGCGAGCCATGTCGGTTGCCCGTGCGCGGCGACCGCGCTCGCCGAACTGGGCGCGACGGCTGAAGCGAGTGTTCGGCATCGAGATCGAGGCGTGTGTCCGTTGCGACGGCAAGTTGCGCATCGTCGCCAGCATCGAGGAGCCCGGGGTCATTGCCCGCATTCTGGCCAACCTTGAGCGACTGGCGCCGGAGCAGTGCCAAGGCGAACAGCTTCTCGTACATTGCTTCGATGTGCTTGGGCTGCGAGATTGTGACGTCAGTAATAATGTTGACCAGTCTGGCCAATTCCAACGCCGTTTCCCGATCATCCCGAAGATCTATCTGACCAGGATGAACCGCGTCATTCCCGATCATCGAGTGCTCGCTGCACCCGTCTATCGAGACCCTCCTGCACAAGGCTACCCGGCTCGACGCCGCAGCCGGCCGCCGGTAACACCCAGCGCGGCGCCGCGACGAAATCGGCCGCGCCGATGTGGCCGCCGTGCGCGTGCAGCCACGCGGCGACCGCATCGCGCACCAGCACCGGCAGCTCGATGTTGGCGATGACCGGCTCGCCCTCAAGCGCGGAAGCCGTGAATCGTCCGACTGTGTTCGACGCCATCGCGACCACGAGCTTGTCGTTCGCTTGCACGCCTTCGCCTGATTCGCGCGCCAGCTGCACGCGCGACTGCGCGCCGTCGCACGTGACCGTGACACGCAAGCCCGCGAGACCCGGCAGGCCGCGCCGACCGTCGATCCAGAACGGCAGCTGCGCGGCGATCACGCGCTCGAGCTGCGCGCCCGTCAGCGCGACGCGCGTGATGCGATTGTCGAACGGGAACGTGTCGTAGGCGTGGCCGAACGTCAGCGCGCCCGTCGGCAGCTCGGCACGGATCCCGCCGCGACCCGAGCCGTAGCCGAGCGCGATTTCGGCATCCGGCACCGCGGCGCGCACGGCGTCGGCGAATAAATTGCCGAGCGCGGACTCCGCGCCCGTGCCGCGCTCGATCGTGGAGTCGGCGACGATGCCGAGCGGCTCGGCGCGCAGCGCTCGGATGCGCGCGAGCTCCGGATCGATGGCGGCGGCGACTCGCGCGCTCGGCGTGACGGGCTTGCCTTCGTAGTCGGGCACGACGCCGGCCGCCGCGACGGCGCATTCGCGCGTCGCGGCGTCGATGCGCGTGCAGACGCGTTGCGGCTCGTGCATGCGTACGCCGGTGACGCTGCGTTGCGCCGTGTCGAAGGTGAGATCCATGCGGCCGAATTGCACGCCGAAGCTCGGCACCGAGATGATCGGCACGTCCGCGACGATGTGCGCGACCATCCCGTGCGTGTGGCCCGCGACCACAGCTTGCAACGTACCCTTCGGCAGTTCGCGCACGAGTCGGAAGATCTCGCTGCCGTCGTCACACGACGAGAGATCGTGTGCATCCGCGGACTCGCCGCACCAGCCGCCGGCGTGCGTCGCGAGCACGACGAGGTCTGCGCCGCGCTCGCGCAGCGCGCGCGCCTCGCGCGCGACCGTCGCAGCCAGCGGCGTCGTCGCGAGGCCGACGGCGTGCGCGGCCAACGTTTGGCGCAAACCCGTCTCCGTCATCATGCCGACGAGGCCGACGCGCACGCCGGCCAATTCGACGATCGTCGACGGCATGACGTTCGGCCACAGCACCGGCTGCTCGGTCGCAGCGTCGACGATGTTCGCCGCCAAGAATGGAAAACGCGCGCGAGCGGCCGCGGCTTTGAGCGCGCCTTGCACGTCGGTCTCGTTACCTTCGAGAGCGTGCGGCAGCCACTGCGCGACGGGCTCGCGCGGATCGACGGAGCCGAAGTCGAAATCGTGATTGCCGACGGCGAGCGCGGTGTAGCCGATCGCGTTGTACGCGTCGACGATCATGAGCCCTTCGGAGAGATTCGATTCGATGCCGCCTTGAAACGTGTCGCCGGCGTCGAGCACGACGACAGCGCCGCCGTCGGCCGCGCGCGCCGCGCGCAAATTGTCTATGTAGCCGCCGAGCACGTTCAGGCCGCCGCGTCCTTGCTCGTCGGTGAACAAACGGCCGTGCAAGTCGTTGGTGCCGACGATCGACAGCGTGACTTCGGCGGCATTCGCGCCCAGCGCGATGGACGCGGCCGCGACTAAGCTTGCGGCGCGCTGCGTGACCCCGTCCAGCAGGACGTCGAGGCGGGAGGGCAGGGCTGCGTCCGGTGATCGACAGAGGCTTGCTGGTGACTGGATTCGGGCCATGGCGGCGGATTTCAGAGTCGAAGTGCAGTCAGGACGGGCATTCAGGCGCCGGATTTGCGAGCCGCAGCCTGCCGGCTGTAGTCTGCCGCCCAACATTAAGGCCACTTACGCGAACAGACTCCGGTCAGGCAGGTCGTTTGAATTTCCTGTCCGCTCCGCCAAAGTGCTTCTTCAGACCGTCTTCACCGCCTGGATGAGCTGCGCCACGGCGGCCTGGCCGTCGCCGTACAGCATGCGGGTGTTGTCGAGATAGAAGAGCGCGTTCTCGATCCCCGAGAAGCCCGCGCCCTGGCCGCGCTTGATGACGATGACGTTCTTCGCCTTGTCGGCATTCAGGATCGGCATGCCATAGATCGGGCTCGACTTGTCATTGCGCGCCACCGGATTCACCACGTCGTTCGCGCCGATGATCAGCGCGACATCCGCGGTTTCGAACTCCGCGTTGATTTCATCGAGATCCGCGATGATGTCGTAGGGAACGCCGGCTTCAGCGAGCAGCACGTTCATGTGACCCGGCATGCGTCCGGCCACGGGATGGATGGCGAACTTCACCATGACGCCCTTTTCCTGCAGCAGCTGCGTGAGTTCCCACACCTTGTGCTGGGCCTGCGCCACCGCCATGCCGTAACCGGGAACGATGATGACTTTCTGCGCGAAGGCCATCATGACGCCGACGTCGGAGGCCTCGATGGGCTTCATTGACCCCACCACCTCACCGGTTGCCGCCGCCGCGCCTTCACCGAAGCCGCTGAACAACACGTTGCCAAGCGAACGGTTCATTGCGCGCGCCATCAGCTGCGTGAGCAACGTACCCGCCGAACCCACTACGGTGCCCGCAATGATCATGGCCGCGTTGTTGAGGACGAAACCTTCGAAGGCCACGGCGAGGCCGGTCAGCGCGTTGTAGAGCGAAATCACCACGGGCATGTCCGCGCCGCCGATCGGCAATGTCATCGTGAGGCCAAGGACAAGAGCCAGGATGAAGAGCGAGGCGACGATCAGCGGCGTGCCGTTGATGTCGAGTGCGATCATCCCGCCTAAAACCAGGGCGGCGATGAGGATGGCGAAATTCAGGAACTGCTGGCCGCGGAAGCGGAACGATTTCTTGATCAGCCCCTGCAGCTTGCCGAACGCGATCAGGCTGCCGCTGAACGATACCGCGCCGATGATGCCGCCGATCACTGCGAGCGAGAGCGTCACGGTGCCATGCGCCTCACCGCCGAACAGTTCCACGGCCGCGATGGCTGCCGCCGCACCGCCACCCATGCCGTTGTAGAGCGCGATCATTTGCGGCATGTCGGTCATCGCGACCTTCTTGCCGGTGATCCAGGCCAGGATGCCGCCGACGGCGATGGCAGGAATGATGAGCCAGAAATTGCTCATGCCCGGATAGGCGAGCGTCACGATGACCGCGAGCACCATGCCCCAGCCCGCCCACACGATGCCGCTGCGCGCCGTGACCGGCGAGCTCATGCGCTTCAGGCCCATGATGAACAGGAACGCGACGAGCAGGTAGCTCGCGTCGATGATGAGACGGGCAGTCGTTGCCGGGAGCAGGTCGCTCATGAGTGCGCCCCCGTCCTTTTCTTCTGGCCGCTGCTGCGGAACATCTCGAGCATCCGCTCGGTGACGACGTAGCCGCCGACCGCGTTGCCGGCAGCGAGCACGACGCCGAAGAAGCCGATGACCTTGCCGAGCGTGGTATCCGCGTGACCCAGCGCGACCATCGCGCCGACCACCACGATGCCGTGGACGAAGTTGGAGCCCGACATCAGGGGCGTATGCAGGATCACGGGCACGCGGCCGATGATCTCGTAGCCGGTGAAGGCCGCGAGCATGAAGATGTAGAGCGCGATGATGCCGTCGATCATGTGTAACCCCTCGACCTGTCGTTTTAGGCTACGAGCTTCTGGGCCAGTTCGTAGCGGATGCTGCCGTCGTGAGTCAGGACTGCTTTCGCGAAGACTTCGTCGGTCCAGTCGATGGCGAGATCGCCCGACTTGTCGAGTGCCGGCTTCAGGAAGTTGAGCAGGTTGCGGGCGTACATCTCGCTCGCATGGAATGGCAGTTGCGCGGGCAGATTGACGGGACCCACTATTTTCACGCCGTTATGCAGGACGGTTTCGCCAGCCCGCGTGAGTTCGCAGTTGCCGCCGGTTTCCGCGGCGATGTCGATGACGACGGCACCGGCCTTCATGCGTTCGACGGCTTCCTTGCGCAGGATGCGGGGGGCCGCACGGCCGGGAATTGCCGCCGTGGTGATGACTGCATCGGCCAGGGCCACGTGCTTCTCGAGGGCTTCCTGCTGTTGTGCGCGTTCTTCAGCGGTGAGTTCGCGTGCATAACCGCCGGTGCCTTCCGCGGATACACCGGTTTCCACGAACTTGGCACCGAGTGACTTGATCTGTTCCCGCGTCGCGGACCGGACATCGTAGGCTTCGACTACCGCGCCGAGACGCTTCGCCGTCGCAATGGCCTGCAGACCAGCGACGCCAGCACCAATGATCAGTATCTGTGCGGGCCGGATGGTGCCTGCGGCGGTCGTGAGCATCGGCAGGAATTTGTCGAGCGTGTTGGCCGCGAGCAGCACGGCCTTGTAACCCGCCACCGCGGCCTGTGAAGACAGCGCATCCATCGACTGTGCGCGCGAGATGCGGGGAATCAGTTCGACGGCAAAACTGGTGATGCGCCGGTCGCGGAGCAGCTTGACGCGATCCGCGTCGGCATGGGGTTGCAGGAAACCGATGACGGTGGCGCCTTCGCGCAGCTTGCCCAGCACGGCCAGCGTCGGGGGCTGGACGGTCAGCAGGATATCGGCGCGGGCGAGGACCGCATCGGCCGAATCGGCGAATTCAACATCCTTGAAGAGCGCGTCAGGGAACTGCGCCATCGTCCCGGCCCCGCGTTCGATGAGCACGCGAGCACCGGCCGCAATGAACTTGGTGGCGACTTCAGGCACCACGGCGACCCGGTTTTCACCGGGCACAGTCTCCTTCAGCACGCCCAGCGTAATGGACATGAAACCTCCGGAAATCCAAGCCGGGGCGAATGGCCACGGCCTTATCTGTTATCGCAAGCGTTCTTTGCCGGGTCTTCGAGGCACAAAACGATTTCGTTGAATTATTCCACCTGGCTCGCGTATCTTACACGCGCGTTCAGTGTTGGGAATACCGCTGCGAACAGTGATCCCATCATCGCTGCGATGCGGCGGGTTCAAGGGTGGATCGGGTCAGAATCGCCGGTCAGGTGGCCGGCACGGTGCAACGTGATCAGCCTGTCTCAGGAAATCTTGAGGACCGATGTCTCGGGCATGCCGCTCGAGTGGATCGATTACCGCGACGCCGTGCGTCTCTATCACACGGAACAGGTCGCGTACGCCTGCGGCACACCCCTGTATCGTCTTTACGGCGGCACCAGTGCCCGCACCGGGCTGCGCACGGTCGTGGATGTCAGCTCGATCATTGCGACCACCGGCCACAGCCACAACCCCGGCAACCTGCGCGGGGATTACACGCCTCCACTCAACAACCAGACGCTGTTCAAGCGTGATGCCTATCTGTGCCTCTACTGCGGGCACAGGTTCGCGAGCAACCTGCTGTCACGCGACCACATCCGCCCGTTGAGCCAAGGCGGTCGCGATACCTGGACAAACGTCGTCACGGCCTGCCGACGCTGCAATAACCTCAAGGCCTCGCAGACGCCGGAAGAGGCTGGCCTGCAGCTGATTGCCGTGCCGTTCAAGCCCACGTATGCGGAGTACATCTATCTGAAGGGGCGCCGCGTGCTGGCGGACCAGATGGAATACCTGCTGGCCCATTTTCCGCGCACCAGCCCGCTGCACGCGCGGCTGCGGAATGCAAACGCTTGAGGGTTCTGGGTGACGACTGACGCGGGCCCTGTCTACCTGATCGATGCGTCGGTTTTCATTTTCCGCGCTTACCACTCGGTGCCGGTCACGCTGACTGATCACGACGGCCAGCCCGTCAACGCGCTGCACGGCTTCGCCCGCTTTGTCGGGGATCTAGTTGAAAGCGTGGGCCCAACGCATATTGCTGTCGCGTTCGATGAACGCCTCGCTTCATCGTTCCGCAGCCGACTCTATCCCCCTTACAAGGCCAACCGCGAACCTCCGCCTCTCGAACTCAAGCGGCAGTTCCATCTTTGCAGGGAATTTTGCCGCGCGTTTGGCATCGCGGAGTTCTCCAGTCCCGAATTCGAAGCCGATGACGTCATTGGCACGCTCGCCAGCCGCGCAAGAGCGGCAGGCAACCGGGCTGTGATCGTTACACGCGACAAGGATCTCGCGCAGCTGGTACGGCCGGGAGATGAGTTCTGGGACTATGTGGGCGAAGTGCGCTACGGCTATGGCGACATCGAAGAGCGATTTGGCGTCGTGCCGGAATCGATCGCGGATTTTCTCGCGCTGACCGGAGATGCGGTCGACAACATTCGGGGTGTTCCCGGCATCGGTCGCAAGACCGCTTCATTGCTGCTCAAGCGGTTCGGGTCGCTCGAAGCGATTTACGAAAATCTGGCCACCATTCCGCAGCTCAAGGTCCGCAATCCCGGTTTCGTCGAGAGCCAGCTCAAGGACTATCGGGAGGCGGCGTTTCTCGCGCGGCAGCTCACTCACATCTATTGCGACATGAACTTGCCCGAGGCAGCCGGCGACTTGCGCCGCCGCCCCCCGGACCTGACATTTCTTGCGGCGTTGTATGACTCCGTCGGCTTCGGACGGCTGCTCCGCAATCAGGCGGAAAGAATCGCAGGACGCTGAGTCATGCCCGCTGGGACTGATGGCCCTACTGCGCCACGAGCTCCAGGTCGAAACTGAGATCGCTGCTCCACGGATCGTCCTGGTGAATTTCAACTGCTATCACGTTTGTGCCAGCGACCAGGAGCGAGGCACTCAAGTTTGCGGAGACATATTTCGTCTCGCTTGAGCCGGCTATTCCACTCGAAGCAAGTGTCGTATAACCGGTCGACCCGGCCGGCATGTTCGACCGGAAGACTTCGGTGCCGTTCAGATAAACGACGGCGCCATCGTCACGCAACAGATTCAGCTTGAGGGCAGCTGTCGCAGCCGGATTCTGGATGCTGAAGCTGCGCCGGAAATAGGTAGTGACGTAGTGAGCTTTGCCGGTGGGACCCTTGTTCACAACGGTAGCTTCGTCCCCGTCTCCGTAACCGAGTTGCGCAGCGGCTGCCGGCCATGCGCTGTCATTGAAGGCCGTCGCCCGCCATGCCGTCCCCTGGTTTGAGCCGTTATCCAGGAAGCGCCATATCGATCCCAGGGGCACGAGCGGACCTGCACTGGCGCCTCCCCCGGGAAGCGTCACGAAAGCCGGATCCGTGAATCTCGAACTCCCCGCACTGTTGAAAGCACGCACGCGATAGTAGTAAGTCCTTCCCGCAACCAGTCCCGCGTTGCTGTATTGGCTGACGCCGGCTGCAACGGTGGCGATCTGGGCGAACTCACTGGCATTGCCAATGGACCGCTCGATGGAAAAGCCGGTTTCATTCGTGGAGTTGTCCACCCAGGAGAGGCTTACGGTGGTACTTGAAGCTGCAGTGGCTGCGAGACCCGATGGTCTGGCGGGCACAGGCACGCCACCCGCAGCGTCCTTGAGAATGGTGAAGCGGTCGCGCACCGCGCCAGTGGAATCGACGAAGCGGGCGTCGAGCCGCTTGCCATTGATATCCACCACCATCGAGCCCAGCACATTGAGCGCCGTGTACATGGCGGGGTGATTGAGCGAGCCTCCCTGCAGCTGGCTTGCATTGCCTGCGACGGCATAGACGGCGCCCGAATGCGGAGCCTTGGGCATCCCTGGCTTGGTGTAGGCGCCATCGATCAGTTCGTTGCCGCTGCCCCCGTTTTTCTTCATCCCGGGCACAAAGCTCGAGGACCACCCGTAATGCCCGTCCAGCAGGAATGAACGCTCGTAGGAATGGCTGTGGCCGCTCAGGACGAGATCCACGCCGTATTGTTCGAGCAAGGGGACGGCAATGTTGCGCATGTCTGCATCATGGCTGTCTACATCGGAGTCGTGTGAGCCCTTGCTGTAAGGCGGGTGGTGCCAGAACGCAATGATCCATGGTTGTTGCGTGATCGAAAGATCGGACTGCAGCCAGGTCATCATCGGGCCTGCCGCCGAGCGATCGGTGGAGCCGGAAGAATTGAGCGAGATAAAATGGATGTTCGCGTAATCGAACGAATAGTAGGCTTCGGTTCCGGACGCCAGCCCGCCGGCCTCACCGTGTGCAGGCAACGCGAAGCCGGTAAAATAAGGACCCGTCTGCGCCGTTGGAATCGACAGACCGGTATCGTGGTTGCCCAGGGTTGCAAACAGGGGAGTCGATCGCAGTACGGAGGGGAACATGTCGAACACCGCGCGCTGGTATTCCGTGTCGAGCCCGGATTCGTAGGCGTTGTCGCCCAGCATGAGCATCAGGTCGGTCCCTCTCGACCCCGTGAATCCCAGATAAGCATCACGAACAGCACGCACATCGGCATTCGCCATGCCGGAATCGCCGAGTACCCAGACGCGGGTTGCCCGGGATGCACCCGCCAAGGGGGAAGTGACGAAGTACTGGTCGCTGGCCGGTCCGCTGAGATTGCCCAGTGCTGTTCCCACTGCGTAGAAGTAGCGGGTATCGGGAGAGAGCCCGCTGATCCTGATTTCATGCTCGGTCGTTTTGACGCCGGAACTTGCGACCTGCAGAAGATACGCGGGGTCTGTGCCGTAGCGAACGACGGTGTCTGTTGCTTTGGTCGTCCGCCATTGCACGGTCATCGAGTCCTGAGAAGGCAGCTGCAGATACGGTCCCCGATTCACTGCCGGGCCGGTGTCTGCCGTCAGACTCAGATCGAAGGAGGCATCGATGCTCGCAGCGTCGGACTGATGCAGTTCCACCGCCAGCGTATTCGCGCCTGCAACCAGCAGCGTGGAGCTCACGGCAATCGGATAGAAACTCGTTTCGCCTCCGCCTGTCGCAACCGAGGCGGCAGCAGTCGATGCAGCTACCGGGCCGGTGGGTATGTTGCTGCGAAAAATCTCGGTGCCGTTCAGATAAACGATTGCACCGTCATCCCGCAACAACCTCAACTGGAGGCTCCCCAGCGTGGCCGGATTGGTTACCTGGAAGGTGCGGCGAAAATAGGCAGTGATGGCCCGCAGCGCTGGATTCGAACCGAAGCCGATGACTGTAGCTTCGTCGCCGTCGCCATAACCGAGCTGGGCAGGCCCGGACTTCCAGCCGGCTTCGTCATAAACCGTGTTGCGCCAGGTCAAGGCTGGGCTGGTGCCGTTGTCCAGGTACTTCCAGGTCGAGCCTTGAGGGACCAGCACCGTCGTCTCTGCCCAGCAAGGAGTGCCCGCCAGAATTACGAGCACAGCGATAATTCTGGCCAGCGACGAGCGGACTGGCCGAAGTTGCCTGGCGAGGAGCGTCTGCATGGCGGTCGAATGGGCGATCAAACGGATGGGAACAAACGGATGGGAAAAGGTCGTCTACACAAGTCTGCGGTCAGACTGTGGCAGTCATGTAACGAATGCAATCGCGATTGACCTTAATGGGGTGATAGCCCGCTTTTTATTTGGCAGTGCGCGGAGTGGTCAGGATTCCATGGCATGCAGAGTGAGGCAGTGTCGGAAAACAATACAGATCCCGCCCCATGGTGCAGGCGGGATCTGTTTCTCTGCGAGGCGCAAACTGGCCTCAGTTCAAAGCATCCGGATCAGAACCGCCAAGCGCCGCTCAGCCACAGTGCGTCTGAATTGCCGGCGTTCTCGAGATCGATGCGTTCATATTCCGCGCGCACATGAACGTGCTCGAAGAAAGTGAAGCCCACGCCACCGCCGTAGACAAAGTCCTGCCGGCTCGAACTTGAATCGATGTCCGGGCCGGGCGAGTCGAGATCGACGCGCAGGTCGACGTCATAGAAGTAGTAGCCAACCTTGCCGAACAGTTCGACCGGGCCGAGCGGGATCGTGCCGATCAGGTAAGGCGTGAAGCCGCTGATATCGACGCGATAGTTGCCGTTCGATCCCGTTCCTTCGAACCGGTCACCGGGGCTGCCGAGATCCACATACGCGAGTTCAACGCCGATGTACGGGTTGAAGCGCCAGCCGACAAAGGCCTTCCATGCATTGTCGTCGGAGTCGATGATGTTGCCGGCCGCAGTGCCCGCGTCGCTCAGGTTGTCGACATCAACGTTGAACTGGCCCCAGCCCACGCCTACATACGGCCCGCCGGTATTTTCCTGCGCTTGCGCGCTCATGACAGGCACGGAGCCCAGTGCCAGCAGCGCGGCAGCCATGCCTGCGTGCCTGAATCGAAGCGATCTTGAGGCTTTCATCTTTCATTCTCCTTGCGGGTGCTAATTCCCGGCAGAAGAATGAGCGCGGAGCCGTCAGGCGATAAGACGCGCCCTGCCGCAAGCATTGGTAGGAAGGAGGGAGATGCGGGATTCCCGGATTCCGACAGGGAAATCCCGACTGGAGGATTTACAAATCGCCACTAACGGGGTGATGCAAAAGGCTATCCGTGCCTTTTGCATCCCTGACTCGGGTTATCAGGGGCTGCAAAGAGTATTGCATCACCCTGCTAAGGCCGGTTCTGGAATACGTGCGCCAGCGAGAGCGTCACACCGATATCCGGCGTGTTGTTGAAGTTCGCCAGATTCTCCGTGAGACCGAAGCGCAGGACATTGCCCTTGTACAGCCATTGCAGGCCGAACGTCGCCTGGATCTTGTCTGCCGACAGTTCGTCGAGATTGGTTTCCTGGACGGTGCTGCGGCTCGCGTAGGTCTGCAGAATGAAATTGATGTGCTCGGATACCCGCGTTTCCCAGCCGAGAATGATCGTCGGAATCCACTGGTCCCGTGAAAGTCGGGTGTCGGGGCTGCTGAAGTAGGTTGCAGAGACGGTGGCGTAAAGAGCGTTGTGCCTGAAAAAACGTTGTCCCGAAACCTGGATGCCGTAATCGGGCTTGCCGGTGGAGACCATGAAAGTCTCATCCTGGCGAGGGATCTTCGCCGCGACTTCAGCGATGAGATTCCATTTCTGCGGCCGTTCCTTCATTGAATAGCGCATTCCCACTACCGGATCGCCGAGATCGTTGCCGGGCGCTTCGGAATAGACGAACTGCGCGTCCTCCACCTTCGCGATGATCTGCCAGCGGTTCCTGGGCACGTTGTCACGGCCCGCCGTGCCGAAGCCGAAGGTGTCATGGAAGCCTTCGATGGTGGAATCCAGGAAACCGTTGCTGAATGCGTAGTAGGGAATGGTGAGATAGGCGCCCCAGTGGCTGCTGAAGCGGTAGTGCAGCGTGAGATCGATGAGGGCGTATTCGCCATCGACGAGGTAGGCATCGCCGGGCAGCGCGAGGATTGCATTGATGTCGCTCTGTGAAAGATCCGTTCTCTTCACATTCCGCGAATCGATGGACTCAAGGACGTTCTCGGAAAGCGCCCAGGTATTCTGATACGAGACGTTGAACTCGAACGCAAATGTTCCGGGAGTGGCGGGAACCGCGTGGGCCGGCAGCATGTCCAGGCGCGACAAGCCCCAGGGAGTCATGTCGCGAATGCGCATGAGCCCGAGCGTCTGCCAATCCTCGGTCTGCGCGTGTGCGCTTGCTGTCAATACAGAGAGCAGCAACGCTGCAAACCAGTGCAATCCGGAACCGCGAACCATTGCTCTCTCCTTGCAAGACATCCTGCGTCGCACGTTCAGGTGCAGCTGCATTCAAGCGTCACTATTGTTGCGGCCGATACTAGCAGAGCGGGAACGACTGAAAAATATTCAATCCTGCGTTGCAGGCTCTCAGGTGACTGCCCGAAGCGAGAGCGCTACCAGCCGCTGCAATATTCGCTCCCCGGCGGTGCGCGGCGCATCCAGCGCCATGCGTAACAGGTAAGGACGAGCGCTGTCGGGTATCGACGTGGTGAATGCCTGCCACAGCGTGTGCATTTTCGTTCCTGGCGTCGCGGTTTTCGCACTCAACCAGTGCAATGCTTTGCCCAGAACGATTTCCTCCGGGGTGAGGTCCGTGCCGAAGGGATAGGGCGAGAACAGCCCCTGCGCCTGCAACGACTTCAACTGCTCCGCCACCCGCTGCGGAGTGTTGGTGCGGGCGCTGTCCGGAATGCGATAGCTCGCGGGCAGCTTGCGCGACTGCTTTGCCGTTGTGACCAGTTCTTCCTGAAACCGCGCGTCCGTAATACTCACCAGCGCTGCGACGATTTCCGCATCAGTCCGGCTTCTGAGATCGGCAATACCGTATTCGGTCACTACGACGTCGCGCAGGTGTCTGGGAACCGTCGAGTGGCCGTAGTTCCAGACAATGTTGGAGGTGGTCTTGCCCGCCTTCGACCGGGTGCTGCGCAGGCAGAGGATCGAGCGGGCGCCGGGCAGCAGGTGCGCCATGGCCACAAAGTTGTACTGACCTCCCACCCCGCTGACAGTGCGGCCATCGGCCAGCCCATCCGACACGGCCGCGCCAAGGCCGGTCATCAGCATCGTCGTGTTGACGAAGCGGGCGTGTTTTCGTTGGGCGGTCTTCAGCTCGAGCTCTGGTCCGTACAGATCATTGATGAAGCTGATGCCGCGCATGGCGAACTGCCTGCGCTGTCCCACTGGCATTGCCTTGAGGTCCGCGTAGAAAGCAGCAGGTCCGAAGAAAAATCCTGCGTCCAGCACAACGCCATTCCGGAGACGCTTGCCCAGGCAGTGGGCAGCGATGGCTCTGCGACTCTCGGGGTCGTCCAGGTTCACGGGGATGCTGGTGCCATCCGGTGCGAGCAGCATGCCGCTTTCGAAGCGCACGTCATCGCGCAATACGCCTATATCCCGCAGTTCGTGGAAATCGACGAATGACAGGCGCCTGACCCCTGCATCGTGCAGAGCCTCGATACAGCTCGCGTCGATCTCTTCGGTGATGGCTCCTTCGTCGAGCAGCTGCTGGATGCGCGCGCTGGGATACACGCGACGCTTCAGGACACCGTGCTCGTACAGATCCAGGAAGCCGTCCACCAGCATCTCCGAGCAGGCATATAAGCCGCGGTCGAAGGGAGTGGTGCCGCCTTCCGCTTCAATCAGCGATCCTGCGTTCGCGAGCAGGCCGGTGCGTTCAAGGGCTTCACGGTAAAGCGCGGGTTGTTGTTGCCTCAGCAGCAGGCCATCGACTACCGCATCGCCGAGCTCGCCGATCCCGAGTTGCAGGGTGCCTCCATCCTTGACGAGCGCACTCACCGCGAGACCGATCATGTGGTCGGTGGCATCGATGGGAGGATTGGGTGGACTGAACAGACGGAAGTCTCCGTCCGCGCTGTCGAGCAGAAAGTCGAAGGAGTCTTCCGGCACGATGGCGTCGCCGTACATGTAAGGCAGCCCGCGATGAAGCTGGCCGATCAGCGCAAACGGGCGGCCATTCGCGCGGGCAGCGGCGATATGCGGGAGCAGATCCACGGTAAGGTCTGGGTTGCAGCTCAGGCTCAGCTGCCCCGACATCTCCTCGTCTGCCGGCGCAGGGGCAACCAGCTGGGCGAGTACGTTCAACCCGAGCCTGAGCGCATCGCGGATCACATGGGTGTAGTTGGCGCTCAGGTAGTGCTGCTGCAGGTGGCCGTTCTGCAGCCATGCACCTGGCTCCAGGAAGAACTCCGTGATCTCGATGTTCTGAGGCAGCGTGCCCTTCTCGAGCATCGAAACATAGTCGAGTGCTGGCGTGCCGCCGAAGATCCTTTGCGCCAAGGGTTCAAGGAAACGTCGCTCGAGATCGCTGTGTCCTTGCGGCACCTTCAGCGAGAGCGCCGTCAGGATCGTGAGGTGGATGCCCGGATCCTGGCAGGCACGGCGGACCAGCGCATTGACGAAAGGAACCGGCTTGCCAAGACCCACGGGCAGGCCGAGCACGATCCGTTTTCCCAGCCGTTCAAGCGTTGCATCCACACAGGCTTCCGCATCGCTGAAGCGGCGTGGGAGAGCGGGGCTCACTGCAATCCGGGCTGGTTCTGTGGATTGCCGGGAAAAGCGCTCATGAGCAGTAGCCGGGTTCCTTCGGGCGCTTTGAGTACAGCGTTGGCGGATGCATCGAGGGCGTCAGGCATTTCATCGGAGAGGCTGATGCCGCGACGCTTGAGAACGTCAAGACGCCGCTTCATGTCCGTATCTTCGAAGGCCAGTACGGGCTGGCGCAACGCCCGGGTGCGATAGAGCCCAATGTTCAGGCGGTCGCTGGTCAGTGTCTTGTGGGCAAACGGTTCGCTGGCTTCGTCCAGCGCGACAAAGCCGAGGGTCTCCCAGAATCGGCTCAGCTCGTCGAACTCGCGCACGGGAAGGCCGAACTCCGAGAAGTAGCCGCATAACGATTCCTCGGCGGTGTCGGGAGGCGGTGGCGAAAAGGTGCGGGCTTCCACCAGCATGATGCGCTGGCCGGCAGGATCGACAAAACTCGCCTGGTTGAATGCATCGCTGTCGAGACGCTCCGTTGTGAACACGAAGCCCTTCGCCTTCAGGCGGTCGACATGAAAGGCGAGATCCGGCTGCACGTAGGTCAGCGTGACGGAGGACAGGGCTCCCTGGTGCAGGCCGATGAAGAGGCGGCCATCCGTGAGAACTGCGTAGGGATGAGACCAGGATTCCCCGGTCGAAGTCTGTACAAAGCCGAGCGACTCGTAGAACCCGATCGAGGCCAGGATGTCGTGGACCGGAATACTGATTTCCAGGAAACGTCCCAACATCAGTTTGTGGCACCGAGCGCCCGTGCACGTTCGGCGGAAAGTTTTCCCGTCTCATCCGCGTTCTGCGAGTCAGGCTGCTTGTCCGTTTCGGGCCAGCCCTGTGAGTGACGCAGCAGCAGTTGCGTGAGCACCTCGATATGCCGGGGCGAGGCGTTCAGTGCGGGTACGTAATCGAGCTCCTCACCGCCGCGGGTGAGAAAGTCCGCGCGATTGCGCAGCACGATTTCTTCCAGCGTTTCGAGACAGTCCGTGGCAAAGCCCGGGCAGACGACCGTCACGCGACGCTGCGCACCGCGAGCAAATTCGGTGAGCACCTCGTCTGTATAGGGCTTCAGCCATTGTTCGCGGCCCACCCGCGACTGGAAGCTGATCGTCCAGTCATCGGGTTTCAGGCCGAGTTTTTCCGCCACCAGTCGCGCAGTCTTCTGGCACTGGCAGAAGTACGGGTCGCCGGCCAGCAGATAGCTCCGGGGCAGGCCGTGAAATGAAAACAGCAGATGTTTGGAACCTGCGCTTCGCCAGTGCTCCAGAACGCTCGCGGCAATCGCGTCGATGTACCCGGGATCGTCGTGGTACTGCCCGATGAAACGGAGCTCGGGTACCCAGCGCCAACGGCCGAGCGCGCGGCTTACCAGGTCGAAGACCGAGCCTGTCGTGCTGCCGGAGTATTGCGGATAGAGCGGCAGAACCACGAGGCGTCGAACGTTCGCTGCCCGCAAGGCAGCCAGGGCGCTTTCGATCGACGGGTTGCCGTAGGTCATGCCCAGTGCAACGGGAACGTCATCCTCGATCTCACGCGCCAGATTCAGGCCGAGCCCAAGCGCGAGTTCGCGTGAATACACGAGCAATGGAGAACCCTGCGGCGTCCACACCTGTGCATAAGCGTGCGCGCTGCGGCGGGGGCGGATGCGCAGGATGACGCCGTGGAGGATCAGCCACCACAGAGGGCGCGAGGTCTCGATGACACGCGGATCCCACAGGAACTCTGCGAGAAATTTCCGTACATCTTTCGACTGGGGCGAGTCGGGAGTGCCGAGATTGACGACGAGGACACCCAGCCGGCCACGCGCTTCGTGCTGGTAGCTGCCCGGCCCCGCCGGATCTGTTCCGAGATACTTCAACATGCCCCGACCAAGGTGAACGCGAATCGCCGCACGATACCTTAAAGAGCGTTCAAGCCGGGTTTTCAGCGGAGCATCGAGCGAGTGAGTCGGTTTTCGAAACCTGCGTTAAATTACATAACGCATTGAAATTCAATAAAATTTACAGAATCCGTCGAACAATGAGGGGATTCCCGAGCCGATGTCGCTTTATCGGTTTAGGAATCGCATGTGCGTGGAAAGGGTGTATCCACACGGAATCTCAGAGGAAGAGGCATGCGACCGGGCAAGGATGCCCTCTTTCACCCCACGCTCAGGTTTCGCGCCATCCGGATGGCATCTTCGATGCCGCTGTAATACCGGCCGACCCGTCCCGTTTCCCGGTAACCGAGCGCCGCATAAAACCGCCGGGCACCCTGGTTTCCGGCGCGCAGTTCCAGTTCCACCGTGAAGACGCCGGCCGTGATGGCGGAATCCTCAATCCACGCCAGCAGCTGTCGGCCGACGCCCTGACGCTGCGCGTTTTCCACAACCGCCAGCAACGTCACGTGAACGCTGTCATCCCCGAAATGGGCCATGCCGAAGCCCACCATGTCCTTGTCGGTCCGGGCAGTGACAACCATGTTGTCGCGCTGGCGCATATGGGCCGCTACGCGCCGCGGAGTCCATGACCACGGCAGGCCGGGTTCCACCAGCACGCGGGACATGGCGGCAATGCGCGCGGCCTCTCCCATGCGTGCAGGACCGAGAGTGGTAACGGTTTTCATTGGAAACGAAGCCTAGTCACCGTCCGGCTCGGCGGGTGTGTTCGATTCCGCAGCAGGGCGCCTTTCCCTGTGATCTTCGTCAACTTCCGGGTCCTGCTCCACAGACCATTGCCGGCGGAACGATTCGATGGCTTCACTTTGAATGCCGGCGTGCCGGTTGGAGAGCAATAGCGAAGAAAGTGAACAGACCCGCGCCCTGAGGATACCGAGGTCGCAGGCTGCATCGAACAGGGTCGGGTACCAGCTTTCCCAGCCGGGCAACAGATCTTCAACTTGTTCGCGCAGGTTCATTTGTATATCCGATCCGGTGATCCGGGCGGATTCCTGATCCACCGTTCATGGGGCGATGATAGGCCAAACGCAACACCGGTTGCGAAGCGGCAACGCCACTTTTTTGCAATTGCCGCCAGCCATTTCTACGGATTGCAAACCACGTCCGGGGGAGTAACGTGCAGGGCTTCCGACGTTGCCAGGAGAGTGTCATGGCTACTGCAACGACCGTCGAACGGTACCTCGGTTTGCAACGCCTCCCTTACGAAGTGGTTTCGCTTGAGCGCCCGAGTACAGGTCTTCGTACGGCGCTTGCGAAGGCTGTTCCGCCGCGACAGCTCGTGAAAGGAATTCTTCTCGAAGTCGAAGGCCAGTACATGCTGGCCGTGTTGCCGTCAGCCCGTCATCTGCATCTCGGTGAACTGCGCCGCCAGCTCGATCGTGATATCGGCATGGCTTCCGAACACGAAGTGACTATGGTTTTCCGCGACTGCGATCCCGGCGCGCTACCCGCGTTGGGTCTCGCCTATGGAGTCGAGACAATCTGGGATGACAGCGTGATGGATCTCGATGATCTTTATTTCCAGGCCGGCGATCACGAACATCTCGTCCACATGCGAACGCGCGATTACATGGAACTCATGCGTTGTTGTGCGCATGGGAGTTTCAGCGAGCCTATGTGAAAGAGTTCGGGAGAGCCGCCGCGCGGCCGGGGTACACGTTCAGCTTTTCCAACGTTTAGCCGTCACTTGTGCGGCGGATTGATGGTGCCCGCTGCGTTATTCAAGTACTTAAGTACGCGCATCTTCGCTCCGCACTCCCGATTACGCGTCTGCCAGACGATGCGTGCAAAGTGCCCACAACATGGGCCAGATGCGATTCTGAAACGCCTTCTGCCAAACGTGCACCCCGTCCACACGTCGGCTCCAATCCAATTCGGTCCTGGCGCATACGCGTCACCGATAAAGTGCCCTCTTCCAGCGTGCGGCCCGACGGCGCTCCTGCGAGTCATTTAAGCGCCTTCTTCTGGCGTTCTCGTCTCGCTCCGAGCCGGCATCTGGACGGGGTGCGCGTTTGGCAGAGGACCTTTAATTCGCTGCGGATCCACGTTGCTGGCACTCGGTGTTGCGGTTGGCACGTACAGCCCGCGGGTTGCGAAGCGTAGAAATTGTCAGAGTCGGTGTTCCGCCATTGAGCGGGCACCCCTCTGCGAACCCGTTGATGAGCTTGGTTGTCGGAAAAGCTGAAAGCGTACCCCGGCCGGAGGACGGCTGCAGGAATTGAAGCGCTAGGGCGACGATCTCGCTGGAAGCCGCGAACGCAGGAAGTTCGGGCCACGAACGCCGTGGACACATGCCAAGACAATGATCAAGTCGCCACTGACTCGAAACCAGAGCTTGTACGGAAAGCGCTTCAGCAAAGCGCGCCGATTCTCGCGATAGAGGACCGGATAGGAGAGAGGCCGTGCGGAGATTTGGCGAATTGTCGCGTCGACTTCGTTCCGGAAGTCCACAGCCAGCCCAGGGCGCTGCAACTCGTACCAGTCCTCAATACGCTCGAGATCCTGTTCTGCCGCCTTCCGAATGGCGATTTCGAAAGTCACATGCGCCTGGCTGCAAGCCTTGCTTTGACTTCCTCCCAGGAGCTTTCAGCGGAAGGGTTCTTGTCGATATCCGCCAACCTTTCATCCAGCAGCGATTTTTCTTCCGAGGTCAGCGGAAGTTCGTCATCGCTCAGCGAGTCCCACAGCTTCTCCAACAGAGCCAGTCGCTCGTCACCGTTGAGATTCAGGACTTCGGCCAGGAGGCGTGCGTTCATGATCCAAGCGTAACTGGCGGATACGGGAATCGCCAGCACGATATCCATTGCAAACATCCAGTTTTGCAAGGAGAAAGGGGCGAAGTTTTTTCTCAAAACCCAACAACCTCACCCGCTCCGCTTCCCTCTCCTCAAGGAGAGGGTGGGGGTTAGCGTTCCAGAATTGCAGTGACTCCCATCCCGCCGGCGGTGCAGACGGAGATGAGGCCGCGCTTGCCGCCGCGTTCCGAGAGAAGCTTCGCGAGCGTGGCAACGATGCGTGCGCCGGTGGCGGCGAAGGGATGACCGACGGCGAGACTGCTGCCGACAACGTTGAGCTTTGAGCGATCGATGGAACCGAGAGGGCCGGGTAGGCCTAAGCGTTCGCGGCAGAACTCAGGGGTTTCCCAGGCCTTCAACGTGCAGAGCACCTGCGCGGCGAAGGCTTCGTGGATTTCGTAGAAGTCAAAATCCTGCAGCGTGATTCCTGCATCCGTGAGCATGCGGGGTACCGCGTAGGCAGGCGCCATCAGCAGGCCTTCTTTCTTGGTCACGAAATCCACCGCAGCGACTTTGCCGTAGGTGAGGTACGCGAGCACCGGCAAACCACGCGCCTTTGCCCATTCTTCCGATGCCATCAATACGCCTGCAGCTCCGTCCGTCAGAGGAGTGGAGTTGCCGGCCGTGAGTGTTCCTGCACCGCTGAAATCGAAAACGGGCTTCAGTTTCGCGAGCTTCTCTGGCGTGGTGTCGCGCCGCAGATTGTTGTCGGCCTTGAGGCCGTTGAACTCGACGAGCAGGTCGTTGAAGAACCCTGCCTCGTAAGCGGCAGCCGCTTTCTTGTGGCTTTCATAGGCAAGCTGGTCCTGATCGGCACGACTGATCGACCAGGTCTTGGCCATGAGTTCGCAGCTCTGGCCCATCGAGAGTCCCGTGCGCGGTTCGATGACACCCGGGAACTGCGGCTTGAAATGCCGTGGCCGCAATCCTGCCCAGGGCTTCAGTCGTTCGAGAAAGGTTCGCCCCCGCGCACTGCGTAAAAGGATCTGCTGGTAAGCCCTGGGATAAACGATCGGCACGTCGCTGGAAGAATCGACGCCCGCTGCGATACCCGAGTCGATTTCACCATGGGCGATCTTGAGCCCGATGGCTATTGCAGTTTCGAGGCTGGTACCGCACGCGCGCTGGAGATCGAAGCCGGGTGTTTCGGGTGCGAGGCCGCTGCCCAGGACGCATTCACGGACGAGGTTGAAATCCCGGGAGTGCTTGATGACGGCGCCAGCCCCGACGTCACCCAGGGTCTCGCCCTTGAGATTGAAGCGTTTGACGATGCCCTGCAGCGCTGCCGTGAGCATGTCCTGGTTGGTGGACTCGGCATACGGCCCCATGGAGCGGGCGAAGGGAATGCGGACACCGCCGATGATGGCAGCGCGCCTGGTTCCGGTCAGCATGATGGTTCCCCCGCTGGTCTGTCTTTGAAGAGTTCTAGCATGCCAGTCCGACGCAGGGCTGGCCACCTTCCGGGCCGGCCGCGGCCCGGCATGAACCGGCGCCCGGTTTCAGCTATGTTGCGCCTTGCCTCATCCAAGTGGAGTTCACATGGCGTCAATCGCCAGATCCTCAGTCGTTTATGCCGGACTCGTTTTCACGCTATTGGCCATTGCAGGCTGTTCCGGGCCTGACAAGCCGCCAGCAGCGGACGCGGGTACACGGCTTGCCGCTCTCGTCGAGCAGTACTTCGATGAGATGCTGCCCCTGGAACCGGTCTATGCCACGTTCATTGGCGAGCACCGCTACGACGACAGGCTCGCGAACGACATGTCCCCTGAATATCTCGCGCGCCGGCAGCAGTTCGAAGAACGCTATCTGACCGAGGCGAAGGCTATTCCCGTGGACGATCTGGCGGAAGCGGATCGCCTGACGCTGGATGTGTTCGTCGGTGAGCGGGAAGTCGCGCTTGAGGGCATGAAGTTTCCCGGGCACCTGCTGCCCATCGACCAGCTGTATTCACTGCCTTCCGAATTCGCGCAACTGGGGTCCGGGACCAGCGCGCAACCGTTTGCGATGGTCGGCGACTACGACAATTTCCTCGGCCGCATGCGGGATTTTTCGATCTGGGTCGATCAGGCCATCGTGAACATGCGCGAAGGGATGAAGACCGGTATCGTGCAACCGAAGATCGTGATGGAAGCGGTCGTGCAGCAACTCGCCGACATTGCCGTCGACGACCCCAAGAAAAGTCTCTTCTGGCAGCCCGTGGCAGACATGCCCGCGGGCTTCAGTTCCGTCGAGCGTGAACGCTTGACCGCCGCCTACGCAAAAGCCATCGATGAAACCGTCCTGCCTGCGTATCGCCGGCTCGGAGATTTCGTTCGCAACGAGTACCTGCCCGTGGCACGCGGAAGTGTTTCATGGTCGGCGCTGCCGGAGGGCGAGGCGTGGTACCGGTTCATGGCAGAGACCAACACGACGACGCAGATGTCCCCCGCCGAGATTCACGAACTGGGGTTAAGCGAAGTCGCCCGCATCCTTGCCGAAATGGAAGCAGTGAGAGTGCAGGTCGGCTTCAAAGGCGATCTGCACGCGTTTTTCGATCACCTCAAGACGGACCCGCAGTTCTACTTCACGAAGCCGGAAGACCTGATCGAGGGATATCGCGCGTTGCAGGTCAGGATCGACGCACTGTTGCCCAAACTGTTTTCGACGCTGCCTGCAGCCGACTATGAAGTACGACCGGTGGAAGCGTTCCGGGCCGAAGCTGCAGCCGGGGCTTCATACCAGGGACCGGCGCCGGATGGTTCTCGTCCCGGCATCTTCTATATCAATACGTTCAATCTCCGTGCCCAACCGAAGTTCGGGATGGAGACCTTGTCGCTTCATGAGGCGGCTCCAGGGCATCATTTCCAGGTTTCGACCCAGCTCGGCCTCACCTCCCTGCCACGCTTCCGCCGTTTCAGTGACGGCTATGTCGCCTACGTCGAAGGCTGGGCGTTGTATGCGGAATCACTGGGCAAGGAACTGGGAGTGTTTACCGATCCTTACCAGTACTACGGCCGCCTGAGCGACGAGATGCTCCGCGCCATGCGCCTCGTGGTGGACACGGGGCTGCACAGCCGCGGCTGGACGCGTGAGCAGTCGATCCGCTACATGCTGGACAACTCGTCGATGGCGGAATCGGACATCCGGTCCGAGGTGGATCGCTACATCGCGAATCCGGGCCAGGCACTCGGCTACAAGATCGGCGACATCAGGATCCGTGCGTTGCGGACCAAGGCGGAAGCAGCGCTCGGTGCACGCTTTGACGTACGTGCGTTCCACGACGCGATCCTTCGCGATGGCGCGTTGCCCATCGGAGTGCTGGAAGCAAAGATGGATCGCTGGCTGGCCGCACAGATCGCCAGAACAGAATGACGAAGCGAAAGATGATCGAGAGCCGCATTCCTGCCCGAAGACTCGTGGCAGCGCTCGCCGCAATCGCAGTGCTGCTGTCAGCGTGCGGAGAGCCAGCGCCACCCGCTGCAGAGTCCGTAGCCACTGAAACCGGCACGCCCGCGCAACGGCTCACCGTGCTGGTCGAGGACTACTACAACCACTACCTCGAGATGAATCCGCTGGTGGCCACCGCAAATGGGGATCAGCGGTTCAATGACCGGCTTCCCAACAGCCTGAGTGAACAGTGGCTCGCCGATCTGCTGGCGCTGGAACAGGATGCACTCGCGCGTCTCAGGAGCATCGATCCCGAACAGCTCGGACCTGACGATCGCCTCACCTATGATCAGTTTCTGTATGGCCGTGAGCTTGCCATCGCGGGATTCCGTTTCCCGGAGGAGCTGCTGCCGATCAACCAGTTGTCGAGCCTGCCGGTGTACTTCGCGCAGATGGGGTCGGGGCAGGGCATCCAGCCGTTCAAGACGGCGAAGGACTACGACGATTTCCTGTTGCGCATGAAGGGATTCGTTGTCTGGGTCGACCAGGCCATCGCCAACATGCGGACCGGGATGCAACAGCAGGTGGTGGAGCCGAAGGTGATCATCGAGAAGGTGATTCCGCAGCTCGCGAGCTTGTCCGGCGACGATCCGTCATCGAGCGTGTTCTTCGGGCCCATCCGGGCGCTTCCGGAATCTTTTCCGGCGGCTGAGCGCGCACGCCTGACGAGTGCCTACACCGAAGCGATTACCACGGAGCTGCTGCCCGCATATCGGCGGCTGCACGATTTTCTGGTCAACGACTATCTGCCTGCGACGCGCACAACGATTGCTGCCACGGCCTTGCCCAACGGAGCAGCCTGGTATGCCTACCTGGTACGGCTGCATACCACGACGCAGCTGACGCCCGAGCAGATTCACCAGATCGGCCTGAATGAAGTCAGGCGCATCAGGGCCGACATGGAGCAGGTGAAAACCCGCGTGAACTTCACGGGAGATCTGCCGGCTTTCTTTGCGTTCCTGCGCACCGATCCGCAGTTCAGGTTCGAAACTCCAGAGCAGTTGCTGGAGACTTACGGAGGATTGAAGGAACGGGTGCTCGCCGCCATTCCCGAACATTTCGAGTTGCTGCCGAAGAGTGAATTCGAAGTGCGTGCAGTCGAACCTTTCCGTGAACAGGCCGAGGCGGCTGCTTCCTACATGCCCGGCACTCCGGATGGTGCACGCGCTGGAGTTCTTTACGTCAACACGTTCGATCTCGCTTCACGACCAAGCTACCTGGTCGAGAGCATCTTCCTGCACGAAGGCATTCCCGGGCATCACTTCCAGTTGTCGCTGCAGGCAGAAAATGCGCAGCTACCGGGCTTCCGCCGGTTCGGCATGGATACCGCGTACGTCGAAGGCTGGGGCTTGTATTCGGAATCACTGGGCCGCGAACTGGGCCTTTACACCGATCCCTACCAGTACTTCGGTTCGCTCACCCTTGAGATGTGGCGTGCCGTGCGGCTGGTGGTCGATACCGGCATGCACGCGAAAGGCTGGACCCGCGAACAGGCGATGGACTACATGCGGCAGAACACGGCGCTGGGTGAAGCGGACATCGTGGCTGAAATTGAACGCTACATCGCTGCCCCGGGGCAGGCACTCGCATACAAGATCGGCCAGCGGAAGATCCGCGAACTGCGTGACCGTGCGGAGCGCACCCTCAAGGGCCGGTTCAGCGAGCGTGCCTTTCATGCACAGATACTCAAGGATGGCTCGTTGCCGCTCGACGTGCTCGATGCGAAGCTCGCCAGATGGGAGAAGGAAATCAGCCCGTAAGCGGCCAGGGAAGGACGCTACTTTTCGTGATACCCGTAGCCGAGGGTTTCGATTTCATCGACCAGGCCATCGACCAGCTTGATCCGTCGCATCAGCTTGTTCGGCCCGAAGTTGTACGTCCACACTTCGACGGGCACTTCCACTCTCTCGTCCCCGTAGTACACGATGCGGCCATGACGCAGGTACTGGGGACGCCGCAGGATTGACCGGTTCTCGATCTCGGCCGGGTCCCCGCAGAGCTTGAGGACCTTGGCCCGCGTGTCGCCGTCGCTGACCAGTGCCGAGCCGCAGCGCAGGGTATCGGCAACGGCCGGCATGAGCGGCACGCCGCTGAGGAAACCCGCCACCAGAAACATCCTGTAGCACTGCGTCTTCATGTTCCGAGTCTGGTCTGCCTTGCCTTAACCGTCTCTGAACTACGCGGAGGCCGTCAGCCGGCCCTGGATGCTGTTGAGATACAGCCGCTCGAAACCCCCAGGAGTCATGGGCAACGGGTTGCCACCGGTGGAAGGATCATCGAACGCCTGCGGTGCAAATGCATTCGCCTGGTCTTCACGCATGCCAAGGTCGGCCAGCGTTTCCGGGATGCCGATCTGCTTGCGCAAGGCGAGCACCCACTCCATCACGCCGTCGAACGATGCGTCCCGCAAACGCAGCCACAGCGCGAGTCGCGACATCTTCTCGTCGATGGCACTGCGGTTCCAGGCCAGCACGTAGGGCATGACGACCGCATTGGTGAGTCCATGATGTGTGCCGAGATTCGCCGAGCAGGGATGGCTCAGGCTGTGCATTGCGCCGAGTCCTTTCTGGAATGCCGTGGCACCCATGGAGGAAGCCACCATCATGTGTGAGCGAGCCTCGATGTTCCGGCCGTCCGAGCATGCAATGGGCAACCAATCCTTGATGAGGCGCATGCCTTCCAGCGCAATCCCGTCCGCCATCGGGTGATAGCCTGGCGAGCAATACGCTTCCAGGTTGTGCGAGAGCGCGTCCATTCCCACCGCGGCAGTGATATGCGCGGGCAGGCCTACCGTCAGTTCAGGATCGGCGATGACGATCCCGGGCAGCATGCGCGGATGAAAAATGATTTTCTTGGTGTGGTTCAGCGTGTCTGTGATCACCGAGGCGCGGCCCACTTCAGAACCGGTACCGGAGGTGGTCGGCACCGCGACGACCGGAGCCATGCCGGCGACATTCACTCGCGTGTACCAGTCTTCGCGGTCCTCGAAATCCCACAGGGATCGCGTCTGGCCCACCATCAGGGCGATGGCCTTGCCGGCATCGAGTGCACTGCCGCCCCCGAAAGCAATGACGCCGTCATGCAAGCCGCGACGATACGCCTCGACTCCGGCTATCACGTTCGCTTCCACCGGATTCGCCTGCACGTCGAAAAAGAGATTGCAGCCCATTCCGGCATTTCGGCAATGGGCGACTGCATGTTGCACCATCGGCAAAGTGGCAAGGCCCGGATCCGTGACGAGCAGGGGATTGACCATGCCGAGCTGCTTGCAGGCGGCGGGCAGCTCGCTGATGCGGCCTGCGCCGAACCGGATCAGGGTGGGATAGTTCCAGTTGCCGCGGAGAGTAGTCATGGCCACAGGCTACCGCTAACAGGCTACGGGCAGCAACGCAGCCGACAACCCGGGTTCCCTAGGTCTTGAGGCGCAGGTGAAACGACTTGGGCCGGGTCAGATGCTCGTAGCCGATGACAGACAGTGTGCAACCCCGGCCTGAATCCTTGACGCCCACCCAGGCCAGCGCCGGGTCGAGGTAGTCGCATCGGTTCATGAACCATGTGCCGGTGGTGATGCGATCGCCGATGCTGAGCGCCGCTTGCTCATCGCGCGTCCAGATTGCTGCGGTGAGTCCGAAGGGACTGTCATTCATCAGTCGCACGGCTTCCTCGTCGGAGCGCACCTTCATGATGCCGGCAACCGGGCCGAAGATTTCCTCGCGCATCACTGGCATCGTGTGGTCGACATCAAGCAATAGCTGCGGCGCAAGATACGGCGTGCCGGCCCGACTGTCGGGAAAGCGCTTCCCGTCGATCGTGGGACGGGCTCCCGCTTCGATCGATGCGTCGATCTGGGTGCGAATGGCATCCGCTGCGCTCGTGCGCACGACGGGACCCAGCGTGGTCGAAGGCTCAAGCGGGCTCCCGAGCACGTATTGCGATGTCAGGTCGATGCACCCGGCGACGAAATCGTCGTACACCTTTTCATGCACGTAGAGTCGCTGGATACCGCAGCACGATTGCCCCGAATTGAAGTACGCGCCGTCGACGAGATTCTCGATGGCATGGCTTACGTCCGCATCGTGCCGGACATAGGCCGGATCGCAGCCGCCGAGCTCAAGTCCCAGCCCGACGAAACGTTGGGCCGCAGCGCGTTGCACCGCATAGCCACCCGCCACTGAACCGGTGAAGGCGACGAACGCCACACGCGGATCGCCGATCACTTTCTCGGTATCTGCATGGCTCAGATGCAGCACCTGGAACAGACCCGCTGGCAGGCCTGCCTGCTCGAACGCCTGTGCAAACCGTTCGGCGCAGAGGGGCGTTTGGGCCGAGTGTTTCAGCACGACCGCGTTGCCTGCCATGAGTGCGGGAACCACGCTGTTGACGGCAATGAGATACGGGTAATTCCATGCTGCAACCGTGAACACCACACCCAGCGGTTCGCGGCGAAGGAACCGGTGGAAATCCTCTTTAGGACCGGCGTCGATATCGGCGAGCGCCCGGGGCGCAATCGCGATCATGTGACGCGCCCGTTCCAGCATGCCCCGCACTTCGTTGGGTGCGTAACGGATGGGTCGTCCCATCTGCCACGTGAGTTCAAGCGCGATGGCGTCGCGGCTGGCTTCAAATGCGTCGCAGAATCGGCTGAGGATTCTCGCCCTTTCCTCCAGCGGAACCTGTCGCCAGCTTTGCTGTGCGGCGACGGCTTTGCCTAGCGCGGTATCGGTATCGGCGCCGCTGGCGAGCGTCCTTTCGACGTAGACGCTGCCATCGACGGGGGAGAGGGTCTGTTGAAGCATGTTCGCAGGGGGGGCTCAGGTCTTGTCCGGACTCAAGACTACCGCCCCTGCTCAGATGATTTCAAAGTAACGCGCCAGCTCCCAGTCCGTGATGTGCTTGCGGAACTCGCGTTCTTCCCACTCCCGCGTGGCAGCGAAGTGGTCGACGAAGGCATCGCCGAACCAGTCGCGGGCCATCTTTGACTTCTTGAGGCGTTGTGCCGATTCCCACAGGCTGCGAGGCAGGACCAGCCTGTCCGGGAACTTGCGGTCGTACGCATTGCCAGTGACCGGTGCATCGGGTTCGACCTTGTTTTCGATACCCCAGAAGCCGGAAGCGAGGGCAGCCGAAAGAATGATGTAGGGATTGGCATCCGCCGCGGCGACCCGGTATTCGACCCGCTGCGATTTGGCACTGCCGGGAATCACCCGGAGCGCGCAGGTGCGGTTCTCGACACCCCAGGTTGAATCCGTCGGTGCCCAGAACCCCGGAATGAGCCGCGTGTACGAGTTGATGGTGGGCGCGACCATCGCCAGCACTTCAGGCATCAGCTTCTGCAGGCCGCCGACGAAGTAACGCATCGTGTCGCTCATGGAGTGCGGGTTGGCGGCATCGAAGAACGCCGACGACCCATCCTTGTTCTTGAGCGACATGTGAATGTGACCGCTCTGTCCCGGCCAGTCCTTCGACCATTTGGCCATGAACGTCGCGAGCATCTGCCGTCGCTGCGCCATGATCTTCACGAAGGTCTTGAAGAGCGCGGATTTGTCTGCCGACGCCAGTGCCTTGTCGACCGTGATCGCCGCTTCAATGACACCGGGCCCGGTTTCCTCGTGCAGGCCTTCGATGCCGAAATCCATCGCCTCGCACGTGGCCAGCAACTCCCGGTAGAAATCGCTGCCCACCGAATTGCGGATGACCGAATAGCCGAACCAGCCGGGCGCCATCGGTTTCAGGTTCCGGTAGTTTTTCTCGCGAATGGATTCGGCGGTTTCCTGGAACACGAAGAACTCGTATTCGAAACCGACATAGGCATCGAAGCCCATGTCCTTGCCCCGTTGCAGTACGCGCTTCAACAGGCCGCGTGGGCAGATGGTTTCGGCGGGTGGAGCGAACTCCGACAGGAAGAAAAGGTTGTCGCCTTCGAAGGGCAGGGCACGGCAACTTTCGGGAAGGATACGGACCGGCGCGTCGGGATAGCCCGTGTGCCAGCCCGTGTACTTCACGTTGTCGTAGAGCTGGTCCTGGCAGTCCCAGCCCAGGACGACATCGCAGAAGCCATAACCACTGTCGAGCGCGGAGAAGAACTTGTCGCGCGAGATGTACTTGCCCCGCATGATCCCGTCGATGTCGAACACACCGACCTTCACATGCGTCAGCTTGCGCTCGTCGACGATCGCCCGGGCATCGGCAGCGGTCTTGACTTGACGGGGATCCATCGTTGCCTCCGCTTCAGTCGTGCGCTTGCTTGCCGCCGGTCAATGCAAACTGCTCTTCGGGCGAGAGCACGAGTTTCTTGCGGCCGATGGCGGCGAAGTAGATCACGCCACCCACATACCAGATCAGCGCGAGGTACACGCCATTCAGGTAGATCGGATCCTGCAGCTGGTAGAACAGCGTCACGCACGCAATCACGACGGTCAGGACCGCGCCGGGGATGCCGAGCGGGCTGCGATAGGGACGCTCGATGTGCGGCATGTTCTTGCGCAGCAGGATGAACGACACGCCCTGGAAGGCATACGAGATCATCGCGCCGAAGACCGCCATGTTGAGCAGCGTGCCGCCGATTACCGCGCCGCCACGCTCTGCACCGAGTATGAACCAGACGGCGAGCAGCACGACGAGGCCGATGGTCGTGCCAGTGAACAGCGCGACGTGCGGCGTCTTGCGCGAACCATGCGTGATCGACATGAACGACGGGTAGTAGCCGGCCCGTGACAGCGAATAGATCTGCCGGCCGTACGCGAAGATGATGGTGTGGAAGCTCGCGATCAGGCCGATCACCGCAAACAGCGCCAGAAGCTTTGCGATGCCTGCTCCGTAGATCACGCGGAAGCCGTCCAGCAGCGGTTCTGCCGACGTTGCGAGCGAGAACGCACCGTGCATCTGGCCTTCTTCCGTGCCGCCGATCGACGAGTTCAGGAACATGATCATCACGGCGGAAAATATGAGTGTGAGCAGGCCGAGGATCAGGCCCTTGGGCATGTCCCGCTTCGGATCATGCGATTCCTCGGCTGCGAGCGGGAGTTCCTCGATGGCGAGGAAAAGCCACACGGCGAAAGGCAATGCGGCCAGCACGCCACCGAAACCCTTCGGCAGAAACGCACCGCCGCCCTCGGGAAGCTCGACCAGCGCTCCATCAGCGCCGACACCGATGTTCAGCGCCCACCGGCTGAAGTCCATTTGTGGAATGGCGCTGATCCAGAAGATCGCGAGGACAGCGAGGGCCATCAGCGTCACGACTACGGAGATCTTGAAGGAAAGCTCGACGCCCCAGTAGTTGAGCGCGACGAAGACGATGTAGCACCCGACCCACCAGAGCGGTTGCGCTTCGGTCGGGGTTTCAAAAATACCGGTGAGATAGGAACCGATGAAGAACACGATGACGGCGGGCGTCATGATGTATTCGATGCTTTCGGCCAGCCCCGTGATGTAACCGCCCCAGGGCCCCATCGCGCTGCGTGCGAAGGAATACGCACCCCCGGTATGCGGCAAGGCCGGCGACATTTCCGCCAGGCTGAAGATGAGGCCGAGGTACATGATCGCGATGATGATGGCGGCGATGAACAGGCCGCCCCAGCCGCCCTGGCCGATACCGAAGTTCCAGCCGGAGAAGTGGCCGGAGATCACCGCGCCCACGCCGAGTGCCCACAACGACCATACGCGGGCGTGTCGCCTCAGACCCCGTTTCTCGAAGTAGTCCTTGCCGGCATTCTGGTAGGTCACCGAGCCGACGGTCTTGCTGTCAGACATGAGATCCTCCCCAAACGTTTTTAGGTCGCGTAGCGGCGTGCTTCTTCGAGCCGGGGCAGTATAGGTCTGCACCTTGCGACGCATTCATTACGCTTCCGCAAGGTACAGCCCGCGTTTGCACCGGTTCGTGCACGTCGAGGTCTCAAGCAAGATGCATGCCCGCCACTGGCAGTGCGCGCATGACCTCATGCAGTTGCCGGACGCAACCTCACGCCTTTGCGCAAACGCCGGAAAGAAAGACGGGAAGGATCTGCCGTGTTGGGACCCGGTGCCTCGACGACCAGGATGCGGCTCGCAAGATCGCCAAAGTCCGCGCGGAAGTGCACCGAGCTCTTGAGTGCCAGCACTTCAAAAGCGGCAGGCTCCACACCCAGGTGCCGGAACATGGCCTGGTCCGCGGCTTGCTGCTTGCGACTCGCCACTGCGATCTGCATTCGCCCCAGCTTAAGCAACGCCATCGGGCCGAGATCCATGCGCGCGCCGTGATAGTAAGGACCTGTTCCCGTGAAGCGACCCTCGCCGAGGGCGAGTACGGTAAAGCGTGCCGCTAGCGGAGTTTCACCGGGAAATCCGGACTTTGCGCCCAGTGCAAGATCGATGTTCGCGCCCACACCGGCGGCATGTGCCCGCGCAGCGGCGTCCGCATCCCAGATCACTCCGGCGAGTACGGAATGCGAGTCCTGCGCAGCGAGTGCTTTCAGCAAGCTCGTCGTATCTGCATTGCCGCCTCCACCCGGATTGTCCTGCGTGTCCGCGAGGATCAGCGGTCGCCCGCGCGGGATGGTCATCGTGCGCACGAACTGCATTGCGTCCTCGACGGTGTACAGCTCTGCGACGAATTCGCTCTCCCGACGCGCGATCATGCTCGCCAGATCTGCGGTGCGCGCGTGGACGACACCACGGTCTGAGCCATAGCCGAAAACAGCCGGGCCGCAGTCCGCAATGTCGGCGGCCGGGAACCCCGGAGTAAAGGCCAGCACCTCGATGGGTGGTCGTTCGTGGTGCAGCACTTCCGCCATGATCGAGCGCAATGGCTCGATCAATGTGCATTGGGAAGAAAGGGGAATGAGGAACGGCAGCTGCACAAGCTCACGAGCCAGCGGCGGCCGGTTCGCGATGTTGTGCAGGCTGCGCATGGCGCTGCTGCCGGCGGCGGCCATGTCGACATGCGGATAGGTGCGGTAAGGACTCAGCAACGAGGCCTGCGCGATCATCAGCGGCGAGACATTTGCATGGAAGTCGAGATTGGCCACGATGGGGATGTTGGTGCCCACAACGGCGCGAATCCGCCGCAGCGTTTCGCCATCCGCATCCTCGAGATGTTCCGCCACCATCGCGCCATGCAGGTCGAGGTAAACCGCGTCGATCGTTCCCGCCGCCCGCAGGTCCTGGAGGATCAGCGCGAGGATGTGCTCGTACGCATGTCGCGTGACTTCTGCCGAGGGTGTCGCCGAGCACCAGGTGAGCGGGACGAGTGTGTGTCCGAGACTGCGCGCTTCGGTAATGAAACCCGTGGCGGGAAGATTGATGCCCGCGACTGCTTCAAGCAGCGCCGGTCCGCGGGTGAGCCCAGGCCAGGCATCCGGCGCTTCAAAGTCGGCCAGCGTCGCCTTCAGGGGGGCGAACGTATTCGTTTCGTGCTGGAAACCGGCAACTGCTATCCGCATCGCCGGATTATAGGGGGAGAGCTAAGAAGCCATCCCGATCGCGACGATGGCGGGGCCGGAGGAGGATTTCACGGCGACACGATTGCGCCCGAGGCATTTGGCGCGATAGAGCGCAGCGTCGGCTGAATTGAGGAGGACTTCGGCAGCGCGGGCCAGCAATGACGGATCGCCGGCAAGTTCTTCGGGGGACAGGGTTGCGACGCCGGCGCTGATGGTCAGGCGATTCTCCACGGGCGCCCCGGCGTAAGGGATTTCCAGACGCCAGATCCGCCGACGCAGGCGTTCTGCATAGAGCGAAGCCTGCGGGCCATCAATACCTGGGAGGACGACGACGAATTCTTCGCCGCCATAGCGGGCGGCCAGGTCACTGCCACGCCGGAAGGTTTCTGCGAGGGTTCTTGCGACGAGCGTGAGGGCCTCATCGCCGCGAGCGTGGCCCTGGCTGTCGTTGTAGAGCTTGAAGCCGTCGATGTCGCAGAAGATGACCGAGATCGGCACGCGATCGCGACGGGCTCGGCGGATTTCCCGCTCCAGGGTGCGGTCGAAATGGCGGCGGTTGGCAATGCCTGTCAGGGGATCGATGGCGACGAGCCGCTTCAGCTTTTTCAGACGTTGCGCGGCGGTGGCGAGTTCAAGTTCGAGGCGGCGGTTTTCCGTCTGCCGCGCTTCCAGCGCGGTCGTGCTTTCGAGCAGGCGTCCTTCCAGGTCACGCGCCCGGCGCTGCAGCTGTGTCTTGAGCAGGCGTCCTCCGGCGATCATGCCCAGGAGAAAAAATGCCGCCACCCAGCCTGCAGTGATCCATTCGCTTATCCCAAGCTGCACTCAACACTCTCCTCAAGACCTAAGCCAAGCATCGGGATTGCATCCTGCATTCCTGCTGCGCGCGCATGAGAACACAACGGGATTGCACTTGTGTGGCCAACTTTACGATAGCTGGTTGCTTGGGACCGTCGTCCCAACGGGATGCATGCGGACCCGGCTCGTCTGCTTGACGGCCCCTGTCGCGCTCGACACACTTGCCCGCCGCTGAAACGCCGATTTCCCAAGCCCCTCAAGGTGTTCTGGCGTTCGCGGCCGTTTCATGCCGCCTGCCTTGCAAGTAAAAAGGTTCCCGACTTGATCACCCCGCCACCTCTGACTCCCGGCCTTCCGGCAGTACTGCAATGACCGCCCTGGGGTTGGATCGGGTGTTCGAGCGCCGTCTCGCCGGGCTGGTCAATGCCCGCGAACCAGGGGTCCTGCGCGGAGGGCTCAAGGGGTTGGAAAGGGAATCGCTCCGGGTCACACCGGAAGGCGAGATTGCCCAGACGCGCCATCCGGAAGCGCTGGGATCGGCGCTGACCAATGAAGTCATCACCACCGACTATTCCGAGTCGCTGATCGAGCTCGTCACCCCGCCTTTCCGGGAGTCGTGGGAGCTCATGCAGTACCTGTGCGACCTGCACCAGTTCGTCTATCGACATCTCGATGACGAATTGCTGTGGGCGACCAGCATGCCGTGCGTGCTGAAAGGGGACGCCAGCATCCCCATTGCGCGGTTCGGCAGCTCCAACGTCGCGCAGATGAAAGAGGTCTATCGCGAAGGGCTCGGCCATCGTTATGGGCGGGTGATGCAGGCCATTTCGGGCGTGCACTACAACTATTCCTTTCCGGCCCATTTCTGGCCGGTGCTCGAAGCGCTCCTCGAATCCCGGCAGACGGGGCAGGCCTTTACGTCTGCACAGTATTTTTCGGTCCTGCGCAACTACCGCCGTTACGGCTGGCTGGTGCTCTATCTCTTCGGGAATTCGCCGGCGCTCTGTAGTTCGTTCCTCGGGGGGCGACCGCACGACCTGAAGGAACTGCGTCCGGGCACCCTGTACGCGCCCGATGCCACGTCGTTGCGGATGAGCGACCTCGGCTATCGCAACAAGAACCAGGCAGGCGTCCAGATCTCCGTCAACAGCCTGGAGGAATACCTGCGCGACCTGAACCGTGCAGTGAACATCCCCCATCCCGAGTACGAGAGTATCGGCGTGAAGGTCGATGGCAAGTACCGGCAGCTCAACGCGAACCTGCTGCAGATCGAAAACGAGTACTACAGCTTCATCAGGCCGAAACGCGTGGCACATTCCGGTGAACGGCCTTCGCAGGCACTGGCCCGCGCAGGCGTGCAGTACGTGGAAGTCCGGGCGCTGGATGTCAGCGCGTTCGATCCGGTGGGCGTCAACCAGAACAAGCTGCGCTTCCTCGAGGCTTTCCTGCTGCTCTGCGTGCTCAAGGACAGCCAGCCGATCTCGAATTCCGAACAGGATGACCTCGACGCCAATCACGCCATCGTGGCGCGGCGTGGCCGCGAGCATGGGCTGCAGCTCAAGCGTGAAGGCAGGCCCGTATCCTTGCGCAGCTGGGCACTCGAACTCGTCGATTCGATGCGCGGCATCTGCGAGATGCTGGACGAGGGCCAGCCGCGCCGGCCCTACATCGCCGCGCTCGAAGTACAGGAGGCGAAGATCCACTATCCGGCGCTGACGCCTTCGGCCCGTTCGCTTGCCGAGCTCGAATCGAGTGGCGATTCGTTCTTCGACTTTGCGCTGCGCATGTCGCGCCTCCACAAGTCCTATTTCCTCGAGCTGTATCCGCCAAACGAGCAGCGCCTGCAGGAATTCCGCGCAGCCGCCGACGAGTCGCTCGAACGCCAGGCCGCCATCGAGGCAGCCGACACGATCGGGTTCGACGAATACCTCGCACGCTACTTCGCCTGAGGTCGCGCAAGACCTTTTTCCGGCAACGTGATGCGCGTCATGGTCTCGCGACATGGTGCCAAAGACGCGTGGTGTTTCTATTGAACGCGTTAAGGGTTTCCCGGTACCTTGCACCTGTCCCGCATCCCGCCGTGCCCAGACTTACCCCGGCCGATTTACCCCATGCTCGACCGCGAGATCCAGCTCAGTATTCAGGCGCCGCTTGAATCTCCTGCCGCGGCACAGCTTCGCAAAGGCTTCCCCTGGCTCCGATTCGAGGATTCCCTCGAGGAGGAATTCCGCGAGACGTACAGGGTCCAGTCACGCAGCAGCGTCCAACTCAATCTGTGGCTGGCTCTCGGCCTCGTGGTGGCCTTCTCCGCGATGGGCCATTTTCTCCTCCCGCAAGGCGCCGGCCGGCTGGTGGATCTCTTCCGCCTGGTCGTCTTCCTGCCGCTGGTTGCCATCACGCTGCTCGTTGCTTATTCGTCCCTGTACCAGCGCTGGTTCTCGCTATCGGTACAGCTGCTCGCGCCCACCTTCGGCATCAACCTCGTCATTCTGGAGCTGCTGGCGGGCGACCTTGAAATGTCGTTCCTGCCGGGGCTCGTGCTGGCCGTCATCTGCATCTATTTCCTGGTCGGCCTCCTGTTCTACGCGTCCGTCCGCTCGGGTGTCATCGTGCTGGTTGCCTACGTGGCAGGCGCGTGGATCACCGACCAGCAGGCCACTGAAGCGGTGTACAGCGCGCTGGTGCTGGGGTTTGCCAACCTGATCGGTGCCACGGTTTCCTACACGCTCGAGAAGGTGAACCGGACCAACTATCTCGAAGCCCGGCTGCTCAAGGAAATGGCCAGCCGCGACGGCCTGACCGGCATCTACAACCGGCGCATGCTCGATGAGCATCTCGACAAGATCTGGCAGCAGGGCACCCGCGAACGGGCCCCCGTCGCCCTGTTGCTCGTCGATATCGACTACTTCAAGGCTTACAACGACTACTACGGTCACCAGGCGGGCGATGAAAGCCTGCGCCACGTTGCCCATACGCTTGCCCGTTGTGCCCGCCGGCCGCTCGATTTCACGGCGCGATACGGTGGTGAGGAATTCGCGATCGTTCTCTATAACGCCCGCCGTGACTACGTCGAGGAAATTTCCCGCCGCATCCGCGAGAGCATGGAGCAGCTTGCGGTAAAGCATCCCGCGTCACCGGTGGCGAAGCAGTTGACCGTCAGCATTGGTGCCGCTTGTGTGGTGCCGGCCGCCGATCGCAGTCATTTCGGTTTCGTGCAGCTCGCGGACGAAGCGCTGTACGAGGCGAAGGGCCAGGGCCGCAACCGGTTGGTGATCATGGACAAGGAATACGAGCAGCTCTCCACCGGCTCCTTCCGCAAGACCCTTCACGACGACCTGCAGGCGACAGGGACGGGCCGTCCCTAGGTCTGTTCCCGCTGGCGAGCAAGAAGGGTGCACACCCCCCGTTGAACTGGGCAGTCCTGGACTCCCGCCCGCTCAACATCGTGTTTGTCCGCCGGACAGCTTCTGGCTCCGGAACCCAAGGACCCGCGCGGTCTGGTTCTTGCATTTGCATGAGCGGTCATTCTTCCCAAGGACCGCACTGTGGCCTTCACACCCAGGATCAAGACGCTCGTCATAGCCAACCGCGGCGAGATCGCCATCCGGGTCATGCGGGCCGCCACCGAGCTCGGCATCCGCACCGTCGCCATCTACTCGCAGGAAGACCGGTTCTCACTGCATCGGATGAAGGCGGACGAGAGCTATCTGGTCGGCAGCGGCAAGGGGCCGGTCGAGGCGTATCTCGACATCGCGGACATCATCCGCATCGCTCGCGGGGCCCACGCCGACGCTATCCATCCCGGGTACGGATTCCTCTCCGAGAATCCGGAATTCGGCGAAGCGTGTTCCGCCGCTGGATTGATCTTCGTCGGGCCCACGCCGGACACCATGCGTCGCCTGGGCAACAAGGTGCAGGCGCGCAATCTGGCCGTCTCGGCCGGTGTGCCCGTGATGCCTGCGACTCCGCCCTTGCCGCTGGATGAAGGAGAGGTCGAGCGAATGGCGCTCGAAGTGGGTTACCCGTTGATGCTCAAGGCGAGCTGGGGCGGCGGCGGGCGGGGCATGCGCGTCATCGAGAAGCCTGAGGATCTCAAGGATTCGGTCGCTGCCGCCCGGCGCGAAGCGAAGGCCGCGTTCGGCAACGACGAGGTCTATCTGGAAAAGCTGGTGCGTCGCGCGCGGCATATCGAAGTGCAGATACTGGGCGACACCCACGGCAATCTCGTGCACCTGTTCGAGCGCGACTGCACGGTGCAGCGTCGCAACCAGAAGGTCGTCGAGCGGGCGCCCGCGGCATTCCTGAGCGATGAGCAGCGGCAGTCGCTGTGTGATGCAGCCATCAAGATCGGCCGGGCGGTGAACTATCGCAATGCCGGCACCGTCGAGTTCCTCCAGGACGCGGAGACCGGCAGGTTCTACTTCATCGAAGTGAATCCGCGCATCCAGGTCGAGCACACCGTGACGGAAGCCGTGACGGGCATCGATCTGGTGCGAGCACAGATTCGCATTGCCGAGGGCGCGACGATTGGCGACGCCGAGAGTGGCGTACCCGTGCAGTCAGAAATCCGCCTGCTGGCGCACGCAATGCAGTGCCGGGTCACCACCGAAGACCCCGAGAACAATTTCATTCCGGATTACGGTCGCATCACCGCGTACCGCAGCCCGGAGGGCTTTGGGACCCGGCTGGATGGGGGCACGGCGTATGCGGGCGCCATCATCACGCGGTCGTACGATTCGCTGCTGGTAAAGATCACCGTCTGGTCCAGGACGCCCGAGACGACCATAGCGCGGATGCATCGGGCCCTGACCGAGTTCCGGATCCGCGGCGTGGCGACCAACCTGCGCTTCCTCGACCAGCTCATCATGCATCCGCAGTTCCTGAATGCGGACTACACCACCAAGTTCCTCGACCAGACTCCCGAGCTCTTCCGCTTCCAGAAGCGTCGCGACAGGGCTACGCGCCTGCTCAACTTCATCGGCGACGTCGTCGTGAATGGCAATCCGGAAGTCAAAGGCAGGCAGAAGCCAACAGTCGCGACGGTGCCGGTGATCCCGAGACCCCGCACGCCGGATCCACAACCCGGAACCAGGCAGCGGCTTGCCGAGTTGGGCCCGGTGAAATTTGCAGAATGGATGCTGGCGCAGCCACAGGTGCTGCTCACCGACACGACGATGCGTGATGCGCATCAGTCACTGCTGGCGACGCGGATGCGCAGCTACGACATGCTGGCGATCGCGCCGGCCTACGCGCAGCTGGTGCCGAACCTGTTCTCGGTGGAATGCTGGGGCGGTGCGACGTTCGATGTCGCCATGCGATTCCTGAAGGAATGTCCGTGGGAACGGTTGGCAGCCCTGCGTGAGGCCATGCCGAACCTCCTGCTGCAGATGCTGCTCCGTTCGGCGAATGCGGTCGGGTACACGAACTATCCCGACAATGTGGTGCGCTATTTCGTAGAGCGTGCCGCAGCCGGAGGCATCGATCTCTTTCGTGTTTTCGATTCGCTCAACTGGGTGCCGAACATGCGCGTCGCGATGGATGCGGTGCTCGCATCGGGCAAGCTCTGCGAGGCCGCGATCTGCTACACCGGCAATCTCACCGATCCGAAGCAGACGAAGTACGACCTCAAGTACTACCTGCGCATGGCGGGTGAGCTCAAGGCTGCCGGTGCCCATATTCTCGCCATCAAGGACATGGCCGGTCTCTGCCGCCCTGCCGCCGCTTTTACCCTGGTGAAAACGCTGAAGGAAGAAATAGGCCTGCCCATTCATTTTCATACGCACGACACCAGTGGCATCGCGGCGGCGAGCGTGCTGGCGGCAATCGAGGCGGGCGCGGATGCAGTCGATGGCGCACTCGATGCGTTGAGTGGACTGACTTCGCAACCGAATCTAGGCTCGATTGTCGAAGCGCTGCGCTACGGAGCCCGTGATACCGGTATCGACCCCGGCGATCTGCGTCTGTTGTCTGCGTATTGGGAACAGGTGCGCCATCGTTACGCCGCTTTCGAAAGCGATCTTAAGGCCGGTGCCTCGGAGGTTTACCTGCATGGCATGCCGGGTGGTCAGTTCACGAACCTGCGGGAACAGGCCCGCTCTCTCGGGATCGAGGCCACGCGCTGGTCCGAGGTTGCCAACGCCTATGCGGAGGTGAATGAACTGTTCGGCGATATCGTGAAGGTCACTCCCACCTCGAAGGTCGTCGGCGACATGGCGCTGTTCATGGTGACGAGCGGATTGACGCCGGAGGACGTCGTGAATCCCGACAAGGAAATCGCGTTTCCCGAATCGGTCGTTTCTTTCTTCCATGGTGACTTGGGGCAGCCTTATGGCGGCTTTCCTCCAGAGCTGCAGAAGAAGGTGCTGAAAGGGGCGACGCCTCTCACCAGCCGCCCCGGTGAAAGTCTGCCTCCCGCAGACCTCGCCGCTACCCGCGCTGAGGCACAGGCGAAATGCGGTCGTGAAATCACGGACGACGAACTCGCGTCGTATCTGATGTATCCGAAGGTTTTTCTCGACTTCACCAAGGAGCGGGCGGCCTACGGGCGGGTGAGCATGCTGCCCACGCCGGTCTTTTTCTACGGGATGGAGCCGGGCCAGGAAATCACCGTCGAGCTGGAGCGAGGCAAGTCGCTGATCATCCGCTTCGTCACGATGAGTGAGGGCCACGAAGACGGTACCCGGACGGCGTTCTTCGAACTCAACGGCCAGCCGCGGTCGGTGCGAGTCGTGGATCGGGGCGCCGTGGCCGCCAGGCCTCCGCGTCGCAAGGCAGATGCCGCGAATCCCGACCACGTGGCAGCGCCGATGCCGGGCACCATTGCAACGGTTTGTGTAAACGTCGGCGCACAGGTGCTGCGAGGGGACGTCATCGTCACGATCGAAGCGATGAAGATGGAGACTTCCGTGCGGGCCGAGCGCGATGGCACCGTTGCCGAGGTCCTCACCCGGACGGGTGAACTCGTCGACGCGAAGGACCTGCTGGTGGTCCTGAAAAACTAGACGATCTCGTCGAGCGGTACCGGGGCGCCCACCGCGAAACCCTGTGCATAGTCGCAGCCGATCTTGACGAGCTTCTCGAGGATGGCCTCATGCTCCACCGATTCGGCCACGACTTTCTTGCCCATGACGTGCCCGATGTCGGTGATGGAGCGGACCATTTCGTAGTCGATCGGATCGTTGACGATGTTGCCGACGAACAGCCCGTCGATTTTCAGATGATCGACGGCCAGCGCCTTCAGGTAGGCGAAAGAGGATACCCCGCTGCCGAAATCGTCGAGCCCGAACGTGCAACCCAGCTTCTTCAGGTCGTTGATCAACTGGTTGGCCCGTGTCAGGTTGCCGATCGCCGCTGTTTCGGTGATTTCAAAACCGATTTTCTCGGGCGGCACGCGTGTTTCCCGCAGCTTCGCGACAATGAAATCGAGCAGTTGCGGGTCGCCAACCGAATCTCCCGAGAGATTGATGTAGACACGCGCAATGCGGGTGCGGGTTTCGCGATGCGCGGCAACCCATTCGAGGACATGGTTGATGACCCACTGGTCCAGCCGCTGTGAAAGGTTGTATCGCTCGACCGCCGGCAGAAATGCGCCTGGCGGCACGACTCGCCCCGATTCATCGCGCATGCGTACGAGCAGTTCATAGTCGCAGGGCGCGCTGCGGTCACCCAGTACGGGAACCAGCGGCTGCCCCTCAAGGAAAAAGCGGTTCTCGACGAGCGCGCGCTTCACCCGCGAAACCCACTGCATTTCGCCGTGACGCTGGGCGACCAGCGTGTCGTCTTCCTGATAGACATGCACGCGGTTGCGGCCCTGGTCCTTGGCTGCGTAACAGGCAGCGTCCGCGGCCTGCAGCACTGTCGTCAGACGGCGATGTCCGGAAGTGACCGGTACGAGACCAATGCTGCCACCAGCCGTAAACATGTTGCTGCCCCACACGAACTGGTGTTGTTCGATGGTCTTGAGGATGTTCTTCGCGATGTTGATGCCGTCGTCGAGCTGGCAACTGTGCAGCAGGATTCCGAACTCGTCGCCCCCCAGGCGCGCGATGCAGTCGTTGGCGCGCACCTTTGCCGACAGCACCTGCGCCAGCTGCCGCAGCAGTTCATCGCCGGCGATATGGCCGCAGGTATCGTTGATGATCTTGAACTGGTCGAGATCGAGATAGCACACGGCGTGCGTGGCACCCGTCGCTTGCGAGGTGTCGAGTGCGCGCTGGAGGCGGATCTCGAACTCGCGGCGGTTGATCAGCCCCGTGAGCGCATCGTGGCTCGCCTCGAAGGACAGCTGCTTGCTGAGTTCATGCGCTTCGGTGATGTCAGTGAGCGTGCCTTCGTAATACAGCACCTCGCCGTTCTCTCCAGTGACTGCACGCGAATTCTCGAGCACGACCATCTTGTGGCCGTCCTTGCGCTTCAGGGTGAGTTCGGCATTTCGGATCTCGCCTGCGGCGATGTTGCGGACCCAGTTCGCCCGGTCTTCGGGGAACATGTAGATGTCCCGGGAGATGTCGAGCTCGAGCAGCTCGTCCTCTGAGGCATAGCCCAGCATGCGGACCAGCGCGGGATTGCCCGCCATGAACTTGCCGTCAGGCGTCGTCTGGAAGACGCCTGCCACGACGTTTTCGTACAGCTCGCGGTAGCGGCTCTCCGAAGCCTTCAGGGCCAGCAGCGTGTGAGTACGCTCGGTGGCGTAACGCAGGGCCTTGAGAAGCAGATTGCTGACCACCTGCTGCTTGACGAGATAGTCGAGCGCGCCACGTTCAACGGCCTCCAGCCCAAGGTCTTCATCCACCTGGCCCACGAGCACGATGATCGGGAGGTCGTCCGCCTTGGGCTGCAAACGCAGGAAGGTGGTCAGTCCCAGGCTGTCGGGGAGATTGAGATCGAGGAGGATGACGTCGATGCGGCCCTGTCGCAGCCGGCTCAAGGCTTCGCCAATGGTGCGAACCACCTCCACCCTGAAAGGCTGGCCGCGGATCAGGGCGAGCTCTTCACGAATGAGCTGCTCGTCATCCGGATGCGAATCGATCAGCAGGACGTGCGCGGAATCCATGCGTGCGCGAGTATACGCGCAGACCATCGTCCCGCCGCAAGATTGCCGGTGCCATCCTGATCGCGAACTCTCTAGAATCCCCTCTCAATGCAGACCTCCCTCCCAGCAATGGCTTCCCGGGTTTTCGTTGTCGACGACGACCCTTCCGTCCGGGAATCGCTGGTCACGCTGCTGGTGGCCGCGGGTCATCAGGTGGAGACTTTTGCGTCGGCGCGGGAATTCCTGGCGGCGTACGACCACGATCAGCCGGGGTGCCTCCTGCTCGATATCAGCATGCCCGGCATGTCAGGGCTCGAGCTGCAGGCGCAACTGAACGAGAGGCGCGCGATCCTGCCGATCATCTTCATGACAGGTCATGGAGATGTGCCTACCGCGGTGGGAGCCATGCAGGCGGGCGCCACCGATTTTCTGCAGAAATCCTTTCGCGACCATGAATTGCTCGAAAAGGTGAGCCGGGCCCTGGCGAAAGACGCGGCCAACCGGGCAGTGCTCGGTGAAAAAGCCGTGATCCGCAGCCGCTTCGCTTCGCTGACGCCGCGGGAAATGGAGGTCATGCGCCTGGTGGTGGAGGGCAAGGCCAACAAGGTGATCGCAGGTGACCTGACTTTAAGCCAGCGTACGGTCGAGATTCATCGCGGGCGGGTGATGGAAAAGATGGAGGCTGCTTCGCTCGCGCACCTCGTGCGGATGGTGCTTGAAGCCGGCGACGACTAGTCGGTAGTGAGTTCCGCACGCGGATCAAACTCGAGCTCGCGCTGCATCTGTTCATAGAGTTCGCGCGCTCGGGGCGTGTCGGCGGGCGGCACCACGATCTTCAGTACGACAAACTGGTCGCCTGCAGGATTGCCCGGCAGACCCCGGCCTTTCAGCCGCAAGCGCTGTCCCGCGCGTGCTCCCTTCGGAATCCGCATATCGACCGGACCGCCCAGCGTGGGGGCTTGCACAGTGGCGCCCAGCGCCGCTTCCCAGGGAGCAATCGGCAAGGCAAGGAGAACGTCGCGCCCTTCGGCAGTGAAGAGCGGATGGGATGCAAAAGTGATTTCGAGGTAGAGATCGCCTGCTGCACCGCCACCCATTCCGGGACTGCCTTGCCCTCCCAGCCGGATGCGCTGACCTGAAATGACCCCCGCTGGAATACTGACCCGCAATGTCCGGGTCTGATCCGTGCCGGGTTGTGGCGAGGCCAATTCGATGTTGCGGGTACTGCCTGCGTACGCCTCTTCGAGGCTGATCTCGATGCCTGCCACATGGTCCTGCCCCGCTGCGGAATATCCGCCGCGCCTGCCTGCACCCGCACGACCGAACGTGCCGCCGCCGAAGAGCGAAGAAAAGAAATCACTGAAGCCGGGATCTTCGGTGCCCCTGCCACGGCCATTGGAGAATTCGAACTCGTTGCCCCAATCAGGCGGTGGCCTGAATTCCTGGCCGGCCCGCCAGTTGGCGCCCAGCCGGTCATAGGCCGCGCGTTTTTCGGGATCCTTCAGAACCTCGTAGGCCTCCTGCATCGCCTTGAATTTATCTTCGGCGCCCGCTTCCTTGCTGACGTCGGGGTGGTATTTGCGCGCAAGTTTCCGGTACGCGCGCTTGATCGCGTCCTGGCTCGCGTCGCGCGCCACGCCCATCGTCTGGTAGTAGTCCTTGTAGTCCATGCCTCAGCTGAAAAATGACGGGTCCGATGAAGTACCGGACTCGAAGCGTAGAGCTTTGCAGCTAAGTGTAGTCGGAAACGGCGGGATTCAAGGGAGCGCCGATCACGAGCGCCCGCAGGCGAGAGAGTCAGGCTGCGGGTTTGCGGCGTCTGCGGGCCAGGACGAGCGGGCCCAATGTCATCAGCCACAAGAGCTGCATGCTTCCGCCACCCCCTCCACCGCCACCTGATCCTGTTGCCGGTGCGGAGGGAGTAGTGACGACGGGCGCAGCGGCATCGACGGCGAGGACCGCGCTCGCAGAATTGTTCGCCGTATTGTTTTCATTGGTTGCGGCAGCCAGCGCCGTGACGGTAGACAGTCCCGAAGCCTGGACTCTCAGTTGCAGGACGACTGTCCGGCTTTCGTTGCCGGGCACGGGTCCCAGTGCGCACTGAACGGTACCGGCGCCGCTGCTGCAGCTGCCTCCGGTGACGGTTGCGTCCTCGACCGTGATGCCCGCCGGCAAGGTCACCGAAAGGGTTGTGCCTGCAGCTTGCTGGACGCCGGCATTGGTGACAGTGACAGACCAGTTGAAACTTTGGCCGTTCGTGAGGCCTGTGGGGGGAGTAGCGAAAGCGACGGTCGCATCCGCAGGCGGCAGGGAAGTGAGGCACGCGGCGCCAGCAAGCGATTGGGACATTGCCACGAGACTGCATTGGGAAAAGGACGTGATCTCGGGACCTTGCGCAGGGAAGAACGCCGTCATGATGAACCGTTCCGGGAGGGTGTCCCGGCACTCTGCAATGCCGTCGTGTATGGCGCCGAAGTTGTGGCCGATTTCATGGGCCGTGATCAGGGATTCCATGGCCTCGCCGCGGCCCCGCGTTTCGGTCAGCGCAGCGCCATAACGACTGCGGCATAGTGCGTCGATGTAACCGAGTCCAACCGTGTCGCCATCGAGATTCCGGCCCGTGAACAAATGGGTCAGGCCGTCGGCGCGTAAAACTGGCGTATTGCTTCTCGTCAGGCCCAGTTCATTGAGAAGCATCGCGGCATCTGTCGTCCCCGTGAACGGATTGTTGTCATTGCCGTACAGGGTGACGTTGCTGACCTGAATCTCGACACCGAGCTGCGTGCTGAAAATTCCGTCGACGTTGTTGAGCCTGACGAGGATTGCATTGCGTGCTTCCGTGTCCGAGGCATAACGTTGCAGGAAGGAAGGATCGCCCAAGGCTGAAAGGCGCAACCTCATCTCGGCGCCAGGCGCCTGCTGGAGGATCGCCTGCATCTTGAGATCGCTCGTCAGCGCCTTGAAGGAAGCGAGGCCGTCCGCAGGTTCGCCGGCAGGAAAGTCAATGGCGCTGCAGAAATCGGGTCCCAAATCGACGAGCGTGTCGCTCAGGCGGTAGATCAGGTTACCTGCCTGCGCGGGATCGAGCGGAGCAACGACGAATTCCCGTGCATCGTTGGCGGGTTCAATGATGTACAGGTCGGCGCCATCCCAGATCATGCCGTGCAGCTCATCGCCAATGCTGGTGAGTCGCGCCCACGAACCCGGCTGCTGTACTACGGCGCCGCGATAGGCTATCGCGGTGGTCGCGGGATCCTGCACCAGCTTTGAGTTGCGTTCGAGGGCCAGTTCGAAGCGGCGGCCGTATGCATCGAAACTGAAGCCGGTCGCGAGAGGATCGTCCGCCTTCAGTTGCCCGGAGGCTGCGATGTTCCCGGTGAGTGGCTTGAGGGACTCGAAGTAGAGGATCCTGAAGTCGTCCGTGCCATCAGCAGCGGGGGCGGCGGCCGTAACGAGAGTTGCAAAGAGGATGGCTCCTGCCTGGGCCAGCTTGCCTAATCCCCCTGCCAGTTTCATCAGAGCGCCTCGTCCGGAAGAACGCTGCTTTCTCGCATACGACGAACGAAGCCACAAGAAAAAGCAGGCGAGACAGGGAGACGAATCACACTATCGGTCGGAGATCCGGAGATTCCCTGTAATTGCCGGTTGAGCATCCTCAGGAAGCGGCTTTCCTCAGTACGGAAATCAGATGCGGCGTGTTCCAGCCCTGGCGCACCATTTCAAACGCGCCGACGAAGCCGTAGGGACGCGCCCATGTCTTCCGATCGTCGAAGTAACAGGGAAACGTGTCTTCGGCGATGATGTTGACGTGCGTGGGATCCTGGAATGCAACGGTATAGGGATACGCCGGCGTGTGAGAGAGCAGCACGCCTCCCGGTTTCAGCGTTCGATGGATTTCGTTCATCAGCACGACGAAGGGAAACCTGTGCGCAGGGGCATAGAGCACTCGCGGAACATGCTCCAGGAAATCGAAGGCGGTGATGTAATCGAACGAGCTGTCAGCGAAGGGAATCGGCTCGATCGCGAGATCGGCAGGTTTCACGTTGTGTGAGAGATCTTCGCGGATATCGACGCCGAACAGCGTGTCGGCGTTGAATGGATTGCGTGGTGTCGTGCCGCAACCGAGATCCAGCGACTGCGTCGTTGCCGCGGTCCGGGTACGCGCAGCGTAGTCGGCGCAGAACTTCTCCAGGTCTCCGAAATCAGGATTCTTGACCCTGACCGCAGCCAGCGATCGTCGCCGGACCTTGAAACGATGCAGCTCCCTCGCGAGCCTCGAGAACATCGTTCAACGCTGCAGGACGTATGTACCCGGCGCGTCCGACACTACGCCGAAGCCATCGGCAGGCGCACCCATCGCAGGAGGCGCCACGCGTTCTGGTGTGGAATGGGTGACGAGCCACTGTTCCCAGACAGGCCACCAGGAACCCGGCTTCTTTTCCGTCCGTGCCAGGTAGTCCTCTGGCGAGAGTCCGGTTTCATCGGCGCCGAAACGATAGAGACGGTGTGTACGCTTCGGATGCACGGGGCCGCTGATGATGCCTGCGTTGTGACCGCCGCTCGTCAGCAGGAAGGAATAGTCGGTCGAGTTCGTGAGTGAACGAACCTTGTAGACGGACTTCCACGGTGCGACGTGATCGGTTTCCGTCCCGACAACGAACATCGGTGTCTGGATGGCTCCCAGGTCGACGATTTCGCCTCCCGAGCTGTAGCGTCCGCTCGCCAGGTCGTTGTTGAGATAAAGCTGGTACAGGTAGTCGGTGTGCATGCGGTGCGCCATGCGTGTCCCATCAGCATTCCACGACATGAGGTCGTTCGACTTCGCCCGCTGGCCTTGCAGGTAGTTCGAAATCACGGGATTCCAGATCAGGTCGCGGGAGCGCAGGAGGGCGAAGGCGCCAGACATGCTGCGACTGTCGAGGGTGCCGGATTTCGCCATCTTCGCTTCAAGCATTGCCAGCTGATCAGGATTGATGAAGAGCGACAGCTCTCCCGGTTCGCTGAAATCGGTTTGTGCAGCAAGCAGCGTCATGCTGCCGATACGATCATCGCCCTGCCTCGCGAGGCGGGCCGCCGTGATCGAGAGCAGAGTGCCGCCAATGCAGTAGCCGACGGTGTGGACTTTTCGCGCAGGGCAGACGGCGGACACGACATCGAGCGCATCCTGGACCCCTAGCTTCACGTAGGCATCCATCGCCAGCTCGCGATCGGCAGCATCCGGGTTCTTCCATGAAATCATGAAGACGGTATGGCCTTTTTCCACCAGGTACCGGACCAGCGAATTCGCAGGCGACAGATCGAGGATGTAGAACTTCATGATCCATGCCGGCACGATCAGGATCGGTTCGGCATGGACGTCTGGAGTGGTGGGCGAGTACTGGATCAGCTCAATCAGGCTGTTGCGGAAGACAACCTTGCCCGGACTGACTGCCACCTGCTCGCCAACTTTGTATGCGCCTGCCTCACCCGTGTTTTCAGGATCAACCGTCCGCCGGACGTCTTCCAGCCAGTGTTCGAGCCCGCGTTGCAGGTTGGCACCGCACTCTTCCGCAGTCTGGTCCAGCAGTTCGGGATTCGTCAGGAGGAAATTCTGTGGCGAGGCGGCTTCCATTGCCTGCTTGATGGAAAAGCGGGCCAGTTCTGCCTTCTGCGGATCGAGGCCGGGAACATCCTCCGCCGCCTGGCTCCACCATTCCTGGGTCGTGAGATAGGACTGGGCGAGGACGTTGAAAGGCCAGCGGCCCCACGCTTCCGCCTTGAAGCGTTGTGCTTCGGCAGGATTCGAGGCGATGGGTGCGTGCGGTTTGCCATCAGCCGCCTGTGCAGCGAAGCCCCACACCTGCAGTGTTTTCTCGAAAGCGCTCTGCGCCAGTTCCGCCTGTTTCGCAGGCGTCTGCGCCAGCTGCGTCCACCATTCGGCCCAAGCGCCACCGAAGGGAGCCGGTGACAGTCCGCCCGTTACCTGTGCGAGCGCAGCCAGATACTGGCGTGTCCATTCTGCTGTCGGATCGGGGCCGGGAATGGCATGGCCCGATGCGGGCAAAGCAGAACTTGCGGGAGTGACGGGCCGGTTCGACTCAGTCATGGGTTCACGTTGAAGGCGAAGAAGATCGTTGGATTGTGCACTGCATTCAAGGCAGGTGCCACGCTCTTGAAGTCTCGTTGCATTACTTTGTACACGGGCAACCGGTTCTTCGCACCACTTTCGCGCAATGGTGTTTATTGGCGCGCCAATCCAGTGCGATCAGATCGATGGTGGCCGAGGCCCGTCGTTGAGCCATTGGAGTCGGCGTCGTGAAACCCGCGGCATGAAAACTGCATAAGTACCCGGCGCGCTGCATTCCTGACTTTCGTTGTCGATCCGACCGCGAGGGCCAAGTCTGCAGCAGCAAATGAACGATAATCGACTCCGGTGGCTGGTCCCGTGTTCCGCTCCAGAAAATGTTCTGGCGCAGGGCGCGGCAGACGGCCCCGGTCCACAGTCCCGCAGTTTCGAGACAGGAGCCTCGGGGAATGAAACTCATCAGTGCAATCATCAAGCCCTTCAAACTCGACGACGTACGTGCCGCTCTGTCGGAGATCGGCGTCTCGGGCATGACGGTAACGGAAGTAAAAGGTTTCGGCCGCCAGCGCGGTCATACCGAGCTCTATCGCGGAGCCGAATACGTGGTCGACTTCGTCCCCAAGACGCGCATAGAAGTAGCGGTCAAGGATGCGCTGGTCGATCAGGTCGTCGAGGCCATCATCGCAGCGGCGAAGACAGGCAAGGTAGGCGACGGGAAAATCTTCATCACCGATCTTGAGCGCGTCCTGCGCATCCGGACCGGCGAAGCGGACGATCAGGCGTTGTAACGCGGCAGTCGTTGCTGCGTTGATACTCCCGGGGAAGGGCCCGCCCGGATCTGCAAATCCGGGGCGGGTGATCCTCAGGGACGTTCGGACACTGCTCAGGCGTCCATAGCCGGCACGCGAAACGGCAAAGGCGCGAATTTACACGGGCAAGTTTACAAATCCGTCTGCAATGCAGAATTGCGGCATGGTTGCGCTTTTGTCACTCCGCTAGACTCGACCCCCGATGTGATACTTGCATGATGCAGGTGTCCGGCAACGCGGGATCACGATGTTCATGACAAACGCAGTCCGCATGCACGCGCAAGGAAGCAACCATTTGCTTCATCTGCGCCAGGCCGCCATCCCGGGTGAGGCGCGGTTGCTGTGCGCAGTGGTCTTGATCCCTTGAGCCATCGGCCCCAGCCCACGCCTGCAAACCAGATTCCTGAATCAGGCCGTCCGCGATATCGGGTCATCGGCGTCGCGCTTCTTTGTCTGGCCGGGGAGCATGGCGTGCTGGCCGCGGAATCCGCCCAGTCCACCGGATCAACAGTAGCCGCGGCCCCGCCGAGCGCGCCCCTTCCTTCTCCACGCGAGCTGGAGGCGGCCGGCGCCGTCATCGGTGACCTCCATATCGTGGTGGTCAATGTGTTCGATACCGACGATCCAGCCGACAACAAGGCGCTTTTCCGGCTTGCGAATCGCCTGCGCATTCCAACGCGGCCATCGGTGATCCGGCAGCAGCTGCTCTTCAAGGAAGGCGATCTGTATTCCCCGCGACTGGCGCGCGAAACGGCGCGGTTGCTGCGGAACGAAAGCTATCTGTACGAAGCGAGTGTTACCCCGGTGCGCTATGCCGAGGGAATCGTGGACCTCGAAGTCCGCACCCAGGATGTGTGGACGCTGAATCCCGGTCTCAGCTTCGATCGCGCGGGCGGCGAGAATGCCTTCAGTTTCAAGATCGAAGAGTCGAACCTGCTTGGCTGGGGCAAGGAGGTTCGCATTGAGCACGAGTCGGACGTCGATCGAGACTCGAACAGTTTCGGGTACTTCGATCCCCTGTTGCTTGGCAGCCGCAATCGCCTGCGCCTCGGCTATTCATCAAACAGCGATGGCAAGGAAAAGGATTTCGAACTCGACCGTCCTTTCTATTCTTTCGACAGTGCGAGGGCCGCGGGCGTTGGTGCCGTCGATTGGCTGCGGACCGACAAGCGCTACAACCTTGGTGAGCCAGTCGATGAGTTCCGGCACGAGGAGGAACAGTACGGGATGCATATCGGTTTCTCGAAGGGCCTCAAGTCCGGCTGGGTGCGACGCTGGACGTACGGGTTCTCGTATGAGCGCGACCGTTTCATGCCCTCACTCGGCGAGCTGCCCGCCAGCGTGTTGCCGGAAGACCGCACGCTCGCTTATCCGCTCGTAGGCGTCGAGCTTTTGCAGGACAGCTATGAAGAACGGCGCAACGAAAACCAGATTGCCCGTACCGAGGACGTCTATACCGGTACTTTCCTGCGCGCGATGCTCGGCTGGTCTTCGCCGGATTGGGGTGCCAGCCGGGATGCTGTCATCGTTGCGCTCTCGGCAGGTCGCAGCTTTGAATTCGACAACCGGCGTCACACGGTGCTGCTGGCCGCCGATGCGAATGGGCGGGTCGAAGGCGGCAATCTCGAAAATGCGACTGCCAGTCTCGATGCACAGTATTACTGGCGTGCGACGGACCGGCAGCTCTTCTTCGCCTCCCTCACGGGGACTACGACGCGCAACCTCGATGCCGAGCGCCAGCTGCTGCTGGGCGGCGATGACGCAGGCTTGACGACAGGGTCACCGGCCAACCCGAGTGCAAGGGAACAATTGTTCAGCGGCAGCGATACCACGCTGCGGGGCTATCCGTTGCGTTATCAGGATGGCGAGTCGCTCGCGCTGCTCACGCTCGAACACCGCGTCTACACGGACTACTACCTGTTCCGGCTCTTTCACGTCGGCGGCGCCGTGTTCTTCGACATGGGCCGCACCTGGGGCCCGGGGAATGCAGGCGGCGTAAGCGATGGTGTGCTCAAGGATGCGGGCTTTGGCTTGCGACTGGGGTCCAGCCGCTCCTCTTTCGGCAACGTCATTCACTTCGACGTGGCCTTTCCCTTCGATGGCGACGACTCCATCGACGACGTGCAGTTTCTCGTCGAAACCAAACGCAGCTTCTAGTTTTTCAATCGTGCAGGGTCTGCGTCCCGCGCAGGACTGCCAGTGCTCCGCTGCGTACCACTTCCAGTACTTCGCCGAACTGCGCCATGTGCGCAATGAAGCGGCTGATCTGCGATTCGCTGTCGGTGAGTTCGATCAGGAAACTTTCCACGTCATCCGACAGGATGCGTCCTCCGGCGCGTTCGATCGCCGCACGCACCGCCCCCACCTGGCTGTTGCCCAGCCGGAGCTTCAGCAGCAGCAGCTCGCGCTCCACATGCTGGTCGCGGGTCACGTCATCGACGTTGACGACATCCACCAGTTTCAGTGACTGATTGACGATCTGGCTCACGACCGCATCGGTGCCGGTGGTCACCAGCGTCAGGCGCGAGACCGTGGGATCGTCCGTCGGGGCGACGTTGAGCGATTCGATGTTGTAGCCGCGGGTCGAGAACAGGCCGGCGACGCGGGTCAGGGCGCCGACTTCGTTCTGCAGGAGGATGGAGATGATGTGGCGCTTGCGGGTCGTCATCGAAACGGTCCTTATGCAAAGGGTCTGGCGCAGGCAGGTCAGGCTGCCGGTCCTGTCCGGTCTCCGCCTGCCGCACGGCCGGGCAGAATAGACTGAGAGGGAGCGTTGCTGCTAGGCTACTTTGCAATGCACACAAGCGCATTGCCAGCGATTAAACGTACGGTATCCATGGTGAAAGAGAGTTACGCCACGCTCGACGCGACCGCCCATCCCTTGGCGGGTCAGACCCTTACGGGTGCCGGGATCATCGTTCAGGTCCTGGCGGATGAGGGCGTCGGAGCGGTTTTCGGCTACAGCGGCGGCGCCATCCTGCCGACCTACGACGCCATCTTCGTCTACAACCAGACGCAATCCCAGGGCGGCAAGCAGCGCATGCCCCTTGTCGTCCCCGCCAACGAACAGGCCGCCGGCTTCATGGCCGCCGGCTATGCCCGCGCGAGCGGCAAGGTGGGTGTCTGCGTCGTGACGTCAGGACCGGGGGCGACCAATACCGTCACGCCCGTCCGCGACTGCATGGCGGATTCCATTCCCATCGTAGTGATCTGCGGCCAGGTGGCCACCGCCGCCATTGGCAGCGATGCCTTCCAGGAAGCCCCAGTCGCCGCGATCATGGGTGCGGTGGCCAAGCATGTTTTCCTGGTCACGGATCCGCTGAAGCTCGAGGCCACCATTCGTACCGCCTTCGAGATTGCGCGGACCGGCCGTCCGGGCCCCGTGGTCATCGACGTGCCGAAGGACGTCCAGAACTGGCAAGGCGTATTCCATGGTTCCGGCCGCCTGCCCATGGCGGGCTATCGGCAACGCATGAATCGCCTTGCGCGCAGTGTGCTGACCGAACCCCAAGTGTCCCGTTTCTTCGAGATGCTGTCGGAATCGTCGCGGCCGTTGATCTACGCCGGTGGCGGCGTCATCAATGGCGGTGCGACCAAGGCTCTCAGGGAGTTTGCACAGGAATTCAAAATCCCGATCGTGACGACTCTGATGGGTCTCGGGGTTGTCGACACGACGCAACCGTTGTCGATGCGGATGCTGGGCATGCACGGCACGGCGTTTGCCAATTACGCGGTGGACGATTGCGATTTCCTGATCACGCTCGGTGCGCGGTTCGATGATCGGGTGGCCGGCAATCCGCCAAAGTTTGCCAAGCGCGCGAAGAACATCGCGCAGATCGACATCGACGTTTCCGAGATCAACAAGGTCAAGAACGTCCAGTGGCACCACGTCGGCCTGTTGCCAGAGGCGCTGCAGGCCCTGACCGCGCATGGCCGCCGGACCCGCTTCGCGCGCGACTGGTCTGCCTGGCACAAGCACTGCGCAGACCTCAAGGCTGCGTATCCGATGAACTACGACCATGCGAGTCCGCTCATCCAGCCGTACTACGTCATCGAAGAGATCAACCGGCTGACAGGTGGCGAAGCCATCATCTCGACAGGCGTTGGCCAGCACCAGATGTGGGCTGCGCAGTATTTCGACTTCAAGAGCCCGCGACTCTGGCTTACGTCCGGCAGCATGGGAACCATGGGTTTCGGCCTGCCGGCTGCCATCGGCGCGAAGTTCGCGCATCCCGAGCGGTTGGTGATCGATATCGATGGCGATGCCAGCATCCGCATGAATGTCGGCGAACTGGAAACGGTGACGACGTACGATCTGCCGGTCAAAGTGGTCGTGCTCAACAATTTTGGCGATGGCATGGTCAAGCAGTGGCAGAAGCTCTTCTACAAAGGGCGGATGTCGGCCAGCGACAAGTCGCTGCACAAGAAGGACTTCATCAAGGCGGCGCAGGCGGACGGGTTCCGTTATGCAGTCCGTCTCGATCGCAAGGAAGACGTGCCACGGGTCATCAAGGAATTCATTGAATTCCAGGGCCCCGCTTTCCTCGAGGTCGTGATCGATCCCGATGCCGGTGTGTACCCCATGGTCGGTCCGGGGCAGTCCTATGACGGCATGATCACCGGCGACTACATCGCTTCCCGCACCGACACCGTCATCGCCGAGCCCGGCGCGTCGGAGATGTTCTAGCGGTTCTTGAATCCGCCGCGACCCGCCCTGCGAAACACGACTCAAGGCTTTGCACCGGAGTCGGATTTGAATGTTTTGCACTGTTCGCGAAAACTGGATGGCTTGCGCAGGCGCTGTGCTGCTCGCGGGCGCTCTGGCGGGATGTACGACAATGGCAGCCCCGCCGCCGCTTGAAACCGTCGCGAGTGTGGATCTGCCGCGCTTCATGGGCGACTGGTACGTTATCGCCAGTATTCCAACCTTTATCGAGAAGGATGCGTACGCGGCCGTCGAGTCCTATGCGCTCAATCCCGACGGCACCATCGCGACTACTTTCACCTTTCACAAAGGCGCGTTCGATGGGCCGGCAAAAAAGTACACGCCAAAAGGCTTCGTGACCGATACGCGCACCAACGCAACCTGGGGCATGCGTTTCATCTGGCCGATCAAGGCGGAGTATCTGATCCTCGATCTGGCCGCCGATTATTCGACGACGATCATCGGCCGTAACAAGCGGGACTATGTCTGGATCATGGCGCGCACCCCGACGCTGCCTGCTGACCAGTATGCGGCGCTGCTCGCCAAGGTAGTCGCGTGGGGTTACGACCCAGACCAGGTTCGCAAGGTACCCCAGATCTCCGGCAAGTTACCTTGAAGCGCAGATAGCGAGTTCCGCATCGGGCGTGCAGACATCGGGTTGCTCACGGTCTTTCCAGTACGCCTTTAGTCCCAGCATTTCGGCGACAGTGGCAAAGCGCGGGTGCTCACGCAGGTAGGCGGCCTCCTTGATCCACAGCAGGCGCGTCGGCGCTTCCGCGCCATCCTTCCTGAGCCGCAACAGCCGGTTGAAAACGAAGTCCGGTTGCCGAAGCGCCACGCCAAACAGGATTTCCGTTACCGGATCCAGAGTGCCTTCGCTCGCCGCCTGGGTGATGGCACGCAAAGCCTGGGGCCGCAGATCAGGTTCCCGGAGCGCACCAGCGACTGATGCGAACCACGAATCGAACTGGGCGGGGCTCGCTGCGCCGCCTTCCAGCAGGGAGCGGGCCTCGTCGATACGGCCGTTCATCAGCGCTGCAAGCGCACGAGGGCGCGTAGCAGGTCCTGCCTGCGGTTGGCCTTCTTCTGAATCGAGCGACTCGCCAGCGGCCAGCCGTGAATACCCCAGGCATTCTCCGGCCAGCGCACTGGCAGGGGCGACGGTGACGGCCTGTTCGCCGATGAGATTGGCGTAGCGCGTCCGGCCTACATCACTCAGCAGGCAGCTGAAGGCCTCGAGGGCCCAGGGCGAAGCGGGATCAAGAACCAGTGCCTGTGACAGGCTCGCATCCGCCGTAAGCCATTCACCCCGCCGCTGCTGGGCAATTCCCAACGCCGCATGGGCGTCCGCAAGTTTCGCATCGAGGGCAAGCGCCTTGCGTGCAGCCCTTTCCGCATTGGCAGCCAGCGAAGCTGCGTCCCTGCCGTTGATCCGCAAGTAAAGAAGGGCAAGCTCTGCCCACGCACGCGCGAAAGCCGGCCGTCTTTTCGTCAGCATCTCCAGCCGATCGATGGGTGAATTGCTCGCGGCGATTCCCGCTTGTGGAATCGTGCTCTTGTCGAATGCCGCCATCTGCGCCTGCGCGAATGTTTCATAAGCGTCCGCATTGTCGGTGCCGAGAAACGGTTCGAGCTTCACTCCGGTATCGCCGCGAGGGAGCAGCGAAGGCAGTCTCCCGGCGACTGCGGTCAGCAACCCGAGCCGGCTGGTGGAGGCGGGCTTGACGCTGGCGGTCCGTTCGATCTGTTCATCGGGAGTCAGCAGCGACAATGTGAAGTCGTCCCCGGGACGGGTTCCTGCCGCTACCCGGAGCGTGAACAGGGCAGTGCCGTCCTCCGGATCAAAAGGACCCTGTGGCCGCGCAAGGGCGACCTGTGCCCGCATCAGCAGATAGCGGATCTCGCTTTCCAGCCAGCGCACTTCGGGATCGTCGGCGGGGCGGTCGGCCCGGGTGACGACCACCCGGAGCAATGCGCGCGCGTGCAGATCCGCCAGCTGCTGCGTACTCGAGGGTGCCGTTGCAGGAGTGGCCGGTGTGCGGCTCCAGACCCAGACGCCTATGCCGGCCAGAAGGAGTAACGCGGCACCCAGGATGGCGTACTGAGGTTTGCCCATGCCGGGGAAGGTGGCAGACCCGACCCGCGTCGTGCAAGTCGCAATCGTCTCGCGGGATTTTTATGGAGTGGCGGGAGGCGCGTCTGCGCCCTGCGGGACGATCGCTACAGCGCCCGCTCCGGGCTTCACGTATTTCTCCAGCCAGTCCTGCACCGTCTGGTACCAGAACAGCGAATTCTGCGGCTTCTGTATCCAGTGGTTCTCATCCGGAAAGTACAGCAGCCGGCTCGGTACGCCACGGTTCTGCAGCGTGTTGAACAGCGCGATGCCCTGGCTCACCGGCACCCTGAGGTCCTGCTCTCCGTGGATCACGAGCGTCGGGGTATTGAAATTGCCCGCGGCGAGATGCGGCGAATTGCGTTCGAAGCGCGCGCGGTCCTGCCAGTGTTCGCCGAAGCGGCGCAGATTCGCGCCCTTGTCATTGGCGTATTGCCCGAACAGATCGTAGACCGGTGCGTGTGCAATGAGCGTTTTGAACGGATGGCTGCGTCCGAGCAGGATCGCCGTGAGGTAACCGCCATAGCTGCCGCCCCCCGCCGCCATGCGGTCTGCATCGATCCACGGTTGGGAGGCAAACCAGTCTGCTGCACGCATCGTGTCCTGGTAGGGCAGTTCGGCCCAGTCTTTCGCGGCGGATTCGGCGAATGCTTGGCCGAAGCCACTCGAGCCGTGAAAATTAGGCCAGGCCACTACGTAGCCCCAGCTCGCGAAGACCTGGGCATTCCAGCGCCATTGCAGCGAGTCGGTCACGCTGTCATGCGGACCGCCATGCAGCAGCATGAACAACGGCCACTTCCGGTCAGGCGTGAAGCCGGGGGGATACACCACCCACATCTGCACGGCTTCACCGTTGGCACCGGGATAGTTCACGCTTTCGACGCGACCCTGGGCAAGCGTCGCAAGGCTGGAGTCATTGAAGTCGGACAGCTTGGTTGCCGTGCTCGCGCGCGCGATGACACTGACGAGTGTTGGCGGTTCGGCAAAGCTGCTGCGCAAGGCGACGATCACCGGACCCGTGCCGGCGACCGCGAGATCCGAATAGCTGGACCCGGTGGTGATTGCGGTGGGTATATTGCCCGAGATGTCGAAGCGGTAGATGCGCCGTGTGCCCGCATCGTCGATCGTGCCGAACAGGGACCGGGAGTCAGGCGACCAGACGAAGCCTTCCGCCGAGCGATCCCAGTTTTCCGCAAGTGCGCGTGTCTGCTTGCCGCGCCGGTCGAACAGCATCAGGCGCACGCGATCCGCGTAGAAATCGCGGGTGAACTGTCGGCCGAACGCCAGCAGGCGGCCGTCGGGGCTGAAGCGAGGATTCGTATCGTCAGCAGCGTTGTCTGCCGTCAGGTTGACAGCCGCACCCCCTTCGATCGGAGCGACGTAGATGTCGAAGTTCGGCTCCCTGCCGGTCGTGTCGCTGTCGGATGCAAAAGCCACTTCGAGTCCGTCGGGAGAAATGTCGTATGAGTCGGCCCCGGGTTGCGCATCCAGAGCATGTCCGCTCGAGAGTGTGATGGGTTGCGGCTCACCGCCCTCGATCGCCATCCAGAAAAGATGGGTACTGCGTTCGTCAAGCAGACGGTCCCAATGTGCCACCGGCGCCATGTCCCAGATCCGGCCGGTCATCTGCGTTGCTTCGCGCTCGGCGAGCCTGACGCCGGTTGCGCGCCAGTCGTCGAGATCGCTCCAGACGCGGGACAGGAAGGCGATGCGTTCCGAATCGGGAAACCATTTCGGCGCAGTGGCACCTGTCGGCACATTCGTAATGCGGCGCGCTTCTCCACCATCGACCGGAATCAGGTAGATCTGCTGCTGCCTGTCTTCGCCCCGACGCGAAACGAAAGCGATCCAGCGACCGTCGGGACTCCACACGGGTGAGCTGTCGACGGTCGCGCCGCCGGTCAGCTGCCGGGCTTTGCCGGGGCGCGTCGGAACCAGCCAGAGGTGGGTGGTTTCCTGATTGGAGCCGAGGTCATAACCCGTCACTGCCACGGCAGCGAGTCGACCATCGGGGGAGATCGTCGGTGTTGCCAGTCGCTGCAGTCGCCACATGGCGGTGGCCGTATAGGGCAAGCCCGCCTGGCCCGTTACCCCGGCGCGCGATGACGGTTGCGCTGCGTACAACGGTGCGCTGGCGGCGGCGAGACACAGCCACCCTGCAATTGCGAACTTCATTCCGAACTGCATGTTGCGAACCTTATTCCTGGGCAGGGTCCTGAACTTGCGGGCCGCATCACTGTCCTCACGGTTTCATTCTAGAGGCAAGCCGCAACAGCCGCGAATTTCATGACCGATGAGCGATGAACTTAAAGTAGTGGGGGCGGCAAAAGCTGAGACCCAATACCATGTCGTGGTGGCGGGGCGGCGTTACAGTCGCCGCCTCCCGAAATGAGTGGAGCATCCGGAGCCATCGTGACCCAAGCCCGCCGCAACCAGTCAGTTCCCAAGGCAACTTCCGCGCACGTCCACACGCGTCGCGCTTATACCGACGGCCGTAGCGGCCAGCTCCATCTCACTACCGCATATCCCTCGGGCGGCGGGTTCGATGAGCGCACTCCGCTGATCTGCCTGCATCCCGCCGCCGCTTCCGGGCTCTGGTTTCGTTCACTGTTGCCGGAACTCGGGATTGATCGCAGCGTGTATGCGCCGGACCTGCCTGCCCATGGCCAGTCCGATCCGTTAGCCGGCGCCGAACTCGGCCTGGCCGATCATGTCGCCGCGATTGGCGATTTTCTGGACAGCATGCGTCTGCGCAGCGTCGATCTGCTGGGCCACCAGTTGGGCGCCGCGATAGCTGCGGAACTTGCGGTCCAACGGCCACAGCAGATCCGGCGACTGGTTCTGGTGGCGATGCCTGAAGCTGCAAAGGTTGCCGCCCCCCGAACCACAAAGCCTCTCACTGCGGTGACCCAGCAGGCCTTGCTGCTGTCTCCCGCGGATGTCGTGGCTGCGAAACGCGGACCGGCGTTGCCACAGCACACTGAAACGGTTCTTGGGCAGACGACCGACGTCATCTACGGCACCGGTGCACAGGAACTGGCGCGCGCAGTCCGCACTTTCCTGGATCGCTGAAAACCTTACGGCAGTTTCGCCCAGCTCCAGGCACAGGCCAGCGCTGCCAGCAGGCAGGTGGCGATCCAGTCGAAGGCGAGCAGTGCCACGGCTGCTGCCCGCAACCTGAGTTGCAGGCCGCATGCGATCAGCACCGGCAACGCGATCGCGAGCCAGCACCCAATCCCGAACGCCAGCCCTCGAACCCACCAGGGCACTTCCACGAGCGCCGCAAAGCCCCAGCTCAACCAGTAGAGCGCGGCGATGCCGGCGCCTGCGAACATGTGCGAAGCCGCCTCAAGGACTTCCCTCAACGAGAGTCGCGAACGTTCCGCAGGAGGCGCGAGCGAGCCGCCCGGAAGAAGCGGACGCAGCAGCGAGCTGACCAGGACACTGGCAAGGCCGCCCATCGATCCATACATCAGCAGCAGGGTGATCGGCACGGCGCGGTCAGACGAGACGCTGCTGCAGGGTCAACAGCAGGCGATCGATGTCATCGTGGGAGTTGTAGATGTGCGTCGAGACGCGGAGTGCCTCGAACGCGATCGCGCCGTGGGCGACGTGCCGGACGACGACCCTGTCTTTCTCGGCAAGTGAGGCTGCCAGCCCACCCGTATCCGCCGTAGGCACCCAGAAAGACATGATGCCCGCCCACATGAATGGATGGTTCGGCGTCAGGATGCGCACAGCCGGAATTTCCTGCAGGCGCAGTCGCGTGTAGAGGGAAAGTTCGCGGATACGTGCCTCGATGCGGGCTCGCCCGAGCCTTTCCTGCAGATCGAACGCCGCGCCCAGGCCCTGAAACAACGGACCAAAGTAACGATACGACGTACCGAACTTGCGCAGCGCTGCGGGCCAGCCGGAGCGCATCTCGCCATCGGCCGGGTCGGCGATGCCGAAGCTGTTGCCTTCGTTCCACCCTGCCGGTCCATCGACCTCGAGCGGCCAGAGCCGGTCGATCCATTCACGCCTGACGTACAGCAGTCCTGTGCCGTGGCCGCCGTTCATCCATTTGGCAAAGCCCGTCGCGTAAAAATCGCAGCCCAGGTCGTGCAAGGAAAAATTCAGCATGCCGAAAGTCTGTGCGCCATCCACCAGCGTGGCGATGTTCATGCCACGAGCCAGGTCGCACAACTCGCGCACAGGCAGCAGCGCGCCGTCCGTGTACTGGACATGACTGAACGCGAGGACTCGCGTGCGGGGCGTGATGGCCGCGCTCACCAAACTGATGACCTGATCCGGGTCAGTAAGCGGGGTGGGCAATGCCACCTGGCGAACGACGATGCCGCGTCGCTTCGCCTGCAGCAGCCAGGCATGCAGATGTGCGGCGTGCTCATGCGTGGTGAGGATGACTTCATCGCCAGCCTCCAGGGACAAGCCGTTGGCGACGATGTTCAGCCCTTCGGTCGCACCCGTGGTGAAAGTGATTTCATCGCTCATCGCGCCGGCGAAGGTGGCGACCCGCTCGACGAACTGCGTCACGGCAGCCGGCGACAATCGCAGCCGCGAGTACTCGCCGAAATTGAGGTTCAAGGCTTCGCGGCTGCGGTACTCCGCCACCAGCGCTGGCCGCAATGCAGGTCCTGCGGTGCCGGTATCGAGGTAAGCGGTGCCGGTTTCCAGAACCTGTTGTGCCTGGACCCAGCTCCACAGTTCTTTCGAAGACAGTGGCAGTTCGGCAGTGGCTGCCTGGTTCGCAGAGGACCAGAGACTGGTCGCACCCGCGACAGTGCCCAACGTGGCAAGAAGTTCACGACGGGACAGGGGCATGGGCTTTGGGCTATTCCGGGCTGCTGGGGGACAAATGGCCGTGTTACTGTACTTCAAGGAACCCGCATGAGGTTCCTGCGATCAGCAAAAAATCATCGAATAGCCACATGTCCAGTCCCTATCTCGAACGCATCCTCAAGGCGCGCGTCTACGATGTCGCCATCGAGTCGCCCCTCGAAGCTGCGCCGCGCCTCAGCAGGCGGCTGGGCAACAACGTGTTCTTCAAGCGCGAAGACCAGCAGGCCGTGTTCTCGTTCAAGCTGCGCGGCGCCTACAACCGCATTGCGCACCTGTCCGAAACGGTGGCCAGCCGCGGTGTGATCTGCGCCTCGGCGGGCAATCATGCGCAAGGCGTTGCGCTGGCAGCGCGGCGGCGCGGAATTCCGGCGGTGATCGTCATGCCGCTGACGACGCCGCAGATCAAGGTGGGAGCGGTGGCCGATCTCGGTGGCGAGGTCGTGCTGTACGGCGACGATTTCGATCACGCCTACGAGCATGCCCTCGAGATCGCACGTGAGCGACACCTGACTTTCATCCACCCGTTCGACGATCCGGATGTCATCGCGGGCCAGGGTACGATCGGCATGGAAATCCTGCGCCAGCGGGCAGGGGAGGAGATCGATGCGATCTTTGTTCCCATCGGTGGCGGCGGTCTCATTTCCGGCATCGCGGCGTACGTCAAAACCCTCTTTCCGAAGATCCGCATCATCGGCGTCGAGCCCGAGGATGCCGCTGGCATGTACGAGTCGTTGAAGGCTGGCAAGCGCGTTACCCTTGATCGCGTGGGTACCTTTGCCGATGGCGTCGCGGTACGGCGTGTAGGCGAGGAAACTTTCCGGTTGTGCCAGCAGTATGTAGATGAAGTCCTGCTGGTGACGACGGACGAGCTCTGCGCGGGGATCCAGGACATCTTTGAAGACAATCGCACGATCGTCGAACCTGCAGGCGCACTCGCCGTGGCGGGGATCAAGAAATACATTGCCCGCGAGAACTGCACCGGGCGCAGTTTCATCTCGATCAACTGCGGCGCGAACATGAACTTCGATCGCCTCCGCCATGTCGCCGAACGCGCTCAGCTCGGCGCGCAACGCGAGGCATTGGTCGCCGTCGAGATCCCGGAACAGAAGGGGAGTTTCCTGAGGTTCTGCGAAGTGCTCGGCACACGCAGCGTCACGGAATTCAACTACCGTCATGCCGACGAGACGAATGCGCGCCTCTTCGTGGGCGTCACGCTGACGGAAGGCCGCAAGGAACGCGAAGCGCTGGTACGCACGCTCGGCCAGGCTGGCTATCCGGTCGTCGACATGACCGACAACGAGATGGCGAAACTGCATGTCCGCTACATGGTGGGCGGTCATGCCCGCGGACTCGAACACGAACGGCTGTTCCGGTTCGAATTCCCTGAGCGGCCGGGCGCTTTGCTCAAGTTCCTGCACGCGATCGGCACGAGCTGGAACATCACGCTCTTCCATTACCGCAACCAGGGCTCTGACTACGGGCGGGTGCTGGCCGGTGTGCAGGTGCCGCCTGCCGACAGCGAGGAATTCGCAAGACACCTGCGCGAGCTCAAGTACGTCTATACCGAGGAAACCGGCAATCCCGTGTATCGCCTGTTTCTAGGCGCGTGAATACCGGCAGACTCGCATTGACCTACAAGTGGGCGCGGCGCATCGCCATCGCGATCATGGGCGGCACGGTGCTCCTCGTCGGCGTCGCGATGATTGTCCTGCCCGGCCCGGCCTTTGTAGTGATACCTGTCGGGCTCGGCATTCTCGGGCTTGAGTTCGCCTGGGCGCGCCGCTGGCTGAAAGTCCTGAAGGAAAAAGGCGAGCAGGTTGCGGTCAAAGTCAGGCGCGCGACCGGGCGTCCGCCCGCCCCTCCGCAATGAACGCGTCTCCGCCATGAGAGCAGCAACGGCTCGATTTACCGGGGCGCTGCGACACCGGGATTTCGTTTTCCTGCTGAGCGGCCGTTTTCTCACGAGCCTCGCTGCCCAGATGATGACGGTCGCGATCGGCTGGCAGGTCTATGCCATCACGCGCGATCCGCTCGACCTCGGCCTGATCGGCCTGTCGCAGTTCCTGCCCTTCGTGCTGCTCATCCTGCCGGCGGGCTATGCGGCCGACCATCTCGACCGGCGCCGCATCGTGACGTTCTGCTACGTCGTGCAGGCGTTGTCCGCCGGCTTGCTGCTGGCGTTGACGCTGGCGGGAATGCAATCCATCCAGCTCGTCTTCGCCGTGATGGTGCTCCTCGGGGTTGCGCGGGCCTTTTCGATGCCGACGGGCCAGGCGCTGCTGCCGAACCTGGTGCCGCCGGCCGATTTCAACCAGGCCGTGGCGCTCAGTTCCTCGAGCATGCATATCGCCACCGTCTTCGGGCCGGTGCTCGGTGGACTGCTGTTCCTGGCCGGTCCGCAGTTCGTGTACAGCGCGGCCGGAGTGTTGCTGCTGACCTCCGCTTCAATGTCGCTCGCCATTCGTGCCGGTGGGCGCAGCTCGACGGTCCGTGGGCCTGTCAACCTGCATGCCCTGCTCTCGGGGCTGCGCTTCGTGCGCTCCAAGCCGGTCGTGCTCGGCGCGATCTCCCTTGACCTGTTCGCGGTCCTGTTCGGCGGGGCGACCGCGCTGCTGCCTGTCTTCGCGAGCGACATCCTGCATGTAGGGCCCGTCGGTCTCGGCTTTTTGCGGACCGCACCCGGTGTGGGAGCCGGACTGTGCGCGCTCGTGATTGCCAACGTACCGATCACCCGTCATATCGGCGGCTGGATGTTCGGAAGCGTGGCGCTGTTCGGGGTGGCGACCATCGTGTTCGGTTTCTCGACCATTTTCGGACTGTCCCTGGCGGCACTCGTTGTGCTTGGCGCGGCGGACATGATCAGCGTGTACATCCGGCACCTGCTCGTGCAGCTCGAAACACCGGATGCCATCCGGGGCCGGGTCAGCGCCGTCAGTGCAGTGTTCATCGGAGCCTCCAACGAACTGGGCGAGTTTGAATCCGGAGTGACCGCGGCCTGGTGGGGTGCCGTCCGGGCAGTGATCGTCGGCGGCGTAGCCAGCGTGGCGGTTGCAGGCCTGTGGATGAAGTTGTTCCCCGTACTAACGCGGATGCAGTCATTTCCCCAGCCTGCCGGTCGTGACGAGACATCGGGGAATAGTTGACGGTCAACTGAATTTTCTATTTACCGTCTCGAATTAATTAAATAATAATGAATAATTAAAGCGCTTGATGGAGGCAGTGGAGATTTCGCGAGCCTCTTTTCATTCTGTATATCCGTCCAGTACTCTTCCGCCATGAGCAAGGTGGATCGACACAATCCGCAAACGGGCAGGGGCGCAGCTTCAAACCCCGCTGGACGCTTCGAAGGGACAGCCACCGTCCCCGCCGACGATGGTTGGGGCAGCCTGGATGAACCGCTGCCGGAGCTGGTGACGGAGGTTCGCCCGGAGCCTGCCCGCAGCATCATCAGCCGCAACCAGTCACCCGATATTCCGTTCGAGCAATCCATCAATCCCTATCGCGGGTGCGAGCACGGGTGCATCTACTGCTATGCCCGGCCGAGCCATGCGTATGTGAATCTCTCGCCCGGCATCGATTTCGAGACGAAGCTTTTCTACAAGGCGGATGCCGGGCGGTTGCTGACCGAGGAGCTGGGCAAGCCAAGTTATCGCTGCACCCCCATCACGCTCGGAGCCAATACCGATCCCTACCAACCCATCGAGCGGCGCTATCGCGTGACCCGCGAGATTCTGGAAGTCCTCGATCGCTGCCGTCATCCGGTCACGATCATTACCAAGGGGACTCTCATCGATAGGGACCTCGACCTGCTCCAGTCCCTGGCCGCGGACAACCTGGTCAGGGTGCTGGTCAGCCTGCCCACGTTGAGCGAAAAGCTGAAACGGACCCTGGAGCCGCGGGCAGCGTCCCCCGCAGCGCGGCTCCGGATCATTGGCCGCCTGGCCGACGCGGGAGTGCCGGTGGGTGTGATGGTTGCTCCCGTAATTCCGGCCCTGACGGACCATGAACTCGAAGGCATCCTCGAACGGGCTGCATCCGCGGGGGCTTCATACGCGAACTACGTCGTGTTGCGCTTGCCGTACGAGGTGAAGGATCTGTTCCGCGAGTGGCTGCGGGTCCATGAGCCCCTGAAAGCCGACCATGTCATGTCGCGGGTAGCAGCGATGCGGGGCGGTCGCGACAACGATCCCCGTTTCAGCAGCCGCATGTCAGGTGAAGGGGTTTACGCGGATCTGTTGAGGCAGCGTTTCACTATCGCCCGCACCCGTCTCAAGCTGGACAGTCGCCAGCGGGCACCCCTTCCGACAGGGTTGTTCAAGCCTCCGGTGCGGGCCGCAAAGACCGATCAGCCGCAGATGCGACTGGAGTTCTGAAAACGCTCGTCCAGGGGCATCCGGGTTACATTCGCGTCATGTAAAAACGCGTAAAAAAGGGCTGGTTTTACGGCTACAGGCATGGCGTATACTCGATTCGCATCCAGGAAACTGCATCGTTTGCGCCACGGCGCCCGGCGGAGAGTTCCATGTCGCACGCCCTCCCTTTTGCTGCCCAAGACGATGGAATGACGTCGGTCAATCTGCGCCGCGCGTGCGTGCGGGTTCTGCCTGCCGCGACGACTCTTTCCGCTGCCCTGATTCTCTCCGGCTGCATGACGGCCAAGATTGAAGAGAACCGCCAGGGCGCCACCAAGATCACTGCGAACGAAGCGGTGGTGCTGCTCGCAAAACCGCATCTCGAAGGCGCTGGTACCGAGGACGCGTTTCTCGACTGCCTCGAGCGTGAGCTCGTGGGGCACAAGGTGTCCGCCGAATCGCAGACCGCGAAGGATGCCGGCAAGGAACACGATCCGCGCAGCAACTATGCCGACAGTGCGTTCCAGATCTACGCGGATGGCCAGTTCGTCGATGCCCTCTATCCCTGGCTCGAACCGAGCACTGCGCCTGCCAACGCCGATGGCCTCGGCGCGTTGCTGTCGCGCCCCGGCGTGGGCGAGCGCGTGAGTGCCATGGGCGTGCGCTACATCGTATGGATTGATGGCAACACCAAGAAAACAGATGGTGGCGGCAGCGTCGCGTGTGGTGCGGGCCCCGGCGGCGCGGGCTGTATCGGCCTCGGCTGGTGGGAAAAGCAGTCGGACTACCAGGCGACGGTCTGGGATCTTCGTGACCGCATTGGCGTCGGCGACGTCACGACGGAAGTGAACGGCACGTCCGTTTTCATCGGTGCCGTCGTACCTATTCCGATCATCATGCCGGTGCAGAGCACCGCCTGCGACCGGATGGCCGCGCAGCTCAAGTACTTCCTGGTGGGAGAGGGCGACGACGCGGTGAATTGAACCTGCGTGAATGTGTGATCGGCAGTCAGGCGCCGTTCAGCTTGCAACGCCCACACTCGAACGACACGCCCGGTGGAAGGTCCCTCTGCAGGTTCCAAGGTCGAGATGCTGGCGGACATTGTTTGTTATTGCCGGATTTGAACGGGCAGCGGACGCTCCCGAAGGTGCAGGCCATGAATCGAGTTGCCACTCATCTAGCAGCGCAATTGCAGCGCGCCGCAGTTCTGGCGGCCACCGCAAGCGTGCTCGCACTCGCAGGTTGCGCGACCTCCTCGAGCAGCAGTTCGTCCTCATCCGGTATGCCTTCATCGAGTGGCGGGTCTTCGGGTTCACCTTCTTCGCCTTCGTCCTCTTCTTCTTCATCGTCCTCGTCTTCGAGCGGTTCCGGCAGTTCCTCCGGCTCGAGCAGGCCAAGCTCGGGAATGCCGAGCTCCATGCCGGGGTCGGCGCCCCAGACCTCCGCCTCAACGGGCCAATCCTCCTCCAGCTCTAATCCCAGTGGTGCATCGTCCTCGGCAGGAATGCCAGGTGCGCAGTCTTCAGGGCAAACGGGTCAAAGCTCGTCGGGCAGCCAGGGTTCGCAGGGATCCTCGGCAGGGACCCAGTCGAGTTCGACTGGCAGCCAGGGTGGACAGAGCGGGCAGGCTGGATCCACCGGCATGCCTGCCGGAGGAGCGAGTCCCTCGGCCGGTTTCCCGACTCCCGGTGGTGGATTGCCGAGTACAGGCCTTCCCGGCGAAGGCAGTTCATCGTCGGGCGGTGACAAGGGTGACGCAGGCGCAACCGGTTCGTCCTCTTCTTCGTCGTCAGGCGGCGCCAATGGCGGCAGCCAGAACGAAAGCATTTTCGCCAGCACTGGCTCGCAAGGTGGCGGCGGCTCACAGGCAGGCGGAGCAAGTCCGTCGGCAGGAGGAGCTACGGGCGGTGCCAACGGCTCAGGCTCGCAGGGAACCGGCACCGGCCAGCAAGGCGGTCAGGGAAATTCAGGCGCGAACCCCTCGGGTGGCGCAGCCGGAGGAATGCCTTCCGCCGGGGGTGGTGCAGGCTCTGAGGGTGGCGCTGGCGGCACACCCGGCGGAGCAAGCGGTTCGGCCGGAGCAGGCGCCTCGGCAGGCCGTCCCGGTGGCAGTGGTGGTGCGGGTAGCGGTCCGATGACCCCTGATGAAAGCCGCGGAGCTATTGATCGCCGCATAGAGGAAACCTTCCGGGTATTTGACGGCACTCTGCGGCGTGAACAAGCTGTCCTCGCCCAGGAGCGCGGCAACGGTAGCGGCGGTGCGGGCGGCCTCGGCACAGACCCAGCGGGATCGGCAGGTGGAGGAGATGCGGCGAAAGGCGCGGGCTCAGGCCAGGGCGAAGGCAACGGCAATGGTGATGGACAAGGTGATGGCGCCGGCGGCGAGCAAGGCACGGGCAAAGGTTCAGGCAATCAAGGTGCAGGTGCCGGTGGTGCGGGCACCGGAACCGGCAGCTCCAGCCAGCAGGGAGGCGGTGGTGGGGTCGGTGGCGGTGGCAAAGGCGGCGGCTCTGGCCCGAACACGGTGCCCGCGGGCATTCCGGACGGCAGTGACGATGACATCGTGGCGCGACAGCTGCGCGAAGCGGCAATGAAGGAAGCGGATCCCGAATTGCGCGACAAGCTGTGGCAGGAATATCGGGACTACAAGAAGGGTGCCTGAACCATGCGAACAGTGACACGGGCATCGATTCTGCCTGCAACATCGTTTGCAAAGCTGGCGCTGGTCGCATTCGCGGCTGTCACCCTGAGCGCTTGCGTGACAGAGACCCGGCCAGTGCAGCGGGTCAATGCTGTCCAGGCCACCACCGAGATTGCCGAAGCACAGTTGCTCGATGTCGGCGTGCGTCTGCTCGATCCGAACATTCCCGAAGACGAAAAGGCGCAGGAAGAACAGAAGATTTTCCCGGATGTGCGCAAGGCCGAATCACGCTACATCCCGATGCGTTTGCGCTCCACGCTCGAAGGCAGCGGCCAGTGGGGGCAGGTGCGGGTGGTTCCAGCCGAAGCCGATTCGCTGGACGTCATCGTCTCGGGGAAAATCCTGGAATCGAACGGGATGCAGCTGAAGGTGGATCTCACCGTTACGGATGCTGCAGGCAGGACGTGGTACCGGAAGGTGTACGAGGCGCCCGCAGATACACGCTCCTATCGTGATACGAGCGGCCGGCCGCGGGATCCTTTCCAGAATCTCTACAGCGAAGTGGCGAACGACATGCTGGTTGCGCGGCAGAAGCTGGCCGCTGCCGACCTCGAGACCATCCGTCGCGTGTCGGATCTGCGCTTCGCCTCCAACCTCGCGCCTTACGCGTTCAAGGACTATCTCAAGCAGGACAAGAAAGGCCTGTACCAGGTGCAACGCCTGCCGGCGGCAGACGATCCGCTGCCCGCTCGCATCGAACGCATTCGCGAACGCGACTACGCCTTCGTCGATACGCTGAACGAGCACTACTCGCTCTTCACGGACAACATGTCGGAGCCGTACCAGAACTGGCGTCGCTACAGCTATGACGAGCTCGAGCAGGAGACTGCAGCAAAACGCTCGGCGCTCAATCGCAAACTGCTCGGTGCCGCGGCCATCATCGCCGGCGTTGTTGCCGGGGCGAACTCGGACACCTATGTCGGCAGCGCCGCAGCGACAGCCGGCATCATCGGCGGCGTGTACGCAGTCAAGAGCGGGTTCGACAAGGCGTCCGAAGCGAAGATGCATTCCGATTCGCTGAAACAGCTGGGCCAGTCCTTCCAGTCCGAGGTGCAGCCGATGGTGGTCGAGGTCGAAGGCCGCACGCTGCAGCTCACCGGCACTGCCGAGGAGCAGTTCCATGAATGGCGGCGCCTGCTCAAGGAACTCTACGAGAACGAAACCGGTCTTGCAGTTGAGGCCCCTGATGCGGCTGCGAGCACCCATGTTCAAGGCGGTCAGGAGAGTACGGTCAATCGCTGATCGGGAAGATTGGCAGCGGTTCCGGACGATCCCCAATTCGGGCATCCCATGATCAACACCAGCGGGCACGTGCTGTCTGCGCGATTCGTATTGGTCCGCACCCTCGGGCAGGGCGGCACCGGGCAGGTATGGCTGGCGCAGGATCGCGAGCTGGGCGGCCATGTGGCGCTGAAAATCCTGGCGCCGGAGCTGGCGGCCAATGCCCGCTTGGTAGATGCCCTTGAACGTGAATGTGACCGTTCAAGGTCACTCGTCCACCCGAACATCCTGCGTGTCGATGGCTTCTATCGCGAAGCCGACCAGGCCTGGATCGCCATGGAGTACCTGGCAGGCGGTGATCTGACGCAGCTGCGGGGACGGCCGGCTGCTGAAGTGTTGCGGGCGGCCCTGCCTGTCGCCGAAGCGCTGGCCCATGCCCATGCCGCGGGAATCATCCACCGCGACGTCAAGACCACCAATGTCCTGCTCGGGATCGATGGCAGTCCGCGGCTGGCAGATTTCGGTATTGCCCTCGCGCTGGCTGAAGCACCGGACAGCCAGCAAAGCCGCGGTTCCCCCTACAGCATGAGTCCACAGCAGGCGAGCGGCGATCCGGCCCAGCCTGCGGACGACGTCTATGCCTTTGGCGTTCTGCTTTACGAATTGCTGTCCGGCTATCCGCCGTTCTATCCCGACATCGATGCGGACAAGCGCGCCAACCAGCCTGCACCCCCACTGGTCGCCCGTTACGCCGTGCCCGCACCCGTCGCCGCGTTGATCGATCAATGTCTCGCGAAAGATCCTGGCCTGCGACCGGACATGAAATCGATCACGCAGATCTTGCGGGGAGCATCCGGTGCCGCGGCCGGCCCCCGAGCCGGAAATCCGCCTGCCTTAAGGCCGCCTTCGACTGCCGAATCACCCTTGCAACCCGGCTGGCAGAGGTCGGCTCCCACCGCCGGTCCCACTCCAAAGGAACTGCGCAGCGAAGGCTTTCGGCGCGGGATCACGGCTGCAGCATTCCTCCTGGTGCTCGCTGCGGCCGGAGTCGTTTTCTTCGTACTGCCGGGCCGGATGGCTGCGCCTCCTCCACCGGTGGTCGCGGCAGCTCCGGCCCAACCGGCCCCCGCGGACGGCAAGACGCCGAGGGATCTCGAGGCGCTGGCTGTTCAGAAACAGGAGGCTGATGACCTGATTGCTGCAGTCTCTCCCCGCGTCGTCCAGATCCAGAACCGGGGTGCAGAGCAGTGGGCAGCCGGGGAGTGGACGGCCTTGCAATCGGGGCTGAAAGCAGCGGAGGAGCGCTATGCGGCCCGCGATTATGTTGCAGCAATCGCCGGCTACGAAGGTGCAGCAAAACAGCTCGATACCCTCGAAACGCGGGCGGCCGAAGTCCTGAAGGATTTACTGGCGCAAGGCCTGGCCGCGCTCGAGGGCGGCAATGCAGCAGCAGCCCAGGAAGCGTTTGGCATGGCCCTAAAACTGGCGCCCGGTCAGGCCGAAGCGACACGCGGGTTGCGACGTGCCCAGAGCCTCGATGCCGTCATGGCACTGGTCAATCAGGCCGAAACCGCTGAAGAAGAAGGAAAAATTCCTCAGTCGGTCGATGCCTTTGGCCGCGCGCTGAAGCTCGATCCGGACATGCGTCGGGCCAGTGCCGGCCTCGCGAGAGTGCAAGCCAAGGCTGCCGGAGACGCCTTCGCGAGTGTGATGGCGCGAGGATTCGCATCCTTGGCATCCAAAGACTATGCGGCTGCGAAAAAGGCTTTCGAGAGCGCCCGAAGCATGCGCCCGCAGGCTCTCGAGGTGCAGCAAGCCCTGCAGCAAACGGAGCAGGAGGAGCGAACGGCGACTATCGGCGCCAAGCTCGCCGCCGCAAAAACCCATGAGCAGGCGGAGCGCTGGCAGCAGGCGCTCGCCGACTACCAGGCTGTCCTGCAACTCGATGCGACCGTGTCTTCAGCCCAGCAGGGTGTCGAGCGGACGTCGCCCCGGGCGGCGCTCAACGACGAGCTGCAGCTGTATGTCACCCAGCCGGAGCGGCTGTTCAGTGCACCGGTTCGCGATACCGCCCGGGCGACGCTCGTGCGGGCGAGGTCAGTCACTCCGCCTGGGCCGGTTCTGGAAAAGCAGGTCGCGACCCTGGACGACTGGCTGCGCAGGGCCACGATTCCGGTGCAGGTCGCCCTCGAATCGGACAATCTCACGAAGGTCACGATCTACCGGGTGGGGGAGATGGGTTCTTTCACTACCCGAGCGGTGGAACTCACCCCGGGGAAGTACACCGTCGTCGGCACGCGGCCAGGCTATCGCGATGTCCGCCGGGAAATCATGGTGGCGCCGGGTGAGGCACAGTCTGTGGTGATTCGTTGCGAGGACCGGATTTGAGTTTCGAACTGCTCATTCGTGATGCCCTGGGTGAAAGAACGACCCCCCAGGATGAATTTCCGCTGAGCATTGGCGGAACGGGCTGCATCATTGTCCTTGCCGGCGCCGCGGAAGGTGCGGCCGCGTACTGCGGGCTGCATGAAGAGGAGCTCTACCTCCAGCCCGTGGAGGGTGCCGGGCTCCTGCACAACGGCTTGCCGGCCCGGAGTTCGGTCTGGCTGAAGGCCGGCGATGTCGTCACGCTCGGTAGTGCGCGCCTGCGCCTGACCGTCGAGCGCGGTCGTTCCGTGCTGAACGTGGAAGACGGCAGCTCGGGCAACATCACCGCTCCGCCAGTCATCGATCTTTCACAGCGCGTCTCGGGCGGCACGGAGGCTGACGACGAGCGCATCGAAGCCATCAGTTTCCGCGCGACGCAGACTGCAGCCACTCGTGGCCGTAGCTTCAATCCGCGGCGGGTCATTCTTCCAGTCGTCGCGATCGCATTCGCCGCTGCGCTCTGGTTCGTGTTCACGTCGGTTTCGTTAATCGTCAACGTGGAGTCGGGCGCGAATCGCATCTCTCTGGATGGCACGCTGCCCGCGCTTGCGCTCGGTTCGCAGTTTCTCCTGCGGCCGGGTGAGTACGAGCTGCACGTCGAACAGGATGGCTTCAAGCCATTGACCCGGACCATCGCGGTCACCGCTCAGGCGAACCAGCGGCTTGAGGTGCAGCTCGAGAAATTGCCGGGCGTCCTCAGGATCGAAGCTCCCGTTGCGGCCACCGTCAGCATCGATGGCATGGAGTCGGGCAGCGCACCGGCGGATTTCGAACTCGCTCCCGGCAAGCATACGGTCGTCATCAACGCGCCGCGCTACCAGGAATTCACCGCTGAAATCGAAATGACGGGTGCCGGGACGACGCAAACCTTGAACGCAGAGCTCGTCCCTGCCTGGGCCGTCGTGAAAGTCACCACGGAACCGGCAGGCGCGGAATTCTTTGTCGCGGGCGAACGGCTCGGCGTTACGCCACTTGAGACAGAGATGATGGAGGGCAGCCAGGCGGTTGAGCTTCGGCTGCAAGGCTTCAAGCCGTGGACGACGGATCTGCGTGTCGTCGCCAATGAACCGCAGACAGTCGGTCCGGTCCTGCTGGGAGCGGCGGATGGGCGGCTCGTCGTCCGCAGCAATCCGGCAGGCGCCAGCGTGACGGTCGGCGGTGCTTATCGCGGGCAGACGCCACTCGAACTGGATGTCCGGCCTGATCTCGCACAGTCCATCGTGCTCGCAAGGCCGGGATATGAATCGCTGGAACGCAGCGTCACCGTTCGTCCCGGCGCGAGGCAGGTGCTGGATCTCGAACTCGCTGGCGTCTATGGCGAGCTGACCGTGACTGCCCAGCCCGCGGATGCCCAGTTGTTCGTCGATGGCACTTCGCGAGGCGCAGCGAACCAGAAGCTGAGCCTGACGGCCACCACGCACGACATCGAGATCCGCAAGCCGGGCTACGTCACGCACAAGGTCGCGGTGACACCCCGGCCGGGTTTGCCGCAGGCGTTCAGTGTCACGCTGCTGACGCCTGACGAATCGAAAATTGCGGCCATGGCAACGACGATCACGAGCAAGGCGGGTGAGCTGCGCCTCATCCCGGCCGGCCGCTACACGATGGGCAGTTCGCGACGCGAGCCGGGGCGGCGTGCCAACGAGGCGCAGCGTGAAGTGGAACTCAAGCGCCGCTTCTACCTGGGAACGCGGGAAGTGACGAATGCGGAGTACAAGCAGTTCAGGCCCGAGCACCGTTCCGGCTTCGTCGGTGCCCACTCGCTGGAACTCGACCGGCAACCGGCCGTGAATGTGGGCTGGCAGCAGGCCGCCGCGTTCTGCAACTGGTTGTCCACGCAGGAAGGATTGCCCCTCGCGTATGAAATGAAGAATGGCGCACTGGCACCCGTCAGTCCTGCGACGACCGGTTACCGGTTGCCCACCGAAGCCGAATGGGAATGGGCGGCGCGTTACGAGCGTGGCACCGCGACGCGGCGTTATCCCTGGGGCGAGGCGCTGCCCGTGGGCCCCCGCTCCGGCAACTATGCAGATGCGTCGGCCAAGGTCGTGATCCAGGACGTGGTGCCGGGCTACGACGATGGCTTTCCCGCGAGCGCGCCGGTCGGCTCGTTCCCTGCGAACGCGCTCGGGTTGTTCGACATGGGCGGCAATGTCGCTGAGTGGACGCAGGATCTCTACACTGTGACCGTGGATGCCACGCAGGTGGCGATCGATCCCCTCGGCGCAGGCGATGGCACCCAGCGCGTCATCCGCGGTTCAAGCTGGCGGCAATCGGGCGTGACGGACCTGCGTCTGACCGCCCGCGACTTCGGCACCAACACCCGCACTGATCTGGGCTTCCGGCTGGCACGTTACGCGGAGTAGACACATGCACAACAAACATCTGCGGACCGTGGTGGCAGCACTCGCGCTGCTGGCGGGGCTTGCTGCCCTGGCGGCGGCGCCCTCCGGCACTCCGACGCCCGCAGCGACTGCGCCTGCTCAACCTGCCGCTGATGCGCCATCGGCGGCGACACCCGCTCCTGCTGCCACTCCAGCGAAGCCCGCACCGACAGCCGCTGCAACGCCACCGGCTCCAGCAACACCGAATGCTTCTTCGCCTGCCGCGAGTCCGCAGCGTTTCGTCCCGAGCGAACAGGTGCGCGCCGACTTCGACGTGTCCTTCCCCATCGATATCTGAAGATCAGAGAACGACATGACGAAAAAGCCCAGGTCCTATGACTTCCTGATCGAAGTCTTCTCGCTGGTGATCATCATCACCATCGTCCAAGGCATCTACGCCACCACGATCCGGCCGCGGGCTGAGGAGATCCGTGCGCAGGACATGGTGGCGATGGCCGCCGATCCCAACTACGTTCCGGAGCTGCACGCGTTGGTGGTCATCAAGGACTACGAGCCCGAGGTGTGCTTCATCTTCGCGCTCTGGGCGATCACGATCATGGCGTACCGTGCCATTCGTGTCGGCCGCCAGAGAAAGCTGCTCGATACCGACCTGCTGCAGCTGCGCGAAGGCATGAAGATCCTGCCGGAAGACTCGCGTGAATACGCGCGGCAGATCGAATCCCTTTCACCGGAGACCCGCAGTTTCCTGTTGCCGCGGGCATTGCTGACGGCCCTGCATCGCTTCGGCGCCACCCGCAATATCCAGGACGTGGCGACGGCCGCTCGCAGTGTCTGCCAGCACGAGAACGATCGTCTCGATTCCGAGCTGTCGATGGTGCGTTTCGTGGCGTGGGCGATTCCCGCGATCGGGTTCGTCGGCACGGTGCGGGGTATCGGTGCCTCCCTGCAACAGGCGCACAAGGCGGTTGAAGGCGACGTCTCAGGCGTGGTCTCCGGCCTCGGTACTGCATTCAACGCAACGCTCGTCGCTCTTTCCTTGAGCATTCTCGTGATGCTGATGCTGCACCAGTTGCAGCTGCGCCAGGAACGCATGGTGCTCGACACCGAGGACTATCTCGACACGCATGTGGTTCGCCACATGCTGGCGCGGTAGCAGACTCAACGGATAGCCGCAGTGACGTTGCTCGCTCTCGAACTGAATGACGCCGGCCTGATCCTGGCGCGCATCGGCGTGAGCGGTGAAAGCGAAATCGTGGCTGACAGTCCAGGCTTCGCCTTGCTCGAAGGCGACACCGTGTTGACCGGAATTGAAGCTGCGAAGCGCGCGCGTCAGCGACCGTTGTTCGCGCACAGCACTTTCTGGCGCGAGATCGGCATGACTGCGCTGCCTCGTCCGACGGCGGAGGTGCAGACCACGGCCGATGTGGCGTTCGCACACCTGACCGGCATCCTCAAGCCTTTGCTGGTCGAAGGAGATCAGCTGCTGGTGGCCATCCCCCCCGGCTACTCGCGTGATCAACTCGGCATCCTGATCGGTGTCGTCAATGAAACAGGCATTGTCCTTGCAGGTCTCGTGGATGCAGGCCTGGCAGCGAGTTCGCTCGATGCGGTCTCGAGGCGCGTGCTGCACCTGGACATCGAACTGCATAGGGCTGTCCTCACCGTGCTCGAGCATCAGGGCGAAGGCCAGGGCTTGAAGCGCGGTCATTTCGAACTCCAGCCTCGGCTCGGGTGGCTCGCCATCCAGCAGGCATGGATCGAGAAGGTGGCCGAAACCTTCGTGAGCAAGACGCGCTTCGATCCGCTCAACCAGGCCGTGACTGAACAGTCCGTCGTCGATCAGTTGCCGGGCTGGCTCGCAGTCCTCAAGGACCAGGAGACCGTCGTTGCGGAAATCGTTTTCGGTGGCGAGACACATCACGTCGAGCTGACGCGACAGCAGATGGTTGAGGCAGTAATGCCCAAGTACGCCGATCTGGTTCGCCTCGTGCAGGCATCCCGCCCTGCAGGTGAGGCGATCGAACTGCGCGTATCCAGTCGCATCGCCGAACTGCCGGGTGCTTTGGAACAGCTGGCCGCATTGCGGGACTGCGAAATCCGCGTTGTTCCGCATGGAGCTGCTGCGCGTGGCGCCTTGTTGCATGCCGGTTCGATACAGCGCGCGGCGGATTCCCTCACCTTGGTCTACCGGCTGCCGGTGTCACTCGCTGCCGATGCGAACACGATGGCGGGCGTCGATGCATTGCCCGTCGAACAACGACCCACGCATGTGCTGTTTTCAGGACGCGCGTGGCCGCTCACGCCGGAGCCCCTCAATCTCGGATGGGCCGTTCCCGAAGGACAGCGCAAGCTCGCCGTCCCTGCCGGAGCGCCGGGTGTTTCGCGCCTGCATTGCACGCTCGTGCGCCAGGGCGGCGTCACGACGATCGAAGACCACAGCACCTACGGTTCTTTCGTCAACGAAGAGAGGGTGAAAGGCAAAACGGTTCTCCGTGTCGGTGACCGCCTTCGGCTCGGCGCACCCGGTGTACAGCTCGATCTCATCCAGCTCGTGAACGACCATGGCACGCCGGCAGTTTGACATCTTCAGCATGTCGTTCCTCGACACGATCTGCTGTGCGTTCGGCGCGATCGTGCTGCTGTACATGATCCTGAATGCATCGAGCGGGAAGAACTTCCAGAAGGACACGGCAGCGCTCAGGGCCGAAACCGATCGCCTGGAGCAGGAAGTGCTCGAGGGTTACCAGGGCCTTGCCGAAGCGCGCAATTCAATGACGCAGACGACGGAAGAAGCGAAGCGCATGGAAGGATTGGGTACGCGAGTACTCGAGGAAACCCAGCGTCTCAAGGTGGAGCTCGCCGACGCGGAAGGCACTACGCTGTCGCGTCGCGAGGCCATCGAGCGTCTGAAGGCGGATCTCAAGGCGCTTGATGAAGGCACGCGACGGCTCGAAGGCGGCGCACAAAGCCCGGGTGCTCCCGGCAATCGTGTGCGCGGCTTCATCGGCCAGGGCGATCGCCAGTACCTCACTGGACTCAAAGTCGGCGGTGAGCGGGTATTCATTCTTGTCGATGTGTCCGCGAGCATGCTCGATGAAACGGTCGTCAACGTCCTGCGCATGCGCAACATGTCCGATGCACGCAAGCTCCTCTCCGAGAAATGGCAACGCGCGGTCGGTACGGTCGACTGGCTGGTCGCGCAGGTCCCCACGGCCTCCAAGTTCCAGATCTATGCGTTCAATACGACGGCGACGCCACTCGTGAAAGACTCAGGCGGCAAATGGCTCGATGGCAACAACGCGGAAGTCCTGAACCAGGCTGTCATGAATCTGCGGCAGATCGTGCCGAAGGACGGGACGAGCCTCGAGAATGCGTTCGCGGCAATCACCGCGATGAACCCGCGTCCTGACAACGTCATCCTGCTGACAGACGGGTTGCCAACGCAGGCCGCTTCGGCGCCGCTCATCCGCAAGACGGTGGACGGCGAAGAACGGCTCAAGCTGTTCGAGCGGGCGATGGCGCGTTATCCACGTGACATTCCACTCAATGTGATCCTGCTGCCGATGGAAGGCGATCCATCTGCACCGGCAGCGTTCTGGGTAGCGTCCCGCAACACCGGTGGCTCGTTTCTCAGCCCCGCGAAGGACTGGCCATGAGACGTCGTCAGGAATTCCAGGTTTTCAGCATGTCGTTCCTCGACACGATCTGCTGTGCATTCGGCGCTGTCATCCTGCTGTTCATGCTGAGCAAGTTCGGCGAACCGAAAGCGCTGGAGCAGGCGCGTCTGGAACTGGAAGGCCAGATCGTCAAGCTCAACCAGGAATTGAACGAATTGCGCGGTGACAGCACCGTGCTCAATCGCGATCTCGTGGCGCGCCAGGAGCAGGTCTCCGAGGAAAAAGCCCGCATCGCCCGGTTGCGCGGTGATCTCAGCACCATCCAGGGCCAGTACGCGGCGTCGAAGCAGGAATCGGAGGTCGCGAACCAGATCCAGGGCCAGCTCGTCGCGGCCCAGCAGCAGCTCAGCGAGGAAATGAAACGCCTGCTCGGCACCAATTTCCGCCGTCGCCAGGACGACAACACCATCGGCGGCATTCCGGTCGACAGTGAATATGTCATCTTCCTAATCGACACTTCGGGAAGCATGTTCAACTACGAGTGGACCCAGATGCTGCAGAAGGTCGAGGAGACCCTGAACATCTATCCGCAGCTCAAGGGTTTCCAGGTCATGAACGACGTGGGTACGCCGATGTTCCCGAGCTACCAGGGCAAGTGGATTCCGGACAGTCCGGGACAACGCAAGACGGTGATCGACCGTTTGCGCGGCTGGAACGCATTCTCGGCCTCCAATCCTGCGGGTGGCATTGTGTCGGCGATCCGTACGTACTGGTCAAAGGATAAAAAGATCAGTCTCTATGTCTTCGGCGACGAATTCACCGGCCCTTCCATCGACTCGGTGGTGAAGACCGTCGATCTGGTCAATCGCGAAGACCAGACGGGGGAACGCCTCGTCCGCATCCACGCGATCGGATTTCCCGTGCGCCCCGACGCGCCGCAGTACACCAGCATCCGGTTTGCCACCCTGATGCGAATACTCTGTGCACGGAACGGCGGGACGTTCGTGGGCCTGCAGGAACCGCGCGGGGGCAACCGCATCCGCATGGGACAAGCCGCACCGGCCGTGGCGATTCCTCCCCCTACCTGAGTCTGATTGCATCGACAGTGCTGAAGGAGTAACAAGTTCCAATGACTCGTCGCTGGCACATCATTCAAGTGATCGCGCTGTTCGCTGCCCTCGGGGTGGTCAGCGGCTGCAGCACGATGCGCCTCGAAGCGCGGCCGAACATCCCGCAGCCTGTCATTGAACCCATCCCCATCTCGATCGCCCTCTACATGCCGATCGAATTCTCGAACTATCTTTTCAAGGGCGAGCGTTACGGTTTCAACTGGGAAGTCGCGCTGGGAGCCGCGCAGTCCGAGGGACTGTCGCGGCTGCTGACAGCGATGTTCCAGAAAGTGGTGCGCGTGGAAAACGTGGTGACCGCGCAGCAGACGGAGCCAGGCATTCGCGCGGTGCTGGAACCGTCGCTAGAGGAATTTTCCTTCGTGACGCCTCGTGACGCGGGCACACCGTTCTATGCCGTTAGCATCAAGTATCGCGTGAGCGTGTATACGCCGGATGGCAGGCTCGCCGAATCCTGGCCGTTTACGGGCTACGGCATCGTGCCTTCAACGGGAATGAGTGCGCAGAAGCCGCTCGCGAAAGCCACGGCGCTGGCGATGCGCGACGCCGGAGCCAAGCTGGTCGTGGAATTTCGCGAGCAGGCAATCATCCGCGGGTTGATGCCTGACTCACCGCAGCCGGACACATTGCCGACACCGGCTGAATCTCCAGCACCCGCCACTTCGAATCAGGAAGCACCGGCAGCAGCCCCTGCACCCGCGGGCAACGATCCCGCTCCGGCGTTGCCGGATCCTCCCGCAGGTGAAACACCTGCTCTTCCTGCGAACAAGACTGACACTCCTCCTGCCGGTCAGACCACGGAACCCGCGGCCACTGCAGCTCCTGCCAGCTAGTTCTTCAGATCCCTGAATTTCTGCTCGTAGCGGACATTCTGCGTATCCACCGGCTCGCCGTTCTCGAATCTCGGGCGGTACAGCGCTTCACGGATCGATGCGAGGGTTTCGCGCTCCATCCGTTCCGATGCATCGCTTTCCACCACGCGTGGTTCCAGCACTTCGCCCGAACGGGTCACGGTAAATTCGATCACCAGCTTGCGCTCGATGGTGCGGTCGGCCGGCCGGTCCAGGTAGCGTCTGGCGACAGGAGGAAAAGCGAAATCAAGCATCACGGGGACGCTCAACGGGCTGCTCAACGCGGCATCGGCTGAGGTCTCTCCCGATTCCTTGGGGACGCGCCGGTAATACTCCAGGGCCTTGTTCATGTCTCCCTTGAGTAAAAACCAGTCACCGGCATCGACCACTGCCGAGCGGTAGGCAGCAGGATTGCGCCTGCCCGAGATTTCCATGACGCTGATCGCGCGTTCCACCGCATCCTGCCCCTCCATGGGAAGCTTCGTCCTGCGCAGGGGGCGGGCCATCGTGCCATCGGCAGCGACCAGCACCTGTCCCGCATTGGCGAACAGCATTTCCCGGATATAGCTGCGTCCGAGGCTGCGCAGTGGAGCGATGAGGCGTGCATCGACGGGGCCCGCCTTCATCTCGACGATCGAGATCGCGCGCCGATGGAACTGGCGGCCCACCTCGAAATGTCCCCAGCGGGCATACCAGTCCCCGACCATGACAAGCGTTTCAACGAGGCGCACATCCTCGACGCCATAGGCTTTCTCGGCCGTTTCCAGAATGGACCTGAACTGCTGTTCTGCTTCTGCGCCCCGGCCTGTTTCGGAAAGGCTGTTGCCCAGCGTTTGCCGGAGGCCGCGCTGGCTGAGATCGAACAGGCCAACGCTGCGCTGGCTGACGAGCAGGGCGCGCTCCAGCACCTGCACCGCTTCAACGTGGCGACCCGTGGCAGCCATCGCATACCCGAGGCCCCGCAGGGGCTCTTCGAGTCCGCCGTCGAGCGGACCTTCAAGCTTCTCGCGCATCACGATGGCCGCGATGAAATTCTCCTCCGCACCCATGTAGTCGCGCATCGCGAACTGGACTCCGCCAACGCGTGTCAGCGAATCAGCAAGATTTACCGACTGTGGGCCCTCCTGCCGCGCCAGCTCCAGCAGCCGCTGCGCGGGGACGAGCGCATCGGCCCATTGCTGTTCCTTGACGCTGACGAGATATTTGTTGAGTGCGGCAATCCGTTCGGGTTCGTTCGGCTCAGCCGCTGTCGACGCGTGGCCCCACGCCAGGAAGGCGATGCATAGCAGCAGAGCGATGGACCGGAAAGGATTCATTGCGTTGGCGGCCGCGATCTTTTCACGTCGATTGCAGTTCGGACAGCGATTGTTATGCCCGTTCGCGCGTCTGTCAAAGAGGGAGCACGTTAATGTTCCGCAATCATCACCCGCCAGCGGGACGGCCTTTTTGCGGTGCGAAGAGATAGTGCGAAACCAGCCATTCCTGGCCGCGCGCATAGCCCCAGAGTTCGGCACAGGACATGAAGAAGACGCGCCAGTACACCCACCAGCGACGGACTTCGCCTGCTCCGTAGGTCGCGGCGAGGATGGGCAGGATGCGTTCCCGGTTCGCGTCCATGTTCGCAAGCCACGCCTCACTCGTCTTCTGGTAATGCGTGCCGTCGACACGCCAGTGCTCGAGGAGACGCACGTCCCGCTGGAAGTACGTCAGCAGTGAATCACTCGGCATGATGCCGCCGGTGAAGAAATACCTTGCCATCCAGTCGCGCTCGCTCGTGACATCAAACGGGTAGGCGTATTGCCGATGGGTGAAGATGTGGACGAAGAGGGTCGCCTCCTCGCGCATCCAGCCGGCAATGCGCGCAAGCAGTACCTCGTAGTTGCGCATGTGCTCGAACATCTCGACCGAGACGACCCGGTCGAAGCGCTCCTGAGCGGGAAATTCGAGCGCATTCGCATCGCAGGTGATGATCCTGACGTTGACAAGACCCCGTTCCGAGGCACGCGCCTCGATGAACTGCCGCTGGGTGCGGGAATTGGAGACGGCGGTGATCCTTGCGCGCGGGTAGTGCTCCGCCATCCACAAAGTCAGTGAACCCCAGCCGCAACCGAGTTCAAGGATGTCGTCGCCATCCTGCAGCCGCGCCCGTTCACAGGTGAGCTTGAGCATGTGGGCTTCGGCAACTTCAAGCGACTGCACGCCCGGTTCAAAGTAGCACGACGAATATTTGAGATTGCGCCCGAGCACAAGCTCGAAGAACTCGCAGGGCAGCTCGTAGTGCTGCTCGTTGGCTTCGCGTGTGTTGATGGCAACCGGGCTGGCCTTGAGCTGTTCAATGAACCGGTCCAGGTGTTGCTGCTGCAATTCGGTGCTGCCTTTGTTCTCGTCGCGCAGCCGTTCTGCCAGCAGCCGGCGGATGCCGAAGCGGACCAGTGCATCCGGCAGAAGATCGCGTTCCAGCAGCCAGAAAGGCAGGGACTGCGGCGGATCGGCGGGCGGAGAGTCGTTGGTGAGGGTAGTGGTCATGGCTTATATCGAAATTGGCTGTGGGCAACAGGTGTGAGCCGGCAATTCTTGCATCCTTAGCTTCATCTACGTTCGGGTGGCCGTTTTGGAGGCAGCGGGATGAACGAACTCGTCGTCGCCTGATAGGCACGGTAAGCGGTGCCGCGGGATCGTAGCGCCTGTTCTTCGGTGGGTTTGACGCCCGTGACGTTGACGAGGAAGTGCAGCATCAGGAGCGGCATCGCAATTGCTATCCAGCCGTAAGGGGAGGCGAGCGCGAACAGGGCGTAGCCGATCCAGATAGTCCACTCGAAGAAATAGTTCGGATGCCTGGAATAGCGCCACAAACCCACGTTGCACACCTTGCCCTTGTTTTCAGGAGCCCGTTTGAAGGCAGCGAGTTGCCGGTCTGCCACGCTCTCGCCCAGCAATCCGGCGAGCCAGACGGCGAATCCCGCTATTTCCAGAGGGTGGAACGTCGGCGCCGGGTTCAGGCAGGCGAGCAGAAGAGGGAGCGTCAGGAACACATTGAGCACTGCCTGGAACTGGAAAAAAGCAAAGAACTTCAAGTTGAGATTGCCGCTGCCGCCCCATTCCTCCCGCAGGCGGACGTAGCGACCTTCCTCGGGCTCGCCGATGATGCGGGTCGCCAGATGCAGCGCGAGTCGCAGACTCCAGAAGCCATACATGACGGCAATCAGCCAGCGCCTTGCGGGCCAGCCCTCAGTGAGCAACGCGTAGAGCAATGCCAGCACACAGAAGTTTGCCGACCAGCCAAGGTCGACATAGCTGAAGTTGTGCGTGCGCAGGCCAAGGAGCCAGAGCGCAGTCATGATGATGAATACCACCACGAGGCCAAGGCCCGACAACAGGAGCAGGTCCAGGGGATTCATGATGGACTGCCGGCGTGTCGCGGCACCCTGATTTTCAGCTGTTGCGTGGTCAGTACGCGCTTCAGCACAAGGTAGACAAGCCACAGCGTGAGAGGGCCGAGCAACAGCCAGCCCAGCATGGCGTGCAGGATCGCGTCCTTGAGCACACTGATCGCGTGCAGCGCTCCCTGCTGGATAATCGCCATTCCTTCCGCGATGGTAAGCGGCTGCGGTGGTGCTTCCAGAATCCATTCGCCGACCCGCACGAACGGAATGATCAGCAGAAGCTGCACCGGCGTCATCAGGAAATGCACCGTCTGGACTGCGACCAGGTTAAGCCGCAACGCTGCCGCGGCAATGGTGCACAGGATCGTGGTCGTTCCGAGCACCGGAAAAATCCCGACGATGGCGCCCACGGCCAGGCTGAGCGCGAGCATGCGGGGACTCATGCCCTGCGTCAGCAGCGCACGGATCGGTGCGAGCCGCTGTTTCAGGAATGCCTTCATGACTTCGCCCAGGTCTTGTTTGCAGGGAGCAGGATCGAACTCACGGGCTCGCCCGGGCGGAGCCGCGCGAGCTGCAGAAGTACATAGGCAGACATGGCCATGGTGCCGAGGGACATGATGGCGACGAACCACCCGGCCCGCGCGAGGGTGCGGGACTCCTTGAGCCACACCCACACATAGAAAGTGATGAAGCCGTAGTAGGCATCGGTGAGCGTCGCGATGGTCCACCAGCGATCCTTGCCCTGCGTCAGACCCTGCCAGTCCCACACCGACTGCTGGGTGCTGGCCCACAGGGTGAATGCCAGCAGCGACAGCAGCATGAAGCCGAACAGGCAGCGTAAAAGCATTCGCGATGGCATGGTGTCCTCACAGAAGCGCCCGAACCCGCGAGTCTATTCGCGCGCAGCGGCTGCAGCGGATTCGTCGCGGAGGCCCCATACTCGCTTGAGCATGAGAGATGGGAACCCCTGCGCGGTTCCAGTGGAGGGAGAGCATGCGCTCGTTGTGGACGATTTTCCTGAAAGGGCTGGCGGCGGTTCTGCCGGTTGCGCTGACGCTATACCTTCTGTTCTGGCTGGGCTCGACGGCCGAGTCGATTCTGGGAGAAGGTTTGCGGCTTGCCATTCCGGCCCACCGTTACTGGCCAGGACTCGGCCTGATCGTCGGGATCGCGTTCGTTTTCATCGTGGGCCTGCTGGTCAATGCCTACGTGGTGCGACGCGTGATCCGCTATGGGGAATCACTCCTCGAGCGTATTCCCGTGGTGAAGACCATCTATGGCACGTTCAAGGATGTCACGCGGTTCCTCCCCGAAGGCGGCAAGCATCGCGACCTGAAGCGGGTGGTCACCTGGAAATGGGGCCAGGCGCACCTGATCGGTTTCGTGACCGAGGATCACGTTGATCCGCGACTCGTGGGCGAGCAGCGCAACGACATCATCGCCGTGTATTTTCCGATGAGCTACCAGATCGGTGGCTACACGTTGTACTTGCCGCGGGGCGAACTGCACGAGACCGACCTGTCGGTGCAGGAAGCGATGCGGCTGGTCCTGCTCGGAGGCCTGACGAGCCGCACGCCAGCCCCGGAAGCTAACTCCGGGGCGAATTGACTGCCGGTCAGGCCGGCTTCTGTACCCAGACGCGGCACCAGCCGTTCGCAGCGACCTGCTTGCCGGGGAATAGGTTGCAGTTGCGCCAGGCCTCGCCATCCTTGCCCTGGATCTGCAGGCAATTGGCGCAGTGCTGGCCGCTCTTGTAGGTGGGATTCTTCGCGGCATCCACCTTGGTCGCATCGTGCACGTAGCCGAGTGCGTTGGCACCGGGATCCTTTTCATCGAGATGAACAGGGGCCTGCGCCGCAGCCCGTTCCATCACGGCCAGGGCGGGTAGCCCGGCCAGGCCAGCCAGTGCGCCCTTGAGGACGTTGCGGCGGTTCGGGTTCTGGATTCGATCGCTCATCGTTGCTCCTTCGGTCGCGCTTGGCGCGGTACCGATCATGTCCTAGAGGCGGGAGCGATTCTAGCAGGGAGACCGGGGGAGCAGGCCGTCCCTGGCCCGCACAAAATGATCCCGGAAGTGCCGTTCAGCGGGTCAGCTTGCCGACGAGTCTCGAGAGCAGCGAGCCCTTCTGTTCCAACCGGCGGATGCCACTTTCCGAGAGGACGACTTGGCGGGCTTCCTCGTGCAGCAGATCGTTCAGCGAACGGCTGCGGGCTGCGGGGCGCTTGCCTACTGGCGCGGAGGTCTTGCTGGCGACCGCGGACTTCGGCGCACTGCGGCCCCCGGACTTGTTGGCTTGCTTGGCAAGGGGCTTGGCCGTCTGGGCCGGAGGAGCTGTCAAAGGAGCAGCCGCTGCAGGGCGCTGCATGGGCTGGATCACTGCGTTGGAGAGGACGGGTGCTGCTGGCTTGCCCGTCCGGTGACGCGCTTCGTCCAGGGCGACGACTTTCGCGGAACCATGGTTCGTCTCTTTCTGAGGGGCGGCCGGCGGCTCGGCAAAGCGGGTCTGTTCCGCGCCGCTGACCCGCATGACATCCGGTGCGCTGAAGAAGGTCTTGAGATAGCCCGCCACCGCTTCGGCTGACACGGCTTCGCGGAAGAAGCCGAGGCGCATCGAGTGCAGGATCTTGCCCTGCTGCGGCATGGCGATCGAGTACAGACGGAAAGCGGAGAAGATGTCGAGCTTCGGCATCGTGTCGAGATTGATCGCCTGGTCGGAAACGGCGAGCTGTACCACGAACCACTGCGGGCCTTCGTTATCCGACAACTCCGCTTCGGTCAGCATGCGCAATGTCTGCGTACTGTCGATCAGGATCGGACCGTCCGTGATGACCGGCGGCGCAATGATCGGGGGTTTGTATGCAGTCCTGTGTTCGGTCTGCAGCTGCAGATCAGAACTCTTCGCGAGTGCGGTGGGATCGGCCGCCTTCACGCGGAACGGCGTCGCCACCGATTCAACAGCCGCCATTGCCGGAGCGGGCGGCGCGACATCGGGAAGCAATTCGAGAGTCGTTGCCTGAGCCTTTGCCGGGGTAACCGGGACCTGTCCAACCACGATTGCCGGCGGCGTGGGCTGGCTCGCCGGAGCAGCGGCGGGGGGCGCAACGGCCGGCTTTACGGGCTCTGCAGCAGGAGCAATTCGTTGATAGCTGCCGGTCGTCGCTGCTCCCTTTGCAGCAGCGGGCGAGGAGCGAGTACCGAGGGTGGCAGCGTCGAACCCCGGTGCGTGCTTCAGATCGTCGCTGGCGGCCGCGACAGTAAATGCAGCGGGGTAAAGCTCGCGGACTGCGTTCAGGACGGTTTCGGTGGAGGCCTCATCCGCGAAGAAACCGAGCCGCAGGCGATAGCGGGGACGATTGTCTTCGACACGGCGGACCTGGTAAACGCGGTAGCGCTCGAGGCCTGGCAGGCTGGCTGAACCGAGCTCGATGGGTGCAACCGAAGCACACAGATTCACTACGAAGGGCCCGGTGGCCGGACTCATGTCCGCGAAGCCTGTCTGGGCGGACGTGGCTTGACTGCTCTGTTCCATACGAACTCCCCAATTTCCCGAGAACCCTCAAGGCATGTGCCGGGCTTCAGGGCTGGGGAATCAAGGTTCGCTGCGGGGAGTGGCCCATGCGCGGGCGTCACTCAAGGCTGACACGAAAGTCATCTGCGCTGTGTGTTGAACATCTTCGAACCGCGTTCGGCTCGCGCGCAGACTGGATGCACCGCTGCTTCCCTGCTGCGGCCTCGTGGCAACCCCGCTGTCGATAGGACCTTGGATCCCTTAGACCGGAAGCTTTGCGTCCCCGCCTTTCGACGGGTTTGCTCTTGGCACGGCTTGATTCTTCGGCAGAGGCGGCGCCCGCGTCAAGGGGCAATTTGACGCAGACCTGCCAGGGAGGCGACCCGGGCGCTATTTTCAGCTTATGTCTGACGCTCGCTCTCAAGGTAATCTAAGGCCCGGGTCTGGACTTGGCTTGTCCGGCCGGGCGAACGGGGTTTACACGCCAGGGGAGATTTCAGAATGCGCAGGATCCACGGGTTTCAGGTGTTTCCGGGAGTCGTCGCTCTGGCCGCTGGTCTCGCCTGTCTGACGGCAGCGGCGGATGTCACGATCGAGGAAAAGGTGGCGATGGACGGGTTCGGGCCGACCAGGATCGGCGCCATGGAGGGGACCACGAGCACGGCGATTGCCACTGATCGTGCCCGCATCGACAGCCAGATCCAGTTCAAGTCGAAACTGCTCAAGATGTTCGGAGGCAACGGTGCCTCCGCCCAGATCATTCGTCTCGACACCGACCGCCAGTTCGATCTGGAAATCAAGAAGAAGGAATACACGGAGCTGTCGTTCGAGGATTTCCGCACCAACATGAAGAATGCACTGGCGAGTGCGGATGGAAAGGCTGCCGATTCAGCAGCTTCAGCACCGTCCGGCTCGCCCATCAATGAAAGCCAGTGTGAATGGTCGCCCGCGAAAGCCGAGGTCCGTCGGTCGGGAGCACGCGCCCAGCTTGCGGGTTTCGACACCGAGCAGGCGACGATCGTCGTCACCCAGACCTGTACCGACAAGCAGACCCATGCGGCCTGCGATTTCGTCTATTCCATCGATCAATGGCTCTCTGCCGCAATGCCCGGCGGCAAGCAGGCCCAGGACTTCTGGATGGCGTACGCCCGAAAGCTGGGGGCGGGTGAGATGACTTCGGCACTGCAGATGCGCGGGCAACAGGTGATGTCGCGTTACAAGGATGGCTGGGGCGAGGCCTTGAAGAAGGCCAGCGAGGTTCAGGGATATCCGCTCAAGAGCACGTTCACGATGCAGGTGGGCGGCCCGACTTGCGCTCAAAGCTCGCCGGACACGATGAATACCGTTCAGGCGGCGCAGCCAGGACAGCCGGGCCAACCAGGGGTGCTGCCTTCGGCTGGCGACGCTGCTGTGGAAGCGGGTACGAATGCGGCTGCATCCGTAGCTACCCAAGTCGTCACGCAGCAGGCAATGGAGCAGGCCGGCGGAAGCGTGGGGGGCGCAATTGCGGGCTCGGCTGCAGGTGCTTTCGGCGGCAAGCTGACATCGGGCCTGCTCAACAAGATGCGCAAGAAACCCGCTGAAGCCGAGCCGGCAGCGGCTTCGGCCACCGCCGCTGCACCCGCTGCAGGGGCATCGATGACCCAGATGTTCCGGATGACCTCCGAAACCACCGCGGTCAAGGATTCGGCTATCCCGCCTGCCCAATTCGAAGTGCCAGCGGGATTCAAGAAAGTGAGTCAGTGAATCATGAGTACTCCCTCCCCGAATGGACGTCTTCTGGAGGCTCGGCCCCGCGACTTGGGCGGATTCTCCGTGCGCCGCCTGCTTCCCACCGCAGAGCTGCAGAGCGTGGGGCCGTATGTGTTCTTTGATCACATGGGACCCGCCCACTTTCCTCCGGGCGCGGGGGTGGATGTCCGTCCCCATCCGCATATCGGCCTGGCCACGATTACTTATCTGTTTGCGGGCGAGATCATGCATCGGGACAGCCTGGGCTACGTTCAGGCCATCCGGCCGGGCGATGTGAACTGGATGACTGCGGGGCGCGGGATCGTCCACTCCGAACGGACACCGTCGGGTTTGCGCATTGATGGATCACCGCTTCACGGGTTGCAGCTCTGGATTGCATTGCCCAAGGCCTTTGAAGAAACCGAGCCTGCGTTTTCCCATCATCCGGAGGCGGCACTGCCCCTGATTCGTCTGGGTCAGACCACCTTGCGCCTGATCGTGGGGTCTGCGTTCGGAGTTACCGCTCCCGTCATGACGTTCTCGCCGATGTTTTACCTGGACGCACCGATGGCGGAAGGCGCGGCCTTCGACCTGCCGCCGGAATACGAGGAACGGGCGGTCTACGTCGTGAGCGGTGAAGCGGAAGCTTTGGGACAGGTGCTTCGGGAAGGCCAGATGCTGGTCCTCCCACCCGGTGAAACGGTAAGTATCCGGGCTCTCAGCATCGCCCGGATCGTTGTGCTGGGCGGCGCGCCGCTCGATGGGCCGCGGTTCATCTGGTGGAACCTCGTGTCGAGTTCGCGGGAGCGAATCGAGCAGGCCAAGCTCGACTGGGCGGAAGGGCGGTTTGAAAAGGTGCCGGGCGAGACCGAATTCATCCCCCTGCCCGAGAAATAGAGATCAGGCCCTGCCCACGTTCCTGTCCTGGGGAGTGTGGAAGTACTCGCTTTCCTCTGCGAATTGCTTGAGCAGCTGGCGCATTTCCGCAAGGCGGCCTTCGGCCGTGCCGATCGGGAGGCAGTCCTCGCAGTTCGCATCGCCGCAGGGCTGGCGGGAATAGAGCCAGAACTGGACTGCGCCGGCCAGCAGGCCATCCGCTATATCCCACGGGTCGGCTTTCTGGTCCTTGTCGGCGATGCCGTTGGCCAGCTCTACCGCCTTGCCGAAGACTTCATCGAATGTGGTGTCGACTTGTGCTGCCATGATGATGAGTACTTCGCGTTTGAGACCGGGTGACGTCAAGGCAGCGATGCTAGCGACGCTGCCACAGGATGGCAAAGGTGAGCGAGTTTGATACTGTGGGGTTCAGGTTTTCACGCAACGAGGCGCATATGGCGAGCGACCGGGGCCAGGAGCCCACGATGGACGACAAGAACCTCTATCTGGAGGAGGTATTCACCGATCGCAAGGTCGGCATGATCCGCAGGCTCACGCCAGTGACGGCGCAGGGCAGTGTGGACAGCGGCCGTCCGGTTCTCTACATCGGGCAGGCCGAGATCATGACCAACATGGGTCCGGTGCCCATCAACTTCGATATCGCGGGGCCAACGCTCGAGCAGGCGGTCGCCGGATTTGCGGCCGCGGCCACGGTTGCCATCGAGCAGACCGTCGCCCAGATCCAGGAGATGCGCCGCCAGCAGGCCTCGCAGCTGGTGGTTCCCGGGGCCGGAGGTGGAATGGGCGGTTTGGGCGGACCGGGTGGGGCCGCCCCCCGGGGCAAGATCCAGATTCCCTGATCGCTGACTCCGGCCAGGTCCGGGCGCACTGAATGAGGGCAGAGACAGAACGAGATTGGTGCGCAACCCGAAGTGCCAGCCGGGTTGAAGCGAATGCCGCAGCGCGGATCAAAGGCTGGAAGCGTTGGCATGGTTTTCGCTGAAGCAAGCCGGTTGCCTACAAGAGTTAAAAAACCCTGATGCCGTCCCAGCCTCCCTACGATGAAATGCATGCCGCCGAAGGCGGGGTAAGGGCCCATTACAAGGCCTTCGACAAATGGCTTGCCGCGACCCCGCACGACCGGCTGGAGCAGAAGCGCACCGAGGCGGATACGCTCTTTCACCGGGTCGGCATCACCTTTGCCGTGTATGGCGAAGAAGCCGGCACCGAACGCCTCATCCCCTTCGATATCGTCCCGCGCATCATCCCGGCCGATGAGTGGCGCAAGCTGGCGGCGGGCCTCAAGCAGCGGGTGCGGGCCCTCAATGCCTTCACCGAAGACATCTATCACGACCAGAACATCCTGAAGGCGAAGGTGGTCCCTGCCGAACAGGTGCTGACCAACGGGCAGTACCGCCCGGAAATGCAGGGTGTCGATGTGCCGAATGGCATCTATGCCCATATCGCGGGGGTCGATGTCGTACGCGCGGGCGCGGGCGAGTTCTACGTCCTTGAAGACAATCTCCGGGTGCCTTCCGGCGTGTCGTACATGCTCGAAGACCGCCGCATGATGATGCGGTTGTTCCCCGAACTCTTCGCGCATTACTCCGTTGCACCGGTCGAGCACTATCCCGACCTGTTGCTGGAGAACCTGCGCAGCGTCGCGCCTTCGGGCGTGAATGATCCCACTGTTGTCCTGCTGACACCGGGTGCTTACAACAGCGCGTACTTCGAGCACGCGTTCCTTGCCCAGCAGATGGGTATCGAACTGGTGGAAGGCCAGGATCTCTTTGTCAGCGATGAATTCGTCTACATGCGCACGACGCGCGGCCCGAAACGCGTCGACGTGATCTATCGCCGCATCGACGACGACTTTCTCGATCCGCTCGCATTCCGGCCTGATTCAATGCTCGGCGTGCCGGGATTGCTATCGGCTTATCGCGCGGGCCGCGTGACCGTTGCCAACGCCATCGGTACCGGCGTCGCCGATGACAAGTCGATCTATCCGTACGTGCCGGACATGATCCGGTTCTACCTGGACGAGGAGCCGTTGCTCAACAACGTGCCGACCTATGTCCTGCGCCGCCCGGACGATCTCAAGTACACACTGGCCCACCTCAACGAACTCGTGGTGAAGGAAGTTCACGGCGCAGGCGGCTACGGCATGCTGATCGGCCCTGCATCGACCAAGGAACAGCTGGCCGCGTTCCGCGAGCGCATCATCGCCTCGCCTGAAAAATACATCGCCCAACCGACCCTGGCCCTTTCGGCCTGCCCGACCTTCGTCGAATCCGGCATCGCGCCGCGCCACATCGATCTCAGGCCTTTCGTCCTGTCCGGCCGTGACGTCACGCTGGTGCCGGGCGGACTGACCCGGGTCGCGCTGCGCGAAGGATCGCTGGTCGTGAATTCATCGCAAGGGGGCGGTACCAAGGACACCTGGGTGCTGGAACGCTGATGTTGAGTCGTACTGCAGATCACCTGTACTGGATGTCGCGCTATACCGAGCGCGCCGAAAACATCGCGCGCATGCTCGATGTGAATTACCGCATGTCGCTGTTGCCGCAAGGCAGTGAGGTGCTGGCGCAAGGCTGGGTCGCGACGCTATCCATCATTGGACTGCTCGAGGCCTATCACAAGAAGCACGACACGGTGACGCCGGCAGGCGCGCTTGCGTTCATGGCTTTCGATCGTGACAACCCTTCGAGTATCTATAGTTGTCTCGGTGCTGCACGCGAGAATGCCCGAGCCGTTCGCGGCACGCTGACTTCCGAGATGTGGGAAACGCTGAACGCGACATGGATCGACATGCGCCGCGCGGTAACGCGCTATTCGCTCGGTGCGGAAATCGCGGATTTCTTCGAGTGGGTGAAGTACCGCTCGCATCTCACGCGGGGCGTGATCCAGGGCACGATGCTGCGCGATGAAGCTTTCCACTTCACGTGGCTGGGCACGTATCTCGAACGCGCGGACAACACCGCCCGCATCCTCGATGTGAAGTATCACCTCCTCTTGCCACGAGGCGAAGGCGCGGGTGGCGCGGCGGACTACTACCAGTGGAGCGCGCTGCTGCATTCGGTGTCGGCGTTTGAAATCTATCGCAAGGTCTATCGCGACCTCATCACGCCGCGTCGCGTGGCTGAGCTGCTCATTCTCACGGACGAGCAGCCGCGGTCCCTGCATCGCTGCATGGCGCAGGTGTATACGCACCTGAAGGCCATCGCAAATTCGCAGTCTGCAGAAACCGAACGTCGGGCCGGCGAGATGCATGCGTCTCTGCTGTTCGGTCGCATCGATACCATTCTCGAAATCGGCCTGCACGAGTACCTGCTCAAATTCCTGGGCACGATCTCGGATCTCGGCGAACGCATCGCGCTCGACTTCCTTGTGCCGAGCCCGGTCCGGTAGGATCAACGAAAGACCGGAAACGGGGCACGCATGCAACTGCATATCCGGCATGAAACCCTGTATCGCCACGGCGAGCCGGTCAAGCACAGCATCCAGAACCTGCGCCTGATCGCGCGTTATGTCGGTCACTATCTAGATGGCTGTCCGATCTGGGGTGTGCGCGGCGGCGGGCTCGAGAGCATGCGCGGCGAAGTCACTGTCGCCCCGTCCGCACAGCAGCAACAACAACAGCAGCAATAGTTGGCGCTCGCGGGCTTTACCTGCCGCAGCCCGCCACTTATTCTTCGGGCATGCGGAGTCACCCGGGTGGTCCGCGCCGGCAAAACGCTCAGAACTCCAAAAGGCTGTCCCATTAGATGACTTACTGCGTCGGCATGTTGCTCGACACTGGCCTCGTGTTCCTGTCCGATTCGCGGACAAACGCCGGTGTCGACCAGATCAGTTCCTTCCGCAAGGTCACCGTGTTCGAAAAAACCGGTGAACGCGTCATGGTGTTGCTCTCTTCAGGCAACCTCGCCATCTCGCAGGCGCTCGGGAATATCCTCCGCGAGCAGATCGGCGGCCTGGTCCCGGGTAAGGAAGAAGACAACCTCATGACCTCGGTCAACATGTTCGAGGCTGCGCGCGTCGTCGGCGATGCACTGCGCGAAGTCCACAAGCGTGACGCCGAAGCGCTTGAGGAACACAAGATCGAATTCAACGCGACCTTTATCTTCGGCGGCCAGATCGGCGGCGAGATGCCCCGACTGTTCCATATCTATGCCGCCGGCAACTTCATCGAGGCCACGGCCGACACGCCGTACTTCCAGATAGGCGAGTCCAAGTACGGCAAGCCCATCATCGACCGCGTTGTCACCCGCAGCACGAGCCTCGCGGAAGCAGCAAAGTGCGCGCTCATTTCGATGGACTCGACGATCCGCTCCAATCTTTCCGTCGGTACGCCGCTCGATCTCGTCTGCGTCAAGCGTGATGCACACCGGGTCATGAGCCACATCAGCATGGATGCCGAGCACGAGTACTTCCGCATGATCCGCAAGCGCTGGAGCGAAAGCCTGCGGCATGCCTTCCACGAGCTGCCTGATCCGGACTGGTTGCGCAAAAGCTGACGAAGAAAAAGAAAGGGGAGTGGCGTGGCAGACGAGGAGGTCCAAGGTGCGACGCTGAAGCTACCGGCTGCCCGGGACTGGAAATCCCTTTTTTACCTGCTCCTGGGAGCAGGTGCGGTCTGGATGTTTCTCGGCCTCGATCCCTTCGGCCTCGGTGCTGCAACCAAGCTTGCGTCGGAACGCATGGCGCTGCGCCTGCTGGCGCCCTCTTATTTCAATGAACGTCCTTCAGTCACCGTCGTCCTGATCGACGATGCGTATCTTGAGCAGAAGGGAAGTTCGTGGCCGCTTTCCTATGCGGATCAAGGCCGCCTTGCACGCACGCTTCTGGGCTACCGGCCAGACGGCCTGTTCCTCGACATACTCTATCGTCATCCTCATGGCGCGGGAGACAACCCTGACGATCTGTTGCGCAACCTGAGCGCGCGGCGTCCGGTGCGCGGCCGACCGACGCCCGTCTTCCTGGCGGCATTCGCGCCGGCTATCGTTACGCCTTCTGACTCCGCTGACTGCATCAGTGCGAGACCGTTCCTCACAGGGCCTGCGGCGCAAGACACTCTCACTCCGGAATCGATCGGAGTGATTCCCGAACTGGCGAACAGTGACGTAGTGGGGCACGCCTTCATCGGTTGGCAGCGGTGCGAAAACCGGTATCCGCTTTTTATCGGCGGCGACAGGCAGATCGAGACGCCAGCGTTTGCCATGTATCGCGCGCACTGTGCAGCCAGGGAAGCTAGCGCGTACTCCGAATGCCGCCTTTACCAGCGCTTCACTGAGCTCAAGGACAACCAGCGGGTCGAGAGCGGCTTTGCACCGATGACCATTCTGTGGGGTGCCTACCCGAGTGCGGCGCAGTCGGCTTTGTATGAGGAAGGTCAGTGCCAGAAAGCAGGCCCCGAGACCGGCCAACCGCACTTGGCCATGCGCGTGGGAACCTTGCTGCGCCAGGCGTTCCGCAGCCTGGTGGGGGATGTGGAGCAATCGACCGACGCGGATATCCGGCTTCCCTGCCCTTCGGTGGATGTCCTGCGAGCAAGCCAGATTCCCGATCAATACAGTGAGCAGCTGCGTCCGTTCCTCGAAAACCGCCTGGTGATGGTCGGCTCATACCTGGATGGACTGCCGGATTTATATACAAGTCCGGTCAACGGCCAGGTGTCGGGCGTCGTTGCCCATGCCATGGCACTCGACAATCTGATGACGCGTGATCACAAATACATCAGTGATTTACCGAAGCTTTATAGCAAGGCACTCGAGATCGTCGTGCTGCTTGGTGCGGTGTTTGCAATATGGGGTTTGCATCTGCCGGACGCGCTCAAGACGCGGGTAACCGGCATCGCCAGTATTGCGATCTGGGGAGTGCTGGCTGCGCTGGCGCTGAGCCTCGGAGAAGGAATGCTCTGCCTCAAGCTTGTTGCAGTCGCACTTGTGATGGACTGGTTCAAACCCAAGGTCGCCGTACAGGTTGCAGTGCTCAGTATTGCCGGTGTTATGCTGGCTTTGCCGTTGTTCCGCATGGGGTTCGTCGCGTTCAACTGGATCGACATCGTTCTCTCGACGTGGGGAACGGTGGAGCTCGTCAAGACGGTGCAGAGGAACAAGGCCAAGCGCGAAGAAGCGGAAAAGATTTCGTTGCTGCGTCTGGTGCGACAGAAGGTGTGGCCGAAAGCGGTTGATCCGGTCTGAGGTTTTTCAGGGAGAGCTGTGATGAAGATCTGGGGAGTGCTGCTCGCAGTGGCCGCGTTGCCGACCCCGGCATTCGCCGCAGAACCCGCATGCACGCCTCAGTCCGTCACCATCACCGGTTTTCCGCGACCGACGCTGGGCATTTTCGCCGCCGATGGCGTGTACACCGATAAAGAAATTCCCACGAAGGAAATCAATCTTGCCGCGGTCAAGGTGTGCGACTGGAACAAGGAACGGAACCTGATCCGTCTGCTCTTCGCCGACCGCGACATCTGGGTCGATCCGACGGAGTTGCTCCTCAAGCTGGGCGACAAGCCGCAAGCCGATGACAGGCTTGCGTGCGCCGATGCGCCCAGCAAGCCGACCGGAACGCAGTCGCTCGCGTCGATGGGAGTAAACGGCTCCAACTGCAAGAAGTAAGGTTTCCTCGACTCCAAGGCGGTCCGGTCATGTGTGCGCTGTCGCGTTTGGCTCTTTCGCTGTCCCTGGTACTCGGCTCGGCGGCCATCTTCGCCGCGGAACCCAAGGCTGATTCACGCACGCTGGTGGAAATCGCCATGGAACGTGCGGCCACCGCTCCTGCCACGAAGGCCAGCCCCGCCTATCTCAAGGACTACGCAGGCGGAGAAGTTGCGCCGGAAGTCGCCGTCTATCTCGACCAGGATTCCCATTTCATTACGGATCCCTCGCTCGAGTCGTATCTCAACGGCATCACCGAGCGCTTGCTCAAATCGTGGAAAGGACCGGCGCCCACATTCAAGCTGATGATCAAGTCGAGCGGTGAGCGCTGCGCCTTCAGTGATCTCGGTGGTCTGCTCGTGGTGTGTACGGAACTGCTGCGTTCGGTCGAAAGCGAAGACGAACTCGCGGCGGTGCTCGGCCATGAGATCGGGCACATGCTCCTCGGCCATACGCGTGATGAAGCCACGCGGCACAACTTGCCGGGCGGCATTGAAACCGCCGGGCTGCTTGCCGCGGCAGCCCAACAGAAAAATTCCACCGGTAACGTGAATCTGCAGGCGGTGACTCCGGAAGCAAAGAAGACAATGGAAACCGCGGGCACGCTGAATCTCGTGTGGCAGGACATGTTTGCCCCCTCGTGGAACCGCGCGCAGGAGCGCGATGCGGACCGGCTGGGGTTAGACCTCATGTATGCGGCGGGCTACGACAAGGCGGCATTTGCCTCGCTGCTCGACAAGCTTTCATCCGCCCAGGCTGAACGCAGCGTGCGCATGGAAGCCGTGCGCCAGCAGGCGCTCAAGCGCTACAACGTGCAGCCGGTGAACAACACTGCCAAACCGGCAAATGCCGGGGATATCGGCGCCGTGCTGCAGAACGCGCTCAAGCAGACGGCCGTCGACACGACCTTCAACTACCTCACTTCATTCAATGCGGAATACGAACCCCGGGATGTGCGTCTGGCATCGCTGACGGAATACGCAGACCAGCACTACAACGGACGCCGCAGCAAGACGTCCTATGCCGAACGGTTCTCGGGGGCGCTCAAGAAAGGATCCGGTAGCCAGGCGTTGAGCGCAGATCTGGGAGCGCTGGAGATTTCGGCTGCGCTTGCAAAGCGTGACACTCGCGGTGCTGCGACTCACGCCTCTGCAATCCAGCTCAACGAAGGCGCGGATCAACCACATGTCCGGCTCGCGCTGGCGCGCACGGCCTACGCAATGGGGAAGCGGCCCGAAGCCGCGGCGCTCCTTGCACCCGCAACAGAACGAGTGCTAGCGGGTGGAGACACCTATCGCGAACTCGCGGACATGCAGAAGGCGCAGCGACAAAACGGCGAAGCACGCGCAACCCTGGAGCTCGGCGCGAAGCGCATCGGCAACTACGACAGCTTCCTGCCGGATCTCGTGGAAGTCTCGCGCGGTGGAACCGACAAGACAGTCGCCGAGGATTACGCCATCCGCTGCGATCAGGAAGACAAGAAGAATGGCGGCATCCAGAGTCTTGGTTTCAATAGCGCCGGTAACGCAGCCGCAGCCAATACGCCCACCTTATATAAGGAGTGCGTTCGTCGCCTGGGTTACGATCCCATCCAGCGCCGCGATGCCGAAGCCAAGCAAAAACAGCAACAGGCCATCAATGCTCCGGCGGAAGCGTTGAACAAGGCGCTTGGGGATCTCTTCAAGAAAGCCAAGTAGTGGCTTTTTTGGAAGAGGAGCCGCCGCGCGGCCGGGGTACACGTTCGGCTCTTCCAACATCTGCCAAACGCGCACCCGGTCCACACGTCGGCTCCAATCCAACGCGGGTCCAGCCTGGCGTCAGCCCTACTTGTCGGAGACCTTCTTGTGGCCCGAGGACAGGCCATAAACTCGCCTACTTGGCGATGAAATCGCCCTTCTGCCACTGCTCCAATTTGACCTGTCCAATGTCATTCTTCGTGGTGTAGATTATTCGGGAGCTTGCAGCGGTGACAGCTTGCATATGGAACGGATTTGTCCAATAACTCGAATTGCCCGCTGTCCCATATTAGTAGTTGGGCGGCACACTCTCTAGGAACGTCATGCAAGTAACCATCGTCACTTTCCCTCAGACCAGGGTTGCTGCGATTGCCCACTTAGGGTCGCCCTCTCAAGAACACGACACGGCGCGAAAACTCATTGCATGGAAAGTCGAGAATCGACTTCTCGACCCTGCTCGAAATCGCAGCTACGGTCTTCACTACGCGGATCCGACCGGACCTGACGCATCGAAGTACCGCGTTGATTTCTGCCTCTCGGTAGACGGCCCGGTTGCGCAGAACTCACACGGAATTGTGGAAATGACCATTCCCAGTTTCAAGTGCGCATTGGCTAGAGACGTCGGGTCGCGCGCCAACAACCAAGCGGCTCGCTACCTCTACGAGAAATGGCTGCCTTCCAGCGGCGAACAGCTGTCAGGTCATCCTTTGATCTTCCACTACGTGAATGTAGGCCCAAACGTGCAAGCTCCCGATGCAATCACGGACGTTTATATGCCGATCCTATGAAGAATTGCGTGAAGCGTTGGGCCTGGAGTGAATGGTGCCAGCGTCCGGTATATGGGCTAGGGTTGATGGTCTGACGCTTGGATTTACTGAGCCGCACCGTGAAAGACAACCGCATCGAGCATATTCCTGACGTCCGCGATGGCCTTACCTATCGCGAGCGGACGGTTCTATGGGTGCTGCACGAAACCCAGAAAGAGCGTAAGGGTCGCAACGTCCCAACGGTGATGTTATGGGGCCGCGTCTGCGAACATTTCTACATCAGTCCGGAAGACCTGAGCGAGATGCTTGCCCGGCTGGGCGCGCGTCGCTGCTGACACAAGAATTTGGTGCGATTAGACGTTTGATGTCGAGTTTGATCTTCCGATTTTCAGAATTGTTCTCAAGAACCTCAATTACTCAAGTCCGGGGTTGGTTGTGAAAACATGAACGACGCAAAGCAATTCCAGATGTTCGACGAGATGGTCGACGTGCTTTCGCAGAACACGCCGCATGCCCTGGTGCTTGATTGGTGGCGTCGCCTTGAGCGTGTTCTTGACTACTACTTCATTGCGTTTCACGGACGCCAACGTCCTGGAGACTACTTGGGAATGCTTAGGGCAGACGGACGCGTCGATGCGGACGTTACATCTGTTGTGGGAGACTTGCGGGTACGTCGTAACAGGATTGCACATGGCGCGACTGTCTCGCTTACTGCAGAAGATGCAGTTTGTTTCGCGAGAGCGTCTTGGCGTTCTGCGTGGGAAATCGCAAAAGTAGTGCCGGATGAGTTGGCGGTCAGCTCTGGCGCGGCGCAAGTCGTCTGAAATAGATCCTAGCGCTCTGGCTGAATTTTTTCGCTAGAGCCCCGCTGCCTTCCTGAGCGTCTCATCGATCCTTGTCTGCCAGCCAGCGCCTTTGGATTTGAAGTGCGCGATCACTTCGGGTGAGAGGCGCAGAGATACGAGGCGCTTCGGATTCTCCGTCTTTGGCCGGCCACGCGGTCGCAACAATCGGGCGGCAACATCTTTCGGTAAAATTTGGGGAAGTACTTCCTTCGCAGGGCGTGCGCGCGCGAATTGGGCCTTCGTCCACTCGGGATTGGTGCGATCGGTTTTCTCAGGATCAGGTTTCTTCTTCGCGACTTTTTTCTTCATGACGGCGTATCTCGCGTTTGTTGGCCTTCCGTAAACTGATCACATGCACCTTGTCTGCCCGCAAGGTGAAGACAACAACATAAAGGCGTCTCTCGATTGGTCCAGTGGCCAGGAACCGGCGTTCGCCATAGCCCCTGCGAACGTCCTCGGCTAGCGATGCTTCTGCCCAGTCGAAGAAATGGACCAGCTCGAATGACAGCCCGCGAGCGGCCACATTCCGCCGTTCCTTGGCGGGATCATAGCTGATGTCCATTGAATTCGTGTAGCTACGATAAATAAGTGATGGGACGGCTCCTCACCTGTGAAAGATAAGGTTGTCTTCGGGAGGAAGTCGCCTCCAATATCTGTCGGAATCGTCTATTTATTCGTGGCCAAGGAGTTGGTCGACGACTCTTAGGCTGTGCCGTTCGCCTGCGCTTCGAGTTTTTCCCATCGCGCGAAGGCTTTTTCCAGTTCGCCTGTCAGTGCCTCCATGCGCGCGAGAGCCGCAGACACTTCGGCGTGAGGCTTCTGATAGAAGGATGCATCGCCGATGGTTGCCGTCAGCGCTGACTGTTCTTCTTCCAGTGTGTTGATCTTTGCAGGCAGGCCATCGAGTTCGCGCTGGTCCTTGAACGAGAGCTTCGCTTTCTTTGGCGCTGGAGCTGCAGGCGCCGCGACGGCAGGTTTCACGGCTGCGATAGCGGCTTTCCGTGATTGCGCATTGCTCGCGCCACGCTGGCGAATCCAGTCCGTGTAGCCGCCGACGTACTCGCGCACATTGCCGCCGCCTTCGAATACCAGCGTGCTGGTGACGACGTTGTCGAGGAAAGCACGGTCGTGGCTGACGAGCAGCAGGGTGCCGTCGAAGCCGGCGATCAGTTCCTCCAGCAGGTCGAGGGTTTCCACATCGAGATCGTTGGTGGGTTCGTCGAGGACGAGGAGGTTTGCCGGCTGTGCGAAAAGACGCGCGAGCAACAGTCGATTGCGTTCGCCGCCTGACAGCATCTTCACTGGCGAGAGCAGGCGCTCCGGCTGAAACAGGAAGTCACGCAGGTAGCCCGAGATATGCCGCGGCTGCCCGTTAACGGTCACGGTGTCGCCATTGCCACCGACGTTCGCCATGACGGACGCTTCCGGATCGAGCTGCTGCCGTTGCTGATCAAAGTAGGCAACCTGCAGCTTGGTGCCCTGGCGAACGATGCCACTCGTGGGCTCAAGCTCACCGAGCAGCAGCTTGATGAGTGTCGTCTTGCCCGAGCCGTTGGGGCCTATGATGCCAATTCGGTCACGCCGCATGATCCGCACGGACAGATCATTGATGATCCGCCGCGTACCGAAGGAAAGACTCGCGTTCTCTGCTTCGAACACGAGCTGGCCCGACTGTTCGGTTTCCTGCAGCTGGAATTCGGCTTTGCCCCCGCGTTCGCGCCGTTCTCTGCGTTCCTCGCGCAAGGCGTAGAGCGCGCGGACCCGGCCTTCGTTTCGGGTGCGACGGGCTTCGACGCCTTTGCGGATCCACACTTCTTCCGCCGCGAGTTTCTTGTCGAACTCTGCGTTGTGCTGCGCTTCGATGACGAGGGATTCTGCTTTGCGTGTTACGTACTCGTCATAGTTGCCAGGCCACGAGGCGAGGCGTCCCCGGTCGAGTTCGACGATGCGTGTGGCAAGGCGACGTACGAACGCCCGGTCGTGGCTGATGAACAGCAGCGCCCCACGATACTCGGCGATGAAATCCTCGAGCCAGGTGATGGCTTCGATATCGAGGTGGTTGGTGGGCTCGTCAAGCAGCAACACCTGCGGATCGCTGACCAATGCTCGCGCCAGCATGACGCGTCGGCGCCAGCCACCCGACAGTTCCTGCATCTTCGCCGTGCCATCGAGACTGAGGCGGGTGAGCACCGTATTGACGTTGAGTTCCAGCTGCCAGCCGTTGACCCCATCGATCTGGTGCTGCAAGTCCCCGAGACGCTGTGCCAGGTCCGGGTTGTCATCGTGGGCCATGGCGGCGGCTACATGGTGGTAGTCGGACAGCAGCTTGCCGACACCCGGCAGTCCTCCCGCGACGATGTCGAACACTTCTTCTTCGCTGTCGAGCGCCACTTCCTGGGCGAGATAGGCGACGCGCGTGCCCGGCCTGATCCAGACGATGCCGCTGTCCGCGTGGACCTGGCCTGTAAAAAGGTGCAGCAACGACGACTTGCCCTCGCCATTGCGGCCGAGCAGGCAGACGCGTTCCCCGCTTCTGACCTCGAGATTCGCCTGTTCAAGGAGTGGCCGGAGGCCGAAGGCGAGCGAGGCTTTCTCAAGACGCAACAAGGGCATAGCGGGCTTTCGACGGCGCGGGAGGGGCAGGGAGGGCGAGCGGGCCGGCATTGTATCGGGGCTTCGTCGCGCCTGCGCGATTTGCTGGCGATCGTCCGGACGGTTTACAAAGTCCCTTGTTCCGGGCGTGCAAAGCCCCAATGCTCGAACTTTCGGTACTGGAATCAGTCAGTTCGAAGGCTGGCGAAAAAGGAAAGGGGAGATTGATGCAGCAGAATTCGAGCCGTGCCCGTATCGCGCTCACCAGCTTCGGGTGCACGGTCGCTCTCATGTTCGATGCGCCGGCCGAGGCGCAGAACGCCGCGAAGTCTCCGACCCCGCAGTCCATTCAGGCGTCGCTCAAGGTCACTGCCGTCGCTGAAGGATTGCAGAATCCCTGGGGTCTCGCGTTCCTGCCCGATGGCCGCATGCTGGTCACCGAAAGGGTGGGGCGGCTCAGGATCGTTGAAAAGAACGGCACATTGTCCGAACCCCTGTCCGGCGTGCCTGCCGTGCTGGCCCAAGGCCAAGGCGGTCTGCTCGATGTCGCGCTTAGCCCGACCTTTGCACAGGACGCCCTCGTTTATCTCTCGTTTTCGGAGCCCGGTGAAGGTGGCGCAGGCACGGCGGTTGCGCGGGGCAAGCTCGGCGCGACAGGTCTTGAAGACGTGCGCGTGATCTGGCGGCAGACACCGAAGGTGAACAGCGGCAATCACTGGGGCTCGCGTCTGGTCTTTCGCTCCGATGGCACGCTGTTCGTCACCACCGGCGATCGGTTCAACCAGCGCTCGCGAGTGCAGGATCTTTCGAGCACCATCGGCAAAGTCATTCGCATCAATGCGGACGGTTCCATTCCGCGAGACAACCCGTTCGTCGGTCGGCAGGGCCTGAAGCCCGAGATCTGGTCGTATGGTCATCGCAACCTGCAGGGTGCAGCGCTGCATCCTGAATCCGGTGAACTCTGGACGCTGGAGCATGGCGCACGCGGCGGTGATGAACTCAATCATCCGGAAGCCGGCAAGAATTACGGCTGGCCTGTCATTACTTATGGCCGCGAATACACGGGCCTCAAGATTGGCGACGGCACGACGACGAAGTCCGGCATGGAGCAACCCGTCTACTACTGGGATCCCGTCATCGCGCCTTCCGGGGCCGAGTTTTACACCGGCACGGCGTTTCCGGAGTGGCAGGGTGATCTCTTTGTAGGCTCTCTAAGCCCCGGTGCGCTCGTCCGCCTCGAACTGAACGGTTACCGGGTGACGAGCGAAACGCGGTATCTCGGCAATCTCAACGAACGCATCCGTCACGTCCGCCAAGGAGCGGATGGTTATATTTACCTGCTCACGGACAGTCCCCGGGGCCGCGTATTGCGTGTCGAGCCTGCAAAGCTCTAGTAACGATTGCCTGTAGCGCACTTCGGGTGAACAATGGCCCCGCGCCAGCGAGGCTGCAACCAACCAACTGGGGGTATGTCATGGACTCAAGATTTCTGACCAGGATGATCGGGGCTTCGTTCGCTCTCGCGCTCGTGGCGATTCCAGCATCGGCTCACCATGGCTGGGGCGGCAACGCGACGGAGCATTTTGAATTGTCGGGCACGGTCGAGGCGCCTGTCAGTCTCGCAGGCCCACATGCGACGATGAAGATCAAATCCGAAGGCAAGGTGTGGGACATCACGCTCGCGCCTTCGAACCGCACGGCCCGTGCGGGGCTGACCGAAGCCACGTTGCCAGTCGGTGCACAGGTTTCCATTCGCGGTCATCGCAATCTCGACCCGAACAAGCTCGAGGTGAAGACCGAACGCGTGACTTATAACGGCAAGCTGTACAACGTCTATCCGGATCGCGACTAAGTTCCGCGGGACGACGAGTTGTACGATCTGCTGGCGTGGCTCGAGGCCTCGGCGCTCGGGCACGCCATCCGCGGTGTAGGAGTGTGGGCGTACGGTGTCATCAACCTCGTCCACATTCTCGGCATCGGGACGTTGTTCGGTTCTGTTCTCGTGCTCGATCTCAGGCTGCTGGGGATGTGGAAGAAAGTCCCTCTTGGTTCCGTCGCACGGCCTGCGGTTCCGATCGCGGCGATCGGCTTCCTCCTCGCTGCCTGCAGTGGGCTTTGCATGATCACGACGAATGCCACCCAGTACGCGGACAATCCTTTTCTCCTCATCAAGTTTCCGGCGATCGCCCTGGGGCTTTTGAATGTCGTTGTGCTCAGTGTGGTACCGGCATGGAGAGAACGCGAAATGCGCGAACCGCAGCCGCGGGAACGCATCCAGTTGGCCGTGTTCGGAGGGATTTCGCTGGCCTCCTGGCTGACCGCGATCAGCGCTGGCCGGATGATCGGTTACTGGTAATGAGGTTTGGGTACAAATGAGGCGTGGGTTGTGAAGCCGGTATGGAAGGCGTCACGGCCTAAGGGTCATACTGATCACATGAGCGGCCCTTCCCAGCCTTTCACTGTCGGCCAGACCCACGGGATCCTGGTGCGTCCGGAACACCAGATCGAAGCGTCGAGCGACTCGCTGGGCTGGACGTCGTTGTATGCATCGACGCAACGCGAAGGCGCGTACCAGGCGACTTTCCTCCCCGTAGAAGACCATCTCATCATCGTGCACCTCGACGGGCCTGTCGAAGTGAGTCGTGATCTCAACGGCGATCAGGAACAGCGGCTCGTGCAGCCGGGTGGCTTATTTATCATTCCTGCTAACCAGGAATTCAGCGTGCGTCTCGGCGGTTCGCTTGCGACGGTGCATGTGTATGTACGCGGCAGCATCGTCAGGGAAGCTGCGGCCGAACTCGCCATAGGCGACCCGGATACGATTGAGATCGTGCCCCGTCTCGGCGATCGTGATGAGCTCATCGAAAGCGCGGTGCGTGCAGTGGGTGAAATCGTGAAGGAAGGTCACGGTGGCGACTGGATCGCCGACAGCATGGCGCATGTGCTCGCCGCCCAGCTTGTCAGAAAGCATTCAAATGCAGTGCGCATCGTCGAACCGGTTTCGCGTGGCCTCACGCGCGCGCGGGTCGCGAAGGTCGTCGACTTCATGGAAGCGCATCTCGAAGGCCAGGTGTCGTTGAGCGAGATGGCGCAGGTCGTGAATTTGAGCCCTGTGCATTTCACGCGTCAGTTCAAACGCACCACAGGCAATACGCCGCACCAGCATCTGTTGTTGCTTCGTATCGAACGAGCCAAGCGTCTGCTTGCCGGGACAATGTCGATTTCCGAAATCGCCCTTCGCTGCGGCTTCAGTCACCAGGAACATCTCACCCGCGTCTTCGGCCGCATCGTCGGCGTCACGCCCGCCGCCTACCGACGCACCGTCGCCCGCTAGTTTCCTTCCGGAATCAGGCCTTTCCCGGCCGCGATCAGTTCATGCAGCCCGAACGCTGTGAACGTGCAGGACGTTCCTCGGGGCCGTTGTTACCTTCATTCCCACAATCAGCCATCCGCCTGAACAGTCGCGTGGATGAGCCGATGCAAGTCAAACAGATTGATTCAGGAGGAATTCATGAGTATTCCCGTCACCCGCTTCGGCAGTCTCAACGACCACGAGCCGGGCAAGGTCGAGATCATCGACGATGATCCGAAGAATTATGTCTTCTCGAATATCTTCGCAGTCGCGTCGAAGTCCGCTCCCTATGAGCGCGTAGCCGTCGCGAAGAACTTCGAATATGTCGTCGAAGCAGTTCGTGCTGAAGGCACGTCTCCCTGGTTCTCCTGTGCGCACGATGAGTTCGCGCTGGCGATGGATGGCGAGATCGAAGTCCATCTGGTCAAACTGGAATCGCCCGAGAAGTTCGTCAGCCCCGACAGCCAGGGAGCACATCGTCTCGCGGCGGATATGCCTGAAGGCCGGAAGATGGGACGCATCGTCCTGCGCCAGGGCCACATGGCGTTGCTGCCGAAGGGCGCGGCGTACAGATTCCACGCCGAGAAGCCCGCAGCAATGATGGTGCAGACCATCGAAGGTCCGGTCACGGTCCAGAAGTGGGCCGAGATCTGTCAGACCGCCGCCTGATCGAAAAGAATACGGAGAATCACCATGGCAATGCTTGAAACCACTGCGACCGCTTCCCGTCCGTCGGGCGCGAATGTCCGTACCGATACGGAAATCCTGCCGACCAGCAACATGACGGGCTACCGCTCGTTCCGCGTCGGCAGCTTCGAACTGAAGCGCGACGAATATTTTGCTCATCTCAAATGGCCAACCGGCAGTCATACGCTGCCGATCGACGTCTTCCTGCGCGCGATGATGCGCGACGTCGCATGGGGCTTCTTCTACGGCGTTGTCAACTTCGACAGCGTGTTCGGCACCATCAATCACTACGGTGAAGTCACCGTATTTGCGGGCCGCTTCAACGAGTCGTATCGCAAGTTGGGACGCGATCATGAAGAGCGTTTCCGCTCCGATGTGGTGATGCGTCTGTTCAAGGAACTGCTGTCCGACTGGACCAACGCCGGATACGACCCCTTTGCCGCGCCGATGGAAACCGGTGCCGCCTGGGGCGTGAAGAACGGCAACAACGAAGAGGCCATTGGTCGTGCGCGCGTTACGGCACGTCGCATGGTCGGTCTGCCGGGCGACACACCGAAGCGCACCGATGCAACCGGCTTTCCCGTCAATCGTCAATTCGCGGACGTGAAGCAGGACGAGCCCACCGTTGAGGTCGAGCCTGGCTTTGAAAGCGAAGTCAGTGCGTTCAACCTGTATGGCTATCTGTCGCGCTCGGACGTGACCTGGAATCCGAGCATCTGCTCGGTGGTTGGCAACAGCCTGTTCTGCCCGACCTCGGAAGAATTCATTCTCCCGGTCGAGCACGGTAACGACCGCGTGGAGTGGTTCATCCAGCTCTCGGATGAAATCATCTGGGACGTGAAAGACAAGGAAACCGGCAAGGCCCGCGCCCGCGTCATCGCTCGTTCGGGTGACGTTTCGGCGATGCCCGCCGACATCCGTCACCAGGGCTATTCAACCAAGCGTTCGATGTTGCTGGTCTGGGAGAACGGTTCCCCCGAGATCCCCGAAATGATCGCCCGCGGCGAAGCGCCGGTCGTGCCCGTCAAGTTCTGATTCTTTCGATTTCCCCCCAATTGATCAGGCGTGCCCTTGGCGCCTGATTTTTTTCGCTTCCGGACTTTCGATCCTTCGCGCTTGGCCTCCGGCCGAGCCGTCCTTCGGCCGGGGTATGCGTTCAGCCTCCCCGACAACCATTTTCCAAACGCACACCCCGTCCAAAGGCCGGCTGCGGATCGCGCATCAAAGACGCTCCGTTCGTGCGGAATAGCGTTCTGACGAATTGACGGCATATCCGGTGGCGTGGTCTAGTCGGGCCATGAATCATCTGCACAACAAGAATTTTATGCCGCGCAACCGCGGCAAAATCTCGCCCCACTCATGCGCGATGGATAGATTTCCAGCCGTGCAAAAGTACTCGCTAATTCTGGTTGCAATGTTCACTGCTAGTCGAGCGTGGGCAGTAGATACTGTGATTATCGGCGCCGGTTTGAGCAACTCATATCTATCAGCCGGTGATTGCGGGGCCGGTGCGATTTGCATGGATTCTGTGTATGTCTGGGAGCTGGAGGTCAAACGCGTAGTGGCGGGGCCCGTGATAGAGGGTCGCATTCGCGCTCTGAGCGCTCAGCACGTGGCCGCCAAGCCAGAGTACGTGCAATCTGTTGAGGTCTTCGTGTTGAGACCAATCGACGATGCGCAGCAACGTGCCGAGCGTCGCGTAACGCACACTCTTGTCGCACTCTCACCGCGATACAAGGGAAGCCGCTATTGTTTGTCGATCAACCCTAGTCAACTTGGTCTCGGTGTTCCGGCAGGAAAGATCCCCGTCGAGGCCGACAACGGCAATTACTGTTTCTCACGCGATCTTTTAAGGTAGAGAAAATGCTGTCCCAAATTCACTGCATGGCTGGCCTAACCATGCGATGGACAGAGCGCAATCGACTTCGTTCCTGCTGGCCGTGTCGGTATGTTGGCGTAAATCATCGCAGGCGTTAGTCGGCGTCCACATTTATGGCTTTCTCGCACCAAGACCGGATTGATGGAGGCGTTAGCTTTGATTGGGCTTCTCTGCCCGTCCACCGCATGTCTCTGGTTGACTTGCCGCATGACACACCAGAGCTGCGTTTCCGACGAGAAGGTTCATCGCATCGAGGTATCCATAGTTTCAGAAAATTGAGTCGCGCGTGGCTCTATTCGGTCAACCAGGATTTTTTGGAAGAGTTGGCGGATCTCCCCGCGATTGAGCAGCTTTTCATTGACGGCACGACAGCCACGGATCTCACGCCACTTCATCGGTTGCGGTGCCTCCGCCGCCTTGTCGTGATTGGCGGTACAAAGATTCAGAGCATGGATTGGGTCACCGGGTTGCCCCCCTTAGAAGTGCTCGGCATGGAAAACTTCAAGCGTGTGCGTCATCTCGAACCGCTCGCGTCACTAACCAGCCTTGCTGCGCTCGGCGTCGAGGGAAGCATCTGGACGCGGATGTCCGTGGATACGCTTGCTCCGCTATCCAGTCTCGGCAGACTTCGATACCTGTTCCTCACCAATCTGACGGCATCAGACAAAGGACTCCATTTTTTGCATTCTCTGACTGGCCTAAAGGTATTGGAGATTGGGGCTCTATTTCCTGATGAGCAGTTTCTGAAACTTCGCCAGGCACTGCCACGCCTTCACTGCGATTGGTTCGACATGATTGATCGTTACGGCAGCACCCGCGAGGCTATTCGGGCCTCAGTTCCACGTGCGCCGGGTCGTTGATTCACTCCCAAGATCTCGCTGGACGGCATGGAATCAAAACGCCAGACCGCCGATGCCTTGCTCAGCATCCAGCAAGAGCTGGTGGTACGAGAGCCTATTTTTCATCGCGAAGAATTCGGCAGAACTCGCGCTGACTTCGAAGCGATGATGGCGGAAGAGTTCTGGGAAGTTGGAGCGTCAGGTCGGATATACGGACGGGAGGAAATTCTCGCTATCCTCGAAAAGAGGTACTCCGGCCAGTACAAGGACGAATGGCAGGCCGAAGACTTCTACTGCCAGGAGATCGCACCGGCGAACTACCTTTTGACCTATACCCTGAAGCAAGGCCCGCGAGTAACTCGCCGGGTGACCATCTGGCGTAAAGCGCCACATGGCTGGGTGATTGCATTTCACCAAGGCACGCTGGTCGGGTCACCGTAAGAAAATGCCGGGCGAGATAACCATGCGGATGACATGGTGGCAAGCTGATGCATTGAATATCAATGAGATGCGCGATCTGTCCGCGGTATGGCGGGTGACTGTCATGATCGTGACGTGGTGCACCCCGCTGGTTTGCCACATTCTCGCGTCGTCGCAGGGGAGGGATTCGTGCTCATACAGAAACTGCGTTTGAAGCGCTGCTGGTCACAGGAGCATCTCGCGGAGGCCAGCGGTCTCAGTGTCCGGACCATTCAGCGGATCGAGCGTGGCCAACCTGGAAGCATCGAATCACTCAAAGCCCTCGCGGCGGTGTTCGAGGCGGATGTCTCAACGCTTTCGGAGGAACAGGCGATGGCTACAACCACGAGTCCCGGCACCATTGGCGCGGAAGAGGAGGCTTTCCGGCATGTCCGACAGCTGAAGAGGTTTTATATCCACTTTGGCCAGTACCTCTTTGTCGTGGTCGCCATGATGGCCATCAACCTTCTGACGAATCCCGATCGGCTCTGGTTTCAGTGGGTCGCGCTCGGGTGGGGCACTGGAGTCCTCGCTCATGCGATGGCGGTCTTCAGTCCCTTTTATATCTTTGGCCCTGAATGGGAAAAGCGGCAGGTCGAGAAGCGACTGGGGAGGCCGCTGTAACTGCAAAATGAAGCGGGTAGTTCAGGAACCGATTTGCCGCAAATTGATTGCTGGGTTTAAGGTATCGGTATGAATAATCCGGTCGTCATTTCTTCTGCGGACATAATGGGCGGCACGCCAGTGTTTCCAGGCACGCGCGTTCCCGTCCAGACTCTTCTTGACTACATAGAAGCAGGCGACAGCATTGATGACTTTCTCGAAGGATTTCCAACTGTTACCCGTTCCCAAGTGGTGGCTTTTTTGGACGCGCCACAAAACTCGCCGTTACTGAAGCGGCTTGAAGGTTCTACTCGACGAATGCGTCGATAGCAGGCTTGTGCCTCACCTGGGGGCGTTAAATGTGCGCACGGTGGCGGGGCAGGGCTGGGGCGGAATCACAAACGGCAAGCTGCTCGCCCTAGCTGCAGCCGAATTCGATGTATTCATCACCGTCGACCGAAATTTGTCCTTTCAGCAACATTTGCCGAAATTCGACATTGCGGTAGTACTGATGATCGCGAATACGAATCGGATCGACGATCTCGTAGCACTTGTTCCCGACCTGCTGGCAGTTTTGCCCCGTGCAGCGAAAGGTGCGGTCACTCGTGTCGGACTCTAACCACTGGTTCGTCTCGCGACTGAGCTCTATTGGTCGAATCGCCGTGGGTGTTCCCGCAGTGCTTGTATTGGGCGTCATCGCTGGAGTGGCTATATGGCTTGGTCAGTGGATCATTTCCGCCGCATGATGCCTTGGTGCCATCTAGCCTTTCGTTGGAGTGGCCGTGAACGATGAACTGCTCATACTGCGGCGTCGGCGGCCGGCCACTCAACTAGGTCGTTAGGCATCACGGATGGCGAAACCCATCGATAAACATTTGAAGCGCATTCCGGCCGGTGCTCGTGCCGGAAAGAAGATTGCTTTTGCTCCGACCGAAGAGGTCGAGGCTCGCGAAGATCTTGCGTCCCAATTCATGTCGACAATCTTCGGTCTTGATTCCGGTGACTACGCTATCTCCGATGAGTCCGAGTTGTTTGACTTTATTCCGCTTGACGAGGGGACTGACGACGACGTCTGGGAGCGGATTCAGCTGGTCTATGGACTTACCAGGCTCGATGTGGGGTCTGGGTGCCTCATCAGAATCTTCAAAGCGATTGAGAATAGAGGCCGTACGCAGTGATGCCTGACTCGTGTCTGGAGGACGGGCTGAGATCCCTGTTAGAAAAGCCTTAGGCGACAAGCGAGGCGACAAGCGTTCGGTGTCGGTGGGCATTTTCGGAACCTTAAAAAACAGGACGTTTTTTCAGGAGCCTACACGGATGTACTTACGGCGTTTCTGAAAATGCCCGCCGACACTGATCGCCTGAAGCCGGTTGTCGCTCAGCTCCTACTTCTGAACGTGATTGGGATCCATGTAGAAAATCTCCCACACATGGCCATCCAGGTCCTGGAAGCTGTGTTGGTACATGAAGCCGTGATCCTTGACAGGCATCGGCGTGGTACCTCCGGCAGCGACTGCCTTGCTTACTACTTCATCGACTTTTTCCTTGCTGTCGTATGAAAGCGCGATCAGGACTTCGGTCTGCCTGGTGGCATCCACGATCTCTTTCGTCGTGAAGGTCTTGAAGAATTTCTCCACCAACAGCATCGCGAAGATGTTCTCGCCGATGATCATGCAAGTGGCATTGTCATCAGTGAACAGCGGGTTGAACGTGTAACCCACCTTCGTGAAGAACTCGATCGACTTCTTCAGGTCCTTGACGGGGAGGTTGACGAAAATCTGCTTGGCCATGACTACTCCTGAATTTCTCTACCAGTATTCTTTTCGCGCTTCGATCTACTACTTCTTGACCGGTGATCCGATCGACCAGGTATGGCCGAACGGATCAGTGAGCTGACCGTAGCGGTCACCCCAGAACATGACCGATATCGGCACGCGAACAGTTGCTCCGGCAGCGATGGCCTTGTCCCACCATTTGTCCGCATCATCGACTGCGAGATGCAAGGTCACCCCGTTCGGTCCTTCACCCAGTCCAAATCCATGTTCCGGGAATTCATCCGACATCATGACGTCGGCACCATTGATTCGCAGGTGGCAATGCATCAGGCGCTTGCCATCCTTTGCGGGCATCCGGGTGATTTCCGTTGCGCCGAAAGCTCTCTTGTAAAACTCGGCTGCTTCGGCGGCACCTTGGACGGTCAGATATGGCGTTACGCCGTGCAAAACAGGGGGTGTCGTCTCGGCCATGAGTTGCTCCTCGCTTGAAAAATCGGCAGCAATTCCTGCTGGTTTGACCTTAGTCGAACAGATCTGGTCATGATCGACAGTTCCACAAATATTATTTGTAAAAGCTGCTGGCAACTCTTCGATCTCATAGGACTTCACTGACATCGCACCGCGTCACTTGCTGATGATCGTGGAGCGCCCGGCATGAAATCATCCCTCCCAAGCTGTAACGACATTCACGTTTTTACGGCGGAGCCCGAGGAACCGAAACCTTCCGGCTCATCTTCACCACAAAGGAGACCATTATGGGTAACACCCCAAATCAGCAGGGCGGACAGAGCGACAAGAGTCAGCCCAAGACTCAGCCAGGCCAGGGCGAACGTCGCCCCAACCAGCAGGAGCAGGGCAACACACCGGGCACCAATCCCGGCAACCCGAACCACAGCAAGAATCAGCCTGGACAGAGCGACGAAGGTCGTCGCCAGCAGGGCCAGGATCAGGACCGCAAGGATCAGAGCAAGGACCGTAGCTAGTCTAGACATAGGTTCAGGAAAGACAGGCCGGGTTTCCGGCCTGTCTTTCCAGAAGGATCAGGAGAATAAATATGGAAGTTCGCGAAGTAATGAGTGACCGGGTCATCCGTGTTGAACTCGATACCGGTGTCAGGGAAATCGCGGAAGTGATGCGCAACGGAGATGTGGGTTCGGTCCCTGTAGTTGCCAACGACAAGCTCGTCGGCATGGTGACGGACCGCGACATCGTAATCCGCGGCGTCGCAGGTGCTGACGATCTTGCGAACGTCACCGCCAAGGACGTGATGTCCTTCAACCTGATGTATTGCTACGACGACGACACGGTTGAAGACGCCCTGCGCATCATGGCCATGCAGCAGATCAGGCGTTTGCCGGTCGTGACTCGCGACAAGCGACTGAGCGGCATCGTGTCGCTGGGAGATCTCTCGCAGGAAGCGTCGCCCGGAGCCAGCGGCGAAGCGCTCGAAAGGATTTCCGAGCCCGAAGCATGATTCCGCTCAAAGAAGGTAGCTGGAATAGCCGGCGCCTTCGCTTGGCCTCCGTGTTGACGTTCGCGTTTGTCGCTACGGGCTGTGCAGCGTTGGACAACGCTTTTGGCCCAGACAAAAAAGCAGAGCCCAAGTCCGCGGCCACCGGCACAAAAGCACCCAACCTGAATCCGCAGAGGCTGATGCTCGCCGAGGGCTATAGCATGCTGTATCACGATGCAGGCAGCCTCGATGCGAGCGATCTGATCCTGTATGCGAAGGTCGAGTCTAATCAGCTCGATGAAATCGTCAAGGCGGTGTCTGAATTTGGCGGTGAGCTGAAGAAAGACCTGGAACGCATTGCGAAGGACTATCCGGGCGTGCGCATCGATCTGGGCCCGCTACCTGAAATGGAAACGCGCAAGCGCGCCGCATTGGCCAAGGATCGCGTTCTGTACTTCGCCCCGATTGTCGGCAAGGGCGGTCGCGAATATGAGCGAACAGTGCTGATCTCGTTTTCAAACGCGTTCAACCACGAAAGTCATCTTGCCCAGGTCATGGCTGCGGAAGAACCTGATGCCGGCCTGAAGAAATTTCTCCTCGCCACCGAGAAGCGCTATGCGGCCCTGTACGACCGCACGAACGCGTTGCTTGAGAAGGAATACTTCAAGGACCCGAACGGCAAGACCAAGAACTAGATCAGCAGCGAACGTCTTCGGTTTCCTGCCCGTATCCGTGCAGGGACCTGGCAAAAGCACGATTTCTGCACACCAATGGCGCAGCGGCATCTCTTTCCCTGGATTGAGCCGCACGCCACCTCATCGCTGCCTTGCCATCCTGTATAAATGGGCGACTTTCGCTGTCAGCCTTCAGGATTCTTCATGCCTTTTTCCATCCCACTGCGGTTGCTCAAAGCAGGTGAACCTCCGGCTGTAGAGGTTGTGAGGGAACACGGAACGTCGGATCTCGTACTGGCGTGCGATCACGCCAGCCGTCGCATACCTGAAGCGCTGGGAATGCTCGGCTTGTCTGAGACCGAGTTGGCGGCCCATATAGCCTGGGACATCGGCGCTGCAGAGGTGGCCAAGCTGTTGTCCGCGCAGCTCGATGCGACGCTGATCCTGCAGAACTATTCGCGACTGGTGATCGACTGCAATCGACCACTCGCGGCGCCCGACTCGATCACCCCACACAGCGAGCTGGTGACGATTCCCGGCAACCAGGAAGTCGGTGCAGAGGAAGTTCTCGCAAGGAGGACGGAAATATTCGCTCCTTACCACGATCGCTTGCATGCGCTGCTGGATGAGCGGAAACAAAGCGGCAGGAGATCGGTGCTGATAGCGGTGCACAGCTTCACTCCGGTGTATCGCGCGGTCTCGCGCTCCTGGCATGTAGGCCTGCTGTACCTGCGGGATGCGCGAATCGCCGACGCGCTTTTGCGGCTTCTGCGGCAGGACCCGCATCTGGTCGTTGGCGACAATGAACCCTATGCGATGAGCGATGCGTCCGACTACACCTTGCCTTTGCACGGTGAGTCCCGAGGCATTGCGCATGTAGGCATTGAAATTCGACAGGACCTGATCGCGGAAGCAGCCGGGCAGGCAGAGTGGGCTCAACGACTCGGAACTCTGCTGGTGCAGGCTGCCGGGGAAATAGACGATTCCTAGAGGTTCGAGATGCAGATCCGTTTGGGCTACGACATTGTCTACAACTTTCCGGCGCCGACGCCGCTGATCCTGATGTTGAACGTGCACTACAGTAGGGCGTCCGATCTGATCCGTCCGGATCACCTGATCACGAATCCTTCCGTGCCGGTCACCGCGTATCGCGACGGCTTTGGCAACTGGTGCACGCGTATGGTCGCACCGCCAGGCCAGCTGCAATTGACAGCAGATGCGATCGTTCGCGACTCAGGTCGAACGGACGTGATTCTCCCGAATGCGTGGCAGTACGAAGTCCAGAACCTGCCCGAGGAGACGCTGGTCTATCTGCTCGGTAGTCGTTACTGCGAAACCGACCAGCTTTCCGAAATCGCCTGGAGCCTGTTCGGCAACGCGCCGATGGGATGGGGGCGGGTGCAGACGATTTGCGATTTCGTCCACAACCACCTCACGTTTGGTTACCAGCATGCGAGCCCGAAAAAAACTGCTGTGCAGGCGTTCAACGACCGGAACGGCGTGTGTCGCGACTTCGCACACCTCGCGATCGCGTTCTGCCGGTGCATGAATATTCCGGCGCGTTACTGCACCGGCTATCTCGGCGATATCGGTATTCCACCGGTCGACGCACCGATGGATTTTGCAGGCTGGTTCGAGGCCTATCTCGACGGTGGCTGGTACACCTTCGATCCGCGCAATAACACACCCCGCATCGGCCGAGTGCTGATTGCCCGTGGCCGGGACGCGGCAGACGTTGCCATCAGCACTGCGTTCGGTGCGAATACTCTCCAGAGCTTCAGGGTGTGGACTGATCAGGTCGGTTAAGCCAGCGGCTGAGGCCTGCCATGACAGGGAGATGCAAACAACTTGCATCTCCTTGGATAACCGCGGTGCTTAGGCATTAGCGATTCCTGTTGTCGCGGTCATTTCGGTCGTCACGCCGATCGTCCCTGCGATCATCGCGATGGTCGTCCCGTCTATCATCGCGGCGATCCTGCCGATGCTCTTCGCGGTAACGAGGAGCGTATTCGTTCTCATACCAATCATCCCGGACGAAATAGACAGGACGACCGCACGCCTCATATCGGCCACAGAACTTGCGCCAGTTTTTCTGGTGGCCAGGAGGCGCGCGGACGTAGAGCGGCGCCAGCAATACGCCACGTCGCGGCTGGACAATGAGAACCGGCCGTTCGCGGATCACGGGTGGCGGCCGCATCCTGCCGATATCAAGCCGGCCATAGAAATTGGGGTCGCCGATGCTGATGGACACGCCGACGTCGGCGCTGAAGGCGGGTACAGGCGAAGCTATCGTCGCAACTGCTAAAGCAGTCGCAAGGGAAAGAGCTGTTCGAGTATTCATTTTGCACCTTTCACGTAGAGAAGATTTTCCGCGGGAACTCAAGCGAACCTCAGGTTCCCACTGTGCTTGAAGCATAGCGCCGCGAAAGTGTACGGCCGCTTAACCTTCTTTAGTGACCTCGCGCATTTTGTAATTACTGCTGGAGTTTGCACTGCCCGGAAAGACTGTGACGATTTGTCGCAGACGCGCGACGCTTTTCATCGCGGAATATTCAAGGCAACAAAAAAGGGCATTCCGGATTTCCGGAATGCCCCTTGGTGTCAGAGAGTACTGCTGCGTTACTGCGGCAGTTCGAAGACCCACACTGACGAACTGCGAACCGCCGGCAGCGGAATTTCCGGTACGAGCGAGGGGAAGGTGGCAGCCTGTGCGCCGCCGTGGCCTACGACCATCGCAACGTACTGCTTGCCGTCGACCGTATAGGTGATCGGTGCAGAACTTGGCGTGTCGTTCAGTCGCGCCTTCCACAGCGTTGCGCCTGTCGCGTCGTCGTAAGCGGTGAACCAGCGGTCGAGTGCACCGGCAAACACAACACCACCTGCAGTTGCCAGCGTACCCGTCGATTGAGGAGCGCGGCGACGTTCGGTCCAGACTGTCTTGCCCGTCTCCACGTTCACGGCCTGAATGCGGCCGTAACGGCCATCGCTATCCGGGCGCGGACGCAAAGCCCACCGCACGCCTGACGAAAGAGATCCACGTTCGCCCGCGCCGACCGGCAGCATGTCCATGCACGATTCGACGAGCGGGACATACAGCAGCTTGGTATCCGGGTTATACGAACTGGGCAGCCAGCTCTTCGCGCCACCCGCATGCGGGCAGACGAGCTTCACCTTGCCATCGCCGGGATACAGGTTGGGGTCCATCGTCTTTTCGCCGGTCTTCGGATCGACGGACTTGATGATGTTCTGCAAGCCGAGATCGAAGGACGACACGTACTTGCCGGTGCCCGCTTCAACCACGTCAAAGAACGCCTCCTTGCCTGCTGTCAGCACGACCTTCTTCATCTGGCCGTTGACGGGCAGCATGAGAATCTGGCGCTCGAAGGCCCAGTCGAAATCCCACTGGTCGTTCTTCACGTGCTGGTAGTGCCACACGCGCTTGCCCGTGTCCGGGTTGATCGCCACGGTGGCGTTCGAGAAGAGAGCGTCGCTGTTGATGCCCTTCTTGTTGATCGATGTCACCAGAGGACCCGTGTCGTACGTGGGAGCCGGGCCAAAGTAAACGAGATTGAGATCGGCATCGTAACTGCTTGCCGTCCAGATCGAGCCGCCGTTGCGCTTCTCGAGCGGCAGGCCGTTCCAGCTATTGCCACCGAACTCGTCGGGACGCGCGATGCTGTAGAAGCGCCAGGCTTCCTTGCCGGTCTCTGCGTCGAGTGCTTGAAGGTACGCGCCACCAGGACCACGGCCGACGATGCCCTGCATCACCTTGCCCTTTGCGACGAGAGGTCCGCCGGACAACGACCAGCGTTCAGCGACGTCGGCGATGGCCGTATCCCAGACGACCTTGCCGGTCTTGATGTCGAGTGCGACGACATGGACGTCGGACGTGCCGAAGTAAACCTTGTCGCCATACAGCGAGATATTCCGCTTCACGTTCGCGTTCACGCCTTCCGGCAGCCGACGCGCGTAGTGCCAGAGTTCGTCGCCGGTCTTCGCGTCGATCGCCTGGACGTGATCGCCGAAGCTGTGCACGAACATCACGCCATCGTGAACCAGTGGCGTCGATTCATTGGGTCCTGCAGGCAGCGTCAGTGACCACGCGACACGCAGGTCCTTCACGTTGGCTTTCGTGATTTCCTTCAGCGGGCTGAAGCCGACATCATCCAGCGTGCGCCGCCAGCTCAGCCATGATCCGGCGGGAGGATTCACGAGCATCGCATCGGTCACCGGTGTCAGCTTCGTCGCTGCACTTGGAGGCGTTGGCCAGCGTGGCAACACGGCATTCGGGGACAACCCGCCGCTCGGGCCGCCTGCACGGAGCTGGCCTTGCGGGCTCAAGGACCACGGCATTTTCACGACCTGCAGGGCGACCGCTTCGGTCGGGAATTCAGCCGCGCCGGCGGCGACCTCGTTCACTTGCAGGATGTAGGCAAGCACGGCGGCGTAATTTGCGGAACCCAGGGAATTGGGGGCTGCGGAGGGCATTGCGCGGCTGGTGTAGTCGAACAGCTCCGCGGCGGTCTTGCCTACCCAGCCATCACGGAAGCGGGTGCCTTTGAGGGTAGGGCCGAACTCGCCATCGTCGAGATTCGGGCCGTGGCACAGCGCGCAGCTCTGCACATAGATGGTCTTGCCACGTTCGGCCTGGGCGGCGGTATAGACAGGGGTGGCCGTCTGGGCGACAGCGGTTCCCGAGCACAAGGCCAGGAACAGGTAGCTGCCGGCTGCGAGCAGCGGGCGTGAAATGGGCAGGTTCATCGTGTTTTCCCCCGAACTGTATTTGTTGCCGCGTAGAAGATCATAAACGAGCTGGCGCCCGGAATCCGCCACCGTCTGTCAGGTCATGAACCAAAGAAAAAGGGCGCTGCAGCATGGCTGCAACGCCCTTTATCAAGCGGAGGCGCTTGTTCTGGCGGGTTACGGACGTCCGCCGCTGGCCGAACGTCCGGCGTTTGCGGGAGGAGTGGGAGGATTGATCACTGCGCCATCCCAATGCTCATAGAGCTTGCCGTCCTTGATCGTGAACGTGTCCCAGGCAAACGCTTCATAGAAGTTGCCGGGTTCCTTGGTCGGATCCTGGCGGAACTGCTGGCGCATGATGAACACGTCATTGCCTTCAGCAACCACGCGATACAAAGGATTGCCCTGCGGAGGAGCCACCGCATTGGCGGCAGGAGCGGGTGGAGGGCTTGCCATGTTGCGGGCCATCATGTCCTTGAAGCCCTGCTTATAGCCCACGCCAGCTTCGTCCGCCGCTTTCTTGAAGACGGGATTGTGCTGGATGTAATCGTCGTGCAGGAGCGCATACCGATCGTCGGCTGTTACGCCCTGTGCGAAAAACGCGCTGGCGATCTTCTTGTTCTCGGCGAGCCGTGCTTCTTCCTGTGCCTTGTACTCTGCAACTGCCGCGTCGCGGGCTGCCTGCAGTGCCTGTTCGTCAGGAGCGTTGTTGCAGCCGGCCACCACGAATGCGGTGCCGAGTACCCACGCTGCCATCTTGATTGAACGCATTGAAATGCTCTCCCTCTGTTGAATCCGGACCTTCTTCAATAAAACGGGCGTGTCTTGATGACACGCCCGCTGTATCAGCGCAGTCCGCGCTTATTTTTCGACGCGATACTTGTCGTGGCAGGTGCCGCAGGTCGAGCCCAGCTCGCCGAGTGCAGCCTTTGCCTTCGCCTGGTCGCCACCCTTGACAGCAGCCAGTGCGGCTTCTGCCTTGGTCGTCACGGCCGTTGCAAGCTTGTCGAACTCTGCCTTTTCCTTCCAGATGTTCGGCGAAGCTTCATTGCCTTCGATGGTTGCAGCGCTGGTGTCGCGCGCGAAGCCATCCGCAATCATTTCGCTGAGCGCCACGACGCGTGTGACGTTCTTTGTCGCCACTGCGGCGTCATAAGGCACCCGGTCGCGCGCCATGCCGGCGACAGGACCCAGGTTCCCCGCGATGACTGTCATCAGCGCCTTCCGGTAGTTGGCCGCTGCCTGATCCGGATTCGGCCTGTTCTGCGAGAACGCGAGAACTGTCACGAGACAGCCCGCGACCACCAGACCCACTTTTACGTTCTTGATCATTGTTCCATTCCTCTCGTTTGCCATTTCAAGTCCCAGCTACTTTTGCATCCATCCCCAAAAGAGTCCGCCGAAGTCTGCCCCGTAGATTCCGACGACAAACATAATAGCGTTTGTCTGATCGTCGAGTGTGGCGCTCGCGATTTACTAAACAAGCCGCGCGGCGTCACTTCGCCTTGGAGTGGCGTGCGCGAAATGCGCTGCGCGGCGCGCAGCTAGTCTCATGGCCTCATTCAAGCCCGCAGAGTTCTAGACGCGTCGCCGCCCGGAATCCGCTATCGCGGCAGGGGGTTGGATTTGTCAGGAACCTCTCTTGTCGCGGTGCAACAAAATGGGTATTCGCCTTATAACCCGAGCTCCTTGGTTATCAGGGCCGAGATTTCTGCGGGAGGATTCAGGGCGCCCACTGCGCCCATGCCCGGAGCTCCGGCTTCGATCCACCAGCCCAGGATCTTGATCTGGTCCGGGGTCAGCGGCGTCTTGCCTTCCTTCGGCATGAAATCATCAGAAGTGTCCGGCAGATTGACCCGGGCATACATTTCGCTTTCCTGAAGGTTGCCCGGAACGACGGCGGGGAACATCTCGCCCCCTTCCATCAACCGTTCGTAAGTGGAGAACGAGAGGCCGCCCTTGCGGGTGTCGACGCCGTGGCAGCTCCCACAGCGTTGCTCGAGCATCGGATGAATGACGTCGACAAAGACATCGGCCTCACCGGCGCTGCCTGCTTTCTCGCGCACTTCCATGCCTATCAGTCTTTTGAGGGGGGCTGGGGCATATTCGATGAGGAACGTTGCACCATGCGTCATGTTGCCGCCGTAATGGCCGGTGATCGCGACAAGTAGCAATGCGATGACGCCCGTCAGGGGCTGCCATTTCCAGTAGGCGGTCAGTTTCTTCGCCCGGAAGATCCAGATCGCCGTCGAGCTCACCGCGACCAGGATGCCGAGCAGGCGATGGCGCTCGAAAGATTCGCCGCTGAACCCGCCTTCGCTCGCATGCATCAGGCCGAGGGCAACGGTGATGATTGCGGTAATCGCCGCGGCACCCCACAGAAAAGTGGCCGCCGACGCGAGCGACGCGAACCGGGGCTTGCGGGCCAGGAACTCCAGCACCACGACGACATAGATGATGCCGATGGGGAGGTGCAGGGCGAGGACATGGAAGCGGCCGAGAAAATAAATGAAATCCATTGCTAGGGTTCCGATAGTTGCCTGCACGTCCGGGAATTGATCGCATGCGGCAGGCGGGTGCCACGCGAAAAGCGCCGCAGCTTGCCTTGCCGCAGCATCAACGACAAGTCATGACCGGCGCGCTGTTGCCGAAGTTCACTCCCGTTGCGATCTACCGTGCGCCGCCAATAAAAACCTGACAGCGATGGCGGGTCGTCCGGTATCGGGCGTCACGTCCTATTGAACAGGGATTGCTCACCGAATTGTTTCCCCCTCAGCCGGGTATCGCCATGGGCGGTATCCGGCTTTTTTCTGCGTGACGGAGCATGAATCGCCGTGACGCAACAATGCGCAATGCAATAGCAGAAATAAAAAGAAATTCATAGCGGGTTGCGATTTGAGCCGCGTCAAAAAAATCCAGAGGCGCTCATTTCAAATCACGAATCGGAATGGCGCGGTGGAGTTTCAGTACGAAATTCCAGGGATTGTCTGGGCGGGGAGAAACCACAGCCTGGCACGGGATGACCAGGCAACTGTTTCATTGCGAACGCGATAAATAAACAGGGGAATTACAAACATGAAGTATCTGAAGCATCGGCAAGTCGTTGCCGGATTTGCCATGACTGCACTGAGCATGGCCATCTCCACGACATTGCACGCGCAGGCAGGGGGCCTGGAAGAAATCATCGTCACGGCGCAGAAGCGGGCGGAATCCGCGCAGGACATTCCGATCGCGATCGACGTCATCACCGGCGACACGTTCGTCCGGGAAGGCATTCGCGATCTCAAGGACGTTGGCAAGCTGTCCACCGAACTCGAGATCAACTTCTCCGCGAGCCAGGTGTCGGTCATCGGCATGCGTGGCATGCAGACCACGGGCTTCGCACCCACGGGTGACTCGCTGACCGCCGTTCACCTTGACGGCGCCTTCCTCTCCAGCTTCTACGGCCTGAATGGCCTGATGTTCGATCTGGAACGAGTCGAAGTGCTCGCGGGTCCCCAGGGCACGCTGTACGGCCGCAACTCCGCAGCCGGCGCGGTGAACATCATCACCAAGCGTCCGGGCAAGGACTTCGAAGCCAATGGCATGGTCGAGTACGGCAGCTTCGACACTGTGCGTCTCGGTGGCGGCGTCACGGTTCCGATGGGCGATACCTTCTCCGTCCGGCTGGCGGGCCAGAAGTACACGCGCGATTCCTTTTACAACGACGGCAGCGGCGAACAGGACCAGTGGAGTGGCCGCGTATCTGCGCAGTGGACACCTACCGACCGGGATACGATTTTTGTTTCGCTCGACAAGATGGAGATGGGCGGCACTTCGGAAGCCACTACGCTCTATAAGTTGAACACGGACGTTCGCTGCACTGCTGTAAGAGCGGGTTGTTCGGCAGTCGGTGCAGTACCTGCCTCGCTGACCAACTATGCAAACCTTGAAACGCTCAATGATCCATACAAGGACAAGGCGTACTACGCAGCGTTGGGCCAGCGCTATACGGCTTTGGTAGACCAGACACACTGGGGCGTCATGGCGCAATACGCGCATGACTTTGACGGCTTTACATCGACCCTTCAGTACAGCCATCGCGACCTGCTGTCATACAACCAGAGCACCTACATCCAGACAACACAGTTCTCGCCGAACTTCCTTACAGCAGCGGTGGTCAGCGACACGGCCGAGCTGCGGTTCACTTCAAACAGCGATAGTGCGTGGCAATGGGTGGGTGGCCTGTTCTACGTCGAAGCAGTCAATGATGGCTGGAACGCAACACCTGCTGCGGCGACGCCCGGAAATGATCCCTTCACCGGCCTGGACGTCGACTACTGCCCATGTATCAGTGGTTACTATCCGAACGGCGGCGAGATGTACTCCTATGCCGCTTTCGGCCAAACGACGTGGACGCCTCCGAGCATGGACAGGCTGCACGTCACGGCTGGCTTGCGCTACACGTATGACTGGAAGAACGGCATCCTGGCTTCGTGGGTGAATAGCCCGCTTGTCACGGGTGGGCCCAACGTTCCGCACCCTATCTTCGGTTTCGGCACGAGCGCGATCGTCGATCAGTTCCCGTCATTCGCAACAGTTCCCGATATCGATGGCGGTTCCAATGAAAGGCATTGGGATGCAGTCCAGTACAAGCTTGGCGCCGAGTACGAGCTGACGGATGCATCGATGGTCTATGCCTCAGTTTCCACCGGATACAAGTCGGGCGGCATCACGTTCGGCCCGACGCCGGTCATCGAGCCCGAGGACCTGCTGGCTTTTGAAATCGGCTCCAAGAACCGATTCCTCAGCAATACACTGCAGCTGAACGCTTCCGCCTGGTTCTACAAGTACTCCGATATGGAAGCCAATTTGGCGCGCAATCTGCCTGCCAGCGTCACTTACACGGACGCGCAGGGCGCTCACCCTGGCTGCTATCTGAGCAGCGCGGGCACCCCGACCTGCACGACCAATTCCACTGCGAGCGTAGGCAAGGTGGACATGGCCGGTATATCGGCCGACATTGACTGGCTGTTCACGGATGCGGACGACATCGGTGTTTCGTTCACGCATACCTACAGCAAGATCAAGGACGGCAGTGAAAGCAGCGGCACCGGCGCCAATGTGTTCTATGTCGGACAACGCGTAGGTGATGCCCCAAGGTGGCAGACGTTGGCCCGTTACGGTCACACGTTCAGTTTCAGCAATGGTGCGACCCTCAACCCGCAGGTGAAGTACCAGTGGCAGAGCCAGAAGTATGACGGCGGAGTGATCATCACCTCAGGCGGCGGCTGCGGAACCTACAACACGCTATGCGTCACGCCTGGACAGACGGCCATTCCGTCGCAGGGCATCATGGACCTCTCATTGCGCTTCAAGCCTGCGAGCGACTCCTGGGATATCACTGCCTACGCCAACAACGTGACGGATGAGCTGAACATCCGTGGATTGACTTACACCAACAACCCGGCGAATTCGGCGACCAACTATGGCCATATCACGGCAACGCTGGGTGAGCCGCGGACCTATGGCGTTGTGCTGAACGCGCGCTTCAAGTAAAAAAAACGAGAAAGGGTCTTCTGTCCTTCCGGCCGGATACCGTCATTGATGGTATCCGGCCTTTTTATTGCCCGTAATTTCTGCTGCAAAGAAGCTGCGCTGCAAAAGGAAAATTTCTCTCGCGGCAGTGGCGGGTTCGTTTTCGCGACGCGTCATATTTTCCTGCAGCAGTTCTGTCCGGGGATTCCAAAAAAAATCTGCGGCTGTCTGGAAATCGCAAAACCAATGCGTTTGCGAGACAGGGATCTTTTTGTCTTCTGATTTCGACAATGACAGGGGTAACGATGAAACGTACGCATCAGATTCTGGGCTATGGCCTGAGCGCCGTAGCCGCCGCAGTGTCGGCACAATTGCACGCACAGTCGGCCGGGCTTGAAGAGATCGTGGTTACGGCGCAGAAGCGCGCGGAATCCGCGCAGGACATTCCGATCGCGATCGACGTCATCACGGGCGATACATTTGTCCGTGAAGGCATTCGCGATCTCAAAGACGTTGGCAAGCTGTCCACCGAACTCGAGATCAACTTCTCCGCCAGCCAGGTGTCCGTCATCGGCATGCGCGGCATGCAGACAACGGGGTTTGCACCCACGGGTGACTCCCTGACCGCAGTCCACCTTGATGGCGCGTTCCTCTCCAGCTTCTACGGCCTGAATGGCCTGATGTTCGATCTGGAACGAGTCGAAGTGCTCGCGGGTCCCCAGGGCACGCTGTACGGCCGCAACTCCGCAGCCGGCGCGGTGAACATCATCACCAAGCGTCCGGGCAAGGACTTCGAAGCCAATGGCATGGTCGAGTACGGCAGCTTCGACACTGTGCGTCTCGGTGGCGGCGTCACGGTTCCGATGGGCGATACCTTCTCCGTCCGGCTGGCGGGCCAGAAGTACACGCGCGATTCCTTTTACAACGACGGCAGCGGCGAACAGGACCAGTGGAGTGGCCGCGTATCTGCGCAGTGGACACCTACCGACCGGGATACGATTTTTGTTTCGCTCGACAAGATGGAGATGGGCGGCACTTCGGAAGCCACTACGCTCTATAAGTTGAACACGGACGTTCGCTGCACCGCTGTAAGGGTTGGTTGTTCCGCAGTCGGTGCGGTACCCGCTTCGCTAACCAACTATGCAAACCTTGAGACGCTGAACGATCCGTACGACGTCAAAGCGTATTACGCCACGCTCGGCCAGCGTTACACCGCTTTGGTGGATCAGACGCATTGGGGTGTGATGGGCCAGTACGCACACGAGTTCGATGGTTTCACGTCGACCCTCCAGTACAGCCATCGTGACCTGTTGTCGTACAACCAGAGCACCTACATCCCGAACTCCCAGTTCTCGCCCAACTTCCTGACTGCAGCCGTCGTCAGCGATACAGCCGAGCTGCGTTTTACCTCAAGCGGTGACGGTGCATGGCAATGGGTGGGAGGCCTGTTCTATGTGGAAGCGACGAGCGACGGCTGGAATGCAACACCCGCTGCCGCGACACCTGGCGATGATCCGTTTACGGGCCTGGACGTCGACTACTGCCCATGTATCAGTGGTTACTATCCGAACGGCGGCGAGATGTACTCCTATGCCGCATTCGGCCAGACGACCTGGACACCTCCGAGCATGGACAGGCTGCATGTCACGCTTGGGCTTCGCTATACGTACGATTGGAAGAGCGGCATCCTGGCTTCGTGGGTGAACAGCCCGGTCGTGCCGGGAGGGCCGGCTGTCCCGCATCCGGTCTTCGGCTTCGGTACCAGTGCGATCGTCGATCAGTTTCCTTCATTCGCAACGGTTCCGGACATTGACGGCGGTTCCAATGAACGGAACTGGGATGCCGTCCAGTACAAGCTGGGAGCCGAGTACGAGCTGACCGACACGTCGATGGTGTATGGCTCGATCTCGACGGGCTACAAGTCGGGCGGCATCACGTTCGGTCCAACGCCTGTCATCAAGCCGGAAGACCTGCTGGCGTTCGAAATCGGCACGAAGAACCGGTTCCTCGGCAATACGCTGCAGGTGAACTCGTCCATGTGGTTCTACAAGTACTCGGACATGGAAGCGAACCTGCCCCGCGACTTTCCTTCGAGCGTGACCTATACCGATGCTCAGGGTGCTCATCCGGGTTGCTATCTCGGACCCGCAGGCACGCCCGTCTGCCAGACCAATTCCACTGCCAGCGTTGGCAAGGTGGATATGGCGGGTATCTCGGCTGATCTTGACTGGCTGTTCACGGATGCGGACGACATTGGCATTTCGTTCACGCATACGTACAGCAAGATCAAGGATGGCCAGGAAAGCGGCGGCGCAGGCGCTACCGTGTTCTATGTCGGCCAGCGTGTCGGCGATGCACCCCGGTGGCAGACGCTGGCTCGTTACGGCCACACCTTCACCTTTGCTGATGGCGCAACTCTTAACCCGCAGGTGAAGTACCAGTGGCAGAGCCAGAAGTACGATGGCAGCGTGATCGTGACTCCGGGAGCGGGCTGCGGTACGTACAACGCGCTGTGCGTGACTCCGGGCCAGACGGCCGTTCCGTCGCAGGGGATCATGGACCTTTCGTTGCGCTTCAAGCCCGCGAGCGACTCCTGGGATATCACTGCCTACGTCAACAACGTGACGGATGAGTTGAACATCCGTGCGCTGACTTACACCAACAATCCGGCCAACTCGGCAACCAACTACGGTCATGTCACGGCAACGCTTGGTGAGCCGCGGACTTATGGCGTAGTGCTGAACGCCCGCTTCAAGTAAGCAAAAAAAGGCGGGAACGATTCTGCGTTCAAACCTGCCCCGGAGGTCCAGTAATGGGTCTCCGGGGTTTTCTTTTTTGCGGCCAGGAGTTCCATGCCCGGTTGCGATTGCCGCTATCGACGGCGGGTTGGACGTGACGGGTGCGACGTGGCTATGATCGCGCCACTACATATATGTAATGAGCCAGGCCCCGAAGTCGAGGCGAATAGCCGCAAGGCCAAGGCTGGGGCTGCAGGCCCGCATAAAGATAAAGAAGAGCAGTCGGTGGTTGATTTCGCTTGCGGGGGAGAAATCAATGGCGGAAGACCAGGACGAGACGGGTTTCCCGGCGGATGAACCGCGGGATGACGCTGCTGAGCGCCGGACATGGTTCCGCCTGCAGATCCTGCCGCTCGAGGCCCATTTGCGGCGCTATGTCAGGCGAATCCTGCCGGATGACGCCGATGTCGACGACATCGTGCACGACACTTTCATCCGCATCTTCTCGCTGCCCCGTTGGCGTGAGGTGGAGACGCCGGCGGCATTCATGAAGACGGTGGCGCGGAACCTGGTCCACGATCTGTTCCGGCACAGGAATGTAATTCCGATCTACTACGTAGCAGACCTGGAAGCGACGAACGTCATAGACGAATTGGCGAATCCCGAAGTCACCACTTCGGGGCGGGATGAATTGCGATACCTGGCCGAGCTGGTGGAAAAGCTTCCCCCTCAATGCCAGAAGGTTTTTGTGTTACGTAAAGTTCATGGGCTTTCGAACGACGCGATAGCGAAACAGCTCGGCCTGTCCGTCTCCACTATAGAGAAGCATCTGGTGAAGGCGCTGCGGCTGTGCTCTGAAGGGCTGGCGCGTCGCGAAGGCGAGAATCTGACCTGGCGAACGTATGGCTCACGACGGCAAATCAGCAAGAAACGCTCTGAACACTGAGGCTGCGCAGTGGGTAGTCCGTCTTGCTTCGGAAAACTGCACTGCTGCCGACCGGGAAGCGTTTGAAGCCTGGCGTTGCCAGAGTGTTTCCCATGAGATCGCGTTCGAAAGGGAAACCCTGACGTGGGAGCGAACGGAACGCCTGCGGGCGTTGCGCCCGCCCGTCCATCCTGAGCAGGTGGCCGACGCTGACGGTTCACCGGTTGCAAGCCGGTGGGGACGCTGGACGCGGTCTCCCGAGGGGTCGCCGCGGCGCTGGCCGGTCGCCACCCTGGCCGCCTCCATTCTCGCGGCGGTGGGTATTGCGGTATTCGTCTGGATCAACAGCGCCACGACTGCGTATGCCACGGCAGTCGGTGAACGTCGCATCATTCATCTCGAAGACGGCAGCCGTCTCGAACTCAATACCAATACCAAGGTCGCTGTGCGCATGAGCGAAGGCGCCCGTCATATTGAGCTGTTGCGTGGCGAATCCCTGTTTGACGTGTTCCCGGACAAGACACGCCCCTTTACCGTTGTCATGGGCAACAACTCTGTGCGCGCTGTGGGCACTGCTTTCAACATCAGGCGCGATGATGTCTCTTATAAGGTGCTCGTAACGGAAGGCGTCGTCGAAGTTTCAGGCAAAGCCACAGGTTCGTTGCCCGCGTACCAGGTGAGGCTGCCGGCGGGTTCCATCGGCACCTACGATGCGCACGGAATGGCGAGCCATATGGTTTCAGCGGCCGAGCAGGAAAGAGCTTTGTCATGGCGCTCCGGAACGATCGCTCTCGCAGGCGAGACGCTGGTTGAGGCAACGGCGGAGTTCAATCGCTACAACCTGAAGCAGATCATCGTTGCGGATCCGGCGATCGAAGGACTGCAGCTCGGCGGATACTTCAATGCACATGATCTCGACGGGTTTGTGAAAGTGCTCACTGCAGCATTCGCGCTGCAGGTCGAGACATCCGGCAACGAGATTTCCCTGAAGGGCACCGCGCGAACTGCAGCCCTGCCCGCGGAACTCTGACGCGCCCGGTTCGCAGCGTTGTCTGCCGCCGGGTTCCTGAATCAAGAACAGTTGCCTGAAAAGCCTCGGGTCAGCCTGGGGAAATGTCGGCCTTTCGGGGGAAAGCAGTGACAAGAAACCCGGTCCACCGGGTGCCGGGCTACGGGTCTGCAATCGCGGCTGGCTTGCTGCTGCTTGCGAGCCTGGCTGCGGCGCAGGAAGCGACGGTGTTTTTCAACATTCCTGCGCAGGCGGCGGATGCGGCCTTGCGTGAATTTGCCCGTCAGTCGGGTCGCCAGATTCTTTTTTCTTACGCACTGACTGCCCGGCACACGACTCCTGCTATTCGTGGTCGCTATACGCCGACCGAAGCGGTAACCCTGCTGGCAGATGCGGTCGGGCTCGAAGTTGCCATCGTCGATACGCGAACGATCGCGCTGCTTGCGTCGAACACCGGAGAGGTTCCTGCCGATTCGCGTGCCGGCGCGGTCGCGGAGTCCGTTCCGACTGAACCGGTGCAGGTTGCTGCGACCCTCAGAAGCTTCCAGGAGCTCGAGGAAATAATCGTCACTGCGCAGAAGCGTGTCGAAGCAGCACAACAGGTTCCCGTGGCCATCGATGTCATCAATGGCGATACCTTCGACCGCGAAGGCGTGCATGACGTGAAGGACATCCGCAAGGCATCGACGGAACTGGAGATTGATTCCGCCGTGGGGCAGGCAACCGTGATCGGCATCCGCGGCATGCAACAGCAGGGCTTTGCGCCGACGGGAGATACGCTGACTGCCGTGCATATGGACGGCGCCTACCTGTCGAGCTTCTGGGGGCTCAATGGCCTGATGTATGACCTTGAGCGCGTGGAAGTGCTGGCCGGGCCGCAAGGCACTCTATATGGACGCAATACTGCGGCCGGTGCCGTCAACCTGATCACCAGGCGGCCTGGTCGCATCCTGGAAGCCAACGGCACACTCGAATACGGATCGAAGAATACGATGCGTGTTGCCGGTGGCGTTTCCATTCCGGTCGGTGACACGCTGGCCATGCGACTCGCCGGGCAGAAGCTGACCCGTGATGCGCTTTTTTCGGACGGCAGCAGTGAGCAGGATCAGTGGGGCGCGCGTCTGTCCGGCCTGTGGGCGCCCGACGAATTCAACGAATTGTATTTCACGGCTGACTACACGGGCTTCAACGGCACCAACGACGCAGCGACGCTCTATGCGGTGAATGGAAATGCAAGGCTGGCTGACGGCAGTACGTCACCGTCAGTGACCAGTTATCTCGGCAATGCGACGCTTGCGGATCCCTACAACAATGTTCCCTACAACGCGCAACGCGGGCTGGTCTTTTTCGGTGACAACGAACAGCGAAACTGGGGTGCGATGTCGCAGTACACGCGCAGGTTTTCTGCCTTCAACGCGACCCTGCAGTACAGCCATCGCCAACTCGAAGGGATTGCACGCAGCACCACCCGGACATCTACGCAGTTCAGCGGCACGCTGCTGCCGAACGCGGTGACCTCCGATACGACCGAGCTGCATCTCACTTCAAACGGAGAAGGCGCTTTCAAATGGGTCGCGGGACTGTTCTACACGGAAGCGGAGAATCTCGGCTGGAATGCAACGCCGCTGACCAACAATTCGCCGGATCCTGTCACCGGTCTCGACCTGGCCTGGTGTCCTTGCTCCAGCGGCTTTTTCCCGAACTCCGGCGACATGTATTCCTATGCCGCCTATGGCCAGACGACCTGGACTCCTGCCACGAATCCGCGACTGCATCTCACGGGAGGTCTGCGCTATACGGTCGACTGGAAGGACGCAACGCTTGGGTACTGGGTGACGACGGTGGATGGAGCGCGACCCATCTCCGCGTTCGGTATTCCCAACATGCCTTCCGAGGTGCAAGCCCTTTATCAGGGGACACCGGATCTTGCCAATGGCGATAACGATAGAACCTGGGCTGGTCTGCAGTACCGGCTCGGGATTGAATACGAGTTCAGCCACACGTCTATGGTCTACGGTTCGGTGGCAACGGGGTACAAGTCCGGCGGTCTGACCTATGGGCCAACGCCTGAACTGAAACCGGAGCAGCTGCTCGCGTTTGAAATCGGAACAAAGAACCGGTTTCTTGACAATACCCTGGAAGTGAACGCGGCCATGTGGTGGTACGACTACAAGGACCTCGAAGCCAACGTTCAGCGATCGCTCGGCTTTTCATTCCAGCTGCCGAACGGGACGTTCCAGGACACGGCTACATCCACCGCCAGTGTTGGTAAGGTGAATCTAGGCGGCATCTCTTCGGACCTCACCTGGAATTTCAGCGGGAGCGACCGGCTGGGACTTTCCTTCACCCATGTCTACAGCAGGATCAGGGATGGCAAGGAAGTGACGCCTTCCGGACAGATCAACACCATATTCAACGAGGGAGAGCGGCTCGGCGATGCGCCCGAGTGGCAAGTCCTGGGTAGGTACGGGCATACATTCGTTCTGGAAGGAGGCGCGAGACTTGACCCGCAGCTGAAGTATCTATGGCAGAGCGAGAAGTACGATGCCGGCATGTACCGGGAGCAGGCGTACTTTCCGGACCACCGCAATCCCGCAGAGACCACCATTCCATCCCGCGGCATTCTCGATTTCTCCCTGCGCTTCACGCCAAGGAACGCTCGATGGGATTTGACGGGTTACGTCAACAACGCCACCGATGAAATTGCCACCCGCAGCCTTATCTACAATGCCAACCCGGCGAACGCTGCTACAACATACGGACATACGACTGCCCAGCTTGGGGATTCGCGCATCTTCGGGATCATCCTGAATACGCGCTTCCAGTAGATTCAGTATTCACGCGCAACTACCTGATTTTAGCTGCAACGCACTTAGCTGCATTGCAGCATTAAAATTTCATCTCTACTTGAGTTTTGTGCGGTTTTATTACGCCAAATCGTCTTAACATGGAGAACGGTTAACAGAGTTTCCTTTGTGAGGGGGGTTGATGGTGAGAGTGGCGCATATCGCTCCGCTGGTTGCAGCGCTGTCTTTCAGCGTTGGTGCTGCGCATGCTCAGCAAACCTCTTCAGCGTCTGCAGCGAACTACAAGGCCCTGGTCGATCAGTACTGCGTCGATTGCCATGACCCGATCGAGAATCGGGGTGGCCTGTCGCTCGATGATGTCGACTTCACGAAGATCTCGCAGCACGCAAAGATTCTTGAACGAGTGGTGACGAAGGTGCGCGGTTCGGCGATGCCTCCCGTGGGCAAGCCGCGTCCTGATCCGGCGACGTACCAGGGCTTTGCCGCCTGGCTCGAGACCGAACTCGACCAGAATGCCGCGGCTCATCCCAACCCTGGCCGTCCCGCGCCTTATCGTCTTAACCGCACGGAATACAAGAACGCGATCCGCGACCTGGTGGCTCTCGATATCGACGTCGCCACCTTGATGGCACCCGACAGTTCGAGCTACGGCTTCGACAACATCGCCGACGTGCTCAGCCTGTCACCTGCATTGCTCGAGGGTTATTTGTCGGCAGCCGATCGCATCAGCGCGATTGCCGTGGGCGATCCTGGGCTACCGAAAGAAGACACGTTTTATCGTGTCAGCCAGCGTTACACGCAGAACGAACACATCGAAGGCCTGCCGCTCGGCACGCGTGGCGGTTTGATGGTGGAGCATTATTTCCCGCTGGATGGCGTGTATGAATTCAACACGACCTTCCTGAAGAATACTTTGAGTGCGATTCGCGGCCTTGAGTTTGCCCATCAGTTTGAAGTGTCGATCGACGGCAAGCAGGTCAAGCTGATGACCATGGGCGGCACATCCGACTACACGCGGTTGCTTGAAGCGCCCGAGGATGCACGTGCAGCCATCGAAGATCGCGCGAAGGTGCGCATCCCGCTGACTGCCGGCTCTCACCGGATCGTGCTTACCTTCCTGCAGAAGACAGGAGCCATGGACGTCAACCAGCTGCTGCCTTTCGAGAACGTCAACTTCGACCCTGTTTACTTCGGCGGCATCCCCTCGGTGGAAGGTGTCTTGATCCGTGGCCCATTCGATGCAAAGGTTCCGTCCGTGGAGACCCCGAGCCGCCAGGCGATCTTCAGCTGCCACCCGATGAGCCCGCGGGAGGAGAGCCGGTGCGCGGACCAGATCCTGGGCAAGCTGGCACGGCAGGCCTATCGCCGTCCGGTGACGGACGCGGACATGACGGTGCTGCGGTCGTTCTACACCCAGGGCCGGCAGACCAAGGGCACCTTTGACGGCGGCATCCAGATGGGCTTGCGCCGCATCCTGTCCAGCCCGGACTTCCTGTTCCGCATGGAGCGGGATCCCAAGGGCATTGCCCCCGAGACCCCCTATCGCATCAGCGACCTGGAACTGGCCTCCCGGCTGTCGTTCTTCCTGTGGAGCTCGCTCCCGGATGCCGAGCTGCTGGACGTCGCCGCCAAGGGCAAGCTGCGGGACGAGAAGGTGCTGGCCCAGCAGGTGAAGCGGATGCTGGCCGATCCCCGCTCGGAAGCGGTGGCGACCAACTTCGCAGCCCAGTGGCTGCATCTGCGCAACCTCGATGCGGTCCAGCCGGACTCGTACGCCTTCCCGAACTTCGATGAGACGCTGCGGGATGCGTTCCGGACCGAAACCCTGATGTTCTTCGACAGCATCATGCGCGATGACCGCAGCGTGGTGGACCTGCTGACGGCGGACTACACGTTCCTGAACGAGCGTCTGGCGCGGCACTACGGCATCCCGAACGTCTATGGCAGCGACTTCCGCCGGGTGGCACTCACTGACGAGGCCCGCCGGGGTCTGCTCGGCCAGGGCAGCATCCTGACCGTGACCTCGATGGCCAACCGGACCTCGCCGGTGAAGCGCGGCCAGTGGGTGCTCGAGACCTTGCTGGCGAACCCACCTCCCAGCCCCCCGGACAACGTGCCGGCCTTGACCGAGAATGCCCCGGACTCACTGGACCGCCAGTCGCTGCGGGCCCGCCTCGAGCAGCACCGGGCGGACCCGGGCTGCGCGTCGTGCCACAACGTCATGGACCCGATCGGGTTCTCGATGGAAGTGTTTGACGGCATTGGCACGAAGCGGATCAAGGACGAATCGGGCGACCTGATCAACGCGGCGGGGAATCTCGCGAGCGGCTTGCCGATCAACGGGGTGACGGAGCTGCGGGCGGCGATCGCCTCTGACCCGGGTCACTTCGTCGGGGCCTTCACCGAGAAGCTGCTGACGTATGCCCTCGGCCGCGGCCTTGAGTACTACGACATGCCGACGGTGCGCGGCATCGTGAAGGCGAGCGAGGCACAGCATTACCAGTTCTCGGCCGTGGTGCTTGAGATCGTCAAGTCCACACCGTTCCAGATGAAGCTGTCCGCTCGCAGTGGACAGCTGTCGGTTGACGCAACTCCGGTGCAAACCGGACGAATGAATTAAACAGAGCGAAAATTTCGGCATTACTACCCTAGAGGGAGTTGGTCATGTTCAATTTCAAGAAATCACTCGACCGTCGTACTTTCCTGCGCGGAGCAGGTGCCAGCGTGGCAATTCCCTTCCTGACAGCCATGGTGCCGTCGCTTACGGCATTTGCGCAGACGGCCGCTAACCGTCCCCGCCGTGTCGGATTCGTCTATGTGCCGAATGGCATGGTCATGACCGACAAGGTCGACCTGTGGACGCCCACCAAGGTCGGCAGCAATTTCGACATCACCCACACGCTGTCTTACCTGAAGCCCTATCAGGACAAGCTGACGGTTGTCAGCAATCTCCTGGGTGCGGACGGTTCGGGCCAGCACACGGGTGCAGCCACCGCCTGGCTGACAGACATGTATCCCAAGAAGACGCAGGGAACGGATGTGGAAGCGGGCATTTCGCTCGACCAGGTCATTGCAAACAAGATCGGCAAGGACACGGTGTTCCCCTCGATGGAACTCGCGATCGAAGACGTGACGAACCTCGTGGGTTCGTGCGATGCCGGGTTCAGCTGCTCCTACCTCAATACGATCTCTTGGGCCTCTGCGACCAACCCGCTGCCCATGCAGGTCAATCCGCGCGTGGTTTTCGAGCGCATGTTCGGCGGCACCGGGACGGCAGAACAGCGTCGTGCACGGTTGCAGGAGAACAAGAGCATCCTCGACTCCGTGCTGGAAGAGACGCATCGCATCGAAGCGCGTGTAGGCCCGCAGGACAAGAGCCGCCTCGGCGACTATCTTGAGAATGTCCGTGAAGTTGAGCGTCGCATTCAGCGCGCAGAAAGCCGCTCGGGGTATTCAGCGGGTAATGAGCCTGCGTCGCCGTCGGGTATCCCGGAGTCATTCCCGGATCACGTTGAACTCATGTTCGACCTGCTGCATGTTGCCTACCAGACCGATCTCACCCGCGTGTCGACGTTCATGATGGCTCGCGAGCTCAGCTCGCTGGCGTACCCGCAGATCGGTGTGCGTTCACAGCATCACGGCATCTCGCACCATCAGAACAAGCCCGAAGTCATGGAACAGAAGGGCAAGATCGACCAGTACCACGTCATGCTCTTCTCGAAGTTCATCGAAAAGCTGGCGGCGACGCCGGACGGCGACGGCACACTGCTCGATCACACGATGATGGTCTACGGCGCGGGCATGAGTAACGGCAACGAGCACGTCAAGCTCCGCCTGCCTTATGCCATCGTCAGCGGCTTCGTGGATGGCAACCGCCATATCAAGGGCGACAAGCATCGCCCGGTCGGCGACCTGCACATCGACATTGCAAGGCACATGGGTGTCGAGCTCGAGCGCTTCGGCAGAAGCGAAGGCGGCTCGGTCGGATTGAGCTGATCGTCAATCCTCAAGCAGAACGGCCGTACCACTACGGCCGTTTCTTCCAGTTGGTTTTGAAGGGGCTGACCATGAATTCGAAATTGACACGTAGCATTCTCCTCGTGCTGGGCATGACTGTCGCTGGCATGAGCGTGCAGGCGCAATCGCTGCGCTCGCCGCCAACAGTCACCGCAGCCGTCAAGGCACACGATCTGACTGGCGTGAACGCACTGCTGAAGAAAGGTGCGGACGTAAACGCCGTCGATGTGGATGGCACGACTCCCCTCATGCTGGCTGTCCAGGAACGCGACGCCGACATGATCCAGACCCTGCTCAAGGCGGGAGCCGAGGTTGATACCGCAAACCGGTACGGCGCAACGGCTCTTCATACTGCCGCTCGCAACGGCGATACCCGTTCGGCAATCCTTTTACTCAATGCGGGTGCCAATCCCGGAACGGCACTTCCTGAAGGCGAAACGGTACTGATGGCGGCTTCGCGCACCGGTAACGTAGAACTCGTCAATGCCCTTCTGGCCGGCAGCAAGAACAGCGCTGGCGAAACGGTGAGCAAGGCCGACCCGAACTTCAAGGAAAGCTGGAAAGGACAGACTGCGCTGATGTGGGCCGCAGCTGAAGGCCATGCCGATGCCATCCGTGCCCTTGTCGCGGGCGGCGCTCGCGTCGATGAGTTCTCGACTCAGATCGAAGTACCTGAGGTCAATCCTGACCGGCGCGTGGGTGGGTTTGTCTACGCGAAGATTCCGAAAGGGCGCATGGCTGCCATACATTTTGCGGCACGTGGCGGCCACCTTGATGCCGTGAATGCACTGGTGCAGTCAGGGGCCAACGTCAACATCGTGGATGCAGATGGTTCCAATGCCATGATCATTGCAACGATCAACGGCCATCCGGATATTGCCGTGTCGCTGCTCGAGGCAGGCGCTGATCCGAATATTGCCGACAATTACGGTCGCACCATCCTCTTTGAAGCGACCGACATGAATACGCTCGATGCCAATCCGCGTCCGGCTCCCCTCGCGTCGGGCGAGAAGACGTACGTTGATGTAGTGAAGCTCGCGCTCGCAAAGGGTGCGGATCCCAATGCCAGGCTCAAGACGGCGCTGCCATCCTGGGTCGCGCAGGGCGGCGAACATAACCCCATCCTGAGGGAAGGTGCCACGGCGTTCCTGAGGGCTTCACTCTCCGGAGATCTCGAAGTCATCCGTTTGCTGCTCGATGCAAAAGCGGACACGACACTGGTCACGGCGGGAGAGAAGCTGAAGCCCTACGCGGATGGGGGACCTAACCGTGACAACTATGGGCAAACGAACGCGTTACAAGCTGCTGCCGGCGTGGGTTGGCGGGAGGAAGTCAGTCGTGGCCGTGACCAGGATGCCATCGAGACCATCAAGCTTCTGCTTGCGCGCGGCGCGGACGTCAATGCTGCCAACGGCGCTGGAAATACCCCCCTTCATGGCGCGGCGCTCAGAGGATCCCCTGCGATCGTCGAGTTCCTGCTGAAGCAAGGTGCAGATCCGACCGTCAAGAATGCACGTGGTCTCACGCCTGTGGACATAGCGATGGGCGTGCCGGAATTCCGGATCATGTTGAACCAGGCTGTGGTCAACGTGTTCCGCCAGAACGCACCCGCAAAGCTTTCAAGCAATCGCTAGGAAATAAAGTCCGCATAAAAAAAGCCCCGCTCGTTCATTAACGAGCGGGGCTTTTTCTTTATCTGATCTTTCGGCGGGTCTATCCGCGAACCCACGTGTATTTGGCGACTTCAGAACCCTCTGCGTCCCTGACCACGATCTCGTGCCCGTTGCGCTCCACCTTGTGGCCCTGCGACTGATGGCGCTGGATGAAGTCCTTCAGGATAGCCAGTGCCTCTGCTTCGGTCTCGTACCAGCGGGCGAGCATGGTGCCGCTCTTGGGTTCGCATTTGATCTGTACGCTCATGGTGCATTAAATATACACGCCGCACCTGCGCAGGGCGTATCTGGATGCCGCAACGTCATGCAAAATCCCTGCTACTTTGGTGGTTATCGTGAACGGTGTCACATGATTATTGAATTGCAGAAGCAGCCGTAACAATCCAGGCAGTGAAAAGCGGACTCCAATTTTCCCCACGGCGTCTCTTGCGGTGGACGGGTTTGGGGGTAGCCGTCGTCGTTCTGCTTGCGCTCATGTCCGTGCTGGGACTCTATGGGCTCTTGCATGCAAGCCTGCCCGAACTCGATAACGATATCGTTGCTTCGCAATTGTCGGCACCGGCTACCGTCGAGCGCGATCGGTCTGGCGTTCCCACCGTCCGTGCCAGCACGCGCGTTGATCTCGCGTTCGCTACCGGATATGTGCACGGCCAGGACCGCTTCTTCCAGATGGATCTGCAAAGGCGGCTGGCTGCCGGTGAGCTGGCGGAGCTGATAGGACCTGCTGCAGCTTCGACCGATCGCGACATACGCCGTCATCAGTTCACGCGAGTTGCCGATGAGGTGCTGGACCGCCTTTCAGCCGCGGAACGACAGCTCCTTGAAGCCTATGCGGCTGGCGTCAATCTCGCAGTAGAACATCTGGGCGCACGTCCCTGGGAGTACTTCCCACTGGGGTCAAAGCCGCGTCCCTGGCAGCCTCGCGATTCTCTGCTGGTTGCGTTTGCCATGTACCTCGATCTCAACGACACGAGCGGTGAACGTGAGCTGGCGAATGCAGCGCTGCGCTCGACGCTACCAGCGGAAATTCTCGCAGTGCTCAATCCGCTGGGATCCGAATGGGATGCTCCCGTTGATGGAGGTACCTGGCGTCTGCCACAACTTCCGGGTCCCGAGATACTGGATCTGCGATCTGCCCCCGCGAAACTTGCGGCCTTGTCCGTGCCACCGTCGGTGAAGCTCACGGAGCGCACAGGCGATGCCGCCTTCGGTAGCAATAGCTGGGCTGTGAGCGGATCCCTTACAACCAATGGTGCTGCACTGCTTGCCAACGACATGCACCTCGGCTTGCAGGTGCCCAACATCTGGTATCGCGCGAGATTGATTGTCGAATCGAAGGATCAGAAAGCCGCGCGCGATCTGATCGGCGTGACGTTGCCCGGCCTGCCCATTCTCGTCGTCGGCAGCAATGGCCACGTAGCCTGGGGATTCACCAACACCCATGGTGACTGGACTGATCTCGTGGCAGTCGAAGTGGATCCTGCCGACAGGAACAGATATTTCACCGCCGACGGATCGGCGCCGTTCGAGTCCAGCGATGAAGTCATCCGCATCCGGAACCAGCCTTCGGAAACGATGACGGTTACACGAACCGTTTGGGGTCCCGTCATTGCCAGGGATGCGAATGGAAAGCCTTTGGCCCTCGCATGGACCGCGCAGCGTCCCGAAGCCACCAATCTCAAGATGCTCAAACTGGAGGCCGTTTCCACCGTCGAAGAAGCACTGCAGGCAGCAAATGAATCAGGTGCGCCAGTGCAGAATTTTGTCGCCGCCGATTCGCAGGGCCACATAGGCTGGACATTCTTTGGCCAGATCCCGGTTCGCGAAGGTTACGATTCGCGCTATCCCTCTGCATGGAGCAAGCCCGCAACAGGCTGGACCGGATGGCGTCGTCCCGAAGAGTACCCACGAGTCGTTGACCCGTTGAACGGGCGGTTGTGGACGGCGAATACGCGCACCATCGATGCAACGACATGGCTCGCCTTCGCAGGTCCGGGGAGCCATGTCCTGGGCGCCCGTGCTGGCCAGATCCGCGACGGATTGCTGGCACTGAAATCTCCGACGGCGGCGGACATGATCGCCATTCAGCTGGATGATCGCGCGCTGTTCCTCGCACGGTGGCGCGATCTGCTGCTGCAGCTTCTCGATGCAAAGTCGCTTGACCAGCACGCCGACAGGCAAGCAGCGCGAACGCTGGTTGAAAAATGGTCCGGGCATGCGGCTGTTGACGACGCGGGCTATCGTATCGTCAGGAATTTCCGTCGCGCTGTGCTCACAGGAACGTTTGATCCGCTGGTCGCGCCCGCGAAACTCGCCCATCCTGATATCGAGTTCGAGCCCGGTCAGCAGTTTGAAGGTCCTGCCTGGCAACTCGTGACGGAGCGGCCGTTGCATCTGCTCGATCCGCGCTACGACAGCTGGGAGCAGGCGATGCTCGCCTGGCTGGACAAGGCAGTACTCGATCTCAAGACCGAATGCGGTGAGCTGTCGGCATGCAACTGGGGCGAGGGCAACCGGCTCGCAATGCGTCACCCTTTGTCTCGTGCGCTGCCATTTCTGTCGCGACTGCTCGATATGCCCCGGGATGCGTTGCCTGGCGACAGCAACATGCCTCGTGTGCAGTCGCCGCGCCAAGGGGCATCGGAACGACTGGTGGTTTCGCCGGGACGGGAAAGTGAAGGGTACTTCCAGATGCCTGGAGGTCAGTCCTCGCATCCCCTGTCGCCTTACTACCGTGCGGGCCACGAAGCGTGGGTGACTGGCGAACCGCAGCCGTTGCTGCCCGGCAAGGCTGAACACTCACTCAGGCTTGTTCCACGTCATCAGGATTGATCGTCAGCCGGAAATCCGTGCCGGCATTGTGTAGCCAGCCCCGCTGCTGGATGATGGAAGCAAGAGCACGTTGCTCTCTGAAAGCAAGGACACAGCAGATGGGCTTCAATGTAAACGGTATCGGTGGCCTGATTGTCCTGATCGCCGACGTCTGGGCGATCGTGAATATTTTTCAGAGCAACGCTGACACTGGCAAGAAAGTGCTGTGGACAGTCGTTGTACTGGTGCTGCCTGTTCTCGGCTTCATCCTCTGGTATTTCCTGGGTCCCAAGACCGGCAAGTCCTAGGACAGGTCGCGAATGGCCTGGCCCAGGACGGCAACGCCATTGTCGATTGCAGGCGTCCACGGATGGCCGTAGTTGAGGCGCAAACAATGGGTGAAACTGCGCCGCGCTGAAAAAATGGGGCCGGGTGCGATGCTGACGCCTTGGTCGAGTGCGCGTCGATGTACTTCTATCGCATCCACCTTCTCGGGCAGTTCAACCCACAGGAAATACCCGCCTTCCGGGCGAGTCACCCGATAGCCTGCTGGAAGATGGCGTTGCAGCGATTGCAGGGCGGAGAGCTGCTGCAGTTCCAGCAGCTGTCGCAACTTGCGCAGGTGACTGTCGTAGCCATCCTGCTTGAGCAGGGTTGCGATCGCGTCCTGCGTGGGAATGCTGGTGGCGAGGGTCGTGATGATCTTGCGGCGCTGGATGGTTTCCGCGAAGCGGCCTGCGGCCACCCACCCGAGCCGATAGCCGGGCGCCAGGCTCTTCGAGAATGAGCCGCAATTCAGCACGAGGCCGCGCTTGTCGAATGCTTTTGCCGGCTGCGGCCGGTCCCGCCCGAAATAAAGCTCGCTGTAGACATCATCCTCGATGAGCGGAATCTCGTGTCGCGCGAGCAGTTTGACCAGTTCGGCCTTCTTTGCAGCGGGCAAAGTCGCGCCCAGCGGATTCTGGAAAGTCGTCATGAACCAGCAGGCGCGAACCGTCTGCTTCTCAAGGGCCTGTGCCAGAGCGCCGAGGTCTATGCCTTCGCGAGGATGCGTGGGAATCTCCAGGGCCTTGAGACCAAAGGCCTCGATAGCCTGCAGACACCCGTAGAAAGCGGGAGACTCCACTGCAATCGTGTCGCCGGGACGGGTCAGGACCTGCAGGGAGAGATTCAGGGCCTCAAGGGCTCCCGAGGTAATCACGATCTCGTCCACGGATACCTTGAAGCCGGCACGCAGATACCTGCGCGCAATCTGCCGGCGGAGTTCCGCATTGCCTGGCGGCAAGGATTCGACGGTGCTCCACGGATCCAGATGGCGGGCGCTGCTGCCGAGATAGCGGCCGAGCTTTGCGAGGGGAAACAGCAGTGGACTCGGAAATGCGGAGCCCAGCGGGATCACATCGCGGTCCCGGGCCGCTTCCAGGATCTGGAAAACCAGATCGCTGATGGCGACGCGTGTGGTGCGAGTCGAGGGACGCGAGTGACGCGGCTCGGCAGGCGCCGTTTGCCATCGGGAGCTGACGTAGTAGCCGGAACGTGGGCGCGTTTCAATCAAGCCACGTGCTTCCAGCACTCCGTACGCGCGCATTGCGGTGGCCGGACTGATGTGGCGATCCCGGCAGATTTCCCTGATCGACGGAATGCGTTCGCCGGGTTGCAACGTCCCTTCCTGGATCGAAGCGCCCAGTTGATCCGCGAGTTCGACGTACAGTTTCATGGGCGAAGCCGGCAGGATCCTCAGCGGATGTGATGCGGTTCGAGCATGCCGAAGTACCAGCCGACCAGCAGGAAAACGAACAGCGCGACCGAGAGGCTGATGCGCACGGTAAGAGCGCGGGCAGTCTTGATGGAATCCCCGTTGCCCGATGCCATGTGGAACATCGCCTGGCCCAGGCTGACGACGATACCGATCAGTGTGGCGATGATCAGGAATTTCATGTCGATTCCTCCGTGGCAGCTGCCTTCTGTCCCTGCCTGGCATCCTCTTCCGCCTGCTCGCGCCGGATGGTCAGGACCAGCATGCCGATGGCAGCACTGATGAACAGCAGCAGGGCGATCATGAGAAACGCGAGACCACCCGCGATCCGGAAGGCTTCAATGACGCCGCCGATTACCCCGATGGGCGTCGTGACGAGCAACAGTGGTTTGGCGATTCTCATCCTGGATGGCCTGTATCAGCGGGTGATGCACAGGATAGGGCACCGCTGCTATGCATAACAGATGCAGTTCGGTTGAAAAATGACCAGCACAGATGGTCTGTGCCCATGGCCCTTGGGCAGGGGCATGGCAGGCGCGGAGCGTGCCGGGGCGGCAGCGCCTATCTGGCGGCAGTCCTGCCTGCCGCCTCTATTGGGTTATCCGGGAATCCGCTACAGGATCCATGGGACGCATCGGGATTGCCGCGATCAGGCTACGTGCAACCCGCTCAGCCCGAGGGCGACTACGAGCGCGAGGCTGACCACTACAAACATGACGGCTACGGTAAACATGGCTGACTCCTTGGGGTTGCTGACTGTGCGGGATTCATATTGAGCATCGCGCGTGTCAACCTCAACGGAGCTTTCGTCAGGATTTGTAGCGAATTTGTGAGGACCTCGCGATCAACTGTCAGGACAACATCCATTCCCCACTGCAAGTGCAGGGAAAGAGCATTAATATGCGACGGGGTTATCGATTCCAGCGTTTCAGCAGATGATCGACAGACAGCATGCCGGGTCCATAAGTCATTACGGCCAGTGCCATCGCCGCCCAAGGCAGGTGAAAGCTCGCCCAGCCATCGGGAACCGTCAGCTGGATGATGAGCGTCATGCACAGGATTCCGAGTGCAGCGAAACGCGTCGCGAACCCGAGAACCATCAGTATCGGCAGGACGATCTCGCCAGCTCCCGACAGGGCGGCCATGATTTTCGGTACCGGATAGGCATACAGGTTGCCGAAGAGGTGCAGCTGGAATTCCTGCGTGAAAAGATAGAGTGCTCCATTCGAGAGCTGGAACCAGCCGTCCCATTTTGTGAGTCCGGACAGAAAGAAAGGGACTGCCAACGCGAAGCGCAATGCCAGTTGCGTGAGCGAAGGCGGAAACCTTCCCAGCAAACGACTCAATTCACTGACCCGATGCGCGATGCCCGGCGACCTGGATTCCAGAGAGGGATTGATGGCAGCACTGTTCATGATGAGAGTCCCGGTTCGCTGAGGAATGTATTCAGACGGTGTCTGACGATGCTGGCTTGAGTGCGACGATTGCCCCTGTCGCAAACAGTTCGACCAGGCAGTGTCCGAGTTTGAACTGCGGCGCAACAGCCAACGCAGCTTCACCTGCTTCCAGAATGCTTTGCTGTTCCAGAACAGCAGCGATGAATTCGTAAACGCCCCCTGAAAGGGTCTGCAATGAAACCGAAGCATCGGGACGGAGAATCAGTACGTCTTCGGCTTGCCACTCGAGTATCGGTTCAACACTTTCCCGCTGGTGCGCTTGCCAGAGGGCGGCGACCGGGTAACTCGAGCGAACGAGTCTGAGCGACGGATGCAATTCGATCGACGCGCTGCCCAGTTCTTCCGGATTCGCCGCGTGCAAAGCGGCGGCATCAAGAGACACTGCGTCGGCAGCGTGATAGGCCTCGCTCCAGGCTGCCTCGAGCCGGGCAACATCGGCGAGATAAGGGACGGATCCTGCGGGGTCAAAGTCTGCAATGAAATCCGGAAAGGTAGCGCCGTATTCCAGCAGGAGAGGTGAGCGGGGCAGGGAGCCGGCAACGTAAACGCGAGCCATTGCGCGAAAGAATTCCTCCCCTACGAGGCGGGTCGTAGTGGGGAAGCGATCCTGCAACGCCTCGACCAGGCTGGTCATTACATTGTTGCGGTAGACCGCGAAGCGCCCACCAGCATGCTTGCCATTGAGTCCAGTCATGCCGTCCGGCACTGGCTTCGCGGGATCCATGACTGCGGCCGCAAAAGCCGACTGCAATTCAGCCCAGGGCTGCATGACGCACCTCCGCCGCTGATTGACGAGGCAGGCTGCAAAGAATGTTCTGCGCTTTTGCAGATTCAGCGTGCAACCGCTCCCACGCGGGAACGTCGTTGTCCCATTCAATGAGCGTTGGAACCGGCCCTGTACGCATCAGTGCGCGCGAGTACAGATCCCACACGTCTGCATGGACGACAGAGCCGTGATCGTCTATCAACAGCCTGCCACCAGCGTCATCCCGTGTTTCGGCGAAGCCCGCGAGGTGTATTTCGGCGACGTGCTGGAAAGGAAACGAATCGAGCCACGCCTGCGGGTTGCAACCATGATTGACTGCCGAGACGTGGATATTGTTGACGTCCAGAAGCAGCTGGCAGCCCGTTCGGGTGGCGACAGACGCCAGAAAACCATTTTCAGTGAAGGTGCTCGAGGTGAACGTTACATACGTTGACGGATTCTCGAGCAGGAGCTGGCGTTGCAACGCTTCCTGCACCTGATCGATATGGAAACAGACCTGGTCGAGCGTGTCCTGCGTGTAAGGCAGGGGGAGCAGATCGCTGAGATAACCGCTGTCGTGCGTAGACCAGGCGAGATGTTCCGAGAACAGCCCTGGCTCATACCGGGAAAGCAGGGTTTTCAGCCGCTGCAGGTGTGTGCGATCGAGCGGACGTTCTGATCCCAGCGAAAGACCTACGCCGTGGATCGACAGCGGGTAGCGCGACCGGATCGCTTCCAGATAGCGATGGGGTGGGCCGCCTGCGCCCATGAAATTTTCAGCGTGCACTTCGAAGAAGCCGACATCGGGAACATCCGCGAGTATCGAAGCGTAGTGTTCCGATTTCAGGCTCACGCCAGCTCGCGACGGGACGGACGATGTATTGGAAGAGCGTTCGGTGGCCATGAACAGCGTCTCGGAAAGGTGCCTGTCTGTAGCAGCAGCTCCCTCCTGCAGATGAGGAGGGAGCTGCGTCCAACAACTAGCTCACTTGGCGGGCATGTCCCGCATCAGTTCGCTCATGGAGCCCATCCGGTCGCCCGGCAATTTCATGGTCGTGCAGGTGCCCTTCGGGACAACCTTGAATGCATTGCCCTGGTAGTCGACGGTTGAGGTGCCGGCGCAAGTCGTGCCTGCGCCTGCCTTGCAATCGTTCTTGCCCTTGAGGGCGATACCGAAACACTTTTCCTGATCGGCGGTCGGGGGCGGCATCGGACCGGCAGCGTGCGAAACGCTGATGGCAGCGATGGCGGTAGCCAGCGAGCTGATGAGTGCGACATTGACGATGCGACGGTTCAACATGACGAAACTCCTTTGGTGATACAGGCCGATCAGTCTGGCCCATGATCACTACGTCGCTGGCTGCGACGGTTTCGTTACAGCCGTTGCGAAGGAAATGCGTGTCAACGGGTGGGTATTCTCCTGCCTGCGCTTTATTGCGGAGTTCCTGTAACAATACGGGCCGGACGTGCGAATAACCCAGTGGGGATCTGTGGATCGGGTCGAACGCGAACAGGAATGGACTGCGCTCATGCACGCCGCCGTCGCTGGCGATCAGCAGGCGTATCGGCAACTGCTCGAGTCGCTGGCTCCTGCGCTGCGCGTGATCGCGAGGCGTGGATTCGAACGTTTCGGGGCGGGCAACGCGGAGGTCGAGGACGTCGTGCAGGAAACTTTGCTGGCCATTCATCTCAAGCGCGGCACCTGGGACAGTACGAAATCCGTGGGTCCGTGGGTGACTGCGATTGCGCGCTACAAGCTGGTCGATTGTCTGCGACGCAAGGGCCGCCGCGTCAATGTGCAGATCGACGATCTTGCCGACAGTCTGGCGGATGACATGGGTAACGACGGCTCCGGGCAGCAGGATGTGGAAACGGTCCTCGGACAGCTTGCAGGCCGCCAGCTGGATATCGTCCGTTCGATCTCCATCGACGGCCATTCAGTGCGCGAGACAGCCGAACGGCTGGGAATGACGGAAGTCTCTGTCCGGGTGACCCTGCATCGCAGTCTCAAATTGCTGGCCGAGCGCTACCGGCAGGTTGTAGTGAAGCCATGAAAACGAATGACCTCATCGCGGCGCTGGCCGCCGACCAGTCGCTTGGCTTGAATCCGGTCAAGCGCACCATCGCACTCGCTGCAATGGCTGGAGCAGTGATTTCGTTCGTGGCGTTTCTCCTGTCGATCGGCTGGCGACCGGACATCAACGAGGCGATTGCCACGGTGCGGTTTCCTTTCAAGTTCGTCGTGACCCTGGCTGTAGTGATCACGGCGGCGCCCTTGCTCGTGCAGCTGGCAAAGCCGGCGGGGAGTACACACCGCTCATGGACACTCGGCGCAGGTCCGGTGTTGATTCTCGCTGGCGTATTGGTAGAGCTGTTCGTACTCCCCACATCGACCTGGGCAGAAAATCTGGTCGGCTCGAATGCAGCGATCTGTCTGACAGCAATTCCGCTGCTGTCGATCGCGCCCCTGGTGGCTTTGTTTATGGCCCTCAAGCGCGGTGCCCCGACCCGTCCACGACTGGCCGGAGCCATCTGCGGGCTGCTCTCGGCCAGCATCGCGGCGACGATGTATGCCCTGCATTGCGATGATGACAGTCCGCTTTTCGTGGTCGTGTGGTACTCGCTGGCCATCGGCATCGTCACCGCCGTGGCAGCAGCAGTCGGAGGGCGTGTCCTCCGCTGGTAACGGCTATGCTCCCGGGCAAATAGCCCCGTAGACTTGCGTCTTCGGCCTCGCGCCCCTATAGACGCACTCATGTTCCAGCAACTCGCACCCGTCACCCGGCTTCTGATCATTGCCAATGTCCTGGTGTATGGACTGCAACTGCTGACGGGCAGCCAGCTGATCGTGGGCTTTGCGCTGTGGCCGTTCGGTTCCGGTCTGTACGGCGATGCCCCGCCTTTCGAGATCTGGCAGCTGGTCAGCTACGCCTTCCTGCATGGTGGCTGGACGCATCTGTTCTTCAACATGTTTGCCCTTTACATGTTCGGATCGGAGATCGAGCGGCTGTTAGGCGCCAGAAGGTTCGTTGTCTACTACCTCGTCTGCGTGATCGGCGCTGCGATCGCGCAACTGATCGTGATGCAGATGATGGGGCGCGAACCTTTCCCGACCATCGGTGCTTCCGGCGGGGTGTTCGGCATTCTCATGGCATTCGGAATGGCGTTTCCGCACCGCAAGTTGATGCTCCTGTTCCCGCCCATCCCCATGCCGGCCTGGTTGTTCGTAACCCTGTACGGCGTGATGGAACTCGTGCTGGGCGTGACAGGCACCCAGCAAGGCGTCGCACATTTCGCTCACCTGGGCGGCATGGCGGCAGGGTTTGTCCTGCTGCAGTTCTGGCGACGGCGTCGCTGAGACGCGGAATCCAGGTCGGCATCGCCCGCGAGTCGCCGGGGCTCCTGAGTTGAAAAGATGCGATCATGCCGGGCCATGGCTGCCACCGGCCCACCGATGATTGATCAGTCCACAGCGGCTCTCTCCGCAGAGCGCAAAGCCCGCAATGGCTTTGCAGCAGCGGTGGCTGCTCATGCCATCTGGGGCCTGTTGCCGCTGTATCTGCACCTGCTGGTCGGGCTGTCTGCCTTCCAGATCACGGTTCATCGCATGGTCTGGTGCTGCGTGATGGTCGTCCTGTGGCTCTGGATCAGGAGAGGCCTTGCACCGGTGTGGGTGGCTCTCGCGAATCCTGCGACCCGCTGGCGGCTGGCTGCTTCGGCCATCCTCATCAGCGTCAACTGGGGCGTGTTTACCTGGGCAGTGACCAATGGTCATGTCGTCGAGTCCAGCCTGGGTTACTTCATCAACCCGCTCATGAATGTGGCGCTGGGCGTGCTCTTCCTCTCCGAGCGCCTTACTCCGGCGCGATGGGCTGCGGTGGGCATTGCTGCTGCAGGAGTTCTGTACCTGACTGTCATGCAGGGCCGTCCGCCCTGGATTGCCCTCACCGTCGGGACTTCGTTCTGTCTCTACGGCTGGATCCGCAAGGTGATTCCCGTGGAGGCCATCGAGGGCCTCGCAGCGGAGACCCTGCTGCTCGCGCCGTTGGGCGTGGCTTATCTCATCTGGTGCGAAGTGACGGGGATTGGCATTGCCGGAAACTCGGACGCACACATCCTGCTGCTCCTCGTCGCGAGCGGGCTGATTACAGCAGTGCCCTTGAGCCTGTTTTCTTACGGGGCGCGTCGCATCCCGTACTCGACGATCGGGTTGATCCAGTACATCGGTCCGTCGATCCAGATCCTGCTCGGGATCTTCATCTTCCATGAAGCGTTCACGCGGACGCAGGCCATCAGCTATGGGCTGATCTGGTTGGCGCTTGCCATCTATGCGCTGGACGGACTGCGACGCCGGAACATCGCAGCGTCATAGGCCGATTTCAGCGCAGGGCTTCCTCGAGGAAGTTGAGCAGTGACTTCCACGAGCGGCGGTCTGCAGCCGAACTGTAGGCCATACCGGCAGCGGGACTGTTTGCCTCCGGATTCGTGAATGCATGCAAGGTGCCGCCGTAGTTGTGCAGCTGCCAGTCGACATTGGCTGCAGTCATCTCCTTGCCAAAGGCCACCACGTTCTCGGTTGGCGCCATCGGATCGTCGTTGCCGTGGAGCACGAGTACCTTGGAGGTGATCTTCGCCGGCGGCAGGCCGGCGGGATGCAGCAGTCCGTGGAAGCTGACTACGCCGCGTATATCCGCGCCACTGCGAGCCAGGTCCAGCACACACAGTCCACCGAAGCAGAAGCCGATCGCCGCAACACGGCGTGCATCCACCTGCGGCAGCTTGTTCACTGTCGTCATGGCGGATTTGATGCGTGTGGCCAGCGCGGCGCGATTGCCCATGAAGGGTCCGATCAGTGCCTGGCATTCCTCTACGGTCTTGCCACGCTTGCCCTTGCCGAACATGTCGAGCGCAAAGGCTGCGTAGCCGTGCCACGCAAGTCGATGGGCTTTCCGGCTCGCGAATTCATCCCGGCCATTCCAGGCATGCGCGATCAGCACCACAGGCAGAGGACCGGCCCGTGCGTCGTCGTAACAGAAAACCCCTTCCAGAACGGCATCGCCGTCCTTGTATTCAATGACCTGCTCACGAATTGCCACTGATGTGACCTCCACGCTCGGAAGATGAAAGGCGATGCTTGGGAAGCGCGGGCGGCAGCTGTTGCCCGGCGCGCTCGGCGGGGGATTCTACTCCTCAAGCCGTAGCCCCGGATTGCAGGTGCGCGTTCAACCACACGCTGATATCCGCGATTTCCTCGGCGCAAAGCTGATGCTGCATCCGGTAGGTTCGCCAGTCGATGGGATAGTTGAGGCCCGACAGGACATCACGCGACCGTTCGCCAAGTGCGAGGGGAACAATGGGGTCCTGGGTGCCATGGCACATCAGGATGGGAAGATCGCGATTGGCTGCGCTGGCTTCCTGTGCCAGTGCATCGCGCAGCGGCAGGTAGGTGGACAGCGCCAGAATTCCTCCCAGGCGTTCGGGATAGCGCAATCCCGTCTGCAGGGCGACGGCACCTCCCTGCGAGAACCCGGCGATCACGATGTGCTGCGCGCTGATACCGGCAGCCCGTTCGCCTTCCACCATGGCGCGGATGAGCATTTCCGATTGCCGGATACCCGCAACGTCCTCCATTCCTGGACCTGCGAGTGCGCTGCTCGACAGGACCTTGATGTCGTACCACGCGCGCATGACATAACCGTTGTTGACCGTGACCGGTCGTTCGGGGGCGTGGGGAAAGATGAATTTCACGGCCAGGTTCGCCGGCAGCCGCAGTTCGGGGACGAGGGGCACAAAGTCGAAGCCGTCGGCACCCAGGCCGTGCAGCCAGAGGACTGTTGCGACTGCCGGAACATCGGGAGCGAGTATTAGCGCCTCGGCGGTTTCCCGCTGCAGATATCGAAAGGTTGCCACCGTCACCCGATTCGCTCCTCGCAACTATCCTCTGATCGTAACCGTAACACGTACGACGGGACCGACTTCGACCTGGCGGGAACTGCTCGTTATTTCGATCTGGAACGTACGATCCTCGGTCAGGTCTTCCCGGGTGAGAAGAGGCACATATAGTGAGCTGATGTTCTGATTGTCTGCAAAGTTTACGACCCCGTCGGCTACGGACATGTAGTCGATTCCCGGAACCGCCGTCCCTGGAATTGTTCTCCAGCGAATTTGCGCGCGCCGGGCCGGCCCTCCGTTGCGTTGCAGGATCATCGCGGCCATTGCAGTCGGACGGGTGATAATCAGCTCCGAACGGTCCAGAGAGACCAGAGTGACTTCGGGTGAGGGAACGCTGGCACGAGTACTGCGCGGAGGATTTGCCGCGGGTAGGTTCGCTTCACTGGCCGCTTGTTGCCTGGGGGCTGCTGCAGGAAGGAGCTTTGTCGCGCCGAATACCAACTGCACCAGTGTGCTCGTGGCCGCGCCACCCGCAGCAATCGTGGGGGTACTGGCGGTCATTACCGGATCGCGATTGAAGCGCGGCTCGATCTGGAGCAACAAGAACGCACCCGCAGCGCATGCCAGTGCAGTCATGAATACCCATCTTCTGGCCTGAAGCGCTCGCGGCTTCAGCGCATTGGTTAGGGTCCGTATCGAGGTTAGCCGATTGGCTTCCGTCAAGCAGAGTGCTTCCAGCAGGATTTTCCATTGCCGATGCGTAAGCCCCGCCGGTCGGGTGGGAACCGTCGATTTGTCGAAAGCGTCCCTGGGTGCGTAAGGGCGTTTACCGGCGAGCAGCTCGTAGACAACAGTTGCGAAGCTGAAGACATCATCCCGCACGTCCGGGTCTTTTCCGGCGAGGGCTTCAGGACTCGCATACGCTGCGGTTGCGTGGCGATGGCTCCGCGCGCTGCTGGGCAGCGTCGCTGTCAAAGGCAGGAACTGGTCGAACCCCGCACCGAAATCGATGACTTTGATCTCTTCAGTCTGCGTGACGAGTATGTTTCCCGGCTTGAAGTCGCAGTGCAGGATTCCGTGTGCGTGCGCAAAATCCAACGCCTCACCGCAGGCCTGGATGATGCGCAGCGCCACCTGTCTGTCCAGCGGGGTCTGCCGGCTGAACATGCTCGAAAGGGATAGACCCTCGAGCAGCTCAAGGGCCAGAAACCAGACATTGCCGTCGTGATCAAGATCGAGGGCGCGGCCTATATGCGGATGGCAAAGCATTTCCAGCCGGTAAAATTCGCGCTTGAGACGATTGGAAGCTTCGGGCAGTGAACGAAATTCGGGTTTCAGGAGTTTTATTGCCACGAAGTGGATCGTTGAACCAGCGGTCTCCCTGTGTAGGTCGATGGCCCTGTAGATGAGCGAAAACCCGCCGGCTCCAATCTGGCGATCGATGCGGTACCGTTCCCGCAGAAGAGTGCCGGGCCCGATCACCAGTTCGGGCGTGCCCCCCCCATCACGTGTGCATTGCGCCGTTGGAGAATCAGTCATGCCGGACAACGGCTCGGCAGCCACGTCCCCGGCCGGCGAGAGCTCTGCTTTTTCCCGTTGAACGGAAAAGTTCAGCGTTGTCGCCGATGAGGTTGTGGCGATCGCCGGGATGGGAGGAAGTTCGGCGGTAGCGGGATCAGCCAATGGAATCGGGGCGGTGAAATCATCCGCTGGTTCGGGTTCACCCCGCATCGAATCCGATGCCAATTCCTGCAGGGGAGAGATTCCGCCCTGCGGTTTCCGGAAAGCGGTCGGAATCGGGCTCATCATGGTGCGAGCCTACTGGATAGTGGTCGGCAATATTTTCCGATTCACCATATCCCGGTGGCGCACAAGGCCAAAAAAAAAAGGACGACAGCGTCGTCCTCGAGGGCCCATCTTTCGATGGGCGGGGAGATGACTGCGCGTGAGCACAGTCATCGGGATGGGTTAGTAAAGTGAGCCGAATGCTAGCTGGTTGTGCTGAGACCCGGGGTCAACACTCGGAAAACTTGAGCAAAGATTCGTCAAGCCGGGCATTCCGGGAGGCGCGCGACGGGCGCCGGGGAGATGTTGATAACACTTCACTTTTCTTGGCAGACGCGGCCGTCTGCCTGTGACAAAGTAGTGCACGCGAGGGGAGCCTGATAGGCAGGTTTCCCGCACCCGAACGAAGGGCAGATGACCGCCGAAGCCTCACTCCTGATTGTCGATGACGACCGCGAACTCAGCCAGATGCTGAACGAGTATCTGTCGGGCGAAGGGTTTCGCATTTCCGTCGTCGGCGATGGCGCGGAGGCCATCGAACGGCTGGGTGCGGAGACTTTCGATCTCCTCATCCTGGATGTGATGCTCCCTTCGCTCAACGGCTTCGAAGTCCTGCGGCGCTTGCGGCAGACGCTCACGCTGCCGGTCATCATGCTGACTGCGCGCGGCGCGGATGTGGATCGCATCGTCGGCTTGGAGCTGGGCGCGGACGACTATCTGTCCAAACCTTTCAACCCACGTGAACTGGTCGCCCGCATTCGGGCCGTCCTGCGCAGGCTCGGAGCGAGAGAGGCGGAAGACGCCAACCAGCCCGTCACTGTCGGACCGTTACGGCTGGATCCCGGAACGATGGCGGCATACGTCGAGGGGCAGATCGTGCGCCTGACGGGGACGGAATTCCGGGTGCTCGAAATGCTCATGCGGGCGTCCGGCCAGGTCCAGTCGCGAGAGAGCCTGACCGAGCGCGTGCTGGGCCGGCGGCTTACGCCCTACGACCGCAGCATCGATACCCATGTGAGCAACCTGCGTCGCAAGCTTGGCTTGGGCGAAGAAGGGTTGCCGGAGATCCGCAGCGTGCGCGGGGCAGGCTATGTGCTGACTGCGCAGAGCGAAGATTCGCCGTGAAGACGCTGTTCCTCAGGATCTTCCTGTCTTTCTGGCTGGCGATGGGACTTATCATCGCCACCAGCATCGTCATCTCCGCCACCGTTGCGTACCAGCGCCTGCAGATCCTGCAGGGCGTCGAGGCCAGCGATCTCGCGGACATTGCAGTCGTGAGATTGCAGAGCCAGGGCGTGGAAGGCATGGGGAAATGGATCAAGGAAGCCCAGCGGGAGCATGTGGGCCTCGATATCTTCGTGATCGATTCCCATGGTCGTGACGTCCTCGCCCGACCCCTTCCCGAAAGAATCGCGCGGCGGGTAGGGCGCATTGCACGCAATGGCGTCCTGAGCGGTGAAAACGGACAGCCGGTCCATGATCCGATGCGGACCACGCCGCAGATCGCGGGACCCGACGGCCAGATCTATACCGTCATGACGACTTACGCGGGTTGGCCGCCGTTTGCGGTGCTGCAGACGCCGGACGTGCATCTGGCCATCCTGCTGATCGCGCTGCTGGTCAGCGGAGTGGTCTGCGGCTGGCTCGCAAGGTACGTCACCAAGCCCATCACCCGACTGCAGGCAGTAGCCCGTTCGGTGGCCGCAGGGAATCTCGACGCGCGGGTCAGCGACCAGTTTGCCAGCCGTCATGATGAACTCGGCGTGCTGGCTCGCGACTTCGATCGCATGGGGGAATATCTGCGCTCGCTCATCGCATCGAAGGAAACGCTGCTGAGCGACATGTCCCATGAGCTGCGTTCACCACTGGCGCGACTGCGTGTGGCCCTGGGTCTGGCCCGGCGGGAAAACGCCGATCTGCCGAAGCAGTTCGGGCGCATCGAACTCGAGACGGAGCGTCTCGACGCCCTGATCGGACAGATCCTGCACCTGTCGCAGCTGACGAGCAGCGAGCCGAAGCTGCATCGCGAGCGTATAGAGCTCACCGGCCTGCTGAACGACATCGTCGAAGATGCGAGGCTGGAGGCGGGTGCAGTCGGCAAGCGGGTCCAGTGGTCGCCAGCCGGAACAGCGTCGCTTGAGGGCGATCCGCAGCTTCTACGCAGCGGGATCGAGAATGTGTTGCGCAATGCCGTCCGCTTTACGGCGGTGGATACGGCCGTCGAAGTGACCTTGAGCCATGTCCCGGGCTCCCATGTCCTCACGATCCGGGATCACGGTCCGGGCGTGCCGAACGACGATCTGGCCCGGATCTTCGATCCTTTCTACCGGGTTGCGGATGCGCGTGACCGCGACAGCGGCGGCACAGGTCTTGGCCTTGCGATCACTTCACGTGTCGTGGCCCTGCATGAAGGCCATGTGCAGGCGAGCAACGCTGCCATGGGCGGGCTCGTGATCGAAATCCGCCTGCCGACTTCCAGCACCAGCCACTGACCCTTCAGCGCAGGTGTTCGCGCGACGCCCTGAGTGCCAGCGCGTGATTCCTGAGCAGTGCCGCACGATTCCGCGCTCCGTCAATCTCGGTCATTTCCGGCTTCGCTCCTGAGTCGTTGACCGTCTTGGTGGCCGCCAGCAATTCGCCGGTATCGTCGAACGCGAAATTCAGCTCGACATCGGCGGGCTTCGATCCGGTGCCATCCGTGCGGCGACTCCGTTCAATGTAGCGAAGCAGACGACCCTCCTTGAACTGATACTCGGCAGCCGCCTTGCCGGTGATGCCGTGGTCGCGGTCTTCCTGGATGCTCACGAGTGCGCCGCCTTCGAAATGCGCGGTGTAGCTCGCGGTCGTGTCACCCGTCGTCAGCGTGGCTTCAACCGGCGGTTCGTCGTCACGCCGCGGGGCCTGCACTCCGGAATCAGCGACGCCACCGACAGGAATCGTCACGATCTCGACGATCTGTGGATTGCCTTCCGTGATCACCGGATACGCCGTGTCAGTGGCGAAGGTCAGCTGGTCGCCCTCGAAGATGCGTGCCTGGACGGTGTACCTGTGCGTGTCATCGATGCTCGCAGCAGCGTATTCGAGCCGGAAATGCACAGGTACCTGGCCGGGGTTGCGGATGCGCTGCAGACTGATCACCGCTGCAGGTGCGTCCGCCACCGAGACATCAAGTAGTTGCACCTCGACGATCGCTGCGTCCGTCAGTGCCATCCGTTCACGGTAAGTCACGGAACCTGTCACGACCTTCGGAGCAGGCTCGGCCGCTACGGGAGGCGTTTCCTTGCTTGAACAGGCAGAAAGAACCTGCAGGACCAACAGGCACATCGTCACCTGCACAATATGTTCAAGAGCGCGAGAGGAAACAGGACGTTGCATGAGATCCCCGGCAATCAGGAGTGGGGTTCAGCATTCAGGATCAGCCCCGTGAAGGCAAGTGTGTGCGAACGTGATGCGGCTCACGCGCTGCAGCACTGCCTTCCTCTACGCTGATTCCGCGTTCGCGACTGCAGGTTGCAGCGCTCCCCTACAACTGGAGACGTCGATGACCACAGGCAGCACAGCGCAGAACAGGCCGCTTCCCAGGCAGCCCGCACCAGCGCCAATGCAACGCGCCCGGGCCCAGGTAGCCGCTGCACCCTTACGTGCAATGCAGCCTGCGATCGCCTTCTCCAGTGCCGAAGCCGATGACGAGTTCCAGATGAACCTCGCCGACTTTCCCCGGATGCCCGTGGGTCTGCACGTCGATGGCTTTGCGCCGTCGCTGACCAGCCGGGTTCTCGATCTTTTCGACCGCCTGCGCAGGCGGTAGCCCCGCGGCGGTTGCCGCTCACAGTAATGGTTTCGGACCGTTCAGCAGGACGGTATCCGGCTGGCCGGTGTCATAATGCGGCCGCCGGTCTGATAGTCAGGCCTTAGGGAGTCACGCTCATGAGCTGGATCGTTCTCGGAATTCTGGTGTTGTTCGTGCTGTTCCTGGTCAGCATCTACAACCGCCTGGTCAGTGCGCGCAACGGCTTCAAGAATGCATTCGCACAGATCGATGTCCAGCTGACGCGTCGTCACGATCTCATCCCCAACCTCGTCGAAACGGCCAAGGGCTATCTCAAGCACGAGCGTGAAACGCTCGAGGCCGTGATCGCTGCACGAAACACGGCCGTGACGGGCCTGAAGAACGCCGCTGCGAACCCGGGCAATGCGGCTGCCGTCCAGCAGCTCTCAGGCGCGGAGACTGCGCTGAATGGAGCGCTGGGCAAGCTGTTCGCACTGGCCGAGGCGTATCCGGACCTGAAAGCCAACCAGACCATGATGCAGCTGTCGGAAGAGCTGACGACCACAGAGAACAAGGTGGCTTTTGCCCGGCAGGCCTACAACGATTCCGTCATGGGCTACAACAACACGCGCGAGATGTTCCCGAACAGCGTCGTCGCCGGGATGTTTGCATTCGAGCCGGCACAGTTGCTGCAGATTGAATCGCCCGCGATGCGCGAAGTACCAAAGGTCAGTTTCACCTGATCCCCGCGCTCCTTTAAGCGGACCCCGCTGATGGATTTCTTCGGCCGTCAGATGGCGACGCGCCGGCTTTCACGCCAGCTCGTCGTGCTGTTCCTGCTTGCGGTGGTTGCCGTTGCCGCTGCCGTCGACGTTGTTGTCCTCGTCGTCGTGAGGCTGCTGGAGCCCGGCGAAGACGGCTCGATTCCCTTCGATGCGACGTGGTTGAGCGGCCATTCCGGGTTGCTCTTCTGGGCGACGCTAACGGTCTTCTGCGTGATCGGCATCGCGAGCCTCTACAAGACGGCAATGCTCAGTCAGGGTGGGGGCGTGGTCGCCCGTTCGCTCGGCGGCGAGGCAGTGACCGCCGACACCACGGATCCGCTTCGCCGCCGCCTGCTCAACGTCGTCGAGGAAATGGCGATTGCCTCCGGCGTGCCCATGCCGCAGGTCTACGTTCTCGACCATGAACTCGGCATCAACGCTTTCGCCGCCGGCCACAATCCGGCCAATGCGGCGATAGCGGTTACGCGTGGGGCTCTGACGCGACTGGATCGCGCCGAACTGCAGGGTGTCATCGCCCACGAGTTCAGCCACATCCTGAACGGTGACATGCGGCTCAACATCCGCATGATGGGGCTGCTGTTCGGGTTGCTCGCGATTGCAGTTATCGCGCGGCTTGTGCTCAGGGCGGCTCCCCGCAGTGGCGGTCGCAAAGGCGGTGGAGTCGTAGCCGTGATTCTCGTCGCTGCGCTGGCGGTGATGTTGCTGGGCTATATCGGCCTCTTCTTCGGACGCCTGATCCAGGCCGCCATTGCCCGCAGCCGGGAATCGCTAGCGGATGCCTCGGCCATCCAGTTCACTCGGGATCCGGACGGCTTGCGAGGCGCGCTCGTGAAGATCGGAGCGGGGGCTGCCGGATCGAAGCTGGTGGATGCCGACGCCGAAGAAGTTGCCCACATGCTGTTTGCTCCCGGCGTGACCCGGCTCTTTGCGACTCACCCGCCCCTGCTCGAACGGATCAAGGCGCTCGATCCCTCCTTCAACGCCAGCGAGTTCGACGCAGTCAGGGCCCGAATGCTCGCGGAGGAAGCGAAACCCGTTGTGGTGGAACAGAGCTCCACAACAGGCGCGGAAAAGCTGGCCGAACTGATGACGCCTGTCATGGCCGTTGCTCCGGCCGTTGTCGCGCAGCTGGTGGGCAACCCTGGTACATCGCATGTCCAGCTTGCCCAGGCCTTGAGAAAATCGCTGCCTGAGTCGATCGTCGCAGCGCTCAATTCGCCCCGGCAGGCGGTTGCATTGCTACTGGCATTTGCTATCGATTCCGAACCTGCAGTACGTGAACGTCAGCTCGAGGTAGTTACCCGCCAACTCGGATCGAAAGCAGCACAAGCCGTAGTGGGCTGGCTTGCCGAAGTGGATGGTCTGGAGGCCATGCAGCGGCTGCCTGCGTTCATGCGCCTGTTTCCCGCGATCCACCAGTTTTCGCGGCTGGAGAAAGAGAAGATTGCAGGCTGTCTCAAGACGCTGCTCCAGGATGAGGAGCATGTATCGCTGCATGCCTATGCGCTGGCGAAGCTTGCAAGAGTGCAACTGCGCGATGAGTTGGACCCACGTGCGCGCACTCGGCGGCTGACGCTGGATGCCGTGCGTGATGAGCTGCAGATCCTGTTCAGCGTACTGTCAGGACAGGGACATGACGACACGACGGCAGCGCGACATGCGTACGAGATCGGCATGCATCATCTGCTGCCACGGGATCGTCCGCCTTACGGAATTCCGGCGCGGTGGCCGGCGAAACTCGATGCCGCGCTCGGCAAGCTTGACGACCTGCAGCCTGCCGCCAAGGAGCAGCTGGTTGAGGCGCTCGTGAAAACGATCTCCAACGACCTCAAGCTCACGATTGCCGAATATGAATTGCTGCGTGCGGTATGTGGTGCACTCCATTGCCCGCTGCCGCCGTTGCTGGCGGACATGGAGCCGGCTACCGGTTGACGGCTCCGCGGGGAAGCACGCGGATTTCGAATAATTTCGGCCAGAGCTTGCCCGTCACAAACAGCCGCTTGCTTGCACTGTCGTAAGCAATGCCATTGAGGACCCCCTCGGGATCCAGTGCAAAGACTTTCGGCAGCAGGCCACTGAGATCGATCCAGCCCAGGACTTCGCCGGTGGTGGGTGAAATGCGGGCGATACGATTTGAATGCCAGACGTTCGCGTAGATCTCACCGTCGACGTACTCGAGCTCATTGAGGTTCAGCACCGGTTCGCCGCGATCGCGCACGACCACGCGACCTGTTTCCCGGAAAGAATCGGGCTGCAGGAAGCGCAGGTTTGCGGTTCCGTCACTCAGGATGAGCCGTTTGCCGTCGTGGGTGAGGCCCCAGCCTTCACCTGAGTAAGTGAAGGTGCCTGTGAGGCGCAGGGTCTCCCTGTCGTAAACGAAGCCGGTTCCCGACTGCCAGGTAATCTGGATCAGCTTGTCACGCCATTCGGTCAGACCTTCAGCGAAATAGGCGGGATCGACGGAATAGCGCTGAACGACTTCGCCAGTCTCAAGCCGCACCTTGCGTACCGAGGAGCGGCCGTTGAGCCCCGTACTTTCGAACAGGAAGCCATTCAGGAAAACCAGGCCCTGGGTGTAGGCGCTCCTGTCGTGCGGATATTCCTTGACGACCTGGTAGCCGGCCACGTCCGGTTCGGCAGCACGACCGGCCAGTGGGGCAGAGGCCAGCAGGAGTACGCCGACCAGGAACCAGCGCTGTATCACGGCTTCGCATCCCTGGCGGAAGTCGGTTGCGCCGTCTGGTCATCGCTGATGTCCGCTTCGGCAAAGTCCACTCGACCGGCATAGTCGAAGCGGGTGATGAGCACCACGCCATCGCTGCCGAGCGCGCGCGCAGGCTGCGTACAGAAGCCGCGGGCGATGACCCGATAGATGCGATTGCGATGGGGCATGCCCAGCACTGGTTCCTGGCGGATCTCGTCAAGCATGCACTTGTCGTCTCCCTGCGTACCGAAGAACTGGCCTGTCCCCTGGCGGATGACCGTGACGTTGACCGGCAGGTTCCGCGCGGCCTGGCCTTCCTTCAGGCCTGCGATACCGAACAGGATGACCAGTCGTTCGCCTTCCGCATAAATCGCCCTGCTGAATCCAAGGCGAACGCCGCCGTCGGGCCGCATCGCACCTGTGCACTCCGTTCCCTCGTTGACCCATTCGAGTTCAGTATCGATGGCGCCTTGCAGCCGTGCGCGAAAGAAACCCTGTCCGTCCGCCAGGCAGGCGATCGGCGCGGGAGGTGTTTTTTCAGCCGTCTCAGGCCCTTCGACTTTCCCTGCCGCACTCGCGCCCGTCCACATCGCCATGCCAATCAGGCCACTGACGAAAGCGGATAGATGAGTACCGCCTGTATTAATTTTAGGAATCAAACTTTCCATACGTGATGCTTAAGGGGAGCCTGGAACAAGAAAACCTAAACAAACGCGAGATGCCGTGCGGCAGTATATCGATTTTGTCACAGCGGGAGTCGGCATCGCGCTTTCGATCACTCGCTTCGAGATTTCACGAAAAGAGGTCAGGGCAAGAAGGAGCGTTGCGCGCGTGCGGAACGTGCATGCTCGATCCGCAGCTTTTTTGATCCAAGTTGGTGCCGAAAAGTTGCTGTCTTAAATCCGCATGGCTCATCAGGGTGCAGGAATGAGGCCCTTGATCCCGCATCTCGTGCAAGTTCGCACCGTGCGCGAATCGTTCGGCTAGTATTGACGAAGGGCCGCAGACGTCGGCTTTCAGCGCATACCGAACCGCGAGAGTAGCGATGACACCGAGGAAGAAGAAGCCTGTACGCAAGGCTGCAGCGGCGCGCCGCTATGTAAGCCGGCTGACCCAGAACACGCTGGCGGTCATCATGGCTGGCGGTCGGGGCGAGCGCCTCAAGCAGCTGACCGACCATCGCTGCAAACCCGCCACCCACTTCGGCGGCAAGTTCCGCATCATCGATTTCGTGCTCTCGAACTGCCTCAATTCCGGCATCCGCAGGGTGTCGGTGCTCACCCAGTACAAGTCGCACTCGCTCATCCAGCATATCCAGCGCGGCTGGGGTTACCTGCGTGGCGAGTTCGGCGAGTTCATCGAGATTATCCCCGCCCAGCAGCAGCTCGGGCAACTGTGGTACCGGGGTACGGCGGATGCGGTCTACCAGAACCTCGACATCATCCGTTTGCACAGGCCGCGGCATATCCTCGTGCTGGCGGGCGATCACATCTACAAGATGGACTACGGTCCGATGATCGCCTACCACGTCGAGAACAAGGCGGACATCACGGTCGGTGTCGTCGAGGTGCCGAAGGAAACGGCGGCGCGTGCCTTTGGCGTCATGACCGTCGACACCCGGAACCGGGTGCTGCGCTTCGCCGAAAAGCCGGAGCATCCCGATGGCATCCCCGGCCGGGAGCATCTCGCGCTGGGTTCAATGGGCATCTATGTCTTCAACGCCAGGCTGCTTGAGCGGCTGCTGGACGAGAACGCCCAGAATCCGGAAACGGCACACGATTTCGGCAAGAACATTATTCCCGATGCGCTCGACAAGCTGAAGGTGTTTGCCTATCCGTTCCAGGACGTGCGCACGCGCGCGCAGCAGTACTGGCGCGACGTCGGCACCGTGGACGCGTACTACGAGGCGAACATGGAGCTCGTGCACGTGCATCCCGAACTCAATATTTATGACGAGCAGTGGCCGATCTGGACTTACCAGCGGCAATACCCGCCCGCCAAGTTCGTGCTGGATGACGATGGTCGCCGGGGCATGGCGGTGAATTCCATGGTTTCCGGCGGGTGCATCATTTCAGGTGCGCGCCTGAATGAGTCGTTGCTGTTCTCCAATGTGCGCGTTGACGAACGCAGCGTCATCGATCGCTCGGTCGTTCTCCCGGACGTGCGGGTAGGGGCGAACTGCGTGGTCAGGCGGGCAATCCTGGATACGGGCGGTGTGGTGCCCGATGGCATGCAGATAGGCGTCGATGCCGAGGAAGACGCACGCCGCTTCCATGTCAGCGAGAAAGGCGTCGTGCTCGTTACCCGGGACATGCTGCAGAAACTGCGCCGGGCTGCCAGCTGAGGTACGATCCGGCCGCGACAGGCTGCAAGGAGTTCCCAATGTCCCCGATCGTCCGGAATTTTCGTGTACTGATCCGTCGCGGGATGGCCATGCTGTTTGTCTTGCTGTGCCTCCCACTGGCGGCCTGCTCGACGATGGGCCCCAAGCTCGAAGCCCCGAGACTCTCAGTGGTGAATGTCGGCATGGTGTCCGCCGACATCTTCAGCCAGCAGTTCCGGGTCCGCATGCACGTGCAGAATCCGAATGACCGCGCGATTCCCGTGAAAGGCATCGACTACGAACTTTTCCTGCAGGGTGACAGCTTTGCGGAAGGTGTAACCAATGAATCGTTCGTCGTGCCGGCCCTGGGGGAGAGCGAGTTCGACATGGTTGTCCGCACCAATTTCGTCAGCAGCATCGGCAGGCTGCTGTCCCGCCTGAGCGGGAGCGATGCGAACAAGGTGGCGTACAGCATCACGGGCAAGGTGATGCTTGACCAGTCCTTCGTGCGCAGCATTCCCTTCCACGACGAGGGAACCGTCGACCTCTCAACGCTGCGCTGACAATTCCTCGTACAGCCGCACGTATTCCTGGCCCTGGATCTCCCAGGAAAAATCCTGGGCCATGCCATTGCGCATGATCTGCTGCCACGCTTCCTGATCCTCGAACAGGTCGAGGGCCCTGCCGAGCGCCCAGCGCATGGCGGGCGCATCGAAGTCGTTGAAGACGATACCGGTGCCGCTGCGTGTGGCCGGCTCCCACGTCTGCACTGAATCCGCGAGGCCTCCGGTGCGCCGAACGATCGGTACCGTACCGTATTTCAGGCTGTACATCTGGTTGAGGCCGCAGGGTTCGTACAACGACGGCATGAGGAACATGTCGCTTCCCGCTTCGATCAGGTGCGCGAGTTCTTCGTGGTAGCCACTGTGGAAAGCGACCCTGTCGGGGAACTGCTGCGCCAGCGTTGCAAAGAATTGCTCATAGCGTGCTTCGCCGGTACCGAGTACGGCGATATTCAGCCGCCTCGAATCGAGGATGTCCGGAAGCGTCTCGAACAGCAGGTCGAAGCCTTTCTGCAGCGTCAACCTTGAAACGATGCCTACCAAGGGAGCGCTGGCATCGCGGTTCAGGCCAGACCGCTGCAGCAACTCCTGCTTGAGACGTTCCTTTCCCGCCAGGTTCGCCGGCCCGTAGTGATGGGGCAGCAGCGGATCGGTTTCGGGATTCCATTCGTCGTAGTCGACGCCATTCAATATCCCCCTGACGGGAGCCCTGCGTGCACGCAACGAATCATCGAGTCCGTATCCGCCGTCCGGGGTGCAGATTTCACGTGCGTAGGTCGGACTGACCGTGGAGACCGCATCCGCCATCACGATTCCCTGTCGCAGCCAGTTGATGTGACCCTGTGCCCATTCACCTGCGTGCAGCAACGATGTGTCACTGCCGAGATCGAGGTCAGGAGCGGTAGTCGTCGGGAATATTCCCTGATAGCCGATGTTGTGGATTGTCAGGAGCGTCCGCGTGTTCGCGAACAACGTGTCCCACGCGTAGCGGGTTTGCAGCAGCAGCGGCAGGAGGCCGGCATGCCAGTCATTGCAGTGCATGATTCCCGGAGCGAATCGCAGTCTCTGGCACGACTCGAGGACGGCCAGCTGCAGCAGCAGAAAACGCAGATGCTCGTCTGCTGCAGACGAATACAGCGAGGGGCGATCGTAGAATTCGGGACAGTGCACCAGGTAGATCGGCACCTGTGAACCGGGCAGATGTGTGAGATACAGCGAGAACGCGACGCGATGACTGCCAAGCAGCAGGCTGACGTCCTGCGCTTCACCAACCGGCGACACCACGAGTTTTCCGGTATCGATGCTCGAGTGGAACGGCATGAACAGCCGGACATCATGTCCCTGCCGGTGCAGGTAGCGGCCTAGTGCGCCGGCAACGTCGGCAAGACCACCCGTTTTTGCGAGGGGTGCAATTTCCGAAGAGACGAAACAGATACGCAGCGCCATGAAGCGCGAAGTCTAGCAGAGAGCCTGCTGCCCTCCATGCAGATGCCGGCTATGAGTGACGATCGTCCTTGTCGGGATTGCCGTCCTTCTCGTCGCGCGTGGCATTGAATGCGGAGAACATGTTTCCCTGCAGCTTGTTCCAGGCTTCCAGGTTCTGACGCGTCAGTTCGGCCATCGTGTTGAGCGGTGCGGCGTTCATGAGCTTGCTGATCTGCGACTGCATCAGATCCTGCTGGTGCATGAAGGTTTCGATGCTCTTTTCCAGATAGCTGCTCAGGAAGCCCTGCATCGCATTGCCGTAGAAACGGATCAGGGACTCGAGCACCGGCGTCGACAGAATCGGACGACCGAACTGCTCCTGGTCGGCAATGACCTGCAGCAGGATGTGGCGGGTGATGTCTTCGCCTGTTTTGTCGTCGACGACCTTGATCTTCTCGCCCGCGAAGATCAGCGCGCGGATATCGTCCAGCGTGATGTGCCGGCTTTGCGATGCGTCATACAGGCGGCGGTTCGCGTACTTCTTGATCAGGCGTTCTTCAGTCATGGGGCACTCTGTCTGTGGTCGGTCCTGGGCTCGGGTACTCCTGAAGGGCATTGGATGCCTCCAGGTAAGTCCCTAGGATAGGAGAGACTATGCCGCATCGCAAAAGTGCGATGCGAGGAACCGGTCGAAAAAAAAAAGGACGGCGACCGTGAGGCCGCCGTCCCAGAGGGGGATTCAAACAGAGGACAGCGAAAACGTTAAGACGACCTTGGTTGGGCGTGTTAAGCGATCTTCAAGGCAGCAGTTTCATCAACCCACTTCGTGAAGCCCGCCTGCGCATCGGCGGCGATCTTCGTGAGGTCCTGCGAGCGCTTGGTCAGCTTTTCGACGAAGCTCGAGGTCATTTCGCTCTGCTTCGAGACCAGTTCGCCGACGTCCTTGGTCTTGGACGCGCTCTGGAGCTGCTCGATGCTGAAATTCAGGTAGTCGCCAGCAATGTCGTACTGGTAGCGCGCGAACTGCTCAAGCGTCTTGACCGCGATCTCGTTGAACTTGATCGCAGGAGCCAGCATGCGCTTGGAAAAATCGACATAATCGGTAACGGCGAATGGCGTGGACATCAGTAGTTCCTCTGCAGTTGGTTGGCGTTGGCTTGGACCGGATCAGATCGATGAATTCAGTTCGTGAATTGAATCTACCCTAAATTCCTTTCGCAGTGCAATAAAATTTTGCAACGCAGAATTCCAGCTCAACAACCCGCCCTGGTTTTTCCCGTTGGAACGTTCTTTAATTAAATAAAATCAAATACTTGATATAGATAAATCCGTGTTTGTACTTACAGCATCAAAGCTTTCCGTCCCCGCCGTGCAATGGGCATCAGGTAGCAATTTTGCGCTGCAAGAGGATTTTGGCGAGGGGTGCCGATGACCGTTTCCGGCCCGGGATCCCAAGACTGGATCAAGGCATGGATCGAGGGCCAGCGAGCTGCCGTCGACAAATGGCTGGGTGCCCAGAAGTCACCTGGGGCCGCAGAACAGGTCGCCGCATTCGAAGGATTTTTCCAGCAGCTCGCCGGCGCCGCCCAGCCTTCGGCCATGGGGGACTTCGGCAACCAGATCGGAGCGCTGTGGCGTAGTTTCAGTCCGGCTTCGACAGTTGCTGCTGGCCTGCCGGGTCTCGGCCCTTTAAAGGAGCAGCAAGAGGCGTTGCAGAGTCTCGCCAGCGCGGTGGGCGACTGTCAGCGTCTCTCCGGCGAGATGGCCAGGGTCATGGCCAAAGTCCACAGCGATACCCTCGATCTCCTGGCCAGGCGATCCCTGGAGCAGGCCAATGCGGGCCAACCCATTGATGGCTTCAAGGCACTCCATGACCTGTGGATTGAATGCGGTGAGGCCACTTACGCCAAGGTCGCCCAGGGAGACGCCTATTGCCGGCTGCAGGCTGATCTCTGCAATGCCGGCGTCAGGGTCCAGGGACACCAGCAGCAATTGATGGAGCGCTGGCTCAAGCAGCTGGACCTGCCGACCCGCTCTGAGCTGAACACATTGCATCGACGGGTGCAGGAGTTGAAGAAGCGCCTGGATGCAATGACTGCCGCGCAGGATGAGCCGCTGCGCAAGAAACCGTCCAGCGCAAAGGCAGGCGTCCACGAAGCCGGGAGCGAGGGTGTTCCGGCACAGCCGCGCAAGGCGCGAAAAAAATCGTGAGCAGCCTGCCGCCCAATCCGTTCGAAGCCCTGCGGGCCGTTGCTGATCCTGCGGAATTCAGCCGGCAGGTCATGCAGGGATTGGGGGCACTGCGTGACCTTGGTGATGTCGAGATCGGCCCCAGCCTCAAGGATGAGGTCTATCGGGAGGACAAGCTCGTCCTGTACCGCTATCGGTCTCTCGATGCGACTCCTGGCGCTGATGAGTCGCCGCGTATTCCGCTGCTGATCTGCTACGCGCTCGTGAACCGTCCGTACATGCTGGACCTGCAGGAGGACCGCTCACTCATTCGCGGCCTGCTACGCCGGGGCATCGATGTCTATCTGATCGACTGGGGTTCGCCGGATGGAGCTGACCGGTATCTCGAGCTTGACGACTACATCAATCGCTATCTCGATCACTGCGTAACGCATGTCTGCACCGCTCACGGCATCGAGCGGGTGAATCTTCTGGGCGTGTGCCAGGGTGGCACATTCAGCCTCTGCTACGCGGCGCTCAAACCGGATCGCGTGAAGAATCTCATCACGATGGTGACGCCCGTGGATTTCCACACGGCCGACAATCTGCTGTCCAGGTGGGTTCAGGCGATCGATATCGATGCGCTAGTGCGGACGGCGGGCAATGTCTCGGGCGATCTGCTCAATTTCACGTTCCTGTCGCTAATGCCGTTCCGGTTGATGAGCCAGAAATATGCAGGGCTTGCAGAACTCGCGGGTGATCCCGTGCAGCTGCGGAATTTCCTGCGCATGGAGAAGTGGATTTTCGACAGCCCCGACCAGGCCGGCGAAGCCTTTCGCCAGTTCGTCACGTGGTTCTATCGCGAGAACCGCCTGCAGGCCGGCACCCTGGTCATTGGCGGTCGTAACGTCGACTTGAAAAAGATTACGATGCCGGTGCTGAATGTCTACGCTACGCAGGATCATCTGGTGCCGCCTGCGGCATCGATCGTCCTCAAGGATCTCGTCACGGCATCCGACTACAGCACGTACGCATTCAACGGCGGACATATCGGCATCTATGTGAGCGGTCGCGCCCAGAAGGACCTTCCGGCCGCAGTCGCCACCTGGCTCAAAGCCAGGCCCTGACAGGGTCTGGAGAAGAACAGCGCAGAGAAAACGGAGTAACCCATGATCTACGACAGCATTCTCGGCACCATCGGACGCACGCCTGTCGTCCGGATCAATCGTCTTGCCCCGGCGCACGTCACCCTCTACGCGAAGTGCGAGTTCTTCAATCCCTTGAGCTCGGTGAAGGATCGTCTGGCCATTGCGATCATCGAGGACGCCGAGCGCCGCGGGACCTTGAAACCCGGGCAGACCGTCGTCGAAGCCACTTCCGGCAACACCGGCATCGCGCTGGCGATGGTGTGTGCCGCCAAGGGCTATCCGTTCGTGGCGCTGATGGTCGAAACCTTTTCGGTCGAACGCCGCAAGATCATGCGGGCGCTGGGTGCAAAGGTGATTCTGACTCCCGCTGCCGAGCGGGGGACGGGCATGGTGCGCAAGGCGGAAGAGCTGTCGCGCAAGCACGGCTGGTTCCTGGCTCGCCAGTTCGAGAACCCAGCCAACCCCGAATATCATCGCAATACCACCGGTCCGGAAATCCTGAGCGACTTTGCGGGGCGGCGGCTCGATTTCTGGGTGACGGGCTGGGGGACCGGCGGCACGCTCACCGGCGCCGGCGAAATGATCAAGAAGGCCCGTCCTGACGTGCGTGTAGTGGTGACCGAGCCGGCTGCGGCATCGTTGCTGGCCGGCAATGAATTCAAACCCCACAAGATCCAGGGCTGGACGCCCGATTTCGTCCCCGCCGTGCTGGACCGGAGTGTTCCGGATGAAATCGTGCCGGTAACCGACGATGAGGCCCTTGAAACGGCGCGGGACCTCGCCCGTCGCGAAGGCATTTTCTGTGGGATTTCCTCCGGCGGCACGGTGGCGGCCGCTCTCAAGGTCGCGGATCGGGCGCCGCCTGGGTCCGTCATCCTCGCGATGCTGCCGGATACCGGCGAGCGCTATCTCACCACCGCCCTGTTTGAAGGAATTGCAGGCGGCTCCGATCCCGAGCCCTGATATCGCCCCCGTAAGGCAGCCCCGCACCCCTTTCGCAGGGGTAGTCGCCAAGTCTTTGCGATTCTTGGCGATTCTTTACAACGATCCGTGGGGCTTACCGCTATTCTTTGGCCGCAGTCATATCACTGTCGCGGCACCGCATTAACTTGGATATGCGGTTTTCTAGGCGGGTCGGCCGGGTTAAACTTCCCGGCTCAAATTTCGTCCCAGGTCTTTGCCCCAGCGGGCAGTAGCAGCAGGATTTTCATGCTTTCCAGTTCACGCCCCACGATCGTTGCCGGAGCAGTCGTCATTGCCGCCTTGTTGGGGCTCGCCTGGTTTGTGACTGCCAACAAGGCTGCCTCGCCGGCGGCGGGCGGCGGCGCACAGGGTGGGTTTGCAGGTGGACAGCGTCCGCAGGCGGGCGGAGCACCCCAGGGTGGTGGACCCGCGGCTGGCGGCCAGCGTCCAGATGGAGGAGCTGGCGCCGGGCGCCCCGGGGCCGGCGGCGGCAGACAGGGAGCGGGGCCTGTGGCAGTCGTGGCGGTTTCAGTTCAACCGACCGCTTTCGCAGACGCCGTGGAAGCACTCGGTACTGCCCGGGCCAACGAGTCTGTCGATATCACGGCCAAGACAGCCAATCGCATCGTGGCCATCCGCTTCACGGAAGGCCAGCAGGTCAGGAAGGGCGAAGTCCTGGTCGAACTCGATGGCACTGAATCGCAGGCGGATCTGGCCGTCGCAGAAGCCGCGCTCGGCGACAGCCGCAGCCAGTTCAACCGCAGCAAGGAACTGTTCGCCACCAAGGCGCTTTCCCAGTCACAGCTCGAACAGCTGGAAGCAACGCTGAGGCAGAACGAAGCTCGCGTCACGGCAGCCCAGGGTCGCGTCAATGACACGATCGTGCGCGCACCTTTCAATGGCCGGGTCGGACTGCGCAACGTCAGCGTCGGCAGCTACGTCACGCCTGCCATCGTCATCACCACGCTCGACGATACGAGCGTCATCAAGCTCGACTTCTCGGTGCCGGAGACGTTCCTGACCATGCTGCAGAATGGCCTTGAAATCCAGGCCACCAGCATTGCGTATTCAGGACAACAATTCCGCGGCAAGGTCGCGAGCATCGACAGTCGCGTCGATCCTGTCACCCGGTCGGTCATTGTCCGCGGCAACATCGACAATCGCGACGGCAAACTCAAGCCGGGCATGTTCATGACAGTGCGGCTGCTCCGCGCAGAAGACCAGGCGCTCACCCTCCCGGAACAGGCACTGGTTCCCGAGGCGGACCGTCAGTACGTATTTGTGGTCCGTGATGACCAGGTCTACAAGACCGAAATCACGACCGGCCGCCGCCGTCCGGGGCAGGTTGAAGTCGTGAAGGGGTTGACCGGCGGTGACGTCGTCGTCATCGAGGGCACCCAGAAACTGATCGACGGCACCCACGTACGCGTCTCGGGGACGGCAGCCGTAACGGGCTCGGCAGAAGTGCGAGGCCAGGAGATCGCGTCATGATTCTTTCCGATACCTCGGTTCGCCGCCCCGTCTTCGCGATGGTGATCAGCTTGTTGCTGCTGCTCACCGGCCTCATGGCGGCACAGCGGCTGGCGATCCGCGAGTATCCCGACATCAGTCGTCCCGTCGTCAACGTCCAGGTGACGTATCGCGGTGCTTCCGCCGCCGTTGTCGAAACGAAAGTTACCCAGGTCCTCGAGAACCAGCTCGCGGGCATCGAAGGTGTCAGCAAGCTCACATCCTCGAGCCAGGACGAGCGCTCCCAGGTCAACATCGAGTTCTCGCAGGATCGTGACATCGAATCTGCGGCGAATGACGTTCGTGACCGCGTGTCCCGCGTGCAGGGCAATCTTCCTGATGAAGCCGATACACCCCGCATAGCCAAGGCTGATGCGAACGCCGGCATCACGATGTTCGTCAACGTCACCGGCGAAGGGATGTCGCAGCTCGAACTCAGCGACTACGCGGATCGCAACGTCGTCGACCGCTTTTCGATCGTCCCCGGCGTCGCCACGGCAAACGTCATCGGCGAGCGACGGTATGCAATGCGCATCTGGCTCAATCGCTCGGCTCTCGCTGCACGCCGCCTCACTGTGCAGGATGTCGAAAGCGCGCTGCGTGCGGAGAACGTCGAGCTGCCAGCCGGGCGGCTTGAATCCTCCGAACGGGAGTTCATCCTCAACACTGACGCCGGGATGTCGACCGAAGCGTCCTTCCGCAATCTCGTCATCGGGCGCGGTGCGGATGATTACCTGGTTCGCCTCGGTGAAGTCGCCGACGTCAAGATCGATGCCGAGGATTTCCGCTCGATCTATCGCGCCACCGGTGTCAACGCCGTCGGCATCAGCATCCAGCCGACCTCCACGGCCAATGTCGTGGACATCTCCCGGGGCATCCGTGCCGAAATCGAGCGCATGAAGCCGAACCTGCCAGCGGGCATGGATCTCTTCGTATCGATCGACAATACCGTCTTCGTCGAGCAGTCGCTCAACGAAGTCGAGCACACGATCCTGATCACGCTCGGCCTGGTGCTGGTCGTGATCTACGGGTTCCTGGGCTCGATGCGCGCCACCCTGATTCCTGCGGTCACCATTCCGATTTCGATCGTTTCTGCCTGCCTCGTGATGTCCTGGCTCGGCTATTCGATCAATACGCTCACACTGCTTGGGGCAGTGCTGGCAGTGGCAATCGTCGTCGATGACGCGATCGTGGTGCTCGAGAACATCGTGAGACGTATCGAAGGGGGGCAGCCTGCGTTGCTGGCCGCCGTCGACGGCACCCGCGAAATCGGTTTCGCCGTGATCGCGACGACCCTGGTCCTGTGCGCGGTGTTTCTCCCCATCTCTTTCATGGAAGGCAACATCGGACGGCTCTTCAGCGAATTCGGCGTGACGATTGCGGCAGGCATCGCGTTCTCCAGCATCATCGCGCTGTCGCTCGTGCCGATGATGAGCTCCAAGCTGTTTGCCAATGGCATCCAGCACGGGCGCGTTTCCCATTTCATAGACAGCGGTTTCCGTCGGCTCTCGGGTTTCTATGAACGGACCTTGCGCGCCGCAACGGCGGCTCCGCTGGTCATTCTCGGGATTGCGATCGCTACCATTCCGCTGGCCTATGCGCTGTTCAAGGCGTTACCGAGCGAATACGCGCCTCTCGAGGATCGCGCGCAGATCCAGATTCGTGTCCAGGCGCCAGAAGGCGCCAGCATTGCGTACATGGACCGCTACCTTGCGCAGGTCGAAAAAAGCGTGGGCAGCGAGATCGACCGCGGAAACGCAGAGCGGATGATCGCGCGTACAGGCGGGCCCGGCGCCCGCGGTCCCAGCGATGTGACTTCCGCCCTCGTGTTCCTGCCGCTCAAGCCATGGGATGAGCGCAAGGATTCAGCCCAGGTCATTGCCCAGCGTCTGCGGCTGCAGCTCAATGAAATTCCAGGTGTGCGTATCAACGTCATCACGCCAGCCAGCCTCGGTGTGCAGGGCGCAGGGCGTCCGGTGCAGCTCGTGATCGGCGGGGGTACCTATGAGGAGCTGGTGAAGTGGCGCGATATCGTGCTCGCCAAAGCCGCTGAAAATCCTGGCCTGCAGAATATCGATTCCGACTATTCCGAGCGCTCGCCCCAGATCAAGATTTCCGTTGACCGTGACCGCGCTGCCGACCTCGGGATCTCACTCACTACCGTGGGCAGTACGCTCGAAACGATGATGGGCTCGCGACGGGTCACGACGTTCCTGATGAACGGCGAGGAATACAACGTCGTATTGCAGGCGCGTGAAAATGATCGTGCTACTCCCAGCGACCTCGACAACATATACGTGCGCTCGACGACGGGCAGAGACCTGATCCCTCTTTCCAATCTCGTGAAGATCGAAGAGGTGGCGGGTCCCCTCGAACTCAAGCGGTTCGACCGGCTGCGTTCCATCACCATTTCCGCGGGCCTCGCTCCCGGCTATTCACTGGGACAGGCGCTTGATGATCTGGAGAAGCAGGTCCGCGCCGACATTCCGGATGCGCAGATCAACTACGACGGTGAGTCGCGCGAGTTCCGGCTGTCCGGCGGCGCGTTGTACACGACCTTCGTCCTGGCCCTTCTGATCGTATTCCTCGTGCTGGCCGCCCAGTTCGAGAGTTTCAAGCACGCGACCATCATTATCTCGACGGTGCCGCTCGCGGTCACAGGTGCGCTGCTGGGGCTCTGGTTCCAGGGCAGCTCGATCAACGTGTTCAGCCAGATCGGCGCTGTCATGCTCATCGGTCTCGCGGCCAAGAACGGCATCCTGATCGTGGAATTCGCGAACCAGCTCCGCGATCGCGGCACCGAATTCGCCGAATCGATCATCGGCGCTTCGGTCATCCGGCTGCGTCCGGTGCTGATGACCAGCCTGTGCATGGTGTTCGGTGCGATGCCGCTCCTGCTCGCGGCGGGTGCTGGTGCGGAAGCCCGCAAGTCGCTCGGCGCGGTCGTCATCTATGGCGTCGTGTTTTCGATGCTCATGACGCTGTATGTCGTACCGGCCATGTACCTGCTCATGGCGCGCAACTCGAAGTCGCCACAGTACGTGGGTCGCATGATTGACCGCATGCGCGGGACAAAGGAGCCTTCTTCCGTCGGGGGTGAAGTCGTTTCCCCGGCGGCGCATGGCTGAGCCCTGCACGAATCCAGCGATGCAATGCGCATCCTGATGATCGAAGACGATGCTGCCACCGCCGAAATCGTGTGCAGCGAATTCACGGAGCAGGGCTACGAAATAGCCCATGAATCGGATGGTCGCCTGGGGCTGCAACGGGCGATGGGCGAGACGTGGGACATCATCATCGCGGATCGCACCCTGCCTGGAATGGAAGGGCTGTCCATCGTGAAGGCGTTGCGCGCCAGCGGCAACGAAACCCCCATCCTGGTCCTGAGCGCTCTCGGCGACGTGGAAGATCGTGTCGATGGCTTGCAGGCGGGCGGGGACGATTACCTGCCCAAGCCGTATGCCTTTGCGGAACTGCTAGCGCGGGTCGAGGCGCTGCTGCGCAGGGGTTCAAGGGGATCCGATACCGCCACGCGCCTCGAAGTCGCAGACCTTCGCCTTGATGTGGTGAACAGGCGGGTTCAGCGTGAGGGCAAGCCGATCGAGCTCACGGCACGCGAGTTTCGCCTTCTCGAATACCTGATGCGGCATTCCGGCCAGGTTGTGAGCCGCAAGATGCTGCTCGAAAACGTGTGGGACCTGCATTTCGATCCGAAAACCAACGTGATTGAAGTGCACATGAGCCGGTTGCGACAGGTGGTCGACCGGGGTTTCGACCATCCCCTCATCCACACGGTCCGCGGGGCGGGCTATCTGGTCGGTGAGCGGCCGGGGCCAGTCTAGGCCGGCCGGATAAAAAGAAACCGGTGGCACGTTGTGTCACCGGTCAGGGGTGCAGCATCTACAGGGGGAATCAGCGCGCCCACATCTAAAGTGGGGCTATGAAATCACATTCATGGGGCGGATTAACCCCTGCAAGCCCTTAAGTTTTCGTAACGTATCCGGGCTCCTCAAGCCGGCCCCTTGCTAGAATCCAGCCCTCCCCGCGGCCATGCCAGAGGACTCCGGAAGTCCCGCGGCAGCCGTTGTCCGGGGGCAAGCGATACGAGGTTCCCGATATGGCGTTGACGCCGTACCACCAGCTTGAGCAGGAGTTTCGCAGGTTGCATGCCTTGCAGGGCGCGGCCGGCGTCCTGCATTGGGACGCAGCAGTCATGATGCCGCGCGGCAGCGCGGATATCCGCGGCGAGCAGCTTGCTGCACTCGAGACCGAATGCCACGCGTTGCTGATCACCCCCCGGGTATCCCGGCTGCTGGAACGCGCGCAGGCCAATGCCCAGGGGCTGGAGCCCTGGCAGCTCGCCAACCTGCGGGAGATGCGCCGGGCGCAGGATCACGCGCTGGCCACGCCGCAATCCCTGGTCTCGCGCCTGGCCAGGGCGACAGCCCGTGCAGAGGCGCGGTGGACCGAAGCCCGGCAGCAAAGCAATTTCGCTGCTTTTGCTCCCCATCTGGAGGAGGTGATCAACCTCACCCGGGACAGGGCCAATCTCCTCGGACAGGCGCTGAACCTGGCACCCTACGATGCGCTCATCGACGAGTTCAGCCCCGGCCTCAAGAGTGAGGAGATCGACCAGATCTTTACGGCGCTCGGGCGGAGGCTGCCCGGCCTGATCCAGAAAGCGATCGCCGCCCAGGCAGAGGTGCCTCCGCTACCGATCACTGGCCGCTTCTCCGCCGCCAAGCAGCGTCAGCTGGCCGTCGATGTCATGAAGGCGCTGGGATTTCCCTTCGAGCGCGGCCGGCTGGACGAGAGTGCGCATCCCTTCACCGGTGGAGTGCCGGGAGATATCCGCGTGACGACGCGTTTCGACGTCAACGATCCGCTGCCCGGCCTGATGGGTGTCCTGCATGAGACCGGACACGCGATGTACGACTTCGGCCTGCCGGAAGCATGGTCAGGACAACCCGTGGGGCATGACCGGGGCATGGCGATGCAGGAAAGCCAGTCGCTGCTCCTTGAAATGGTGATCGGCCGCAGCCGGCCGTTCATGCAGTACCTGAAACCGTTGCTCGACAAGACCTTCGGGGTCACCGGTCCGGAATGGGAGGCCGAGAATGTCTATCGCTATCTCACCCGCGTGCGCCGGAGCATGATCCGCATCGATGCCGATGAACTCACCTATCCACTCCATGTCATGCTGCGTTTCGATCTCGAGAAGGACATTCTCGCGGACCAGCTGAAAGTGAAAGACCTGCCCGAAGCCTGGAACGCGGGCATGGAGCGCCGCCTCGGAATGCGGCCTGCCAGCGACGCCGAAGGCTGCCTGCAGGACGTGCACTGGGCGGTCGGTTCCTTTGGTTACTTTCCGTCCTACGCGCTCGGTGCCGTGATAGCAGGACAGCTCTACGAGAGTCTCCGCAATGATCGTCCGCAGCTGGACGATGAGCTGGCAGCGGGTCAGTTCGAAGGACTGTTCGCGTGGCTGAAGGAAAACGTCCATGGCCTCGGGGCCAGCGTGAGCACTCCCGAACTTATCAGGAACGCCACGGGCAAGCCGTTGTCGGCCGCCGCGTGGCTGCGCTACGTTGAAACGAAGTACCTCGAATGACGCCGCCCGATCCTGCCATCTACATCCCCGTTTCCGCGATCGAGATCGCGCGGCAGCCTTCGAACAACTCGAAGAAGCTGCAGGCCCGGTTGCGCGGCCTCGTTGGCAAGGCCATCGAGGATTTCCGGATGATCGAAGCCGGTGATCGCGTAATGGTATGCCTGTCCGGCGGCAAGGATTCCTACACGCTGCTCGACATCCTGTTGTCATTGCAGCGGAGTGCGCCCGTCCACTTTGAACTGCTCGCGGTGAATCTCGACCAGAAGCAGCCGGAATTTCCCGAACACGTACTGCCTGACTACCTCAAGGCGCTCGGCGTGCCTTACCGGATCATCGAGCAGGATACGTACAGCGTGGTCAAGCGGGTGATTCCCGAAGGCAAGACGATGTGCGGGCTGTGTTCGCGCATGCGGCGCGGCGCGCTCTACCGGTTTGCATCTGAAAACGGGATCACCAAGATCGCGCTTGGCCATCATCGCGATGACATCATCGAGACACTGTTCCTGAACATGTTCTTCGGCGGAAAGCTCAAGGCGATGCCGCCCAAGCTGCAATCGGAAGACGGGAAGCATGTCGTGATCCGCCCCCTGGCCTATGTTTCCGAGCGCGATATCGAACGCTACGCCACCGCGCGTGAGTTTCCGATCATCCCGTGCAAGCTGTGCGGATCCCAGGACAACATGCAGCGTGTTGCGATCAAGCGCATGTTGCAGCAGTGGGAGCTTGAGCATCCGGGGCGCACAGAGACGATCTTCTCAAGTCTGCGCAATGTCGTGCCTTCCCATCTCGCCGATCCGCTCGCCTTCGACTTTGCGAGCCTGGGCGTCGAAGCTGCCGCCAGCAACGCGGGTCGCTGGATCGACAAGGCAGACCCGGGCGACCCCGTGGCCACACAGTCTGACGCATGAAAGCAAAAGACCCCGTGAAAGGAAAAGCCTCTGCGGCCGCGCCGGCACCGTCGCGTCCATTTCCGAATACATACTGGATAGCGCCAGGAAGGCTGCTTGCGGGCGAGTATCCTGGCGCGCCGGAAAAGAATGACGCTGAAGTGCGGCTCAAAAGTCTACTGGCAGCAGGTATCGACTGGTTCATTGATCTCACGGAGGCGGACGAGCTTTCTGACTACGCATCCCTGTTGCCCGCGCTTGATCCGGCGGTTCGCCATCAGCGATTCCCGATCATCGATCATGGCTTGCCCGACACACCGGCAGTAGTCAGTGAAATCCTCGATAACATCGACGCTGCACTGGCTGCAGGCAGACGAGTCTACGTGCACTGCAGGGCCGGCGTTGGACGGACGGGAACAGTGCTCGGCTGTCATCTGGTGCGCGGCGGTCTCGGCAACGAGGAAGCGCTCGATCGACTCACCGCATTGTGGCGGCAATCGGAGCGATCACGGGCCATTCCCCAGATTCCGGAAACGGTTGCGCAAAGGAAATACGTCCTGTTCTGGGACGATTCAGAAGTAGCCACTGGCTCTGCGGGACAGGGAAGCGAATCCGCAGGAAGGGTGACGGGCGCGCTGCTCGGACTCGCGATCGGGGATGCTGCTGCCGGAGAGAGCCGTCGCCAGTGGGCCAGCGATACGGCCATGACGCTGGTGTTGGCGGAGAGTCTGCTCGACTGTTCAGGCAATGATCTCGCCGACCAGATGCAGCGCTATCTGCGCTGGCAGCAGGAAGGATCACCCGCCGGAGCGAAGAACAGGATTGCCGTCCCCGCCGATATCCGTCGTGCAGTTGCCACCTGGAAATGGACGCGCAAGCCCTACGCGGGCTCTCACGATCCTGCACAACGCGACCCCGGGTCGTTGGCCAGGACCGCGGCAGTCGCTCTCTATTTCCGCGATCTGCCGGAAGTCGCGCTGGATGCTGCGACGGAGGCTTCCCGAACTACGCAGCAGGCACCGGCCGTCCTGGACGCATGCAGGCTGTTCGCGGCTTTGGTGCTCGTTGCACTGGAGGGGGGCTCCAAGCAGCAGATTCTCTCGCTCTCAAGCGGACGGGCCGTGACCGCTCTAAGGAGCCGGGCACTCAAGCCCGAGATCGAATCGCTGCTCAGCGTCGATTGGAACAGCAGCGGCGCTCCGGGGCGGGATGGAACTGCTGTCGGTGTTCTTGCAACGGCGCTCTGGGCATTTGCAACGACCATGAGCTTTCAGGATGGGCTTACGCTCGCCTTGCATTATTCATCCGCTCCTGCAACTGCCGGGGCTGTGTTCGGCGCGATCGCTGGCGCTCACTACTCGGCGGCTGCGTTGCCCGCAGACCTGCGTCGTGAACTGGCAGATCGCGAATTGCTCGAACAGATTGCGCGGCGCCTTGCGGCAACGCCCGCTGGCCAGGGCTGATCCTCATGCGTGCCCAGCCCAATCGATTGCGTGAGCGGCAGCGCCGCAACACTCCCGGCTGGCTGCACCTGAGCGACGACGAGTTGCTGGATCTGCGGTTCTGCGACCTGCACCTGACCCTCAAGGGTTCTTTTGTCGAATCCCATCTTCTACGCCTGCGCTCGGAGCTCGAGCAGCGGGGACTCAAGTTCCAGCCTCACGCCTGGCTGTCGGATGAATGGTTCTCTCCCGATGGCATCCCGGGCATTGCCGTGCCGTTCTATCTCGCTCATCCGCGGCTGATGCAGCTCGAACGGCGCTTCATGCACGAGGTGGAAGGCGGCAATACGAACTGGCTCATGCGAATCCTGAGGCACGAGGCGGGTCATGCCGTCGATACGGCCTTCAGGCTCAGGCGTCGCAAGGAATGGCGCCGTGTTTTCGGCCGCGCCTCCAAGCCGTATCCCGACGTGTACAAGCCGCGGCCGGCCAGCCGCAATTTCGTCCTGCATCTCGGACACTGGTATGCGCAAAGTCATCCGACCGAGGATTTCGCCGAAACGTTCGCAGTCTGGTTGCAGCCCCGTTCACGCTGGCGCCGCGATTACGCGGACTGGCCCGTGAGCCGCAAGCTCGAATACGTCGATGCGCTCATGGGCGAGCTGAAAGGCGCGAAACCCGTGGTGCGCACTCGCGAGATCATGGAACCCCTTGCCACCAATCGCCGCACGCTGCGACAACACTACGAGCAACGACTCAAGCGCTATGCCTTCGATACCATTGACGCCTACGACCGCAGGCTGCGCAGGGTATTCGGCAAGCGTGAGGATCATCCACGGCGTCTGGCCGCGAGCGGATTCCTCAGGCAGGTGCGCCCGCAGTTCATCCGCTTGCTGGCGCGGCGCAACAGGCTGCATCCTTACGTCGTGCATCACGTCATGCGCATGGTCATCCGGCGTTGTCGTGTACTGCAGCTGGTGGTCGTTACTCCCCAGCGTGATGCAAAACGTGCCGCGCTCGGTCTGATCGAGCGCATCATGCTGGATGTCCTGCGTCGTGATCGCGAGAAGTACGCCCTATGAAGCCACTTCGTATCCTGGTGCTCATGCATGAAAGCCTGGTGCCTCCGGAAACCCTCAAGGGTTATACGGAGCGCGAGATCGAGGAATTCAAGACCGAATTCGACGTCGTCGAATACCTGAAGAAGTCCGGTCATGAAGTGCGTGCGCTGGGGTTGGGCGACCACCTGACGGACCTGCGCAGCGCCATCATGGAATGGAAGCCGGATGTTGCGTTCAATCTGCTCGAAGAGTTCCAGGGCATCGTCAGCTATGACCAGCATGTCGTGGCTTTCCTGGAGCTCATGCGCCAGCCATACACGGGCTGCAATCCACGCGGCCTGATGATTTCGCGCGACAAGGCGCTGTCCAAGCAGATTCTCGCGTACCACCGCATTCCCACGCCGCGCTTCGCCGTGTTGCGTCGGGGCCAGCGCTACCGCATTCCGGCGAAGCTCAAGTTTCCGCTGTTCGTCAAATCCGTATCGGAAGATGCGTCGTATGGAATCTCGCAAGCCTCCGTGGTGCACGACATCGAGCGACTCAAGGACCGCATCCAGTTCATTCACGAGCAGACGCATTCGGATGCGCTCGTCGAGGAATACATCGAAGGTCGCGAGTTCTACGTGGGAGTCATGGGCAACCAGCGATTGCAGACCTTCCCGGTGTGGGAACTCGATTTCGGTACGTTGCCCGAGCTTGCGGGCATCGCGACGCGCAAGGTGAAGTGGGATCGTGCGTACCAGAAAAAACACGGCATCCGGACGACGGCGGCGCAGGCCCTGCCTGAAGGAATGAATGCCTACTTCGACAGGCTCAGCAAACGCATCTATCGCGCATTGAGCCTGAGCGGCTATGCACGCATGGATTTCCGCATGCGTCCCGATGGCAGCGTCTTCGTGCTTGAAGCCAACGCCAACCCCAATCTGAGCCATGGCGAGGATTTTGCGGATTCGGCCCAGGTGACCGGCATCCAGTACGGTCCGCTGCTTGGCAAGATCATCCGTCTGGGGATGAACTACCAGTCGCCCTGGCGCCTGCAGGACGCCTGAGCCGGTAAAGCTACTTGCGCGTGCGGGGCGTGAAGGTGCCGAACACGCTGGTATGACCGTGCAGGTGGGTGGTGCCCTGGATCTGGCCGATTTCGCCACCGCAAAAAAATCCACCGATCGGCACATCTGCGACGATGCGACGGAAGGCATTGCTGTCGTGATCGGGCTGGCCATAGAACTGCGCGCCGCGGCTTACGCATGAGAACAGCAGGGCAGCCTCCGCGCTGCCGGCCGTACTCCGCTGTGTCTTGAGAATGCGTTCCAGATCCTGCGCAGCCGACAGCGCATCGCGCAGGTGCAGTTGCGCCACCGTGTTGGTCTGCACCCGTCCGCCCACCCATAAAGCACCACTCTGCGGGTCAAGACCCAGGATGCTCCTGACCAGAAAATCTCCGGCGCCGTACTGGCTGCGGTCCTGGGTGGTGGCGAGTCCAATGAACAGGGCGTCGCCGAACAGCTTACGGTCCGCAGGCGGCAATCGCTCGAAGACATCGCCGAGAATGTCCCGGGGTATCCGTCCATCCAGTTCGCGGATGAGGTTGTCATGGGCACTGGTCACGAACATCGGATCGCCGATGGGCCGGCTGCCCTGCGCGATGGCCGTCCGCAATTCGATGTCGCCGGTCATCGCGAGCGCAATCATCCCGGATCGATGCACCGCTCCGTCGAGATACAGCGCACCGCTGCCGGGCTGGCTGGCGCCACTTGCCAGTCCACCCATCTTCGCGCTCCCTGGAAATGCCCGATCCAGACCTTTCAGGAAATCATCGGTCTCGAAGCTGAAAGGGTCTGCCAGCAACAGGAAGCAGGGTTCTTCACCCGCCGGGACATGCAAAGCATCTTCCCAGAAACGCCGCTCTGCAAAGACGGGTGGAACCTGGGCCGCTTCGAGATGGGTGCCCGCCAGCTTCACGTTCGGCAGTACGGCTGCAGTCAGGGACAGGGCAGGGCGATCCTCGATCTCCTTGCCGCCACCTACCACGCTGTTCGCACAGCAGCCGAAGACAAATGCACCCTCGAATTCACGTGCCAGCAGTCCGGCCAGTTGATCGAATTCACCAGCGTGTTCCTCACTGACGAAAGCGAGGATCAGGTCCGGTTCCTGCCGGTCGAGTCCCTTGAACACCTGCTCTGCGGCTTGCTCTACTGCAACACCGAGAGAACTTTCGGTTGCAATCGTGGATGTCCACTTCATGGCAGCGATCCTGCTGCGGCAGGTTGTGCTGGCTCAATCTCGCTTGCAGCCTCGGCCACCCACTGCCGGATCCAGGGATCTGCAAGCACGGCTGCTGCATACGCGCGGGACGGCGGCGAAAGTTCCGCACCGTAAGTATTGAAGCGCAGCACGACGGGGGCGTACATCGCATCCGCAATCGAGTACCGGCCGAACAGCCAGGGGCCTTGGCCACCGTGGGCCAGGCACGACTGCCAGATCGCATCAACACGCGCGACATCGGCCTGTGCGTGCCGATCCAGTTGCACATCGAGTGTGCTGGCGCTTTGCAATGGCCACTGTGTCCTCAGAGCCTGGAATCCGGAATGCATTTCTGCACTGATGGCCCGGGCTTGAGCACGTTGTGCGGCTTCTTCCGGCCAGCCCGCGCCGTGAGCCAGCTCGCTTGCGTATTCGCAGATGGCGAGGGAATCCCACACCGTCAGCGAGCCTGCGATCAGTACCGGCACCCTGCGCGTGGGCGAAAGGCTGCCGATGCGGCTCTCGAATTCCGGGGTATCGAGCCGCAGCCGGATCTCTTCGAATGCCAGCCCCAGGTTCCTGAGCAGTATCCAGGGTCGAAGCGACCACGACGACAGCTGGCGGTCCCCGGTCACGAGCCGCAAGTGCGGAAATTGAGGATTACGGTGCATGAAAAAAGGCTACGCGCAATTGCCGGTGACTGCCAGCCGCGATGGGTTCCGCTATAGTCCCTGTCCCTCAAGGATTGTTGACGGCTTTCACTCCCATGACAGAAGACGACTTTCGCCTGGCAACCCTTGCCATCCGTGCCGGTCACGCCCGCACGACTGAAGGCGAGCATGCGGAGCCCATTTTCACGACCTCGAGCTTCGTGTTCGCGAGTGCTGCGGAGGCCGCTGCCCGATTCGCGGAAGGGGCAACCGGCAACATCTACTCGCGCTTCACGAATCCGACTGTCCGCTGCTTCGAAGAGCGGCTGGCCGCGATGGAAGGAGGTGCGAGCTGTGTCGCGACTTCCTCCGGCATGGCTGCAATTCTGGCCATGGGGATGGCACTGCTGAAAGCCGGCGATCATCTCGTGTGTTCCGAGAGCGTCTTCGGTTCGATCATCAACCTGTTCAACCGGTATTTCGTGAAGTTCGGCGTCGAAGTGACGTACGTGCCGCCGGACGATATCGAGGCGTGGCGTCGTGCCATCAAGCCGAACACGCGGTTCTTCTTTCTTGAAACGCCGTCGAATCCCCTGTCGGTGATAGGAGATATTGAAGCCATTGCGGCTGTTGCCCATGCGCACGGCGTCCTGCTTGCAGTCGACAATTGTTTCTGCACACCGGCGCTGCAACGCCCGCTGGCACTGGGCGCAGATCTCGTGATCCATTCGGCCACGAAGTATCTGGATGGACAGGGTCGCTGCGTCGGCGGAGCGATCGTGGGTTCGAAGGAACTGGTCGGCAAGGAAGCGTTTGGTTTTCTGCGGACGGCCGGGCCGAGCATGAGTCCGTTCAATGCGTGGGTGTTCCTCAAGGGTCTCGAGACGCTCGAGCTGCGCATGAATGCGCATTCGGCTGCGGCACTGAAGCTTGCGACCTGGCTTGAGCAGCAGCCTGCGGTGCGTCGTGTCTATTACGCGGGTTTGCCGTCTCATCCCCAGCATTCGCTCGCGCGCCGCCAGCAGTCCGGATTCGGCGGCATCATCGCCTTCGAGGTTGCAGGCGGCAGGGCGGAGGCTTGGGCGTTCGTCGATGCGACGCGGCTGCTGTCCATTACGGCGAACCTCGGGGATGTCAAAAGCACGCTGACGCATCCGGCGACGACAACCCACGCACGCATCACTCCTGCGGAGCGTGAACGGGCAGGAATCACCGAGGGACTGCTGCGTATTTCAGTCGGTCTTGAAGACCTTGCCGATCTGGAAGCCGACATCGAGCGGGGTCTTGCGGCGGTGCGTCAACGGTGAGTCGCTGGTGAGGGTCGACGAAATACTCCTGTTTTTCAGCATCAGGAAGCAATTTCCGGAGCGCTTGAATAACTGTTGACTAATTGCTTTGGCTATAGCGTTGGCGTAATCTCCGGGCCGTTCGTTGCCTTTGCCGTTGTTTCTCTGGTCTGGCCAGCCGGGTCGCAAGATCCACAATCGGGGCCAACTCCTGAAAAATCCGACGAGACCGCGAACGTAGGCCTGGGACCTGCTACCTACGAACGCCGCGAGTCTGTTGTTGACACGGTCGTTCCACGGGCGGAGCCCGATTGTGAACCAGGCTTCGCTGTTGCCGTTCCTGGTGGGGGGAATCGACTCGAGGCTTTTTCAGAGAGATTGAATTGTCATGACTAAAATCTACGTTGGAAATCTGCCTTTCTCTGCAAATGACGCTGAAGTGCGCACACTGTTCGAAGCGCACGGCACTGTCGATTCCGTTGCCCTGATCAATGACCGCGACACTGGCCGCCCCCGCGGTTTCGGTTTCGTGGAAATGCCCCGCGCCGATGCAGCGCGCGCGATCCAGGCGCTCAATGGCAAGGACATGGGCGGCCGCCCTCTCCGCGTCAATGAAGCGCAGGAGCGTACGGGCGGTGGTGGTGGCGGCGGCGGTGGTGGCCGCGGTCCTCGCTCGGGTGGCGGCGGTGGCGGTGGTGGTGGCGGCGGCGGTGGTGGCCGCTGGTAATACAGCGACCTGACTTCCGGTCGATATCGAAGACCCCGCGGTGCGCAAGCGCCGCGGGGTTTTTCTTTTTCTGCTGTCAGCAATTAGTGCGGCTGGCTGCCAGCCCGGCGTGTGCTTGATCCTCGACGCAGGTCACGCGGCTGGCCTTCTTATTGCATATCTTTCTAGCGACGGTTACGGCACTTACCGGCCCAGCAGCGAGGATGTCCTTCATGGCAACGACAAACGAGCAGTCCCCGGCACTCATTGAAGTCACGAACCTGCGCGAGTTCTTTCGCGACTCCGTCCAGACAGCCCTGCACGAGCAGCATGTGACGATCGACCAGCACACCGAGCATTACGTCGTGAACGTGCTGACCATGTTTGCCCGCACTGAAGACCTGTACGAGTCCACGCCCGACGGCCCGAGGGTCAGGCCACTAGCGCAGATGCTGGCCGATGCCATGGCGGCGTCGGAGCCCGTCCAGAGACAGCAGGCGCTCCGGCGCCTTGGCGATGTCTCGCTGTTTGTCGCGGGTTTCTTTGCACAGAGTTTTGCCCGCAAGCTGATCGACATCGACTATCACATCGCCATGGGGGGGCGCGCATACAGCGCGCTGGCGGGCGGCGTTACAGGCCCGCTGCGTGTGAAAGCGCTGGGAGTAATCTTCGAAGAGCTCGCCCGCAAATTCCATCGTGTCGTCGATGTACTCAACGATGTCGCGGAGATGGCGCACACGCATACCGACAAGGACATCCTTCGCCTGTATGAGGTGTGGCTGAAGACCGGGAGCCCGCGTGCAAGAAACCTGCTCCAGCGCCTCGGTGTCGCACCGACCCCGGTCGTCATTGCCGGCTTCCGGCACTAGCGATGCAGAACGGAGCTGTGCTGGCACAGATGCAGCACATGCTGGCGCGCCTGTATGACGCGCCGGTGGAGCAGGATGTCAGGGACTTCCTCGTCACCGACCGCCGTGCGCTCCGCGCTTGTACCGGTGCGGCGGCATTGACCGATGAGCAGCTGGTCTTCGTCGAACCGCAAGAGGGTGAAGATGCGCTGCGCGTTGCGCTGTATGTCGACACCGTCGTGCTCGCACGTCTTGAAGCGATGAGTCCCTTCAAGCGTCTCGGGCCGGACAATCTTGCGGACTACTGCACTGCCCTGGAAGGTGTCAGTCATTTCCAGTACGTGGTCTGGAGCTGTGCACGCCGGCGTCCTGTTTCCCTGCTGGAACTCGAGTTGCAGGCGGAGGTGGATAAATATGCGGGTGCGCTCTTGCTGCTGACCTCGCAGACCGGCGGACATTTTCCGCAGACGCTGCATCGTGAACTGTTCGAGCGCGTCACCTATGCGACGGGTCTCGATACCGAAAGCCTGCATCGCTACGAGACGGCAAACCGTCATGCAGCGAGATTCTGCCGCTATCTGGACGAGCGCTTCCTGCGCCGGCGGAAAGTGCGTGCCGAGGCGTGGCTCGGGGCTCTCAGGCGGTTCTATCGTTCAAGCCAGGGAGAAAAGATCAGGCAGGTCAGCTACGCATGAACAGCATCATGCAGCCGCATCATTCCTCGGTAGCAGCGAGTTTCTTACGCAGCGCGATCCACTTGGACAGTTCGCGCATGTCACGTGGCTTGCGTGCCTTCCTGTCGAGCTGGCCGCTGTCGTACGGGTTGTAGCCGACACGGGCGCCGACGGCATTCCTGCGGATGGGTGCATCCGCCGGCGGTTCCTCATCGACAATCGCAAGGCCGGGATGTTCGAGGGCCTGCTTCCGCAACTGTTCGCCCTCGTAGCCGTCGTCTGCAAAGGAAGCGAACTGCCACTCATAGACTGCGTTGCCACGCTCATCGAACGCGATCTTGCCTGCGTTGCCGGCGTTGTGACTGCCTGCCTGCTCTTCCTTCAACGCTGGAATTTCAACCGTATCGACCACTGCTTTCCACTCGCCCTCGTTTGTGTGCCTGTATAGGAGACCAGAAGCAGGGAGGCTTATTCCAGCGGGTCTTGCAGGTTGAGCGATGGGTCACATTCCGGTTCGCATCCGGACGCTGGTTGCAGGGCAACCTTAGGAAAAAGCAGGGGAATCGCCTTACGTCGTCAGATGCGGGTGCGCGCCCGCACCAGCCCGGCTATCGACTTGCCGTCGCTGATTTCCCCGGTTTCCACCATCTGTAAAGCCTGGCCGAAGGGCAGCCATTCGAGCCTGAAGACCTCGTGCTCTTCGGGGGCGGCAGGGACCGGACGCAGTGCAGTGGCGAGATAGAGATGCACCACCTCGGTGAAAACTCCAGGCGAGCTCAGGACGCCACCCAGAGAGACCCATCGCGAAGCTTCCATGCCCGCTTCTTCCACGAGTTCCCGCCGGGCGGTTGCGATGGGAGGTTCCCGATGGTCGATTTTTCCGGCGGGCAATTCCCACAACCAGCCACCTGCCGCATGGCGGTACTGATGGAGCAGGCACACGCGCTGCTGTTCATCCAATGCCACCACGGCGGCTCCACCCGGGTGATGGGCAATTTCGAGATCCGCGGTGCTGCCATTCGGAAGCTTCACGCGCTCGATGTTCACTTCCAGGATCCGGCCCCGGAACATCGTCTGCACCGATTCGATCATTCCCGTATGCCTTCCGGAATCGTCAGTGCCGATCGACTTCATCGACATCGGTCTGGCCTGTGAGACGGCGGCTGATGTGGGACCAGGACATCCCGATCGCCAGGATGGCGGAGAGAACGAACAGTGCGAGCCATTCGATCGCGCGGAGGTTGTTGAGCGCGAGCCAGCCCTGTGCGACGAGCAGCCAGATCAATGCCGCAAACAACGCTGCAGCCAGTAGAACCCCGACGCTGCCAATGGAGCGCATCGTGGCGCCGAACAGGACAATCCAGCCGATGATCAGCACGATCCCGCATACCACCACGAACGGCGTCACTTTCGGGAGGCCGGCGACGAGCCAGTGGAAGTAGGAATAGCCGCTCGGATTGAACGTCAGCAGCACCAGCGCCAGGGCGAGCAGCCAGCGCAGGAAAAAACCCGAGACAGTGAACTTGTCCATGAGAGGCTCTTGTTGATTGCTGAAGGCGGAGAATTCAATCGGGCCTGACGTCTTCGTCATCTGCGGGCTCATCGACTTCGGTGTCGGGGCCATTGGCAGCGGGGGCGAGCTTCGCGCTCTCGATGCCAAGACGGTAGGCCGCGAATCCTGGCAGCACGACCTGGTTCAGCGCCATGCCGAGCACCCGGCCGCTGACGGAGGCGTAGACCCTGAACTGCTCGTTCGAGATCGGATCCGTGACTGTTCCGAGCAGTTCGCCTTCGCTCACGCGTTCCCCGAGACCGACATCCGAGAAGAGCAGTCCTCCCTGGTTCACGCGCACCCAGGTTGAAGCGTAGTAAACGGACTCAGGATCGCCCCAGAATCGCCGCTGCTTGGTCATGCCGAGCGAATACAGCAATGTCTCGATGGCCTTTACACCATGCTCGACAGGCTCGGCCTGCACGCGCATGGGTTCACCCATTTCAAACGTCACCGCGGGAATGCCGATCGTACCCGCCGCCCTGCGCAGCGATCCGGTTTCACCCGCTGCATGCAGCACTACGGTGGAGCCCAGGAACTGCGTGAGCTGCGCAACGGCCGGCCGACGCATGTCCGCACGGATCTGCGGCAGGTTGGTGCGATCGAGCGAGCCCGTGTGCAGGTCGATGACCGCGGAACAATGCTTGATGATTTCGGTGAAGAACGAATTGGCAGTGCGGGTGGTGGCGCTGCCTTTGGCATTGCCGGGAAAGCTGCGATTCAGGTCCCGGCGGTCCGGCATGTAGCGCGTGCCGCGGTAGAACCCCTGCAGGTTCACGATCGGGACGGCGATGACTGCACCGCCCAGTTCTTCCGGATCCAGGTTCGCGACGACGCGGCGTGCAACCTCGATTCCATTCAGTTCATCGCCATGGATTGCACCCGTCAGGCAGATCACCGGTCCGGGATTGCGCCCGTTGACGACGATCACCGGTACCGGCACGACGAAGCCATCGAGTGGAGTGCCGCTGGTCCAGGTCAGACGGCGCGTGCGGCCCGCTGCTACTTCAGTGCCAAGCAGGACGAGCCTGCCTTTGGCCTTCAGCTGCGGGACTGCTGGAGCAGCGGGTGCGGCTGCCCACGCAGGTGAAAGGGCAGTGAAGGCCAGCAGCGCGACAGCGGCAAGCGCCGGTACTTTTGCAACCGGCAATCCAGAGAACTTCAGGGTTCGCAAAAAGTGCATGGGCAGTACCCGGTGTGAGGCCGGCAGGATAGCAGCGAACCGTGTTTCCTGAAGTCGGCTGTAAGGACTACCCATCCGGGCAGCGACTCCAGGACGATCAATCCGGTTCCAGATAGGTATAGCCGTTGAGTTCGGATTCGTAGAAGCGCTTGAGCGCCTGGCCTTCCGCGAGGGACATGCGGCCCTCCCTGACCGCCTGTTCGCAATCGCGGGCGAATTTCGGATAGAGCTGGTCGACGTCGTACTGCATGTAGCCCAGTACCTTGCTGGCCGTATCGCCCTTCACGATTTCCTCGATCCACCAGCCGCCCTGGTCGTGCAGGCGGATGTGCACCACATGGGTGTCACCAAACAGGTTGTGCAGGTCGCCGAGCGTTTCCTGGTAAGCACCGACGAGAAATGCGCCGAGGTAGTACTCCTCGCCACTTTTCGGTTCGTGCAACTCAAGTGTCCGTTTGACTTCGCGATGGCTGACGAAGTGATCGATCTTGCCGTCCGAATCGCAGGTGATGTCGGCAAGCACGGCATTGCGCGTCGGCCGTTCGTTCAGGCGATGGATGGGCATGATCGGAAACAGCTGGCCGATGGCCCAGCTGTCCGGGAGCGACTGGAAGACCGAGAAATTGCAGAAGTAGGTATCGGAGAGGATGGACTCGAGTCCTTCGAGTTCCTCGGGCACCGAGCCCGTCTTGCGGCAGAAATCGCGGATCTTCGCGCACGTTGCCCAGAACAGGCGTTCGGCGAGGCCGCGGTACTCAAGTCTCAACAAGCCCAGGTTGAACATCTGCAATGCCTGTTCGCGTGCCTGCAGTGCATCGTGATAGCACTCGACGAGACGCCGCTCGGTCACGCCGCGATGGGCCTCGAACAGGTCGTGGATCGGGGCGGGTACGTCCTCGCCTCCAGCCTTCTCTTCTTCGAGCCGGTCGGCGACGCGGAACTTGTCGAGCGCCGACGAGCCGAGCGCGTTGAAGATGAGCACGCTGTGGTGGGCCGTCATGGCACGGCCCGACTCGCTGACGATCACCGGGTGGTCGATGCCGCGTGCATTGCAGACGCTGGCGATGCGGTAGACCACATCGTTGGCGTACTCGGCGATGCTGTAGTTGATCGACGAGGAAAAGTTGGTGCCGCTGCCGTCGTAGTCAACACCCAGGCCGCCGCCGACGTCGATGTACTTGAGCCCCGCACCCATGCGCTTCACTTCCGCATAGACGTGAGCGAGTTCGTTGATCGCATCCTTTACGCGACGGATGTCCTGCAGCTGGCTGCCGGGATGACAGTGCACGAGCTCCAGGCAGTCGAGCATGTCGTGCTGCTTCAGGACGGCGACCAGCTCCAGGATTTCGCTGATGAACAATCCGAACTTGGATTTTTCTCCGGCCGAACCGCGCCAGCGACCCGCGCCTTCACTTGCAAGCTTGACCCGTACGCCGATGCGTGGCCTTACCTGGTAGCGCTGCGCATGCTTGAGTACGAGCTGCAGCTCCGTGAAATTCTCGATGACCGGAATGATGGTGCGGCCGAGCTTCGTCGCGAGGATGACAGCTTCGATGTAGCTGTCGTCCTTGAAGCCGTTGCAGATGATCATCCGTTCGGGAGCGCCTTCCGTCAGCGCCATCACCGCGAGCAGTTCGGGCTTGGAGCCGGCTTCCAGCCCGAAATTGAATTCGGCGCCACAGCGGTACACCTCTTCGACTACAAGCCGCTGCTGGTTGACCTTGATCGGGTACACCGCGCAGTAGCGGCTGCGGTAATCGTTTTCCGCAATCGCCTGCGAGAAAGCCTCGTTCAGTCGCGTGAGGCGGTGCCGCAGGATGTCGGAGAAGCGGATCACCACCGGGGTATTGAGGTCCCGTGCCTTGAGTCCCTCGACCACTTCCAGAAGGTCGATGCTGCGCTTGGGCTCCATGTCTGGCTGGACGATCAGGTGGCCTGCGGCATTGATGCCGAAGTAGCCCTTGCCCCAGGCAGACACGTGATAGGTCTCGAGGGCGTCCTCGATCTTCCAGTGGAGATTGCTGACTGTCGTATTCACGTCGTCCTCGATTCGATTTTTCTTAAGGTGCCGCGCCGGTGGCGACAGGGCGTGCAGGATTCCTGATCCATTCGCTCCACGAGCCCGCATACAGGCGCGCACCCGGCAAACCCGCGACTTCGAGCGCCAGCAGGTTGTGGCAGGCCGTCACACCCGATCCGCACATCATGATGGACTGGCCCGCAGGGACTGTATCGAGCGATTGCTGCAGCCGTTCGCGCAACGTCGCAGCCGGCAGGAATCGCCCGTCGCTCCCGAGATTGCCGTTGAACGGATGATTGCGCGCGCCAGGAATATGGCCAGCCACCGGATCGAGCGGCTCCACCAAGCCTGCGTAGCGCTCGGGAGCCCGCGCATCCAGCACGCGCCATTCCGGAGACTGCACGGCTTTCTGGACCTGATCTGCGCTCATGACCATTTCCGGGCGCAGCTGAGGCGTGAAGCGGGCAGGGGTGATCGCCGGTAGCTCGTTGCTGACGGGCTGGCCCGCGTCTGTCCAGGCCTTGAAGCCGCCGTCGAGGACGGCTACGCGAACCGAACCCAGCCAGCGCAGCAACCACCAGAGTCTGGCAGCGTAGGCGCCGTTGCCCGCGTCGTAGGCAATCACCTGCGTCGCGTTGTCGATACCCCATGATCCCAGCGTGGCGGCCAGCGCATCGCTGGCGGGCAAGGGATGTCTGCCCGTTGCTACCTGGGGCACCGAGGAAAGATGCGCATCGAGATGGGCATAAACTGCCCCGGGAATATGGCCCGCGGTGTAGGCTTCGCGCCCGCTGCCGGGGTTCGCGAGATCGAACCGGCAATCGACGATCACGCAAGGCGTGCCTGCCTGCAGATGCGCAGCCAGGTCGCTGACAGAGATGAGTGTTGAGTACATGATGAGTGACGTTGAACGGCGACGGTTGCTGTGAACGCCCCGATTTTTCCAATCTTGGCGGGCCTGGCAGGGGCGGAAGACTACTGCTGCAGTGCCAGCTTGAGAAGCAGCATCGGCGGCCGGTCAAATGCACGGTCCCGGGCAATGGTCTTGAGGGTCGCAGGTTTATCGGTGTGAGACAGATCCATGGCGCTTGATCTTTACTGGGGCAGCGGCAGTCCGTACTCGTGGCGTGTGCTGCTGGCGCTTGAGTACAAGCGTCTGCCCTACACTTCGCATCTCCTGCAGTTTTCCAAGCAGGAACACAAATCCCCGCAGATGCTCAGGATGAATCCGCGCGGCCGCGTGCCGGTGCTCAAGGACGGCGATTATGTCGTTTTCGAGTCGCTCGCGATCCTGACCTATCTCGATCGCAAGTATCCCGATCCGCCGCTCTTCGGCACCAGCGCCGAGGCAGCCGGCGCGATCATGCGCGTCATCTGTGAATACCAGGTGTACGTCGAGGAGCACATCACGAAAATCCTCGCGGCGATCTTTTTCCAGGGCCTCGAAGGCAGGCTGGAAGAAATTGCAAAGGCGATGCATGTCGTGGCCAGCGAGGCGCGGACCCTGGAAAGCCGGTTGGCGAAAACTCCCTGGCTGGCTGGCGATTCACTGTCTGCGGCAGACCTTGTGGTCTATCCGGGCGTCCAGCTGCTGCTGCGTGCGCTCGAGCGCCGCGAGGCGCAGGAGCTGCGTTCGCGTCTGCTGCCACTCGACGTCAATTATCCGGCGCTGGAAGGCTGGATGCGGCGCGTGGAAGCATTGCCGGGATACGAGCGCACTTTCCCGCCGCACTGGCGCGATTCGCTCGCGCCCGAATAGTCCCCGCATGCGCAGCGGGGTTCGCCCCGCGGACAAAAGTAAGTACACTCCCCTTCGGTCGCTTCCTCGTCCGCAGGTCGTTCAATAATGCCCCAGTATCGTGTCCACGTTGATTTTCCCGGCAGATTGCTGATCGTTGGTTTCGGCAGCATTGGCCAGGGAGTCCTGCCCCTGATCCTGCGGCATGTGGGCATCGCAGCCGACCGCATCACGATCATGACGGCAGATGACGCGGGCAGCGCGGAGGCGGCCGAATACGGCGTGCGTTTCGTCAAGCAGCCGATCACGCGGGACAACTACAAGCGCATCCTCGATCCGCTGGTGGGCCGCGGCGATTTCCTGCTCAATCTTTCCGTCGACGTGTCGAGCATCGCACTGATCAAGCTGTGTGCCGAGAAGGGCGCGCTGTATCTCGACACCTGCATCGAGCCCTGGCCCGGTGGCTATACCGATCCGACCGTCCCGCCTTCCAAGCGCTCCAACTACGCGATGCGCGAAGAAGCACTCGGGCTGCGGACGCAGTTCCCCCGCGGCCCCACCGCAGTGCTGACGCATGGTGCGAATCCGGGGCTGGTGTCGCATCTCGTCAAACAGGCGTTGCTCAATGTCGCAGCGGATGTGGGCGTCGATGCCGGCAATCCTGCTTCCAGGCAAGCCTGGGCGGCACTCGCTCACAAACTCGGCATCAAGGTGATCCATATCGCCGAGCGCGATACGCAGATCTCGAGCACGCCGAAGAAGCAGAACGAGTTCGTGAACACGTGGTCCGTCGACGGTTTCGTCGGCGAAGGTGCGCAGCCCGCGGAACTGGGCTGGGGCACGCACGAGAAGAACTGGCCGCGCGATGGACGTCGCCACGAGTTCGGACCCCTGAGCGCCATTTACCTGATGCAGCCTGGCGCGGGTACCCGCGTGCGGACGTGGACGCCGCGCGCCGGCATGTTCCATGGCTTCCTCATCACGCACGGTGAAGCCATCTCGATTGCCGACTTCCTGACGGCGCGGGACGGAGACAAGGTTCTGTACCGGCCCACCGTGCATTACGCCTACCATCCTTGCGATGCGGCAGTCCTGTCGGTCAACGAGTTCGCGGGCCGCAACTGGCGCGTGCAGGACCACAAACGCATCATGATGGACGACATCGTCGAAGGCATCGACGAGCTGGGCGTGCTGCTGGCCGGGCACAAGAAAAACGCATACTGGTACGGGTCGCAGCTGTCGATCCAGGAAGCACGCGAACTCGCGCCACACAACAGCGCAACCACATTGCAGGTCTGCGTATCAGTGCTCGCTGGCATCGTGTGGGCCGTCGAGAATCCGAATGCCGGCGTCATTGAGCCGGATGAAATCGACTTCCGTCGCATCCTTGAAATCTGCATGCCGTATCTCGGCCCCGTCACGGGTGAGTACAGCGAGTGGCATCCGCTCGTCGAACGCGGGCGGCTCTTCGAGGAAGACCTCGACCTGACCGATCCCTGGCAGTTCAAGAACGTCCGCGTTCTTTGAAGTCCACCGTTACTTGTTTTCTTCGTAGCGGATCGCGGTCACGATAAACACCTTGCGGCCGGTGGGCAGGTCGATGGCGAACTCGTCATCGATCGCCTTGCGCAGCAACGCCTTGCCGAGTGGCGAGTCCATGCTGATCAGGCCGTTCGGCAGGTCGAATTCATCTGGCCCGACGATGCGATAGAGGGCGGTTGTCCCGTCTTCGTCTTCCACCTCCACCCACGCGCCGAAATAGACACGCGATCGATCGTCCGCCGGTTGATCGACCACCACCATGCCGTCCAGGCGTTGCCGCAGGAACCGCACGCGCCGGTCGATTTCCCGCAGCTGCTTCTTGCCGTAGATGTATTCAGCGTTCTCCGAACGGTCGCCCTGCGCGGCGGCTTCAGACACGGCAAGGGTCACTTCCGGGCGCTTCTCCCGCCAGAGGAAATCGAGCTCTTCCCGCAACTTCCGGGCACCGTCTGCGGTGATGAACTTGGAACCTCGCACCTGCGGCGGACGATAGCGGCTCATTCCTGAACGATCCTTGGGTTGGGTCCACCTCGAGTGGCGGGAATCTGTGGACATCATCACGGACGAACCGGCCCCCCGCCATTAATTTCTCTGCCATGACCGCCAAGTACTACACCCACTTCCTGTACGAGGAGCCCGCCCCGAAAGGTTTGAGCGAGTTCCGCGGCGTGGTTGAAGTGAACCGGGTACTGAAGCGTGGCGATTTGCGCGAAGCCGCAACGATTCTGGCGCGCAATTTCGCCTGCGACTCAAGCGACATCAAGGTGTTGCAGTGGTCGAGGCTGCACTGAGCGGAGTTGGTGACCTTGGCGCGACGTTTGATGATCTGCCCCGGGGCTAAATCCGGGGCTTTTTTTTAGGTTATTCTCCCGCCTTGAGCGTGGCCGCAGTGTCGCCGGCCGCAAGTCGTGCGGGGTACCCATGAAGCAGCTGATTGTTCCTGCCGTGTCGGTCGTGGTGGCTTGCGGTTTCCTGGCATGCACCCGCGCTCCTGAACCTGAAGCCGTTGCAGCACCGCCGCCCCTGACTTCCGGCGTCTATGTGGCCAACATCGATGCTGCCGTCCGTCCGCAGGATGATTTCTACAAGCATGTCAACGGCCACTGGCTCGCGACCACCGAGATTCCCGCCGACCGTTCCAACTACGGAACCTTCACCGCGCTGGCGGATGCGTCGGAAAGCAATCTCCGGCAGATCCTCGAGGAAGCTGCGGCGAGCACCGATCGCGAAGTCGGCTCGGATACGCAGCGTATCGGCGATTTCTTCGCGAGCTTCATGGACGAGGCAGGGGTGGAAGCCGCAGGCATCGCCCCACTGGCAGAAGAATTCAAGCTTGTGGAGGCGCTGCGTTCACCCACCGACGTCGCACGCTACATCGGTCATACACAGCGCATCGGCGTGAACGAACCGGCGGCTTTCTACGTTGCCATCGACGAGAAGAATTCGACGTCGTATGTCAGCTACGTAGTGCAGAACGGTCTCGGCATGCCCGACCGCGACTACTACCTCGCGAACGATCCCAAGCAGCAGAAGAACCGGGAGCTGTACCAGGCCTATGTCGGCGATTTGCTCGCTGCTGCGGGCGAAAAGGACGCGCAAGCAGCCGCGCGTCGGATTGTGGCTCTGGAAAAGCGGATGGCGCAGGCACAGTGGACGCGCGTCCAGAATCGCGACGCGGAGAAAACCTACAACCGCTACGAGCTGGCCGCAGCAGCTGCCCTGACGCCGGGTCTTGATTGGCCGGCCTTCCTCGAAGGCGCGGGTGCAGACGTGACAAAAGTAACGGTGCTGATCATCACGCAGCCCAGCTTCTTCCAGGCTCTGGGCAAAATGGTCAAGGACGTGCCGGCTGCGCAGTGGCAGGAGTATTTCCGCTTCAAACTGTTGAATGCCTACGCGGCGTACCTCCCCCAGCGCTTCGTCGATCTCAGCTTCGAGTTCAACGGGCGTGCGTTGTCAGGCACTGCCGAGAACAAACCTCGCTGGAAGCGGGGCGTGGCGGCGGTGGAAGGTTCCATCGGCGATCTGGCCGGCAAGCGTTACGTCGAACGCTACTTCAGCGGCGATTCCAAGCAGCGCATGGACCAGCTGGTGGGCAATCTCAAGCAGGCCTTTGGCGCCGGCATCGACGAGCTGGAATGGATGACGCCCGCCACGCGGCAGGCGGCACACGAAAAGCTGGCGCTGTTCACCACCAAGATCGGCTATCCGGACAAATGGCAGGACTGGTCGGCACTTGAAGTGCGGCGCGACGATCTGCTGGGCAATGTCATGCGCGCGGCAACTGTCGATCACGATCGCGGCCTGGCACGCCTCGGTGGTCCCATCGATCGCACGCTCTGGCTGATGACGCCGCAGACAGTCAACGCCTACTACTATCCGCCCGCGAACGAGATCGTGTTTCCTGCGGCGATCCTGCAACCGCCGTTCTTCGACGTGAAGGCAGATGATGCCGTCAACTACGGCGCCATCGGTGCGGTCATCGGGCATGAAATCAGCCATGGCTTCGACGACCAGGGACGGCACTACGACGGCACCGGCAATCTGCGCGAATGGTGGACCGACGCCGACGACAAGGAATTCCGCAAGCGGACGGCGGGTCTCGTGGCCCAGTACGGCGGCTATAGCCCCTTGCCGGACCTGAAGATGAATGGCGAGCTGACGCTGGGCGAGAATATCGCGGATCTGACCGGTCTCACGGTCTCGTATCGCGCCTACAAGCTCTCGCTGGGCGGCAAGGAAGCTCCGGTGATCGACGGCTACACGGGCGACCAGCGGTTCTTCATCGGCTGGGCCCAGGTCTGGGCGCGCAAGTATCGCGATGACGATGCCCGCCGGCGGGTACTGACGGATCCCCACAGCTTCAGTGAGTTCCGGGCGAACGGCGTGCTCGTCAACATGCCGGAGTTCACGGCTGCCTTCGACCTGAAGGAAGGCGATGCGCTCTATCGCAAACCCGAAGATCGGGTGAAGATCTGGTAGCGGCTGGTGCCCTGCAATTCGTACAGCGAGGAACTTTTCATGCGTTCATTCAAGATGGGGTTGCTGGCGATGGTCGCCGTGCTGCTTTCCGGCTGCGGTTACAACGCCCTGCAGGTGCAGGATGAGCAGGTCACCGCGGCATGGGCCGAAGTCCTGAACCAGTACCAGCGCCGGGCCGATCTCATCCCGAACCTGGTGAGCACGGTAAAGGGCGCGGTCGCGGCGGAGCAGGGCATCCTGGAAGCAGTGGTGAACGCTCGCGCCAAGGTGGGCTCCATCCAGGCGACGCCCGAACTCATCAATGATCCGCAGGCGTTTCAGGCTTGGCAGGCCGCGCAGGGTGAACTCAGCAGCGCGCTGTCCCGCCTGATGGTCGTGGTCGAGCGTTATCCCGAGCTCAAGTCGATTGCCGGTTTCAATGACCTGCAGGCGCAGATCGAAGGCACGGAAAACCGCATCACCGTCGCGCGCAACCGCTACATCGAATCCATCCAGAGCTACAACGTTACCGTGCGTTCGTTCCCGGGCAACCTCACGGCGATGGTGTTTGGTTACAAGACGAAGCCGAGCTTTACCGTCGAGAACGAAGCCACGATCGCGCGGCCGCCCGCAGTCGATTTCACTCCGCCCCAGACGCCGCCTGCGCCGGCTGCAAATTGAACGGATTCAGAGCCGGATGAGCGCGCTTCGCTGGCGAGCGCCTTATCAGGCCTTCGCGCTTTGTATCGCACTGTGGGTTTCCTGCGCTCAAGCGCAGGTGCCTGTGCCGGCGTTGTCGACGCGAGTGACGGACCTTACAGGCACACTCGACGCCGGACAACGGCAAACCCTTGAGCAGAAGCTGGCCGCGTTCGAGGAACGCAAGGGCTCGCAGATCGCTGTCCTGCTGGTGCCGACCACCCAGCCAGAAGCCATCGAGCAATATTCGATTCGCGTTGCGGAAGCCTGGAAGATCGGGCGGACACAACCGGATGACGGCGTCATCCTGATCGTCGCCAAGGACGATCGCACCCTGCGGATCGAGGTCGGGTACGGGCTCGAGGGCGTGCTCAACGATGCCACCGCCAATCGAATCATTGAGGAAACGATCGTGCCGCGGTTCCGCACCGGGGACTACTACGCCGGCCTTGCTGAAGGCCTGGACCGGATCATCGGCATCGTCGACGGCGAGGCGCTGCCTGCACCGGAACGTCATCAATCCGGGTCGTCGCGCGGCCTGGAATCCATCCTGCCGATCGTGCTGATGGTCGCGCTCGTAGGCGGCCAGATTCTTCGCAGGCTCTTCGGTCGCGTCGGTGGAGCAGCCACGACTTCCATCCTGGTCGGCGGCATCGTCTGGTTCATCGTCAGCGTGCTCGGTGTTGCCTTCGTTGCAGCCCTCATCGCGTTCTTCATCACGTTGATGAGTGGCGGCGGAGGCGGTGGCTGGTACAGCTCGGGTCGCGGACGCCGCGGTGGCTGGACCTCAGGCGGTGGCTTTGGCGGCGGTGGGCTCGGAGGAGGCGGCGGCTGGAGCGGGGGCGGAGGAGGGGGTTTCGGTGGCGGCGGCGCCTCGGGACGCTGGTAATGGCCAACCGGTTGCTCCGTCATCTCTTCGCGTCGCCCTGGGCGGTCCGCCGGCATTTTTCTGCGGAGGTCCTGGCCGCGATCGAACGCGAGATCGGGCGAACCGAGCAGCAGCACGGTGGCGAGCTGCGCTTCGCGGTGGAAGGCAGCCTGGACGCAGCAGCAGTGTGGAGCGATGTCACCCCACGCGATCGCGCCATGCAGGTTTTCTCCAACTTGCGCATGTGGGATACCGCCGCCAACAGCGGAGTCCTCATCTATGTGCTGCTAGCCGACCGGGCCGTGGAAATCATTGCGGACCGGGGGCACGGCGACATCAGCGCGAATCCGGAATGGCTGGCTGCCTGTCGTGCAATGGAACAGTGGTTTGCCCAAGGCGATTATCAGCACGGGGCGATCGAGGGCATCGCGATGGTCGGCCAGCTCATTGCCCGTTGCTTCCCCGCCGTGGACCGGAACGAACTGTCAAACGCGCCCATTCTGTTGTGACCGTTGCTAAATGCGCCCACTTTGTCGGAATCTGCCGACAGTATTTCGGGGTTCGCAAGTGGTTAATTCTTGGTCATAATGCATCCATGAACGCAAAAAATATTCTGCGGATAGCGGCGCTCGTTCCACTTGTCTGGCTCGCTGGCTGCCAGCTGATGAACCGCCCGGTTGAAGTCATCGCGCCTGTGGTGGTCGAACCGCCACCTCCGGTTGTCTATGCGCCCACGGCGAGTCATCGCTTCCAGTTTGATCCGGCGACGACTGAAGTCGTAGGCCAGCTCCAGGTGACCACGGTAGGCGAAAAGGACACGCTGTCCGACATCGCCCGTCGCTTCAACCTGGGTTACGAGGAAATCGTTCGCGCGAATCCTGGCGTCGACCCATGGCTGCCCGGCGTCGGTCGTGAAATCGTGCTGCCCACGCGTTTCGTATTGCCGGACGCGCCGTATGAAGGGCTGGTCGTGAATCTCGCCGCGCTGCGTGTCTACTACTATCCGAAGCGCAAGGAAGGCGAACTGCAGACGGTCATCACCCACCCGATCGGTATCGGCAAGGTGGGCTGGCAGACACCCGAGGGCGTCACCAAGGTCACGTCCAAGCGCAAGGATCCGGTGTGGACGGTGCCTGCTTCAGTGCGTGCAGAGCACAAGAAGAACAACGATCCGTTGCCGGCACGTGTGGGCCCGGGACCTGACAACCCGCTCGGCGCGTTTGCGATGAATCTCGGCTGGCCGAGCTACCTCGTCCATGGCACCAACAAGCCGTACGGCGTGGGACTACGTTCCAGCCACGGCTGCATCCGTCTCTATCCTGAAGACATCGCGCCGCTGTTCCAGGACATCGCGATCGGGACCAAAGTCACCGTCGTGAACCAGCCGATCGCGTTCGGCTGGGAAGCCGATGCCTTGCACATGCAGATATTCCCGATCCTCGAGGACGATGCGCGCCGCGAAGGCGATGGCGCTCAGAAGCTTCTCGACGAAGCGATCGCCGTCCACATGCAGAAGCGCATCAAGCAGCACAATGTCACTGCGGACCTGGGCCTGATCAAGTCCATTGCCGCTGCTCCGCGCGGACTCACGGTTCCGGTCTCAAAGGCGGGCACGACAGTCGATGCGGTGCTTGCCGATACGCGTCACGTCGAGAACATCCTGCCGACCGGTGCGACCTGGGATGGCAAGAAGGAGCTGCGTGTCAGCGCTGCCGAGTTCGAAGCGATGCTGTCGGATGCTCCTGCGCCAGTCACCACGCCTGCCCCCAAGCAAGCCGCTCCTGCTCCCCTCAAGGCACCTGCGGGCGCTACTCCGTAACACCTCCTACTGACCCCCGGCCTTGCCGGGGTTGGGCTTCTCGCCCGCCGTCATACCTCCGTCATCTGGCCGTCATACCCTCCGCCGCGTCGCAAGATGCGTAGGAGTGGCCGAGTGCGCGTACTGATGATCTCGGATGTGTACTTCCCGCGAATCAACGGGGTGTCTACATCGATCCAGACCTTCCGTCGTTCCCTGCATGAGGCGGGCCACGAAACCGTCCTGATCACGCCGGAATACCCGGGTCGCAGCGGGCCTGACAAGGAAGCCGGGATTCTGCGGGTACCGTCCCGCTACGTGCCACGCGATCCCGAAGACCGGATGATGATTCCGGCGGCGATCCGGGCGTTGAAGCCCCAACTGGAACAGCGGCCGTTTGACCTCGTGCATATCCAGACGCCGTTCGTGGCGCACTATCTCGGGCTGCACCTGGCGAAGTGGTTCGACATTCCCGCCATCGAGAGCTACCACACCTATTTCGAGGAATACCTGCATCACTACGTCCCGCTGCTGCCGCGCTCCGTGATGCGGTTTGCGGCGCGGCGTTTCACAGTTTCCCAGTGCAATTCCTTAAGTGCCCTCGTCGTACCGTCGCAGGCGATGGAGAGCGCGCTGACCGACTACGGCGTGAACTGTCCGATGCACATCATCCCGACGGGTCTTGAGTTGTCGCGCTTCGGCCAGGGCGACGGACCGGGTTTCCGACGGAAGCTGGGGATCGCGCCGGATCAGCCCACGCTCGTGCATGTCGGCCGCATTGCCCACGAGAAGAACATCGATTTCCTGTTCCGTATGCTCGCGCTTCTGCTGCGCAAGGTGCCGAATGCCGTGATGATCGTGGCGGGCGAAGGCCCGGCCCTCAAGCACTGCCGCGAGTACGTCGAAGCACGGGGCCTCGGCAACCACGTGCGGTTCGTCGGCTACCTGTCACGCGATGCGGAGCTGCTCGACTGCTACCAGGCGGGCGACCTGTTCGTCTTTTCGTCGCGGACCGAGACCCAGGGACTCGTGCTGCTCGAAGCGATGGCGCTCGGGGTGCCTGTCGTTTCGACTGCGTACATGGGCACGCTGGATATCCTGCGCCCCGAACGCGGCGCATTGATTGCTCCCGACAATGAAGCCGGGTTCTCCGACCTGGTTGCGGGATTGCTGGCCGATCCCGTGAAGCGCCGGCAGATGTCCGCCGATGCCCGCGCGTACGCGATGACCTGGTCCGCGCCTGCGCTCGCCGGGCGCATGGCTTCCCTCTACGCTGCAGTGGCCGGCAAAAGGGATCTTAAAGCCGCGGCTTGAGCTGATAAACTCCGCGGGCCTCATCCTTTCAAGGAAGTGACCCGCGACATGGCGACTGAATGGCTCAAGATCATGCTCGAGGAAATCCAGCGCCGTCGGGACGACGCGCGGCGCGCGAGCGAAGAGGAAGAAAAGCGCCGGCAGGAGCAGTCGAAGAACGGCTCCCGGGCCCAGGCCGCGCAGTAGATAGTTGATCCCGCCCAGGATACCCACCGATGCCTGAGCCCTCGACTCCAGGTATCCAGATCGACGAGATCCCGACTTCCGAGCAGCCCATCGCGCTGCTCGCGTCGTCGATTACCGCATTCGTCGGCCGCACCCTGCGTGGTCCGGTGAATGTCCCGGTGCCCATCGAAAGTTTTGCCGATTTCCAGCAGCAGTTCGGCGGCCTGTGGCAACCGAGTCCGTTGTCCTATGCCGTCGAACAGTTCTTCGAGCACGGCGGCAGGCAAGCCGTCATCGTTCGCGTCGTCAATGGTGGCGCGCCGCCAACGCTGTCCCTGGCCTGCGGCCGGGAGAAGCTGACGCTCACCGCGATTGCCCCCGGTTCACGCGAGTTCCTCCGGGCGGCGGTTGACTACGACAACATCGGCGACAACGAGGAGGACCGTTTCAATCTCGTGGTCCAGCGCCTGCGCACATCCGGTTCGGAACGGATCGATGCCCAGGAAATCTTTCGGGGCCTGTCCGTGGATCCGGCGGCAACCCGCTTTGTGACGACCGCTCTTCTCGAATCGGAACTGGTGAGAATGCAGGGCTGCGTGCCCGCCGTGCGTCCCGAGGCGACGCTGCATCAGGGGGGGCGGACCGCCGTTGGCCAGTCGCTGGGCTACGTCGGTTCCAATCCGGATGGCAACGACGGCGGACCGCTCACCGACTACGACGTGATCGGTTCGGCGCAGCATTCGACCGGCCTGTTTGCACTCAATGGCGCCCGGCATCTCGACTTCGTGCACATCCCGCCGCTGTCACGTGACGATGATATCGGCCCCAGCAGTCTGGTCGTCGCCAGCCGGTACTGCCGAGAGCGACGCGCGCTCCTGATCGTGGATCCTCCTGCTCGCTGGGTCTCCGCGGACGACGCCATCCGCGGCCTGCGTGAACTCAATTTCTCGAGCGCCGATGCCTGCATGTTCTTTCCCCGCCTGCTGGTCAGCGACCGGCTGCGTGGCACAGCCCAGGTGTTCGGCAACGGTGGAGCCGTGGCGGGCATGCTTGCCCGAGCCGAGGAACAGCGGCCGGTATGGGACACGACCGCTCCCGAATCGGAACTGCTGCTGCGTCCCGGGACGCGGCTGTCATGCGCCTTGTCCGAACCGGATCGCTGGCGTCTGGCGGCAAACGGCATCAACGCATTGCAGTCGATCCGGAGCAGCGGTCCGCTCCGGCTCGTTCCACGGACGCTTGCCGGGGGCTCGAATGCCGCTGCAGACTGGGGCTACATCAGTGCGCGCCGGTTTGGACTGTTCCTGCTCAACAGCATCGAGCGCAGCACCCGCTGGGTCGTCACCCGTCATGCGGATCACGTGGCATGGGCCAAGGTGCGCCGGCAGATCACGGCGTTCCTGCGGGACCTCAATGACGCGGGAGCATTTCCCGGGGCGGAAACAGGGAAGGCGTATTTCGTGATCACGGACCAGCGCGTCAATACGGAATCCGAAACCTTGCTGGGCATGGTCAACATCCTGGTCGGGTTTGCGGCGTCCCGGGCCGGCGAATATCACACCTATCTGATCACCCACAGCTCGACCGGCAGTGCGATCAAGCCGATCGCCGTGAATCCGCTCGACCGGTTCTGGTCGCCTGCTGAAGTGCCTGGTACCGACGATGTCGTGATTCCCTTCAAGGTCCCGGCCAGCGGCGGACTGCCTTCTGGCGTCGCAGGCTGAACGGGGAGCCCTCCGATGCTGATCGCGTTCTTCCTGATGGTCGGCGTGCTGATCGTGCTGTCGTGGCGCGCAGGACGGTCCGCGCGTAACAGCGATGACTATTTCCTGGCGAGCCGCCAGCTTCCGGCCGGGCAGATCGCGCTCAGCCAGGTGATCAACGCAACTCCGCTATGGATGCTGGTCGGTGTGGCCGGTGCCGCGTTCGCCTGGGGTTTCGCAGCGGTGTGGATACTGTTGACCGCACTCGTCGGACACGCGCTCGCCTGGTTCTTCGTCGCCCCGCGCCTGCGCACGTGGTCGGCCGAGCGCAATCGCGTGACCCTCACCCAGTTCCTGACCGCCGACGCTGGGGAACGCATGCGTGCGCCCGTCGTGCTGTCGACCACCCTGATCCTGTTTCTGGGCATTCTCATCGGCATGGCGGCGTATCTGCCGCTGCTCGGTCAGTTGCTGGCGAGTGTGGCGCCGATCAGTCCCCGAGCGGGCATGCTGGCCGGGATCGCGGGCGCTGCGCTCTGCGCATTGCTCGGCGGATACCGCGGAGCCTGTGGCAACGACAGCGTGCGCGCGCTGGCCGTCCTGCTGGTCGCACTGACCGTGGCGGTCAGTGGACTGATCGCCGCCGGCGGCTGGTCACCGGTGTGGACGAAACTCACTGATCTGCCCGCCGACGTGGGCCTCTGGACCGGCGAGCAGGTCGCGATCCTGAGCTTCACGTTTGCGCTCGGAACACTGACATTGAGCCTTTTTTCACTGGGGCAGTCGCAGGTCGTCAGCCGCTTCATGGCCTGCGCCGATCACCGGCAACTCGTGAATACACGCCGTACGGCGTTGCTGTGGACGCTGCTGGTGCTTGGGTCGATGCTCGTGTGCGGCTGGACCGCGCGGCTTCTGCTGCCGGAGGCCACGCCCGATGCCGTGTTCCTGCCACTGCTTGAACGCGTACTGCCGGCAAGTATCGCGGCGCTCTTCGCGGCGGCGCTCTTCGCTAGCGCGTTCTCTGCACTTGAAAGTGTTCTGCTCGTGATGGCGGCAGCGGTATCGGTGGATGTGAAAACCAATCCGGTTCGCGGCTCGCTTGATTGGCCCAAGCCGGCGGTGGTGCTGGCCGCGGGATTGCTGGCCGCCGTGGCGCTCGCGGTGCCCGAACCCGGTTTCGAGAGACTGCTGCTCGCCTGGACGCTGCTGGGTTCTGCATTCGGACCCCTGCTCTTCGTCAGGCTCACGGGCAAGCGCGTGCGGCCGGGGTCCATGCTCGGTTCGATGTGGGCCGGCTTCGTGCTGACGTTACTGCTGCATCTGCTGCCGAGTGCGCCCGGCGATTTTCTCGAAAGAGCGCTGCCCTTCGTCGCGGCCCTCGGCATTGCGCTGACGGGAGGCGACCGGCGTCGCAACCCCGATCGCGCTGATCGTGCTGACCGCGCGGAGCAGGCGCCGACTCCCGCTCCGGCTTCAACTCCAGAGGACAGTCCGTGACAGCGCGTGCAAAGAAGCCTGCCAGCGCACCGGTGGATGATGCGGAAGCCCGGATTGCAGCCGCCATTGCCCGGGTGCCTCGTGGCCGCGTGTCGACCTACGGCACTCTCGCAGCGGTCGCGGGTTTGCCGGGACGGGCAAGACTCGTGGGAACGGTGCTCAGGCACCAGCCGGATTCGTCGCGTCTGCCCTGGTTTCGCGTGATCAACGCAGCCGGCCGCAGCTCCTTTCCGGAAGGGAGCGAGCCTCACAAGCTGCAGCGTGCCCGTCTTGAAGCGGAAGGCGTGCTGTTCGTTCGCGGTCGCGTGGATCTCAAACGCTTCGGCTGGCCGGAAACCCGCAGCCTCGATGAGTCGCTGTGGGGAGGCCGGACGGATTAAGATGGCGGCGCTCCGCTTCGATGAAGGTACAGAACAATGAGCGAACGATACGTCGTGTTCTCGCACGGCAGGGACAGCGAGCCCTGGGGCAACAAGATTGCCGCCATGGCGGAGCTGGCCCGCAACGAAGGCTTCCAGGTGGAGTCGGTCGACTACCGCGGCATCGACAATCCGCAGGACCGTGTCACCCGGCTGCTCTCCTATTGCAAGGAGCTGCGCGGCTCGCTCGTGCTCGTCGGGTCGAGCCTGGGCGGCCACGTCTCGGCGGCTGCTTCGTCACTGCTGCAGGCGCGCGGCATGTTCCTGCTGGCACCCGCGTTCTACATGCCGGGGTTCGAGCAGCACACGCCCAAGCCCGCGAACTGTCCGATCACGATCGTGCATGGCTGGCGCGATGATGTCGTGCCGGTGGAGAACAGCTTCCGCTATGCCCGCGAACACAAGGCGATGCTGCACGTCATCGATTCCGATCACCGGATGGTCGACAACATCCGCGAGATCAACTACTTCTTCGAATACTTCCTGATCCAGATGGACAAGTACGTCTGACGCGGAGGCTTGCAATGCATATCCGACTCACGGCAGCCCTGGCTGCGACACTCCTTGCAGTCACAGGCTGTGGCAGCAGTGAACCGCCAGCTGCTCCACCCCCGCCGCCCGCCGTAAAGGACACCGCGTTCGGCGACATGGTCGGGACGATGGACCGGGCGCGCGGGGTGCAGGACACGGTGCAGCAGCAGAAAGAAGCGGCGGACAAGGCCATCGAGAACGCCGAAGGCGCTTCGAGCGCCCCCTAGTCACGCATGAGCTCCGTCCCGGGCGTTGCCGCACTCAGCCGGTTGTGGCTGAGTTTCCTGCGCAAGATCATTGCGCTCTGGACGCGTCCCCGTGTCCTGCCGGAAGACATCGCGCAGACCTTGAGCCAGAGCGGCAGGCCCACCTGCTACGTGCTCGAAACCCGCGGCGTGGCCGACATGGTTGTCCTGCAGCAGGTGTGCATTGCGCAGAACCTGCCGCGATCCTCCGTTCCGCTGGTGAACAGCGTTAACAAGAAGGTCCTCTCCGATCGTTCCCTGTTCTGCCTGGAGCGTCGCACTGGATTTCTGGGCAACCGGATCGATCGCCGGCTGCCCGCCCAGGTACGCCAGCTCGTCGATGCCGTGATCGCCGATCCGTCATTCGACGTGGATCTCGTGCCCGTGAACGTGCTCTGGGGCCGTGCGCCCGCGAAGGAAGGATCGTGGTTCCGCGTGCTGTTTGCGGAGACCTGGGATCTGGCGGGACGCTTTAGACGGATGCTCTCCGTGGTCATCAACGGTCGTAATCTCCTCGTGCAGTTCGGTGAGCCGCTCTCCCTGCGCGCGACCATCGGGGAGGGCGCCGATGCGCCCCGGGCAGTCCGTCGCATCGCCCGCACGTTGCGGACGGTGCTGCGCAACCAGCGCGCCGCGACGATCGGTCCCGACCTCTCCCATCGACGCACGATCGTCGCCCAGGTACTGCGGACCCGCGCTGTCCGGCAGGCCATCGTCGAGACGATGCAGGCGAAGGGGCTGACGCGGCACGAGGCGCTGCTCGAAGCAAAGCATTGTGCGGACGAGATCGCCGCCAACTATTCCCACGCCTTCGTGAGCCTGACGGCGCGCGTGCTTTCCAGGCTGTGGAACCGCCTGTATGACGGCGTCGAGCTGCACAACATCGACCGCTTGCAAGCAGTGGCTGAAGGCAACGAGATCATCTATGTGCCCTGTCACCGCAGTCACATGGACTACCTGTTGCTGTCGTACGTGATCTACGACAAGGGTTACGCCGTTCCGCACATCGCGGCAGGCATCAATCTCAACATGCCCTTCATCGGTCCGTTCCTGCGGCGGGGCGGGGCGTTCTTCCTGCGCCGCAGTTTTCGCGGCAACACGCTCTACACGATGGTGTTCATGAAGTATCTCGGGCTCATGATGGCGCGCGGCCATTCGCTCGAATACTTCGTTGAAGGCGGCCGCAGTCGCACGGGACGCCTTCTACAGCCCAAGACCGGCATGCTGTCGATGACGGCGCGCAGCTATCTCAAGGACCCGCGACGTCCCCTCGTTTTCATTCCCGTGTATTTCGGTTACGAGCGTCTGGTGGAAGGCAAGACTTACATCGGCGAGCTGTCGGGCCGGCCGAAGCAGAAAGAGACCGTAGTGGGCATGTTGAAGACGCTTCCCCAGTTGCGTAGCAAATTCGGCAAGGTGCACGTGAGCTTGGGCGAACCGCTGCGCTTCGACGACATCGTGCTGCGCCACTCACCGGAGTGGACTCGTCAGCCGCTGGAAACGGAAGAGCGTCCCGCGTGGCTCGGCCGTGCAGTCGATGAGCTGGCGACGCGCGTGATGACCAACATCAATTCCGCCGCCTGCGCCACGCCGATCAACCTGATCGCGCTCGTTCTCCTCTCGATGCCGAAGCAGAGCATGCCCGAGGCCGACCTCGCACGGCAGCTCGAGCTGTACGCTTCGCTGCTGCGTCACGCGCCCTATTCGCCGCTCGTGCACGTGACAGCAATGGATGGCGCGTCGATGGTGAAGTACGGCGAGAGCTTCGGCGTGCTTGAGCGCGAACGCCATCCGCTGGGTGATGTCATCCGCATGACGGAAGAGAACTCGGTCCTGATGACCTACTTCCGCAACAACGCGCTGCACCTGATGGTGATGCCGTCGCTGATGGCGTGCTGCTTCCTCAACAACCGGACGTTGCGTACCGAGGATATCCAGCGACTCGCCTGGCGCATCTATCCCTACATCCGCGATGAGCTCTTCCTGCGCTGGGAAGAAGAAGATATCGATGGCGTGGTCATCGAGTCCCTGGATGACCTTGCCAATCACGGGCTGCTTGAATCGGTGGAGAACGGTACGCAGTGGCGCCGGCCAGAGGTCGGAACCATCGAGGCCGTGCAGCTGTCGGTACTTGCGCAGACCACCGTGCAGATCATCGAGCGCTACTACCTGGTCATCGCGCTACTGCTCAAGACGGGCAGTGGACGCATCACCCAGGATGCACTCGAGAACCAGTGCCGCCTGATGGCGAGCCGCATGTCGCTCATCTACGAACTGAACTCGCCGGAATTCTTCGACAAGTCGTTGTTCAAGAATTTCATCGACCTGCTGCGGTCGCGGAATGTCCTCGGCGTGAATCCCGAAGGGCGGCTCACGTACACCGAGATGCTCGTGGCCGTGTCGTCCGATGCGCAACTTGTGCTGCATGAACAGATCCGCAACAGCATCCTGCAGGTGACGCATGCTTAAGCCCGTGACAGCCATGAAAATGACAGCCGTGCTCTTGTTCCTCGCGGCGTCCGCAGCCCAGGCCGACTATGTGCTGTCCACAGCCACGCCTTATGTCACGGCCGGCGACCCGCTTGAGGTGACGCTGCTCGTGACGAATCCCGGCACCGAGACTCTGTCAGTCGACTTGCCGAAAGAGATTCACGTCCGCATGGATACGGGTCCTTCGGCAGCGATCATCGAATTCGTCCCGGAAATGATTGGCCCGATCGAAATCAGCCCGGGCAGTTTCAGGCGTACAACCTTGCGCGGCACGATTCCGGCCGGTCCCGGTGGTACGGCTACGTTGTCCACGACAGGCTTCACGAGCAATCCGCTCCTGCTCGTTGTCAATGCGGCAGCCGCGCCAGCTCCGGTTACTGCCACCGCGATGGCGACCAACCAGCTCGTGGACAAACCACCGCCGCTAGGTGTGTCCGTTTACGAACCGGTGTATTTCATACTCGGTGGTGATGGCGGGCTGAACGCAAAGTTCCAGATCAGCCTGCGGTATCGCATGTTCGATGGAAACGGTGGTATCGCCCGACGGTTGCCGTGGCTCGACGATCTGTATTTCAGCTATTCGCAGACTTCGCTCTGGGATCTCGACGACCTGTCGAAACCCTTCCGCGATTCCAGCTACCGGCCGCGCTTTTTCTATTCCAATACTGATCTGACTCGCGTCGCCGACGGCCGTATTCGGCTGGGTGTGGAAAGCGGTTTCGGGCACGAGAGCAATGGCAAGGACGGCCTCGATTCGCGCAGCATCAATATCCTGTACGCACGACCCACCCTTACGTTCGGCGATCCGGAGGGACAGCGGTTTTACATCGCGCCGATGTTCTATCACTACATCGATCGCGACGAGAATCCCGATATCGTCGACTACCGGGGCTATACGGACTTCGTGATGGGGTTCGGGCGCCGCAGTGGCTGGGACTTCTGGGGGACCCTCCGCAAGGGAACCAGGAGCAACTACGGCAGCGTGGAACTCAATGTGTCCTATCCGCTGTCCCGCTTAAGCGGTGGTGATCTTACGGGCTGGTTGATGCTCCAGTACTTTTCCGGCTATGGCGAAAGCCTGATCGACTACAACCACAAGCTCGATGCGCAATTCCGCTTCGGGCTCGCCGTTGCGCTGTAGTGCGGCAAAAAAAACCGGGCTGTGCAACTTCTACGCAGGAGCTGGGCCAAAGTTGAATGGCGCTGGGGGCAAGCGCAAGATGTCCTGAACAACGACGCGTGGGGGAAAATCATGAATCATCTGGTTTCACGGAACGTGCGGCGGGTTCTTCGTGTCGGGCGTCCGTTCGCGTGTATTGCGCTCGCAGCAGGCATCGCACCTCTCGCTTATGCGCAGCAACCTGCAACAGAAGCTGTTGTCCTCGACGAAATCGTGGTCACCGCGCAGAAGCGCGAGGAATCCCTGCAGGACGTTCCGCTGTCGGTACTGGCGGTGTCCGGAGACAAGATCGCAGACGCAGGCATCGTGCGGCTCGACGATCTCAAGGCGTATGTCCCGGCCCTGCAGGTGACCGAAACCGGCATCGCCAACAACATCTACATCCGCGGCATCGGCTCCGGCCTCAACCAGGGCTTCGAGCAATCCGTCAGCACGTATGCCGACGGCATCTATCGCGGACGCGGCCCGCAGTCCCGCATGCCTTTCCTGGATCTGTCGCGCGTGGAAGTGTTGCGCGGCCCGCAACCCATCCTGTTCGGCAAGAATGCAGTAGCCGGCGCGGTGAACATGGTCAGCGCAAAACCGGGAGACCGGTTCGAAGGTTCGGTCCGCGCTTCTTATGATATCGAGAATGAAGAAACGCTCGGTGCCGCGATGCTGTCCGGACCGATCACCGATACCTTTGGCGCACGCGTGGCTGTCCACTATCGCGATGCTGGTGGCTATGTTGAAAATCTGACACTCGGTCGCGATGAGCCGCAACGTGGTGAATTCGCCGGGCGACTGACCCTCGCCTGGAAGGCCTCCGATGCCCTCGACTTCACGTGGCGCGTCGAAGGCGGCAAGTACAACGTCGATGGCCGGCAGATCGAGATCTTCGGTGAAACTCCGATCACCGCAGGTCCGCTGACCGGACTCACCTACGGCCAGATTCTCGGCGGCACACCCGCTTTTCCGCAGGGACAGAATGCGACTGCGCGGAACACCGTCATCGACTACAAGCGCTCGTCCAACGGTGACACAAGCGATCTGCAGAATCTCGAGACTGCGTTGACGATCAATTACGGTTTCGGCAACGGCATCACGCTGACTTCGATCACCGGTTTCAGCTCGTATGACCTGGATGAGTACTGCGATTGCGATTTCGTTGGCGCCACTGTGTTCGACGCCGGCGTACAGGAACAATACGAGCAGGTCAGCCAGGAGCTGCGCTTTGCTTCACCGGTCGATCAGACCGTGTCGTGGATCGGCGGCGTGTTCTACCAGAGATACGGCCTGGATGAAGGCGACTACCTGCATGTCCCGACGAACAGCCTTGCGATTCCCGTACTGGCGCAGGCGTTCGCTGCCAATACCGCGCTGGGCGGGACACCTCAGTCGCGCGCAGCGCTGGCCAACTTCTTTGCCAACGCAGTGAACCCCCGCGTCTTCAAGCAGGACAGCGAGCTCTGGTCGGTGTTTGCCCAGGCCACCTGGAACATCACGGACGCATTCCGCGTCACCGGTGGCGGACGGTGGTCCAGCGAAGACAAGACCGGCAGTCGCGTGACGACGCTGACGTCAGGATTCGGCGGTCCGTCATTGCCTGCCCAGGTGTTGCCGGTATTCAACCAGGTGCTGGGAATAGTTCCGCATTCACTGGCTGGCGACCGCTCCGAATCCAACTTCTCCCCGCTCGTGAATGTGCAGTACGACATCACCGATGACGCGATGGTCTATCTTTCATGGTCGCGCGGTTACAAGTCCGGCGGCTTTGATGCCCGCTCGAACAAGCCCCCGGTTGCGGGCGGCACGCCGCTGACGAGCGGCACCTTCGAGTTCGAGGATGAAGAGGCGACGACTTACGAGCTGGGATTGAAGAGTGGCCTCGGCAGCAGGGCAGAGCTCAACGTCGATGTGTTCTACACCGAATACAACGACCTGCAGACCAGCGCGTTCGATGGAGCCATCGGCTTCAACGTAGGCAATGGCAGCGCCGAGCTGAAGGGAGCAGAGATCGAAGGTCGCTGGCAGGTAACGCGGGGCTTGCGTCTCTCCGGTTCGCTGGCCTATCTCGACTTTGAATGGACGAATTATTTCGGCCAGTGTTACTTCGGTCGTCCGGCGATCGCCAGCGGCCCCAATGCGGGCAACTGCGACTACAAGGGCTTTACCAACCAGCTTGCGCCCGAGTTGACCGGAGTGGTGGGCGGCGAGTACTCGATGCCGATCGGTGACAGCCTGAATCTCACGCTGGGCGCCGATGTCGTGTACTCCAGCAAGTTCCTGACTTCGCTCACCCTCGATCCTGCAACCGAGCAGGAGGCCTACACCAAGGTCAATGCGCGCATCGCCTTGGGCGGCGTGGAGAATCAATGGGAAGTCGCGGTGGTGGGCCGCAACCTGACTGACGAGACAGTGGTGGGCTATTCGGGTGACACTCCGCTCTCGAGCCGCCTGTTCGGGGCGCGCAGCTACTACGGCTTCGTGGACATGCCGCGTGGAATTGCCGTTGAAGGCAGCTACCGTTTTTAAGAAGTCTCTGGATCAATATTCTCGAGGGGGATTCATGAAGTCATCTGCTTTGCTCATTGCTGCCTTCACATTGACTGCGTCTGCAGCCGCACTGGCGCAGGCACCGGCACCCGGAACGCGTCAGGGACCTGGTGTGCAGGCTGCACAGGATGCGCGGTATGCATCGGTTATTGCCCAGTGCAAGAACACCAAGCCGCCTGCTCCCGCCGCACCTGGTGCCGCTGGGCCGCCCCCAGCTCCTGCGACCGTGGGGAATCTCACTCCGCGTGAATACACCGTGGCGGCAATTCCCGGCGTGATCGCCGCGGGCGCGCAGTGGAAGACGGTGTGGCAGGTTGAAGGCAACAACGCTGATGGCATCGTGGGTACGGATGACGGTGGTCTGCTGATCGCGCAGAACGACAAGAGCGAAGTCGTGAAGCTAGACAAGGACGGCAAGGTCACCACTGTCTACAAGGACACGAACACCGGCGGCGCGCTTTCCATCAACACCAAGGGCGCTACGTTCATTGTCACGCGCATGCTGAATCCGACTGTCTTGCAGCTTGCGCCGACGCGCAAGGTCCTGGCGAACTCGATCAACGGCGATACGCTCGATTGCCTGGGAGGCGTCATCAACGACCTTACCGCCGACAGCAAGGGCGGCGTGTACTTCACGATGGGCGGGCTCTTCTATGCGGACCCGAAAAGCGTCGTCACTCGCTACGGCGAGAATCTGCGCACCAACGGGGTGATCCTGAGCACCGACGAGAAGCGGGTGTATGTCACGAACGGCACGACTCTCGTCGCGTTCGATGTCAACGCGGACGGGTCGCTCACCAACCAGCGTGAATTCGCGCCGCTGGAAGGCGGTGGTGGCGACGGCATGGCGGTCGATTCCGCTGGACGCATTTTCGTCACAGGCGCCGCGGGCATCCATGTCATCGGACCGGACGGCAAGCACCTCGGTGTCATCCCAACGCCCCGCGGTGTCATCGCCACCGCGATCGGCGGCGTCGACAAGAAGACTCTGTTCGCAGTCGCCAGCATCCGGCTCGAGAATGGCCGAAATGCGGAAGTCATCTCGATTCCATTACTCACGCAGGGTTTCAAGGGCCGCGCGAAGTAGGATCGACTGGTTGAAGGCCGGGTCGTCCAACGGACGGCCCGGCTTTTTTATTGGGCTAAGGTTAACGGTTAAGGGCAGGGACACATGCAGTACGTTTTGATCATCCATGAAGTCGCGGACTATCCTGCGTGGAAGAAAGTGTTCGACAACGCCGCCGGTATCCGCAAGGACGCAGGCGAACGCTCGTACCAGGTGCTGAAGTTCGAGAGCGACGCAAACAGGATCGTGCATTTCTCCGCATGGACATCGATCGCCGATGCCAGGCGTTTCTTCGAATCGCCGCAGCTCGTTCGCATCAGGGCCGAGGCCGGCGTCAAATCGCCTGACTTCATCTATCTCGACCAACTCGAGGCGGGCACGCTCTGAAGTTTTCTGGCCGACGAAATGCCAGATCGAAAGCAGAGTGAAATTGCAGAAAACAGCGAGAAATACAGCTTGATTCGTGCATTCAAAGGAGTACTGTAATCATATACAGACAGCCTCATTTCGCGGGAGATTCGTATGGACGGATGCTTGCCCACGGTTCTGCGTTCCCTCATCGATCTCGAATCCGAGATCACGAAGCTGGCCGGTCACCTCAATGCCGCCACACATCGCTGGCTGGTCCTCATCGCTGAATTCGATACCCGTAAGGGCTGGAATGGCGTCGGGGTCCAGTCGTGTGCGCACTGGCTCAACTGGAAGTGCGGCGTCGCAATGGGTGTGGCCCGAGAGAAAGTCCGGGTCGCTCATGCTCTGGAGTCATTGCCCAAAATCTCCGAGGCGATGGCCAAAGGCCAGCTCAGCTATTCCAAAGTCCGGGAACTGACGCGGGTCGCCTGCCCTGGAACCGAAGACTATCTCCTGACCATTGCGCTTCACGGAACGGCTGATCATGTGGAGAAATCAGTACGTCACTTCCGCCGGGCCAAGGAAGTCGAAGAGCTGTCCCGGGAAGCAGAGCAGCAGATCAATCGCTTCCTCAGTTACTCCTTTGACGATGACGGTTCGCTCATCCTGAAAGGACGTCTTCCCGCTGACACGGGTGCGCTCGTCCTGAAGGCGCTGCAGGCGGCGACAGAACAAGTCGAAGACTGCTCATCCGATGACACTGACGAATCCTCGAACCTGAACGAAAACGTTCCGGCCGGAACGTACAATTTTTCTGAACTGACTCCGCGGATGAAGCGTGCCGACGCATTGGTCCTGATGGCCGAGAGCTTTCTGGCGAATGGACCCAAGGAACTGAGCGGCGGTGACCGGCACCAGGTTGTCATCCACATTGCCGCGGAAACGCTTAAACACGGTGAAGCCGGCTGCTGCGAGATCGAAGACGGTCCTTCCATTGCTGCCGAGACCGCCCGGCGCATCACCTGCGATGCCAGTCTGGTTCCGCTCATCGAGAACGACGACGGCGAACCGCTGGATATCGGTCGAAAGACCCGTTCCATCCCTCCTGCTCTCAAGCGCGCTCTCAAGGCTCGGGACAAAGGCTGTCGTTTCCCCGGCTGCACGAATACAAAGTACGTCGATGCACACCATATTCATCACTGGGCGGACGGCGGCGAGACAAAAGCCACGAATCTTCTCTCCCTCTGCCGCTTCCATCATCGCCTGGTCCACGAAGGCGGCATCACCATCGAACGTCTCGACGATGGCGCAGTGCGGTTCGTGAAGCCGGATGGGAAGTGCTTCGAGAGTGTTGTCCCAGGCCACACCAGCGACTGGACACAACTACCCGCCAGCAACGATCAGCACGAGATCCACATCGACAAGAAGACCGCCATCACCCGATGGCAAGGCGAACGTATGGACTATGGGTTGGGGATTGAGGTGTTGTTGCAGAAGTGGAGGAAGGGAAAGACAGTTGCAGAAGCGAAGTCGGGTCATGCACCCGGAGGCGATGTCGCATAACTACTAAAATAGGACCTGTCCAATAACATCCTTGGTGATGTAGATTATTCAGGCACTTGCGGGGCAAGAGGATTCCATATGGAACAGCCTTGTCCAATAACGCGAATTACCTGTTGTCCCATAATTAATAGTTAGGCGGCACCAAGAAAAGGCCTGCGCACACATGGCAAACACTACCCTCATCCTTCCGCTTCAAAATGAAGGTTCCAAGGTCATGCGCCTGATCCTTGAGCCACTCTGTGAGACGTTCCTTGTTCAGCCCGGGCAAAAGGTCGAGATTCATGCCGTTTTCGGAGAAGAAACGAACAACGGGTCCTTCACCGTCGCGCCGAACGATGGCTTCCTTGTCATTTACGCTCCGGGTGAAATTGCAGGATTTGTGGATCAGTACGTCACGCTCGAAGGAGTGCGAGTCAAACCAGAACTAGAAGACACGGCAGGTCGCGAAGTCTGAGCCTAGCGAGCAAAGTACAAATCTTCTCCACTCCCGCATGCACCTATCTTCTCAAGCTTCCGCGGTTCGGCGAGTGCCGCCTAACCCTTCCATCGAGGGGATGCCCAAAAGGCTGCGCCTTTTGCGCACCCCTCATGTCAAACGTTAGGCCCCCGGAACATCATGAAGGCCACGCCGAAACTGCACTTCTTCTGCGGAAAGATGGCCGCAGGAAAGTCGACATTCGCGCGAGAATTGGCGCTCCAACATGGTGCGGTGTTGCTCGAAGAGGACCATTTCCTAGACACGCTGTACCCCGGTCAGATCCATAGCATCACCGATTACGTCGAATATTCAGGGCGCGTGAAAGATGCCTTGTCGGATCACATCGTGGCGCTGCTAAAGGCTGGCACGTCGGTCGTACTCGATTTTCCAGGAAACACCAAGAAACAACGCCAATGGTTTCGGCAAATCTTCGAGCGCGCTCACGCAGATCATGAGCTGCACTTCTTGGACGCCCCGGATGAGCTCTGTAAACACCAGCTAAAGGAGCGCAGCAAGGCACTTCCCGTTGGCTCGGCGTTCACAACCGATTACGAGTTTGAGGCAATCACCAAGCACTTCCAGCCGCCCTCAGACGAGGAGCGATTCAAGGTGTCCCTTCAAATTCGGAAAGGAGGCGACTAACTATGCCGCCGGGATCTAACCAGGCGTTGCAGCCGAGCCGATAGTTCCTTCGGTTTGGTGGACACCCTATCTGTGACCAAATAAAATGCGCCTCGCCAGCTTCACATTGCTCTGCATCCTTTCCCTCGGCATCGCAGCCTATGCTCTGGTTGTCTATGGCTTCCTCCCGCTCGGTGCTGCCCTACATCCCGACATGCGGGCGACGTACGAAATCCATCGGGTTGCGATCTACACGCATGTATTCGCTGCATCGGTTGCGCTGCTCCTTGGGCCCTTCCAGTTCTCGTCGCGATTGCGTTCGATGCGACCCAAGGTGCATCGCTGGATGGGCCGTTTCTATCTTGCCGCTGGCGTGTTGCTCGGCGGTCTGACGGGTTTTTTCATGGCCTTTCATGCATTCGGCGGGCTTGTCGCCCGTACTGGTTTTGCTTGCCTCGCGTTGGTGTGGCTGTATACGGGGTTGCGCGCCTATCAGGCCATTCGCGTCCGGAATGTGGTTGCTCATCGTCGCTGGATGATTCGCAACTTCTCGCTCTCGTTCGCTGCCGTGACTCTCAGGATCTGGCTGCCGTTGTCCATCGCGTCCGGCATTCCGTTTGAGAGTGCCTATCCGGTAATAGCGTGGTTGTGCTGGATACCCAACCTGCTGACCGCGGAATTCTTGCTGCGCAGGAATGCCAGACCTGGAGACCTGTTGCGATCCTGACGGTGACTGGCCGCTCGTGCCGGCATGTGACATGCTGGAATCGATTCATTGCTGTCCACTTCGACACGCACAAATAAAAATTCCAGAGAGGGGATCTCCATGCATCGCAAAGTCTCCAAGCTCTTTGCCCTTGTCCTGCTGGGAGCTGCCGCGGCATCAGCCGATGACAGTTCACGGCTCATTTCACTCGATCACTATGTGCGGGTGAAGTCGACTGCACCGGCCATCGCGGGTCAGGAGGCGCAGATCTACGTTCGCGAAGTTGTGCTTGCAGGCACGGCACTGCGGCGCGGTGCCGGGCCGAATGGCATCGTGCTATTTGTCCATGGCGCAGGTACGCCGGCAGAAGTCACATTCGACGTTCCCTACAAGGACTACAGCTGGATGGCATATCTGGCTAGTGCAGGCTTCGATGTGTTCTCGATGGACATGACGGGCTATGGCCGGTCCACGCGCCCTGCAGTCATGAGCGATCCCTGCAATCTCACCAAAGAGCAGCAGGCGCAGTTTATTCCCGCTCTGATTCCCGCCACCTGCGCACCAACCTTTGCTTCATCGATCACGACAATGAGTTCGGACTGGAACGACATCGGGACTGTGGTCGATCATCTGCGAGCTTTGCGCGGCGTGGACAAGGTATCGCTCGTTGGCTGGTCGCAGGGCGGACCTCGGACGGCGGGTTATGCCGCCCGCAATCCGGCAAAGATCGCGCGCCTCGTTGTGCTTGCTCCCGCCTACAACCGAACCGGTTTGCTCGAAGCGCCGAAGCCGCTGCCCGCGAGCGCAGGCCCAATGAATGTGCAGTCGCATGCGGACTTCATCGCCAACTGGGATCGCCAGGTGGGCTGCCCCGACCAGTACGATCCTGCTGTCAGCGCTGCAGTCTGGGCTGACATGCTGGCTTCGGATCCGGTCGGTGCGACTTGGGGCACCGGTGTTCGTCGGGCTCCGCAGGTGCCGACGTGGGGCTTCAATAAAGAGATCGTGGCGAAGATGCAGACCCCTTTCCTGATGGTGGCAGGCGAGCACGACAAGCAGGTTGCGCCTGAACGGGTTCACGAGCTGTATGCCGATCTGGGATCGAAGCAGAAGGTCATCATCGACCTGGCCTGCTCATCCCACAACGCCATGTGGGAGAGGAACCGTCTAATGCTCTTCAAGGCGTCGCTCGAATGGCTGAAGGATGGCAAGGTAAATGGCCTGACCGAAGGCGAGTTAAAGCTGGGGAACCTGGGCTATGGTCCTTGAGGTTGCGCACCTGGATGTCAGGTCCGGGATGGAGCCCGCGTTTGAAGAGGCGTTCGCCGAGGCAAAGAAGATCATTTCATCGATGCCCGGCTTCCTCACGCTTGAGCTGCAGCGCTCCCTCGAAACCAGAAACCGGTATCTCCTGCTGGTGAAATGGAAGGCACTCGAAGACCATACGATTGGCTTCCGGACGTCACCGGAGTACCAGAAGTGGAGGGCACTGCTGCATCACTTCTACGATCCGTTCCCGACTGTCGAGCACTACGAAATGGTGCAGGTCATCGAGGGAGAGTGAGTGAAGCGATTCGGCGCGGTGATCTTCGACATGGACGGCCTGCTGCTCGACACCGAGAGAATTGCGCTCGAGTCATTCAGGCGGGTTTGCCACCACCTGCAGATTGGTGATCAGACGGAAATCTTCATTCGCTGCATCGGTACGAACCACGCTCGCGGCTGGCAAGTGCTGGAGGAAGGCTTGCGCGGCCTGGTCGACATGACGGCTTTCAGGCAAGCGTGGGAGTCGATCCATGCCGACAGGGCGGGGCAGAAGATTCCCGTCAAGGACGGGGTCATCGAGCTGCTCGACGATCTTGCTGCTGCCGGCATTCCCTGCGGCGTGGCTACGTCGACGGCCACGGACCGGGCGATTGGCAAGCTGAGGCAGGTGGGCCTGTTCGAGCGTTTCGCATCCATTGTCGGCGGCGATCAGGTCGACCGCAGCAAGCCCGAACCAGATATCTACCTGCGTGCAGCTGAAAGGCTGAAGGTGCAACCGGTGCGCTGCCTGGCGCTGGAGGATTCAGAGAATGGGGTCCGTGCAGCACTCGGAGCCGGTATGAAAGTGATCCAGATCCCCGATCTGGTCGGCCCGTCAGCCGAGTTGCGGGCTCTCGGCCATATCGTCCTCGCAAGCTTGCACGACGTAAGGACACATGAATTCTGACTCAGTCGTCGTGACCGATCCTGCCTCGCAACTTTTTTACGGTCCCGCGCTGTTCCTTTCCTTCCAGTCGCCGTTCTTTTGATGCGCGTGTAGGTCGCGTGGCTCGGCGCGGTTTGGGAACCACCAACGCCTTCTGGATGAGTTCGGTCAGCCGCTCGAAGGCATCGCGACGATTCTGTTCCTGCGTCCGGAACCGCTGCGCCGAGATGACGAGCACGTTGTCAGCGGTGAGCCGACGACCCGCCAGCGTCTTGAGCCGCATGCGCGTGTCGTAGTTCAGCCCAGGACACGCCGCAACATCAAGTCGCAACTGAGCGGACGTCGCGACCTTGTTGACGTTCTGTCCCCCCGGCCCACCCGAACGGACGAAGCGAATCGAGATCGCTTCGTCCGGGAGTTCAAGAGAGGGAGATATCACCAGACCCATGGCACTAACTGCGAATTGCGGTCTGCTGGCGAGAATCAGAGGTCCTGGGTGACGTCCGTCGGAAGTTGTTTTCGAAACCGTCAAAAACACGGATGTTTTTGCCGGAGCCTACATGGATGTATTCACGGCGTTTTTGAAAACAACTTGCGGCGGACGTCGCCCCCTTTGCATTCAAGCCAGCCTCCAAGCTAAAAATTCCTATCTTTCGCGCGAATTCAGCAGGTTCGCCGGGGAATACTGGTCCGTCAGGACGCGCGCCTTCGTATCCCAATCGACGCGCTTGTTGTACAGCGGCAGCACGTCATTGGACGTCATCATGAAATTGCCGAGCTGCGCTTCGAACTGCTTGCTGTTCTCGGTGATCTGCTCGACCGAGGGCAGTTCGCCGATGCGGGCGATGATCACGCGATTGGCCTGTTTCAGGTTGTAGAACTCGCCGAACACGCTCTGGTAGGTGACCGACTCATAGTCGTACAGGCCGCTGGACGAGAAGGTGTTGGCGACCAGGATCGATCCCGGGTGCAGCAGTTGCTTCACTTCCTCGAGGAATTCCTTGGTCAGGAGATGCTCCGGAATGTATTCGTGGTCGAAGGCATCCAGCATGATCATGTCGTAGGTCTTCTTCTCGCGGATGGCCCTCTTCACATAGACGCGACCATCGACCTCGTACACCTTGGTGTCCGGTCCCTGTTTGAAGTCGAAGTATTTCTCGGCGACGCGTGTCACTGCCGGGTCGATTTCAACGACATCGATCTTGATGCCGGGAACGAGTTTGGCGAGCGAACGAGGCAGCACGCCGCCGCCCAGACCAATGATCAGGATATTGCGTGGCTTGGGTTCGACGTACAGCGCCGACAGCATCATCTCGGAATAGGTGAGCGCGAGATGATCCATTTTCTTGGGGTACACGCAGGTCTGGCGCCCTGCCGAGCAGCGCACGGTAAAGCACATGCAGCGCGTGTCCGCGTCTTCATACACAAGGACCTGGCGATACAGGGACTTCTCGGAGTGGATCAGTTCCTGGGCCTGCAGCCCGAAGGGCATGGCGGCAACCAGCGCCAGCACGAGTATGCGCAGCAATCGAGGAGCGTTCATTCATCCCTCCGGTTCTTCGGTACGAGGCAGGCGACGACACCAATGACACACGAAACGGCAATCATGGCGATGAGGATCTGGTTCACTTCCAGCCACGCCACCAGATAAAACGAAGTCATGATCGTGCCGGCGGCACTGCCGAAAGTCGACACGAAATAGAGCTGGCCGGCATTGCGGCCCGAGGTTGCGCGGTCGTCCACCAGCAACCGGATGGCGTAGGGCGACACCATCCCGGAAATCACGGTGGGAATGAAGAACAGCGTGGCCGATCCCAGCAGCGAGCCGAAGCGCGGATCCTCGATGGCCGTGGAGATCATGTCCAGCATCCTGTCCCCGAAGAACAGCATGGGAGCAACCGTGACTGCGGCCACGATCAGGATAAGCCCGAGACGACGCAGGCTCGGGGAGTGCAGGGACATGCGTCCGCCCGCCAGATAGCCGATCGACAACGCGAGCATGAAGATCGTGATCAGCGCGCCCCAGACATAGATGCTGCTGCCGAAATAGGGAGCGAGCAGGCGGCCGCCCAGCAACTCGACACCCATCACGAAGAAGCCGGACCACCCGGCCACCAGATACAGAACGATCGAATACACGATGAATCCTTCTTTATTTCCTTAAGCTTCCGTACTGCCGCTGGCCCGCTGTCCCCCGTCCGGCTGCTTCATCTGCAGCACTACTTCCCGCTGGGCGACGGGGATGGTGAAGCCATGCTGGCGGAAAAGTCGCCAGATGCTGCGGTTCACGTCTGAGCGTACGTTGTTGACGCCTTCCTGTGGATCGCTGATCCAGAACCTAAGTTCCAGATCGAAGCCATATTCATTGAATCCCATGAGCCTCGACACCGGGGCGGGGTCGCGAAGGATACGCGGATGTCCTTCGACGGAGGCAAGCAATGCTGCCAGCGCTTCCTCCGGGTCGTCCTTGTAGCTGACGCGGATCGGGAGCTTCAACCGGACCCGTGGATCCGTATAGCTCCAGTTGATCACGGGATTGGTGATCAGGTGCTGGTTGGGCACCAGCGTTTCGACGCCGTCGCGATCGCGCACGACGACATACCGGCCGCGCAATTCCTGCACCCAGCCAAACCCTTCGGTGGTCGTGCCCGTGGTGCCGGTGAAGCTGATGACATCGCCCGGCTTGATGGAGCGGTCCATCAGCAGCACAAACCCGCTGACGAAGTTGGCAGCGATGGCCTGCAGGCCGAAGCCGAGGCCGATGCCGATGGCGCCCGTCAGCACGTTGAGTGTCGTGAGATCGAGTCCCGCCGCATTGAGGCCGAGCAGGATCGACAATCCGATCAGCGAGGCCTGCGTGAATTTGGAAACGCCGATGCGCGTGCCCATGGCGAGACCGTGCATGGACATCAGTCTTCGTTCGATCCAGCGGGCGACCGAGGCGGCGACAAAGATGAACAGGCTGACGGTGAAGAGCAGCTTCATCACTGACCACACCGAGATGCGTGCGGCCCCCGCGCTGATGCCGACGCTGTCGAGCGCGTCCACCACGGGGGCGAACCAGCCGAGCACATGCAGCGAGAGGGCAACCCAGATGATCAGGCTGATCGTGTTGCCCCAGCCCTTGATCGGGGACCGTTCGCCGGACGCGAGCCGGATGAGGTAGATGCAGAGCCGGATGAGCAGCAGCAAACCAGACAGTGTGATTGCCGTGTCGATGATCGCGGTCGGGGCATCCAGCGCATGGAAGAAGCCGGCGATTGCCGCTATCAGCAGGAACGCCGTGAGATGCGGCATCAGGATGCCGATAGCTTCTTTTCCGACGCCCTTGATGCCCGTAAGGCTGACTGGATTTCTACGCGAGAAATCCCGCGCTACCCGACCAGCCCACCACGCGAGCAGGATCGCAACCGCGATCCCGGCAAGCTGGAGCAGCGAGCCGGGAGCGAGCAACGCCTCCAGATGGCGGCCCAGGTTCTGCAGTAATGCTTGCATTGATGGCTTGGGGGTACCGCGGATCAGGCGTTCAGATCGGGGATGAGTTCGCTTTCAAGGCGTTCGATCTGGTCCTTCAGGAGCAGCTTGCGTTTCTTGAGCCGCCGTAGCTGGATCTCGTCGGTATACAGGTCGAGCTGTACGCGGTGGATCACGTCATCCAGGTCGCGATGCTCGATGCGCAGGTTCCGGAGCCTTTCGAGGCGCCGGAAAGTGGCTGTTTCGACGTTGTTTTCGAGATCGCTCATTGCATCCAGTACTTTAGCCAACGGACGGCGCGATTCCAATCAGCCAGACTGCGGGAAAGGCATTCAGGCGTCGCCGTCATTGCTGTCTTGCCGCGAACTCTTGAGCCGCCGCGGATCGTTGCGCCAGGAGTTGAGGTCGTAGACATTGCCCCACGAGGGCGCAGCCTCTTTCCGGGGCTCCGGCTGCAGGGAGGGGGGCGGGCGTCCCGGCGCATCGCTCGCAAATCCCACGCTCTCGACCCGCGTTCCCAGCAGCACGACAAAACCCTGCCGCCGGGCAATGCTGTCCGCGGTGTAGTCGAACACATACGTGCGGCGCAGCGTGAGACGACCGCCGACACCACGCGCCGGCCAGAGCCTCGCGAAAGCGACAGTGCCATCCAGGAATTGCAGCTGCAGTTCCTGGCACGCTTCCATTGCGGCCTGATTGGCCCGTTCGCGTACGCCCAGACTGTCATGCCAAAACCAGGCAACCCCGGCTCCGAGCAGCAGACAGAAGAGCATGCCCCAGCTCAAGTACATCAGACCTTCCACCACTCCCGCGCGCTATCGCCGCAGGCAAGGAAATGCGGATTCCGCAGGCTCTCGCGTTCGTTGTAGCGCAGCGGCCGGCCCTCGAGATCGACGACTGCACCCCCCGCAGCTTCGAGCACTGCCTGACCTGCGGCAGTGTCCCACTCGAATGTGTCCCCCAGTCGTGGGTAGAGGTCGGCGGTTCCCTCCGCAACCAGGCACAACTTGAGCGCGCTGCCGACCGACAGCAACGTGTGGGTGCCGAGTCGCGAGAGCATCGCGTCCAGCGAAGCGCCCCGGTGGGAGCGACTGCCGGCTATGACAGGCTGGGCACGCGCAGGACGCTGAACCCCGATCGGCTGGGTTGCACCGCGCTGTCGTCGCCAGGCACCCGCGCCCCTGGTTCCACCGTAAGCAAGATCGAGAGCCGGCGCCATGACGAGGCCCAGCACCGGCAGGTGATTGCGCACCAGTGCGATATTGATGGTGAATTCGCCGTTGCGATTCACGAATTCGCGTGTGCCATCAAGGGGGTCCACGAGCCAGAGGTCAGGCCACTGCCGGCGCCTCGCGAATTCATGCTGGCTGGCGGGGGATTCCTCCGAGAGCACCGGGATGCCGGGAGTCAGGCGCGCGAGACCGCGAGTGATGATCCCGTGGGCGGCCCGATCAGCTTCCGTCAGCGGCGACGTATCGGCCTTGTGCTCGACCGTGAATTCGGTGGCATACACCCTGAGGATTGCCTGGGCAGCGTCCTGGCCAAGGGCGAAGGCCGCATCGAGCAGTTCGGTCAAGTCGGTGTCAGCAGTGGCAGGCAAGGACGTTCAGACTCCGGTTCGGGATACTGGCAAGCGGGGGTGCGCGGGTATCATACCGGCCCGCGCGGCGGGTCATCGATCAGACGGGCCCCTTAAATGATTTCATTCTGCGGGCAACGGGAGCGAGCCAACCTTGAGTCAGTTTTCTGCGACATCTGCCGCGCCTTCCAGGGCTGACGGACCGCGACCCGACTGGCTGCGCATCGACACTGTGCTCCTCGACATGGACGGCACGTTGCTCGATCTCAGCTTCGACAACCATTTCTGGCGCGAACTCGTGCCCCGCCGTTTTGCCGAGCTGAATGGATTGTCGCTCGAGGCCGCGCGCCAGGATCTGGTCCCCCGGTTCGCGGCCAGGCAAGGAACACTCGAGTGGTATTGCACCGATTTCTGGAGCCGCGAGGTGGGGTTCGACGTCGCAACGCTGAAGCACGAAGCGCGCGAACACATCCGCTATCTACCGGGTGCAACGCAGTTCCTGGCAGCGATCAGGGCGAGTGGCAGGCGCTTGCTGCTCGTGACCAACGCTCATCATGACGCCCTGCGCATCAAGGCGGCCCACACGGGGCTTGGCGACTGTTTCGACCTGCTCATCAGCTCGCACAGCTACGGTTTTCCGAAAGAGCATCCGCAGTTCTGGCATGAGCTCGATGCGCGCGGAGTCCATGAGTCACGCAGTTCGCTGTTTCTCGATGACAGCTTGCCGGTCCTGCGTGCTGCTCGCGCGCATGGGATTGCACAGGTTTTCGCGGTGACGCGGCCTGATACCACCCAGCCGCCGCACATCGTCGAGGAATTTCCGGCGGTGCACTCCGTCTGCGATCTGCTCGACGACGGAGCGATTCCGGAAAAAGGGCTGGATCAACCAGCCCGATAAATCAGTTCGATCCCGAAGGATCTGCAGGACTGCTCGAGTTGTCGGCGGTTTGTGCACCACCCCCGCCCTGACCGCGCCGCCGACGGCGACGACGCTTCTTCGGAGCATCCCCTTCGGCAGTGGCTGGAGCAGCGGATTCCTGTGGTGCTGGCGCCGGAGCCGCTTTGGCAGGAGCTGGCGCCGGACTGGACTCACGCCGCGGGCCGCCCGGTCTTCCGGGTCCGCGACGATTGCCGCGCCCGTGATGCTTTTCTTCGCCCCTGTCCTGGTTGGGAACGTCGCCCGGTTCTTCACCGTGAACGCGGAAACGCTGCTTGGCGCGCGATTCCGAAGGCCCGAGTTCCGCGAGCATTTCCTGGGGAATGGGTGCGACGGGAAGTTTGCGGCCGATGTACGCCTCGATATCCGGAATGGAGATCGCGTATTCCTCGCAACCGAAACTGATGGCGTCGCCTTCCGCACCCGCTCGTGCTGTACGACCGATGCGATGCACGTAGTCTTCCGGATCCTGGGGGAGGTCATAGTTGAAGACATGGCTGACCGCAGGAACATGCAGGCCCCGCGAAGCCACGTCGGTTCCGATGAGGACCGCGAGCGTGCCATCGTGGAAATCGCGCAGCATGCGCAGACGTTTGCGTTGCGGGACATCGCCAGAAATGGCCTCGGCATTGATGCCGTTTCCGCGGAGCGTGCGTTCGAGATCCTCGGCACACCGTTTCGTATTGACGAAGATCATGGTGCGCGTCGGATCCATGTGCTTGAGCAAGCCGACGAGCAGGCGCGGCTTTTCGTCCATGGACGGGTAGTAGATGACCTGGGTCACGCGGTCGACCGTCATCTTGTCAGGCTCGATGCGCACGAGCTGCGGATCGTTCATGTGCTCGTACGCGAGTTCCAGCACCCGCTGCGAGAGGGTCGCGGAAAACAGCATGTTCAGGCGCTGCTCAGGGGCTGGCAGGCGCCGGAGGATGAAGCGGATATCGGCAATGAAGCCGAGGTCAAACATGCGGTCGGCCTCATCCAGCACGACGGCCTGCACCGAGCGCAGATCGAATACATGCTGCTTGAAGAAATCGATGATGCGGCCGGGCGTTCCGATGAGTACGTCGACCCCCGCTTCCAGATGCCGGCGCTGTTTGTCGTAGTCCACTCCGCCGTAAGCGAGGCCGAGCGTCAGTCCCGTATGCGACGCCAGCACTTCGGCGTCACTGTGGATCTGCACCGCGAGCTCGCGCGTAGGTGCAAGGATCAGGGCGCGGGGTGCATTGGTCTGGCGACCTGGCGGTACCGGTTCCTTGAGCAGGCGGTTGAGGAGGGCCACCAGGAAGGCGGCGGTTTTTCCCGTGCCCGTCTGCGCCTGTCCTGCGACGTCCATGCCTGCGAGGGCTCGCGGCAGCGTCTGCGCCTGGATAGGAGTGCAACGTTCGAAGTTGGCATCCGCGAGTCCCTTCTGCAGGGATTCGGGCAAATGCAGGCTCGAGAAGGAAAGTTCGGTGAGGTGAGATTCAGCCATTGCTGGCCGCCGGGGTATGCTTCATTGCGGACGGGGTTTCCGTTGGGTGGTTCTGCGAAGGCCTTTCAGGTTTCTGCGACCTTGGGACCGGCGAAGTGTGAAGTTTGGACAAGGTTCCGAAGTCGAGGCTTGCAAATTGCAGACGGGCCAGCTTAAATACAGCCCAACAGAGCGGACTCATCCGCACCCGCCGACCGATCATCCGGCACCATCACTTCGATTATTCAACGACAGCAGCCTAGCTTCATGTCAGCCACCCTTGCAGGGTGCATACGCCCAGCTTCTCGAAGATCACGATCCGGAAGTACGAGCGCAGCGCTCAGGTAAGCAGCCAACAGCTCAGCATTGTGCCTGACCGGGCACCCATAGTCACTCACCCCCTTAAGTCACTCGTCGCGTCTTCACAGTCGCTCCATCGGGTCACCTAACTCGGTAAATCCCCTTAAATTTCCCTGTTTTTCCCCATCAACGCCATATATCCGACATCCATCCCTTGGATACGTCAAGGCAAGCAATCGCTGGAGGACCTTCCTGGTGAGCAGTGAGCATATCGTGCACGTCACGGACACGAGTTTTGAAGACAACGTTCTGAAGGCCCGCAACCCCGTACTGGTGGATTTCTGGGCGGAATGGTGCGGACCCTGCAAGATGATCGCGCCGATGCTCGATGAGATCGCGACCGAGTACAAGGACAAGGTCACCATCGCAAAGATCAACATCGACGAGAACCCCAAGACGCCGCAACGCTTCAACGTCCGCGGCATTCCCACGCTCATTCTGTTCAAGAACGGGCAGGTCGAAGGTCAGAAGGTGGGCGCCCTGCGCAAATCGGATCTGGCTGCATTTCTGGATACCAAACTGTGAGAGGCTTTCTAGGCAATCAGGCCCGTAATCGCCAGGGCGGCGGCGGTGGCGGCAACAAGGGTGGCGGCGGTGGAGGAGGTGGCGGTGGCCGCCAGAACCGCGGCAACGCCGACGGCAACCGCGGTGGCAATCGCCGTGAAGAAGGCTTGCCGATCGATGACATGATCGACAGCGATGACGTCCAGGTGATTTCGGCTGCGGAGCTCGCTGCTTCGCGCCAGGCGATGAACCTGACGCAGCTGAAGCTCAAGCCGGTCCCCGAACTGGTCGACATCGCGCAGCGCATGGGCCTCGAAAGCATGGCCCGCTCGCGCAAACAGGACATCATCTTCTCCATCCTGAAGGCGCATGCCCGCAGTGGCGAGGATATCTACGGCGACGGCGTGCTCGAGATCCTGCAGGACGGCTTCGGTTTCCTGCGTTCGGCAGACAGCTCGTACCTGGCCGGTCCCGATGACATTTATGTCAGCCCCAGCCAGATCCGCCGCTTCAACCTGCGCACCGGCGATTCCCTTTCAGGCCTGATCCGGCCGCCCAAGGATGGCGAACGCTACTTCGCGCTGCTCAAGGTCGGCGAGATCAATTTCGATTCTCCCGAAAGCGCCAAGCACAAGGTGCTGTTCGAGAACCTGACCCCGCTTCATCCGACCAAGCGCCTCAAGCTCGAGCGCGGCACGGGCTCGACGGAAGATCTCACGGCGCGCGTCATCGACCTTGTTTCGCCGATCGGCAAGGGCCAGCGCGGCCTCATCATCTCGCCGCCCAAGGCCGGCAAGACGATGCTGCTGCAGAACATCGCGAGTTCGATCGCGTTCAACCACCCCGAGTGCTATCTCATCGTGCTGCTCATCGACGAGCGGCCGGAAGAAGTGACGGAAATGACCCGCACCGTCCGGGGCGAAGTCGTGTCGTCGACCTTCGACGAGCCGGCCAGCCGCCATGTGCAGGTTGCGGAGATGGTCATCGAGAAGGCCAAGCGCCTCGTCGAACACAAGCGTGACGTCGTGATCCTGCTCGATTCCATCACTCGACTCGCGCGTGCCTACAACACCGTGATCCCGAGCTCCGGCAAGGTGCTCACCGGTGGTGTCGATGCCAACGCGCTCCAGCGCCCCAAGCGCTTCTTCGGCGCTGCGCGCAACATCGAGGAAGGCGGCTCGCTCACCATTCTGGCGACAGCCCTCATCGATACCGGCTCGCGCATGGACGACGTGATTTACGAAGAGTTCAAGGGCACCGGCAACTCGGAAATCCATCTGGATCGCCGTGTGGCGGAGAAGCGCATTTTCCCGGCCGTGAACATCAACCGCTCCGGCACCCGCCGCGAGGAGCTGATCACGAGCCAGGACGAGCTGCAGAAGATCTGGATCCTGCGGAAACTCCTCCATCCGATGGACGAGCTTGCGGCCATCGAGTTCCTGCTGGACAAGATGAAGGACACCAAGACGAACGGCGATTTCTTCGACGCGATGAAGCGCTGATCGAGCCCAAGGGGCTTGCAGGCTGCGCGGCCAGAGAGTAGACAGTGTCTGGCTTTCGGAAACAGGTTCATGGGGGCGCACGGGGGGAATTAGAGAGCAGGCAGCACGGGTGCTGGCTGGCGTTGCAACGGTCCTCCAAGGACACGCTGGCGACGTACATGCCTTGAACACCCGGTGCGGGAGCCGCCGCAGAGGATAGCTTTGAAGACAACAACAATCGTCAGGGGCGCTCATCGCGCCCCTTTTCTTTGCTGAACACCACCCGACACCCCCCCCGACACCCATGAGTGCCCGCCCCGCGCGACCCAATCTCGTGCAAGGCCCCATCGGCCGCACGCTGCTCCTGTTTGCCCTGCCGACGCTTGCCAGCAACGTGCTGCAGTCCCTGAATGCGTCGGTCAACGCCATCTGGATCGGTAAGTACCTGGGTGAGGCGGCACTGACTGCGAGCGCCAACGCCAACATCGTGCTGTTCTTCCTGCTGGGCGTGGTCTTCGGCGTCGCCATGGCGACCGGCATTCTCATCGGGCAGAGCATCGGTGCGCAGAACGTCGAGCAGGCGAAGCGTGTCGTCGGGACCAGTGCCGCTTTTTTCGCGCTGATCTCCGTGGTCGTGGCCCTGTTCGGTTTCGTGTTCGCACCGCACCTGCTGGCGGCTATGCAGACACCGGCGGATGCGCTGCCGTTTGCGATCAGCTATCTGCGCATCATCTTCATCGCCACGCCGGCGATGTTCATCTACCAGTACGTGATGATGGCGCTGCGGGGCGCGGGCGATGCCAGGACACCCTTCATCTTCATGCTCTGTTCGGTGGGACTGGATATCGTCCTGAACCCGCTGTTTATCTTTGGCTGGGGGCCGGTGCCCGCGATGGGGATCGCCGGGTCTGCAACCGCCACGCTCGTTGCGCAGACCTCAACGTTGCTCATGCTGATCGCGCACCTGTACCGGACCCGGCATGTGCTCTGCATACACCGCGAGGAAAAGCACTATCTCAAGCCTGATCCGGTGATCCTGAAGATGCTGGTCTCCCGCGGGATTCCCATGGGCCTGCAGATGATCGTGGTGTCCTCCTCCATGATCGGCATGTTCACGCTCGTCAACCGGTACGGGTCCCATACATCTGCAGCTTTCGGCGCCATCATGCAGCTCTGGACCTACATCCAGATGCCCGCGTTTGCGGTGGGAACTGCGGTGACTGCGATGGTGGCCCAGAACGTCGGCGCCGGCCGCTGGGATCGGGTCCCGCGCATCGCCTGGGCGGGCATGGGGTTCAATCTGCTGCTCACCGGCATTCCAGTGCTGCTGGTGTATGCGTTCAATCGTGCAGCGGTCAGCCTGTTCCTGCCGCCGGATGGTCTCGCCATCGACATTGCCGCACACGCCAACCTCGTGACCCTTTGGTCGTTCGTGGTGTTCGGTGTCACCTTCGTACTGCTGGCGGTACCGCGAGCCACAGGTGCGGTCATCGGGCCTCTGGTCATCCTCGCCGTGTCTCTCTGGGCGATCCGTTTCCCCTTTGCGTTGCTGTTGACCCAATCCCTCCAGGTTGACGCGATCTGGTGGAGTTTTCCGGCGGGGACGATCGCGATGCTGGTGCTTGCGGCCACTTACTATCGAACCGGGAAATGGAGGAATACCCAGCTTTTGAAGGTTTGAGCCTTCCAGTCATTTAAATGATTGCGACGCAAAAGAGCGTCCGGGCAGCAACGAAAATTCGATATCTTTATTGAAACCAATGACTTGAAATTAGATTTCTGAACAGCCACCTCGCGTGATATATTGCTTCGCAAGATGTTGCATCGCAGCATCTTTTGACGAGGAGGTTGGTATGTTCATGACAATCGTAGGCATCGTGTTCCTGGGTAGCGTGGTTCTCGGCATGTACATGAATCTGCAGCGCTGAACGAAAACGCTTAGCCGACGACCGGCTTTCGCTGTCGGGCAACCGGAGCCAAGGCCGGTCCGGAACTGAAGGGCAACGGCTCGGGCATAATGCAGGATCTCTCTCGCCCGAGCCAATCTTCCATGGATGCCACCGGACCACAGATTCTCGGGATTGCCCATGCGATCCAGCTGGCCGTAGCGCCCGTCTTTCTCCTCACTGCAATCGCCACCACCTTCAACGTGTTGGCCAGCCGACTTGCCCGTGTGGTTGATCGGGCCCGGGTGATGGAGGTGCAGCTCCGCGATCCCTCATTTTCCGAGGCTGTCGAAGTCCGCGATCGCCTCCGGGTCATTTCGATCCGCGCGAGGCTCATCAATAAATCGATTGCCCTGTGCGTCATCAGCGCTCTGCTGGTATCGCTGGTGGTTGTCAGCCTGTTCGTCAGTTCCATGCTCCAGATCGACGTGGCATGGCCCGTTGCATTGACGTTCATCGTGGCGATGCTGAGCCTGGCCGCAGCCCTGCTCTGCTTCCTGCGAGAAGTATTTATTGCAACCGCGGCACTCAGGTTTACGTCTGCCGCGGCCGATAACACTCAAGGCAAACCCTGAAAAATCCCTTCGCGCTGGCACCGGGCGGCCGTTGTCTGGTCCAATCCGTGATGCAGGCCCCAGTCCGGCTACAGTGTGCTGGGCAGTATCTCGAAGACCCCCGGAGGCTCAATGGCACCTGTCGCGCCGCAAGAACTCATTGTCGAGCCGGATGCGTTCCGCATCTCGAAGGAGCCCGTGCTGCTGGTGGCCCACCTGCGCGCGAGTCTTGCGATCAGTCTCTATGACGACACGCAGGGCATCGGCGGACTTCTCCATCTCCGGTATGTGGCGACACTCAACGATCGACCCCTCGAGCTGACCGACAACACGCTGAGTTCGAGCGTCCTGCTGATCGACCGGTTCTGCAAGGAAATGAAGATAGCGGGTTCGCGCGCCCAGTGGTGGCGGGTGCGGTTACTTGCCCACTGTGCAAGTGCCACGTTGGATGATCCGGCTGCCACGGTTCTCGACCTGGTGCGCGCCTACTTCGTCGATAGCGCCAAACCCGTGAATTGCCAGGAGTTCAAGCGGGTTGCTGGCGTTACGGTCCGCACGCATGCCCGGGAAGGGCAGATCTGGACGAGCGGCAGCACCGAAGAAAAGCCGAGGTCTGCCCAGTTGCGGGCGGGCTGATTTTTCCCATACGCTGGGCTTGCGAGCCTTGTGTTGACGGAGGAAAGTATTCGCGGCCGTCAATCCTCCGGATGATTGCGATCTTTTCAGGCATGCATATCCCTTCCGCCCTGGCACTCTGCTTCGTATTCGCTCTCGGCGCGGTCAACTCGCATGCCGCCGAAGCGACCAGCGAGCGGGATGTCGGCGGCCAGTTCCTGGTGCGCGCAACGCTTGCGCCCGGTGAGCTGCGTCGCTCGATCTATCCCCGTTTCCGGTCTGAACTCGCCACCCAGGGCGCGGACGGAGTCGCGAAAACACTGCGTCTCACCGTTGAGCTCTATTCCGAAGTGCGCACGTATCAGCGTGGACCCAGCGAACAGGCCAACGCCAGTTACGAGCGGGCCTATACAAAAATGGTGGAAGCCGGTGACTGTCGGCCGGTCTCTGCCGGTTTCCGCGAAGCCAGTTTCGATTGTGGAGCCGCGAAAGGCTACCGCACGGTCGCAGTCCGCCAGGATTCGCTGGGGACCTATTTCAGCTGGGAATCCACCGCAACAGAACTGATCCCTGACCGTTCGGCGTTCGATCGTGCCCGCAGCGCTCTCGACGATCTCACCACCGAACTCATCGACCAGTCGCTGCAGAATCCTGCCCGCGATGAGTGAACCGGCTGCAGAAGCCCACGCTCCCGTTTCCAGATTCAAGATCGTTCCTGTTGATTCCGCTGGGGCCATTGACGCCGTCGCCCGCCTGGCCCACGAGATCTGGTACGAACACTACGTGCCGATCATCGGGCGTGCCCAGGTGGACTACATGGTGCCCGCCTTCCAGGGTCCGGAGGCGATTGCCGGACAGATCGCGAAAGGGTTGCAGTACTTTCTCCTCGAGGACCGCGGCGGTGTCGGCTACTTCGCAATCGAGCCGCAGCCGGCAGAAGGGCGTATGTTCCTCAGCAAGTTCTATCTCCGGAAGTCGGTGCGCAGCCAGGGGCTGGGGCGTTTCGGCATGGCTTTCATCGAGGCACGCTGCCGCGCAGACTCGCTCGGGATACTCTGGCTGACGGTCAACAAGTTCAATCCTGCGCTGCAGGCCTACGAGCGAATGGGGTTCCTCCGGACCGCAGATGTCGTGACGGATATCGGTGGCGGGTTCGTGATGGATGACTACCGGATGGAGAAAACCATCGACTGAAGGAGGCAGCGTTTTGCGCAAGTTTGATTCCGGACTTCCTCAAAAGAGGGCCGTCGAAAAAAATGCCTGTCCGTGAACGGGCAATGCATGAAGCTCGTCGGATCATACAGATCCGGCAGTTAGACAATGATCCTCCTGTCCGTTTGTAAGTACTCCAGCCGCTGAAAATAACGGCATCCGGGGCACGCTGGACCTTCAGCGCTACATCACCTAAAACGAATCCCGTCGTACTCCAGTGCTGTCTGCACTGAACGACAGCTTTCTGGCGGGACGAGCAATGCGGACAGCGCACGAATTACCAGATGAAATAACGACCACTGTCTTGCCCACCGTCAAGGTTCTCCTCGACGGCTACTTGCGCGACCCCGGCGATCCCGAAAAATTCTGTGTTTCGATGCTCTCCCGCTGCCGAAGCAACCCCGACACGATCTGGGAACTGCTTGCATTGATCGATCAATACGAACGCCGCGGCCAGACAGGATCGCGGGATTTTCGCGCGTTGAAAGTTGCGCTTGGTCGTGAAGCATGCGGCAGGCCGGTATCCGGAAAGATGGATGCGCGAAAGCCGGTGCAACGCATCCCGGAGGTCAGGCCGAAGACCGAGTCGACCGAGCTCACGTTTGCCAGGGCGAGCGCTGGTTCCGATGCAACGGAGCTGACGCCCGGCAAGACGGCTGGTGAAGAGCTGCCAACGCGGTTGGCAATATTTCCGCAGTCCGCCGTTCACGGCGCAGGACTGCAATCCGCTACAGGCACTGCGAAACCGACCTTCATCAAGAACCGGCTTCCTCAAAAAGGCATGGTGCTGCGCGACCGTTTTGTTCTTGAAGAAGTGCTCGGTAGCGGCGGCATGGGCAAGGTTTACCGCGCGTTCGACCGGAACCGGCTCGATCTTCCCGAGGCTGATCGTTACGTCGCTCTCAAGGTCCTGCGGGATGACCTTTCGATGCGTCCTGAAGCCCTGGACCGCTTGAAGCGCGAGTTTCATCAGACGCAGCGCCTTTCCCATCCCGGCATCGTCAACGTGTTCGATCTGGATTCCGAGGTCGGCATCCATTTCATCACGATGGAACTGCTCCGGGGCGAGCTGCTCGGCGACGTGATGTCGCGCATTCACCCGCAGAGGGTGGACCGGCGCACTGCTTTCACCCTCCTGCGGGATCTCGGTAGTGCGTTGTCGTATGCGCACGAAAGCGGCATCGTCCATGCGGATTTAAAGCCCGGCAACGTCATGATCACCTTGCAGGGCGAATTGCGCGTGCTGGACTTCGGTCTGGCCATGCCCCTCATGCGCGAACCCTGGATTTCCACTGCTGGCGACGCCTTCCAGGGCGTCACGCGAACCTACGCAAGCTGCGAGAGAATTGCCGGTGACAGCCCGGATGTACGCGATGACATATTCAGTTACGCGTGCATCGCCTATGAGCTCTTGGCAGGCAAGCATCCTTTTTCGCGAAGGCCGGCCAGCGAGGCCCGAGCCGAAGGTATGCCCCTGCGACGCATACCCGACCTTTCCCGCCAGCAGTGGCAGGCGTTGAAAAAAGGACTGGAATGGCAGCGCGTGGATCGACCGGATACCCTTGCTGAGCTGGTCGCGGATCTTGTGCCCGAGTCGTTCCCGCGACACCTGCCACCTCCTCACGAGATGGAGTCGCAGCGTCCTCCTCACGGAACTTCCCGGAAGTGGCTCTGGGGAGGTGCAATCACTCTGGCGGCTGCCGTAGTGTTCATCGCGGGACTGGCCAACAGGGATTCCATTTCCTTCACGAATCTCAAGGCGGGCGCGCTTCGTTCGGGAGCACTCGCAGCTACGTTTGCGAGTGCAGCAGCGAAGGAAGCCAATGAATGGCGCGAACGATTCAGTCAGGGCCCGGCAAATGCTGGAACCGGTGACTCCGGCGACTTGCTGCCGAAGTCGCACGCGAACCCGCTGCCGGCTATCGAGATTGTCCCGGATGCTGGACCCACGGTTTCCGAGGCACCGGCAACCTTTGAGGTGCCAGAAATTCCTGGGGAAGCACCTCGCTCTGCTGCGTCGTCAGCAAACGAACTGCGTTCTCCGGCGAGACTCTCGTTTTCGCAGCAGACTTTGCAGGTTTCCGAGTCATCTTCGGTTGCAAGACTAATTGTCCATCGCACCGGGCCAGTCAACCAGTCCTCGTCCTTCAGCTGGCGCACGGTGGCCCGTAGCGCAACAGAGGATATGGACTACGCATCTTTCGGCACCGTGGTCGAGAGTTTCGCGCCTGGGCAGTCAGACGTTGCGGTGCTGGTGCCGATCGTCAGGGATTCGATACGAGAGGGAATTGAAACGTTCGATGTCGAAATCCTCGAAAGCAGCGGGCAGGCGCGGTTGGGCTCCGTGACCCGCGCTACCGTGGTCATAGACGATGGCGATGAGAGCAATTAACCGGCAACAAGACCTGGTGGGGAGGCGACATGAACATTCGGTTCGCGCCGCAGGAAGTGCGGTTCAGGATCACCCGCGATGAACTCGAGCTGCTGTTGGCGGCGCGGAGTCTTGTAATCGCTGTCGCGCTACCCGGGCAGCATGCCTTTCAAGCGAGCGTCACCGCAGACAAGTTCGGTTCCTGGCGGCTGGACAGCGATCCCACCGGGCTCTGGCTGGCTGTGCCACGTGGCGAGCTCGATACGTTTGCGAACGGAGTGCCGACCGCAGAAGGCCTGAGTCACCGGTTCGAGCTGGCGAATGGCGGCTTTCTGGAACTCAGCTTCGAAGTGGACGTTCGCGCCTGAGATCAATCAGGGTTTCACACGCCTGTTTCGCGCGCGACGGCGCGATAGCCGATGTCGTGACGATATTGCACGCCTTCCCAACGAATCGGTGCTGCCAGTGCGTACGCCACCGCTTTAGCTGCTTTCACGGAAGGTCCGGTCCCGACTGCGCACAGAACCCGTCCACCCTGCGTCAGAACCTTGCCGTTCTTGAGCACAGTGCCCGCATGAAAGACTTTGCCAGGTAACCGGGCCGCTGTATCCAGACCCGTGATCTCGTCACCCTTGCGCGCCGATTCCGGATAGCCGCCCGCGGCGAGCACGACCCCGACTGCGGCGTGCGGACTCCACTTCGCCTGCACTGCCTGCAGCCGATGATCGAGGGCTGCTTCACACAGTTCAGTGAGATCCGATTCAAGCCGCATCAGGATGGGCTGTGTTTCGGGGTCGCCCAGCCGGCAGTTGAACTCGAGCACATTGGGTGTGCCGTCCGGCGCAATCATGATGCCGGCATAGAGGAAGCCCAGGTATTCGGTGCCTTCTGCAGCCAGCCCGCGGACCGTGGGCTCCATGACTTCACGCATGATGCGCGCATGCATTTCCGGCGTGACGACAGGCGCTGGTGAATAAGCGCCCATGCCACCGGTATTCGGGCCACGATCGCCATCGTCGCGTCGTTTGTGATCCTGCGAGGTAGCAAGCGTGAGGATATGTATCCCATCGACCATCGCGATGAAGCTGGCTTCCTCTCCTTCGAGGAATTCTTCGACGACGATCGTGGCGCCTGCCTTGTCGAACTGGCCCGCAAACATTGCTTCGGCAGTGCGCACGGCCTCCTCAACCGTTTCGCAGATCACGACGCCTTTGCCGGCGGCCAGGCCATCGGCCTTGACGACCAGCGGCGCACGTTGCGCGCGCACCCACGATGCATCGAAAGTGGCCTGAGTGAAAGTTGCGTAGGCAGCAGTCGGAATGCGATGCCGTTTGAGGAAATCCTTCGTATAGGCTTTCGAGCCTTCGAGTTGTGCGGCTTTGCGATTGGGCCCGAAGCAGCGCAAGCCCGCAGCGGCGAATGCATCGGCGACGCCGAGCACCAGCGGTATTTCAGGTCCGACGATGGTGAGATCGATGGCCTCACGCCTTGCGAACTCCACGAGTTCGTCGATGGCTTCGACGGCAATCGCGACATTGGCAACGCCGGGTTCAAGTGCTGTCCCGGCGTTCCCGGGCGCTACAAAAACCTGCGTGACCCGCGGCGACTGCGCGACTTTCCACGCCAGTGCGTGCTCACGTCCGCCACCGCCGATGATGAGAACTTTCACACGCTGCTCCGCACGCCTTTCCTGCACATCAGTGCCGGAAATGCCTCATTCCCGTCAGCACCATCGCGATGCCATGTTCGTTTGCCGCAGCGATGACCTCTTCGTCACGCACTGATCCGCCGGGCTGGATGACGGCCTTGATGCCGAACTCCGCGGCGACATCGAGTCCGTCGCGAAACGGGAAGAAGGCATCCGAAGCCATGACGGCGCCTTCAACTGTCAACCCTTCATCGCGTGCTTTCATGGCGGCGATGCGGCTCGAGACCACGCGGCTCATCTGGCCGGCGCCGACGCCAAGCGTCATGCGACTGCCGGCGTAGACGATCGCATTGGATTTGACGAACTTGCAGACCTTCCACGCGAACAGCAGGTCGTCCATCTCTGCCGCCGTCGGCTTGCGCTGCGTCACGACCTTGAGGTCTGCCGCGTCGATCATGCCCATGTCCCGGCTCTGCACGAGCAGGCCGCCGTTGATGCCGCGGAAATCGAATCGAGAATTGGTTTCCGCGAGACCGCCTGTCGTCAGCACGCGGATGTTGTTCTTGCGGGCGCAGACTTCGCGGGCATCCCGGTCCAGGTCCGGCGCGATGATGACTTCAACGAACTGACGTTCGAGGATCGCCGTGGCGGTCTCCGCGTCCAGTGTGCGGTTGAAGGCGATGATGCCGCCGAAAGCCGAAGTCGGGTCCGTTCGATACGCGTTGTTGTACGCAGTGAGGATGTCCGCGGCCACAGACACGCCGCAGGGATTGGCATGTTTCACGATGACGCAGGCTGGCTGGTCGAACTGTCTTACGCACTCAAACGCCGTATCGCCATCAGCGACGTTGTTGTACGAGAGCGCCTTGCCTTGCAGTTGCGATGCGCTGCCTATCCCTGAGCCTTGCGCATCCGCGGCGATATAAAACGCTGCATGCTGGTGCGGATTTTCCCCGTAGCGCAGATCCATCCGCTTGCGGAACTGCAGCGGCAGCAGGTCCGGGAAGCTGGTGCTTCCGCCGCGCGAGACGGAATCCAGATAGCCCGCCACCGTCGCATCGTAGGCGGCGGTGTGCGCATAGGCTTTTGCTGCCAGGCGGCGCCGGGTTTCCGCAGAAATGCTGCCGTCGCCCTGTGACATTTCGGCCAGCACGATGCCGTAATCGAGTGGATCGACGACGACAGTCACGCGATCATGATTCTTGGCTGCGGCGCGCACCATGGCGGGACCGCCGATATCGATGTTCTCGATGGCGTTCTCGATCGTGCAGTCCGCTTGCGCGATGGTGTTCGCGAAGGGATAGAGATTGACGACGACGAGATCGATGGCTTCGATGCCGAACTCGCGCATCACGTCATCGTCGATGCCGCGGCGTCCGAGCAGCGCGCCATGGATCTTCGGGTGCAGCGTCTTGACGCGGCCATCCATGATTTCCGGAAAGCCGGTTTCGGCGGAGACCTGCTTGGTCTCGACGCCCTGGTGCTCGAGCAGCAGCGCGGTGCCGCCGGTCGACAGGATCTCGATGCCCTGTTCGCGCAGGGCACGGGCGAAGTCGACAAGTCCTTCCTTGTTCGAGACGCTGAGCAGTGCGCGCCTGATGGGCGAAGCGGCCATCAACCCGAGAGTCCGTAGGTCTTCAGCTTCTTGCGCAGCGTGCCGCGATTGATGCCGAGAATTTCCGCGGCCCGGCTCTGGTTGCCCTGGGAGTAATCGAGGACTGCACGGAACAGCGGTTCTTCGACTTCGCGCATCACGAGATCATAAAGCTGGCCGGGCTTGTGGCCATTCAGGCTCGCGAAATAACTGTCGAGCGCATCGGCAGTCATCGTGCGCAAGGGCATCGCGCGGCTGGAAGGTTTGTAGACCGGCTCTCTGCGTGGCCGTGTTGCTTTTCTGGGCGCCATGACGATCCTCAAGCGAACTGAAGGCTTGAGGCTTTCAGGCCGCGTTGGCTTTGTGTTGTTCGCTCTGTTCTGCCAACGCATCGAAATAATCGCGCACCATCGCGATTTGAATCGCCGGAGCTTCGACTTTCACGATCGTGGCCCAAAAGGCTGCCGCGCCAGGGCGATCCTTGGCGTACCAGCCGACGTGCTTGCGTGCAACCCGGACTCCTGCTTCATCCCCATAGAAGTCATGCAGGTTGCACAAATGAGCGATCATGATATCACGGACTTCCCTTGCGGAAGGCGGAGCGAGCAGTCGTCCGGTGCGCAAATAAAATTCGATCTCGCGGAAAATCCACGGCCTGCCCTGGGCACTTCTGCCGATCATCAGGCCATCTGCACGCGTCTCTTCAAGTATCGACTTCGCTTTCTGCGGTGAGTCGATGTCTCCATTGACGAAAACAGGAATACGCACCGTTTGTTTGATCTCTGCCACGGTTGCGTATTCCGCAACACCCGTGTAATGGCACGCACGGGTGCGACCGTGCACCGCGAGAGATTGGATGCCCGCATCTTCGGCGAGTCGTGCAATCGCTACACCATTGCGATTGTCCGGATTCCAGCCTGTGCGAATCTTCAGTGTCACGGGGACGGGGACTGCTGCGACAACAGCCTGCAGGATGCTGGCCACCAGTTGTTCATCGCGCAGCAGCGCCGAACCCGCTGCCTTATTGCAGACCTTCTTGGCCGGGCAGCCCATGTTGATATCGATGATCTGTGCGCCGGCATCGACATTGCGTCGTGCCGCATCGGCCATCATTTCCGGATCGCCGCCTGCAATCTGTACGACGCGCGGCTCGGGTTCCCCCGTGTGATCCATGCGGCGCCGCGATTTTTCCGTGTGATAGAGGCGTGCATCGGACGTCAGCATCTCGCCAGCAGCGATTCCGGCACCAAGCTCGCGGCACAGCAGGCGAAACGGCAGATCGGTCACGCCCGCCATCGGGGCAAGTGCCAGATTGTTCGCAAGCTCGTAGGGACCGATGCGCATGTTTCGCTACTGCGCTTTCGCTGTCTGGCTGGCGCAGTCGAGCCCATCGAAAGTGCGCAGGCAGATATCCACGTGAAACCCGACCGCGTCTTCGCCCGGATCAACAATGCCGATGTCCGCATTGACCCGCTGGTTGGGTGCCAGCATCCGGTCCGCGGGAGTACCGGGTCCCAGGTACTCTGCAGCTTCGAATTCGCGCGCGCCTACCTGTTCGCCCCAACGATCTTCCAGGGTCAGCTTGACGAGGGGGTAGGGCTGGGCAAAGCCCGCACGATTCATGATGCTCGCGCGCAGCCGCAACGTGCCGTTCGCCGCAGGATCTGCCGCAACGCCCCATTGCTGGATCTCGTAACCCGTGACATCCCAGTTGGGCGCGAGCGGCAGATGCAGCGCCGCGTAAAGCCTGACCAGTTGAGGCCCTACCCGCGGATGACGTGCCAGTTCCTGGCGATAATGATGGACTCCTTGCACCAGCAGGCCAACCAGGAGCAGAAGGCTGAACACTGTCCACGCGACTGCGCGGTGAGTGCCGGTTTCTGCCGCGGCAAGTTCCGACTCGAGATCGTCGCTGACTGGTGGCGGGTCATTTTCAACAACCGCGATTCCGGCCGCCGTCTCATCCAGTGGCGGAAGAAGCGCTTCTGTCTCTTCTTCTTCTTCTTCAACCTCGGGCCATTCAGCAGGTGCGCGATAGACGCCGCTGATCTGGATGCTGTCACCCTCAAGCGTGATCTCTTCTGGCGCGCCGGGTTCATCGACGTCGATCTGTTGTGTTGACGCTTCGGCGCCCTCGGCAGGCAGGCGATCTGCAATCGGGATGAGTTCGCCTCCCTGCAGGAAGAATTCGCCGGTGGGCAGATCGTTGGCCCAGCGGACTGACGCGGGCGAAGTACCGGACCCATTGCCATCCGGCAAGGACGCCGGGGCGGCCGCAGGTTCAAGCGAGGCGGAAGGCGCAGGGCCCGGTGGAATGTCATCGATCAGGCGTTCGATCGCGTCGAAGATCGTATGGCACTTGCCGCATTCCACCTGGCCATGCCCCGCGCGCAGGATGGCTCCTGTTACGCGGAAGATCGTCTGGCAGGCCGGGCACTCCGTGAACACTGGGTTTCCTGAAGAAGGAATGTGAGCGATCAACCCGCGTTCGTGGCGCGGCGAGTGCCGTCCAGTCTCGCCCAGCCATCGCGACTCGATCCAATCGCGATATCAAACCACGGAGCGTAGCTGGCCGCTACCTGCGCGGCCTGGGTTGTCAGTATTCCCGACAGCACAAGCTTGCCCCCCGCAATGACACGCGCCTGCAGTACAGCTGCGAGGGCGTGCAGCGGCTCCGCGAGGATGTTGGCGAGTACCACGTCTACCGACTGATCCAGTGGCTCGTCGGCAGTGAGCAGCTTGAGATCGCCGGACACTCCGTTACGCGCTGCATTGTCACGGCTGGCGGTAAGAGCCTGCGGATCGATGTCCACACCGATTGCTTCTGCTGCCCCCAGCTTCAACGCAGCTATGGCGAGAATGCCGGAACCGCAGCCATAGTCGATGACGCTGACGCCTGAGAGGCTGGCGCCGTCAAGCCATTCAAGGCAGAGCGCAGTGGTGGGGTGGGTTCCGGTACCGAATGCCAGGCCTGGGTCGAGCTCCAGGATGACGGGATCAGTGCCGTGCTCATGCAAGTCTGCCGCACTGGGTCGTTGTCCCCCCGGGCATACCCAGAGCCGCTTGCCGAAGCGCATGGGCCGGAAGTCCTTCAGCCACTCCCGTTCCCACACGCGGTCTTCAACGATGCTGAAGCGATTGGCGGGCAGCGGTTCCGGAAGCAACTCCTGCAGCAGTGCGATGACAGCCAGAGGATCCGTCTCGCCGTCGAACAGGGCTTCAATGCGGACGGTGGGCCACAGCGGTGTTGTGCCTGGTGCTGGCTCGAGGACCGGATTGTCTGCGGCATCGGCCAGCGTGACTGAACTTGCGCCCGCGGCAAACAGCGCCTCTTCGAAAACTTCAGGGTCTTGGGCGCCCGCGTCCAGCTGGAGCTTCAGGAAAGGCATTCACGACTTGCCTATTTGATGCCCAGGCGACGTTCGAGGTAGTGGATATCGAGACCGCCCGCCTTGAACGCCGCGTGATTGAAGATTTCCTGGTGCAGCGGGATGTTGGTCTTGATGCCTTCGATGACCATTTCCGACAGGGCGTTCTTCATGCGTGCGATTGCCGTGTCGCGATCCTCACCGGACGCGATGATCTTGCCGATCATCGAATCGTAGTAAGGAGGTACGACGTAGCCGCTGTACAGATGCGAGTCCACCCGGATGCCGGGTCCGCCTGGCGCGTGGAACAGGCGCACCGGGCCTGGCGAAGGCACGAAGCCCTTCGGATCTTCTGCATTGATGCGGCATTCGATGGCGTGTCCACGCACGACCACATCGCTCTGGGTCCAGGGCAGGCGTTCGCCCGCGGCAATCTGCAGCTGTGCCTTGACGATGTCGATACCTGTGACCTGCTCGGTGACCGGATGTTCGACCTGCACGCGGGTGTTCATCTCGATGAAATAGAACTCGCCATCCTGGAAAAGGAATTCGAAGGTGCCGGCGCTGCGATAGCCCACTTCGCGGCACGCTGCGACACAGCGTTCGCCGATCATCTTGCGCTGCTTGGCCGTAATGCCCGGTGCAGGAGCCTCTTCGATCACCTTCTGGTGGCGGCGCTGCAGCGAGCAGTCGCGCTCACCGAGGTGGATGACGTTGCCGTATTCGTCGGCCAGCACCTGGATCTCTATATGCCGCGGCTTCTCAAGGAATTTCTCCATGTACACCTGGTCGTTGCCGAACGCCGCCAGGGCTTCTGCCTGCGTCACGTTGATGGCGTTGAGCAGGGTTGCTTCGCTGTGTACCACGCGCATGCCGCGTCCACCGCCGCCGCCCGATGCCTTGATGATCACCGGGTAGCCGATGTCGCGGGCAATGCGAAAGGTTTCTTCGTGATCCGCGCCGATAGCGCCGTCTGATCCGGGAACGCAGGGGACGCCCGCCTTCTTCATCGTCTTGATGGCGGAAACCTTGTCGCCCATCAGCCGGATGGTTTCAGCACGCGGGCCGATGAAGATGAAACCGCTTTTCTCCACGCGTTCGGCGAAGTCGGCATTCTCGGACAGGAAGCCATAGCCGGGATGGATGGCGACGGAATCGGTGACCTCCGCCGCGCTGATGATCGCGGGCATGTTGAGGTAACTTTCCTTGGAAGACGGGGGCCCGATGCAGACGGTTTCGTCCGCCAGCAGCACGTGTTTCAGATTGTTGTCGGCGGTTGAATGCACCGCGACGGTCTTGATGCCGAGCTCGCGGCAGGCACGCAGGATGCGCAGCGCAATCTCGCCGCGGTTCGCGATAACGACTTTCTCAAGCATGGTGGCTGCAGTCCGGGATTACGGGAGCGTGGCAGCTCATTCGATGCTGAAAAGCACTTGGCCGAATTCAACGGGTTCGCCGTTCTTGGCCATGACCGCGGTGACTTTGCCCGCGCGGTCGGACTCGATCTGGTTCATCATCTTCATGGCCTCGATGATGCAGAGCGTGTCGCCGACTTTGACTTCGCTACCGATATCGACAAAGGGTTTTGCACCCGGCGCCGACGAGGCGTAATACGTGCCAACCATCGGTGCGGTGACAGCGTGATCGTTCTTTGCCGCTGCCACGGGTGCCGGAGCTGCAGCGATCGCCGCGGCAGGTGCGGCCATCGGCGGCGGGTAGGGCATCATCTGCGGCGCATAGACGGGATGCGCGCCGCCCTGCTGACGGCTGATGCGAACGGACTCCTCGCCCTCCTTGATCTCGATTTCGGCAATGCCCGATTCCTCGAGCAGTTCGATCAGTTTCTTGACCTTGCGGATGTCCATGCAGTCTCCCTCGAGGATTTCTATTTGCCGCTGTGGGCCAGGCGATGAATGGCCGCGCGCAGCGCGAGTTCGTAACCGATGGCACCGAGCCCCGTGATGGTGCCGACGGCAATATCGGAGAAATAGGAAACCTGGCGGAAAGCTTCCCGGGCGTGCAGGTTGCTGAAGTGCACCTCGATGAACGGGATCTTTACCGACAACAGGGCATCGCGCATGGCGATGCTGGTATGGGTGAAGGCAGCAGGATTGATCACGATGAACGCCACGTGGCTGGCCGGGGCGCTCTGGATCTGGTCGATCAGTGCCGCTTCCGAATTGCTCTGGAAAGCCGACAGGTTGTGTCCGGCTTCAGAGGCAATCTGGTTCGCCCGCGCGACCACCTGATCCAGGGTCACGGACCCATAGACCGACGGTTCGCGGGTCCCAATCAGGTTCAGATTGGGACCATTTAGCAACATGATGTGCGCCATCTTTATCCGATGTTAGCCGCAGATGGCCGCGAGTTTACCCGCGGTTCGGCCCCGTTGGCGATAGTTATGTCGTATTTTCGGTCGCGGCGGGGAGCTTTCCCAGGAGATCGGCGACGGTGACGCGCGCTGCGGCAGGCGTCAGTTCCCCGGCATTCACGCGGGCAACGGTATCGAGTATGACCTGCGCCTGAGGTGCAGTCAGCTCGCCCAGGTGCAGGTTGATGATGCGTCCCTGATTGTCGGTGAAGGCTGTGAAGGGGAAGCCGACTGCTTCGACCCCGAAGGAGGTCACTGCGTCGAGGCCATCCTGTTCACCGATCAGGATGGGGTAGTCGATGCCGATGTCGCTGGCGTACTTCAGCACATCGTCCCGGAAGTCGACTGCGACGCCAACGATCTGGAAGCCTTCGGCCGAACGAGTGCGGTTCAGTTCGTTGAGCAGGGGGATCTCCCGGCGGCACGGTGCGCACCAGGTTGCCCAGAAGTTGACGATCATGGATTTGCCGGGCCAGTCCTTGATCGATTGCAGCGTCCCTTCGCGATTCTGCAGGGAGAAGGCGGGCAGCACGTCCGGCATTCCCGGCTGCTGCTGTATGGCCGCGGGTTCCTCTGGCGGGACCCCGAAGTGCATGTAGGCGAAGAAACCCACGACGCCGGCAACGACTGCAATGGCCGCCAGGCCCAGGGACTTGTTCATGAGGTTTTCCTGGCGGACTCACCGCCCGCCGCGAGGGTCTTGCACTATGTCTCAAGAGTTCGGCGCGAACGCCGCGGCGACATGATCGCGGAATCGGGCCGCGGGCACAAAGCCCACGAGCCGGTAGTTCTGGCGTTCGATACCATCCGCGCCAAAGAACGCGATGGTCGGTGGCCCGAAGATGCCGAAGCGCTTGAGCAGCACCTGGTCCACGTCGTCATTCGCTGTCACATCCGCCTGCAGCAGCACGCCGTTCGCCAGCGAGGACTGCACCCCATCGTCAGTGAAGGTGTACTTCTCCATTTCCTTGCAGGACACGCACCAGTCCGCATAGAAATCGAGCATGACTGGCCGGCCTGCGCTCGCGGCAGCCGCCAGTTCGCGATCGAGATCCTCGACCGACTTGATGCGCTTGAGCTCAAGCGTCTCTGTGGCAGGGGCGCCCGACGAATTGCCGGCCAGCAACGTGCCGAGAGGTTGCAGGGGATCCTTGCCACCGGAAGCCGCGCCGATCAGCAGGATCACTCCATAGAAAAGAGCCAGCAGTCCTGCTGCACGCAAGGGTGACGCAGCCGGTCCGCCGTCGCGAGCCTTGAGAGAGAAAATCCAGAAGCCGCTGATCACGGCGAGTGCCGACCACAAAAGCATCGTCAGCGCGGCCGGCAGGAGCGGCGTCACGATGTAGATCGCAACGGCCAGGAACATCACGCCGAACAGCGATTTGATCGTATCCATCCACGGACCCACGCGTGGCAGCAGCGATCCGGCAGAGGCACCGACCAGCAACAAAGGGACGCCCATTCCCAGCCCGGTGGAATACAGGGCTCCCGCGCCCCGCGCGAGATTGCCGGTCTGCGCGATGACAGACAGCGCCGCAACGATCACTGGCGCCACACAGGCGGTCACGATCAGCGACGAGAGCGCACCCATGACGAAAGTCCCGACGTAGGTGCCCGATTTCTGCCGGTTGCTTACATCCGTGAGCCGGCTCTGGAACGCGCTCGGCATCTGCAGCGTGTAAGCGCCGAACATCGCGAACGCCATCGCCACGAAGAGCACCGCGAACAGCACGAGAATCCATGGCTGCTGGAACGTTGCCTGCGGCGCGGTCTTGAAGATCAGCGCGAATGCAGCGCCGGCGGCCGCGTAAGTCAGTGCCATGCCTTGCACGTAGGTGAAGGCCAGCGAGAAGCTGCGTGCAGGAGTGATGTTGCTGCCTTGCCCGGCAATGATGCCGGAGAGGATCGGGATCATCGGCAATACGCAGGGTGTGAATGACAGCAGGATCCCAAGCCCGAAGAACGTCACCACCATCAGGGCGAGGTTCCCGTCGCGAATGAGGCTCGCGAGTTTGTCCTGCTCTGCCACCGGCGCGCTGCCCACACCGATGGGTGCTGCGAGCCCGTCAACGTTGGGCAATGAGCTGCCGGTATCGGTGGGCGGAAGTTCCAGCGCAACGGTTTTTGTGATCGGCAAATAGCAGAGGCCTGCATCCGCACAGCCCTGGTAAGTGACTTTCAGGTTGACCGTCCCGCTCGATCCTGCGGCCCGAGCAACCGGCACCGTGCCTTCCAGCGTTTCGTAGTACACCTCGCTGTCACCGAAGAACTCATCGGTGTGGGCTTTGCCCTGGGGCAGCAACGGTGCGCCGAGCTGTACCGAGTCGCTGTCTGTCGTGACGCTGATGCGGTGCTTGTAGAGATAGTAGGTATCGGCGATGGCCCAGCTCAGCTCCACCGTATCCGGTCGCTTCATCGTGGCCACGAAGCGGAAGGCATCATCCGGGGGCAGGAAGTCTTCGGCGTTCTGGCTCCCGGGGACGGAGCTTTGCAACCCTCCGGTTGCAGTCTCGGGCGCCGCCCGCAACAGCAATGAGGCAGAACTGCCGCTCGTTGCAGGACCCGCGGCAGGCAGATCCACTTTTGCTGTCCAGGTCGTGGGCGGATAGCACAGGCCTGCATCTGCGCAGCCCTGGAATTTCAGTTTGAGATCGAGCGTGCGCGGTCGTTCGCCCGCCACCTTGAAGGGGATCGGGAAATCTGCAGAGCCCCGATAGACTTCCTGTTCACCGAAGAACTCGTCCTTATGGCTTTCGCCCTTCGGCCATTGGGGAGTTGCGAGCGTGACGCCGGGGGAGGTCGTCTCGAAGCTCATGCGCTGCTTGTAGAGGTAGTGTCCGGGGACCACTCGCCACGTGACGATCACCTGGTCGCCTGCAATCCGCTCCGAGTGATGAAACACCTGCTCTGGCGGCAGGAAGTCATCGGCCGCTTGCGCCGGATTCATTCCGGTGCCCAGCCACAGCAACATCACGGGCAGCAGGCCGCGGGCGAGCTTTGCCATCGATGTTCTCAATAAACGCATGCAACCCTCGGGAATGGATTTGAAGCAATTCCGGCACTGTGCCCGACCCGGTCAGGAGGGTGCCCGCTACCGCAGCACATTAGAGGAACGCCTCCGGGGCGCGAGGATACCGGGGGTGGCCTCCCGCTTCTAGCGCCGGGGAACGGCGACTATTCGACGATTATGTGGAATCGGAAGCCCCGTGCCCCTTGAATTTAAAAGTTTCTCCCCTAAGATTGGCAGCCGCCAGGGGAGAGTGCTAACACCACCCTGCCGCGCTGAACGAACCCAATTTTTAACCACCTATCCAGATCCGGGGTTAACGCTATGGCTGAGAAACTGAAAATCCGTCCGCTCCACGACCGCGTCATCATCAAGCGCCTCGAGGAAGAGCGTACCTCCCCCGGTGGCATCGTCATCCCGGACTCGGCCACCGAAAAGCCCATCAAGGGCAAGGTGATCGCAGTCGGCAAGGGCAAGATCCTCGAGAGCGGCGAAGTCCGTGCCCTCGACGTCAAGGTTGGCGACAACATCCTGTTCGGCAAATACAGCGGCACTGAGGTCAAGGTCGACGGTGACGAGCTCCTCGTCATGCGCGAGGAAGACATCATGGCCGTGATCGAGAAGTAATCGGTTCGACCGATTTTCCTCGTAATTACTGAACCATCGTTTAATTTTTGTAGAGGTCCAAGACCATGGCTGCCAAAGAAGTACGCTTTAGTGATGACGCCCGTTCGCGCATGCTGCGCGGCGTCAACATCCTCGCCAACGCCGTCAAGGCGACCCTCGGCCCCAAGGGCCGCAATGCCGTGCTCGAGAAGAGCTTCGGCGCTCCGACGATCACCAAGGACGGCGTATCCGTCGCCAAGGAAATCGAGCTCAAGGACAAGTTCGAGAACATGGGCGCGCAGATGGTGAAGGAAGTCGCTTCCAACACGTCTGACGAAGCCGGCGACGGCACCACGACCGCCACCGTTCTCGCCCAGGCAATCGTTCGCGAAGGTGCCAAGGCAGTTGCTGCCGGCGCCAACCCGATGGACCTGAAGCGGGGCATCGACAAGGCTGTCGAGGCCTGTGTCGAGGAGCTCAAGAGGATGTCCAAGCCCTGCAAGGACCAGAAGGCCATCACGCAGGTCGGCACGATCTCCGCGAACTCGGACGAGTCGATCGGCAAGACGATCGGCGACGCGATGGAAAAGGTCGGCAAGGAAGGCGTGATCACCGTTGAAGAGGGCTCGGGCCTCCAGAACGAACTCGATGTCGTCGAGGGCATGCAGTTCGACCGTGGCTATCTCTCGGCCTACTTCATCAACAACCAGCAGACCCAGACGGTCGAACTCGAGAATCCGTACGTCCTCCTGTACGAAAAGAAGATCTCGAACGTCCGCGAAATGCTGCCCCTGCTCGAAGGCATCGCGAAGGCTGGCCGTCCGCTGCTCGTCATCGCTGAAGATGTCGAAGGCGAAGCGCTGGCGACCCTCGTCGTCAACACGATCCGTGGCATCGTCAAGGTCGCAGCCGTCAAGGCTCCGGGCTTCGGCGACCGTCGCAAGGCCATGCTGCAGGACATCGCTGTCCTCACCGGCGGCCAGGTCATCTCCGAGGAAGTCGGTCTGTCGCTCGAAAAAGCGACGCTGAACGATCTCGGCGAAGCCAAGAAAATCGTCGTGGACAAGGAAAACACCACGATCATCGACGGCAAGGGCAAGGCCTCCGAGATCAAGGCTCGCGTCGAGCAGATCCGTCGCCAGGCTGAAGAAGCTACTTCGGACTACGACAAGGAAAAGCTGCAGGAGCGCGTTGCGAAGCTCTCCGGCGGTGTGGCCGTGATCAAGGTCGGCGCTGCCACCGAGATCGAAATGAAGGAAAAAAAGGCCCGCGTCGAAGACGCGCTGCACGCAACCCGTGCCGCCGTTGAAGAAGGCGTGGTTCCTGGCGGTGGCGTCGCGCTGATCCGTGCACAGAAGGCTGTCGAGAAGCTCGTAGCTGCCAATGAAGACCAGGCTTTCGGTATCCGCATCCTGTCCCGCTCCATCGAAGAGCCGCTGCGCCAGATCGTCACCAACGCAGGTGAAGATGCTGCAGTGGTCCTCGCGAAGGTCAAGGAAGGCAAGGGCACCTACGGCTACAACGCTGCCACCAGCAAGTATGGCGACATGCTTGAGATGGGCATCCTGGATCCGACCAAGGTCACGCGTCTTGCGCTGCAGAACGCAGCCTCGGTGGCCGGCCTGCTCCTCACGACGGAAGTCATGATCGCCGAAGCCCCGAAGGACGATGACCATGCTCATCCCGGTGGCGGTGGCGGCATGGGTGGAATGGGTGGCATGGGCGGTATGGACATGTAATTCCGCTTGGGATCGGTGCCGGGTCATTCCGGCATCGGTCTTTGGCGCGCTACATGAACGCTGCATGAACAAAGCCCCGCTTGCGGGGCTTTGCTTTTCTTGGCTTGCAGTGTCCGGAAAGATTGCGTTAGGTTTCCTTCGAAATTCGCCCGGAAGGAGATCCCCATGCTCAAGCTGCACATCGTTGACCGCTGTAAAGCTGTCATCGCGGCACTGTTGCTTGTCGTGCTCGGCAGTGCGCAGGCAGCGCAGACGGGGTTCGAGCCGCGCGTAGGGCAGGCGGGCAAGGACGTCATCTGGGTGCCTACGCCCAACAGTCTCATCGATCGCATGTTGCGGATGGCGAATGTCGGTCCGGGAGATCGCGTTGTGGATCTCGGCTCCGGTGACGGGCGCATTGCCATCGCTGCTGCCAGGGACTTCAACGTTCCGGCGACCGGCATCGAGTTCAATCCCGACATGGTGACGCTGTCGAACCGCAACGCTGTCGAACAGGGTGTCTCGCAGCGGGTGAAGTTCGTCCAGGGCGATATCTTCGAGGCAGACTTCAGTGATGCAACAGTCATCACGATGTATCTGCTGCCCAGCCTCAATCTGCGCTTGCGCCCGAAGCTCCTCGCCATGAAGCCGGGTACCCGCATTGTTTCCCACGCTTTCACGATGGAAGAATGGCAGCCCGACAGCACGGTGAATGTCGAGGGCCAGAACGCGTATTTCTGGATCGTGCCCGCGCAGGTCGGTGGAACGTGGCGCGTCCAGATCGGCACGGAAACCGTTGAAGTCAAACTCGCCCAGCAGTTCCAGAATTTTCGGGGTGCAGCAGGGCCCGCAGGTTCAGCCGTCACCGGGTTCCTGCGGGGTGATGAAATCCGCATGACGCTGCCCGATGGACGAGGCGGCAGACGCGACCTCGTCGGCAAGATCGCAGGCGAGCAGATGACGGGCACTGTGGGTAGCGAGCCTTTTACCGCACAACGCACGGCATTGCCGACCGGTCAGTAACCGCCTCCCCGCCATGCCCGCGCACCTTCCCGGTCACGGGCCATCGCCTGCTTCTCCTGTCCGTTCGCTCGGACTGATCACCGCCATCGCCATGGTCGTGGCGAACATGATCGGCACAGGAGTATTCACGACGAGCGGATTCCTGCTCGGTGATCTGGGCAGTCCGTGGACGGTCCTTCTGGTATGGGTTCTGGGCGGCATCGTCGCGCTGCTGGGTGCGCTTTGCTATGGCGCGTTGAGCCGGCGCATTCCAGAGTCTGGCGGCGAATATCTGTTTCTGTCGCGGACGCTGCATCCCTCGCTCGGGTATGTCGCCGGGTGGATCTCGCTGCTCGTCGGTTTCTCCGCGCCGCTCGCAGCAGCTGCCTACGCATTCGGCCAATACGCCGCTCCGTGGACCGGTCCGGTCACACCGCTATGGTCGGGTTCACTGCTGCTCGTTGTGTTCTGCGTTCTGCATGCCTTGCACGTCCAGCGCGGTGCCTGGATACAGAACCTGACAGTCATCGTGAAGGTGGCGCTCATCCTCGGGTTCATTGTGTTCGGTGCTTCGCGATTGCCGCTGATCCCGGCCATGAGTTCCACCGAAGTCCCGGCCGCGACGATCGCGGTTTCGCTCGTGTGGGTGATGTTCAGTTACTCCGGCTGGAATGCGGCGATCTACATCGGCGGTGAAGTGCGCAATCCGGAAACCAATCTGCCGCGTGCCCTGTGGATCGGCACCCTCATCGTCATGGCTCTTTACGTTGTCCTCAACGCGATATTCGTGTTCTCGACGCCGATGGAGAATCTTGCGGGCAAGCTCGAAGTGGGCCGTATCGCCGCAGAAGCCTTGGGGGGCGCGAGCTGGGGAATTGCCGTTACGCTGATTGTGGCGCTCGCGCTCATCAGCTCGGTGTCATCGATGATGATGGCGGGTCCCCGGGTCTATGCGCAGATGGCGGCCGACGGTTTTCTGCCCCGCGCGCTCAAGGCTGCTCCAGGGGAAGCCCCTCGCAATGGAATGCTGCTGCAACTCTCACTGTCGCTGGTGCTGCTGTGGAGCACGGCATATGAGAGCCTGCTGACCTACATCGGTTTCACACTGGGCTTGAGCACGGCATTGACGGTCATTGGACTGGTGCGTTTACGCCGTAAGGAAGGCCCGGCATTGCGTGTGCCCGGTTGGCCATGGATTCCCGGCCTTTTCCTTGCTTCGATTCTGGTGATCACGCTGCTCACGATCCGGATGCGGCCACTCGAAAGTCTTTACGGCGTGGCCACTCTTGTGATCGGATGGCTGCTCTGGCGCTTCCAGGCTTCGGTGGCAGGCAAGCGCGATTCGTTTTTCTGAAAACAGGAGGAATGACCCGTCATCGGAGTGAGGCGGCAACGGCGGGGGCAGTGCATACTTGCGCCCCCCGGACGACCCAGGTTCCAGCGGTCGCCGCTGCCAGAAGCGTTTTCATGCAGTCACTGCTCAGCCGCTCCAATACCGTTCCGCTGCTCGTGGCCTGCGCGCTGTTCATGGAGCATCTCGACTCCACGATCATTGCCACCGCGCTGCCTGAAATCGCGCGGTCGATGCATGAAGATCCCTTGAGTCTCAGCCTCGCGATCACATCCTATCTGCTGAGTCTCGCCGTATTCATTCCCTTGAGCGGCTGGGCGGCTGATCGCTTCGGCGCACGGCGGGTGTTCCGCAGCGCCATCGTGCTCTTCACGGTGGGTTCGATCCTCTGCGGCTTTTCGCAGACACTTCTCCAGCTCGTAGGCGCGCGCATCCTGCAGGGCATGGGCGGCGCGATGATGGTGCCCGTCGGAAGGCTCGTGCTGCTGCGGCAGGTGCCCAAGCACGATCTCGTGCGGGTGCTGGCTTATGTGACGATGCCGGCTGTGCTCGCGCCGATCATCGGTCCGCCACTCGGTGGCTTTATCGCGACCCATACGTCTTGGCGCTGGATCTTCTTCGTGAATGTCCCGATCGGAATCATGGGCTACCTGCTGGTGTCGCGTTTCATCAACGGCGGTCCGGAAGAGAATGTCCCGAAGCTCGATTTCTACGGCTGGGTATTGATCGGTTCAGGGCTTGCTTCGCTCCTGTTTGGTTTCGAAAATCTGGGTCGCAATGTCTTCGATCCCACGGTCGTACGCACTTTCCTGCTCGGCGGCTGCGTGCTGATTGCGCTGTATGTATTGCGAGCCCGTCGCATCGCACACCCCATCGTCGATCTTTCGCTGGTGAAGATCCCGACGTTCGGTATCGCCATGCTGAGCGGCGCGATGTTCCGTCTGGGCGCAGGGGCGCAGGCGCTGCTGATGCCGTTGCTTTTACAGCTGGGATTTGGCTATACGCCATTGCGCTCCGGATTGACAACCTGTGCCGGCGCTGTAGGCATCTTTCTGATGAAGCCCACCGCGACGCCTATCGTGCGGCGTTTCGGTTTCCGTAAAGTGCTCTCCATCAATGGCGCCTGCTGTGCGCTGCTGATTGCAGGCTGCTCGACATTTTCTCCGACCACGCCGCATGTCCTCATCGTGTGCTACCTGCTCGTCCTCGGCTATCTCCAGTCGCTGCAGTTCACCGCAATGAATGCGATGAGTTTCGCCGATGTATCCGAGACGCGGATGAGCCACGCTGCGAGCTTCTCGAGCACGATCATCCAGTTGTCGTTGAGCATGGGTGTCGGTATCGCTGCGCAGCTCCTGCATGCCTCGATGGCATGGCGGGATCGCGTGGTGATTGCAGCCGGCGATTTCTGGATTCCCTTCCTGACATTCGGCACGTTCACGTTCCTCTCGGCACTGCTGTTCACGCGGCTGACCAGCGACGCAGGCAGCAGCGTGAGCGGTCATAGGATCGAGGCGGGCTCAAAGGCGATTTCCTGATGAATTCTCCAGCGCAGTCCAGTCTCCCGCTCCCTCCGTCGCTGTCAGCGGTTACGGCGGCGCAGATCGCTACGGCCAGGGAAGCGGCTCCCGGTGAGTGGGTCGCTGCACTCGCGCAGCCACTGATTGCAGAAAGCGTCTCCTTCGTATGGACGATGAGTGAGTTCGTTGCGACAGCACTGAAGCGTGATCCCGGCACGTTCGACTACCTGCTCAAGGACGACGGCCTGTTCCGTTCAACGGATCGATCAGCACTGACTTCTGCCTTGCAAGGCGAACTGCAGGGCGCTACCACCGATGCAGAAGTGATGCGGGTCCTGCGAATTTTCCGCCGTCGACAGATGGTGCGTATTGCATGGCGTGATCTCTGCGGCTGGGCGCCGGTCGAGGAAATCCTGGCGGATCTGTCCGCCCTGGCTGATGTCTGTATTCAGGCCGCTTGCAGTTATGCCAGTCGCGTCTTCAATGATCGTCATGGCCAGCCGCGCGACGCGGAGGGCAGGGCGCAACCGCTCGTCATCCTGGGAATGGGCAAGCTTGGGGGCGGTGAGCTCAATTTTTCTTCCGATATCGATCTTGTCTTCCTCTATCCGCAAAGCGGCGATACCGACGGGCCGCGTCCTGTCAGCAACACCGAGTATTTCGTCAAGCTGGGACAGCGTCTCATTCACCTGCTGGCCAACATCACGCCGGATGGTTTTGTCTATCGTGTGGATATGCGGCTGCGTCCATTCGGTGACAGCGGTCCGCTCGCGACCAGTTTCGATACGTTTGAAGCCTATCTCCAGAAGCATGGCCGCGACTGGGAGCGCTACGCCTATGTAAAGGCGCGGGTCATCACCGGCATCGAATACGAGGCTGACCTGTACAGGAACATGCTGCGTCCGTTCGTGTATCGCAGATACCTGGATTTCGGCGTGTTCGAATCACTGCGCGGCATGAAGGAGCTGATCGCCCGTGAAGTCGAGCGCCGCGACCTGCAGGACAACGTGAAACTCGGGCCGGGCGGCATTCGCGAAATCGAATTCATCGTCCAGGCGTTCCAGCTCATTCGCGGCGGCAGCGATCGTCGGCTGCAATCCCGCGAGCTTCTGCCGACCCTGCGTTTGCTCAATGGCCAAAAGCTCTTGCCGCAGCAGGCAGTTGATGAGCTGGGCGAGGCCTATCGCTTCCTGCGCCGGGTGGAGAATCGCCTGCAGGAATGGAACGACGAGCAGACCCACGCGTTGCCCGTCGCCGATGCCGAGCGATTCCGGCTCGCCATCTCCCTGGGCTTTGCTGGTTGGGAGCCGCTTGCTGCAGCCCTGGACGCTCACAGGAAAAAAGTCAGCTGGCATTTCGAGGCGATCGTCTTCGCTCCCGCAACGGGCGGCAGTGAATCGGCCGCGGCACTTGAAAGCCTTCTCGAAGGAGGTGCTGGCGAAACGGAGCGCAAGGCCGAACTTGGCGAACTCGGCTTAGAGAACACGGCAGGCCTGCTCGAACAGATCGACAAGCTCCGGGAGAGCGGTTACTACCGCCGGCTCGACGAAACAGGCCGGCGGCGCTTGCATCTGCTGTTGTCACGCCTGCTGAAGGCGGTTGCGGGCGACCCTCATCCGGATGTAACGCTGGGCCGGCTTCTCAAGATCCTGGAAATGATCGGTGGCCGCACCGTCTACCTTGCGCTGCTCAACGAAAACCGGACGGCGCTGGAACGCCTGATCGATCTGTGCGCGCGCAGCCAGTTTCTGGCCGACCAGATTGCAACGTATCCGCTCCTTCTCGACGAACTCATCGACGAGCGACTGTTCGAGGAATTGCCGAGTCGCGAGCAGTTCAAGACGGAACTCGTGGAGCGCATGGAAAGCGTGCGTCAGGACGAAGCCGAGCGCCAGATCGATATCCTGAAGCAGTATCAGCGTGCCACGTTGTTCCGGATTGCGGTCGCCGATCTCAGCGGTCATCTTTCTCTCATGAAGGTAAGCGACCGGCTCACGGATCTGGCCGAGCTGATCCTGCAGCAGGTGAGCAGGCTCGCCTGGGCGCAATTGACTGAACGGCATGGCGTACCCGAGTGCGGCCCCGACGAAACGAACCTGCGGCCTGCGGGAGCAATTGCCGTCGCGTACGGCAAGCTTGGCGGCAGGGAGCTGGGCTATGGTTCCGATCTCGATCTTGTTTTCCTGCACGACTCCGTCGGCGAAGTGCAGCGAACCAATGGTGCCCAGCCACTCGACAATGCGGTGTTCTTTGCGCGCGTCTGTCAGCGCCTCGTGCATCTGCTCACTGTGCACAGTGCAGCGGGCCGCCTGTATGAGATCGACACCCGTTTACGTCCCAGTGGCAAGGGTGGATTGCTGGTGCAGAGTCTCACGGGCTTCGCGGACTATCAGCGGAAGGAAGCCTGGACCTGGGAACACCAGGCATTGCTGCGCGCGCGTGCCGTGGCCGGCGGGCGTTCGTTGCGGGAAGAATTCGAGGGTATCCGGATCGATACGCTGCGTACGGCGGTGCGACGCGAGACATTGCAGGAAGAAGTTCGTGCCATGCGCGCCCGGATGCGCAACGAACTGTCGAAAGCAAAGTCAGGCCAGTTCGATCTCAAGCAGGATGCCGGCGGAATCGCCGACATCGAGTTCCTCACGCAGTACTGGATGCTGAAGTGGGCCGACCGGTATCCGGAGATCATCTATTTTTCGGACAACATCCGGCAGCTGGAAAGCCTCGCGTCCGGTGATATCGTTCCGCAGTCCGATGTCGATTTCCTCACCGCCACCTATCGCCTGTATCGCGAGCGGATGCATCATCTGTCGCTCGACGAAGCAAGCGGCGTCATCGATGCCGCGGAGTTCGTGGAACAACGGGCGCGGGTGGTGGAGATGTGGAAGGCAGTCATGGGCGAAGACGGATAGCCCTGGTCACGGGAAGTTCATCATGCGTGTATTCGGCGTTTCGGTTTCCGGGAATTGCTACAAGGTCCGCTTGCTGCTTGAGCAGCTCGGGGTTCCGTATCAATGGGAAGAAGTCGACATGATGGCGGGCGCAACCCGCACGCCTGAATATCTGGCGATGAATCCGAATGGCCGCGTTCCTCTGCTTGAATTCGAGCCAGGCAGGTATCTTCCCGAATCGGACGCGATTCTGTTCTATCTCGCGGAAGGCACGCCGCTCTGGCCGGCGACAAAGCTGGCGAGAGCTGAAGTCCTGCAATGGATGTTCTTTGAACAGTATTCGCACGAGCCGTACATCGCGGTCGCCAGGTTCATCGCGATCATGCTTCCCGGCGACCATCCCCGCAGGGCCGATCTGCCTCGTCTGCGTGAGCGCGGTTATCAGGCGCTGGCGGTGATGGAACAGCACCTGCAGTCGCGCAAGTTCTTTGTAGGCGACGCCTATTCCATTGCTGACATCGCCTTGTATGCCTACACGCATTCCGCGTCCGACGCGGACTTCGATCTGGAACCGTATCCGAATGTCCGGGCGTGGCTGAAGCGTGTCGAGTCAACACCGAAGTTCGTCGCCATGAAGGATTTCGGCTGATGGCCCCCGCATCGCTGACAGTGCGCAATGCAACGCTTGCCGATCTCCCGCGCATCGTGGATATCTACAACGAAACCATTCCCGGGCGGATAGTCACAGCCGATCTCGAACCTGTCACCGTCGAACAACGTCGTCCATGGTTCGATCGGCATACCTCGGTCCGGCGGCCGTTGTGGGTCGTGGAGATTAAAGACGGCATCGCCGGCTGGCTCAGTTTTGAATCTTTCTATGGTCGACCAGCCTATGACGCAACCGTCGAGATCAGTCTGTATGTGGCCGCTGCCTCGCAGCGCCAGGGCATCGGCCGCTTTCTGCTTGAGCAAGCCTTGAGTCGCTCTCCACAGCTTGGCGTCAGGACACTGCTGGGTTTCATCTTCTCTCACAACGCCCCCAGCATCGCGCTGTTCGAGAAGTTCGGTTTCTCGACGTGGGGACTCTATCCGGATGTCGCAGAGCTGGATGGACTGGAGAGAAGTCTGACGGTGCTTGGCCGAAGAGTTGCCGCGACGGCCGACTCCGTCGGCAAGTAGGCCTCTGGCAAGTAGGTCGCAAGTGCGACAAGCAGGTCTAACGACAGGTCAGATCTGGCTTGCCGACAGGCCTACCTGTCGAGTCCTCGACCCACTTGCCGGAGGCCTACTTGCCGACCTAGTCGGCCATCACACGATCTCGGCTGGCACCTCCCCCGTCATCTTGGCAAAATCGGGCCATGACTGACGACACATCAACTGCCGAATTCCTGGTGATCTCCCGCGGGCAATGGGACAGAGACAAGACGCGCGAGGAGATCCAGAAAGCGATCGATGACTTCTACGTCTGGCACGACAGGATGGTGCGCGAAGGGAAGATGCATTCCGGACAACGGCTTTCGCGTGAAGGAAGAGTGGTGTCACGGCACTCCACGGATGGCCCCTTCATGGAAACGAAGGAAGTCATCGGTGGCTACTGGTTCATCGTTGCGGATAGCCTGGATGAAGCAGCGGCACTTGCAGCGCAGAACCCGTGCCTTGCCTGCGGTCTGAGCTATGAAATCCGGCCGATCGAGCGCGAGCGCGCGAGTGCCTTCGCGATCACCAATGAAACCCCGGACGCACTGATATAGAAAACGGCCAGCCGGCAGCTTGTGACTGCCAGACTGGCCGTTGTCAGTAGCTGAACTTACGAGCTCTTCTTGCCCGTGAGGTCCTGCACGGTCTTGAGTGCAGTTTCGACATTCACGACGGGTGTAACGCCGCCGATCGTGGCAACCACCTTGCTGTCAGGCGTGATCACGAACGTTGAGCGTTCTGCGAAGCCGTGATCGATGGCATTGCCCTTCGAATCCTTGGCACCTTCGCGGGTGGCGATTTCGAGATCGAAGGACTTCGCGATCTTGCCATCGGCGTCCGAAACGGTTGCGAACTGGCCGGCGCAATACTCGGGATCGGCCGAGAACTCATTCAGGCGATCGATCTTGTCCAGCGACACGCCGACAACCGTCGCGCCTGCTGCCGTGAACTTCTCGGTGTTGATGGCGAACGTATGCGCCTGGAGGTTGCAGCCAGCCGTGTAAGCGGCCGGGAAGAAATAGACAACCACGGGACCTTTCTTCAGTGCGTCCTTGAGGGAGAAACTGGTGGTCTTGCCGTTGAAGGAAGCGGGCGCGGCAAAGTCGGGTGCCGAAGCGCCGGGTTGCAGGTCAGCGAAGGCGGGGAAAGCAACGACGCTCGAAGCGACTAAACCGACAAGTAAGTTCTTCATAAGTGTTGTCTCGGTGGATTTGATACAGGACGGCGCCGATTCTTGACCAACGGCCGAGGGCCCGCAACTGCGAAGGGGCTCGTGCCCCTTTCCGGCACCCTCGGCGCGCCCGCGTCCTGTCCGCGCCAATGCACTCTTCGGGTTGCCTTGGGTTCCCGCGGGGCTGGATACTATGCCGCTTTGCCGGCCCGTGGAAAATCCGGGGCGGATGCCTAAACCATTGATAGATTGAGTAAATGTCACGTATCAGAGCAAGCATTGTGGGCAGTCTCCCGAAGCCGGCCTGGCTTTCCGAGCCGGAGAAACTGCGCGGCGCGTGGCGGTTGCCGCCCGAGTTGCTGGCCGAAGGAACGGACGATGCCGTGCAGATCTGGGTCGATGAGCAGGAGCGCGCTGCGCTGGATGTAGTGACTGATGGCGAGCAGCGCCGGCGGCATTACATCTGGGGTTTCATCGAGTCGCTGATGCAGGTGGATTTCCATAACCTGGGGCTTCGCAAGAGTCGAGGCCAGCGCTACGTCCAGCAGACGCACGCGCCACGCGTGCTTGGCGACATGCAGTGGTCCGGCCCCGTGATGATGGATTCCCTGAAGTTCCTGAAAGCCCACACGAACAGGCCGGTAAAAATCACGTTGCCCGGACCGATGACCGTGGCCGACAGCGTCATCGACGAGTTCGGCGGCCGTTCCGATGCGGAATTTGCAATGGCCTACGCGAAGCTGCTCAACAGGGAAGCGCGGGCACTCGCCGATGCGGGCGCCGACGTCATCCAGATCGATGAACCCTGCTTCAACATCTATCTCGAGGAAGTCACCGACTGGGGCATGGAGGCGCTCGAGAAATCATTCGAAGGCGTCAACGCGAAACGCGCAGTGCATATCTGTTACGGCTACGGTGTTCCACAGGTGCTCGCATGGAAGAGTGCGAACAAGGACTGGAACCAGTACCACCACACGCTGCCGCTGCTGGCGAAAAGTTCGATCGACCAGGTCTCCGTAGAGTGCACGGCTTCCGGCATCAATCTCGAAGTGCTCGAGCTGCTGAAGGGCAAGGACGTCATGGTCGGCGTCATCGATGTCGGCACGGAGCAGGTGGAAACACCGGAGCTTGTTGCCCAGCGCATCGAAGCTGCACTCAGGCACGTTTCTCCCGATCACCTGATCGCATGCACGGATTGCGGTCTCGTCCCGCGCAGTCGTGGGGCGGCTATCGGCAAGATGCACGCGCTGGCGCAGGGAGCGGCGCTCGTGAATGGGGCGTCCGCGAAGAAGAAGTAGGGACGGTCGGCTTTCATGGCCCGTCCCTGGGCCATTGCCGACAAGTAGGCCGCTGGCAGGCAGGTCACAGACGCGACAGGTAGGCCTGCCGGCAAGTCAGAATCTGACGCCAGCTTGGACTGGCCAACTACTTCACGAAGTCCCATCAGGGCTCAATCCCTTCTGACTTGCCGGCAGGCCTACTTGTCGACAAAGTCGACCTACCTGCCAGCGGCCTACTTGCGGGCCAAGCCCGCCGATTCTCTTTAATCGACCACAGTGGAGAGTTGCGCTTCCTTCCTTGCCCCATCCATCGCCTTCGTGATCATCGGCAGCAGCGTATTCATGTCGCCTGCGGAAGGCCGCGCGGGCGTGAGGCCGAGCTGAAATCCATCGTGCAGCAGCGGGGCAATCAGTTCAGGCCGGTCCGCAATGATGTGCACCGGCACTTCCCACGAAGCATCTTCGCCGCTCACGTTGGCCGCCGGCTGGTGATCGCCGAGCACGACCAGCACAAGGTCGTGGCCATTGTGCTTACGCAGATATCCGGCGATGGACGTGAAGGCATACGCCATCGACTGCGCGTAGTCATGTCCCATGTCGTACCAGCCTGGCTGTTGAGCAAGCGACGTTGCGACTTCGGCCGCTGCAAAAGGCTTGTCGGAGAGCAGTTTCTGCCAGTCCGGCTGATACGGAGGGGTCGGCAGGAAAGGCAGGTGCGTGTTGATGCTCGTGAACAGCAGGAACAGCGGCGCACGCGGCTGCTTGTCGAATTCGAGCTCGTCGAATTTCGCGAGGGCGAATTGATCGGGGATGCGCCACCAGCCGAATTCGGGCCCGCGATAGTCGAGGTGCGGTGAATCCAGCAGCGCATTGAATTTGTAGAACGCGCCTTCCGGCCATTCAAGACGAATGCCGGGCATCAGGCCGACGGTCCGGTAGCCGCGTTTCGCGAGCAACGACGCGAGCGTGTCGCGCTGCTGTGTCATCAACGCATCGTAGGCACCGGGATCCCGCACCTGGATGCCGCTCATGAAGCTCAGGTGAGCCAGCCACGATCCACCGGCAAATGTCGGCGAGTTTGCAAAAGCGGAAACGACGGTGCGGCCCGTGTCCTCGATCGCGGATGCCAGTTCCTTGCGACTCGTGACCAGCCCCGCGGCAACGTCGGGCCGGTCGTACGTCACGGCGCCATACGATTCCAGGAACATCACCAGCACGTCCGTATTGCCTAGATTGGTGAAACCCGACGAAAGATCCGGAGCCGGACCGAGCTGATCCAGGGCACCGCGGCCTGTCACCGCAGCTTTCACCAGGGTCACCTGCTGTGCGTACGCTTCTGTCACCGGCATGGTGAATTGCACTGCGCTGATTGCACCAGTCGTTCGCTGGGCGACAAACAGGCAGATCACGACAACGGCCGCGGCACTCACGACGCGCAATCCGGTGGGTGTTGTCATTGCGCGGACGGTTTGCCGGAACGACCAGTAACCGAGCAGATAGATCGCGGTGAAGAGCAGGGCGGCTGCGAGTGCGATACCGAACAGGATCCACACGGGCGTCACGCTGACGAACATGCCCGTGACGTTCGCGACATGACGGGTGTCCCAATAGAGATTGATGTCCCGGCCATACAGTGAATGGGACATCACCGCGGCGTAGTGGCCGACAACGAGCAACACAAACAAGACGGAGCAGGCGATCAGCAGACCGCGGGAAGGCGCGCCTCGAAAGGCCTGCCATGCGGCCAGCGCCAGCAGCAGCACGGCCGCTTCGACGGACAGCTCAGGCGTCAGCCTGATGCCAAAGGTCGGCCAGATGCTCGCAAACGTCAGCGCAGCGTTGATCAACCCCAACGCAACGATCAGCGGTCCCCAGGTCCGCAAGCCGGATTTGAATTCCACGTTGTTTTTTTCTTTTTGACGAAGCGGTTTGCGGGACGGGTGGGTAGCATAAGGCGGCGGGGTGCCGGCCGGAAGCACGATTCCTGCTTCGCTCACCGCAATTCGCGGCTTGGGAGGTCAGACTCCTGGGTCATAATGGAAGTTGCATCGAAGCCGGCCTGCAGCACGTTTGCAGGATTGCCAGCGGGAACCTCACTCGGGAAGGGATATGTCACTGATTGGAGAAGCGGCTTTCTGGCTGGCCCTGGCCCAGATCATCTGGGTGAACATCCTGCTGTCGGGCGACAACGCCGTGGTGATTGCGCTGGCTACCCGCAGCCTGCCCGATCATCAACGCAAGAAGGCCATCATCGGCGGCAGCATTGCCGCCATCGCGCTGCGGGTCGTGCTGACCATCTTCGCGGTCAGTCTCCTGCAATATCCCTACCTCAAGATCGTGGGTGCGGTGTTGCTCTTCTATATCGGCGTGCAGCTGCTGGTTCCCGAGGACGAAGAAGAAGGGGGCATCCAGGCGCACAACCATCTCTGGTCCGCCATCCGCACCATCCTGATCGCTGACCTGGTGATGAGCCTCGACAACGTCATCGCCGTGGCAGCCGCGGCGGACAGCGGACCACCTGAGGCCCGGCTGCTGCTATTGATCGTGGGTCTCGCGCTGTCGATTCCGCTCATCATCTTCGGCAGTACGCTGCTGTTGACCGTGATGGAGCGCTATCCCGCCATCATCACTCTGGGTGCCGCCCTGCTCGGTTTTGTGGCCGGGGAGATGCTGGTCAGCGATGTGGCGCTGATGCCGTACTTCGCGCACATGGGCGCGGCTTCCACGACCATTGTCGAGCTGGGCGCTGCAGTCGCTGTCGTGCTGACAGGCCAGTGGCTGGCGCGCCGCAAGCGCACTCCTTCAACCTGAGAGGTTCGCCGACTTCCGCAGCCAGATTGCGTCGACAACGAACGAGTAAAGCAGCAGGCACAATGTGCCGGCGGCCAACAGATCGCTCCACGGCGACAATACGAATGGCAGCAGCACGGCAAGCATCACCGCGATCTGGATAACGCACACTGTTTGCCGACGACGACTGGGAAGCAGCGGCGCGCGCATCCACGGCAATACCCAGCCGGCAGCCAGAAACAGGTAGCGCAGCAGGCCCGACAGAATCACCCACGGACCGGCCTTGTCCAGCTGCCATGCCAGCACGCTGAAGAGCAGCACCAGCACCGCATCTGTTTCCATATCGAAACGCGCGCCGAAGGCACTCGACATCTTGCTGCTGCGGGCCAGCTTGCCATCGAAGCCATCGAGCACCAGTGCCACGAGGCCAATGCCGACAATGGTCAGGGCAGCCGCTGTGGAGACCGGTTCGCCGAGAAAGCCCGCAAGCAGCGCAATGAGCATGCCGCGCAGCAGGGTCACGCGATTGGCGGGACCGAAATCCGGGAAGGGATGATCGCGAAGCAGCGGCGGAATGAACAGGAGTGCGCCGCCCATAAACACCAGCAGTGCCTTGGCAAGAAACGCCATGCGCAAATCGAGCACGAGGATCAGTCCGCCCGCCAGCGCCAGCAACAACGCGGCGACCACGGCAAAATTACCGGCAGCGTTGCCGAGCAGGGCGCGACGAAGTGGCTGAGCTGTCAACGGGGAAACCATCGCGTACACTCGTCCTCTTCTTTCTGGATCAACCGCGGCATTCTAACCATGACCGGTACCGAAGCTTCCGCATTCTGGGTCACCGCTCCGGGCCGGGGCGAAATCCGCCTCGAAGATCTTGGCCCTGCGGTTCATGGCGATGTCATCGTGCAAACCCTGCACAGCGGCATCAGTCGGGGCACCGAAAGCCTGGTGTTCCGCGGCGAGGTGCCTGTCACCGAGTATTCGCGCATGCGGGCGCCTTTCCAGTCCGGCGAGTTTCCCGCCCCGGTCAAATATGGCTACGCCAGTGTCGGTCGGGTGGAGCAGGGGCCGGCTTCATTGCAGGGACGTTCTGTCTTCTGTCTTTATCCGCACCAGACGCGGTACGTCGTGCCTGCGAATGCAGTGCAGCTGTTGCCGGAGTCTGTTCCGCCGGGACGCGCCGTTCTCGCCGCCAATCTCGAGACGGCCATCAATGGCATCTGGGACGCTGCCATCCAGCCGGGCGATCGTGTCGCCGTCATCGGCGCGGGCACAGTGGGGTCGATGGTCGCGTGGCTGGCGAACCGCATTGCCGGTTGCGAGGTCACGCTCATCGACCTGAATCCCGGGCGGGCTGCTCTCGCGAAGCAGCTCGGCGTCGGGTTTGCATCGACGACGACAGCAGCCGCGAAGTGGCAGCAGCATGCCGACAAGGTCATCCATGCCAGCGGTTCGCCGGAGGGACTCGCGCTTGCCCTGCAGCTCGCCGCATTCGAGGCAACGATCATCGAGATGAGCTGGTACGGACAGCGACTTGTTCCGTTGCCGCTCGGCGAGTCCTTCCACGCGTTGCGCCTGACGCTCAAATCCTCGCAGGTGGGAACGATTCCGGCGTCGCATCGCGCAAGCTGGACGCATCAACGCCGGCTTGGTCTGGCGCTGCAATTGCTGGCGGAGCCGGCACTCGATGCCCTGATCAACAGCGAGTCCGCATTCGCCGAGCTACCGGCTATCATGCCGCGCCTCGCCAGTGGCGCGGGCGATATCCTCTGTCACCGTCTGAACTACCAGGTGCCTTGATGTACTCCTTGAGCGTCCGCGATCACCTGATGGTCGCCCATAGTTTCCGCGGTGAAGTCTTCGGGCCGGCCCAGCGTTTGCATGGGGCAACTTTCGTGATCGATGTTGAATTCCGTCGGCGTGAACTCGATGCGGATGGACTGGTCGTCGATATCGGCCTCGCAGGCAACGCGCTGCGCGAAATCATCGCGGCTTACAACTATCGCAATCTGGACGACGTTCCGGAGTTCTCCGGCAGCAACACCACGACTGAATTTCTGGCCCGCGCGCTGTTCGATCGTGTTGTCGAGCGCATCAAACAAGGCGCCCTCGGTCCGGCTGCAGCGCAAGTCGAAAGCCTCAAGGTGACGCTGCATGAATCACATGTGGCGTGGGCAGCGTTCGAAGGCAACGTTTCCTGAAGTGCCGCGCTCACTGGCATTCCTGCTGCCGGGCGATCTCAATACGCGAACGGGTGGTTACGGCTACGACCGGCAGATCATCGCGGGCCTGCGCACTCTTGATTGGCAGGTCGATGTGCACGAACTCGATGCCAGCTTTCCCTTTCCGACCGGCGAGGCCCTCCAGGGTGCACGCTCGCTTCTCGCAAGCCTGCCCGACGACCAGCTCGTGATGATTGATGGCCTTGCCTTCGGTGCCATGCCTGGGCTTGCCGAGGTCGAGGCTCAGCGGCTCAGGCTGGTTGGACTCGTTCACCATCCGCTGGCTCTTGAGTCCGGTCTCGAAGATCACCACGTGCTTGAATTCCGGCATGGTGAGCGCCGTTCGCTGGCAACGACTCGTGCAGTCATCGTGACCAGCAACGCCACCAAAGTTCTGTTGGAGGACTATGGAGTGCCGGCAGAGCGCGTGACCGTGATCGAACCCGGGACAGCGCCCGCTGCGATTGCAAAGGGATCCGGTTCGCCGAGGCTTGCGCTGCTCTGTATCGCAACGCTGACGACACGCAAGGGCCATGATGTGCTGTTCGCAGCCCTGTCCCTGCTCGAGGATCACGACTGGCATCTCACCTGCATGGGTGGATCTTCGGACAGCATGATCCGTCGCATGACGGCACAGCTCGAATCGTATGGCATCGTCGATCGCGTAACGTTCGCTGGCGAAGGCGATGATGCAGCGGTCGAGGCTGCGTATTCAGTCGCGGATGTCTTCGTGCTTCCGACTCGCTACGAGGGCTACGGAATGGTCGTGGCGGAAGCACTCGCTCGCGGCTTGCCTGTCATCAGCACCCGCACCGGAGCCATTCCGGAGCTGGTTGGCGAGGAAGCCGGCCTTGTGGTTCCGCGCGCAGATATCAATGCATTGCAGCGCGCATTGCGCCGATTATTCGAGGAACCGGACTTGCTGCCGGCTTTACGGCGGGGTGCGCTTGCCCGGCGGGAAACATTGCCTCGCTGGGAAGTTTCGTGCGCGAAACTGTCAGCCGCACTCGATGAGATCGCCCTGTGAGCGGCTTCAGCGAAGACTGGCTGGGCCTGCGTGAACCGGCGGATTTCGCCGCACGCCCACCCCAGCTCTTGCAATGGCTGGAGCACACACTGGAGTCGAAGCATTCCTTGCGTGCCCTCGATCTCGCGACAGGAACCGGATCAAACCTGCGTTATCTCGCCACCCGCCTTGGGAGCGCCCAACAGTGGACGCTGACCGATCACGACCCCGCTCTGCTGGCTGCCATTCCAGCTCGACTCGCTGCTTGGGCGCGCGAGCACAAGCTTGAAGTGGAGGTCGATGGAGAAGAGGTGCGTGTGCAGGGCCCCGCCCTCGATTGCCGGATCGAAAGCCGGGGTGTCGATCTCGCGCGTGAGATCGGAACACTGGATCTCGCGGGGCTCCAGCTCGTGACGACGGCGGCGTTGCTCGATCTGGTTTCGGAACAGTGGCTCGCCACGCTCGTGCGTCGATGCCGTGCATCCGGGACAGCGGTTCTGTTCGCATTGAGTTACGACGGACGCATTGTCTTCAGTCAGCCGCAGCCGGAAGACGACAGGATCGTCGGGCTGGTCAACCAGCATCAACGCACGGACAAAGGGTTTGGCCTCGCGCTGGGGCCCGATGCGGGCATTCGAGCCATGGCGCTATTGAATGAAGCCGGCTATCAGACGAAATGCATGAACAGCGACTGGCGCCTCGGCCCCAGGGATCGGCAGCTACAGACAGAGCTCGTCATAGGTTGGTCAGCGGCGGCCATGGAGATTGCGCCGCAGGAATCAGCGCTGATCGCTGGCTGGCGGGAGCGACGGTTGCGGCATATTGCCGAAGGACACTCGCGCCTCGAAGTCGGGCATCTGGACGTTGCCGGCTTCGTGCCAGGGACGCATCCAAAGGCTGCTTCCCCCCTGCGGACAGGCTAGTCTATGTATCTTCGCGACCAGCGAGAGTCCTCTTGAAGAACCTGCCGTTTCACCGCCGTCTGTCATTCGCCATCGCGGGCATTGTCGTCGCGATCCGCGAAGAGAAAAGCTTTCGTACACAGCTCCTGGCAGCGGTTGCCGTCATCATCGTACTGGCCTGGCTGCGGCCCGCGGCGTTCTGGTGGGCGGTCATGGCAATTGCCATTGCGGGCGTACTCGCTGCCGAACTCTTCAATACGGCGATCGAGATCCTCACGGATCATCTGCATCCCGACCAGCATCCGCGCATCAAGATCGTCAAGGATTGCGCAGCGGGGGCAGTATTGATCGCGAGCCTGGCCGCGCTTGCTGTCGCCGCAGCGTTCCTCTGGGACCTGAGCACGCTCGTCGTACCTTAATTGGTCTGCCGGAGATGGAGAAATCGCCATGGCTCATGCGCTCGCGAAAATCGGAACGCTGGCATACGCCGTCAGCATCAAGGCAGGCAATCACGCACTGGTGTCGGATGAGCCGCAGAAACTCGGTGGACAGGACGCAGGGCCCGCGCCCTACGATCTGCTGCTCGCCAGTCTCGGGGCTTGCACGGCGATCACCCTGAAGATGTATGCCGACCGCAAGCAATGGATTTTCGAGAGCGTGGGCGTCGAGCTGCAGTTCCGCCGCGAAGGCGATCGTGGCCGGATCGATCGGGTCCTGACAATCACGGGCGACCTCTCGCCTGAACAGCGCACCCGGATGGCGGAGATCGCCGAGAAGACACCCGTGACGCTGACCTTGAAAGCAGGGGCGGATATCCATACTGAACTGCGCGATTGATCACTCGTCCGTTCAGTGGCAGGCCTGTCTTGCTGATTGACGTTTCTTCAACGACAGTGGGCAGCCGCTGACGCGCAGCGGTTGCGGGCAGGGGAGCATTGGCGTGGACAACAAGACAGAACCCATGGACACCAGGGAGACTTCACTCTCCCGCCGGGACCTGCTGAAGCAGGGCGTTGCAGCCGCAGGAAGCGCCGCCGCATTGGTAGCGCCGGGAGCATTGCTGGCGCAGGCAAACTCTCCGGCTCGCAGCCGCCCCGCAATTCGCCGCTTCCGTGGCTGGATTTCCCGAGGCACGGGACTCGGACGAACGACGCTGCATACATTGACGGCGCGACCGGTGACTGGCCGACAGGTGCTGGTGCGCACCGAAGCTTCCAGTCTTTGCTATTCGAATGTGAGCGCGGTGCTCGGCACGCAGCAGGCCAGCGCGCCGCCGCCGAACGAGCGTGCGCAACGTCTCCAGGCCATGGCGATGATCCAGGGTCACGGCGGTGTAGGAGTGGTTGAAGCAGTCGGGCCGGAAGTGCGGCGCGTGCAGGTCGGCGATCGCGTCTGTGTCTCGGGCACACCGCAATGCGGATCCTGTTACCAATGTTTGCGTGGGCGGGCCGACCTGTGCCAGTTCCTCACGCGCCAGGGCCCCGACGATCTCGTGCCGATTGCCGACATGGAGGACGGCACGCCGGTCTATGCCAACTCGCACATCGGCGGCATGGCCGAGGTCATGGTGACATTCGAGGAATGGGTGGTGCCGCTGTTCACGAAAGCCAGCGCGGTGGAACTTGGCATGGTCTGTAGCTGCGTCACCGTAGCCGGACTCGGCGCTGCCACCGCACAAGTACTCGGAGCGATCGGGCCGGGATCGATTGTCGCCGTCGTGGGGTGTGGACCGCTGGGCTTGAGCGCAGTGCAGGGGGCAAAGATTGCGGGGGCCTCCACCATCATCGCCATCGAACCCATCCGCGTCCGTCGCGAACTTGCCATGAAGATCGGAGCAACACATGTGCTCGATCCGAATATCGAAGGGGCGAATCTCGTAGAAAAGGTAAGGGAGCTGTCGCGCGGCCCGAACGACCGCTTGTGGGCAGGCGGCCGCAATCCCGGGGGTGGTCTCGCTGGTGCGGGCGCTGACTTCGTGATTGAAGCGGCGGGAGCCGACCAGGTGCCACCGCGGCTTGAAGCCGCACCCGATCCCACTGGCGTCCTGCCCATCCAGCAGGCGTATGAGATGTGTGCGGCGGGCGGGAACCTCATCACGACCAGTCTGCCGCGCGGGATGATCTCGATTCCCGGCGTGCTGTTTGCAATTGGCGGCCGGACTCATCATGGCGGTCAGGCAGGCGGGGCAAGCCCCATGCGCGACATTCCGAGGTTCGTCGAAATGCTCGACAAGGGTCAGTTCGATGCGCGCGCTCTGGCGACTACGGTCGTCCCCATCGAGAAGGCACTCGAAGCCTACGAGGAAGTCGCTTACCGGACGACGGTCACTGCGATCATGACCGCCTGATTGTGCCTTCTGACTGACATACCCGGGTGTGGCGTTTAGCTTGACACTTGCGAGCCCGTGGCCAACGATCGGTTGGACGTGGGCACACAAAATCAAAGTGTTGAATCTGTCTGGACGCCACCGCTGGCAGCAGCGGTGCCCCGGGAGCTGTGCACCGACTGCGGGATCTCGCGCTCCGCGGACCCGAAGCGGTGTGCACACGCCTGCCAGTTCATCAAGCCGGACTACGGCAACCTGGAACTTCGGGTGCATGGCCGTGTTCGCGATCCGGCGCGAACGGATGAGCAATACTTCGGCCCCTTCCGCCGCATGCTGCGGGCCTCCCTTGCGGCACCACTGCCTGGCGCCCAATGGACGGGCATCGTCACGCGCCTCGGCGAACGGCTGCTCGAAAGCGGCGCTGTCGATGCGGTGCTCACGATGGCGCCCGATCCTGACGACAAGTGGCGACCGGTGCCGGTGCTAGTCACCAAAGCCGAAGGCATGGCGCAGTGTCGCGGCATGCGCATGGGTTACGCGCCGTTGCTTGCGTTGCTCGAACCTGCGCGGCAGAAGGGATACAAGCGGCTCGCGATCATCGGCATTCCCTGCCAGGTCTATGCGTTGCGGGCATTGGAGCAGGAGCTCGGCTTCGACCGCCTCTACGTGATTGGCACTCCCTGTTCGGACAACACGACGACCGAGCGCTTCCATCAGTTTCTCGGGCTGCTGTCGGCGGATCCCGAGACGATCACGTATCTGGAATTTCGCGCCGACTATCACGTTGAACTCCGGTTCGCGGATGGCCGGACGCGGGAGATTCCCTTCCTGATGCTGCCGCTGTCGCAGCTCCCCGGGGATTTCTTTCCGCTGACCTGCCGCACGTGTGTCGACTACACCAACGTGCTCGCGGACATCACCGTGGGTTACATGGGTGGCCAGGGCGAGCAGTGGCTGATCGTGCGGAACGAGCGCGGCGAGGAACTTCTCTCGCTGCTGGGCGACGAGATCCACACCGGCAACCCCGGAAGCGCCGGCAAACGCCAAGGTCCGGTGAAAGGTTTCCTGGCCAATACGGAGCGTGCCGCCGGCGGTCTCCCGTTGCGGCGCATGCCGTCGTGGGTCCGTCCCATCGTCGGTTGGCTGATGCCGAGAGTGGGCCCCCGCGGTCTTGAGTTCGCACGGGCCCGCGTTGAAATGAAGGCGGTCGAAACCATCATCCACCTGCGCCGGGAGCAGCCGCGCCGCATGCGTTCGATGATCCCGAAACATGTCTGGGCGCTCGTGAAGCCTTATGGACTGGCGCCTGCCGACGACGAACTGCCCTGAAAACAATGCACCCGCACGCCCGGCTTTGGTGCGCGGATTTTCTATCCAGCCTGACCTGACAAACGAGGGTGGGAGTGCGTTATAAACACTCCCATGACCCAGAACCCGCCGCCCATCACGATCGAGAATCGCGAGCAACTCATCAACCTGCTGGCGGAGGCCGCGGAGATCGAGCACAACCTGATGTGCTGCTACCTGTATGCAGCCTTCAGCCTAAAGGACAGCCTTGAAGAAGACCTGACTCCGGCGGAACTCGAGGCCGTGCAGCGCTGGCGGCGAGAGATCCTGCACGTTGCCATCGATGAGATGGGGCATCTGGCGCTCGTGGCGAACATCGCTTCGGCCATCGGCGGAGTTCCGCACTTCGATCGACCCAATTTCCCGATCGCAGCGGGCTATCACCCCGCTGGCATCGTCGTGAAGCTCACTCCCTTCAACTACGACACGCTGCAGCACTTCATTTACCTGGAGCGGCCCGAGGGAGCGCGTGACCGCGACGGCGCCGGCTTCGAACCGCCACGGCAGTACCTGCGGGAAGCCTGGCCCGGGCGGCTCATGCCCAGCAGTTGCGACTATGAAACGGTGGGCGCGCTGTACCGATGTATCCGTGAAGGACTTACCCGGCTCTCCGACCAGAAGGGGGAAGCAGTCCTTTTCATCGGTGATCCGGCGCGCCAGCTGGGCCCGGACCTGGCAAATCTCCCTTGTCTCAGCCGGGTGCGGTGCCTGAAGACGGCCCAGGAAGCACTGGATGGCATCGTCATCCAGGGCGAGGGCGCCAGCGACGAGGAAGAGGAATCCCACTACCACCGTTTCTTGAGGGTGCAGCGCGAGTTCGACGACCTGCGTGCCCGGCGACCGTCATTCAAGCCCGGGCGCCCGGCGGCCCAGAACCCGCTCATGCGCCGGCCGCCGATTCCGGAGGGCAAGGTGTGGATCGAGCTGCAGCCCGCGGCCGATCTGCTCGACCTCGTGAATGCAACGTACACCCTGATGCTCAGGATGCTGGTGCAGAGCTACGCGGAAACCCGCGGTCTCGTGGTGCAGCGGGCGCTGGTCGACGCCGCAGTGGACCTCATGTTCGCTATTTCGCCGGTGGCCAGCCATCTCACCACGTTGCCGGCGAACGCGGAGAGTCCGGATTGCACCGCGGGCATGAGCTTCGCCATGAATCGGGTCGTGACCGCAACGCCAGCCGACGGCATCACTGATACCGTGCTCATCGAGCGCTGCGATGAGATCGTGCGTGCAGCCACGCGACTCTTGCCTTCCAGTTCGCCACTGGGCGCTACTGCCGTGTTCCTCACGAAGATCCGCACTCGCCTTGCAGAGGGACTGACCGCCATGAAGGTTGAACAACCCGCGTCCCACGCTCCGGTGGCTGCTCCTCCATTACCCAAGGCCATTCCCGTGCCGACAGTAGTCAATGGAGTGGAGTCGATCGAAGGCAAGGCGCTGACGCTGATTTATGAAGGCAAGCGCTGCATTCATGCGCGCCACTGCGTGCTGGGTACGCCTACCGTATTCAAGGCGAACGTGGTCGGTCCGTGGATCGACCCCGACACGGTCAGTGCCGAGCAGGTGGTTATCACGGCTCACATGTGTCCGTCGGGTGCGATTCGCTACCTGCGCAAGGATGGCGGGGAGAATGAAACCGCACCGCCGGTGAACCTGATCCAGATCCGCGAGAACGGCCCGCTGGGGATTCGTGCCGACATGAAGATCGACGGCGTTGCAGCCGGCTATCGTGCGACGTTGTGCCGCTGCGGCGCTTCGCAGAACAAACCCTTCTGCGATGGCAGCCACAATGCGATCGAGTTCAAGGCGTCAGGCGAACCCGCCACGCGCCCCTCGGAGCCGCTGGCAGCCAGGAATGGTGCTGTCGACATCCGTCCGCAGCGGAATGGTCCGCTCGTAATGCGCGGCAATCTCGAGATCTGTGCAGGAACCGGCAGGACAGTCGATCGCGTGACGGAAGCGGCCCTGTGTCGTTGCGGTCACTCGGCGAACAAGCCATTCTGCGACGGCAGCCACGCGCGCGTCGGCTTCAAGGCCGACTGACTACTCTCCGCGACCGGCCCTCTGGTCGATCAGTTCGATGCGGGTGCCCCAGGGATCGATGACAACTGCGGTGCCGGTGCGGCCGTTCTCCTGGATCTTCAGCGGCTGTTCGATCTGCACGCGCTCGGCTTCCAGTCTGGCAACAAAGGCAGGCAGGCCTTCCACGTTGAAGGTGAGGTGGTCCAGCGCCCGCCCCTTGGTGGGTGCACCGGGATCTCCCTTGCTGAAAGTCAGGTTCATCACGGTGCTGGAAGCCGTGATGTTTGCCGCGTCGAAATTGCCCCGCTTGCCGGGAACGGCGCCAAACAGTTTTGCGTACCACGCCTGGATTTCAAGCGGAGACGCGTTGAAGAAATGAATGTGGTGACCGCGGATCGGGACCTTGAGAGTGGGATCCTGCAGGATCTCGACCCTGATTGCGTCCGGGCCCGTCACGAACGCCTGGTTCGGCGCGCCGCCCACTTCCACTTTCAGGCCAGCGGCGTTGTAGCGGGAAGCGGCCTGCATCGTGTCGGGTACCTGGAAGCCGATGTGATTGATCGCTGATCCGACGGTGCCGCCCTTGCCCTGGCCCTCCCGGATCGCAATCGCCATATCCGGAAAGTCGATGATCGCAAAGCGCGCTGCGCGCATGCCCGACTGGGGCGGGGCTTGAATCTTGAGCCTGCTGCCGCCGAGCGCCGTCCAGAACTTCACCTGTGCATCGAAGTCCGGCACTTCGAGCGACACCTGGCTGAACGCTACGCCCTGTGCATTGCGCGAAGCAGGAGGCGTCTGCGCGTTCGCGATGGTTGCCCCGAACCCCAAAACTGCAACAGCCACCCACGCGAGCGAAACCGGAATGCGCATGAAACCCCCTGATGTCTCGATCAACCGTTTGCCGCAACTGCCGCAGCCACGGCATCGTGCAAGGGTTTCAGGCCGAAAGAAATATCCTGCACGACGCCATTCAGGAAGAACGTGGGGGTCGCGCGGATGTGGCTGTGCTTGCCACCCTGGATGTCCTCGCGGACCTTCTGCAAGTAGATGTGGTCGTCCATCTCCGCGTGGTAGCGCGTCATGTCGAGGCTCAACCGTTCCGCGTAATGCTGCAGGTCTTTCGGCTTGAGGTGCGACTGGTTGTCGAACAGCAGGTCGTGCATCTCCCAGAACTTGCCCTGCGCTCCGGCAGCCTCGGCGGCTTCCGCGGCCAGCAGCGCATGCGGATGGGCTTCTTCCAGCGGAAAGTGCCGGAAGATCAGACGGAGTTGTCCCGAATGACGTTCGAGCAGCAGCTTGACGGTCGGCGCCGCGACCTTGCAGCTCGGACATTCGAAGTCGCCGTATTCGACGAGCACGACGCGCGCGTGGGTGCTGCCCGTGGAGTGCTCGTTGGGGCCGATGGGAACAGTCAGCGAAGCAGGATGCGAACTCACATTGAACTCCGGGGCAACTCCAGGGGCGGGCTTGAGGATGAGCATACCCGGTTGGTCCGTGCTATTGAGTGTTGACAACTTCTGCGTCCGGCTGTCATCTAGCCCAAGCGTCAGGCCGGATCGGGTTCAATGCGACGCGCCACCCTGGGGAAGCATGTTGACCGCCGAGGCAGAAGACCGCCACAAATGGCTGGTCCGCAAAAGAATTCAGCCATCGCGAGCGTTAGCGGAGTACGTCCGCTGCCATGACTACCATGAGATTGCTGCGCGCAGTGGAGGGATCCGCCCTTTCGCGGTAGCGCTCTTTCCGTCGCTCACTTTCTATCTTGGGGTTCGTGGCGAGGCTTTTGAATATTCCACCCGGCGGACGCGCGTGCTGCCCCGTGTCATCGCCCTGGGGCCATGCGATCACCGCGTCGCCGACCTGATCGACACCGGCCACAACAGGAACTTCACGGTCGTCTTCGAGCCGACCGGGTTTTTCCGGCTGTTCCATCTCTCTCCTGCCGAAATCCTGAACTACGCCTACGATTGCCGCGACGTGCTCGGCGAGGACATTGCGGGGCTGCATGATCGCCTCTGCGAGACATCCGAACCCCAAGAGATGGTCAGGATCGTCGAGGCGGTACTTCTGCAAAGGCTGGCGACTGCTTCACCCCGGTCCGCCATGCAGCGTGCGGCCGGGATGCTCTTCCACGATCCCGGCATCAGCAACCTGTCCGTCGTGGCCAGTTCGCTCGGCCTCAGCGACAGATCCTGGAGGCGGCACTTCGTGAGCGAAATCGGCGTAACACCCAAGCGCTACCTGCGCATGCTCCGGTTTCGCCGCGCTGTCTCACTCAAGCGCGAATCCCCGGATCTGTCGTGGACGCGGGTGTGCCTGGAGGCTGGCTACTACGACCAGTCCCATTTCATCGCGGAATTCCGCGAAATGGGGGGAGCGGCTCCTTCGGAATTCATGCGCGAGTTCGATGCGGTTCCGGACCACATCATGACCTCTCCGGGCTGAAGTTTTGTCTGGCTGAAATTTACAAGCTTCAAGGCGAGATCCGGCGCGACAATCCCTTGATATTCGATGGGGGCAATCATGACCGATCGCAGAGAGTTCATTCAGGCCGGCCTCGCCGTCTCCCTTCTGGGGGGTTCCGCGCTGGCGTCTGCCCAGGCCGCGAGCCTCAAGCCTGCTGTGGAGGAGGTTGTTCCGCTCCATAAAGTATTGGTGGATGCGGACCTTGCCGAAAGCGTTGCGTTCGGCGCGGAAGCTGCCAGGCACGGAGCTTCCATCCACACGTTCTCGAACGGCGACATCACCGACTTCTGGTACCACGAGCTGGATCTGCTGTGGCGGCAACAACGGGCTCCCATCGCGGGACTCACCCGGCATGGACCGTTGTTCGTCCTTGAAAGATTCGCCTGGGATCGCGGGATGCGTGTCGTGTTTCGCGGCGAGCATGGTCCGGCGGCAGAGGGCGTGGTGCACACGCTGACGGGGCCCCAATCCACCCTTGTCGGCGCGGCTGACCTGATCAAGGCCGGAGCGAAGTGGCCGCAGGCAATGGCAAACGCGGTGACCCATTGCGTCCAGGGCTGTTCAGCAATGTCCGGCGCTGCTGTGTCGTCTGCCGAAAGGCTTGCACAGCATGAGCGTCTCCATTCCTGGGTGATCGCCTGAGACGGGATCTCGGGCGGCTGAGGGAACGGCATTACGTTCCTTAGGAATACAAGTCAGCAATAACGGGGAATTTCCATGGCTACTCTTCCAGCCGGCGTCAGTGCCGCCACTTTTGCGACAGCGATCGGGAAATTCCGTGACGCCGTCGGCAAGGACTGGGTGTTCGATTCGGATGCAGACGTCGCGCTGTATCGCGATGCGTACTCGCCGCAATGGGGCCAGCCGGAAGAACTCCTTGCGTCGGCAGCGGTTGCTCCCGATACGGTCGAGCAGGTGCAGGCGATCGTTCGCATCGCCAACGAGCACAAGATCCCGCTGTATCCCATCTCTACCGGCAAGAATCTGGGCTACGGTGGCTCGGCGCCGAATCTGAACGGCAGCGTGGTCGTGGACTTGAAGAGGATGAACCGCATTCTCGAGGTGGACGATCGTCGTGGCTTCGCGCTCGTGGAGCCGGGCGTCGCGTATTTCGATCTCTATCGCCACATCCAGGAGAAGAAACTCAAGGTCTGGATCGACTGTCCGGATCCGGGCTGGGGCAGCCTCGTGGGCAACGCTCTCGATCACGGCGTCGGTTACACGTTCGGCGCATTCCGCGATCACTTCGGCTCACATTGCGGCATGGAAGTCGTGTTGCCGAACGGTGAAGTGATCCGCACCGGCATGGGTGCGCTCCCGGGCGCGAAGAGCTGGCAGGACTATAAGTATGGATTCGGCCCGTATGTCGATGGTCTCTTCGGCCAGGGCAATTTCGGCATCGTGACCAAGATGGGTTTCTGGCTCATGCCGGAACCGGAGGCGTACCTGTCGGGCACCGTGTCGGTACCGAAACGCCAGGACATCATTCCACTCGTCGATCACGTCAACTATCTCGAGCACATCGGTCTCATCGGGCAGCCCCTCTATGGCAGTCCGCTGGGGCAGGCGCAACGCACAGAAGCGGATCTGCGCGCACTTGTCGCGCAAGCGGGCGGTCCCTCCGATGCCGCCCTCGATGCGTTCGCGGCCAGCAAAGGCATTCCGTCGTGGGAGGTCGAACTGCAGTTCTATGGTCCGGCGAAAACCGTCGCGTCGAACTGGGAGTATGCGAAGGAGCGCATCACGGCTTCGATTCCTGGCGTGCGGTTCAAGGACAATCATTCCTACCGCTTCCCGCTGAACGAAGAGCAGAAGGCTGCCGTCGATCACAAGGTGGCGGTCGGCATTCCCAACATGGCCATTTTCTCGATCGGGGCTCGCAGCGAACTGAACCCCAATCCGACCGATGGCCACGTCTGGTTTGCCCCGATCATCCCGAAGACCGGTGAAGCGGTTCTTGAGTCGCAGAAGGTCATGGCCGCGGTCTATCGCGAGTTCGGCCTGAACTTCGGCGGCATTTTCCAGACGCCGCAGACATGGATTTTCAGGAACTTCGTGATGATCGTCGGCATGCCCGTGAGCAAGAGCAACCGCGAGATCAACGTCAAGACGATGGCGGCGTTCAAGCGCGTGGTCGAGGTCGCGGCCGAGCATGGCTGGGCCGAGTACCGGTCGCCGCCGGTATTTGCCGACATGGTGGCGGGCACGTATTCGTACAACAACCATTCGCTCATGCGGTTCACCGAACAGCTCAAGGATGCGATCGATCCGAACGGCATCATCGCTGCCGGTCGTGGTGGCATCTGGCCGAAGCACCTCCGCGAAGGGAGAAAGGCATGAAGGCTTTAATCATGTCGTTGCCACTGGCGCTCGGACTTGTGGCGACTGCGTCTGCCCAGGATCGCGCTGCTGAAGTTGCACGCGGCAAGCAGCTTTACGAATACTGGTGTGCCACGTGCCATGGTCCGGGCATCGGCAACAACGGTGCAAAGTATCTGCCGGGCGAAAATGCGCTGCGGGCCAAGTACAAGGGCGCGGTGCCGGGGCTTCTGCATGAACGGACTGACCTGACGCCTGAGTTCGTCAAGCTGTTCGTCAGGCAGGGCATCACGATCATGCCGTTCTTCCGCAAGACCGAGATCAGCGATCCCGAACTCGATGCGATCGCGGCGTATCTCACGCGCAACAAGAAGTAACGCGCGAACTTCCTGCCTGTTCCCTGAGCGCCGGATGCCTGTCTTTCCGGCGCGTTTTTTATGTAGTCCTGCTCAGGGCCCGGACTTCCTGGGTCGTATCGGTAGCGTGACGGCCGCAGCGCCATAGAGCTGCAACCCCGATAAGTGCGGACAGCGTCGATGCCGTGAATACGGCGATCTTTGCAGCCGCAAAGTCAGATTCCCCGGGGAACGCCTGACCGGCAATGAACAACGACATCGTGAAGCCAATGCCGGCCAGTGCGCCGGCTCCCCACAACTGCGACCAGGAATATTCATTGGGCTTCACGGCGATGCCAGCCTTGACCGCCAGTGCCGCTGCCAGTACGAGGCCCACGGGTTTGCCGATGACAAGCCCGCCCATGATCGCGAACATCAGCGCGCTATGGCCCTCGATCACGCCCATGCTGAGCAGCACCCCTGCATTCGCGAGCGCGAACAAGGGCAGCACCACGTAGCTCGACCACGGTTCGACATGTCGCAGCATTCGATCAGCCGGGGATTCCAGGCGATCGTGAATGGCGTCGATGGCCTGCAGCGCAGGCACGGAAGGACCGTGTCGCAGCACTTCCGTTTCCCGTCGCGATTCTGCATTCATGATCGTGTTGGCCTGGATCATGAGCGCACGCAGGTTCGGTGGCGGGCGGGTCGGAATGAACATCGCGAGGATGACGCCCGACAACGTGGCATGCAGGCCACCCGCGTGCACACAAGCCCACAGCGCGATGCCGACGACGAGATAGGGTAGAACGCGATAAACACCCCAGCGGTTCAGCAGCCCCAACGTTGCGGTGAGTAAGGCCGCGCCGAAGAGATAGCCAAAATCGATGCCACTCGAATAGAACAGGGCGACGACGATGATCGCGCCAATGTCATCGACGATGGCCGCCGCCGTGAGGAAGATGCGTAGCTCCACGGGCACGCGGTGTCCCAGCATCACGATGAGCGCCACTGCAAAAGCCGTGTCGGTAGCCATCGGGATGCCCCAGCCGTGGGACCACTCTCCCGAAGGAATCAGGAGCAGATAGATCAGTGCCGGTACTGCCATGCCGCCGATGGCGCCTGCGATGGGCAACGCGGCCGAGCGTTTGCTGGCGAGATGCCCCACCGTGAACTCGCGTTTGATCTCAAGGCCGACGACCAGAAAGAAAACGGTCAGGAGTCCATCGTTCACCCAATGCCGCAGCGACATCTGGAAGCTGGCATCCCCCAGGATGAAGCCGCCTTCCTTGAGCCAGAACGCTTCGAAGCCCGGCCCCCACATCGCGTTCATGACGAACACGGCGATGACGGATGCCAGCAGCAGAAGCAACCCGGTGGAGGGTGCCCAGCTCGCGAAATCGAGCGCGGCAGAGCGGACCCGGTGGCCAAGCGAACCCAGCAGCGCGTCCTGGAACGACACTTCGTCCCACGGGCCGTCGTAGCGGCGGCCATTGATGAAGAACGTCGGGGTATAGCGGACGCCGCTCGCATGCGAGCTTGCGACATCCGCATCGACACGTGCCTTTGCATCGGGCAAGGGTGGGGCATCCGCGACCACCCCGAGATCTTCCCCGACGCGGATCAGGTCATCCTCGGTCAATCGCTCCGAACGGGTCATCAGCTCGACGTGTGCATTCCAGAACTGCTCGGGCGATTTCGCGTTCTCGATGAGATCGGCCGACCGCCGCGCCAGTTCGCTCCCCGAGATGGGGCGATGCCGGAACACATAACGGATCCGCTCGCCCATCTGGTCGCGGATCTCGGCGATACGATCGTTGGCGGCACGGCAATGTGGACAGTCGTAACTGCCGTATTCGACGAGCGTGATCGGCGCGTTCGCCGGACCGAGAACATGGTCATACCGGTCGTCGACCGGCCGGTCCAGCCGGTTTACCGCAGCCACTTCACTCATCCACGTTCCTCGCTATTTCATTCGCTTCAATCAGCCGTTGATCCAGTCCGTCAGCCCTTCTCGCGCATGGACTTCTTGAAGTGAGGGCATTTTCCGCATCCGATCGACATAGGGCACGAGGTTCGGAAACTCCGTGGCTGGCTTCGGCATGTTCCGCGACCAGCGGGTGAGCATGGTCAGCAGAAAATCGGCCGCAGTGAGCTGGTCTCCCAGCAGGAACAGCCTGCGGTCGGAGAAATGCGCGTCGAAGCGGCTGAATATTTTCTCGATCTTCTCGCGGGCATGCTGCTTCGTCGCCTTGACGTTGTCGGCGCCAGCGATTTCTTCCGCGTAAAACAGGGCGCGAAATGCGGGTTGCAGCGTATTGGCGAGATAGAAGAACCATTGCAGGTACTCCGCTCGCTGCGGAGTGCCGAGCGACGGGGCCAGGTTCGCCTCCGGGTGACGCTCGGCCAGCAACATCAGCAATGCTGCACATTCGGCGTAAGGCTTGCCGTCGACGATCAGGGCCGGGACATGGCCGCCCGGATTGATCTTCAGGTAATCGGGCGATTTCTGGGCATTTACCTTGAAATCCAGCAGAACGAGTTCGAACGGAACCTTGAGATGAATCAGCAGCCAGTGGACGGCAAGGCTCGCGGTGCTTGGAGAGTAGTAAAGCGTATACATGTCGCCAAGATAACGCGGATTGCGGACGGCAGGGAGGCGTCTTGCGAAGCCCGCCGGATTGGTTAATCTCGAAGTCCGGATGAATTGAGGGGAAGCCGATGTCGCAATACCGTCCGCTGTTGGTCGCCCTTGCGGCCCTGGGGCTGACAAGCTGTCAGCAGAAAGTCGAAGCACCTCCCGCCGAAACCGCGGACCAGTTTGTCGATCGACTCAACAAGGACTTCCAGGCGCTGCATCTTCAAGGCGCCCAGGCGGGATGGGTACAGGCCACCTACATCACCCCCGATACCGAAGCCATCAACGCCCGGTCGGATGATGTTTTCCTTGCGTACTTCAACAAGGCGGTCGAGGAAGCAAAGCAATTTGATGGCAAGCCAATGTCGCCGGCCAGTGCCCGCGCGATTGCCCTGTTGCGCCAGGGCGTCAGTTCCCCGGCGCCGAACGATCCGGCCCTGCGTTCCGAAACCACGCAATTGGGCGCTCGTCTGCAGGCTGCTTATGGCGAAGCCAAGTTCTGCTTAAGTGCGAATGACTGCGAAGGGGTCGACACGCTGGGAGAAAAACTGGCGCTCACCCGCGACTACGACGAGGCCGAGAAGATCTGGACCGGCTGGCACAACCAGGCGGCTCCCATGCGCAAAGACTACGAGCGCTTCGTGGAACTCGCGAACCAAGGTGCGCGTGAACTCGAGTTCCCGGACATGGGCGCGATGTGGCGCTCCGGCTATGACATGGAGCCGGATGCCTTTACTGCGGTTACCGAAAAGCTGTGGCAGCAGGTGAAGCCTCTGTACGAAGCGCTGCATTGCTACACCCGCACCCAGCTCGCGAAAGAATATGGAGCAGACAAAGTGCGTCCGGGCGAACCGATTCCTGCGCACCTGCTGGGCAACATGTGGGCTCAGCAGTGGAACCGGATCTATCCCGACTTGTTGCAGCCCTACCCGCAAGTCACGGTTGAATCAGCGGACAGGGCGCTGAAAGAACAGAAATGGGACGCCGTGAAGATGACGAAATCGGCGGAAAGTTTCTATACATCGCTAGGCTTTCGCTCACTGCCGGAAACCTTCTGGGAACGCTCGATGTTGACGCGACCCCGTGACCGCGAAGTGGTGTGTCACGCGAGCGCGTGGACCATCGATACAAAGGAAGACGTGCGCATCAAGATGTGCATGCAGCCGACGGAAGAGGATCTCTTCACGATCTATCACGAGCTCGGCCACATCTATTACGACCTGAGCTATAACCAGCTCCCTTATTCCTTCCAGGGCGCGGCCCACAATGGTTTTCACGAGGCGATCGGCGATACCGTCAATCTCTCGGTGACACCGGCATATCTGGCAAGCATCGGGCTCGCGCGGGCCGTGAAGCCGAGCCAGGAAGCCATCATCAATCAACAGATGAAAGTGGCCGCGGAGAAGATCGCCTTCCTGCCTTTCGGCAAGGTGATCGATGAATGGCGCTGGAAAGTATTCTCAGGCGAGATCAAGCCGGCCGACTACAACAAGACCTGGTGGGACCTGCGCCGTCAGTACCAGGGGATCATTCCGCCGTCTCCGCGTGACGAAACGCAGTTCGATCCGGGTGCGAAATATCATGTGCCCGCGAATGTTTCCTACACTCGTTACTTCCTGTCGTTCGTCATGCAGTTCCAGTTCCACAAGGCTCTGTGCGATGCGGCCGGTTTCAAGGGCCCGCTCTACGAGTGTTCTGTCGCCGGAAACAAGGAAGCGGGCGCACGCTTCAAGGCCATGCTCGAGGCCGGCGCCAGTGAGCCCTGGCCCGACACGCTCGAAAAACTTACCGGCACCCGCGAGATGGACGCCTCCGCCATCATCGAGTACTTCCAGCCGCTCCTGGCGTGGCTCGCTGAGCAGAACAAAGGGCAGAAGTGCGGGTGGATCTGAAATCAAAAGCTACCCGCGATGCAGCATCGCTGGGCGACGAAGTGTAGAGAGTCCTTTGGAGACAATTTGCAAAAAGGCGGTACCGATCCTGGCTGCTACGTGCAAGGATTGCGGAATCGTGGTCGGCAAGCGTCTTTGAAATACAAAGGCCGGGTATCAACCGGTTTCAGGGGGAGCAAATGAAAAGAACCAGCGGTCTCTTCGGGGGTCTTGTTGCGTTGTGCATCGCGGGTACGGCGTTCGCGGCCGATGCTCCGCCACCTTGGGCTTACGGTTTCAAGGATCCTTTGCCCCCGAACTACCAGGCTCCACCGCCTGCTGTAGCCGCGGCCATTCCCAATCCGGATCCGGCACTGCGCAGTCTTCCAGGTTCGAAAAAGCAGTTTACGCGTGCCCAGATTGGCAGCCGCTTTGGTCCTGCGGACTGGTATCCCGAAGATCATCCCGCTATGCCCGAGGTGGTAGCGCAAGGCAAGCAGCCCGATGTCTTCGCGTGCTCACTCTGCCATTACCCGAACGGCCAAGGCCGCCCGGAGAACGCGCCGGTCGTGGGCTTGCCCACCGCCTACTTCATCGAGCAGCTGAAGCATTTCAAGAATGACGAGCGCAAGACTGCCGATCCGCGCAAGGCCAACACTCACATCATGGCTGTCATTGCGAAGGGCATGACCGACGAAGAAATGAAGGTCGCCGCCGAATACTTCGGCTCCATGAAGTTCAAGCCCTGGATCAAGGTGGTGGAAACCGAGATGGTGCCGAAGACCACGACGTCCGTCGGCATGTTCCTCCCCGTGGAAGGCGGGGAGATGGAGCCGATCGGCGAGCGCATCATCGAAGTGCCCGAGAACGCTGAAGCCGTGGAAGTGTTGCGCAATCCGCGGATAGGCTTCATTGCCTATGCGCCGGTGGGCAGCATCAAGAAGGGCGAGGCGCTGGTGACAACGGGCGGCGGCAAGTCTCCGCTTCCGTGTGGTGCGTGCCATGGCCCCGATCTCAAGGGGATGCTCAATATCCCTGGAATCGCCGGCCGTTCGCCGAGCTACCTCGTGCGACAGATGTTCGACATGAAGTCGGGCGCCCGTACAGGTCCGGGCACCGAGTTGATGAAGCCCATCCTGACCAACCTGACCCCGGAAGACATGCTGGCCATTGCGGCCTACACCGCCTCCCGCAAGCCATAAGGATTTCCCGGGAAAACATTACAAATCAGGCATGTAGTAATGTATCAGGTCCCGGCTCATGTTGGCCGGGGCTTACTCCGCCCGGGCGTGGCGTGGTATTCAGTGTCCATGACCACGTGCTATTTCAATCGATGGATGTTGGCTTTGGCCGCCGGCCTGCTGGCCGGGTGTCAGGGCGACATCACGGTCGATCTGACGACGACGTCAGGGACGTCTGCGGATGTCCGGCAACTGGTCACGGGCGTGCTCGGTCTGGAGTTCGTCAAGGACGATGGCTCGACCGAAACGCTTGAGTTCAAGGACAGCGAGCCCGTCAACCTGATCGAGTTCCAGGACGGCGATCTGCTCACCCTCTTCACGAAGGAAGAGCTGCCTGTTGGCGTGTATACCGGTGTGCGGCTGCTGTTCGATGACGATGAAGACACCGACTATCTCATTGACGGTGCCGGCGCCGAGTTAAAGGTGATTCCCACGGTCGGCGAGTACGCGGCGATGGACTACACCGTGGAAGAGGACAAGACCAGCAACGAAGCGCTGACGTTGACGCTGGATATTCGCCAATCCTTGAGTTTCGATGAGGATGCCAACGAATATACCCTGAAGCCGGTGTTGCGTTCCGTGCGTTCGGATGAAGCCAGCGTCATCCAGGGATCCGTCGCCGTCAGCTGTCCGCTCGGCACGACCTTGCTTGAGGGCGGTGCGGTGTACCTGTTCCAGGGCGAAGGCGTCATCCCGGATGATCGCGATGGCGGTGCCCCGGATCCTTATGCAACCACCGCGTTGATGTTCAGTGCGCTGACAGGTGAGTTCACGTATCGCCTGCTCGATCTGCCGGAAGGTGACTACACGATCTCCGCCACCTGCAACGGGGATCAGGAAAATCCGGTACTCGATGATGTCTTCAGTTTCCGGGGCACCCGGAACGTCCAGCTCGACAAGGAAGATGTACTGACCGTCAACATCACGAATTGAAGCCAGACGAATTTCTGCTGTAGTCCATCGGCTAGCTGGAGTGAGAAAAATGAAAAGAAAGTCACGAGCGGTATTCCTGGCCGGCATGGCGTTTACGGCACTCGCCGCTGTTGGAATGCAGACTGTTCACGCTGCCGCTGATGCGTGGACCCAGCCGCAGGAGCCATTCAAGCTCTTCGGCAACGCCTATTACGTGGGATCGCATGGACTCAGTTCAGTGTTGCTCACTTCGTCACAGGGACATGTGCTGATCGACGGCGACGTGCCCGAGTCCGTACCGATGATTGCGGAGAGCATCAGGAAGCTGGGATTCAAGATCACGGACGTGAAGTACATCGTGAACTCGCATACGCATTTCGATCATGCGGGCGGCATTCCAGGGCTGCAGAAGTTGAGTGGCGCGACCGTGATGGCAAGCACCTGGAGCGCGGAAGCGCTGAAGACAGGTGGTGGTGCCAAGGACGATCCGCAGTACAGCCCTGTCCGGCAGTTCGAACCGGTCGCGAAAGTACAGGTGATCGAGGACAACGCAGTGCTGAAACTCGGCTCCATCGCCATGACCGCCCACTACACTCCCGGCCACACGCCCGGCGGGACCACCTGGACCTGGCAGTCCTGCGAAGGCGAGCGCTGCATGAACATGGTCTACGCCGACAGCCTCAATGCCATCGGCAGCAATACCTATAAATTCAGCGATCCCATTCCCCGCGGTTACTTCGAGAGGAGCTTCAAGGTTTTCGAGAATCTTCGCTGCGACATCATCGTCTCCGCCCATCCTGAAGTTTCAGGGCTGTGGGACAGATTGGAGAAGAGGCAGAAGGGCGATGCCAATGGGCTCGTCGATACCGGAGCGTGCAAGGCTTATGCAAAGGGGGCGAGAGAAAGATGGGAGCAGAGGCTTGAGAAGGAACGTTGAAGTTCAGTGATCCTGCCCCTGGCTCAGGGCAACGACTCCAGAATGGTATTTCTGGCGCCAAGCGTCTTGCGCCACGTGGCGGGTGGCATGCCGAATTCACGCTTGAACGCGCGATTGAACGCGGCTTCCGAGTCGTAGCCGATCTGTTCAGAAACGGATGCCAGCGTTGCACCCTCTGAACGCAGTCGTTGAGCAGCCACGGTCAGGCGCCACCGTGTCAGGTATTGCATCGGGGGCTGGCCGAGCAACTCGGTGAACCGTTCTGCCAGGGCGGATCGTGACAGGCCCGCTTCGCTCGCCAGCGCGTCTACGGTCCAGCCCTTGCCTGGACTCTGGTGCATGAGTGTCAGAGCCTTGCCGACGAAGCGATCGCGCAACCCTGCGAGCCAACCCGTCTGCCCGGGTGGCATGGAATCTATATGACGGCGCAAGGCTTCGACGAACAGCAGTTCCGAAAGTCTGGCGAGCACGCTGGCACTGCCGGGACGGGGTGACGAAGTTTCTTCCGCGCCTACCCGCAACAGGCTCTTGAACCACGCAGCCGTCGGATCGTCGCCGAACGGGATGCGAAGCATGCCCGGCAACGATTCAAGCACGGGACGACACAAACGTCTGTCGCAGGCGAGAAATCCGCAGACGAAACGTGTCATCTCGCCACCGCCGCCGTGATCGATGCGAACGAGACCACCCTGCGCACCCGGTATGACGAGTTCCCGGGAGTCTTTTGGCCTGGCATGCAGATCGCTGCCCATGAGATGGGTTTCGTCGTTGGCAACCAGCAACAGGTCGCCAGCGGCCAGATCCATGGTGTCGCCGCCTGTCGCGAGGCGCGCCTTGCAATTGCCGGCGATCAGCCAGTGAAAAAACACGATGTGTTCTTCCCCCGCCATGGGCTGGTGGGAATTGGAGCTGATGCACCAGGGTGCAGTGAATTCGGCATCCAGAAAGATGGCGCCCGACAAACGCAGTACATGCAGCACATCGGAGAGGGCGTCCATGACTGAATTAATAGCAGATCCGGCGGCTCGCGCAAAACCGGCGGAGGATCGGTCATAGCCGGTCCACTAGCAGCCGCGGATACTTCCCGCCCTCGCTGCAGCGCATCGGGTCGCTCAGCCCAACCTGGAAAGGAGAACATCATGGGGAACGGGAATAGCTACAAGGGCGGCTGCTTCTGCGGCGCGGTCCAATTCACGGTCAGCGGCACGCCCGCTGGAATGGGGTACTGCCATTGCGAATCGTGCCGGAGCTGGTCGGCAGGCCCCGTCAACGCCTTCACGTTGTGGAATCCGGAGGCCGTCACGATCACCCGGGGCGCCGACAACATCGGCACCTACAACAAGACACCCCGCAGTTACCGGAAATGGTGCAAGACCTGCGGCGGGCATCTCTTTACCGATCATCCGGCCTGGAGTCTGATCGATGTGTATGCCGCCACCATCCCTGACTTTCCGTACCAGGCGGGCGTTCACGTCCACTACCAGGAGACGAAGCTGCGTCTCCACGACGGGTTGCCGAAGATGAAGGATCTGCCGGCGGAAATGGGTGGTTCAGGACTGACTTTGCCGGAGTGATTCCACGATTGTCGTGGCTGAGGAGAATTGACATGGCCCGTTACGAAAACATTCTCGAGACCATTGGAAACACGCCGCTGGTCAGGCTCAACAAACTGGCGCCGGCTGGCGTCAACGTCTGGGTGAAGGTCGAGTCCTTCAATCCCATGAGCTCGGTCAAGGACCGCATGGCTTACGCGATGATCGAGCGCGCGGAGCAGACCGGCGAACTCAAGCCAGGCCAGACCGTCATCGAGGCGACCAGCGGCAACACCGGAATCGGTCTTGCGATGGTGTGCGCGCAAAAGGGTTATCCGCTGGTGGTGACCATGGCGGAGAGCTTCAGCATCGAGCGGCGCAAGCTGTTGCGGTTTCTGGGTGCGAAGGTCGTGCTGACGCCGGCTGCAGAGAAAGGCAGCGGCATGCTCGCGAAAGCTGTTGAGCTGGCCGAGACGCACGGGTGGTATCTCTGCCGTCAGTTCGAGAACGAAGCCAATGCCGACGTGCATTCGCGCACGACCGCGCAGGAAATCCTGGCCGACTTTGCGGGCGAGCGGCTTGACTACTGGGTCACCGGATTCGGAACGGGCGGCACGCTGAAAGGTGTTTCACGGGTGCTGAAGCAGATGCGCCCCGAGACGAAGATCATCGCGGCCGAGCCCGACAATGCACCGGTACTGGCTAGCGGCATTCCCCAGCAACGCAAAGCGAATGGTGCGCCAGCGGCAAGTCATCCGAACTTTCGTCCGCATCTGATGCAAGGCTGGGCGCCGGATTTCATTTCACGCCTGACCGAAGACACCCGCACGGCTGGCCATATCGATGAGATCGTGCCGGTAGCAGGCACTGATGCCCTGCGTCTCGCGCGGGAGCTCGCGAGCCGGGAAGGGATCTTTGTCGGGACATCGAGTGGCGCAACACTCGCAGCGGCCCTCACCATCGCAAGACGCTCACCTCCGGGTACTAACATAGTGTGCATGTTGCCGGATACCGGCGAACGCTACATGACCACGCCGTTGTTCGAGCATATCGGCGAAGCCATGACGGCCGAAGAACTGGAGTTGTCGCGATCGACCCCCGGCTATCGCTTCGATGCTCCGGCACCTGCACCTGCACCTGCGCCAGCGCCTGCTGCAGCTGCAGTTGCGTCGCCTGAAATCGACGCCGATGCGGAACGCTTCGTCAATGAACTTGTCCGCGACGAACCCGTGCTGTTGTTTGCGCTGGAGTGGTGTGAGTTCTGCTGGTCGGTCCGCAAGCTGTTTGCGCGGCTTGGCATCGCTTACCGGAGTATCGATCTCGATTCCGTCGAGTACCAGAAGGGCGATCTGGGTGGAAAGATCCGGGCTGCACTCGCGGACAGGACAGGCGCCAAAACCTTCCCGCAGATATTCATCGGTGGCAAGCATGTTGGCGGTGCTACCGATCTGTTCGATGGATGGCGCAAAGGTTCTGTCCAGCAGCAGCTGACGGGCTTGAAGGTCGATTTCAAGCCCGAGCCTGACCTCAATCCGTACGACCTGCTGCCGAAGTGGATGCAGCCCCGCAGGAGTGCGTGACGCGACAGGCAAGCGCGAAGACCCCGGATTCCGGTACGATCTTCCTGCCTTCAATGGCCAGAGATTAAGTCCGAGCGGATCGATATCCGCCTTCACTTCCGGGGGATCTTTCAATGTCGGATCTGCGCGTAAACAGGCGCCGCTTTCTGCTGGGTGCGGCCGCCTTGACGGTTGCAAATCAAAGCTGGAGTGCGGCGAGCCCCTTCCCATCCGAAAAGAAGACGCTGGAATACGCGTCACCGGGCGGGAAAGAGCTGCTGCTTGATCTCTATGTCCCCCAGGGAGCGCGAGGACCGTTGCCTGTCATCGTGTTCGTACATGGTGGCGGCTGGTTTGCGGGAACCCGGTTGACCGGACCTGACTTCAGGCGCTTTTTTGCTGAGCAGGGCTTCGCCATGGCGGCGATCGATTATCGCCTGACGCCCTCCGTCATATTCCCCACTCATGTCGAAGACGTGAAGACGGCCGTGCGCTGGCTGCGTGCCAACGCGACTGCGCAGGGACTCAATGGCAACCGGATCGGGTTGTGGGGAACGTCGTCAGGCGGGCAGCTTGCAGCCATCGCCGGACTGGCGCCTGCTGGAACATTCGAAGGCGAGGGCAACGCCGATCAATCGAGCGCCGTGCAATGTGTGCTCGACGCGTATGGGCCCACCGATTTCCTCGCGATGGACGCACAGGTCGAGGCCGAAAAAGCGACTTTGCAGCAACTGCATCCTGCGTTGGCAAAGGTAGCGCCCACGGCGGGCATTCAATCCGCGGGAGGTCCGCCGCCGGGATCCCGATCCGTTGCGCTGAGCCACAACGATCCCCAGTCTCCGGAATCCCGTCTGCTGGGCGCGCCGGTGCTGTCAGTGCCGGATAAAGCGAAGGCCGCGAATCCGGTGACGTACGCAAGGAAGAACGCGCCACCTTTCCTCATCATGCACGGCCTTGCGGACAACACCGTGCCACACACCCAGAGCGTCATGCTCTATGAAGCACTCGCTGCCCAAGGCAACGACGTCACGCTGCGGCTGGTCGATGGTTTGCAGCACACGTTCTTCAACCGCAACGATCTTGATGATGTCGCCGCGCCTTTCAGGATGGATGTCCGGGAGTCGCAAGGTGGTCGCGAACAGCAAAGGGAAGACAACGGCCCCGTCTTCGGCGTGGCGCGGGACTTTTTTGCGAAGCATCTGGCGTAGTGAGCGTCGTATCGGCGATGTCCTACAAGGAAGGGAGCCATTGAGGCTTCGCCGGAGCGACTTTCCGGAGTGGTTCAAGGAAACCGAAGCTGCGACTCTTCCTCAAGCCTTGGTGTTTGAGGAAGAGTATGGAAAACCCGAATCCTTTTGAACCTGCGCCTCCGGACTCCCCACCCGACATCCCCGGCGAGCCGGACCCGCGACCCGAGCCGCTTCAGTAGCGGCCTGTTCCGCTACAGCAGCGGGACCTGCATTCCTGTTCTTTCGCTCTCGATGTTCAGCAGATTCATCCTGCCGCCGAGACATTCCATGATCCGCGCCCGTTCTGCACTCAGCACATCTGCAGGCTTTTCTATCCAGGCGCTCACCACCATGACGGGTAAACGTTGTCCGTCCTGATAGAGCATGCGAATCCAGTCATAGAGAGGACGCAGCCGGATCTCCCTGATCCACCAGGGTGTTTCATCCGGCATCCAGAGGCGTGCGGTGCTGAGGTGCTGCAGATAGCGCGACCGGGGCGAGCGGGTCTGGCCCACGTAACGAAGGTCGCGGATATCGCGGGGATCGGACAGACCATAGATGGCGGTCCCCAGCGGCTCGACGCCGGATTCATCGAAGAGATGCGATGCCAGCCGCGTCCGGACGTATCGGGTGAGTTGCGGCCTGGTGAGCGGACTTTCCACTTTAATTTGCCTCCGTTCAGGCACTTGCCGTATCCAGTATTGCGCTGAAAACCGTAACTGTATAACCATACAGCCATGGCGTCTGGAGATATTTCCGTGTCTACACCCCAAAGCTGGTTGAACGAAGGCCTGGTTGAGCGCATCGACAATTGCCTGCTGACAGAAGCAGACAGGTTGCAGCTGGAGTCCCTGTGCGACTGGCTTTATGAGGGGGCTGATGTACGGATGTCCGCCAGCGACCCCGTCGGTACGCGACTCTTTGAAGTGTGCGACACCATCGCGCGCGTGCTGGAAAAGCCGGAGGCCAGTCATGCGGACTGTGCAACGCTGGCGGGTGCGCTCGAGATTGCGGGCTCGCTCATCGCCGAGCCGGTCAGCGCCTAGCTGCTGTCAGTGAATTCGAAACGAGGCGCTCTCATGTTCGACGAACCCGCATTGCTCATGGAAAGGACCATCCACAATCTGGAAGTCCTGGCTGATTTGCTGGCGGAAGAAGTCGCCGAACGCCAGACGTCTTCATTCACTGCTTCACCGCAAGTGGTTGCCTGCATGGAAGCAAGGCGGGCGATCGAGACGATGGTCCCCAAGCTCAAGGCAGCCAGCGATACGTGGCGGGTACAGATCGGGATGCCGCCGCGTCTGGGCTGCATCAACTGCGACGACTGACCTCAGAGGTCTTCCATCAGGTGATCGAGTTCTGCCTGCGCCATGAACTGGTCGTAGCGCAGATCGATCAACGCCAGGTCGTCGTCGCTCAGCTGTGATGCTTCGTATGCTGCGGGTGCACACGCAGCGACGTTTCTCGTTGCCTGCTTGGGCTGAGTTTCGTTGCGTGGGAATTCTGTTTGCATAGCAGCATTCCTCGAGTGATGCAGATTGAAGAATCGTTCTTCGATCCTACTCCAACGAAACGATGTTGCACGTCGTTGACGCATGAATGAAATTTAAGTTCATACCAGTCTCGATTCAGCGACAATGATTTGCCCGCTGAAGATCACTTCAGTCCGTGTCATCGGGGAGAGCACAGTTGTTTGCACTGACGCGCATCCTCGTTCCCACCAATCTCGGTGAGCCCTCGAAAGCCGCGGTCAAATATGGCGTTGCGTTCGCACGCCAGTTTGGCGCGCAGCTTTTCCTGGTCCATGTCCTCCCCGCGAAGGAATTCGATGCCGCCATCGAGACCGAACGCGTCATGGAGGCGTTCATGCCGGAGGCGTTGCCCGAAGCTGGACCGGATTCCGAGCCCGATCGGGATGACATCATGAGGAATGCAGCCCGCGAAAGCCTGAGTCGTTTCCTCGAACCGCACGAAGAGCGTGAGACGCGCGCGGAATATCTGCTGAGATCCGCCGGTCCGGACGGGGCTGATTACGAGATCGTGGCTTGTGCCGTGGAACTCGGTGTCGAACTCATCGTGATGGGCAAGCATCGGCTGGGATTCGTCGAACACCTGCTTGCCGGCAGCGTCACGGAGAAAGTCCTGCGCCAGGCGCCTTGCCCTGTGCTGATCGTCCAGTATCCCGAACATGAATTCGTTGTCCGGGATGAGGTTGAAGGGCGCGAGCCTTGAAAAGCCGGGAACTCGTTCCAGAGTTCTTCAGTCTTTAAAATAGCCGTCATTATTGAGCACGATTGCGGGGCGCAGTATGGCCCCGACCTTTGCTCGCTGGCATATTAGCGACCCCGGATTGCTTGCAGCGATAAGCTCGCAAGCGGTGAAATGACCGGATAAAGGAGCGACAGATGAACGCCGAAACAGGAAAACCGATGAGCCGTCAACCCTTGAAGAAAGCCTTCGTGGCTGTCCTTGCAAGCAATGTTCTCATGGCCACCGCAGCCAATGCCGCCGCTTCCCTTGGCGAACTGGTGGCGCAGCTCGAATCGGCGGTTCCGTTTACCTCGATCAAGATCGAGCGGGCATTGAGCATAGGGATGCAGAAAAGCGAAAGTAATGGCGCGGTGTCCTACCGGGGAGGAGCCATGAAGCTTGAGGATGGCTCGACCATTGAAGGACTGCTGTGGATGCCCAAAGCAGGAAAGAAGGCTTCCGAGGCGATCCTGACTCTTCCCGCTGTCGCCGCGCGTGCTACAGGCTGTGTCTCGAGAGCCGATGTCAGTCGCGAATTTGGCGCTCCCACGCGAAACTGGACTTCGAAGACCGGCGAGATCAGCTACAGCCACTTCGAGTTTGCCCGGCCAAAGAACAAGGTGAACGTGGCTTTCAGCGATGTCACCAACTGCCTGGCAACGCTGTCGATCGAGGAACTGCGCTGATTGAATCTGACGCAGGTCTGCTTCGTGTCTATAATGCGCCGCCCCGAATGATCGAAACGAGCTTCGATCCTCGGGGTGCGGATTTGTTGTCCGCGCCCGTCTTGAAGAAGCAGAAGATCGAATACCCAGGGAGGGGTGGTGATACGGAAGATGACTTACGAGCAATGGAAGCTCGCAGCGGTTGAACTCGACAAGATCCGGGAACGGTTGCAGAACGCCCGGCTGACCCTGACCCTGATGGCGACCGAGGAACCCAAGTGGTTGCTCGAAGTGGAGCGGAATCCCAAAGCCGCTGGCAAGGTGCTTGCGAGAGTGCCGCCTGATCCGGAGATCGACCCCAAGATCGCCGCGCGGATCAAGGCATTGTCACGGCATCTGCAGCGCTACGACGGCATCGAAGCACCCGCGGACCCGCAGCCTGGCTAGCCTTGGTTCTTATTTTCCGCCGGCGACATCCAGCAGGGCGCCGGTGGTATAGCCGGCTTCATCGGAAAGTAGCCAGAGAATGGCCTGCGCAATTTCTTCGGACTTTCCGCCGCGCAAGAGGGGAATCGATTCAGCGAGCCGCTCTACGCGGTTCGGTTCTCCGCCACTGGCATGCAGGCCCGTCGCAATGATGCCGGGTCTCACCCCATTGACGCGGATGCCTTCGGCAGCCACTTCCTTCGCGAGCCCGATGGTCATCGTGTCGATGGCGCCCTTCGAGGCGGCATAGTCGATGTACTCATTGGCTGATCCCAGGCGGGCGGCGGCAGATGACACATTCACGATCGAACCGCCGCGACCGCCATGCCGGGTGGACATGCGCTTGATGGCTTCCCGCGCGCAGAGGAAAGACCCGATGACATTGGTGGCGAGAATTCGGGTCAGTCGGGCTGCATCCATCTGTTCCACGCGCATCTGCATTTCCAGAATGCCGGCGTTGTTGACCAGAGAGGTCACCGGGCCGAGGGAGATGTCGCAGGTTTCAAACAGACGAACGACTTCAGACTCGATCGAGATATCTGCTTGCACGGCCATTGCCTTGCCTCCGCCGGCTTCGATCTGGCTGACGACTTCGCGAGCTGCGACGAGGTTACTGCGATAGTTGACGCAGACCGCATATCCGCGTTTGCCTGCGAGGAGGGCTGTTGCTGCGCCGATGCCGCGGCTTGCTCCAGTGATCAGGACAACCTTGTTCACGCGTACCTCAAGGCTTCGATCCGGGTCTTATCTTTGTGCTTTGCCGGCGCGATCCAGGCTCGCGAATTCCTCGTCCGAGAGCCGGATGTCTGCTGCCCCCACATTCTGTTCGAGATGGGCGACTTTGGAAGTGCCTGGAATGGGCAACGTGACCGGACTGCGTTTGAGAATCCATGCAAGTGCAATCTGTCCCGGTGTTGCGCCATGCTTCTTCGCGACGGTATCCAGCAGCGAGCCCGACTTGGGCAGCCCACCTGCTGCCAGGGGGTACCACGGAATGAAGCCGATGCCTTGGGTCAAGCAGTAGTCGAGAACGTCTTCGCTGCCCCGATCCACAAGGTTGTAGCGGTTCTGGACGGTTGCCACCTTGAAGACCTTCGAGGCGGCCTTGATGTCAGCGACGGACACTTCGCTCAGGCCTGCATGCCGTATGACACCTTCATCGAGCAGTGTCCGGACTGCTCCAAACTGCTCATCGCGCGAAACCCTGGGATCGATCCGGTGGAGTTGCCACAGATCGATCCGCTCCACACCCAGTTGCACGCAGCTTTTTCGCGCCTGCTGGATGAGGTAGGCGGAATTGCCCTTTGGCGTCCACTGATCCGGGCCTGCGCGCGTGAGTCCGGCTTTAGTCGCGACCAGCATGCCGGGATAGGGATGCAGCGCTTCGCGGATGAGTTCTTCGGACACATCGGGGCCGTAGGAGTCGGCGGTATCGATGAAATTCACGCCGAGTTCAGGCAATCGCTGCAGTGTGCGTAGGGCTTCGGCGCGATCGGCAGGTTCTCCCCATACGCCCCGGCCGGTGATGCGCATTGCCCCGAAGCCGAGGCGATTCACTTCAAGCTCACCGCCGATTCTGAAAGTGCCGGACAGGGATGCATTTACGTTGGACATGAAATCTCTCGATAGGGAGAAGCGTATGACGCCACTATACGATGTCAGACAGCTCCTACCTCGACCGATGATGAAAGCTGCTACCGGACGCCGCCGGTCTCTGAAATGCTTCGGGAATGAAAATAGTCACCGGCATGTTCGCGGATCGTAACAGCGCGGAAAGCGCATACGAGTCCACGTTGAAGCTCGGCTATGACAAAGCCGATATCAATCTCATCATGTCGGATGCCACGCGGGACCGATACTTCTCCCCTGAGCGGCCTGCCACCACCGAACTGGGCGAAATCGCCGCCGAAAGCACTATCAACACCGTCGCTGGTTCGGAACTTGGCGGTCCCAAGGGCGGAACCGTCGGCACGATTGCTCCGGTGGTCGCGGCGCTGGGGGTTCTATTGCTGCTTCCGGGGTTCGGAATCATCGCGGCAGGGCCGGTTGCCATCGCCTTGGCCGCGGCAGGAAGTGTAGGCGTTGCGGGTGGGTTGCTGGGCGCTCTCTCCAACTGGGGTATTCCCACGGAGCGTATCGAACAATATGAGGCGGGTATCCGTGAGGGCGGTATCCTGATGAGCGTCAACACCCGTTCCGACGATGATCGCCGGCGTATAGAAACGCAATGGAAAAGCCTGGGTGGAGAATACGTCCACGCCTGACTCCTGCCAATTTCATTGCTTCCTTATGCGTCCCGCGACCGGCTGGTCCTGCGCACAACCCGTACCAATTCCATGAACATTCCCGCCACGGTGCTGGCGAGGAATGCAATTGCGACGATGATCATGAGTTGTCTCCCGTGATTGTTCTGCCAGGGCAAGAACACGGCAGGAGAGCTGTGGTTGCAGCTTTTTCAGATCCACTCAAAGGTGGTACTGCGAGACGAACTCCCAGATGCGTTCGCTCGCGCTGATTTCCTGGGAGGGATAGGAAGGTGCGGCACCTGCAGGGGGTTCACGCCGCCGCGGCGAGCCCGGCCAGGTATGCCCACCGCCGAGTGCTCCCGGTGCATCGATGCGGTTGAACTCCACGACGACTCCATCCCGGCAGCCGGTGTAGCGCCGCCGCTCGACATGCTCCGCTATTTTCTCGACCACCGGCGTGGTCTTGCAGCCGTCGATTTCAACCCAGCGACTGACAGCTGCTTCGACTCCGTACTGCCAGTAGAGATTGCCGCCACCCGCGTAGGGGTTTGTCTTGTCATCGGTACCGTGGAAGGTGATGACAGGCATTGCCCGCGAAGGTTTGCAGCTTCCCGGATCGGGAAGCGACTTGTCCGTTGTCGAGGGTAGACCTGCACGCAATCCGACGACCGGTGCCACAGCGGCTATCCGGTCTGCCAGCTGGCAAGCGAGCAACGAACTCATCCTGCCACCGCCGGAGTGGCCGACGGCGTACACGCGCTGAAGGTCGATGCAGAAGCGTGAAGCAATCTGATCGATGGCATCGCTGAAGAATTTCACTTCATCGGGGGCATTGGCCGGCGCGGGAGTGTTGCCGGTCAATGGCAAGCCCGTGATATTCCAGTAGTGCGCTTCCGGTGCACCCGGCAACGTGATGCTGCCATCGGGCCACGCCACGACGAACCCATGCTTTTGTGCAGTAGTGGCCAGGTCGCTGTTGATAGCCTGTTCTGCTCCGCTGCCATTGCTGCCGTGCAGATCGAACATCAGCGGAATGGCCTGCCTGCCATCGTAGCTGGCAGGGATGAACAGCTTTACTTCGCGCACCAGACCACCCGACGAAACAGGTACCGTCAGATGGCCCGTGGGTGACGACTGGCCGCAGGCAGCGGCTCTTGCTTGCGCCGCGGCCATCGTGGGTGCGAGGCCGCCAGCCAGGAAAGCCAGCAGCGCGACGCCGGATCCGAAAGCTCGTCTGTTCATACCGCCCCCTGCATTTTTTTGAGTTCTACACTTTGGAGAGTATCGCTTTTACCCCAGCGCTGGCGATCTGCGCATCCTGGTCGGATTTGACGCCCGAAACGCCAATGGCGCCGATGCAAACACCCTCGATGATGATGGGTACGCCCCCTTCCAGTAGCGTGAGGTCGGGGACCGAAAGATACGAGTGGCGGCCGTTCTTCACTGTTTCCTCGAAGAATTTCGATTCGCGGCGGGAGCGGGCCGAAGTGCGGGCCTTTTCAACTGAAATCCTGGCGGTCAGGGGTGTGGCATCTGCCAGGCGCAGGAATCCAAGCAGGTGTGCGCCGTCATCGACGATGGCGATGGACACATTGTCCCAGCCGTTGCTGACCGCTTCAGCTTCGGCTGCCTGCAGGGCCGCCTTTACATCTTTCGCTTCAAGGGCAAATCGGGCTTTCACTCTTCATCTCCTCAAGGGTAAATATCCGTCAATGATTTTCTTGTGGCTCGGAAACCAGCAACTGTTCCAGCAGGCGCGCGACGTGCAGCGCCTCACGCTGTGCACCGTCATGAATCTGGTGGCGGCAGCTCGTGCCATCTGCAACCACGATAGCAGCGGGCGATTTGCGGATCGCCGGGAGCAGCGCTGCTTCCGCCATCTGCATGGAGATCGCGTGATGGCCGGCTTCGTAACCAAAACTGCCCGCCATTCCGCAGCAGGAGCTTTCGATGAGCTCGGGCCGCGCGCCGGGGATCAGCTTCAGGACCTCCAGAATGGGGCTGACCGCGCCGAAAGCTTTCTGATGGCAATGGCCGTGGACCAGGACAGGTGCATGTGCTGCCCTGAGATTCAAACTGAAGCGGTCCGCCTTGATCTCGCGTGCAACGAATTCCTCAAACAGGAGTGCCTGTTTTGAGACCACGAGAGCCGGTTCGCCAAGTCCCATGGACAGCGCTTCATCCCGCAGTGTCAGCAAGCAGGAGGGTTCGAGGCCGACAATCGCGACACCCGCACGTGCGAAGGGGAGCAGGGCGCCTACCAACTCGGCGGCTTTGACGCGCGCCTGTTCGACCATGCCTGTACTGAGATAAGTGCGGCCACAGCAGTAGTGGCCACCTTGCTTCGTGACGGTGTGAAGTGTGTACCCGGCGACCTTCAGGACCCGCGCTGCGGCCAGTGCGTTCTCGCTTTCAAACGTACCGTTGAAGGTATCGACGAACAGCACGGCTGCCTTGTTGCCTCCTGCTGCAGCGACCAGCGTGGCTTCAGCACTCGAGAACAGGGATGCATCATGAGCGCGCCAGAAGGTATTCGATCGCCACTTCGGCAATGACCGACGCCGGGAAAATCCCAGCAGCTTTTCGCTCAAGTACGCTGCGCCCGGCACGGTCTCACGAAGGTTTGGCAACCAGGCAAACCGGCTGGCCAGAGCTGCATAGTCGGGGAGCCCTCCAACGAGACGATCCCGCAATGTGTGGCCATGCCGTTTCTTGTAGTGCGAAAGAAATTCGATCTTCATCTTCGCCATGTCGACGCCCGTCGGACATTCGCGCTTGCAGCCTTTGCAACCCACGCACAGATCCATCGTGTCGTACATCGCCTGGCTGGTGAATGCGTCCTTCCCAAGCTGGCCAGACAACGCCAGACGGAGAGTATTGGCACGGCCCCGAGTTGCATGTTGTTCATCCCGGGTAACGCGATAGCTCGGGCACATCGTCCCGGCATCGAACTTGCGGCAGTGGCCGTTGTTGTTGCACATCTCGACGGCTTTCGCGAAGCCACCGGCGGGGTCGCCTCCTGTTCCCGGAGCGGTCGTCGTTTCCGTTACCGGATCGTTCTGCACATTCCACGCCGACCAGTCGAGCACCGGCTTGATCGGAATGGTCCGGTAGGGACGTGAAGATGAGGGAGGCGAAAAGCGGAACAGCTCGACGTCATCCATCTTCGGCGGATCGATGATCTTGCCGGGATTGAACAGGCCGGCCGGATCCAGATGGTTCTTGATCGCGCGGAAGGCTGTATTCAATGCGGGACCGAATTGCCACTCGATCCATTCACCCCGGCAAAGTCCATCGCCGTGTTCGCCGCTGTAGGCGCCTTTGAACTTCCGCACCAGCACGGAGGCTTCTTCCGCAATCGCGCGCATTCTGGCCGCGCCCCCATCCCGGCCATCCTGGCGCATGTCGAGGATGGGCCTGACATGCAGCGTGCCGACTGAAGCATGTGCGTACCATGTGCCGTGAGTGCCATGTCTCGCAAAGACTTCCGTCAGTGCATCGGTATATTCGGCCAGATGCTCAAGCGGCACGGCGCAGTCTTCGATGAAGCTCACGGGTTTGCCGTCACCCTTGAGGCTCATCATGATGTTGAGGCCTGCCTTGCGCACTTCCCAGAGATTCTTCTGGGCGCCGGCATCGGGCATCTCCACCACGCTGCCTGGCAGCCCCAGGTCACCCATCAGTGCGACGAGTTCCTTCAGCTTGGCCACCAGGACGGCCTTGTCCTCTCCTGAAAACTCCACCAGCAGAATCGCCGCGGGTTTGCCGATCAGCGCAGATTCCATCGTCGGGCGGAAGACGGGATTCGTGAGGCTAAGCTCCACCATGATCCGGTCCACGAGCTCCACCGCGGTTGGCGACAGCTTGACGACATGTTGCGCGGCGTCCATCGCTGCATGGAAAGTGGGGAAGTTCACGACGCCCAGCACTTTCGCTTCGGGCAGCGGCGAGAGTTGCAGCTTGAGGTTCCGCGTAAAAGCCAGCGTGCCTTCCGAACCGATCAGCAGATGCGCCAGATTGACGCTGCCATCCGGTGTGTACGGACGTTCATTCTGGTTGTGGAAGATATCGAGGTTGTAGCCGGCTACGCGGCGGAGAACTTTGGGCCAGCGCGCCTCCATTTCACTGCGATGCTGTTCGGCGAGTGCACGAACGAAGTCCGCGATCTGTGTCGCGCGGGTACCCAGGTTCGCCACAGGGCCGAAGTCGACCTGTGAGCCGTCCGACAGCCATGTGCTTGCACCCAGAACGTTGTGAACCATGTTGCCGTAGGCAATCGATCTCGAGCCGCAGGAGTTGTTGCCGGCCATGCCACCAAGCGTCGCCTGCGCACTCGTCGACACATCGACCGGAAACCACAGGTTGTGCTGCTTGAGCTGCGCGTTCAGGTGATCCAGAACGATGCCCGGCTGAACAGTGGCGGTGCGTGTGCCCGGGTCTACCTCGAGAACGTTGCGAAGATGCTTTGAGCCATCGACGATCAGAGCCGCGCCGGTCGTCTGGCCGCATTGACTCGTGCCGGCACCGCGGGGGAGTACGGGCACCTTGAGGTCGCGCGCGATGTCGATCGCGACGACAACATCCTGTTCGGTTTGGGGAACGAACACGCCAACCGGCATGATCTGATAGATGGACGCGTCGGTGGCATAGCGACCCCGCGAACCGGTATCGAACAACACCTCGCCGCGGGTTTCCTGGCGCAGCCGGCGTTCGAGCGCGGTACTTGTTTCATTGGCAGGCAACACCGTACCGGCAGGGGCTGCCCGGCTTTGCGGAGTGCCTCGCGTCATTGCCGTTATGAGGACTGGAGCGGCTGCGCCGTACGCTGGTCGAGTTCGCCCGCCCGCATGACTTCAAGGATGGTGTCGCGCTTGCGCAGTAAATGTTCGACCAGCAGCGCGCGCATGCCCGGAGCATCGCGAGCTTCCAGCGCCGTCAGCATCTGCTCGTGTTCCTTCACGGCACGCTTCCATTTTTCTTCGTTCTGGTTGGTCCGGAAGCGGATGGACTGGACGCGTGCGTTGATCTCCCGATACGCCTTTTCCAGTACCGGATTCCCGGCGGCACTGTTGATGGCCGCATGAATCTGCGCATTGAGGCCGTAGTAGTTGTGAAGGTCTTTCCGCGCATACGCTGCCAGCATCTCGTAATGCAGGGCTTTGATCTCTGCGATCTCGGCGGGGGTAATGCGCTGTGCGGCCAGTTCACCCGACATGCCTTCGAGTTCGGCCAGCACCTCGAACACGTGGACGACGTCGTTCTCGCTGAGCTTGACCGCGACGGCGCCCCGGTTGGGCACCAGGTCCACGAGTCCCTCCGAAGCCATGCGCTTGATCGCTTCCCTGAGGGGCGTGCGGGAGACATGCAGCAGCTCGCAAAGCTCACGTTCGTTGAGCTTGGCGCCGGGAGGAATGCGTCCCTCCACGAGCATCGTTCGCAGCCGCCCGGCGACTTCGTCGTGCAGGGTCCGCCGCGGGATTGCCACCACTTCTGACATTAAATTTCTCCTTGGCTGAATTTTGAATTCACTTCCAGATTGTGTCAATTCATTAATTTTGCGGGAGAATTTGGCAAAAATATCCAAATTTGAATTTTGTATTCAAATTTGCAAGACTCCACGCCCACGAGTTACCGCGACCATTGGAGCTTCGATGCTCAACCTCGATTTTCACCCGACCGGCAGGCATTTCCTGCAGATCCCCGGCCCGAGTCCGGTGCCCGATCGCATTCTGCGGGCCATGAGCCTGCCGACCATCGACCATCGAGGTCCGGAATTCGGCGGTCTGGGTCTCAAGGTACTGGGCGGGATGCAGACGATTTTCAAGACGAAGCACCCGGTCATCATCTATCCCGCCTCGGGAACAGGCGCATGGGAAGCGGCGCTGTGCAACACGTTGAGCGCTGGCGACCACGTGCTGATGTATGAAACGGGTCACTTCGCCTCACTGTGGACGAAGATGGCCAAGCGTCTTGGCCTCGTGATTGAAACCGTCGCGTTGAGCGGTGCGGACGATATCCTGCCGCACATCCCGAACTGGCGCAGAGGCGTCCAGGCCGAGCTGATCGAGCAGCGCCTGAGGCAGGATTCCGGCCACCAGATCAAATGCGTCTGCGTGGTCCACAACGAAACTTCCACGGGAGTTACCTCCGACATCGCAGCGGTCCGCAAGGCAATGGATGCGGCAAACCATCCCGCGTTGCTGATGGTTGACACGATTTCGGGACTCGCGAGCGTGGACTATCGGCATGACGAGTGGGGCGTGGACGTCGCGATCAGCGGTTCACAGAAAGGCCTGATGCTGCCACCCGGCATCAGCTTCAACGCCATTTCACCGCGCGCATTGCAGGCAATGAAGACGGCGCAGTTGCCGCGCTCGTTCTGGGCGTGGGACGAAATCGTTGAAATGAATCGTGATGGCTACTGGCCGTACACGCCCAACACCAACCTGCTCTATGGCCTGTCGGAATCGATAGACATGCTGCTGGGCGAAGGGCTCGATAACGTATTTGCCCGTCATCGGCGCTGGGCGGCCAGTGTCCGTACGGCCGTGATCGCTTGGGGTTTGCCCGTGCAATGTGCTGATCCGCGCGCCTTCTCCCCGGTGCTGACTGGAGTCATCACCCCTGCGGAGGTAGATGCAGACGAACTGCGGCGATTGATCCACGAGCGTTTCGATCTCTCGCTCGGAACGGGGCTCGGAAAATTGAAAGGACGCATGTTCCGCATCGGTCATCTCGGCGACAGCAACGATCTCACGCTGCTTGCCACGCTGGCGGGATGCGAAATGGGGTTGCAGCTGGCGGGCGTAAAGCTCGCCGGGAGCGGAGTTCAGGCGGCAATGGAGTATTTCGCTTCGCACGCAGCCCCTTCCGCACTACGGAAAGCAGCCTGATGAGTTCACGACAACGGCACAGGCACCGGTCATAGATCCAGAAAACTTGGACATGGAACCGGACGCATAACATCGGTCAGGCGGGGGAACATAAAAAATGAAGCGCTTTCGAGTCACTCATATCGTCCTGATACTGCTGTGCCTGATGTATTTCATCACGTACCTCGATCGCGTGAATGTGAGCACGGCCGCCGAAGGATTCGGGAAGGAATTCGGCCTCAGCAAGACGCAGATCGGCCTCGTGTTCTCGGCCTTCGCCTATCCCTACCTCGTGTTCCAGATCATCGGTGGCTGGATCAGCGATCGCTTCGGTGCCAAGCGAACCTTGATCGCGTGCGGCCTGATCTGGGCCAGCGCCACGGTACTGACGGGCATGGCGGGTGGCCTGGCTTCGCTGCTGATCGCGCGTGTGTTGCTGGGCTTCGGTGAAGGAGCAACTTTCCCCGCGGCAACTTCAGCAATGTCACGCTGGGTGGCGAAGGAAAAGCGCGGCTACGCACAGGGCATTACCCATGCGGCGGCCCGCATCGGCAACGCAGCGGCTCCCGCGATGATCGTGTTCATCATGACTACGCATGGCTGGCGCGAATCGTTCTATGTCTGCGCCGCATTGAGTTTTGCCTGGGTTGCACTCTGGGCATTCACGTTCACCGAGCATCCCAAGGATCATCCTCGCATCACCGCCGAGGAACTCGCAGCGTTGCCTCCGCCGAAGCCGAAGAATGTGAGCACGCCGTGGGGGCCTTTGTTCAAGCGCATGGCGCCTGTAACGGTCGTCTACTTCTGCTACGGCTGGACGCTGTGGCTGTTCCTGAGCTGGATTCCCCAGTACTTCCTGCACAGCTACAACCTCGATCTCAAGCAGTCCGCCATCTTCGCATCCAGCGTGTTTCTGGCGGGTGTGGTCGGCGACACGCTCGGCGGCATCGTGACGGACAGGATCCTGAAGCGCACCGGCAATCTCCAGCGTGCGCGCAGCTGGATGGTTTCCGTATGCATGCTGCTGACGCTGATCACGCTGATTCCGCTGATGTTCACGCACAGCCTGATGGTCTCGCTGGCCTGCCTCTCTGCCGGCTTCTTCTTCGCGGAAATGACCATCGGCCCGATGTGGGCGATTCCGATGGACATTGCGCCGGCGTATTCAGGCACCGCGAGCGGAATGATGAACACGGGGTCAGCGCTCGCCGCAATCATCAGCCCGGTAGTAGGCGGCTTCCTCATTGATCGCTACGGCAACTGGGAGCTGCCCTTCCTCGGCAGCATGATTCTCATGGGGGTAGGCGTGATCCTCGCTTTCCGCATGCAACCGGAAAGCCGCTTTGAAGGCGGCGAAGCGCCGGCGCCTGCGCAATCCTGAAAGAGATCGATCTCAAACCGAATTGACCTGGAGTTGTGAACGTGGCCACCGCTTTGCAGAAGAAAGAACAGGGTAATGGCGATGTGCAGCCTCATGCAGGGCTCACCGTTGCACCTTCGCTCGCGACCTTCATCGAGACGAGCGCGCTTCCTGGTACGGGCGTCACTCCGGATCAATTCTGGAAAGGACTCGCAGGACTCCTCGCGCGCTTTGCGCCTGAGAATCGTGAGCTGCTCAAAGAGCGCGACAGGCTGCAGGCGGCGCTCGATGCATGGCATGCAGCCGCGCCCGGTCAACCGGATCAACAGGCCTATCGAAAAAAACTGGAAGAAATCGGCTACCTGGTGCCTGAACCTGCGCCATTCCGGATCTGGAGCAGGAAGGTCGATGCCGAAGTCGCTGTCATGGCAGGGCCGCAGCTCGTCGTCCCGGTTCTGAACGACCGCTTCGTCCTCAACGCCGCCAATGCACGTTGGGGCAGTCTCTACGATGCGCTCTACGGCACCGATGCGTTGCCGGGCAAGGCTGCGGCCGGCGGATACGACGCACAGCGCGGCGCGAAAGTCATCGAGCGCGCAAAGGCATTCCTCGATCAGGCCATCCCGCTCGCCACGGGAAGTCACACCAGTGTCACCGGGTGGAAGGTGGTCAATGGCGCGCTATCGCCGGCACTCGCGGAACCTGCGCTGTTTGCGGGCTATCGCGGGCAGGCCTCGAATCCCGACGCATTGCTGTTCCGGCATCACGGCCTCGGTATCGAGCTCGTGATCAATCGCAAGCATCCGATCGGCAGCCAGGATCCTGCGGGCATCGCCGATGTGATTCTCGAATCTGCCTTGACTGCCATCGTCGATCTCGAGGACTCCATCGCAGCGATCGATGCGGAGGACAAGACCGCAGCCTACGCAAACTGGCTGGGCCTGATGCGTGGCGATCTCGTTGCCAGCTTCGAGAAAGGCGGGCGCACGATGACCCGCAAGCTTGAACCGGATCGCAAGTGGATGGCGACCAATGGCGTTGAATTCACGCTGCCCGGTCGCGCCCTGCTCTTTGTGCGCAACGTGGGTCACCTGATGACAACGCCCGCTGTGCGCCTTGGCGACGGCAGCGAGGCACCCGAGGGCATTCTCGACGCCATGGTGACTGCGCTCATCGGCATGCACGATCTCAAGAGCCGCGGCGCGAAGAACAGTCGCGAGGGTTCGATCTATATCGTCAAGCCGAAGATGCATGGACCAGCGGAAGCGGGTTTCGCCAACCGGCTGTTCGATGCCGTGGAGGATGCCCTGGGACTTCCACGCCGCACGTTGAAGCTTGGGTTGATGGATGAAGAGCGGCGCACGTCTGCCAACCTCGCTGCCTGCATCGAGGCCGTCAAGGACCGCATCGTCTTCATCAATACCGGCTTTCTCGATCGCACCGGTGATGAAATCCATACTTCGATGCGTGCCGGACCCATGGTTCGCAAAGGCGCGATGAAAGCATCTTCGTGGATCAAGGCCTACGAAGACCGCAACGTGAATATCGGCCTCGCCTGTGGAATGGCGGGTGTTGGCCAGATCGGAAAAGGCATGTGGGCCGCTCCCGATCGCATGGCTGACATGCTCGAACAGAAGATCGGTCATGTTCAGGCGGGCGCGACGACCGCATGGGTACCGAGTCCTACCGCGGCGACGCTTCATGCGCTGCACTATCACGCTGTCGATGTCTTTGCGCTTCACAAGGATCTCGCCCGCCGGGAAACACCGTCGTTGGCGAAGTTGCTGACGTTGCCGTTGCACCAAGGACCTGTCTGGTCGCAGGACGAGATCCGTGAGGAGCTCGACAACAACGTGCAGGGACTGCTCGGCTATGTCGTGCGCTGGATCGACCAGGGCGTCGGCTGCTCCAAGGTGCCGGACATTCACGACGTCGGCCTGATGGAAGACCGCGCGACGCTGCGTATTTCGTCGCAGCACCTGGCCAATTGGCTGCTGCATGGCATCTGCACGGCAGAGCAGATCGATGCGGCGCTGTTGCGGATGGCCGCGAAGGTGGATCTGCAGAACGCGAACGATCCGCTCTACAGGCCGATGGCGAAGAATCCGGATACCAGTGTCGCTTTCAAGGCGGCGCGTGCGCTGATTTTCGAAGGCGTCACGCAACCCAATGGCTACACCGAACCGCTTTTGCATCAGTTCCGGGCCGAAGTGAAGGCGGGCAGCGTTTAGAAATATCGATGGGACGCGATCCTGCCGTGCACGCCCGACATGACGATGAGAGGCGCGATGCGGCAGGCGATGGACAGATAAATTCAACCTACGTTTGGGGGATCAGACAATGAATGCTTCAATAGATGGATTGCGACACGTGCGCGGCAGCACCCTTGTTTCGCAGGCCGTAAGGATGCTGCTGGGTGTTGCCATTGCGGGTGCTCCTGTTGTCTCTGCGCTGGCCCAGGCGCCTGCGGAAGAACCGACCGAGGTCGTCGTCACCGGCTCGCGCATCGTGCGCGATGGCATGACAGCTCCAACACCGGTCACCGTGCTCGGTGCGGATCGTCTGGAGCAGCGCGCGATATCGAACGTCGGCGACATGCTGAGTGAGCTGCCGTCCTTCCGTGCGTCATCTACGCCGGCAACGGGCGCGACCGCCGGTTACGTGGGTGGCCGTATCCTGGATCTCCGCGGACTGGGATCCGTCAGAACACTGGTGCTCGTGGACGGCAAGCGTTTCGTTCCCTCGACAACGCAGGGCACTGTCGATACGAACCTGATTCCGAGCATTCTGCTCGAGCGCGCGGAAGTGGTCACGGGCGGTGCGTCGGCTGCTTACGGCTCCGACGCTGTCGCAGGTGTCGTCAACTTCATCCTGAACGACAGGATGGAAGGACTGCGTACTTCGGCTGAATATGGAATCTCCAACTACAGCGACAACCAGAACTACACCGCAAAGGTTGCCGGCGGAATGAGCCTGTGGGACGGCCGCGGACATTTCATCGGTGCCGTCGAATACGAGAACAGCAAGGGCGTCGACAAGTGCTCGGATCGCGACTGGTGCGCGGAGCAGTGGGGCAATTTCGGCAGACCCGCGGGTCTCTACAACAATCCCGCTGAATCTCCCGGGAACATGCCTTCCAACAGCATCCTCGCGGGTCAGAGCCCGTCGACCCTTTCACCGACAGGCGTCATCAATGGCGTTCTGGTCGGGGCGTCGACCAGCGTTACCCGCGGTACGACGGGTTTGTACGGCATCGCATTCAACGCCGATGGTTCCCCGCGCAGGTTCGGGTATGGCTTTCCAGTCAACAACCAGAACCAGGTGGGGGGCGAGAATCGCGGCACGAACGCTTATCTCTATGGCGGCCACATCGTATCTCCCATCGAGCGGTACACGGTCTATACCCGCACGAGATTCGATTTCACCGACAGCCTGACCGGCAAGATGGATCTCTCCTTCGGTCATGTCGAAGGCGAAAACGGCACGCGTCAATTGCTCGATGTCGGCTACGTGATCCGCCGCGACAATCCGTTCATTCCGACTTCGACGAATCCCGCGCTCAATGTCAGGGGCATTCTCGACGCCAACCCCAACATCACTGCGTTGTCGCTGGGTCGCAACTTCGCCGAGTACGGCTTCGTCAGACAGGTATCGAAGAACGATGCAACACGCGGGGTCTTCAGCCTGGAAGGCGAACTGACTGACACGTGGAAATGGGATGCGTACTACCAGGTTGGCCGCAATGACTTCCGTGCGGACTCGTACGACATCGGCATCAACTCACGTGTGGCGGCAGCGATGGATGTGACCACCAGTGGCGGAGTTCCCGTCTGTCGGATCAATGTGGATGCCAATCCGAACAACAACGATGCCAACTGCATTCCGCTGAACCCGTTCGGCAGCCAGCTGGATCCCCGCCTTGCGGGTTACCTGCTGGGTGATGCGTTCCAGACTGCCGTCACAACCGAGAACGTGGTGGCGGCCAATGCAAATGGCGAGCTGTTCTCGACCTGGGCAGGCCCGATCTCCGCCGCAACGGGTCTTGAGTACCGCCAGGACAAGATCGCCGGTGAGGCGGATCCGATTTCCCAGCAGTTGGGTTTCTACACCGCGAACACTTCAGCCATCTCGGGAAAGATCAAGGTTGCTGAAGCCTATCTTGAGACCATCATCCCGCTGGCCAAGGAAGTCACCATGGCCGAAAACCTCGAGGTGAACGGGGCGATACGCCGCACCAAGTACGATCGCGATGGCTCCGGAGTTTCCTCCGAGGTCTATGCCACTACCTGGAAAGGAGGTTTCGTCTGGGAGCCCATCGAAATGCTGCGTTTCCGTGGCACGAAGTCGCGGGATATTCGCGCACCCAACGTCAGTGAACTGTTCGGGCCGACAACCCGGGGTTTCTCGATCATCAACGACCCGAATCCCGGTGCAAGCGGAATCACGCAAGCGAACCCTGCCACGATCGGTGGCTCCAATCCGAACCTGGCTCCCGAGAAGGCGGATACCGTGACCCTCGGCTTCGTCATTCAGCCCAAGGTTGATGGGTTTCTGGGCCGCATGCAGTTGTCGGTGGACCACTTTGACATCGACATTCATGGCGCCATTGGCACCCTGGGTGCGCAGAACATCGTGACCCGCTGTTTCCAGGGCGCCACGGAATACTGCTCACTGATCACGCGCAACCCCAACGGTTCGTTGGCCCAGATCGTGAACACGCAGGCGAACGTGGACGAGGTCATCACCAAGGGTTATGACTTAGAGTTCAGCTACCGGCAGCCGCTCGATTCATGGGGCGACCTCGATTTCCGGTTGCTCGCCACCTATGCGACGGATCTCACCACCTACGATTCCGCCGGGTCCATCAACCGCGTGGGCCAGACGGGCCTGCGCGCTGGTACTCCGGGTGGTGTCCCCGACTACACGCTCGATGGGCTGCTGCATTGGTCGCGCGGCCCGCTCGATCTGTCGCTGCATAGCCGTTACATCCCTGCCGGTATTTACACCGCCGGCGCCATCACGCCTGAGGATCCAGGTTACCTCCCGACCCTGGCGACCAGTGCCAACACCAACCACGTCAGGAACGCGACGTATATCGACCTCAATGCCCAGTACGATTTCTCGGCAGCAGGGGACGGTAGCCTTGTAGGTTTCGTGGGTGGGAACAACCTGACCAACCAGGACACGACGCGCACCGGCGGCAGCAATGGCACAGGCAACAACGTGCTGTTTGATGCAGTGGGCCGCACCTACAAGGTCGGCGTGCGGATGAAGTTCTGATCCGACGGATACAGGCCGCGGGTAAATCCTGCGGCCTGTCTCCCGGCATTTCGCACGGCGCTTTATCGTTGTGCATCGCCGCAATTGTTGCGGAGTGAAGAATCTACAGCGCCGCCGACAAGGCAATTCCTTCTTGTACTTCGCAGGCCGCGGCACAACCTTCACTGAACAGGGCTCAAGCCGACAGCGCGTATCGCTCGGGCGGGCATGAAATCCGCGCATGAAAGCAGCGCAAAACTGATGATCTGGTGTCATCTTCACCCCTAGAAAATATCGATTAATGCACGCTGCAACTCTCCTTATGATCATGGGATAAGGCATAGAAGATGAACATAGCCACCTCTGCACGCCGCGACTTCCTGAAAGCCCTGCTGGGTAGTGCCGCAGGTCTTGCGGTGTTCGATGCACAGATCGCCGGGGCGGCGACCGGCAGCACCGCCATTGCAGCCACCCGCTTGAGCGACAACCTGGAGTTCGTCACTGGTAGCGGCGGCAATGTGCTCCTGCTCAGAACGGCGGAGGGCGTGCTGCTGGTCGATGGCGGCGATGCACAGCATTCGAAGGAACTCCTCAAGCTCGCCGATGCGAAATCGGATGCACGTCGTGTGCAGGTGCTCATCAACACGCACTGGCATCCGGAACAGACGGGTTCCAATGCCTTGCTCGGCAAAGCCGGCACAAAAATCATCGCGCACGAGAATACGAAGCTCTGGCTGGGTACCGATGTCGACCTGAAGTGGCAGGGCAAGGTCTATCCGCCGCAGCCGCGCGAAGCTTTACCCACAGAAACGATCTATACCAAGGCGAAGCTCGCCTTCGGGAACGAGCCAGTGGAGTACGGTTATCTGCCGCAGGCTCACACGGATGGCGACCTCTACGTGTTCCTGCCCAACCAGAATGTGCTGGTGACGGGCGATGTCATGGCGGTAGGCAGCTATCCGATTCTCGACTGGTGCACCGGCGGCTGGATCAGCGGCATGGTCAATGCGAACAAGGCCCTGCTCGACATGACGGATGCTAATACGCGGATCGTTCCTGGACTGGGTCCGGTCCAGATGCGAGCGGATCTGCAGGCACAGCACGACATGCTCTCGACGATGCGCGGCCGTCTCATCGACCTGCTGAAGAAGGGCATGAGCGTCAATGACATGATTGCCCAGAATCCGAGTCGCGAGTTCGATGCAAAGTGGGGCGATCCACGATTGCTGATCGCCAATGCGTACCCCGGCATGATCGGGCACGTCCGCGAGTTGGGCGGTGGCATCCTGTGAAAAAGCAATACGCGATCCCGGGGATTGCTCTCGCGGTGGGCCTTGCCGTGTCCAATGGACTTGCCGCCGCAGAAGCCGGCAGTGCGGCTGCAGACCCCGTGCAGAAGAACATGGCGCTGCTCGACAAGTACTGCTCCAAGTGCCACAACTCCATCGAGTTTGCCGGTGAAGTGGATTTCGAGTTTCTCGATCCGCATGCGCTCGACAAGGATACGAAGGTGTGGGAAGCGGCGGTGCGCAAATTGCGCGGTCGCATGATGCCGCCACCCGGTTCAGCACAACCCGACCAGGCCTCCATCGATTTCTTCGTCACCTCGATGGAAAACAATCTGGACGCGCTGGCTGCCAGCAAACCCAATCCCGGCCACGTAGGCATCCGGCGGCTCAATCGCACGGAATACGGTCATGCGGTCGAGGATCTGCTGGGAGTCAAGATTGATCCGGCAGCCCTGTTGCCGAAAGACATCGAAACGGATGGCTTCGACAACGTGGCGACTGCACTGAAGGTGTCGCCCTCGTTCCTTGACCAGTACATCTCTGCGGCGCGTGAAGTCAGCAAGCTTGCCATCGGCAATCCCCAGGCCCAGCAATCGGCCTATGTATACAAGTCCCCGCTGGACGACCAGGCGCTGCATCGAGACGGACTGCCTCTCGGCACTCGCGGTGGCATGCTGGTCGAGCAGAACTTTCCTGCGGACGGCGAATACGAATTCGACATCAACATCTTCATCGCGGACGTTCGCGGCGGCACCAATCCCGGCTATATCAGCGGCCTCGATGACCAGCACAAGGTCATCATGACGATCGATGGCGCACGTGTGTTCGAGCAGACCATCGGCGGTGAGGAAGAGCTCAAGGCAGCCGATCTCGACCAGCAGGCGCTCGCACTGAAGCGGAAAAAACTGTTCTCGGACATCCGCGTCAAGGTTCCGGCGGGGCCGCACAAGATCGGCGTAACGTTCGTTGCAAAGACGTTTGCGGAATCCGACAGCAACCTGCAGCCGCTGAATCCCGGCGCGGGGACGCAGCGTCTGCCTCGCATCGCCGGTCTCGACGTCATGGGGCCGTACAACCCTACCGGTCTCAGCGAGACACCCAGCCGTCAGCGCATCTTCACTTGCCGCCCGGCGAATGTGAGCGAGGAGGCTGCCTGCGCGCGGCAGATTGTCACCAATCTCACGCGACAGGCATACCGCCGTCCGGTGAACGACTCTGATCTTGCCGCGCCCCTGCGGTTCTACGCTGCAGCCCGCGAGAAGGGCAGCTTCGACAATGGCATTGAAAACGCACTGACAGCGATTCTCGCCAGCCCGAAGTTTTTATATCGCGCCGAACCGATACCGGAAAGTGTGCAGCCAGGTTCGGCCCACGCGCTGACGGATATCGAGCTTGCTTCACGGCTTTCATTCTTCCTGTGGAGCCAGGGACCCGACAACGAGCTCCTCGACATCGCTGCATATGGAAAGCTCAAGGAACCGGAAGTGCTGCGGCAGCAGGTCAGCCGGATGCTGGCGGATCCGAGATCCGAAGCGCTGGTGACGAATTTTGCGGATCAGTGGTTGCGGGTGGGCAAGATCGACTCCATTGATCCGGACCCGGCGCTCTATCCTGAATTCGATGTGGATTTACGCAATGCCTTCCGGCGTGAGACAGAGCTGTTCGTGGATAGCATCCTCCGTACCGATCGCAGCGTGGTCGATCTCCTCACCGCTGACCATACGTTCGTCAACGAGCGTCTGGCGACGCACTACGGCATTCCCAACATTCGCGGCGACCAGTTCCGCCGCGTGACCCTCGCCAATCCGAACCGCTGGGGCCTGCTCGGCAAGGGCAGCATGTTGATGGGAACTTCCTACGGTAATCGCACGGCACCGGTCCTGCGGGGCGCATGGATTCTCGAGAACATCACGGGCACGCCGCCTCACGCGCCGCCACCCGGCGTTGAAACGCTGAAAGAGAATCTGCTGGGCGGCAAACCGCAGACGGTGCGCGAACGGCTTGAAGCCCATCGCGCCAATCCTTCGTGCAATGCCTGCCACGGTGTCATGGATCCGCTGGGTTTTGCGCTCGAGAATTTCGACGCCATCGGCGGCTGGCGTGACAAAGACCGTGAAACGGTGACGGTCGTGGATGCCAGCGGCGAGCTGTCGAATGGTACTGTCCTCAAGGGACCCGCCGATCTGCGTAACGCGCTCGTTGCGCGTCCCGATCAGTTCGTGCAGACACTCACCGAGAAGCTGATGATCTACGGCCTTGGCCGCAGCATCGAGTACAACGACATGCCGGTCATCCGGGGCATCGTCCGCGATGCGGCCCATGACCAGTACCGGTTTTCGAGCATCGTGTTCGGCATCGTCAACAGTGCGCCATTCCGCATGACGCAAGTGCCGCTGGCAGAAACAGTGGCAAAGGGAGAGCAGTGATGTTCATCACCAGGAAGCATCTGTCACGCCGCACCGTGCTGCGGGGACTCGGTGCGACCATCGCACTGCCATTGCTCGATGCAATGATTCCAGCGCACACAGCGCTCGCCAACACGGCAGCCAGTCCCAAGATGCGGCTGGGCTTCGTCTACTTCCCGCATGGCGCGGTAATGGACAACTGGACGCCCAAGGGCGAGGGGCGCAATTTTGAGATGTCGCCGATCCTTGAGCCTCTCAAGGACTTCAAGCAGCAGCTCACGGTCATCAGCGGCCTCGGCAACAAGCCTGGCGAAAGCGCAGCGGTTCACGCCATCGTTCCCGGCACCTGGCTCAGTTGCGTGCATCCGAAGAAAGGCAGCCAGGAGCCCAACGGGGGCGTGACGGTTGACCAGGTTGCCGCGCAATACATCGGCCAGGACACGCCCTTACCCTCACTTGAAGTGGCAACCGAACAACCCGGTGGTGGCGGTGCATGTGATCGCGACTATGGCTGCAGCTATTCCAGCACGATCTCGTTCCGCACGCCGACCGGCCCGCTGCCGATGGAACACAATCCCCGCAAGCTGTTCCAGCGGCTCTTCGGCCAAGGCGACAACCCGGAAGAGCGCGCGGCGCTGATTCAGCAAGACACCAGCATCCTGGACATGATCCGTGCTGATGTCGGAGACCTGCAGCGAACCCTGGGTCCGAGCGACCGTGCACTGCTCGGTGACTATCTCGAGACGGTGCGCGAGATCGAAAGACGCGTGCAGAAGAGGCAGCAGCAGGATCTTTCCAATCTCACGCTCCCCGGGCTGCCGGTCGGTGTGCCCGACGATTTCGATGAACACCTGAACCTGATGTTCGACATGACGCTGCTCGCGTACCAGGCGAACCTCACACGCATCGCCAATTTCATGATGGCGGCGGAGGTGAGCGGGCGCACGTACAACCATATCGGCGTGCCGGATGCCTTTCATCCGCTGTCCCATCATGCGAACGATCCGGCGAAGCTGGAGAGGCTCACTAAAATCCAGCGCTATCACACCGAGGTCTTCTCGAAGTTCGTCACCAAGATGTCGAAGATGCCGGATGGTGACGGCACGATGCTCGACCACTCGCTGCTGCTTTACGGCAGCAACATGAGCAACAGCGACCGTCACAACCAGTTCCCCCTCCCGACCGCGCTCATCGGTGGCGGTTGCGGCAAGCACAAGGGTGGACAGCACCTGCGCTATCCCGATCACACGCCTCTTTCCAACGTGCTGCTGACGATGCTCGACCGCTCCAGCGTCCCGGTGGACAAGCTGGGCGACAGCACCGCCGTGATTGCCGAGATCTGATCATGAAACGGTGGCTTCCAGGATTGCTGTTGTTCAGCCTGCTCGCAGGAGCTGCGCAGGCGGAGACTTCCCTCATCGCTGCGGTCAAGGCAGGCGATACGCCTGCAGCCGTTGCGCTGATCGACCAGCGAAGCGACGTCAACGCAGCGGACCCGGACGGGACTTCCGTACTGCACTGGGCGGTCTACAAGGACAACGCCGAGGTAGTCCAGAAGCTGCTGAAAGCCGGCGCAAAAGCGGCAACGAAGAATGACTACGGCGCCACGCCTCTTTCCGAAGCCGCCGTAGTTGGCAACGTCACGGTGCTGGAAGCGTTGCTTAAGGCAGGCGCCAATGTCGATGAAACGAATGCAGACGGCCAGACTGCATTGATGGTGGTTGCACGCACGAGTAACGTCGATGCAGCGCAATTGCTGCTCAAGCGTGGAGCGGATGTCAACGCGAAGGAAGCCTGGCGCGGCCAGACGGCGTTGATGTGGGCGGTGGCCCAGAGCCAGCCTGCGATGGTGGCATTGCTGGTCAAGCGGGGTGCTGAGGTCAATGTGCGTTCAGTCGTCAACGACTGGGAGCGGCAGGTGACAAGCGAGCCGCGCTTCCAGGCACGTCCTGCCGGTGGCATGACTCCGCTGTTGTACGCCGCACGCCAGGGTTGCCTCGAGTGCGCCAGGCTGCTCGTTGATGCGGGCGCGAACGTCAATCTTGCGGATCCGCAAGGCGTGACACCGCTGATTACCGCGACCAACAATTTCAGCTTCGATGTGGCCGCCTACCTTCTGGAAAAGGGCGCGAACCCGAACAAGTGGGACTGGTGGGGACGCACGCCGCTGTACCTTGCGGTGGACCTCAACACGATTCCCCACGGTGGCCGGTCGGATCGTCCTTCGCTCGATCACACCACGAGTCTTGAGCTCATCGGGCTGCTGCTCAAGGCAGGCGCCAATCCCAACGCACAGTTGAAACTCTTCCCACCGTTCCGCGACCAGCAGGCGGATCGCGGCAAGGATGGAATGCTGACGATCGGAACCACACCGCTGCTGCGGGCTGCCAAGGCCGGGGATGTTCCAGCGGTGGCCCTTCTGCTTGATGCGGGGGCGAATCCGAATCTGCCGAACGTGCAGGGAATTACGCCTGTCATGGCAGCGGCCGGGCTCGGTTCCGGCACTGGCGATACGCGAGGCCTCTTTACTACGCAGGGGGCGGCCGTCGACACGCTGAAGCTGCTGCTGGCCAAAGGTGGAGATATCAATGCGGGCAACCAGCGGGGCCAGACCGCGCTGCACGGTGCCGCTCTGTGGGGATGGAGCGACGTGGTGCAGTTCCTCGCCGGCAATGGCGCGAATCTCGAAGCGAAGGATGCGAACGGCAAGACGGCACTCGATGCGGCGATGGGACGCGCCGGCGCCCAGGGCCGCGGGACTGCGCCGGTATTCAAGGAAACGGGGGCGCTGCTGGAAGGACTGATGGCGAAATCCGCGCCAGCCGCTCCGCTCCAGGGCGCGCGCTGACCCCAGGTCGAATCGACGAGCAAGTGTATGACAAGCCGGCAGGACAATTGGCAACACGAGGCAGAAACGGCAGTGGCGATCGAACAAGCAAAAAACAGGGCACCCGATGCAAATCCGGGGCGGCGTCCAGGAACGGGGAAACCTTCGAGCAGGTTCCACACGGCGAAACAGGACGTGGCCTATCGGGAATTCAAGGCACGGAATCCAGGCGGGACACCGGCTGACTTTCTGGAGTGGCTGGAAAACTCAGTCGAGTGGATGATCGCGCGCCCGTTGAGCACCGAGCGCGAACGACTCGAGATCTTCGGCGACCGCACCGCCTACCGGATCTTCCAGCGGAATCGCAAGCAAGCCTGACCCCTCTGGGCAGGCGCCACGCCTGCTACCACATGAGGTCGTCAGGGACGACGTGATCCTTGTAGGGATCGTCTTCTGCAGGTGATTCCGTTGCGGCCTGATCCATTGCAACGATGAACGTCGCATCCCGTTCGCGGATGCGTTCTGCGATGGCTGTCGGGACCAGGGCATAGAAACCGTTGTGACGAACGACGATGAGCGCGCCGCTCAGGATGCGTTCTCGCACCTCCGGGTTCACCGCGAACCGGTGGATCTTTTTCCCGTCCACGAAGTTGAAGAAGTCCTCGCTCTCGATGCGGGGAATGCGGTTCTGTTCGACGATCTGGCGGATCTCGGCGCGACGCGCCTTCCGTTCCGCTTTCTCCCGCTGCTGGCGATTCAGTTCCTGGTCGCGAAGGGTCTTGGCGTTTTGCGCCTGGTTCGCGATGGCCTTCGGATCGACCGCCGGCTTGACGTTCCTTTTCCTGTCCAGCCGCTGCTGCTGCTCGACCTGTTTGGCCTGCTTTGGCTTGACGAGGCCGGCCTTGAGCAATTGTTCCTGCAAAGACAATGACATGGGAGCTGAAACCTGTAGTGTCGGGGACGTCGGGGCGTGAATGGTAACGCTCTGAAGTGACATGCGGAAACTAAAACCAGCTTGCTGCACCGCGGCGTCCCGGGCTAGTATTCAGTCATTACTGAAAATACGGGAATTACGAAATGTCGCCGCTGGCAGAAAGGTTCGTCCTGCATTTCGGGGAAATGGGCAGCCGCTGGGGAATCAACCGGACAGTCAGCCAGATGTATGCGCTGCTCTTCATTTCGCCTGTGCCGCTGAATGCAGACGAGATCGCGGAAGCGCTGCATTTTTCGCGTTCGAACGTGAGCATGGGCCTCAAGGAACTCCAGTCGTGGCGCCTGGTGAAACTTACCCACCAGTCAGGTGACCGGCGCGAGTATTTTTCGACGCCCGAAGACATCTGGGCAATTTTCCGCGTGCTGGCGGAAGAGCGGCAGCGCAGGGAAGTCGATCCTACGTTGTCGATGCTGCGCGACGTGATGGTGGAGACACCGGCCAGCGAAGACGATCGCTACGCCCAGGAACGCATGCGCCAGATGCACGACCTGATCGAGCTGGTCACCCGCTGGTTCGGGGATGTGCAGAAGCTCGACCAGAAAACCCTGGAAAAGCTCATGAAACTCGGGACGAGCGTGGTTGCGGTGCTCGAGGCCGCCGGCAAGTTGCGGGTGTTCGGTACCGATAAGCCGGCCGCAAAACCTGTTCGCGGCGAACCCGGGAGAGCGTAGTGGACGAGACCGCGTTGATGCTGGCGCGGATCCAGTTTGCCGCCAACATCACCTTCCACATCCTGTTTCCCGCGATCTCGATTTCGCTCGCGTGGGTCCTGCTGTATTTCAAGCTCCGGCATGACTCTGCTGCGAAAGGAAGCGGACAGCCGACGCCCTGGATCATCGCCTACCGGTTCTGGGTGAAAGTGTTTGCACTCGCGTTCGCACTCGGTGTCGTGAGTGGCGTCACGATGAGCTTCCAGTTCGGCACCAACTGGCCGGGCTACATGAACACGGTCGGGAATATTGCCGGTCCGCTGCTGGCCTACGAGGTGCTCACCGCCTTTTTCCTCGAAGCCACTTTCCTCTCGATCATGCTATTCGGCACGAATCGCGTGAGCAATAGTGTCCATACGCTGGCGACCGTGCTGGTGGCGGGTGGCACGACACTCTCGGCCTTCTGGATCCTCGCGCTGAATTCCTGGATGCACACTCCCGCCGGGTTCGAGATGCGGGACGGTGTGGCGCATGCCACCAGTTGGCTCGCGATCATCTTCAATCCTTCGATGCCGTATCGCGTCACGCATGTTCTGCTTGCATCGGGCCTCACGGTCGCATTCCTGATCGCAGGCGTATCGGCTTATCGCTGGCTGCGGGGAGATCGTTCTGCGGACGTGCGATTGGCGCTGCGGACAGGAGTGTTCACGGCTGCTGTACTGATTCCGTTGCAGATTGTCGCAGGAGACCTTCATGGTCTAAACACGCTGCATCACCAGCCCGCCAAGATTGCTGCGATGGAAGGCATCTGGGAAACACAGGCGCGCGCACCCGCTGTACTGTTTGGGGTGCCTGATGAAGCAACGCGGTCGAATCGATTCGAGATTGCGATTCCCGGTCTCGCTTCGCTGTACCTGGCGCACGATGCAGATGCGCAGGTGCAGGGGCTGAACGACTTTCCGGATGCGCATCCACCGGTACGGCCCGTGTTCTTTGCATTCCGTGTGATGGTGGGCGTGGGACTGCTCATGCTGTTCGTTTCGTGGCTGGCGGCATGGCAGCTGCGCAACAAGGGTGGCAACGATGTGCTCATCACGCCGTGGCTCGCAAAGCTGCTGGTCGGCATGACTTTTTCGGGCTGGATTGCACTGGTCGCAGGCTGGTATGTCACCGAGATTGGCCGCCAGCCATGGCTCGTATACGGAGTGTTGACGACGGCGCAGGCTGCCTCGAATGTCGCGAGTGCGAAGATCGGTTTGACGCTCGCGATCTACCTCATCCTGTACGTGTCGTTGATCTTTGCGTTCATCGCAGTCCTGTTCCATATGGCCCGCAAAGCCAGACAGATCGAGCGGATTCCTGATCGGCCCGGCGTGGTGGTGGGCGGAGCGACGCCATGAACGAATTGATACCCGCGAGTCTTCAAGGTGCGGAACTGTGGTTGCCCGTGATCTTCCTGCTGCTGATGGGCCTCGCGGTGCTCATCTACGTCGTGCTCGATGGCTATGACCTTGGCGTTGGTATCCTCCTGCGTCGTGCAAGCGACGAACAGAAGGACATGATGGTGGCGTCCATCAGTCCTTTCTGGGACGCCAATGAAACCTGGCTGGTATTGGGAGCAGGGTTGCTGCTGGTGGCATTTCCCCTGGCGAATGGCGTGATTCTCGGAGCGCTCTACTTGCCCGTTGCCGCCATGCTCGCGGGCCTGATCCTGCGCGGGGTCGCGTTCGACTTTCGCACGAAAGCACACGACGATCACAAGCATTGGTGGAATCGCGCGTTCTACTCAGGATCGCTGCTTGCCTCGCTGGCGCAGGGCGTGATGCTCGGTGAACTGATCACCGGGTTTGCTCCGGGCTGGCAGGTCACGCTGTTCTCGCTGTTCGTGGGTCTATGCCTGGCCTCGGGCTATGCGCTGCTCGGCGCATGCTGGCTGATCATCAAAGCTGAAGGTGAGCTGCAGAAGCGGGCCATTCACTGGGCCCGGCGGAGCTTGTGGTTGACGGCAGCCGGCATTCTCGCGGTGTCGATTGCGACGCCGTTTGTCAGCGCACGGATCTTCGAGAAATGGTTTGCGCTGCCGAACTTCCTGTTGCTGATGCCAATTCCGCTGTTGACGGCGGCACTGTTCGTACTCACCGGGATTTTCCTGCATCGTCTGGAACAGGACGCTGCCAAGGTCAATCAGCGTGGCCTCGAGCGCTGGTGCTGGGCGCCCATGGCCTGCACTGTCGCAGTCTTCCTGCTCTCTTTCATGGGACTGGCGTACAGCCTGTTCCCCTATCTTGTCATCGATGAAATCAGTATCTGGCAGGCCGCAGCGGCGCCCGAATCGCTGCAATTCATCCTGGTGGGAACGCTCATCGTGCTACCCGCCATCCTGGGCTACACGGTATTCAGCTACCGCGTTTTCTGGGGCAAGGCAACCGCGTTGACCTACGGCTAGACAGAAATTTCCGTCGTTTTCACCAAGCCACGCTTCCCCGCCAGCAGAATGGCTAGTCCGATCAAAACGGTCGCGGCAAGAATGGCGGCGACGGCACGACTATCCTTCGCGTTGAACAGGCCTACTCCTGCGGAGGCCAGCGAGCCGCAACCTACTTGCAGAAAGCCCACGAGGGCTGCCGCCGTGCCTGCATTCCTGGAGAACGGTTCCAGGGCGATCGCCGAAGCGTTCGGAAAAGTGAGGCCGAGGCAGGAGAGATAGCCGAAGAAGAACAGTATGGTCGCAGTCAGTCCGTACCAGTCGAACAGTGTGCCCACCAGGAATGTCAGGGTGATGATCGCCTGGCAGATGATCGCAGTACGAAAGACCTGTGCACCGGAGTAGCGACGTAGCAGGAGGACATTCAGCTGGTTGCCGCCGATGAAGCCGACTGAAAGCAGCGCGAACACTCCGCCATACGTCTGCGGACTCAGGCCAAACACATCCATGAAGATGATGGGCGACCCGGCGATATAGACCATGAGGCCTGCGAACGAGAAAGAGCCAGACAGCGCATAGGTGTGGAACTGCGGCACCTTCAGGACTGCGATGAAGCTTTTCAGGATAGGCAGCGGTTGCAGGGAAATCGTTCGATCAGGCGCGTGGCTTTCCGGCAGGAAGGCGAAGGTCACCACGAGAATCAGGAACACGATGGCCGCCAGAATGACGAACACCCACTCCCAACCGAGCCAGGTCGTCACGACTCCACCCAGCGTCGGCGCGAGCAGCGGCGAGACGCCAAGGATCAGCATGAGCAGCGAAAAAACCTTTGCTCCTTCCTGCACGGGAAAGAAATCGCGCACCATTGCCATTGCTGCAACGAAGGCGACGCAGCCTCCGAGGGCCTGCACGAATCGCAAGGCGATCAGCATTTCCACGGAATCGGCAAACAGGCAGCCCAGGGACGCGAGGATATACAGAAGCAGTCCGCCATAGACCGGCCGCTTCCGTCCGAAGCGGTCAAGGAGCGGGCCGTAGAAAATCTGTCCCACCGCAAGCCCGATGAAATAACTCGAGAGCGACAATGACACTTCCGCAGGCGTGCTACCGAGCGCCGCGGCGATCTGCGGGAAGGCGGGCAGGTACATGTCGATGGAAAAGGGGCTCACCGTGGTGAGTGCGCCCAGGATCAGGATGATCGTGAGATTGCTGGGTCGGGAAGACTGCATGGATACGGCTGCTGAAAGCGAGGGGCGTGCAGCTTAATCGAGGCGCTTGCGGAAGCGAAGAATCGCGATGGTCATCATGACCAGCGTGAACGCGGACAGGGCCGCTACCGACGGCAGCAATTCGGCCAGGGAGGCGCCGCGCAGCATGATCCCGCGGATCAGGCGCATGAAATGAGTCAGGGGCAGGACCTCGGCGATCCACTGAGCGACCTGTGGCATGCCAGCGAAGGGAAACATGAATCCTGACAGCAGGATGGAGGGCAGGAAGACAAAGAAAGTCATCTGCATGGCCTGGAACTGTGACTTCGCCTGCGTGGAGATCAGGAGCCCGAGACTCAGGTTTGCCGCCACCAGCAGCATCGCGGCGACATAGACATCCAGCAGGCTGCCTCGCACCGGCACCGCGAAGATCCACAGGCCCAGCAACAGGATGACAGAGGTCTGGATCAGGCCGATGAAGATATAGGGCGATACCTTGCCGATCATCAGTTCCGCACTCGTCACGGGAGTCGTGATCAGCAGCTCCATGTTGCCGCGCTCGCGTTCCCGAACGATGGCGACAGCAGTGAAGAGCACCATGGTCAGCGTGAGGATCACGCCGATGAGGCCGGGCACGATGTTCACAGCCGAGCGGCGCTCCGGATTGTAGAAACTCACGACACTGATCGCAGGTGCGGCGGATGAGAGGGCGGCGCGCGGATTGCCGATCGGCATCTGGGCGAGCTGGCGCGCAGCACTCTGGACGACGTTGTCGCTGCCATCGACAAGCACCTGCACGGCTTCCCGGCCTTCGATGACGCGGCGTTCAAAGTCATGAGGGATGGAGACACCTACGCTGATCTTCCCGCTGCGGATCAGCTCCATCAGCTCATCCGCCGTGTTTGCGGTTGCGACCGGGGTGACGACTTCGGTGGCGATCAGGTCTTGGACCAAGGCCCGTGATGCCGAGGTTCCGGCTTCATCCGCAAACGCCGCCGGTAGCTGCCGCAGATCGAGATTGATGGCATAGCCGAAGAGGATCAGCTGCAGTATCGGTATGCCGACGATCATCCCGAGCGTCATGCGGTCCCTGCGTAGCTGGCGGATTTCCTTGCGCGCGATGGCGCCGAGACGTTGCAGGTTCATTGGCGGGCGTCTGCCGCGCTATCTACGCGCCGGTCATGGGTCGCGGCGACGAAGACATCTTCAAGACTGGGAGCCACCGGACTGACTTCGGCCTCAAGGCCCGCCGACCGCAGTGCCTCGCGCAAGTTGTCCAGGCCCTTGAAATCCTGCCCTGTCAGTACCCGCAGCTCATTGCCGATCTGGGCAACGCTCGTGATGCCTGGGAAATTTCTGAGCGTATTGCCGACCCGTCTGGGTTCAGGTGTGCGGACGTGCAGTGTCCGGTTGTCGAGTGCGGCCGCAAGGCTGGCCGGCGTGCCATCGGCGACCAGTACCCCGCTATCGAGAATGGCGAGCCGGTGGCATCGCTCGGCCTCATCCATGTAGTGCGTGGAGACGAGCAGGGTCGTGCCGTCGTCAGCCAGTTCGAACAGTTTTTCCCAGAAATCCCGGCGCGATTCGGGATCAACGGCACTGGTCGGTTCGTCGAGGAACAGCAGCTCGGGATGGTGGACGACGGCACCTGCCAAGGCGAGTCGCTGCTTCTGTCCTCCGCTCAATGTGCCGGCAAGCTGACTGGCGCGATCGGCAAGGTGATAGTTGGCGAGCAACTCATCGACCCGTGTTTTCGCGGTCTTTGCAGGCAGCCCCTGGATCGATGCCATGAACTCGAGATTCTCGCGGACACTCAGGTCCTCGAAGAGCGAGAAGCGCTGCGTCATGTAACCGATGCGGCGTTTGAGCAGTTCCGCCTGGGCGGGGATTTTCAGGCCCAATACCTCGATCGTACCGGCAGTAGGCGTCAGCAGCCCGCAGAGCATCCGGATCGTCGTGGACTTTCCTGATCCGTTGGGCCCCAAAAACCCGTACACGCAGGCCCGTGGTACATCGAGATCCACCGCATTCACCGCCACAAGCGTGCCGAACCGCCGCGTCAGGCCGCGGGCCGTGATGACGTTTTCCGCATCGGAAGCAGTCATCACTGCACTCACGGGGCTTCCTGCAGAGCGAACTCGACACGCACAGGCAAGCCCGCTGGCAACTCTGCGCCTGCTTCCAGCTGCACTTCCGCGAGATACGAAAGACGGGCTGCATCCTCGCCGCTCAGCGCGTAATAAGGAGTGAAGCCGGGCTCGCTGTGAATCGAGCGGACTTTGCCTGCATAGCCCTTGTCGTTGCCCTGGACGAAGACGGTTGCAGCCGTGTCGATGCGTACTCGCGAGCGCAGTGCCTGGGGAACGTAGACCCGGGCGTAAGGCATTTCGCCTACCAGCAATGTCGCAAGCGGGGTGCCGATGGTGATCTGGTCGCCGACTTTGAAAGGCAGGCTGTCGATGACGCCCGCTCGCGGCGCGGTGACGCGGGTTCGTTCGAGATCGACTGTCAGTCCTGCAACCTGCGCACGTGCTGCAGCCAGCGCGCTTTCTGCCTGGGCGAGCTGTTCGACACGCGTGCCGTTCTGAAGCAAGGCCAAAGCAGATTTCGTGGCGGCCACATCAGCTTCCGCCGCCTGTGCACTGGCCTGTGCGCGATCCAACTCTGCAGCCGGGAGCAGTTGTTTGGCGACGATGGCCTGCACCCGTTCGAGTTCGCGACGGGCATTGGTGGCCACGCTTTCTGCCCGCTGCAGCTGGGCGCGTGCTTCCGCGATGGACTCGCGCCTTGGGCCGGTGCGGGCCTCGGCGAGTGCGCCCTCGAGTCGTGCGGCATCGGCCTGCGCCGCTGCGAGGTGGGCTTCGGTTCGTGTTGCCTCCAGTCGAACGATGACATCTCCGGCCGCGACGGTTGCGCCTTCCCGCGCTGGAATCTCTGCGATTCGTTCAAAAACAGGCGCGGGAAGCGTGATGCGGTCGCGCTCCAGCGTTCCAAGGACAGCTTCGGGAGCCTCGGTGCAGGCGCAGGTCATGACGCCGGACAGAAGGACGAGGGGCAGGCATTTCATGGGGTAGCCTCGATGCCGTCGAGAAAAATTTTCAAGTGATGATTGGCCAGTGACTCCGCATGGGCGGCGTCGACCTGGATGCCCAGGACGCCCGTTACCAGCGGTGCCGCAATGAAGGGCAGGACACAGAGCGATATCAGCGACATCACTGCGGCTGCGGGCCGGATGTCACTGCGGAATGTCCCGGCCCTCTGGCCGCGCACGATGATTTTCCTGAGCTGTGAAGTCATCGCCGATGCAAAGCGGACCGCAAAAGCTTCGCGTAAAACCCCCTGTTCGCTGAGGACTTCGCGCACGATCAGCTGCGGCACCCATGGGTTGTGTACGGCAGTAGTCGTGTAGCTGTGTACGAAGGCAACCAGTCCAGCGATGGGATCCGGCCCGGCCTCGGCCATGTCCACTGCAATTCCCTGTACCAGCGGCCCCACCCGATCGGTGATGACAGCTTCGAGAAGCGCAGCCTTGTCTGCGAAATAATAGTGGGCCAGTGCAGGCGTGACTTTCGCTTCGAGCGCGATCTGCCGCAGGCTGCTGCCGGCAAAACCCGCATGGGCAAAGGACCGCTGCGCGGCATCCAGCAAGCTCGCACGCTGATCGCGAATGCCTGCGACGGGGCGGCCGGGGGAGCGCGATTTCCTGCTGCGAAGGACTTTCGGTGTGCGGACCGGAGGCATGCGCCATGATAATTAACTGTGCACTTAATTAATAGGTTTACATGTCATGTGTGCCCACTGCATCAGAAAAAGTATTGATGAGAATGAGAAAAAATCGACGACGGACAAGTGATTGTCCCCAAGAATCGCATGCGGAAACAGCGGGGCCATTCGTTATGAATGAGTTCGTCCATCGCCGCAGGGATGCGATATCAAAAGCATCGCCATGACATCTGCGTAGTTGCCACACATATATATGTGTGTGCAGCGAATCTGCGACTGGCCTTTTGCATTCGTTCGTTGACGGATTTTTACGTTAACGAAATTTTGACATGGCTCGCAGGTGATGCAGCAAGGGGGGAATTGAAAGATAGATGCCGCTCGCTCGCATAACTCAATTGCACGATTGAATTAAGGGGATTTTACCGATGAAAATTGACAAGAAGGCCCATTACGGGTCGCGGCCGCTGCTGCTCGCAGCAACCGTGAGTGCCATTCTGTCCGCGAATGCGGCGATGGCTCAGCAGGCTGCGCCCGCTGCAGCGCCGACCACGTTCCTGGATGAAGTCGTCGTGACGGCGCGCTACCGGGAAGAAAATCTGCAACAGACTCCGCTGGCCATTACCGCCATGACGGCAGACAGCCTTGAGGAGCGCGGCGTATCAGACGTCGAAGACGTCGGCGCCATGATCCCGAATGCGTACTTCCGTCCGAACGGCGGCACACCGGTCATTGGTCTGCGCGGCAAGATCAACAGCGAAACGCTGTCCTTCACCAAGCCCACGGTCGCGGTGTACACCGACGGCGCGTACTGGGCGCGTCAGGCCGGCATGAACTTCACGCTGTTCGATCTCGAGCGCGTGGAAGTGCTTCGCGGTCCGCAGGGCACGCTCTTCGGCAAGAATGCACTCGGCGGCGCCATCAACCTGATCTCGAAAGCGCCCCAGGGCGACAATTCGGGTTACGTTGAAGCCTCCTACGGCAACTACAACGCGATTGAAGTCAAAGGCGCCTTCGACGTTGCGCTCAAGGACAACCTGTTCCTCCGCGTGACCGGCATTTCGGAAGAGCGAGATGGTTACCTCGATGTCCTCGACTTCGCCTGCCAGATGCAGAAGGAAGGCACGCCGCAGCTCGCCGGTTACGGCGACGGCATTGTCGGCATGCAGCAGACAGGCACCTCCAATGCATATGTCGCGGCAGGCGGACGGGTTGTTCCGCAATACACGCCGATCCTTGGTGTGGTGGGCAGCGCTGCAGACAATGCATTCGCATTCCCTTACCAGGTCGACAATGCAAAGCTGACCCGCAAGGGCAATTGCAAGATCGGCACGCAGCGTGGCAAGGATCTGCAGGGTGTTCGTGCGGCTTTGCGCTGGCAGCCTACGGAGGACTGGGATATCACGTTCACTGCCGACCTCATCGACGACAACAGTGAAGCCTGGGGCAATGTGACGCTGAAGCGCGCATCGAACCTCAATGCCAACCAGCGTGACTATCTCAACAACTACGTGATGGTCGACGCAGGTATCGGCGCTGACAAGATCCTCGCTGGCGCTTTCTATCGCGACCCGCGCAGCTTCACTACTTTCGAGAACTGGACCGATCCAATTACCGGTGAAACGATCGATCAGGGCGAAAAAATCCAGAACCGCGGCTATGCGTTGAAGGCGGTCTACGACCTGACCGACACGATGTCGCTGCACTATCTGGGCGCTTATCGCGAGCTGGATACTTCGTTGACGGCATCGGCGGGATTCCCGGGCACCGGCGACCCCTACGACATCCACAACCAGGTCATCTGGCAGCATCACGAACAGATGCAGCATGAACTTCGTCTCGAAGGCGTGGCTTTCAGCAGCAAGCTGGACTGGACTTTGGGCGCTTTCTATTTCCACACGGATGAATGGGAAATGCTCAAGACGGATATCGACCAGCAGGAATGGGCTGGTACCTTCCAGATCTATCACGACGACGAGTTCTCCAACGAGAACAAGTCAGTGTTTGCGCACGCGGTGTACGCCCTGACGGATTCTTTCTCGGTCAGTGCGGGTCTCAGGTATACGGATGAATCCGACGACATCCTGTTCAGTCATCCACCGAATCTCGTCAACACTCCGCTCATCACCTTCAGCACCGAACGGACGGACTGGAAGGTGGCAGCGGACTGGAAGCTGAACGCCGATATGCTGGTTTACGGGTCTGTTGCAACGGGCTTCCGTTCTGCAGGTTTCCAGGCGCGGCCGTTCACGCCGGGGCAGGTCAACGATGTCTACGGTCCGTTCCCGGCCGAAGAAGTGTTGTCGTATGAAGTCGGCTTCAAGGCTGATTTCTTCGATGGCCGCCTGCGCACCAACCTCGCCGTGTTCCTGGACGACTACGATCCCCGCGTAGTGGGTGAAACCGGCCGTGGCCAGTGCACAACCTATGCTGATCGTTCGATTCCATTCCCGTACCGCGTTGGTCCGACGGGCGGCCCGAATGGCACGGCAGGTCTGATCGATACCAATGGTGACAACGTGGGTGACCTCTGCCCCGCGGGTACGCCGCTGGCGGGCGCTGCCCCACTCGGCTACACGTTCAACATCACCACTCCCGCAGAAGTGCAGGGTCTCGAACTCGAAGTCCAGTCACGGCCTTTCGGCGAGCTGCTGTTGAATGCGACGTTCGGCTACAACGAGTTCTCGAGCAAGATCAAGACTCCCGGGCAGTCAGGCTACATTCATCCGGATGTGCTGATCCAGCCGAAGTACAACGCGAGCGCCGGCGCTCAGTACGACTTCATCTGGGAATCGGGTGCAATGGTCACGCCGCGAATCGACTGGTCGTACCAGGCTGAGAGAACGGTGGGCAGCCTTTCGCTCAAGCCGTTGCCTGATCAGTTTGTTCCGAGCTACAGCCTGGTCAATGCCCGTGTGACGTATCAGTCCGCGGACAAGGAATGGCAGACCTCGCTGGGTGCGACGAACGTGTTCGACAAGTTCTATTACTACAACATGGAGTCCGGTAATGACTGGGGCATTCTGGCCTCGCCGGGCGCTCCCCGCATGTGGACGCTGTCGGTGCGGAGAAGCTTCTAAGAGATGAGGTGACGCCGGCGACTTCAAGCCGGCTGTCATCAATATCAAGAGTCGATGCTGTTGCTTCGGTCCGATGGGCCGGTGGCAGATTCAAAGGCGGCCTTCGGGCCGCCTTTTTTTATGCGGCGAGTTCCTGTCTCGCTTCTCCGCCGAGCATTTCGATGAGGTCGCCCAGCATCTGCCCGAGTTCGCCAGTCATGAGTGCGAAGTCGATTTCGAATTTTTCGTCCGCATTTTCCGTGGTGTCGTCATCACGGTCCTTCACGATGTCGAGAAACTGCACGCGCTTGATCTGCATTTCTGAATTGAGCTGGAAAGACAGGCGGTCGTTCCAGCTTAGTCCCAAGCGCGTAACGCTCTTGCCCGCGGAAATCTGCTTCTGTACTTCCTTGCTCTCGAGAGGATGCTGCACGTAACGGATCATCGACTTCGGATCCTTTACCGATTGCAGTTCCAGGTCCTGTTCGATCTGGAAGCGGCCGGGGACTTCGCCAAACATCAGCCATGCTCCCATCGACACTGCAGGCGACCGTTCCGTTTCCAACAGCGTCACTGCCAGGCTGCCGAGCGTATCGCGCAGCGTTTCAATTAGTTCTTCCGCTTTTGCCACGCTTGCGGTGTCGACAATCAACCAGCCGTGTTCGGTATCGAGCCAGGCGTGAAGGACAGTGCGTCGCGTAAGTGCGCGGCCTCGCAGTTCATCGGCAACGCGTTCCTTGAGTTCCCTCATCTGGCGGCGACCGACAGGAAAGCCCTGTTCGATCGCAACGCCCGCTGCACGCTCCTTCGTCATCTGATTGACGATGGAAGCAGGCAGCAGTTTCTGATTGACCCCGAGTGCGAGCAGGTGTTGGCGATTCAATGTGTGCAGCAGGCGTTGCTCGTTCGACACAGCGACCCAGCCGCGCGTCTGCATTTCAAAGCCGTTGCAGTCAGTGAGGGGCCGTCGCGCGAGCTGCTCTTCCAGCTCGGTACTGCTCAACACCCAGGCGCTACCGAGTTTGTAGACAACGAGATTCTTGAACCACATGAGAAAAAGTCATCATCGAAAAGGGCGCGCAGTATAGCCAGAACAAGGTGCTGCGTCGCGTCAGGGTGCATTGCTAATGTTTGCCGGTGAAGCGTTGCTTTGGCGAGACCCAAGCTGCTTCAACAACGACGCGATTCTATTCGCTTAAAGACATGCAGAACGAGCCGGGAAAAAATCCGATCCCGCCGGGAGAGAGGGGTGCTGAAGGTTTTGGGGACCGTCGTTCAAGGGCTTTGCAGCGTATCTACCCGATGCATTTTCCAGTGGAGCGAGAGGCAACAGAAAAAAGGGTTTACGCATATGCAATCCAGTGGAGGTTTCCGGCAGGCAACAAGTGCAATCACCGCAACCATATCAACATCTTTGAACACATCGATGCCCGGATTGGATTTGCGGTAAAGGCGCCAAACCAGTATCTGATTTTTTCAAGCTCATGATGTGCGGGAGGGCGTCCGGACAGGGGCGCTTCGCAAGGCTTTCATCGCGGCCTGGGGCAACCGCGATACGTTGCGAATCGGACAAGAGGCGCGCACTCAATCCACGCCTCCACATGAAGCAGGATTTCTTCTCCGCCAGTTGCTGGAACGATTGCTGCCCGAAGGTTTTTATTAGGCCGGCAGAGAAGGGATCGCTGCACGATGCACGCATCGGTTGCTTCCATCTCCCGCGATTTCACAGGGCATTCTTTTTGTCGGGATGGTCGCGACGCATCAAGAAAAGGGCCTTGCTATCCTCCAGAATTTATCGATGTACAGAATCACGGGTGGCGGGAGTAAGCTCGGCGACGGGATACAAGGCTAACGATGTACATGGAGCGCGGGGTAACCGCCGTTCCATCCTTCAATAACAATCCGATGTCCAGGGGAGTTTCAATGAAGAATTCGAATGTTCTATTGGCAGCCGCTATCGCAGCGGTGCTGTTGCCAGCAGCGCAGGCGGGCGCTCAGGGCCTTGAGGAGATTGTCGTCACGGCTCAACGACGCGAACAGAGTCTGCAGGATGTGTCGGTCTCGGTGACCGCCATCACGGGTGAAGCATTCGCCGCGGCGGGCTTTTCCAACGTCGAGGACATGGCCAGCTTCGTGCCGAACCTGTTCATGAGTGACGGCTTTACGGGGCAGAACATCCGCATCCGCGGCATCGGCACGTCGACAGGCAATGAAGCCTTCGAACAGGCGGTTGCCACGTTTGCAGACGGCGTCTACTACGGTCGCGACAACCTCGGTCAAGGCGCTGTTTATGACATCGAGCGCGTGGAAGTCGTTCGCGGTCCGCAACCGGCTTTCGCTGGCCAGAGTGCTACTGCGGGCGCCATCAACATCATCACCCGCAAGCCGGGCAAGACCTGGGCCGGTGAGGCCAGCGCCTCCTATGGTTCGGATGAAGAAACCTCGGTCGACGCAGCCTTCGGTGGCCCTGTCACCGATACCTTCGGCCTGCGCGTTGCGGGTCGTTACTACACGCTCGATGACGCTGGCTACACTTCCATCGTCGGCAACATTCCGCAGGGCGTGAAGGAGAACAAGTCGGCCCGCATTACTGCGACCTGGACGCCAACCGACAATTTCGACGCGACGTTCAAATACGAATACCAGGATGTCTGGCAGCGTGGTGTAGGTGGTGAATTCACCCAGTGCGAAACCCGCGCCGCTTATAGCCGCAGCCTCGCGTCCCTGGCGCCGGGAGCGCCTGCGCTCTGTGCGGTGGATGCCCTGATCAACGGCAGCAACCTGAGTGTGCTAGACGGCAAGCGAGGCACTGGGGGTTCGCAGGATCTTCGCGCGGCTGTTGATACGCTCAACGCACGGAATCCGGGCACCAACGTGCCCGTCGTCAACAGACCCACATCGACCAACCCGGCGAGCGCGAATTACTGGGGCTATCTGCGTGGAGCAGTGACGACAGATGCCCAGGGCAATCTCCTGACGGTTGCCTCCCGAGGCATTGAGGATATCGCCCGTGGTCTCAATACGGTCGATGAATACGGTCACGAAGAAGATCGTGATTTCCAGGCGAATATCGGCGCCCTGAACATGAACTGGCGGTTCGGCGGCCTGTCGCTCGGATCCATCACCTCCTACGTCGATTACGACAAGGAAGACTGGCTGGACCCGGATGACAGCTCGTTTGCCATCTACACTGACCACCGTCTCGAGGACTTCGAGCAGGTCGCTGAAGAGCTGCGCCTGACGTCATCGCCTGACCAGAAGTTCACGTGGATGGCCGGGCTGTACTACCAGAAGCACAAGCTCCACAGCACCATCAACGTGTACCTGCCATGGGTCTCGATCGCTGGCTATGGCAGCCCTACCCAGGGCGAACCTTACGTTGCCAACGGTGGCTACGTTCCCAATGGCACGCGCGCCACCGCCTTCGGCGGCACGCTGACTGAAGATTCGACCTGGAAGAGCGCCTTCTTCGCCAGCACGTGGAATGTCGCCGATGCATTCCGCATCAACCTGGCGGGACGCTACCAGGATGTGTCGAAGACGGGTGTATTGCCTGCAACTGTCGCCTTCCTTGCGCCGGGAGCCAATGCCTTCAGCCCGTTCATCCCGATTCCCCAGGGCCGGGTGGGTGGCACGCCTGCGCGAGGCCAGAAAGACAAGGATGGCTTCCTGCCCGAAGTGGGCTTTGAAGTGGATATCGCTGACGACGTGATGGCGTATGCAAAGTATGCCGAAGCGTTCAAGGCGGGTGGTTTCGTGATGCAGCCGCCTACCGGCGGTACGTTGCCTGACCCCTTCACCTTCGAGCCGGAAGAGGCAAAGGGCTATGAGGTCGGCATCAAGAGCCGGCTCTTCAACAACCGGCTGGAGCTCAATACTGCTGCGTACTACACCGAGTACGACAACCTGCAGTTGAACATCTTCATCAGTGCGTTGGGTCGGTTCATCACGACCAATGCGGGTGCTTCACACACCCAGGGTGTCGAGTTCGACGGCCGGGCCGCATTGACGGACAACTTCACATTGGGCTTCAGCGGTGCGGTGGCTGCCAAGGCGGTTTACGACGAATATTCCAACGCATCTTGCAATGCTCTTGAAGCCAAGCTCGTTCCTGCTCCGTGCCGTGTGAGTCGCGAAGGCGTCAGCCTGCCGTACAGCCCGCTGTGGTCGTTCAGCCTGAATCCGGATTACCGCATTCCGGTCAGCAACGCCTACCAGGTCAGGGTGGGAGGCAACATCCGCTTCAGCGATGGCTACAGCCTGACGGACAACGTCGATCCAAGACAGAACGTCCCCGGGTTCGAGCGCGTTGACCTGCGAGTTGCGCTGGTGCCTGAGTCTGGCAACTGGGAGGTAGCACTGTATGGACAGGACCTCACTGACAAGCGTGTGAAGTACGGCGCTCAGCCAGATACGTTCTCGAAGTCAAACGACCTGACCATCTATGACGCAACCGGCGTCACGCGTGAGCGTGGTACGCGCTACGGCATCAGCTTGCTGTATCGCTTCGGTAACTGATCGGGCTGGAAAGTGTTGAAACGGGCCCGTGGTCCCGGTTGGCAAAGGCCAATCGGGGATCACGGGCCCTTTCTTTGGGGCTGCCCACGCTCGCGAAGAAAGTGTTTTTATTCCGCTACAGCTGCGATCGCAGCAGCACTCCAGAGTTGAGCGAGGCGACGCAAGATTCCCGCCAAGGCTGCTTTTTCCCTATCAAAGCGTGTCCTGATATGTGTATGAAGTCGCGCACTCATCACTGGGAACCACGCGCTTTATAGCAATGCGGCACTGCATCACGGTGCATCGCGAATTTCCATTAGGGAAAGTTTTTGGCGGAATTTCGTTGCCGGATCGTTGTATCGGTAGCACTATGAGCAAAGGAGGTGTCTTTTTTTCGCATCATGAGTCGCGCTCATCGGACGCATGAAGTATTTTCCGTTTCAGTTTCTTGCGATCGCTTCTATCAAAAACTACGGGGGAATCGAGATGAAGAGGGAATCCAGTCTATTGCTGGCGGCTGCCGTTGCGGCCGTCTTGATGCCACATGCGCGAGCCAACGCGCAGGCTCTTGAAGAAATCATTGTTACCGCAGAACGACGTTCGAGCACCGAACAGACGACTGCCATCTCCATGAACGTGCTGAGCGCGGACGATCTCGCGAACACCCAGACCAAGAACATTGCCGACCTGCAGACGTCAACGCCAAACGTGACGATCAACAATCCGGGCGGCTTCAACTCCATCAACATCCGCGGCATCGGCAACTCGGCCATTCAACCGTCGATCAGCGTCGGCGTGGCGGTGTTCCAGGACGGCATGTTGAACGCCGAGACGATCACCCTGAGCAACCAGTTCCTCGACCTCGGTACGGTCGAAGTGCTGCGTGGCCCGCAGGGCACGTTCGTCGGTGGCTCTTCCACCGGTGGCGCCATCCGTCTCAACTCGGTCAAGCCCGTAATCGGCGGCGCAGTCGGCGGTTTTGTTGAAGGCCAGGTTGGCACCAGCAGCGACGTCAAGATGACCGGTGCTCTCAACCTGCCGATTTCCGACACCTTCGCCGCGCGCGTCGCCTTCAACCAGGAAAAGCGTAACAGCTACTTCTACAACAGAGGTGGACTCGTAAGCCGCGATCCTGCAAATCCGATGCAGCGGCCTGGCAGTGTGCAGGACCAGGGCGGCCGTGTTTCGTTGCTGTGGGCGCCGAACGAGAAATGGGAATTCATCTGGCGCAGCGAATTCAATCGCAGCGATATCCAGGGCTCTCCTGCACAGCCGAACCCACGGACTTTCACGCTGGGAGCGGGCGCAGGGGCCTTGGCAGGTACGCAGGCACACTCACGCTACTGGAATTATGACGGTCCCGATCTTTTTGGAATTGGGGCGGGGGGAAGTCAGATTTCGACTGGCGTAGGCGGGGGTAGCGGCACAACTCTGGGATCGAACGCAGGGTCGGTCGACCCCAATCACGACCCGGACGTTCTCAGCATCAACCTGCTCGATGCAGAGTTTTCGAGCGTCATCGATCGTCACAGCCTCGAGTGGACGTACAAGTTTGACGGCGGTATGACCTTCCGGTCGCTCACCGGCTTCAACCACAACGAAGTCATCTACATCGAAGACGGCGATGCCTCGATGGCGAACGCCCAGGTGAACCGCAACCAGATCGGCCCGGACAACAACTACTACAGCCAGGAAATCAACCTGATCTCGGCTGACGGTCCGTTCAACTGGATCGTGGGTTCGAACTGGTTCTACCGTTCGACGATTCCCAACAACACCAGCGAGGTCTTCACCTGCGGTATCAATCCCGCCACGGGTTTGTTCACGGCCTGCCCGCTGACGTTCACGGGTAACGCGCCTAGTCAATTGCCCGCCATTACTCTCGCCGGTTCTTATGCCGTGGCACGCTCTGGCGCAGTGTTCGGTCAGGTGAACTGGGAGTTCGTCGATGACCTGCAGGTCACGCTCGGTGCTCGTTACAACATCGACAAGAACTACTCGATCGGTCGCGACTTGCCGGGTGGTGTCGTTGCAATCAACGCGAATCCTGCTCCTGGAAGTGTAGTCAACAACTGCCCTGCCGACATCAGGGGAGCTTCCCGCTACAGTCAGATCAACTGGAATACCGCCAGCTGCAGCTTCCCGGGTGCGCCATCGTCCTACGATGACGAAACCCCTACATGGAAAGTAGGCGTGAACTGGACGCCGGGTAACAACCTGATCTATGCGTTCTACTCGAGAGGCTACAAGTCAGGTGGCGCTCAGGCTGCCGGCGTGTTCTCTCCTGAACAGGTCGATGACTACGAGCTGGGCTGGAAGGGCACGATGCTCGATGGTCGCGCGAACCTGAGCATCGGCGGCTTCTTCATGGACTACCAGGACATCCAGCAGCAGGCCTTCATCGCCAGTACCGCCAGCGCCGGCAATGCCGTGACCAACGTCGGCAAGGCCACCATCAAGGGCCTTGAAGCCGAGTTCAATGCCAAGTTCGGTGGCTTGGGGATTCAGGCTAACGTCGGCTACGTGGATTCCGAGCTGGGCAGCGTCAACATCATCGACCGCACGCTGGTGCCCGATGCCAGTGTACGTGCCCCCGGAACGACCACCGACCTTCGTCAGTGCGCTCCTGGTGTAGCAGTCAATCTGGTGGCACAAAACCTGGGTGGTTGCGCCGACTACACGCCGTACTACATCTCGGCTTCTGGAGAGCGGAACATCTACTCGCCAGAGCTGCAGTATGGCGTAACGGTTGATTACGACATCATCGCGGGCAATGGCACCTGGACGCCTCGCGTCAGCTACTCGCACATCGATGAGCAGGACATCAACCTCGTCCGGCGCGAAGACTTCTGGGTCATCCCGGAGCGCAACCTGGTGAATGTGTCGCTGACCTACGCTCAGGACGCCTGGCTGGCACAGCTGTTCGTCAACAACGCAGCGGACAAGACCTACATTTCCGCTATCGGTACGGGTGGTGGTCTGACCAACGACAGCGTGGTGTACGGCAATCCGCTCGTATGGGGCCTCCGCGCTCGCTACAGCTTCTAAAATCTGAAAAGAAGTACCAAAAGAAAAACAAGCATCTGACGTTGCAGGGGCTGGCAGGAAACTGCCAGCCCCTTTTCTTTTGTGGAAGATTTGTTCTGCGTCGATGTGCGTTATCGACTCAGGAAACGATCACCTATGCCGCAGCAGCTTCCACACCAAAGCCATGCATGAATCTCTGCCGCGAACGATTCCATTCATGCCCTAAAAAATATTTTCGTGAAGAGCGAGCGCTTTTTTTGCGCTACTTTTTTAGCGATGCTCATTCGCATTGGAAAAAAAACCACAGAATTCCTGTGCAAAAGAAGACCCTTTTTCATGAACATGACTGTTCGTGCTGCGAAGCAGAGTAGTGCAGGGCAGAAAGCTGCGTAGCATAAGGGTGTGACGCAACATATTGATATAAAACAATTTTATTCATGAATGCGGGCCAATAGTGTTGTAGCGTTGCCAGCACAAGAAGCAGTCAGGGGAATTGCAAAGCAACTGCCGAGTGATGGGCCACAACGCTGGCTGTTCATGCATGCCAGCGAATCCTGCTCCTTGGGTCGATCGCCAATCACACAACGAATGGGGGATCACGAAAATGAGGATGCAAAGAAACCTGCTGCTGGCAGGAGCGATTGCGGCTGCCCTGCTGCCGCATGCAAGAGTCCAGGCACAAGTGCTCGAGGAAATCATCGTTACCGCGGAACGTCGTGCAACCACGGAGCAGACGACCGCCATCTCGATGAACGTGCTGAGTGCGGATGACATCGCGAAGTCACAGACGAAGAACATCGCCGACCTGCAGACTTCGACGCCGAACGTCACGATCAACAACCCGGGCGGGTTCAACTCGATCAACATCCGCGGCATTGGCAACTCGGCCATTCAGCCGTCGATCCAGGTCGGTGTTGCCGTTCTCCAGGATGGCCTGCTGAATGCGGAAACCATCTCCTTGAGCAATCAGTTCCTGGATCTCGGCACCATTGAAGTGCTGCGTGGCCCGCAGGGCACTTTCATCGGCACATCATCCACCGGCGGCGCCATCCGGCTGAACTCCGTCAAACCGTCGCTGACTGCAGGTACGAGTGGCTATGTCGAAGGCGCGTACGGCAAGTCGAGCGATGCCAGGGTCACGGGCGCCGTCAATCTGCCGATTTCCGATACCTGGGCCGCACGCCTGGCTTTCAGTACGGAACATCGCAACAGCTATTTCGAGGACCGTGGCAGCATCACCGGCCCGACTCCGACGAATTCCTTCCAGCGACCGGGGTCGGTCAACGATCTGAATGCCCGTGTCTCGCTGCTATGGGCGCCGAACGACAATCTGGAACTGCTGTGGCGTACGGAGATGAACCGCAGCGACAACGAAGGCTCGCCGGCCCAGCCGAACCCGCGCACGTTCACGCTGGGAGCTCCAGCAGGCGCGCTCGCAGGCACGCAAGCTCATTCGCGCTACTGGAACTACGATGCACCCGCCGATCCGAACCATGATCCGGGGATCATCAGCAGCAACCTTCGGGAAACCCAGTTCCTGGGCACGATCGAGCGGCACAGTCTCGAAGTGAACTACAAGTTCGACAACGAGATGACTTTCCGCTCGCTCACCGGTTTCCAGCACAGCGAGAATGCGTACATCGAGGACGGCGATGCCACTTTCGCCAATGCGAACGTAGCTCGCAACGATGTTGGTCCGGACAACAATTATTACAGCCAGGAATTCAACCTGATCTCGGCGGATGGTCCGTTCAACTGGGTGGTCGGCACTTCATGGTTCTATCGCCGGACACCTGTGAACGTGGTCACCGAGGGTTACACCTGCGGCATCGATTCTGCGACCGGCGTGCAGACTGTCGTCTGTCCCGGAGACTTCTTCCAGCAGATTGGCCCACCGGTGGCAGGAGTTACGCCCTCTGCAACGCTTCCCAATATCACTGTCACCAACAGCCTCACGACTGTACGCACGGGAGGTGTCTTCGCGCAGGCCAACTGGAAGTTCGTCGAAGATCTCGAACTCACCGTCGGTCTCCGCTACAACGTGGACCGGAACTTCAGCACGGGCCGGTACAACGGATCAGGTACGCGGCGCTTCCAGGTGAACGGCAATGCTCCGGGTGGCTCTACCTTGAATGGAGTTGCCGCGGTTGCCGGCAATTGTCCTGCAGACATCCGGTCGGTTCCGCGGTACGCGGCGATTGTAAATTTCAACACCTCTACGTGCTTCGACGTCGGTACCCGGCCGCCGGCGTGGGAAGATGAAAACCCCACCTGGAAGGTGGGTCTCAACTGGACGCCAGGTGACAACAACTTCATCTACCTGTTCTACGCACGGGGTTACAAGTCAGGCGGCTCCCAGACTGCGCAACCCTTCGTGGCGGAGACGGTCGACGACTACGAGCTCGGCTGGAAGGGCACGTTCCTGGATGGTCGCGCCACGTTGAGCCTCGGTGGCTTCTACAACGACTACCAGGACATCCAGCAGCAGGCGTTCCTGGCGACGACCAACAATGCCGGCAACGCTGTGCTGAATATCGGCGAAGCGACGATTCAGGGCCTGGAGGCCGAGTTCAACGGCAGGTTCGGCGGTTTGGGCGTACAGGCCAACGTCGGCTGGGTGGATTCCGAGCTGGGCGACATCAGTGCAATCGACCGTTCCCTCGTGCCTGACGCCAGAGTGAAGACCAACGGTGCGGGTGCGGATGCGTTCCAGTGCGCAGCGGGCGTCACGCCTACATTCAACGGCGCCGGAACACTCACCTCGACCTGCGCGGATTACACGCCTTATTACGTCAATGCTTCGGGTCTGACCAACATCTATTCGCCCGAGATCTCGTATGGCATCACGCTCGACTACGAGATTCCGGCCGGGAACGGCACGTGGACCCCACGCGTCAGCTTCTCGCATACGGATGCACAGGACGTGAACGTGATCCGCCGTGAGGCTTTCTGGGAGATCCCGGAACGTGAACTGACGAACGTCTCGCTCACGTATGCCCAGGGAGACTGGACAGTGCAGGGTTTCGTCAACAACGTGACGGACGAGACGTACATTGCCGCCATCGGCACGGGTGGTGGTCTGACCAACGACAGCGTTGTGTACGGCAATCCGATGACTTACGGACTCCGCGTCCGCCGGACGTTCTGACCGGGTCATCAATCGAAAAGCAGGAATCGGTCTTCCGGACCGGGAGGGCTGGCAGCGCTTTGCCAGCCCTTTTTATTTGAACAGGTCCGTCTGTGTTGTCGGGAGATCCTTGTCGATGAAGCCCGACAGCCCGACGCCCACGAGCCGGTACAAGGTATCTTCATGAAACTCGACGCGATTGCGGAGCTGGCAGGCGATGTCGGCGAGCTCGCCGGCGGATCCAGGATGAACGGCTGGCGTAAGGCTACGAGTCAACGATCTGAAATCCGCGGTCTTGAGCTTGAGAACGACAGTTCGGGCGATTCTCGTCTGATCACGCTGCGCGGCCGCCCACGTTTTTTCCGCAAGGCGCCGGATATGCGGTTCGAGTTCGCTTAAATTGAGGTCTTCGGGGAACGTATCTTCCGCGGAGATCTGCACTGTCGGTCGCTCGACGCGCACTGGATGGTCATCGATTCCGCGCGCAAGTTCGTGCAGACGGCGTCCCCAACGACCGAAGCGTTGCTCAAGAAACGGGAGCGTGAGTGTGCGCAGGTCGGCAATGGTGCTGACATTCATCTCTGCCAGGTTGCGTTCCATGACCTTGCCCACGCCGGGAAGCCTGCCGACCTGCAGTGGCGCGAGAAAGGCATCCGCCTGCTCGGGACGGATCACGAAAAGCCCGTCGGGTTTGCGCCAGTCCGAGGCAATCTTGGCCAGAAACTTGTTGGCTGCGACGCCCGCCGAAGCCGTCAGTTGCGTTTCTTCATGAATCGCCTTCCGGATGGCTTCGGCTGTCGCAGTGGCCGAGGGCAGGCTGGATTTGCTGACCGTGACGTCGAGATAGGCTTCATCCAGTGACAGCGGTTCGATGAGATCGGTGTGGCGCGAAAAGATCTCGCGTACCTGCCGTGATACGGCTTTGTAGCGCACGAAATCCGGGGGAACGAAGACCGCTTCCGGGCAGAGCCGCTCGGCGCGTACAGCAGGCATCGCTGAACGAATGCCGAATTTTCGTGCTTCATAACTCGCGGCGCAGACCACCGACCGGTTGCCTCGCCATGCCACTACCACCGGTCTGCCACGCAGGGAAGGATCATCGCGCTGTTCGACGGAGGCGTAAAACGCATCCATGTCGACATGCAGGATCTTGCGGGCCAGCGCCGTCACTGTTGTCCCGGAATCAGAGTATCCGTTCGATCGGCGCTGGATCGGGCGCCTGACTTTCTGCGGCAGGATTGAATGCTGGCATCAACACACATTCGAAGAGGATGTCCTCTCCCATCCGGAAGATGCGCTGCTCAGGGCGCACGCAATCGCTCAGCACCAGCGGTGCCGGCATGCGGATCGCGGGGCGACCGTCACCGATGAGAAGCGGCGCGACCGCAATCTGGAGGCGATGGAGCAGCGATGCCTGAAGAAAAGCCGACACCGTGACCCCGCCCCCTTCGACGAAGATGCGATTGCAGCCGCGGGCACGCAGATTTTCGATCAACGCCACGAGATCCAGTTGTCCTTCCGGCGTAGGCAACTTCAGAATGTCTACCTGGTCTGTCGGCGCCCACGATTCGCGTGCGCTGTCTCCGCAAACGAGCAGCGTTGGCGCCTGGCCATCGTTGAACACTCCATACTGGTTGTCCAGGCGGCGTGTCCTGTCGAGCACTACCCGCAGCGGATTCTTGCCGGGGACGCGACGGGTGGTGAGTTGCGGGTCATCCGCGGCGATGGTTCCTGCCCCCACGATGACGGCGTCGCACAGGCCGCGCATCCTGTGCAGATGCCGGACATTTTCCTGGCCGGTCACGTAGTAGGAATCTCCGGTATTTGTCGCGATGAATCCATCCAGACTCTGGCCCAGATGCCCGACGGTCATGGGTTGTCCCCCGTTGCTGCTGGCGAGAGGCAGGTACAGGTCTACCAGCGGACTGCGACCATCAGACGGATCGAGCCGCGACGTCCAGCCGCCGCCAGGCAGCCATGCGAGGCTGGCATTCGGGTCCTCCAGGGCCACGGAAACCAGCTGCTCGTTGTCCCCGAGAAAGTAGCCTGCGGAGTGGCTGGTATCAAAACCGGCCCGGTTCGTTTCGGCGGCCGCTTTGACCAGCCGCCACGCTTCATCCACTGCCTGTACTGGCGTTCCGTTCGTAGTCAATTCTGTCGATTCCCTGCCCGGAATGCGGAAATGCGTTCTCCGAACGTCAGTCTTTGTCCCACGTGGAGTCGCGGACTCGCGCCATTTTCGCGGGGGTCGGGAGGTATGTTAGTTTGAACGGCATGATGGCAGACAAAATAAATGGCAACGGCCACCCCGGGGACGCTGTTGATTACCTGAATGGGGATGTCCGGACCCTTCAGGTGGAACGTGCGTTGATGGAATTGCGTCGGGGAAGGGCAATTTTCGTCCAGGGCCCGGCGAGTGGCATGTTGATGAGCGCCCTCGAAACGGCGACTCCCGCCTTGGTCGAGCGCCTTGTCCGCATGAAAGCCGGTCCGGTGCGACTGGCCATCACGGGTCAGCGTGCGATGGCACTGGGGCTGGCCGATGCGCCGGACCAGTCCTGGGTGCTTCGTCCTGCGCAGCCTGTCCAGTTTGCAGAGTTGGCTGCCGTTGCGGGCCTGGCTCCAAGACCCGCCATGGCTGCAATCGATCTCGATGCGATCGCAGCTGCACCTTGCAGTCCGGTGGTCGAAGCGGGTCTCAAGCTCGCCAAGCATGCACGCCTGATGCCCGCCATCTGCACTGTTGATATTGAACGCTCGAAACTCAGTGACGATGTCCTGATCGTTGCGACAGAGGACGTGGAGCATTTCGAGAAGCCACGCGTCGAGGATCTCGACTGGGTAAGCGACGCTCGCGTGCCGCTGTCCGGTCATGAGAATTGCCGGCTCGTGCTGTTTCGGGATGCGCGCGATGGAACGGAACATGTAGCCGTGCTGGTCGGTGACTTCGACAAGTCGGAGCCCGTACCTGTGCGCGTTCACTCTGCTTGTTTGACAGGCGATCTCCTTGGCAGCCTGCGATGCGACTGCGGCGATCAGTTGCGTAATGCCGTCGATCAGCTGGGCGCTGCCGGCGGAGGCATTCTTCTGTATCTCGCACAGGAAGGGCGGGGCATCGGCCTTGCCAACAAGCTGCGTGCGTATCACCTGCAGGACGGTGGGCTCGATACGCTCGATGCCGACCAGGCGCTGGGTTTTCGTTCCGATGAAAGGACGTTCGTCGTGGCCGCGCTCATGCTGCGCAAGTTAGGCGTGAACCGCATCCAGCTTCTCACCAACAATCCCACCAAGTTCCGCCAGCTTCAGGATGCGGGCATCGAGGTGGTCGGTCGCGTGTCGCTCGGTGGCGCAATCAACGAACACAATGCGCGCTACATCAAGGCGAAGCAGGAACGGGCAGGGCACCTGCCGGTCGATTCGGATTCCTGATCCTCACCCACTCCGTTTCCCTCTCCACCCGGAGAGGGTATCGACTCCCTCTCCCGCTGGGAGAGGGCTGGGGTGAGGGGGCATCACCTCCCCCGTCGGGAGAGGGTTGGGGTGAGAGGGATCTACCTCTCCCGTGGGAGAGGCCGCGCGGAGTGCGGGTGAGGGAGGGGCTACTTCAATACCGACAGCGGCGTCGCCGCGACTTCTTCGATCAGCACGCCCAGTTTTTCAGCTAGGTAGTCCAGTAGCTGTTTTCCCCGAACTGCATCGGCTTTCGCTGCGTTTCCCACCACGCCAGCGGGATGCAGGTCCTGACTCAGCCAGCCGAAACCGACCGGTTTTTCCGCGCCGAATACCTTGTTCGAAGCGGCCAGCGACTGCGGCAATCCCGAAAAATTCTCCAACTGATCACGCCGCACGAGATCCGGCCGCAGGTGGAGGAGCAGGGAAGTTTCCATCTCGCCGCCGTGAATACCATGCTTCAGCTCGTCCGCTTCGAACAGTCCTGCCGGTGAGCCGAACGCAAAGTAATTCGCACGGACTGCGAGCATCCTGCATTCCGCACGCAGCCTCAAGGCAGCGATCTGCACGAGCGAAGTCTGTCCACCGTGGGTGTTCAGGATGATGAGTTTGCGCACGCCGGTTCGCGCAACGCTTTTGCCGACGTCGAGCCATGAGGCAAGCAGAGTCTCTGCTGCGATGGTGAGCGTGCCCTTGAAATCGGTATGTTCAAGGCTGTGACCGATCGTCATCGCGGGCAGCACAAGGACACGCGCTTTGCGGTGAGGTTGTTGCAGCAGAACGTCAATCAGGCCCGCGTTGATGAGGGCATCCGTCGCCAGCGGCAAGTGGGGTCCGTGCTGCTCGACTGCTGCGACAGGCAGAACCGCCAGCGTCGATTCTGCATCGAGCGCAGCGAAGTCAGTCGTCGTGAGGTCCTGCCAGAACTGGATCATGCCCGCGTGATCTCAGGCCGTCTGCACGGCCGTGAGGTGCTTGAGGGCCGTTGTGCCTTCACCCTTCATGAAAAGATTCACGACGAGATCGGAGAGCACTTCAATCGTCTTCTGGCTGTCGATACGTCCGCCCACGATGGAAGTGATTTCGTCCGGCGCGACGGCCGCCAGCAGCATGATCCCGCGGAGGATCAGGAGCATTTCCTTAGCAGACAGCCGCGCAGCAATGCCCTGCTTCTGCGCCTGCTCGAAGAAATAGGCGAAGTAGGGGGTAGCCTCGCGCAGGCGCGGGCGCAAATGCTTTTCGTAGCGTTCACTGCGGGCCAGATATTCCTGGCACATGATCTGGCGTAGCTGCGGCTCCTGGATGGAAAAGCGCAGCGCGATGTTCAGCCATTCGCGAAGCTGGGGTTCAAAGTCCTTCACCGGATTGAAGGTGGTCTTGGCTGCCTTCATCCGCACGTCGAAGAGGAAATCGACGCTGGCGATCCACAGGTCTTCCTTCGAACCGAAGTAATAAGTGATGAGCTGGAAAGCGACACCTGCTTTCTGGGCAATCATGCGCAGCGAGGCGCCTTCGAAACCGAAGGCCGCAAAGGCGTCCACCGCGGCTTCCAGCAGGCGCTCGCGCACCGCGACATCGACGTTACCGTTCGGCTTTTGATCTGATCCAGGCATGACTAATTGCTTGATTGGAAATGGAAAATTCTGGAATGCCGGGTCGAAATGCGCGCTGGCTCCAAGTCGCCCGCAGAAATCGCGACCTTGGGCTTCTGTCTGGCGAGGTTCCTGTCCTGGCAGGCCGCGCTGCAGCCGCTTCCTACGCTAATGCATCCGGGTCGCGCAGGGAATACGCGCCGCACGCAAGGTGAAATCGGTCGGTCCCCACACCGAAGGATTTCGTGCTTGCCTACGTCACTTGACGATGGTAAAAATCAAGTTTACGAATGTAAAACAACTTGTCGCCCTCATGGCCCGCGATTGGCAAGCGGGTTCATGCAGGGCCGCTTTGTTATCGTGTCGGTCCGGATTCTTTCGTCTACGTAGTGGTGCAGCCTGACGCGTGCTCACTCGCAGAAAAATCAACCAGGGGATTGGAATGGATGTGAAAGCAGCAGTGGCATGGAAAGCGGGTGCGCCGCTGACGATTGAAACCGTGCAGCTGGAGGGTCCCCGGGCGGGTGAGGTACTGGTCGAGATCAAGGCCTCCGGCGTTTGCCACACGGACGAGTTCACGCGCTCGGGCGCGGATCCGGAAGGGCTGTTTCCGGTGATCTTCGGTCACGAGGGCGCGGGTGTAGTGGTCGATGTGGGTCCGGGCGTGACGACCTTGAAGAAGGGCGATCACGTCATCCCGCTCTACACACCCGAGTGCCGGCAGTGCAAGTCGTGCACTTCCCACAAAACCAATCTCTGCACTGCGATCCGGGCCACCCAGGGCAAAGGCGTGATGCCGGATGGCACCAGCCGCTTCTCGATCGGCGGCGAGAAGATCCATCACTACATGGGCTGCTCGACGTTCGCGAACTACACTGTGCTGCCGGAGATTGCATTGGCGAAGATCCGCGAGGATGCGCCGTTCGACAAGGTCTGCTACATCGGTTGCGGTGTGACGACGGGCATTGGGGCGGTCATCAATACGGCCAAGGTCGAAGCGGGCGCCAATGTCGTGGTGTTCGGCCTCGGTGGCATCGGCCTCAATGTGATTCAGGGCGCCCGCCTGGTCGGGGCCAACAAGATCATCGGCGTGGACATCAATCCGGGTCGGAAAAGCCTGGCCGAGAAATTCGGCATGACGCACTTCGTCAATCCGAAGGAAGTAGGAGGGGATCTCGTCGCTCATCTCGTCGCCCTGACCGATGGTGGCGCCGACTACAGCTTTGAATGCATCGGCAATGTCGACCTGATGCGCCAGGCCCTCGAGTGCACGCACCGCGGCTGGGGCGAATCGATCATCATCGGTGTGGCCGGCGCAGGGCAGGAGATCAGGACCCGGCCCTTCCAGCTGGTCACAGGCAGAGTATGGAAAGGCACGGCGTTTGGTGGAGCCCGCGGCCGCACCGACGTGCCGAAGATCGTCGACTGGTACATGGACGGCAAGATCAACATCGATGACCTGATCACGCATGTCCTGCCGATCGAGCGCATCAACGACACGTTCGACCTAATGCACAAGGGTGAATCCATCCGCAGCGTCGTGACGTTTTGAACATGAACGCGCAGCCCACCGATGCAGCGAATCCCACGCACCTGGAGATCGTGAATCTCCACCAGTGCTTCGGTGGCGTGATGGGCTTTTACCGTCATGACTCCGCCGAGACGCAATGCTCGATGCGGTTTTCGGTGTTCGTACCGCCGCTCGCGCTCAAGCAGCAGGTGCCGGTGCTGTACTACCTCGCCGGACTCACGTGCACCGAAGAAACCTTCATGATCAAGGCGGGCGCGCAGCGAGTCGCTGCAGAACTCGGGCTCATGCTCGTGGCGCCCGATACGAGTCCCCGCGGTGTACCGCTGCCAGGTGACAGCGACAGCTGGGACTTCGGCGTCGGCGCGGGTTTTTATCTCGATGCCACGGCGGAACCGTGGTCGAAGCACTACCGCATGTATTCGTATGTGACCCGGGAACTGCCGGCGCTGATCGAGGCCAACTTCCCGGTCGACAGTGCACGCATGGGGATCTTCGGGCACTCGATGGGCGGCCATGGGGCGCTGACAATCGCTCTCAAGAACCCCGACCTGTACCACTCTGTTTCAGCTTTCGCTCCCATCGCTGCACCCATGCAGTGTCCCTGGGGAGAGAAGGCGTTCAGTCGTTATCTGGGAATGAAACGGGATGAGTGGAAGCAGTACGACGCAACAACGCTTGTATCGGGCCTGAAGGATGCACCGCGTCGCCCACCGATCCTCGTTGACCAGGGGCTCTCTGACCAGTTTCTCGAACAGCAGCTGCATCCCCAGTTGTTTGAAGAAGCCTGCCGCAAGGTGAACTACCCGCTGACGCTGCGCCGGCATACGGGTTACGACCACGGCTATTACTTCATCTCCACTTATATGGAAGATCATCTCCGGCACCACGCACGCACGCTGAACCGGGGACTTTGAGTCGCTGAATAACTGGCGGGTTTCGGCTGCGACGTGGCAACTCGCGCATTTGATCCGTTTCGGTTCCACCCAACATAACGACGTTCAGCAATGATGCGTTGCGGCATTGTTGTCGGTCTGCTGATGTCCTCCGGCGGCAGGAAAATTCGCATGTATACTCGGGAATAATTCTGACGCTATAAAAATCCACGATTGCAGCAGGTCGGTGAACTTCGCTACCCGCCAAGGGTTTCCGGTTTGCCAACAGACGATGGGGGCGGTTCTGATGGGTTGGAGACATGCCTGGTGGCTGCCGATGGTCTTTGCGGGGCCCGCAGTTGCCGTTGCGCAAAATGCCGATTCCCCTGCGCAGTATCGCGCCCTGGTCGACCGCTATTGTGTGGACTGCCACGACCCGATCGAGAATCGCGGTGGCCTTTCGCTCGACGATCTCGATCTCTCGAAGATTGGCGAACACGCGGGCATCCTTGAGAAAGTCGTCACGAAGCTTCGGGCTTCAGCTATGCCTCCTGTTGGCAAGCCTCGTCCGGATCCGGCGACTTATGATGGATTCACGCGCTGGCTCGAAACGGAGCTGGACCGGAATGCGGCAAAGAACCCCAATCCCGGACGACCTGCGCCGTACCGGCTGAACAGAACAGAATACAAGAATGCCATCCGCGATCTGCTCGCCCTCGACGTCGACGTCGAGGCGATGATGGCACCTGACAGCTCCAGCTACGGCTTCGATAATGTCGCCGACGTGCTGGGCATTTCTCCGTCGCTGCTGGAAGGCTATCTCGCAGCCGCTGATCGCATCAGTGCGACCGCTGTTGGCGATCCGGCATTGCCGCCGGAAGATTCCCTTTACCGCGTCAGCCAACGTTATTCACAGGCCGAACACATTGAAGGACTGCCTGCCGGTACACGCGGTGGTCTTCTGGTCGAACACTACTTTCCGCTCGATGGCATTTACGAATTCAATGTGACGTTCCTGAAGAACACGGAAGGCAACGTCCGTGGCCTGCAGTTCCCGCATCAGTTCGAAGTGGCTGTGGACGGAAAGCAGGAAAGACTGGTCACGATGGGTGGTGCTGCCGATTACGTGCTGCTGCTCGAAGAGCCTGCAGTAATCAGGAATGCTATTACTGAGCGTGTAAAGGTCCGGATTCCGCTGTCTGCCGGGACCCACAGGATCACCGCGACTTTCCTGAAGAAAACCGACGCACGGGAAGTCGATCAGCTCCAGCCTTTCCAGAACATCAATTTCGATCCGGTGTATTTCGGGGGCGTTCCTTCCGTAGAAGGGCTTTTGATCCGCGGACCCTTCAACGCCAAAGCGCCAGCCGCTGAAACACCCAGCCGCAAGGCGATATTCACGTGTGTACCGAAGAATGCGCGGGACGAGACGGCTTGTGCTGATCGCATCCTGTCGCAACTGGCGCGTTCTGCTTATCGCAGGCCTGTTTCGGAAACGGATCGGGTCATCCTTCGTGATTTCTACCAGCAGGGCAAGGAAGCAAGCGGGACGTTCGAAGGCGGCATCCAGATGGGGTTGAACCGCATTCTTTCGAGCCCCGATTTCATTTTCCGGATGGAACGCGACCCGAAGGGAATCGCACCCAAGACGGCTTACCGGATCAGCGATCTGGAGCTGGCTTCGCGTCTGTCGTTCTTTCTCTGGAGCTCGATTCCAGACACGGAGCTGACCGATCTCGCGGCCGCCGGCAAGCTGCGTGACAACAAGGTTCTGGAACAGCAGGTCCGCCGGATGCTGAAAGATCCGCGTGCGGAAGCGCTGGCCAACAACTTCGCTGCGCAGTGGCTGCATCTGCGTAATCTGGATGCAGCCCAGCCGGATTCTTTCGCGTTCCCCGATTTCGACGAGACTCTTCGCAATGCTTTCAGGACCGAGACGCTGATGTTCTTCGGGAACATCATGCGTGACGATCGCAGCGTGGTGGAGCTGTTGACGGCGGACTACACATTCATGAATGAAAGGCTCGCTCGCCATTACGGCGTGCCGGGAGTCTATGGCAGCGACTTCCGCAAGGTGCGGCTTGATGACGATGCACGCCGCGGACTGCTGGGCCAAGGCAGCATTCTCACCGTGACATCGATGTCCAACCGGACCTCTCCCGTGAAGCGCGGCGCATGGGTACTCGAGAACCTGCTGGCCTATTCGCCCCCGAGCCCGCCGGACAATGTTCCTGCGCTCCAGGAGAATGCAGCGGATTCGCTCGATCCCCAGTCGTTGCGCGTGCGTCTGGAGCGCCACCGCGCTGATCCCGGGTGCGCGTCGTGCCACGCGATCATGGATCCCATTGGTTTCTCGATGGAAGTCTTTGACGGTATTGGAACCAAGCGTGCCAAGGATGAGGCGGGCGATACGATCAATGCGTCCGGCAATCTTGCCAATGGAACACCGATCAACGGTGTCCAGGAGCTGAGGGCCGCCATTGCGTCGGATCCCGGCCACTTCGTCGATGCGTTCACCGAGAAGCTTCTTACGTACGCGTTAGGTCGAGGCCTCGAGTACTACGACATGCCTGCGGTTCGCGGCATCGAAAGATCCACGAAGCCAGCGGACTATCGATTCTCGGCGGTCGTGCTCGAGATCGTGAGATCCACGCCGTTCCAGATGAAGTTGTCCGCAGCGGGTGAGTTGTCGACCGCCGCGCGGGCCCGGAATTGAATTGCTGAATCGGAAACCAGAGTTGTTACCCTAAAAGGGGGAAGTCGGTCATGTTCATCACGAAGAAATTCCTGGATCGTCGTACGTTCCTGCGTGGCGCCGGTGCCAGTGTTGCGCTGCCCTTCCTGACTGCCATGGTGCCCTCGATGACGGCATTCGCGCAGACGGCGGCCAATCGTCCACGACGCATCGGCTTCGTCTATGTGCCGAACGGCATGGTGATGACGGACAAGGTGGACCTGTGGACACCGACCCGGATTGGCCACGATTTCGACATGACGCCCACGCTGTCTCCGCTTGCGGCCTACAAGGACAAGCTGACCGTCGTCAGCAACCTGCTGGGTGCTGAAGGTTCGGCGCAGCATGGCGGCGCCGCCACTGCCTGGCTGACCGACATGTTCCCTAAAAAGACACAGGGAACCGACGTCGAATCCGGCGTTTCCCTGGACCAGGTGATCGCGAAGCAGATCGGCCGGGACACGGTGTTTCCGTCGATGGAACTGGCGATCGAAGATGTCACCAATCTGGTCGGCACCTGTGACTCAGGCTACAGCTGCTCTTACCTGAACACGATCTCGTGGTCGTCGGCCACCAATCCGTTGCCTATGCAGGTCAACCCACGCGTGGTGTTCGAGCGCATGTTCGGCGGCATGGGCAGCCCCGAGCAGCGCCTCGCACGACTCAAGAAAAATCGCAGCATTCTCGATTCCGTACTGAGCGAGACGCACCAGATGGAAGCCCGGGTAGGCCCCCAGGACAAGGGCCGTATCTCGGATTACCTCGAGAACATCCGTGAGGTGGAAAGGCGGATCCAGCTTGCAGAAGCGCGCACGGGTGAACTGTCCGGCTCGAGTCCTGCTTCGCCGTCAGGCGTGCCGGAGTCTTTCCCGGATCATGTCGCCCTCATGTTCGACCTGCTGCACGTCGCCTATCAGACAGACCTGACCAGGGTATCGACGTTCATGATGGCTCGCGAACTCAGTTCCGTCTCGTATCCGCAGATCGGTGTCCGCCCGCAGCACCACGCTGTTTCGCACCATCAGAACACTCCGGAACTGATGGAAATGAAGGCCAAGATCGACAAGTACCACGTTGGCCTGTTCACGCAGTTCATCGACAAGCTGGCTGCAACACAGGATGGCGATGGCTCGCTGCTCGATCACACCATGATGGTGTACGGCGCCGGCATGAGTGACAGCAACGGCCACGTGAAGCAGCGACTGCCTTACGCCGTCGTCAGCGGTTTTGTGAAGGGCAACCGCCATCTCCAGGGGCTGAAGACACGCCCTGTGGGTGATCTGCATATCGACATCGCACGTCACATGGGCGTCGAACTCGACAGGTTTGGCCGCAGTGAGGGTGGCACGGTCGGCTTCACCTGATCAGCAACTGATGTTGCCGATGCAGTCGTGCATTGGCGAAGATGCAAGAGAAAAGGGGCGATATCATGCGTACGCAGCCGACTTCGGTTTTACTGACAGCACTGGCGCTGGGTCTTTTCGGACTCAATGCGCAGTCGCAACCTGCAGCGCCGGCTGCCGGTGTTGTCCAGGCTGTCAAAGCGCATGACGTCAATGGCGTAAAGGCGCTTCTGAAGAAGGGCGCGGATGCGAATGTTGCCGATTTCGATGGCACGTCAGCGCTGATGCTCGCCGTTCTTGAGCGAGATCCGGAAATGATCGATGCCCTTCTCAAGGCAGGTGCCCGCGTCGATGCGGCTAATCGCTATGGTGCTACTCCGCTGCGCATGGCTGCCCGGAATGGCGATGCGCTCGCCGCATCGCTGCTGCTGAAGGCTGGGGCTGATCCGGGCGCTGCATCGGCCGAAGGGGAAACCGCGCTGATGGCTGCGGCTCTCACCGGCAATGTCGACCTGATCAAGGTCCTGCTCGAAAGCGGCGATGTTGGCCGCAAGGCCGATCCCAATGCCAAGGAGAGCTGGCAAGGGCAGACCGCGTTGATGTGGGCTGCCGCAGAAGGACATGCAGAAGCGATTTCAGCCCTCGTTGCTGCCGGGGCTCGCGTTGATGAGTTCTCTGCGGAGATCTCTGTTCCCCTGGTGAATCCCGCGCGAAAAATTGGTGGTGCGGTCTATTCAAACATTCCCAAGGGAAGGTTGACTGCACTGCATTTCGCCGCGCGCAACGGTCATGTCGAAGCAGTGCGTGCTCTTGTCCAGGCGCACGCAAACCTTGACCTCGTGGATGCCGATCTCAGCAATGCGCTGGTTCTGGCGGCGCTGAACGGCCACACCGATGCGGCTGTCGAGCTGCTGAACGCGGGCGCTGATCCGAATATCGCGGATAAATACGGGCGCACGGTTCTGTTCGTCGCAACGGACATGAACACACGGGACGCGCACTCACGACCGGCGCCCATTGTCACCGACAACAAGAGCTATGTTGACGTGGTCCGGCTGGCTCTGGAGAAAGGGGCCAAGGTGGATGCCACGCTTTCCGGTGAACCGTTGCCTGTGTGGGTCGCGCAGGGAGGAACCTACAATCCCGTGATGCGCGAAGGGGCCACTTCCTTTTTGCGGGCATCAATGTCGGCCGATCTCGAGATCATGAGAATCCTGCTGAAAGCGGGAGCGAATCCGCTCGCGGAAACCGCTGACGATCCGAGGCCGAGCTCCGTCGGTCCACAGCTCGGAAGAGAGAATGTCGGCAAGACGACACCTCTGATGGCGGCTGCCGGAGTGGGCTGGAGACAGGACGTCAGCAGGGGACGTATCCCGGACGCGATCGAAGCGATCAAGATGCTGGTTGCGCTCGGAGGCAAGATCAACCAGGCCAATCAGGGCGGCAATACTCCGTTGCACGGCGCCGTGGTCAGGGGTGAGCCAGCTCTCGTTGAGTTCCTGCTGAGCCAGGGTGCGGATCCTTCAATCAAGAACACGCGCAACCTCACTGCGATGGATCTCGCGGTAGGGCAGGCGGACTATCGGCTCCTGCCAAACCAGGCCGTGGTGGATGTGCTCCAGCGCCGTGCTTCAGCCCGCCTTTCCAGTACCGCCCACTAACGAGTTTCGTCTCCCGCTTGGCTGGATAAGTTGAAGGGGCGAGCGACGCCCTCATCCGGAGTGGCTCGATGCCCGCAATGATCATCGATCATCTGCAGGGCATCCGACCTTTCATGGCGCCAAAATGCTATCGATTGTTTCAATTACTGGTAGCCGACAGTGCCGCTTTACAGTCGTCAAAATGGCTGCTACTACTGTCGGGCCATGCCTTGAGGCGCGCGGTAGACTTCCTTGGACATGATCGACACACAGCCTTCCGCTGACGAGATTCTTGCGCTCATCGCCCCACTGAAAGGGCGGCCCGGAGCGCTGCTCGTCGTGCTGCATGCCATCCAGGATTCCATCGGATTCATCCCGGCCTCAGCCGTTCCCGTGGTGGCTGCGGAACTGAACCTGTCGCGGGCCGAAGTCCATGGCGTCATCAGCTTCTATCACTACTTCCGTGATCGGCCGTCGGGCGCAACGGTGGTGCAGATCTGTCGCGCGGAATCCTGCCAGGCGATGGAAGGCGAGCGTCTTGCGCAGCATGTGGTCAAGCGCTTGGGTGTTGAGTTCGGGACGACGAGCGCTGATGGCCGTACTTCCCTTGAAGCGGTGTACTGCCTCGGCCTCTGTTCGATGTCTCCCGCAGCGATGATCGATGGCAAAGTCCATGGCAGACTTTCCCCAGAGCGCTTCGATGAATTGCTGGCGGGTCCGAAGGCATGAGCGCAGTAACCGTCTACGTGCCGCGCGATGCATCGGCGCTGGCAGTCGGTGCAGAAGGTGTCGCTGAAGAAATCAGCCGGCAGGCGCGGCATCGCGGACTCGCCGTTCGCATCGTGCGCAACGGGTCGCGCGGACTCTCGTGGCTTGAACCGCTGGTGGAAGTCGTCGCGGAGCAGGGTCGCGTCGCTTACGGTCCCGTCTCGCGGGCCGATGTAGCAGGCCTGTTTGACGCAGGGTTCCTCACCGGTGGCGCGCATCCTCTCGCGCTCGGGAACATCGAAGATCACCCCTATTTCCGCAGCCAGCAGCGCCTCACATTTTCGCGAGTCGGCCTCATCGATCCGGTGAGTGTCGCCGACTATGTCGCGCACGAAGGCTTCCAGGGTTTGCGGCAGGCACTCGCGTTGACTCCCGCCGCCATCGTCAAGGCTGTCACCGATTCCGGCTTGCGGGGTCGCGGGGGCGCGGCGTTCCCGACGGGCATCAAGTGGCAGACGGTTCACGACCAGACGGCCAAGCAGAAGTACGTCACCTGCAATGCGGACGAGGGCGACTCAGGAACCTTTGCCGATCGCATGCTCATGGAAGGCGACCCTCTGACGCTCATCGAAGGCATGACGATTGCGGGTATCGCTGTCGGTGCGACCCAGGGTTACATCTACCTGCGTGTGGAATATCCGCATGCCCATCGCGTGCTGAATGAAGCGCTGGTCGAAGCCCGGCGTGCAGGTTTCCTCGGCGATAACATCATGGGCAGCGGGGTGCGTTTCGATATCGAAGTGCGGCTGGGCGCCGGCGCTTACATCTGCGGTGAAGAAACATCGATGCTCGAAAGCCTCGAAGGCAAGCGCGGTGAAGTCAGGGTGCGTCCACCGTTGCCCGCGATCAAGGGCTTGTTCGGGATGCCGACGATCGTGAACAACGTCATCTCGCTCGCAAGCGTGCCCACCATCCTCCACAAGGGCCCGGACTTCTATCGCGAGTTCGGTGTCGGCAAGTCACGCGGCACATTGCCCATCCAGCTCGCGGGGAACATCAAACACGGCGGACTCGTCGAGCGCGCGTTCGGCCTGTCGTTGCGCGAACTGCTGTACGACTACGGCGGTGGCGCGGCTTCCGGCAGACCGCTGCGTGCAGTACAAATTGGTGGACCGCTGGGGGCTTATGTTCCTGCGTCGCAGTTCGATACGCTGGTCGATTACGAGACCTTGAGCGGGATTGGCGCCTTGCTCGGCCATGGCGGCATCGTCGCCTTCGACGATACGGTCGACATGGCGCACATGGCCCGGTACGCCATGGAATTCTGTGCGCTCGAATCCTGCGGCAAATGCACGCCTTGCCGGATCGGCTCCACTCGCGGCATGGAAGTCATCGACCGCATCAGGGCCGGCGTCAATCGTGAACAGAATCTCGAACTGCTCAATGATCTGTGCGAAACCCTGCAGCATGGGTCGCTGTGTGGCCTCGGGGGCATGACGCCGTTTCCGGTGCAGAGTGCGCTCAAGCATTTTCCGGAAGATTTCGGCAAGACTGCAGCACTGACTGCGGAGTACTGACCATGTACGCAATTGACCATGTGGATCACGGCACGCCGGTCCCTTCAGGGGTGAAATCCGTTGCCGTCGAAATCGACGGTGTCGTCGTTTCGGTTCCTGAAGGCACGTCTGTACTGCGTGCTGCCGCCACCATCGGCAATCGCATCCCGAAGCTCTGCGCGACTGATTCGCTGAAGGCTTTCGGATCCTGCCGGCTCTGCCTCGTGGAAGTTGAAGGTCGCCGCGGTTACCCGGCTTCGTGCACGACCGAAGTTGCGGAAGGCATGAAGATCCGCACGAAGAGCGACAAGCTCGACCAGTTGCGCAAGGGCGTCATCGAGCTGTACGTGTCGGATCATCCGCTCGACTGCGACACGTGTCCGGCCAACGGACACTGCGAACTGCAGGACATGGCAAAAGTCGTCGGCGTGACATCGACTCCGTATGGCTTGAATGGCGCTACCGAACGCCCTCGCGCGCCGGACATCAGCAATCCCTATTTCGCCTTCAATCCTGATCTGTGCATCGTGTGTTCGCGGTGTGTTCGGGCCTGCGACGAAACGCAGGGTACGCTCGCGCTGACCATTGACGGTCGCGGCTTTCATTCGAAAGTCGCTGCCAGTCAGGATGAGCCCTTCCTGGAATCCGAGTGCGTATCGTGCGGCGCCTGCGTGGAAGCGTGCCCGACGGCCGCATTGACAGAAAAGTCCCTGATGGCGCTGGGTCGTCCGGAGAAAGCTGTGACGACGACCTGCGCCTACTGCGGCGTGGGGTGTTCGTTCCAGGCCGAGGTCAAGGATGAGACGGTCGTCCGTATGGTCCCGAACCGGGACGGTCATGCCAATCATGGGCACTCGTGCATCAAGGGCCGGTTCGCGTTCGGCTATGCCACGCATACCGACCGCATCAAGTCACCGATGATCCGCAAGAAGATCACCGACCCGTGGCGCGAAGTGAGTTGGGATGAAGCCATCGGTTATGCCGCCTCGGAGTTCAAACGCTTGCAGGCCACATATGGCCGCGATGCGATTGGTGGCATCACGTCGTCCCGCTGCACGAATGAAGAAACGTTCCTGGTGCAGAAGCTCGTGCGTGCTGCGTTCGGCAACAACAACGTCGATACCTGTGCACGGGTTTGCCATTCGCCCACGGGTTATGGGCTCAAGCACACACTCGGTGAATCGGCGGGGACCCAGGAATTCGATTCGGTGATGAAGGCGGATGTGATCCTGCTCATTGGCGCTAACGTCACCGAAGGTCATCCGGTCTTTGCGTCGCAGATGAAACGCCGCCTGCGCCAGGGTGCGAAGCTGATCGTGGTGGACCCGCGCAAGATCAGCCTGGTCCGCACACCGCACGTGGCCGCTGACTATCATCTGCAGCTACGCCCCGGTACGAACGTCGCGCTCATCAATTCAATCGCTCACGTCGTTGTTACCGAAGGGTTGCTGAAAACCGACTACGTCGTGGGTCGCTGCGAGCCGGAATCCCTGGCGAAATGGCAGTCTTTCGTCGCCGAGCCGCGCAATTCGCCGGAAGCCATGGAGGCTGTGACCGGCGTTCCAGCCACACTGGTTCGCAAAGCGGCTCGTCTGTATGCCAACGCAGGCAATGGTGCGATCTATTACGGCCTCGGTGTCACCGAACACAGCCAGGGCACGACGATGGTGATGGGCATTGCGAACCTCGCGATGGCCACCGGCAATCTTGGGCGTGAAGGCGTGGGTGTCAATCCGCTGCGTGGGCAGAACAATGTGCAGGGCGCGTGCGACATGGGTTCTTTCCCGCACGAGTTCAGCGGTTACCGGCACGTTTCCGATGCAGGTGCGCGCACCCTGTTTGAATCGGTGTGGGGCGTGCCGCTGGAACGCGAACCGGGGCTGCGCATCCCGAACATGTTTGAAGCGGCGCTCGAAGGCACTTTCCTCGGGATGTATATCCAGGGCGAGGACATTGCCCAATCCGATCCGAACACGAACCATGTGACGGCGGCGCTGACTGCGATGGAATGCATCGTCGTCCAGGATCTGTTCCTCAACGAGACCGCGAAGTTCGCTCACGTGTTCCTGCCGGGGTCTTCTTTCCTGGAGAAGGACGGGACGTTCACGAACGCCGAACGTCGCATCTCGCGCGTGCGCAAGGTGATGACGCCGCTCGCGGGACGGCAGGACTGGGAGATCACGATTGCGCTCGCGGAAGCACTGGGCTATCCGATGCAGTACGCACATCCGTCCGAGATCATGGACGAGATCGCGCGTCTGACGCCTACATTTACGGGTGTGTCTTACGAAAAGCTCGATCGTCTGGGCAGCATCCAGTGGCCCTGCAATGCTGCGGCGCCCGACGGTACGCCGACCATGCACATCGATGAGTTTGTCCGCGGCAAAGGCAAGTTCTACGTGACCGAGTACGTGCCGACGCACGAGAAGATCACGCAGCGCTTCCCGCTGATTCTTACCACTGGTCGTGTGCTTACGCAGTACAACGTCGGCGCGCAGACCCGTCGGACTGCCAATGTGGCGTGGCATGCGGAGGATCGCCTCGAAATCCATCCGCACGATGCGGAGGAGCGGGGCATCAATCACGGTGACTGGGCGGGCATCATGAGTCGCGCGGGCGAAACGGTGCTCAGGGCCGATGTCACGACCCGCGTGCAACCCGGCGTGGTCTACACCACGTTCCACTTTCCGGAGTCGGGCGCGAATGTCGTGACGACCGACAACTCCGATTGGGCCACCAACTGTCCGGAGTACAAGGTGACGGCGGTGCAGATCGTGCGCGTGACGCAACCTGCGGAATGGCAGCGTCGCTTCCATGAGCAGGAAGCGATCCAGCAGCGTATCAAGCGCAATTCCGATGTCACGGCCTGAGAAGCAGCCGCCTGTTCCACCCCCGCCTGCCTTGTCGCGGACCGTTTCCGTGCGCCGGTGGCGGGATGGCCAGCAGGAACAAACCCAGGATGAAGTCGCCGAAGAAGTGCCGGTGGCCTTCACTTATCACGGCATCGCGCATGTCGTGATGCTCGCGACACCTGCCGATCTCGAAGATCTCGGCGTAGGGTTCACCTTCACCGAAGCATTGGTCGAACGCAGCGACGAGATTCGCAATGTTGAAGTTGTTGCGCTCGAAGACGCTTGCGAATTGCGGCTCACCATTGCTCCGGAACGGTTTGCGGCACTGCTGCGGCGGCAACGGAATCTCACGGGGCGAACCGGCTGCGGCCTTTGCGGCACGGAAACCCTTGAGGAAGCTATCCGGCATCCGGCGCCAGTCGGAGCGGGTATTTCGGTGACAGCCGCCGATCTCCATGCAGCGCTTGTACAACTCCGAACACAGCAATCGCTCAACGCTCGCACGGGCAGCGTCCATGCCGCGGCCTGGTGTCTGCCTTCTCAGGGTCCGCAGCTCGTGCGTGAAGATGTCGGGCGGCACAATGCACTCGACAAAGTCATTGGCGGATTGATTCGTACCGGCATCGATGCCGCCACCGGCTACCTGCTCATTTCCAGTCGCGCGAGTTACGAGATGATCCAGAAGGCCGCAACCGCCGGTATCACGGTGATCGTCGCAATTTCCGCGCCCACCGCACTGGCAATCCGTTTGGCTGAAGAATGCGGAGTGACCCTTGTGGGCTTTGCGCGGGACCGCAGCCACGTGGTCTACACCCACCCGCACCGGGTGACCTGAGATGGATTACTCCCACCTGGTCAAGATGGCGAACGACATCGGGTCGTTCTTCGCGTCGGAGCCTGATGCGGCGGTCGCGGCGAAATCGATCGCCCAGCACATCGAACGTTACTGGGACCCCCGCATGCGGCGCCAGATCGTGACCCATTACAGGGACGGGGGCGAGGGTCTGGCCGATACGCCTATGCGGGCCGTGGCACTGCTGGCGCAAGTGGCAAACGACAGGGATAATGCCGTCCGTCCCTGATCTTGACCCGGAGCATCGATGGCTACCCCCGAGCGCGCTGAGAAACTCATCCAGCCCAATGCGCAGAACCAGTACACCGTGACGGTCGCGGATCTGCCGCTCACGTGCCCCAGCCCGGGGATGTATCTCTGGAATTCCCATCCGAAGGTTTATCTGCCGATCGAGAAGACCGGCTGGGCGAAATGCCCCTACTGCAGCGCCGAGTACACGCTCAAGAAGTAGTTCGGGCGCTACTTGCTGCCGGTACCCGTGTAGTCGGCATAGCTCTTCTCTTCCACGATTGTCGAGCCCAACCGCGTATTGATCACGCGCTTCACGGCTGCCCGTTCGTCATTGATGACGTAAACAGCACGGGCCAGCTCGATGAATCGTTCGCCAAAAGTCCGGGCGCGCTCCTGGTCGCGGATGTCGTCTTCGACGACCCACAGCTTTTCATTGATGCGCTTGAGCTCGGCCCATTCGCGGCTGATGTCGGTCTTGGCGTAGTCGGATTTTTCCCACGTTGATTTGAGCAGCGACAGCTCGAGATTCACGTTCGCGATCTTTTTCGCGTCCGTCATCCGCTCGGACTTGATCTCGAGAATCGTGATCTTGTCGATCAGCTCGCCGGGGGAAACGGGGACCCTGATTTCAGCCACAAGAAGTCCTTTGCCGCTCAATGAAACAGGCCGGAAGTATAGCTTGAGGACTCTCGCAACCTGACATTCGCGTCTTCCATGGCTATGCTGGAATCGCGGTGCGGCATCTCAGGTAGCCAATGACCATGATCGAGTTCGGAGCGGAAGTAACCAAAGCGCGCGTCGAGCATCAGCCCGTGATCCTGCTGGATGCGGCCTTGCTCACGTATGGACAGGCCTATCCTGCCAACACGGAGGCGGCCCTGCGTCTGCAAAGCCGGGTCTGCGCCAAAGGCGTCGCAGCGGCGTTTGCAGCCATGATCGAAGGACAGATCTTGGCAGGTCTGACAACGGAGGAGCTGCACGAGCTGGGCCTGCATCCCGATCTCGCCAAGATCGGGCCGGCGGATATGGCGGTTGCAATCGCCCGCAAGATGACCGGGATTCTGACGGTAGGGGCGCTGCTCATCGTGGCCCGCAATTCCGGTATCGACGTCATCGGAACCGGTGGCCTCGGCGGTGTGCATCGCGGGATGCCCGAGGTGATCGATATTTCCTCCGATGTGGCCGAGCTCTCGAGATCTGCTGTGGTTGTCGTGTGCTCTGGTGCAAAGGCGATTCTCGATCTGCCCAACACCGTGGAAATGTTCGAGACGCTCGGAATTCCCGTGCTCGGATTCGAGGTCGACAGCCTCCCGGGCTACTGGAGTCGTGAGACAGGTCTTGCCATCACTGCCCGCGTCGACTCCGCCGCAGAAGTGGCCGCCGTATTTGCCGCGCAGCGCGGTCTGAAAGTCGGACAGGGCTTGCTCGTTGCAAAGCCTCTCGCTGCGGAACTCGCCATGGAGGGTGCTTGGCTGGAAGCACGGATTGTCGAAGCCATGGCGCAAGCCCGGGAAAGCGCTGTCCGCGGCAAGGCGCTGACGCCGTTCCTGCAGAAGCATCTGCAGAAAGCGTCCGGTGGAGAAACCGTTGATCGCACGTTGCGGCTGCTCGAGGACAACTCGCTGCTGGCGGCCGATATCGCACTCGCGATGGGCCGGTCCTGAGGGGATAACCCCGGTGCAGTGAAGCGCCTGCAGTCACGGGATAGTGACTGCGATCTGCGGATGGCAGCTCCTTCGGTGCCGCGTGTAGGGTAAAGCGCGGTCGGTCAGCGTGACCGCTGCTTCAGCCACCGGGAACCCGTCATGTCCGCATCCCTGAATCGTATTGCGACCGGTCTGTCGCTAGCGTTGCTTGCCTTGGGCGCCACAACTGCCCCGGCTCAAAGCCAGCCCGCACCTGCGCTGCTTCCTGTTTCGATCGCGAAAAATGGCTTTCCCGCCGAGCTGGGCTACAAGCTGCGCCAGGGCTTCACGTCGACGAATGCCTACGACACGGACGATGCGAATCTCTACTACTTCCTGCATTGGGAAGAGTTCGTTCCGCAGAACCTGATCCGCCGCGGAGGGCCGATCCGCACGCTGCCGGTTGCACTGGACGCCAAGCTCGGGCAGGTGAAAGCGAAGACGTCGCTGGGCGAGCTGACCCTCGACGAGTTGCTCGCCGACCCCCGTTCCCGCGTCCAGGGTTTCATCGTTCTGCATCATGGGAAAGTCGTCTACGAGCGATATCCGGGCATGCGCCAGGACGATCATCACCTGTGGTTCTCCAGCGGCAAGTCGGTCGCAGGGCTGCTGGTGGGCTTGCTCGAAGCGGAGGGCAAGATCGACGTCAGCAAATCCATCGATACGTATCTGCCAGAACTCAAGCAGACGGCCTGGGCTGGCATTCGGGTCATCGACATCCTCGACATGGCCACCGGCCTCGAAGTGAACGAGAACGAAGCTTCGCGCACGAATCCCGCCTCACCGGTCAACCATTTCTTCCGTATCGAGCTGGGTGATACATCGAACCTCGGATCACGTATTTCCGACCAGATCCTCTTCGGTGTGCCCAAGCTGTCGGAGCCCGGACTCAAGTTCGAGTACTCATCGCTCAATACCAAGATGCTCATCATGCTGGCTGAGCGGGTTTCTGGCCAGCGCGCGGCGGACCTCTTCAGCGATCGCGTGTGGTCGAAGATGGGCGCCGAGGGCGATGCGCAGGTCGGTGTGAACATGCAGGGTGGGGCTGCCCTTTACGGCATGATTTCCAGTCGGCTGCGTGACAAAGCCCGCTACGGTCTGCTGTATACCCCGAGCTGGAACGTCGTTTCGCAGGAACGGATCGTTCCGGAATCACTGATCGGAAGAATCCGGAATGGATGCCGGCCCGCGATCTACGCGGAAGTTGCCGCGCGAATCCGGGAACCCGGAGTGGATGTTCCCCGCTGCAACTCGCGGCAGTGGGATGCCGTCTATGAAGATGGCGATTTCTTCAAGGGTGGTGCACGCGGCCAGGGAATCTACGTATCCCCGCAGGCTGATTACGTTGTCGCCTGGTTCTCCACGACGCCGGAGAACGGCTGGGTCAACTATGCGCGGGCCGTCGGCGCTGTCTTCAAGGCGGGGAGCGCGAAATGAAACGTCTGACGCGTCCCGCGGTACGACTGGTTTCAGGTGGTGGTTTGGCGCTGTTGTTCATCGCGGTCGGTTACGTGCTGGCACAGCCGGCCGCGATGCCTTTGCAGGCGCCCCGAGTCACCGAGACCGAACTGCAATCGATCGACCTGGGCGTGCATTTCGAGTCCATGCGTGGCAAGCGCATGCTGCTGGCCTATGCCGTCATCGATCCCAAGGCCAAAGGCTCGTTGCACAGCCACCAGGGCTGGCCAGAAGTTGTCTACGTGCTGAAGGGCAAGCTCACCGAGCACCAGGGCAACATTGCCCGTGACTATGGCCCCGGCGAATCGTTCGTCTCCAACACCGACCTGCGCATTTCCCACCAGATCGAGAATCGCACCGACGAACCGGCGGAAGTCATCCTCGTCGAAATCCCGAATCGCTGAAAAAGAAAAAGGCTCCGCATTCCTGCGGAGCCTTTGTTCATCTCCCGATCAATCAGTGCGGGACGCCGATTGCAACAGGTCTCACGGGCGAGCCTGCGTTGCCCTGTTCGCGCAGCGGCAGGATCATCGTGCAGGACGTCCACACCTTGTCTGCGGCAATCGCTGTCAGGTCTGCATTCTGGATCTGGTGGATGCCGTTCACCGCGAGATTCGTGTGGTGGATGAGGAAGGGCAGTCCCTGGTCCATACCCTGTGGCGGCATCGCCTTGCCCATCAGCTGGCCATCGGCTACCGGATCGGTGAACGGATTGTCCAGCGCAATCAGCACGACTGAACGGTCGGCAAGATACTGCGCGGCATCTCCCGAAAGCCCCGGACCCTTCGTGTAGTACGTCTTGTCGGTGTCGGGATCCTTCCAGTTGTCGCCCCAGCCGGTGTAGATGTAGACGACGTCGCCCGGCAGGATGCCGCGCCATTCGAGACCCTGTGCCTTCAGCATGCCGTCGATGTCGGCGGCGGTGACCATCTGGCCGGGTGCCATGATTTCACCCTTGCCGAGATAGGCCTTGGCGTCGAGCAATACTGCGGACGTCACGATGGGCGGCGCCTTGTCGATGCCGAGTTTCAGCAAGGGAGAATCGGGAGTCGGCTTCACGTCGGTCTGCGTGAGACCGCCGTAGTAATGCGCCACCGGCATGTCGCCCTTGCCATCCCAGACCTGGTCGTAGAACGCGAAGTGGCCGATGGCATCCATCTGCGTGCCCTGCTGGCCGGGTTCGCCACCCTTGATCAGTTCACCGTTGAAGAGCTGGCGTGTGCCCCCCATCGAGACCGAAGGCGTGTATTCGAAAGCCATGGGCTTGCCGAACGGCGACTGCGGCATCGTGTTTGAGCGCAGGTGCGACAGTTCGTAAGATTTTGTGCCTGATTGCGCGAGGTAGTAACCGCAGCGCATGAAGGTGCCGGCACCGATCGTGTTCCCCATGCCTTTCTCGTCGCCTTGCGGCCACGGGCCTGCGGGCACGAGTCCCTTGGAGAGTTCGGTGATCTGCGCTTCCGTCGGCGCTGTGGCTTCCGGTGGCGGACTGCTGCATGCGGCGAGCACGAGTGTGACGGCGAGGCCGACCGAGGCATGCGAGAGGCGATGGATCCTTGAGCTGTTCATTGCGACGACCCTTGCAGAGTGGGAGGAATATGCCGGCGCAGGATGATCACGCCGATAAAGGTGATGGCCAGCACACCGGCGATCACCAGGAAGAAGTCGCGGGCCGCGAAGCCCATGGCGAAGAAGCCCGCGCCAGCGAAGGCGCTGACGATGCCGCCAAAGCGGGCGACCGCGAGGCTCCAGCCCACGCCGGTCGAGCGGCAGAAAGTGGGGTACGCATTCGCGGCGACCGAGAACATGCCGATCTGCAGCATGTTGATGAAGCAGCCGGCCGACGCCATGCTCCACATCAGCAGCGTGATGCTGCCACCGCCCTCGCTGCTGAAGACGCCGTTGAAAGCAATCGACAGCACGCTGAGCAACGTCGCGGCACCTGCGCACGCGAGTACCGGCTTTGAGCCATAGCGTCCCGTCAGCAGGCTGCCAACCAGCGCGCCGGGAACGCCACCGAGATTGAAGAACAGCGAACCGGTGACCGAAAGCTGGAAGCTCAAGGAAGCCGCGGCCAGCACCGTAGGCAGCCAGTTGAAGAAGAAGTAAACCGAGAACACGTTGGTGAAGAAGATCAGCCAGAGCGTCAGCGTGTCGCGCCGGAACTCCAGCGTGAAGAGCGCCTTGACCGTGGATTTGCCGGTCTGCACGACCGTGTCGGCGATGTAACGCAGGTCTGCGCTGAACTTCACTTCACCGGCGATGCGGTTCAGGAGCTTGGCCAGCTCTCCCGTGCGGCGAGGCTGCATTGTCAGGAAACGCGGTGACTCAGGCAAGAGCAGCCACATGGTCGCGCCCAGTATCGCGGGAATCGCGCCACCGATCAGGAACAGCGCCTGCCAACCGTAAGCCGGGACAAGGCCGCGTGCGATCGCTGCACCGAGCATCCCGCCCAATGGAACACCGACAAGTGCCGTGGCCGTGGCGAGATGCCGCCAGCGCTTCGGTGCGAATTCGAACATGAGCGCGGTTGCATTCGGCATTGCGCCCCCCAAGCCGATGCCGGTCACGAAGCGGTAGAACGCGAGTTCCATCGGGCCGCTGGCAAACGCAGAAGCGGTTGAGCCGACAGCCATCATGACGCAGCTCATCACGAGCGCGGTCTTGCGGCCCGAGCGATCGCCGAATGAACCGATCATGGCTGCCCCAACCGCCATGCCGAGCAAGGCGGCAGCAAGCACGGGTCCCAGCGAGCTGCGCTCGATCCCCCACGCAACGGTGAGCGCAGGAGCGGTGAACGCGATCGCCTGGATGTCGAAACCATCCATCACGAGGGCAAAGAAGGTGAAGGCCAGCACGGTGAACTGGGCGGCGCCAAACCGGGCAGTGTCGAGCACGGCACTGACATTGACGGTGTAATCGGTTCGAGCGCTGGTATCCACGATGTCGGTGACTCGGCCCCTGAGAAATGACGATGAGAAATGGCGATGGCGCAACCGTACAGAGCGCACGCAATTCACTGCTATCCAGACACCGCAGTCAACATCCGTGCAACGCACATTCGGCATCAGTTATGAGTTGGCGTCGATCTCGAGGTATTCATGATGAGTAGTAGGGAAAACCCTTCATTGCACCTTGACGAGGCAGCGCGGTGCCCGGTGCGGATCATGACGATGCAAGGTGGAGCAGTGCATTATGTGGTGCCGCAGCAACAGCGACCGCCAGTCCCACAGAAACCCCGTAATTTGCGGGTAAAAGCCCTTTGTCGAAAAAAGTGACTTGACCGAATCCGGGGCAAAGGGCAGTGCCGGCCTTGGTACAGAAATTGCTTTGAATCTAAAGCGAACCGGGAATATGATTTCCTCACGTCTGGTGGCTCAACGGCGAGCTGCCCGCCAGGGACTGCAGTCGGTACAGACAGGTTCGCAAAAGATCAATCAACCTGGCAATGGGGCTAATGCGATGATGAATGTCGAACTGCTCACCACCCTGCCGCGGCTGGCCAGTCTCAGTGCTTACCGCACGAACGATCTGGATGCCGCCCGTCACCACATCAGCTCGCTGTTTGTTCCCCACCACCTCGACGTCATCGGCAGCCAGCAGGTGCTCGATGTCTGCGTCGGCCGTGCGGAAATCAACGGTGTTTCACTGCTTTACCATCGTCATGGCGCGAGCGTGCGCGTCGTGCCGCAGCTGTTTCGCGATTTTTTCCTTCTGCAGATACCCATCCGCGGTGAAGCCGTCGTCAAGGTGGGCCAGCAGGAGGTGTACTGCAGTCCGACGCAGGCCGTCATGATCTCGCCGATGATGGGTGTGGACATGCGCTTCGGCCAGGGCTGCGAGCAGCTCATCGTCCGTATCGAAAAATCCGATCTGGAACGACATCTCGAGCAGCAGCTCGGCCGCAACATGGGCCTGCCGCTTGAATTTGCACCCGCGGTGCCATTGAGCACCATCGGTGCGCAGGAAATCACGAGCTTGCTGAAATTGATGACCGTTTCAGTGATGGATGGCGAAGGCATCTGCAGCTCGCCTATCGGCCGCGCCAATCTCGTTTCCCTGCTGCTTTCCGGCCTCCTGTCGTGCCTTGACCACAACTATCGCGAGGAACTTTCGCGCGGAGTGGGTCGTCCGCGTCCGGCCTACATCGCCAAGGCACAGGGCTACATGCGGGCTAATCTCGCACAGCCCATCACGCCGGAAGATGTCGCGGAAGCCGTCCACGTCAGCACTCGGGCCCTTTACGCGGGATTCAAGCTGTATCTCAATACCACGCCGATGCGGTATCTCAAGGATTTACGGCTGGACGCTGTCCGCGAGGCACTCGCGACGCATGACGAGCAGGAAATTTCAGTCACGACGATCGCGATGGACTGCGGCTTCTACCATCTCGGTCATTTCTGCGCGGCATACAAGGAACGCTTTGGCGAGCTGCCGCGGGAAACCTTGCACAAGTTCGTTTGCTGACCGATTGCTGCTGCCCGGGCGGTCAGGGGACGACTAGAGCCTGAAGGACGCGGCCACGATTCAGGCTTGAGGACCCTCATTCCATCCTGGGGAGCTGCACGAGCTGCTTCTTGAAATCCCCGAGCAGGCTGATCAGCTGATCCTTCTGCTTCGTCGAGAGGCCCTGGAACAACTGGATGATCCATTGCTCGTGTTCTGCGGCCATGCGACTGAACAGGCGGCGGCCATCGCGGGTCAGTTTGACGCGGAAGGCGCGGCGATCGACCGAGTCGACTTCACGCACCACCAGCCCTTCCTTCTCCAGCATGTCCGTGATGCCGGTGACGTTGCCGCCGGTGACCATCAACCGTTGCGACAGCTCGTTCATCTTGAGGCCTTCGGGCACGCGCTCAAGTTGCGCCATCAGGTCGAAGCGGGGCAGCGTCGTCTCGAAGGCCGCCAGCAGTTTCTGCCGTACATGACTCTCGATGAAGTTCGTGACCGCCAGCAGTCGCAGCCACAGCCGCAGTGCCTGGTGGTGATCCTCGGTTGCGCGCGTCTCGGTGTCCGTGACAAGCGTCTGGAGAAGTGCCGTCTGTGAGCGGCTCTTCGCTGTGATGCCTTTCATCCCGTCTAACTCCCCTGCGATCATCCCTGCATGCTTGCGGCTGCTTTTTGCAGCGCCTTCGCGAGTTCGAGGCCGAGGTCATCGGCGAGGGCCGCCGCGCGCAGCTCGCGGACATTGTACGCCGCACCGCTTCGTCCTGACCACGTCCTCGCGCGCTCCGTGATCAGCGTGAAACTCGCGAGCCCGCGCTCATGCGTTTCACCATAACCCTTGACTAGCTGCTGGCATTCCGCGATCTCGATGGCGAGCTCCGGGTCGCGTGGCAACACTTCGCGGATCAGGGCGAGCCAGTCAACGATGCGCGCATTCTCTTCCGTATACCGCAGGGTACTGCGCCGCCAGCGCCGCATGCCGGCCAGCATGTAGAGCAGCAGGAAGCCGCTGATCCGCGACGTTGCAATCTGACGACCGCCCGTCATTTTTCCGAGCAGCCTGGTCATGGTTTTCGAGGCGAGCAGGCGACGGCCTGCCCACGCCGGCAAGGTGCCGCAGATTTCCTCGACCCGCGGCTTCATGAACTCGGTGACGTAGACTACCTGGCCCTTCTGGGCGCGGACTTCCTCGAGCACGCGACGATGGCGGGCGGTGCGGATCTTCAGGTCCGCGACGCGGATCGTGTCTTCAATCGACATCCACAGTGCCAGTCCGCGGGCAACGGATTCGGTGAGCCTGAAGCTGCCGCTGCCGGCTTCCTGCATTGCAATCGCATCGAGGCGATCCAGATACAGATTGGCATGGGCGATGTCCTGGTAGTCGACGAGACGATGCACTCCCTCGGTGGCCACTGCATGAATCGCCGTTGGCAGCGTTCCCGCAATTCGCGCGGCAAGGGCAGCGGGAATGGATTTGCCAGGCTTCGCTTCTGCAACTACAGCTTCCGGCGGATTCAGGGCTGCGGCGGCTCCAGCTTCAAAGGCAGCCAGGCTTTCCTTGACGGCAATGCCGCTGGCCTTGATCGCTTCACGATAGGCCTGCGTGGCAAAGGGCAGGGCGCCCGAGCCCGCAACCGCGCCGAACAGAACGGCACTGATGACGCTGCCATTGGCTTCGGCCATCGCCTGCATGTCGAAGCTGATGCAGCGTTTTGATTGCTGGCGGACCAGATCAGCGACTTCGCCGGAAGCGGCTCGTCCGTCACCCAAGTGCGATTTCTCGTCGATCGAATAGACCCGATGCGAGGACGTGATGAGCGTCGTGCGATCAGGTGTCACGATACCTCGTTGCAATGCGCGGCCTGCCTCAGCGAGTTCCGCAGCCACAGCGAGATCGACGTCACCCGGTTGCGGCATCAGCGCCATGATCGGATGACGACCATCCGGGGGGAGCTGGCCGCGCGGAAAGAACTCGAGGTAGTACACGGTGGCGCCCGTGCGCTGGGCAACGCCGGGCACGGAGGTCGCCTGGGCGAGATAATTTTCCCGACGCGCAACATCGACGAGCCAGTCTGCCACGACGCCACCGCCTTGGCCGCCCAGGGCAGAGATGGTCATGGTCAAGGGACGTACTGCGCTCATGGTGTAACCCCCGCGAGCGCGAGACGACGGTCGTACCGACGCTGCAGGAAGTTGATGAACGCTGTCCGCACGCGGAACATGAAGCGGTCCCGGCGCGTGGGATTGGTGATCATGTCGGCCCGATAGAACGAGGGACATAGCACCGCCGCGTGGGCGACTTCACCGCAGACGCCGCACCCTACGCAGCTATTGTCCACATGGGCCTTGGGCGCAAGCCGGAGCGGATCGGTGCTCGGCTTGATGGTTAGCGATGGGCAGCCAGAGAGACGGATGCAGGAGTGATCACCCGTGCAGACATCGGGATCGATCCCGAAACGCTGCTTGACCACACGTTTCCCTTCGCGCGCCATGCGCTTGAGGATGGGGCCTACGCGACGCTGGCGGTTAAGCTGGCACTCGCCTTCGGCAATGATCACCTTGGGCCCGCCGTACGGTGTCGTGAGTGCTTCGCGCAGTGTGGCGATCGCCTTCTTCATGTCGTACGTGTAGACCGTCCGCACCCAGTCCACGCCGACGCCTCGCACCGCACGTTCAATGGGGTTGCTGGCCTTCCGGTCCGCTATCTGGACATGTGAGGAGGGTACGTACTGGCCGCCGGTTGCCGCGGAATAGCCGTTGTCGACGACGATGGTGACGCCGTCATGCTTGTTGAAAACCGAATTGCCGATGCCGCTCGTGAGACCGTTGTGCCAGAAGCCGCCGTCGCCCATCAGCGAGATCGAACGTTTCGCCTTGGCATCGTTCAGCGCGGAACCGCTCGCAGCGCCGAGTCCGTAACCCATGATGCTGGCGCCCATGTTGAACGGCGCAAGCGTCGCGAAAGAATGGCAGCCAATGTCCGCATTGATATGTACCTGGCCCAGTTCCTTCTGCACGATTTTCATCGCCGAGAAGAGGGGCCGTTCCGGGCAACCCGTGCACAGGCCGGCGGGACGAGGCGGTACCAGGTCGCGCAGTTTTGCGAGGGGCACCAGCGGCTGTTCTTTCACGGTGGTGGCAGGCAGCGATTTCTTGCCAATCAGCTCCGGCGCCCATTCCTTCAGGAAGGCTTCGAGGCCCTTCTTGATAACGGCGCCTGTGTATTCACCCGCCATCGGCAACGGACCTTTGCCCACGACACGAGTGGCGCTGTTCGCATGGCGAAGCATCTGGTTCGCTGCCTGTTCAATGAATTCCGGCTGGCCTTCCTCCAGCAGGAAAATGGCCTTCTTGTCGCGTGCGAACGTCTCGAACTCGTCGGGCACGAGCGGATAGGTCACGTTCAGCACGTAGATCGGAATCTTCGACTCGCCGAAGATATCCGCGAGGCCCAGCAGCTCAAGCGACCGGAGCAGTGCGTTGTACAGGCCGCCCTGCACGACGATACCGATGTCTTGAACATCACCGGTGTACATTTCATTGAGCTTGCGTTCCTGGATGAAGCGCACGGCCGCGGGCCAGCGATCGTTGATCTTTTCCTGTTCCTGCACGAAGGTCGCTGGGGGCAGGATGATCTTGTTCGCTGAGCGCTGCGGGTTGTCGAGCGCATCCTTGATGGTGAATGTGGGGCGCCGGTTGTCCTTGGTCTTGAAATGGCCGTGCATGTGGCACGCACGGATGCGGAGCATGAGCATCACCGGCGTCTGGCTGGCTTCTGACAGCTCGAAGCCCTGTTCGACCATCTCGACGATGCCTGCCGTATCAGGGCGCGGATCGAGCAGCCACATCTGCGACTTCATCGCAAAGGCGTGCGTTCGCTCCTGCATGATGCTCGCGCCTTCACCATAGTCTTCGCCGAGAACAATCAGCGCACCGCCCATCACTCCTGCAGAAGCCAGGTTCGAAAGGGCATCCGACGCTACGTTGGTGCCAACAGTCGACTTCCACGTTACGGCGCCGCGCAAGGGATAGTTGACGGAAGCTGCGAGCATCGCGGCCGCCGTCGCCTCCGAAGCACTGGATTCAAAGTGCACGCCGAGTTCATCGAGAATCGGTTTCGCGTCGCCCAATACATCCATCAGGTGGGAGACGGGCGCGCCCTGGTAGCCGCCGACATAGGCGACGCCGGACTGCAGGAGGGCCTTGGTGACCGCGAGGATGGTTTCGCCTTCGAATTCCTCTCCCGCGCCCAGCTTGAGCAGTTCGACTTCTTTGGCAAACGATCTTTCAGCCACGGTTCCGTCAATCCTAGTAGGCGCCGGACAGCAGGGCGCCGGCTTCAGGTACGTGGGCCTTCAGGTTCAGGCGCTTCAGCATCTGGTGGGTGGTACACACCGCTGCAGAGACGACGGGAATCCCGATCTGCTGCTCGACGGTGTGGATGGCGGCGAGCGAAGGCATCTGCACGCAGGCAGACAGGACGAGCACATCGATGCCCGTCAGGTCCACGCGCTTGTAGATCTCGAGCAGGTTCTTCGGATCCTGGCGGCCGACTTCGAGATTGTCGGGAATTTCGAGGGCTACGTAGTCCTTGACCTTGATGCCTTCGTTTTCAATGTAGTCGACGACCAGCTTCGTCAGGGGCTTCATGTAGGGGCAGATGACCGAGATGGTCTTCGCACCCAGCACATGGAGCCCATCGATCAGAGCACCCGCGCTCGTCACGACCGGCGCAGGCGCGGCGTTTTCCTGCGTCCGTTGATGGAGGCGCAGTTCGGAGATCCGGTGGTAGCCCGGACCCATGCTCATGATCGCGACCAGGCACGCATACCCCAGGACATCGACATGCGCGTCGGAGAGTTCCATCGCGCAGCGATCGCTGTCCTTGTCCATCGCGGCCAGTTCTTCCTTCGTGACCTTCTTCATCCGCATGCGGCTGGAGTGGAAGGTGAAGCGTTCGGGCAGGATCAGTTCGCGGCGCCTGAGCATCGCCGGAATCTCGGTTTCCATCGTCGTGTTCGACGACGGGACGATCTGTCCGATGCGGTAGGGTTGCGGATGCATGCTGGAAGTCCCTAGATCGCGACGATGGGATTGCGCAGCGTGCCGATGCCTTCGACGCAGGCTTCGACCACATCGCCCGGCCACAGCCATTCCTGCGGTGTGCGGCCAGCGCCCACGCCTTCCGGTGTGCCGGTGGCAATGATGTCGCCGGGTTCGAGCGTGATGCCGGAAGACAGGTCGGCAATGAGCGCGGGCACGTTGAAGATCATGTGCTTCGTGTTGCCGTCCTGCTTGAATTCGCCGTTCTTCTTCAGCCAGAGCCGCAAGGAATGCGGATCCGGAATTTCATCCGCGGTCACGATGCAGGGACCCATGGGTGCATACGTGTCCATGCCCTTCGAGAAAATCCATTGTCCTGCGCGGCGATTGTCGCGTGCCGAGATGTCGTTGATGACCGTGTAGCCAAACACGTGCTTCATCGCGCCTTCAACCGGCACACGCGTGGCCGTCGTGCCGATGATGACGGCGAGCTCCACTTCCCAGTCGAGCTGCTGGGTGATCTTCGCATTGTGCTGGATGGCGTCGCCGGGACCGATCACCGTCGTGGGAGGCTTCGAGAACACCACGGCCTGCTTGGGCAGTTCCTTCGACGTGTCCAGCGTCTTGGCGGACTCCTCGACATGGGCCTTGTAGTTGAGCCCGATGCCGAAGATGTTCTTGCGGGGCCGGGGCAGCGGTGCGCACAGCCGCACGTTCTGCACAGGCAATGCCGAACCTGCGGGCAGGCGTGTGCCCGACGCGGGAATCAGTTCCTTGAGCGCGGGCAGCAGCGTGGCATGGTGCTCGATGAGCGTCTGCATGTCGTTCGGCAATGACACCCCCACGGCATCACCGAAGCGCTCCGCGTCGATGATGAGTTCATTGACCCAGATGCCGAGTCGGGCGCCATCCAATCCTGCTCGATAAGTAACCAGACGCATTGCTGAATCCCGTTGTCAGTACAAGGAAAATTACGCGACCACCTGGTGTCCGTCGTTCTCGCCCAGGGCCTGCTCGCGGTATAGCCCCAAGGTTTCGATGACGGGGAGGTCGTTGAAGTTGAAGAGGCAGGCATCGTCGGTGGCCGAGGCATTGGCATGCTCGTGCCAGGCCCAGGACGGAACGCAGAAGATGTCACGCTCCTGCCAGTCGAAGCGTTTGCCTGCAATGATCGAGTAGCCCTTGCCCTTGGCCACCTGGTAGATGAAGCTGCCGGTGTGGCGATGCGCCTTCGTCTTCTCGCCGGCACGGAGCATCTGCATGCTTGCGCCGATGGTCGGCATCACGGAGCCACCTGTCAGCGGATTGATGTACCTCATCATCACGCCGTCGAACGGCGAGCCATCCGTCGCCTTCGAATACGCCAGCAGCGCTTCATAGGTGGGCTCCCACTGGTACTTGAACAGCGGCGAGTAGCGCTTGTCCCACTTGGCGCGTTCGGGCATCAGCGCGGCACTGCCCCAGGTGTTGACCATGTCATCGACCGGATAGGTCACTTCCTGACGTAAATCCGGATGCACCTGGTAGAAGCCGGCTTCCAGTGCATTGACCAGCGGGATATCGAGGCCGTCCTGCCAGATGCAGGGCGTGCCACTGGCTTCGACGCCGTGCTCATGCCACGTGCCATTGGGTGTCAGGACGAAGTCGTTCGCGCCGAGCGTCATCTTGTGACCATCGACGACCGTATAGGCGCCCGAGCCTTCCATGATGAAACGCAAGGCGGAAGGCGAGTGGCGATGCGCCGATGCCGCTTCGCCCGGGTTCATCACCTGCAGGCCTGAATAGAGCCAGCCCACGGCAGCCGACACATCGCGGCGGCCAGGGTTGTTGAGATAGATGACGCGACGACCGGCTTTCTCCGGTGTCACGAGATCGATGGAGCGCAGCACATGCGACCGCAGGTCGCGATAGCGCCAGAGCACGGGTACCGACGCCGAGACGGGCTCCCAGGGTTCGATCTTGTTCGCGACCGTCCACAGTGCACCGGCCTCGAACTGTTCGAGTTCCCGGTAGTACGCAGTGAGTTCCGGCGTGTCTTCGACATTGGCCCGGCCTACGATGTCTTCGCGCATGTGACCTCCGGCTTCCTGCTTCAAGGCCGGGGCAGGGACTCGGAGAAGCCCGCTGCTTCCTCGCCGGCCGGCACAGCGGCATCGCCCCATGTGAGCGCGTTCAAGGAACGACGATTCACCTTGAAATCGAACACATCGAAGCGGTTGTAGTGCCCGACGATGTCATGCATCTGCTTCGGCTGGATGCAGCGGTTGAGATCGATGTCCGCGTAGACGATGCCCTCGTCGTCGATGAGGGGCTGCCCCACGACGCGGCCGTCCGGGCCCAGGATTCCGGAGAAGGCACTGGATTTTCGTTCGAGACGACGGCGCGCATCCGGCACCACGGTTTCCATCGCGCGGATGGTTTCCTCCGAGATCGTCGAGCAGGAGACGATCGTGAACACCTTGCCTTCGAAGGAATGCGCGGCGGCGCGGAGCCTGATGGCATCCGCCATGTCGTAGTCCGGTGGCGCGACGGGCAGTGAAATGTAGCTTGCGATATGCACAAGCTCGCCCTGCGCCAGCAGTGCAAAGCGTGCGAGCGTGTTGGTGTTCTCGCCGCAGGCAAGCCCGCCGAGCGGACCGATGGCCGTGTCGTACACCCGCAGGCTCGAACCGTCGCCCCCGGTCCACGTCATTTTTTCGGCCCATGTGGGCACCAGCTTGCGATGCTTGCCTAGGATGGCACCGTCCGGGCCGATAAAGACCATCGTGTTGTAGATCGAGCCCCAGGAAATCGGGCTGCGTTCGTTGACGCCAATCACCACATAGGTGCCCGCTTCCTTTGCGGCCTGCCGCAGCAGGTCGATCTCGGGTCCCGGGACGAGGATTGAATTCCTGGCGAGCTTCTCGAACCACGGGCTCCCGGTGATGGGATCCGTGATCCAGCTCCAGTAGGGATAGGCGGGCACGAACACTTCCGGGAATGCCACCAGGCGCGCGCCGTTGCGGGCGGCTTCATGGATGAGCGAAATGGCTTTGGCCACCGTCGCATCGACGTCCAGGAACACAGGGGCGGCCTGGACGGCGGCGGCCTTGAATCGGGGTAGTTCATTCATCGTCTGCGCTCCATCCGGCTGCGCTCAAGGAAGAGACCCGGGCTTTCACCGTACTGCCGGGACGCTGCACGTTCTATCCTGCGGGCGCATTTCAGTTTGCCTGCCCCAGTTTCTCGAGCAGATCCGCCGGAATCGGTATTGCTTTCCCGGTGGTGAACGAGGTGATGACGAGTTTCAGCAGGGCGGTCACCTTGACCTGCCCGGCCACGGTGCCGCGGACGGCGAGTTCGATGGAGCTGCGTCCGATGCGCGTCACCTCAAGTTCCAGGATCAGCATCTCGCCCAGGCGGCAGGGGCTCACGAAGTCGCACTCCAGATGCACCATGGGCGAACCCATGTGCCGCTCGAAATGCAGTTCGTTCCAGGGCGCCTTCAGGACGTCGGTGAACCAGTCTTCCACCAGTTCGTTGAACAGCATGAAGTACTGCGGATAGAAGACGATGCCCGCAGGATCGCAGTGGGCGAACCGGATGCGCTTCGGCCTGACGAACTTGTGGGCCGGAGCAGTCGCGGTCGCAGGGTCAGGCGAATCCCCGGTGATGTAAGGTCCTGAACTCAAGGCGTTTTCTCCTGCGATTGCACCCGGGTGCGTTCGAGCTGGTCCTTGCCGGCCAGATAAGCTTCCGGCCACCACTGCGGCTTGAATCCTTGCGCAGCAGCCGCTTCAAGGGTCCATGCCGGCGAGGACAGGTGCGGGCGGCCGAGTGCGCATAGGTCAGCGCGGCCGGCGGCCACGATCGAATTCACGTGGTCCGCCGTGTAGATGTTGCCGACGGCAATCACGGGGATACCGACTTCGTTGCGGATCATGTCGGCAAACGGGGTCTGCCACATGCGGCCATAACGGGGTTTGTCGCCGGAGACGGTTTCGGCGCTCGATACGTCGATGAAGTCCAGCCCTCGATCCTTGAAGATGCGGGCCATCGCGAGCAGATCCGTCTCGTCCAGGCCTCCCGGCGCCCAGTCGGACGCGGAAATGCGCACACCGAACGGCTTTTCCTGCGGCCAGACACTGCGCACGGCATCGAGCACGGCGAGCGGAAACTTCAGACGGCCTTCGAGGGAGCCTCCATATTCGTCATCGCGCAGGTTCGTCAGTGGCGAAATGAAGCTGCCGAGCAGATAGCCGTGACCGAGCTGCAGTTCGAGCATGTCGAAGCCGGCGCTGTCACCATGACGGGCCGCATGGACGAATTCATCCGTCACGCGTTGCATGTCGGCAGCCGTCATCGCGACGGGAACCTGGCTCACGCCCGGGATGTAGGGGAGGGCGGAAGGCGCCTCGATCTTCCAGTTGCCTGTCGCCAAGGGATGAAACAGCTGGCCCGAGCCAAGTTGCGTAGATGCTTTGCGTCCTGCATGGCCGAGCTGCAGACACATTTTCGCGGGCGAATTCGCGTGGACGAGGGACAGCACTTTTGTCCAGGCAGCTGCTTGCGCTTCAGTCCAGATTCCGGTGCAACCCGGAGTGACCCGTGACTCCGGCGACACTGCGACCATCTCGCTGATGACAAGCCCGGCACCGCCCATTGCGCGGCTGCCGTAGTGCATGAGATGCCAGTCGTTGGGCATGCCCTCCTGCGCCATGTATTGCAGCATCGGCGCGACGGCCACGCGATTGTTCAAAGTCATCTGCCCAAGCTTGAATGGCAGGAACATCGGGGGACGCGCCTCGCTGCCTGCGCCGGATTCCTCTGCCAGCCACTGCTCGTAACCAGCAACGAAAGCGGGATCGCGGCTCTTGAGGTTCTCGTGGCCGATGCGCTGGCTGCCGGTCAGCAGGCTGTATGCAAACTGGCGGGGTGGCAGGGTGGCATAGCGCGCAATATTCTCGAACCACTCCATGCGGTTGCGCGCCGCGCTCTGCAGTTTCAACACTTCGATCTGGCGTTCTTCCTTGTACGCGGTCAAGCCGGCCGACACGTCCGTGGCGCCCACGACATGGTGGGTCAGCGCGATGGCATCTTCCATCGCGAGCTTGGTGCCCGAACCGATCGAGTAATGCGCGGTATGGGCAGCATCGCCGATCAGCACGATCTTGCCGTGGTGCCAGCGCTCGCAGAGGACGCGCGGGAACTTGAGCCAGGCCGAGCCGCGCAGGTGGCGCGCATTGCTCTGCAGCCGATGTCCATCAAGGTTTTTCGCGAACAGTTTTTCGCAGAACGCGATCGACTGTTCGGTCGAGAACTGGTCGAGGCCGTGTGCTGCCCAGGTTTCCTCACGTGTTTCGACGATCATCGTCGAGAGGTCGTTGCTGAACTGGTACGCGTGGATCTGGAACCAGCCATGTTCTGTCTGCTCGAAGGCGAACGTGAACGCCGGGAATTTCTGCGTCGTGCCGAGCCAGATGTAGCGGCAGCGCCGCACATCGATGTCGGGCTGGAAGACTTCCGCATGTCGCTTGCGGATCAGGCTGTTGGCGCCGTCCGCGGCGATGACGAGGTCGGCATCGGCGAACTGTGTTTCGTCTTCGAAAGGCTGCTCGAAGTGCTGCGTGACGCCGAGTTCAGCGGCGCGCTCCTGCAGAAGACCGAGGAGCCGTTTGCGGGCGATGCCGCAGAAGCCGTGCCCGCCACTCAGGAATTCCTGGCCACGGAAATGCACCGCGATATCGTCCCAGTGATGGAAGTCGCTCTGGATGGCGGCGTGGGATTTCTCGTCGGCAATGCGGAAATTGCCCATGGTGTTGTCCGAGAACACCACGCCCCAGCCGAACGTGTCATCCGGCTTGTTGCGCTCGAAAATCTCGATCGACGCCTGCGGCAGCGCCTTCTTCAGCAGAATCGCGGAATACAGCCCGGCGGGACCGCCCCCCAGGCAGACAATTCTCTTCACCTGCGTACTCCCTCGATCATTGCCCGCTATCTGCCGACTGTTTCACGCGGCCGATTGTTTCGGGTAATACTTCAGATGTCAACAATCAAATATTGAAGGGATCGGCCGGGCTGTCGGGCGCGGCCGGAAAGCGGCTTTTGCGCCGATATGGAGCTTTTGCTGTCTTGGCGTGCACCGCATCAAGGCGTTTTGGGTGTTTCCCCGAATGCGGATGAAACGAAGATGCGTCATCGGGATGCGATCTGCACTTTCGGGATAGTCGCGCTCGGGATGACTGCGGTGTACTCGACTCAACCCAATTGGGCCATTCGAGGAGCCGGTCAATGAGTCGCAAAGCGCAGGGTCTGGTCCGGAACGAGCGGGTGGGTGCAATCACTCTCGCGGCGCTTTCCGTCTTGTTGTTTGCCATGGCGGCGTTCGCACTGCGGGCTCATGCAGCGGACGCGCCTGCATCAGTCGTTGCGGCGACAGCGCCCACTGCGGCCCACCGGGCTGAAATGACTGCACTCGGCCTCAAGTACAAGACGGCGTGGGATCTGTACCAGGCGCTGAAAATCCAGGAAAAAGGGGGTGCCCCGCTTGCGAAGAGCGAAGTCCCGGACTGGGGCGGTGTCTACACGCGGCCGCTGGAAGGAGGGATTTTCTACGACCTCGACGCGCCCGGCGGCAAACCCACCGCGAAATGGACTCCCGAATACCAGGCACGCCTCGACAAGTACGTGGCCAACCTCGCGAAGGGCATCGAATACGATCCCCTGAGCCAGTGCGAGTCGCCCGGACATCCGCGCTGGCTCACGCTGCCGTTCCTGCGTGAGCACATCGTGACGCCGAACCAGACCACGATGATTGCCGAGGCTTTCAACAGTGTCCGCCGCATCTACACCGACGGTCGCGATCACATCCCGGAGGCAGACAGGTATCCGCTCGAGAACGGCGATTCCATCGGCTTCTGGTCCGGTGGCCGGCTTTTCGTCCATACGAACCAGTTGTCCGCCCATATGTATGAACGGGCACAGGGCGACTACTCGGAACAGGTCGAGACGGTCGAGATCTGGCGACAGGTGGATGAACGCACGCTTGAGGCGGATGTGTGGGTCTACGATCCACCCGCGCTTCGCGAGCCCTGGTACACGACGCAGCGGTACATCAAGTTGACCAATACGAACAACGAGATCCGCATCCGTCACTGGAGCTGCAAGGGCAATCCCAACAACGAGGTGTATGAAACCCCGGACGGTGGATCCCAGTTCCGTGATTTCACTTTCACGACCGAGGACGACAAGGGAGCACCTGCCAAATGAGTTCACGAATCCATTTCGCAAAAGGCGTGCTGGCGACAGTGGCTTTGTTCGCGGCAGGCACAGGCTTCGCGCATCACTCCGCTTCGATGTTCGACCTCGCCAATATCACGACTTTTGAAGGCACGGTGAAGGAATTCCAGTACACGAATCCGCATTCGTGGCTGCTGGTGGACGTGACGGACAAGGATGGAAAGGTCACGACCTGGGGCTTCGAAGCCGAAGGTCCGAGCACGCTCACGCGCGCCGGAATCCGCAAGAGCGATCTCGCTCCGGGCACGAAGCTCACCATCACGGGCAACAAGATGCATGACGGACGTCCTGCTGCCTTGTGGGTAAAAGCCGTGCGCGCCGATGGCAAGGTCCTCGATCCGCGTACGGGATTCAAAGTTGATTGACCGAAGAGCGGCGCGCGATTCTCTGCGTCGCGCAAGTTGATGTCGAAACAGTACTGGTTTCGCCAACGATTCTTCTGCTACTGGCGCTACTGGCGCCGCACTCGAGCGCAGCATATTTCCTGCCTTGCGGCTGCGGCTCACTCATCGCCGTCTCCTGGTTTTTCGCTGCATCTCGAAGGCGCGTTTCCCTGCATGGTCACTATTTGACCACTCGCGGGAATCCGTTTTCGCACAGCGCCGTGTCGCAATGAATCAAATCGCAGTGAAACAAAATTGCGTGTAGCGAAATGTGCAGCACCGGGATATTCGCTGCGCCTTCCGGATAGGAGAGAAACACGGCAAGGCGTACAAATTGCTCAACGCACGAGGAGTTCGATAATGACCTTCACCAGAAGAATGTTTGTAGAGAGGGCGCTGAAGGGCTCTGTGCTCTCGCTCGCTTTCTCGGTCGGCGGTGTGTCGATGCTGCTGACACCGGAGGAAGCAAAGGCGCAGGGCATACCGATAACGAATCTGGACGCATCGCAGGTGGCGGCACTGGAAGCGCTGTGCGAAACCATTGTTCCAGGTGCGGTCGCTGCCGGCGTCGTGCAGTTCATCGATCACCAGCTCGGTGCCGATCCCGACCAGTGCCTGCTGCTCGCGAAGTACTTTCAGATCAAGCCGCCGTACAAGAACTTCTACGACGCCGGCCTCAAGGTTGCGGACGGCGTGGCGCAGCAGCGCTTCAACAAGGCGCTGACCGCCCTGACGCCCGCCGAATCGACCGACTTCGTGAAGGGGATCGCGCAGATCCCGGGCATCGTCGGCGGGTTCCCGCTCGGCCTGTTCTACATGTTCCTGCGTTCGGATGCGGTAGACGTCGTCTACGGCACGCCTGAAGGTTTCAAGAAACTCAACGTTCCCTACATGGAACACATCCTGCCGCCGGAGGGTTGGAATGGCTAACGCGCCTGAAGAAGTCGATGTCGTCATCGTGGGTTTCGGAGCCGCCGGCATCGTGTATGCCGCGGTACTCGCCGAGGCTGGCAAAAGCGTGCTCGTGCTCGATCGAGGGAGGGAGCGGAAGCTCGAGGATCTGTACAGCTCGCAGATCTGGGCGCGTCGCCTCAAGTGGGGCTCGATGCATGTCGCCGATGAAGGCAAGGACAGCATCTGGTTCAACTTCAACGCCGGGCATGGCTTCGGCGGTGCATCGATGCACCACTACGCTGTCTGGCCTCGCTATCACGAGGAAGATTTCAAGGAAAAGACGCTGTTCGGTCGTGGGCTTGACTGGCCGTTCGAATATTCCGCGCTGCGTCCGTACTACGATCAGGTGCAGAAGGATGTAGGCATCTCCGGCGATGCTGCCCAGGAAATCTGGCGGCCTGCGGGCGATCCGTATCCGTTGCCTCCGGTAGTCGTCTCGAATCACGGCCAGGTTCTGGCCAAGGGCTTCGCCGCGAAGGGCATGAAGACGGCGCCGATTCCGATGGCGATCCTTTCGCAGCCTTATAACGGCCGCCGCCCCTGCATCTGGGACGGCTGGTGCGATGCCGGCTGCCCGATCGGCGCGCTCGCGAATCCTCTCGTTGTCTACAAGCCCCGTGCCGATGCGGCCGGTGCGCGTTACCAGGGCAACTCGCATGTGTCGCGCGTGCTCACCGATCGCACGGGCAAGAAGGCGACTGGCGTGGAGTACTACACCGCGTCGGGCGAGAAAGTCGTGCAACCCGCCAAGGCTGTCGTGCTGACGGCTTTCAGTGCGGAAAACCCGCGCATCCTCCTGAACTCCGGTACCAACCGTCATCCGAAAGGGCTCGGCAACAGCAGTGATCTCGTGGGTCGCTACCTGATGGTGCATCCCGCCGTGTCCATCTACGGCATGTTCAATGAGGAGATGCAGAACTACATCGGTGCAACCGGTGGCCAGTTGTTGTGCCAGGACACCTTCAACAAGAAGGGCGATCCGAACGGCGCCTTCGGCAGCCGTCAGTGGGAAATCGGCCTGATCCTGAAGCCGAACGACCTGCTGGGCGTTGCCATGTCGCGTCCCGATATCTTCGGCGCGGAACTCCACCAGTTCATGCAGGACGGCGCACGTCACATGGGCTCGATGGTCGGTGTCTGCGAAGACGAGCCGCTGCGCGACAACCGTATTGCCCTCTCCACGGAAAAGGACAAGTTCGGCATGCCGCTGGCCAAGTCTATCTACACGACGAGTCCGGATGGCAAGAAGCTCTGGGAGACGGCAGCGTCGGAAGGCGTCGAGATCTTCAAGGCTGCCGGTGCGAAAGAGGCGTGGCATGGACCGCAGGCCGGCCAGCACATCATGGGCGGCACGATCATGGGCAAGGATCCGAAGCAGTCCGTTCTCAACGGCGAGGCGCAGAGCCACGACGTGAAGAACCTGTTCGTCGGCGGGCCGGGCGTGTTCCCGACCAGTTCGTCGGTCAACTCGACGTTTACTGCCAAGGCCATGGCCATGAAGTCGGCGAAGTTCCTGGCGGCCAACTGGGCAAGCATCACGGCATGATTTTCATTGGTCGGCACAACGTGGACGACGCCGACGTAAATAAAGAAAGGTTTTCGTTTTTGAAGGACGCCGCTGAAGGGTGGGGGACACCGGTCAGCAGCACCATCGACAACATTTTTTGGGAGACTTGAATCATGAATCGGCATCGCAGCTTTTTTGTCATCCCCGCGGCCATTACAGCCTTGGGTCTTCCCGCGGGATACGCTGTAGCCCAGGAGCAGACAGTAGCCTCGGGCATCGAAGAAATCCTCGTGAGCGCCCGGCGGCGTGAGGAGAACGTGCAGGACGTCCCGATGTCCATCCAGGCCCTCGGCGGCGAGGAAATGGAAGTCCGCGGTATGGAAAGTGTCGAGGACGTCGTCGCTGCGACGCCAAACGTGTTCGTCAGCGCCGGCCCCAGCGGTGCTGTTGCTGCGAACTTCTCCATGCGCGGCATTCCGCGCGCCGGCTTCTTCGTCGACGGCATCTGGCAGCAGAGCAACCTCGGTCTCTCGACCCGCAGCGTTCTCGAGCTGCAGAGCGTGGAAGTGCTGCGGGGCCCGCAGGGCACGTTATACGGCCGAGATTCGACGGGCGGCGCTATTCGCCTCACGACCAAGGGTCCTGCCGACACGTTCGGCATCCGGGCCAGTGCAACAGTCGGCAACTACGACCGCTTTGATGTGGCACTCCATGCGGACCTCCCGGTCAGCGACACTTTCCTGACCAAACTCTCTGTGTCGCATGACAAGCGGGCCGGCTTCGTGGACAGCCTCCTCATCGATCGCTCCTACGGCGACACCGAAAACACCGGCGCCCGCGCCGATTTCCTCTGGAAGCCGAGCGATGCCTTCAGCATCCGCGTCACCGGTGACAAGAACATCCAGAAGGGCACGCAGGCCAACTACACACTCAACATCATCGATCCGGGTGCCCCCGGCATCGATCCCGCACTCGGCTTCTGGGTGCCCACTCACCAGATCTATGAAGTCGCCGGTATTCCCTACAACGCCCAGGGCTACGCAGCGGGCTACCCCGGCGGTCGCGTCGGTGACTGGCAGACGATGAACAACTACAACGAAGGTCCCGGCATCGACATCGATGTGGGCTCGTTGACCGCGCGTGTCGACTGGCAGATCAATGACACGTTCTCCATGTACTCGCTGACCAACTACACGGGCCAGGATTCCTGGTTCTACGCGAACTTCGACAATGCCGACATCGACTTCTTCTCCCAGGGCACTGTAGCCAAGCAGCAGACCATTTCGCAGGAGTTCCAGTTCTCCGGCGACCATGGCCGCATCAAGTGGGTGGCCGGCCTGTACGGCTGGCAGACGGAACAGCAGTCCCGCTTCATGCGCTGGGCGTACTGGGACTTCGTCGATGGCCGCCTGAACTATGCGACACAGGTTGCACCTTCACCTTACTGCACGTCGTGGCCGGGTCCTGCGAGCGGCTACGCTCCCTGCGGCCTGAATCCGCCTTCGAGCGACACGCTGACTTCATCGCGTGAATCGGGCGCTGCAGTGTTCGGGGAGCTGACGTTCGCGTTCACGGATACGCTGTCCGGCACCATCGGTGGCCGTTACCACGACCAGTCCACCTGGAACTGGAACCTGACCCGGACTGCAGGCATCACACCTCGTTCAATGGTTCCGGGCCGGCTCGATGGCGACAACTATCTCGAGCATTCCGCCAAGACCAATCCGCGGCGGTATGACTTCGAAAAGGACACCTATCGTCTCTCGCTCACGCAGAAGTTCACGCCCGACGTGATGGCTTACCTGAGCTACGCGCAGGGCTACAACGGCGGCGGCATTTCGCGGGTGAACCTCAACGACCTCGCTGGCAACGCGATTTTCTACGACTTCGAGTTCGATCCGGAATCGATCGACAACTACGAGCTCGGCATGCGTTCCGACTGGCTCGATGGCCGCCTGCGGGTGAACGCAACTGTGTTCTTCACAGAATGGAGCGACATTCAGCTGCAGGGTACGGTACGCAATCCGTTCACCGGTCTCGTGCTGCCCACCTTCCTCACGCAGAACGCCGCTTCGGCCGAAGCGAAGGGTGTGGAGCTGAGCTTCATCTACGCTCCATCGCAGGCGTTCCGGTTCAACCTCGACGTCGGCCTGCTCGATACGAAGTACACGGAGCTTGATCCGACCGCTTCGGATATCACTCTCGATGCGAAATTCGGCCAGGCGCCTGAACTGCAGTATGCAGCAGGTGGTCAGTACACCTTCGGCATGGCGGGCGGCAGCGACCTGACCTTCCGGCTCGACTACAACTACACCAGCGGCTACATGCGCAGCTACGTTCCCGGCGACCAGAGCACGACCTATACCGGCAAGAAATGGGAACAGGATGCCTACGGTCTCCTCAATGCACGTGTTGTCTACAAGCCTGCTGCCGGCAACTGGGAAGCGGCCCTGTTCGGCACCAACCTGACGGACGAGATCTACACGACGGGCGGCTTCATGAGCCCGCTGCTGCAGATCGACAACGGCACGATCGGCCGGCCGCTCGAGTTCGGTCTCTCGATGAAGTTCAGCTTCGAGTAAGCAATGCGGCGGGCAGTCCGGAAGGGCTGCCCGCTTTTGCGTCGGGACGAGGCGAATGATGATTCCTGGGTGAGGATGAAGGGATGAATGTTCGAAGATTGATGACAATGCTGATGCTGGCGGTCGGTATGGCCGGCCTGCAGGGCCAGGCTTCCGCGCACGAGAGCAAGCGTGCGCATGTCCATATCGGTGGCGGCCTCTCCCATCCGCCTTACACGTTCGTGAACGAGGTCTTCTACCACGACATCGTTTACGACAAGACCTCACCGGATCCTTTCTTCACGAGCCTCGACGTTTACGTTGCAGATTCCTCTGAACCTCCGACCGCTCCTTCACCCGTGATGGTCTGGGTGCATGGCGGTGGTCTGCGGATGAGCGACAAGGGAGCGTCCAAGGACCTCGATCCGAAGCCCGAATATTTCACGACCAAGCTGGGCTACATCCTCGTCAGCATCAACTACCGGCTGCTGCCCGAAGGGCAATACCCGGTCAACGTGCAGGACGTCGCCAACGCCCTGGCCTGGGTGCATTCGAACATCGCCGAGTTTGGTGGCGATCCCGAGCAGATTTTCCTGATGGGTCATTCCGCGGGCGCACAGCTCGTCGGCCAGGTTTCGACGGATGAAGCATTCCTGAAGAAGGCGGGCACCGATCTCAGCATGCTGAAGGGCGTCATCGCCAACGAGGGCAGCTATGGCGTCATCGGTGCGGACGGCAGCACGAAGCGCTATGAATCCAGTTATGGAGGAGGCTGGAAGAAGGCGCTGGCAATCGGCAACGTCAGTGCCGGCAAGCATATTCCTCCGTTCCTGCTTTTCTACGTAAAGGGCGGATCCCAGGTCGGCGATACGGACCAGCAGGCACTCCAGTTTGCTGCCGCGCTCAAGGCAGCGGGCGTCCGCGCCGACGTCGTGTCACTCGACCACGTGGAGCACTTCGGCGCCAACGAACGCCTGGGTGAGGACGGCGACATCACGACGGTGTCCACAGAAAATTTCCTGGCTTCGATTCCCGGCAAGAAGCGGGCAGCGAAGTGGGTACAGGGCAAGGGACTGAACTGAAGTCATCGATAGCCCCTGCGGATCAGGGCGGTTCGCCTCATGGCAATCGCTGCAGACACGATATTTGATGAGGTGAGGATATGAAGAAGGTGTTGAACAGGTTCATCCGGCCGATCTGCCTGCTGGCACTCGCCAGCATCGGGCAGGTTCCGCTTGCATGGAGCCAGGGTCGTACGCCCGATGCCATCGATCTTTCGGGCAACTGGGTGATTTCCTATCACGAAGACTGGATCGAAATCGGTACCGGTCCCGACATCGCGGACTACGCAGGGCTGCCCATCAACAATGCCGCGCGGCAGCGGGCACTCAACTGGCATCCGTCGCTCGTGAACGTGCCAGAGCGCCAGTGCGCGCAATTGCCTCTCGAGTACACCGCGCTCTGGTCGAACGTCAGGATCTGGCAGGAGATGGACAGCAAGTCGCAGGAGCTCGTGGCCTACCGGCTGCGCAAGGAATGGGGTGGAACGGAACGCACCATCTACATGGACAAGCGCCCGCATCCCTCGAAGAACGCGGCACACACGTATCAGGGATTTTCCACCGGCGAGTGGGACGGCAACAAGCTGAAAGTCACGACGACGCATCTCAAGGAAGGTTACGCGAGGCGCAACGGCCTGCCGCGCAGCGACCAGGCGACGGTGGTCGAGCACTACATCCGCCATGGCAACCAGCTGACGATCTCGGTGATCACGGAGGACCCGGTGTACCTCACCGAGCCGCTGATCAAGTCGTCGAACTACCAGTTGAACCTCAACCGGAAGCTCGGACCCTACCCGTGCGAAAGCGTCACCGAGCTGGCCAGCATGGGCAGGGGCTATGTCCCGCATTACTTCGCCTGGAAGAACCCGTATCTCAAGCAGTTCGCGACGAAGTACAACATCCCGCTCGACGTGGCCATGGGCGACGCGAAGCAGATGTACCCGGGCTTCATCGAGTAGACCTTAAGGTTTCGAGGAGTGTATTTCGTGAGACGCAGTGAATTTCGCCTTGCCTTTGCCGCCGTGCTCGGCCTCTCCGGGGTGCTTGCCGTTGGCAATGCCATTGCCCAGGAAGAGATCGAGGTGGTGCACGTCCGCGGCAACATCTACATGCTGACCGGACAGGCTTCCAATGTGACCCTGCAGGTCGGGACCGACGGTGTGCTCATCGTGGATTCCATGCCCGAGGGACTTGGTGAGCGTGTACTGGCGACGATCCAGACCCTTTCAACAGGCCCGATCCGCTACGTCATGAACACCAGTGCGCTCCCACTCTATGTGGGTGGCAACCCGGTGGTGGCGCAGGCCGGCAGCACCATTGCCGGCGGCAACGTGAACGGTTCGATCGAGGATTCGACGGCCGGTGCCGCGATTCTCGCGCACGAAAACGTGCTGGCGAGGATGAGCTCGGAAGAGCCGGCCCCGCCCTTTGAAGGCTGGCCGACGTCGACGTACTTCACTGCACGCAAGGACGTGTTCTTCAACGGCGAGCCCGTTGAGCTGATCCACCAGCCTGCTGCCGTCACGAATGGAGACAGCTTCGTCTTCTTCCGTCGTTCGGATGTGATCAGTACCGGCGGCATCTTCTCGACGGTCAACTATCCGTTCATCGATGTGGCCAACGGCGGCACGTTCCTCGGTGTTCTCGAGGCTCTGAACACGCTCATCGACATGACTGTTCCTGAACTCAATCAGGAGGGCGGGACGCTCGTGATCCCCGGTTCGGGCCGGCTGTGCGATGAGTCGGAGGTCGTCGAGTACCGCGACATGCTCACCATCCTGCGTGACTACGTGCAGGAGATGATCAAGGAAGGCAGGACGCTGCAGCAGGTCGTGAAGGCAAAGCCCACCGAAGGCTTCGATGCCCGGTACGGCACCGGCTCCGATACGTGGACGACTGACAAGTTCGTCGAAACGATTTACCGCGAGCTGAGCGCGAAAAAGCGCCGGTAAGCATTCAAGGCAAGAGGATTCCCCTGATGAAACATCTATTCCTGGCGACAGTGGCCGCGGCAACCTGCATCACCGGCACTGCAGTGCAGGCGCACCACTCTTTTCCGGCCACCTATCTCGTAGACCAGGAAGTGGTCGTCGAAGGCGAGCTGGTGGCCTTCATGTTCCGCAATCCGCATTCGTTCGTGCACCTGACCGTCAAGGACAAGAGCGGCAAACTCACGCGCTACGCGATCGAGTGGGGAAGCGCGGGCGCACTCGGCCGGACCGGCGTGACGCGTGCCACGTTCAAGGCAGGGGACATCGTGAAGATCTGGGGCAACCCCGGCCGTAACGATGAAGACCACCGCATCCGCATGCGGCGTATCGAAAGACCTTCTGACGGCTATCGTTGGGGATTCACCGGCGAGACCTTTGACTAAAGCGGACTGCCATGAACAACTTCAAGCCTTCAAGCCTCAAATCCCTGTGTGCCGTCGTGGCATTCGCAGTGGGTCCTGTGCAGCTTGCGCACGCGCAGGTCACAAACCAGGTGGCAGTCCCCAGCGGCTGCACGACGGAAGAGCGTGACATCAACGCGGATTGCCGCCGCGGTCCGGCGCCTGCTGCGGGAAAAACGCCAAAGGAGAGTGCACCGACCGATCTCACCGGATACTGGGTGGCGGTCATCACTGAAGACTGGCGCTGGCGCATGCTGACACCGCCGAAGGGCGACTATGCGAGCCTGCCGATCAGTGCCGAAGGAAAGAAGCTCGCGGATGCATGGAATCCGGCTGATGTCGGTTCCTGCAAACCGTTTGGTGCACCAGGCCTGATGCGCAATCCTCTGCGGGTGAAGTTCGAGTGGACCGACGACTCCACCCTCAAGGCCCAGACCGATCATGGTGAGCAGACACGCCTGTTCCACTTCTCACCGGTTGCAAGCGAGGCGCCCAGCCTGCAGGGAACATCCGCGGCTTCGTGGGACCAGTCGGGACTGAAAGTGGTCACGACCAACCTTACGCCGGGATACCTGCGCAAGAACGGCGTTCCCTACAGCGACAAGACGAAGCTGACGGAGTACTACAACCGTTACAGCGCCTTCGGCGAGGATTGGCTGACCATCACGACGATCGTCGAGGATCCTGTCTACCTGACCCGCGAATTCGTCACCAGCCTCGACTTCAAGAAGCTGAAGGATGATGGCGCGTCCTGGAAGCCGGTGCCCTGCAAGGCGACCTGAGGGCTTCAGGAAAAGGGATTGGCTCGGGGCGGGATGTCTGCAGATGAAGGTTGCGGTAGGGTACCTGCGCCAACGGCGGCGCAAAGTGGAAAAGCGTATCTACGGTCCGGCCTGTCATGTGCCTGCGCCCGTAGCGCAGGTCGCGTTGCAGGTTGAGGAGGAGAACGAGTCTCGCGAGCGGGAAGCAGAGCAGCCAGCGCTTAGTGCCGCAGCTTCGGAGTCAGGTGCCCATGACTGATGAAAATCCCCTTCTTTCCTGCGACCCGGAATCAGGTGTGTGCCTGCCGGCCACGCTCGCGCCCCTCGCGGACAAGCCGAGGCAGGTGCGCGATGGCTTCGAAGTCATCTATGTCGGCGATCCGATGTGCTCCTGGTGCTGGGGCATTTCGCCGACGCTCCAGAAACTGAGTGACCACTGCGCACTGGAAGGCATTCCTTTCACCGTGATCGTCGGCGGATTGCGTCCGGGCGGCGGTGATGCCTGGACCCGGCAGTTCAGGGAATTTTTACGGCACCACTGGGAGGAAATCGGCCAGCGCACGGGGCAACCCTTTTCCTTCGAGCTGCTCAACCGCAGCTCCTTCAACTACGACACGGAACCCGCGTGCCGCGCAGTGGTGGCGGCAAGACCGTTGCTCGGCGGGCCGGAGCTGCCTTTCTTCGAGGCGATCCAGCGCAAGTTCTACGTGGACAACGAAGATCCTGCTGAACCCGTGTTTTATGCGTCACTGTGCGAGCGGTACGGAATCGACTTCGATCTTTTCGTCCAGCGTTTCACCAGCGCGGCGGTCCGCGAAGCAACGGACGCGGAATTCCGGCTGAATCGCAGCTGGGGCGTGCGGGGTTATCCGACGGTGCTGCTCAAGGATGGCGGTCGCATGACAACCCTGGCTTACGGGTTTGCCACGCTCGCGGACATGCAGGCCGGAATCGAACGCCGGCTCGCAGCCTGACAGACACCTACCGATCGATCCCGTGACGCCGTAAAACTTCGGCGCCTGAGGCGCGCGATTCCGCGTAGTGTTTCATCTCGAAGTACCGCAACCGCTTGTAGACCGCGTAGGTTGCAGCCGTCTGCGCGATGATGAAGCCGCGCGCGCCATCGAGGAACGCCAGGCGCAGGATGTAATCCTTGAAGAAGGTGGTCGCGAATACGAACGGACATTCCCACAGCCGTGTGGAGCGTCCACGATCCAGCCAGTCGCGTGCTTTAAGTTCCGAGTACCGCAGCAGCTTGATCTGCTCATGGACCAGCGTCGGATTATGGTGATGGAATAGCGGCGCACTGAGCGTGATGCTCGCGCCATCGAAGCGCACGGACTCATGCACGCGTGCGTCTGACCAGCGTGCCCGCGCCCGGTGATAGACCCGCCCGTGTTTCTCCACCGTCATTGGACGATACCAGCGCAGCGGCGCGCCCATGTACCACGTCGCCCGCTTGAGAACGGCGCCCGCAAGGTTTGACGTGAGCAGGGCAGGCAGTCGCTGTTCGAGTTCGGCAGCCAGTTCCGGCGACAGATGCTCGTCCGCGTCGAGAAACAGGATCCAGTCGTGGCTCGCCTGCAGGCTCGAGAAATTGCGCTGTGGTCCGAAACCCAGCCAGTCCTGGTGGACCACGCGCGCGCCATGCCGCTCGGCGATTGCACACGTGTCGTCCGTGCTGCCGCTGTCGATCACGACTTTTTCCGCTGCGAACGGCACGCTGTCGAGACAACGGCCGATGTTTCCGGCTTCGTTGTATGTCATGACCAGCAGCGTCAGGGGGAGTGCCATTTCCTACGGATTCCGCGTGCGATCAGTGGATCGCCGGACCTGCTGGGCCAGGATGCCGTGCAGTTTCTTGATGACGTCTTCCGGTTGAATCAGGTCCATCACGCCCGGTTCCTCTATCTTGGTAGTCCAGGGAATCTCGGCGGCCGGTTTGCCCAGGAACTTCCGCGCTGCCGCGTCATAGCGATCGACGCACCACTGCCGGCTCAGGTAAGGACCGCTGCGTGCCGGATTGGTCGCCGCATACAAACCTATCACGGGCGTGCCGACTGCCGTGGCCATGTGTGCAGGGCCCGAATCCGGAGTCAGCAGGGCCGAGGCCCGCGCCAACGTCGCGAGAAACCCGGGCAGGGTGTCCTTGCCGATGAGATCAGTGCAGGGGTGTTGCATGCCGGCCAGGATGGCATCGCCCATGCGTCGCTCGATGAGGCTCGGTCCACCGCAGAGCAGGACATTGAGGCCGAGTACGCCTGCGGCATGATCGGCCACGGCAGCATAGTGCTCCGGACTCCAGTTCCTGGCGGGATGGCTGGAGCAGGGGCTGATGACCAGCGTCGGTTGGCCGTCCGGAATGACGTGGGCCGCATGATCGAGCGCATCACGGCCCACGGGAATATCCCAACGCAGCAGGCGATCGAAGACACCCGCCCGTTCGGCAAAACCGAAAAGGCCGTCAAGCACATGCTGACGCTCGGAGGGACGGATGCGATGCGTCGTGAACAGCCACTGCAGTTCGCGCGCGCGCTCACGGTTGAAGCCGAGCTTGCAGCGTGCCGGAATCAGCAGGCTCGCTATGCTGGCGCGCAACGCCAACTGCATGTGGAGCAGCAGGTCGAAGCGTCGCCCACGCATCGCGCGACGCAGATCGCGATAGGCCGCAAAGCCGCGTTTCTTGTCGAACACCACGAATTCGATCTCGGGAATGCCGGCCAGCAGGCGTGCTTCCAGTTTGCCGATGACCCAGGTGAAGCGCGCATCCGGCCAGGCCGCCTGCAGGGTGCGGACGACGGCGAGGGTATGGCAGACATCGCCGATCGCAGACAGGCGAAGGACGCAGACTTCACGGGGTGGCGAGGTAAAGAGAGGCGTCATGCTATGGACGATGGCCGTTTTTTGTTTTTGGGCGTTTCGATCGTCAACGGATCAACCCGAACGTTGCGGGTTCCTCTGCTGCCGTGCGTACGCGACAATACGGCCAACCAACGACAATCCTGGCCGCCCGAATGAATGAACAGCAGATACGGACCGCAGCGGGAGGCATCCTATACGATGAATCCCGCGTGGGTAAGCCTGACGACGGCCTGTTTACCCGGGAATACTGGGCGGGGCGTGAAGGCGCGGCCGAAACAACCGGTGGACGCGGGCAGGTGCTCTTCATTCGCGATGCCGGCCGCCGCTGGGTGCTCAAGCACTATCGCCGGGGTGGCTGGATCGCGAAATGGGTGGCGGACGGGTATTTCTGGCTCGGCGAAGCGCGCACCCGTTCCTTCAGCGAATGGCGTCTGTTGTTCCGTCTGCACAGCGAAGGATTTCCCGTACCGGCCCCGGTCGCCGCGCGCTACGTCCGCAGCGGGCTCATCTATCGTGCGGATCTGATCACGCAGGAAATCCCGGATTCGCGCACGTTGGCCGATCGCATCACCAAGGCAACTGTTCCGCTCACCGTGTGGCGCGAAACCGGAGTCGTCATTGCGCGGTTGCAGCAGCGAGGCGTGCATCATGCCGATCTCAACGCGCACAACATCCTGCTCGATGGGCAGGACAAGGTCTACCTCATCGATTTCGATCGGGCACAAATCCGGAAGCCGGGTGCCTGGGAGCAGCAGGTTTTGGCGCGGCTCAAGCGGTCACTCGAGAAGATCCGCAGTCAGCGCGGCGGAGTGCAGTTCGGAACCGATGAGTGGCAGGCGTTGATGCAGGGGTACGAGGGGCGGAGCAGCGAAAAAGAATAAAGATTAAGCGGCATCAATCCTATTCACGGTCGGCGTTTTCGTTAGTAATCAGGATGGTCGGGCAGCTTAAGATCAAGTGGCATCAATGGCTATTCGAACTCACCGCTTCTGATAGTAGTCAGGATAATCAACCGATGTACCTTTAAACCGCCGATGGATCCAGAGGTACTGGTCGGGGACGTGCCGGATCTGTGCCTCGATCAAGTGATTGAAACGCAGCGCATCCGCCGCGGGCTCATCGCTCGGGAAATCATCAAGCGCGGGCTGTATCACCATCCGGTAGCCCTTGTTGTCCGGCAGACGTTCAGGAAAGTACGGCAATACAGCAGCGCCAGTCATGCGCGCCAAACGTGAAGTCGCGGTGTTGGTGGCGGCGGGAATACCGAAGAACGGCACCATCTCCGCTCCTTTCTTGCGATACGCCTGGTCAGGCGCGTACCAGACGATTTCACCCGCCTTGAGCGCGCTGATGAGCGTGCGGATGTCATCACGAGGAATCGCCCGTTTTGCATGCCGTCCGCGATTGCTCTGCAGGAAACGCTCGAGCACGGGATTTTTCGTCGGCCGGTACATGATGCTTGTGGGCCGGCGTGCACAGATCGCGCGGGCGCCAATTTCGAGGGTCGTGAAATGCGCGCTCAGCAGGATGGCGCCGCGCCCTTGCGCCAGCACGGCATCGAGATGCTCCAGGCCTTCGACCTCTGTCAGTGCCAGCATGCGTTCCGCCGGACTCCACCAAGTGATGGAGGTTTCAAACAGGCCGAGTCCCAGGCTCCTGAAATGGGCAGCGAGCAGCTTGTCCCGTTCCCCGATATCCATATCCGGATAGCAGAGTTCGAGATTGCGCCGGGCAATCCGCTTGAAGCCGGAGGGCAGGATATAAATGAGTCGGCCAAGGCAGCGGCCCAGCAAGGCCTGCAATCGGTACGGCAAGGGTTCGAGCAGTCGCAGCAGGGACAGGCCGATCCAGGTAGGCCAGTAGCGCGGCGCAAATCGCGAAATGGACTTCGTCATCGGTACAGGTCGCCGCCCGGCCCGGGCAATTTGAAACGCTTGTACGTCCACAGGTACTGCTCCGGACAGCGTCGCACATGCGCTTGGATCAGGTGATGGAACCGCAGCGCGTCGGCAATCGGGTCTTCGGAAGGAAAGTCATCGAGTGCCGCACCGATGCGCATCACGTAGCCCGACCCGTCTGCCAGCCGTTCGGGAAAATAGGGCAGGACCCTGGCGCCGGAAATCCGTGCGAGGCGCGAAGTCGCGATGTTGGTGGCGGCAGGCTGGCCGAAGAAGGGCACGATCGCACTCATCTTCTCTGTATAGCGCTGGTCCGGGGCATACCAGACGGTGAGATTTTCGGCGAGGCTGCGCAGGATATCGCGCACCTGGTCACTGGCAATGGCCCGCACGGCATGAACGCCTCGACTGCGACGCGCGAATTCCGCGATGAGCGCATTGCGGGGTGTCATGTACATGATGCTGGTCGGCGTGTGAATGGTGAGTGCGCGGGCACCCATCTCGAGACAGGTGAAATGGGCACTCAGGAGAATGGCGCCCTTGCCGCCTGCGAGCGCCTGCGCCAGATGCTCCTTCCCTTCGATGCGGATCCAGCGATCGAGTCGGGCATCCGCGCCCCACCAGACGAGACCGGTTTCAAACACCGCCTGCCCCAGCGCTTCAAAATGTTTGCGGACCAGCCGTGCCTGTTCGCGTTCTGACAGCTCAGGCAGGCAGAGCCGAACGTTCACACGCGCAATGTGCTTGTCCCGACGGGAGAACACCCAGGCGAGACGACCCAGCCATCTTCCGCACAGGAGGATCAAGGGGAAGGGCAGCAGGATCACGGCACGAATGAAGCCGAGTCCCAGCCACACCAGCCAGTAGCGCGGGCCGAGGAAATGGCTCAAGGCAGGCGATGAAGAGGATGGCTGGGTCATGAATGTATGATGCCGGTCTAAGGAACCTCTGATTGACCTATACACGCTCGCGTTGCGTCTCCAATCGCTCGGATAGCGAGGCGCAGTCCGCAGGCCATATGCCCCACGTTGATAGATATGGGGGCAAGGACTGTAACGACGCAGCGGGCGATTGGAGGCGCAACCCATATAATGTTGAATTTATTCATTAGATCGGGACGGGATCCATTTCGTGCATGGCGGTGTTGCTCCTCCCTTGAGTACATTGAGTACACAGCGGTCGTCGCGCCTAGCCCTGCACGAAATGGCTCGCCGTCGCGAACGTGTATAGGTCAATCAGAGGTTCCCTAACACCCAATGGTAGCTTAGTGCGCTTCCTTTACACCCTGCTCGTCTACCTCGCATCACCTCTGGTCTTTGTCGGCCTGGTCTGGCGTGGCCTGAAAGATCGCGGCTACTGGGTCAGTGCCGGCGAACGGTTCGGCTATTCGTCTGCCCTCAATGGCCCGAGCATCTGGGTCCATGCGGTCTCCGTGGGCGAAGTCCGCGCGGCAGCCATCCTGGTGCCACGTCTCATGGAGCGGTGGCCAACTGTGCCGATTGTCATGACCACCACCACCCCGACGGGCGCCCGCCAGGTACGGGACCTGTTTGGCACCGCCGTCTATCACCGCTACCTGCCCTTCGATCTGCCGGGTTCGGTCAACCGGTTTCTCGATAATGTACGGCCGCGGATCGCCATAGTGATGGAAACGGAGATCTGGCCCAATCTCTTCATCGAATGCGGTGAGCGCGGGATTCCTGTCCTCATCGCGAGCGCCAGATTGTCTGCCCGTTCGGTCGATGGTTATCAGCGACTGTCCGGCCTGCTGCAGCAGGTCTTCGCGCAGGACGTGACCATTGCCGCGCAGTCAGCCGCGGATGCCGCGCGTTATCAATCCATCGGCGCCAGTCCCGATCGGTTGTTTGTCACGGGTAACGTGAAGTTCGATCTCGCCGTGCCGGAACGCATTCGCGACGAAGGACGATTGTTGCGTGAGGCGATGGGCGAGCGCTTCGTCTGGATCGCGGGCAGCACTCGCGACCAGGAAGAATCGATACTGCTGGACGCGTTCCAGCAGTTGCGTGGCAGCCAGCCCGATCTCCTGCTGGTGCTCGTGCCGCGCCATCCGCAACGCTTTGCCGAAGTAGAGGCGCTGCTGGAGAAACGCGGCATTCCATTCGTGACGCGTTCAGGCAAGGCAGCAGTGACCAGTGAAACCGAAGTGCTGCTCGTCGATACGCTGGGTGAACTGCTGGGCTTCTATGCTGCGGGCGACATCGCATTTGTCGGCGGAACCCTGGCGCCCATCGGCGGACACAACCTGCTGGAACCCGCCGCACTTGGGCTGCCCGTGCTGACGGGGCCGCATGTTTTCAATGCACCGGATGTCGCGCGCCTGCTGCTCGCTGCGGGAGCTGCAATCGAAGTGCACTCGGCCGGAGAAATTGCGGCGGCGGTAGCGGGGCTGCGCAAGGATGCGGGTGATCGTCAGCAGCGGGGTGCTGCCGGCCGCAAGGTCGTCGAGGACAATGGAGGCGCGGTCGGAAAAGTAATGGAGCTGGTGGCGGCGAGGATGGACAGGAGATAGCGACTGGCGACTCGCGACTGGTCAGCGGCCATAGCGACTTCTATATTCTGGCGAATCGCCAATCGCCAATCGCCAATCGCCAATCGCCAGCGATCAGCTTATTCCCTCAGCCAGCCGTTGATCTCGTTGAGATCCTCGCGCGACAGCGTGCCGGCCGCCTGTTTCAGCTGGATGATGTTGAGGATGTAGTCGTACTTGCTGCGGGCATAGTTCGTCTGCGCCGTCAGGAGGTTGCGTCTGGCGTCGAGCACGTCGACCGTTGTCCGCGTGCCGACCTCCAGGCCCGCTTCTGAAGCTTCGAGCGCTGTCTGGCTCGATGCCACGGCCTGCCGCAAGGCCTGGACCCGCGAGATTTCGCTGTTCACACCGAGATAGGCGTCGCGAGTGGCGCGCTCCGTTTCACGAGCGGTGCGTTCCAGGCGCTCCCGTGCTGCGCGATGCCGGTAAACCTGTTCACGAACGCGCGACGAGACGGCGCCACCGGAATAGATCGGGACGGTGACCTGCAGGGCAATCGAGTCCTGGTTATTGTCACTGTCGGCCGGATTCGGATTGCCGTTGTTGAGGATCTGCGTCGCATCGGTATCCGTATTGAAGCGCGTTGCGACCAGGTCGAGCGTCGGATAGTGGCCAGTCCGCGCGTTGTTGATGCCTTCCTTCGCGATGTCGGCCGCCAGGCGGCTCGAAATCAGCGCCAGGTTCTGTTCCATCGCGGCGGACACCCATTGTTCTTCGCTCGCGGGGCTCGGCGCATTCAACGGCATGTCATCGCCGGGTCCTGCGAGGTCCCTGAACATCTCGCCCGTCAGTTCACGCAGCAGTTCCTGGTTGGTGGCGAGGGTCCGTTTGGCGGCGATCACGGCTGCTGTGGCCTGGTCCGCAGCCGCGCGTGATTCCTGGACGTCGGTAATGGCGATGAGCCCGACTTCGAAACGCTGGTTCGACTGTTCGAGCTGCCGGCTGACCGCTTCGAGTGCGCCTTCGGTCGCATCGAGCGTGTCTTTCGCGGCCAGCACGTTGAAGTAACGCTGCGAGACACGAAACACGAGGTCCTGCTCGGCGGCGCGGAAATCCGCTTCGGCCTGTGCGACCTGTGAATCGGCGCGGCGCAGGGCGACCCAGCGGTCCCAGCGGAAGAGCGGCTGCGTGAGCTGCAGCTGGTACTGCGTGATCTCCGAATCGATGCTCTGTTTGGTCGAACCGACGATGGGGACACCTGCCACCACAGCCAGCGTGGTGCTCTGGCCATTCGTATCGCGCGAAGTCACTGAACCCGTTCCGGCGATGGTAGGCAGCAATCCCGCAAGCGCCTGCGGCTTGGCTTCAAGTGTCGCGAGACGCAGGGCCTCGGCTTCGCGGATCTGCGGATCGCTCTGGAGTGCGCGCTGGTACACCTCGACGAGATTCGCGCCGTAGGCAAAGGGCGCCATCAGGCCTAGCCCGAGGCCGAGGCTGATTGCGTAGCGCATGGTCTTGTTCATCGGCAGCAGTCCTTGAAGTCGCGAGCCTCGCGAGGCTGGCATCGTTGCGCGTTTCGAAATCTTCCGGCTGCTCAGTAAGTCGGCAGGCTGGGGTCGACGTCTTTCGACCACGCGAGGATGCCACCAGCAAGATTGACCGCCCGGAAGCCCTGTTGTTGCAGAAGTCTTGCAACTTCGAGGCTGCGTCGGCCGGAACGGCACAGTACTACGGTTTCAACGGCACGATCGAGTTCAGCCAGCCGGTCCGGCACTTCATTCATGGGAATGTGCACGATTCCGGGGACGCTCACGATACCCAGCTCCCAGCCTTCGCGCACGTCAAGAAGGGTGAAGTTTTCTCCACGATTGCGACGGTCCACGAATTCGGCGGGAGTGATCTCTGGAATGCTCATCACGGTGGGTCCGGGCGTCTCTTTGGGTCTAGAACACGAAGGGCGAAGGCTTTGTTGCATTCACGAGCGGTTCGATGGACGTTTCGAACAGGCTCACGCGGGAAAATTCATGTTCGCCAGTCCGTGTCACCTGCCAGGCTTCCATCACGGGGGCCTGACCGACAACGATGAAGAGGCGACCGCCGGGCTTTAGTGCCCGCTCGAAACGGTTGTCGTACACGGGAAGCGATGAGGACACCGCGATCGCGTCGTAACGGCTGGTTTCGTTGAGCGCGAGGGCATCGCCGGCCTCCACGACCACGTTGTTGGCAGCCGCCGCGAGCAGGTTCCGGGTGGCGAGCGCCGCCAGGTCCGGGAAGATCTCGATGGATCTCACCCTGGCAGCCAGTTGCCCGAGACACGCAGCCAGGAACCCGGTGCCGCTGCCGATATCAAGCACGTCATCGGTGGGCTTGAGTTCAAGTGCCTGCAGGATGCGGCCGTCGACCTTCGGCGGCAGCATGAACTGGCCAGCCCCAAGTGGAATGGGCGCATCGGCAAACGCGACTTCCTGGTACGCAGCGGGAACGAAGGTCTCCCGACGGACGGACTTGAACACGCCAAGGACCTTGAGATCGAGAACATCCCAGGCCCGCACCTGTTGCTCGACCATCTGCTGACGGGCGTGTTCCTGATTTGCGTTGAGCAGATTCATTCGCGATCTCTTGAATCAGACTTGGGTGAGGAATTGGAGGCCAGGGATTTTAGCGGGGCTGTCGGCGATTTGGACACTCATTAAGGAGTGCTGGGGCTGGACAGCCGACACGAAGTGTAAAGAGCGTCGACACCGGTCCGGGCGGAAGGGTACGAAGTTTGGCGGGTGGAAACAAGTTCGGCCGCGGACGCGCTCCCGTGAACAACGAAAGGGCCTGGATTCCCACGCGTGGCGCCAGATCGCATGCAGGCGATTCGCCGTATTTTTCTGCAGGAAAACGCCTGACTATTATGGTCAATGTTCGAGGTTGGGCAGCGGGTGTTCGGATATGCTGTCGCAACAATCATTAAAACCCTTCAAGCAGCGGTCCTAACCAGCTTCATGCCCGGCACATTGACCATCCTCTTTGCATTGATTGCAGCCGCGTTGGGCGGCTTGCTGGTCTGGTGCAAGCGCAATGGCATCGCACTGAACCGCGCGGCCGAGGAACTTGCCAGCATTGTCCGGGCCGGCAGCTTCGCGGCGCGCGTGACACCCGGAGGCACTGCAGATCCGCTCGCCAGGGCAGCCAACGAACTTCTCGAGCAGGTTTCGAGCGCGGGCCGCCAGCTCGAAGAGCGCCAGCAGGTGTTCGCTGACTTGCTGACGGGGCTCCACGAAGCAGTGGCCGTCCATCGCGACACGCTGGTGTTTGCCAACGACCGCTTCGCTGCACTCGTGGGCGCCGCGAATGCGCAGGAGCTGCTCGGCAAGCCGCTTTCCACCGTGGTGCATGCCGACTACGAATCCATCGTTCGCGAACACCTGCGTCGCGTACTGCGCGACGAGCGTGCACCGGCGCGTCTCGAAGTTGAGATGCATCCGTCAACGGACCAGACGGCTCGCGTCGAGCTCACCTGTTCGCGCATCGACTACCAGGGAACACCGGCGCTGCTCGTCACCGTCGTCGAAATGGGTCCGCGCGTTTCCACCTCGAATGCGGTGAGCCGGTTGCGGCCGACGGCCTGGGAAACGCTGGATTCCATCGGCGAAGGCGTCGTGACGACGGATGCGAGCGGCCATATCGACTACATGAACCAGGCAGCGGAGCAGCTGATGGGTGTGGCCGCACCGGATGCACTCGGCAAGACGGTCATCGAAGTGATTTCGCTGGTGGACGAGAACGACCGGCGGTCCCTCGGGGATCCGGTAAAGCAATGTCTGTCTTCGAAGTCGCGCGTGACCGTCGGGCGGCGGGGGCTGATGATCTCCCGCAATGGCGAGGACGAGCGCTCGGTCGAGCTGTCCGCCTCACCGCTCAAGAACCAGCGCAACGAACTGGTAGGCGCCGTCGTCGTGGTGCGCGACGTCAGCGAGATGCGGGGCCTCACCCAGCAGATGTCGTACCAGGCGAGCCACGATGCCCTGACCGGGCTCGCCAACCGGCGTGAGTTCGAACGCCGCGTGCAGGACTCGCTCGAGTCGGCGCGCACGAATTCGGCCCGTCACGCGCTTTGCTATCTCGACCTTGACCGGTTCAAGACGGTGAACGACACGTGCGGTCATCCGGCGGGCGACAGCATGCTGCGGGAAGTCGCGGCGCTGATCAAAGATACGGTGCGCGATTCGGACACGGTCGGACGTCTCGGGGGCGATGAGTTCGGACTGTTGCTCGCAGGTTGCCCGCTCGAGAAGGCGAGGCAGATTGCGGATGACGTCGTACAGAAGGTCAATGACTACCGCTTCGTCTGGAAGGACAAGATCTTCACCATCGGCGTGAGCGTCGGCCTGGTGGAAGTATCAGGCGAAAGTGGAGCGCTGGAAGAAGTGATCAGTGCGGCGGATTCCGCGTGCTATGTCGCCAAGAAGCAGGGCAACCACGTGCATGTGTATTCAGCGCGCGATGAGGCCGCGGCCCGACATCGCGGTGAAATCCAGTGGCTCCAGAAACTCCAGACCGCGCTCAAGGAAGGTCGTTTCGAGCTGCTGATGCAGCCCATCGTGGCGACCTCGAGTGCGACTGCGGACGGGCCCGCGTTTGAAGTGCTGTTGCGACTTCAGGATGACGCAGTGCCGGGCGGCATCGCGCCGGCCGAGTTCCTGCGGGCAGCAGAGCGATATCGGCTGATGGGCGATGTCGATCGCTGGGTCGTCCAGACGGCGTTTACTGCATTGGGCAGGGGCGGCATCCGGTTGCCGGTGGGTCGCAGCCTGGCCATCAATCTGTCAGGCCAGACGCTCGGCGATCCCCAGTTCCTCGAATACGTGGTGGACTGTCTCGACCGCACCGGCGTGTCGCCGCACCAGATCTGTTTCGAAGTGACGGAAAATTCCGTGATCACGAACATCGAGCACGCACGCCGCTTCATTGGTGTCCTGCACGGCATGGGCTGCTTCTTCGCGCTCGACGACTTCGGGCGGGGACTGTCGTCGTTCGGCAATCTCAAGAACCTGGCGCTCGATTACCTAAAGATCGATGGTTCCTTCATCAGCAATCTCGCCGCCGATACGGTGAACCAGGCGCTGGTCGCAGCGATGATCAAGCTGGCACGCACGCTCAAGTTCAGGGTGGTGGCCGAACACGTGGAAGATACGGGCGCCCTGGAAGCAGCGAAGCGCATGGGCGTCGATTTTGTCCAAGGCTACCAGCTCGGGAGACCGCAGCCGCTGGCGCGGATGCTGGCCGCAAGACCGGTCTGACAGCGTTCCTGCAGGCAGGCGGCCAAGAAAAAAGGCGCAGCGAAAGCTGCGCCTTTTTCGTTTCTGATTCGCGCAGGCCTTGCAGCCCGGCGATGTTCCACTATTAAAGCAGCGGAACCAGCAGCAACGCGACGATGTTGATGATCTTGATCAACGGATTGATCGCCGGGCCCGCGGTGTCCTTGTAGGGATCGCCGACAGTGTCGCCGGTGACGGCAGCCTTGTGGGTTTCCGAACCCTTGCCGCCGAAGTTGCCTTCCTCGATGTACTTCTTCGCGTTGTCCCAGGCACCGCCGCCGGTGCACATGGAGATCGCGAGGAAGATGCCGGTGACGATTGTGCCGATGAGCAGGCCGCCGAGCGCCTTCACGCCCGCACCAGGTCCCATCAGCACGTTCATGCCGAAGCCGACAACGACCGGCACGAGGATCGGCAGCAGCGACGGGACGATCATTTCCTTGATGGCCGCACGCGTCAGCAGGTCAACGGCCCGCGAGTAGTCGGGCTTGGCCGTGCCTTCCATGATGCCCTTGATCTCGCGGAACTGGCGGCGCACTTCCACGACCACCGAGCCGGCCGCGCGACCGACGGCTTCCATCGCCATGGCGGCAAACAGGTAAGGCACGAGTCCGCCGATGAAGAGGCCGATGATCACGGCCGGATCGGACAGGCTGAAGTCCTGCAGCTTGCCGATCGCATCGAGGTTGTGGGTGTAGTCCGCGAACAGCACCAGCGCGGCGAGGCCGGCTGAACCGATCGCGTAGCCCTTCGTCACGGCCTTCGTGGTGTTGCCCACGGCGTCGAGAGCGTCGGTGATCTTGCGCACATCCTTCGGGAGGCCGGACATTTCAGCAATGCCGCCGCCGTTGTCGGTGATGGGGCCGTATGCGTCGAGTGCCACGATCATGCCCGTCATGGACAGCATCGCTGTCGCGGCGACTGCAATGCCGTAAAGACCTTCGAGCTGGAACGCGCCCCAGATGGCGGCGCACACCGCGAGGACGGGCAGGGCGGTCGACTTCATCGAGACGGCGAGGCCGGCGATGACGTTGGTGCCGTGACCGGTCTGCGAGGCAGCCGCAACGTAACGCACGGGGGCGTATTCGGTCGCGGTGTAGTACTCGGTGATGACGATCATCGCCGCAGTGAGGGCGAGGCCGATGAGCGCACAGAAGTACATGCCCATTGCCTGCTCACCCATCATCGACGTGGTGACGGGGTAGAAGGCGATTGCCGCGACGATGGCCGAAACGGCGACCCCGCGGTACAGCGCGTTCATGATCTTGCCGCCGTCAGCGACCTTCACGAAGAACGTGCCGATGATGGAAGCGATGATGGACACGGCGCCCAGCACCAGCGGATACAGCACCGCGTTCGGGCCGACTTCGGTGACCAGCAGGCCCGCGAGCAGCATGGTGGCAACGACGGTGACCGCGTAGGTCTCGAAGAGGTCTGCCGCCATGCCGGCGCAGTCGCCGACGTTGTCGCCGACGTTGTCCGCGATTACGGCCGGGTTGCGGGGATCGTCTTCGGGGATGCCGGCTTCAACCTTGCCGACCAGGTCGGCGCCAACGTCAGCGCCCTTGGTGAAGATGCCGCCGCCGAGACGGGCGAAGATCGAGATGAGCGAGCCGCCGAAGGCGAGGCCTACGAGCGAGTGCAGGGCGGTGTCGCCGTCCGTGACCTGGAGCATCGCGAGGTAGTACGCGGCCACGCCCAGGAGACCGAGACCAACGACCAGCATGCCGGTGATCGCGCCGCCGCGGAAAGCGACCTGCAGGGCCGGATTCAGGCCGAGGCTGGCAGCATGTGCGGTGCGGACGTTGGCGCGCACGGAGACGTGCATGCCGATGTAGCCGGCGAGTCCCGACAGGACTGCACCGACGAGGAACCCGCCCGCGGTGGGCCAGTTGAGCGCGAAGCCCAGTACGAAGAAGAGCACGACGCCGACGATGGCGATGGTGGTGTACTGACGATTCAGGTACGCCTGCGCGCCGGCCTGGATGGCTGCGGCAATCTCCGCCATGCGTGCATTGCCCGCAGGCTGACGCACGATCCACTGCGCCATGAAAATACCGTAGATGATCGCCAGGATTCCGGCGCCAATGGCCAGCCAGAGCCCGTAAGTGCTCAACATGAGTTGCCTCCTCCCGATTAACCGACTGGGCCGCCTGTGCCAGTCACCAGCGGCGACCAGCGCAAACGATTGATTCTCTTTGGAATTACAGCCTCTGCAGGCTGAAAAAAGCGGCCAACTATACCACGCTAAACCGCGAAGTCTGCTGTCAGCTTGCGCTTGACCGGGGTGTTCTTCAGCGTGACGTATTGCGGCAGGCCATCGCGATACGGCGGGTAATCCTCGCCCTTGATGAGCGGCGAGAGATAGCGCCGCGCCTTGGGGGTGATGTGCAGGCCGTCCGCGGTGATGTAGTCGCGGGGCAGCTTCTTTTCCACGTTGGCGACGTCTTCGAGCTTCGCGACCCCGATCTTCCAGCGGTAAGGCTTGTCCGAGACGCGGATGATCGCCGGCATCACTGCGTTCGCACCTTTCAGTGCCAGGTCCACCGCGGCCTTGCCGACGGCATACGCCTGTTCGACATCCACTTTCGAGGCGATGTGGCGTGCCGAGCGCTGCAGGTAGTCGGCGACTGCCCAGTGATACTTGTAGCCGAGCTGCCGCTTGACGATTTCGGCCACGACCGGCCCCACGCCTCCGAGCTGTGCATGGCCGAAGGCATCCCGGGTGCCTGAGTCCGCCAGGAACTTGCCGGCGCTGTTCCTGACACCCTCCGACACGACGATGGCGCAATAGCCATACTTCTCCACGCATTCCTTCACGCGGGCGCAGACACGCTCCTCGTCGAAGGCGATCTCGGGAAACAGGATGATCTGCGGGGCATCGCCGGCTTTCTCTGCGGCAAGCCCTCCGGCCGCTGCGATCCACCCGGCATGCCGTCCCATGACCTCGAGGATGAAGACCTTGGTCGAGGTTTTCGCCATCGAGGCGACGTCAAAACCAGCCTCCCGGATGGAGACCGCGACGTACTTGGCCACGGAGCCGAAGCCGGGGCAGCAGTCGGTGAGCGGCAGATCGTTGTCTACCGTTTTCGGTACGTGGATCGCCTGGACGGGAAAGCCCAGCCTGCCGGCCAGCTGCGAGACCTTCAGGCAGGTGTCCGCCGAGTCGCCGCCGCCGTTGTAGAAAAAGTAGCCGATGTCATGCGCCTTGAAGACCTCGATGAGGCGTTCGTACTGGGCGGGCGAATCCTCGAATTTCTTCAGCTTGTAGCGCGCCGAGCCGAAGGCTCCGGCAGGTGTATGCCGCAGCGCGCGGATGGCAGCCGCGGACTCCTTGCCGGTGTCGATGAGGTCTTCGGTGAGTGCTCCCAGGATGCCGTTGCGGCCGGCGTATACCTTGCCGATCCGGCTCTTGTGCTGGCGGCAGGTTTCGATGACGCCGCAGGCTGACGCGTTGATGACTGCCGTCACTCCCCCGGACTGGGCGTAGAAAGCGTTGCGGGGCTGTGGCTTCTTCATGGTATTTCCTCCAGATCCGGCAGGGGCTGCCGGAGGATAACCCAGCCGCTGCAACGGGAAAGACGGTCCGGGATATTTCCCTCATTGGCTAGCTCGATACTTTTTAGTAGGGTAGCCAGCCTTTGCGGCGTAGGGTTGCCGGGCGCCGCCCGGTTCAGGCCTTCAATCAGGTGACAACAATGAGAATCGTACTTCTGGGTGCGCCGGGTTCCGGCAAGGGAACACAGGCGCAGCGCTTGCAGGCGAAGTACGGGGTGCCCCAGGTATCGTCCGGCGACCTGCTGCGGGAAGCCGTCGCGCGCGGCACCGAACTCGGCCTCAAGGCCAAGGCAGCCATGGATGCAGGCCAGCTGGTTTCGGACGATGTCGTCCTCGGCCTGATCCGCGAACGCCTCGGACGTCCCGACGCGAAGGCCGGCTTCATCCTCGATGGCTTTCCGCGCAACAGCGACCAGGCGAATTCGCTGAACGCGATGCTGATCGAGATGGGCGCTCCGGTGGAAGCGGTGTTGCTCATGGACGTACGGACCGCGACGCTGGTGAAGCGTCTCGCAGGCCGCCGGATCTGCCGTACCTGCGGTCGCGTATTCAATATTTCGTTCTCGCCGCCCGGCACGCTGCCGCATTGTGACCAGTGCACGGACCATCCGGAGCTGTACCAGCGGCCCGATGACAAGGAAGAAGTGGTCGCCAAGCGGCTCGAAGTGTATGAAGCGCAAACCCGACCGCTGATCCAGCACTACCGGAAGCTCGGCCTGCTGCGGGTCGTGAAAGGCGAAGGCGCACTCGAAGAAGTGTTTGCCCGGATGGAAGCGGCGGCGCTGCCCCAGCCGAAAGCAACGCCTGCGCTCAAGACGGCGGCAAGCAGGAAGAAGACAGGCAAGAGCGTGAAAAAGGCGCCTGCCAAGGCCGTGAAGAAGAAGGCTTCAGGCAAGAAGGTTGCCGGGAAGGGCAAGTCAAAGGCGAAGACCAAAGTGAGCAAGGCCAAGGCAAAACGGCCTGCCAGGCCAGCGAAGAAGCCAGCGAAGAAGAAGGTCGCGGTGAAACGCGCGAAGGGTCGCAAGCCCGCCGCGCGCAGCAAGGCGCCTGCCCGCAAGCTGCGCAAGGCCGCAAAAAAGAAGTAAGCGGCCAGGCCCGGTCAGCTCAAGCGCCGGTGAGCGCCAGCACTTGGGTGCCGATCACATCCTTGCGCCAGCCTTTGGCGAAGATGCCGGGTTCGCCGCCGAAGACCAGCTGCTCGACATCGCGACGGGTGGCCAGCAATTCAGGGCTCAAGTCCAGCTGTGCCGCGATCTCGCGGATTAGTGCGCTCACGCGTTTGACGCGCGCGAGCTGTTCGGATTCCGGGCGCGCGGGCTGAAACGCTGGCGGTTCATTCCCTGCTGCGTCCCGTGCGTCCCGCAGCAACCCCAGCAATTCGTCCCCGTACCTGCGCGAGACTGCGGGAGGCATCCCGCGGGCATCACCCAGGGCATCGAGGTTTGTTGGCAGGCTTTCCGCAACCGACCGCAGTGTGTCGTCGTGCAGGATCCAGCCGCGGGGTTTGTCGTGCTTCATCGCGCGGCGCTCCCGCCATTCGGCCAACGCCTTCGCAGCGGCGCGCTGGGCGGGTTCAAGGCGCTCGAGTCCTTTCAGTCTTTTCCAGGCATCTTCAGGGGCAACGCGATACAGGGCCGGATTCTCGAGCAGCCTGGTTTCTTCTTCCAGCCACTCAAGGCGTCCTGCCGTGCGGAGCGCTTCCCTGAGGTCCTCATAGAGCGGCACGAGATACCGCACGTCATCGGCGGCATAGGCCATCTGCTCATCCGACAGCGGTCGTCGCGTCCAGTCGGTTCGCGCCAGGCCCTTTGCGAGCTGGACCCCGAGCCTCCGCGCAACCAGATCCCCGTAACCGATCTGCGCGGGCAGTCCCAGCAGCCCCGCAGCGATCTGGGTGTCGAAGATCGGTCCTGCGGGAGGGCGTCCACTGGCAAGCCCCATCACTTCGATGTCCTGGCGCGCGGCATGGAGGATCTTCGTCCGCGAGGGTTCCGCCAGCAGCGCGAACAGTGGTTCGAGTGCCGTGAGCGCAAGAGGATCGATCAGCGTGCAGCCCTGCGGATTGGCGGCCTGGATCAGGCAGAGCTTCGGGTAGTACGTGCTCTCCCGCATGAACTCGGTGTCCAGCGTGACGAAAGAGTCGGACCCGAGGGAGACAAGCGCGTCGTCGAGCTGGGATGAGGTCTGTATAAGCATGCCGTGTACAATTCCGGCGCCGCGCCCCGCCGACCCTGAAGGATGTCGTGGAGGAGGGTTGGTTACGGCGAGTGCAGCAATGATACAGATTATTCCCCGGCACTAATGCCGCCCTCCTGATCGAGACTCGATGCTCGCTCTTATTGCAACGATGCTGGATATCGCGCGGTGCCGGAAAGGCCCGCAGGATCTGCCGGTTTCCCGCGCGCTCCTCGCGGGGCTCGTGCTGCTCTATGCCGCGCTCAACTTCGTCCAGGCGCTGCTGTCAGGCTGGACGTTGCGCGGGGTTGCGCCGCTCGTCGGCGTCGAAATACTGATGCTCTGCGCCTGGGTGTGGGCCTTGCTCGCCTTCTACGGCCGGCGTTCGCGGTTCCTGCAGACGATGGCGGCAGTGCTCGGGATCGCCATCCTCCTCACGCTGCTCGATCTCGTCCTGCTCGGTGCAGACCGCGCGATGAACGTTCCGCAGTCGGTGACGGATGCGTGGAGCCTCATCCGCCTGTTCGTCATGGTGCTGTTGATCGGCCGCGTCCTCATGCTGGCGATCGAAGGCGGCATGCTGACGGGCTTCGCCTTCACCATGATGATGGTCCTGTCGATCATCTACGTCGGCCAGCTGTTCCGGCCCGGCGTCGGCTAGTCAAAGGTTCTTTCGATGCACGTTCATATTCTCGGCATCTGCGGCACATTCATGGGCGGCATTGCGGCGCTGGCGCGCGCAGCGGGCCACAAGGTGACCGGGTCCGACCAGAACGTCTATCCGCCGATGAGCGACCAGCTCACAGCGCTCGGCATCGACCTGATTGCGGGGTACGACCCGAAGCAGCTCGACCTCAAGCCCGATGTAGTCGTGGTGGGCAACGTGATGAGCCGGGGCAACCCGCTCATCGAGGCGCTGCTCGACAGCCCGATTCCCTATACGTCTGGCCCTGAATGGCTGGCCCGGCATGTCCTTGCCGATCGCTGGGTGCTGGCTGTTGCGGGCACGCACGGCAAGACCACGACGACGAGCATGCTCACATGGATTCTCGAGCATGCCGGTCTCGACCCCGGTTTCCTGGTCGGCGGCGTACCTGCAAATTTCAATGTGACGGCGCGGCTGGGTTCCGGAATCCACTTCGTCGTCGAGGCGGATGAATACGACACGGCCTTCTTCGACAAGCGGGCGAAGTTTGTCCACTACCGTCCCCGTACGGCGATCCTCGGCAACCTCGAACACGATCACGCGGACATCTATCCCGACGTCGCGGCGATCCAGTGGCAGTTCCACCAGCTGCTGCGCATGGTGCCGCGGCAGGGCCTGGTCGTGGCGAACGGCCGCGATGCGAATATCGCGAAGGTCATCGAAATGGGCTGCTGGACGCCGGTCGAACGTTATGTCGCCGAGAAGAGTGCAGGGAGCGGCTGGCATGCAGTGCTGCCGCCGGGCGGTGACGGGTCGCGGTTTTTCGTCGTGCAAGGCGACCGGCAGATCGGTGAAGTCGTCTGGCCGCTGCTTGGGCGACACAACGTCGAGAACGGACTCGCCGCGCTGATCGCTGCACGCCATGCAGGCGTGGATACCGCGACGGCCATCGAGGCGCTCGGAAAATTCAGCGGCGTGCGCAGGCGGATGGAAGTGCGCGGCGTGGAAAGGGGCGTGACCGTCTATGACGACTTTGCCCACCATCCCACGGCCATTGCCACGACGCTCGACGGCCTGCGGCGCAAAGTCGGCAAGGAACGCATCCTCGCGGTGCTTGAGCCGCGTTCTAACACCATGAAACTGGGCACGCATCGCGATGCATTGGCAGCTTCCCTGCGCGGTGCCGATCGCGTGTGGCTGTACCAGGGACCGGATGTCAAATGGGATGTGGGCGGTCTCGCAGATGCCTTGGGTCCCAATGCGCAGGTTGCGACGGCGATGGATCAGCTCGTTAACGGCATCGTCAGCGAAGCGGCGGCAGGCGACCATGTCCTCGTCATGTCGAATGGCGGTTTCGGCGGCGTGCACGAGAAGCTGCTGGCAGCGTTGCGCGGCAAGTAAGCAGGGAGCTGATCGCAGTTGCCCGAATCCATTCCCCTCTTCCCGCTCAACACCGTTCTTTTTCCCGGTGGCCGGCTTGCCTTGCGAATCTTCGAGACGCGCTATGTGGATATGGTGCGCGATTGCATGCGCGCTGCGAGCGGCTTCGGCGTCGTCCTCATCCGGGAAGGGGCGGAAGCGGGCGGCCCTGCACAGACCTTCGAGGTCGGAACGCTGGCACGCATCGTCGATTTCGATCAGCTCGACCAGGGGCTGCTCGGCATCACGGCTGTTGGCGAGCGCCGCTTCCGGGTGGTGAGCCGCCAGGTGCAGGCCGATGGCCTCAACGTGGCAATCATCGAATGGCTGCCTGAGATGAAGCCGGAAGCTCCTGCAGCCGAATACGAGCCCTACGCACACCTGCTTGAACACCTGCTGCCGGAACTCGCTCTCTACCAGGGAGTGCCGGCGCGTTTCGACGACGTGGACTGGGTGGTGGCCAGGTTGCTCGAGATCCTGCCGCTGCCCCTGCCCGACAAGCAGCTGTGCCTTGAGCTCGACGATCCTTTACGACGACTGGCGCTGTTGCGCTCGCTCGTCCGGATTACTGCGAAGTCTGTAACAGTCGATGATCCGGAGCCGGACTCAGCCTGAACCAGGCAGCGATGATCAACATGAGGAGCCCGAGCGCGCCCCAACCGATCACGCCATCGTAGGAACCCACGAGCCACGTCCACCGGCTCTCCGGCGCAAGGGTCGAGATCGAACGCATCGAGGTGATGACGCATACCCAGCCTGCGTGCAGGCCGATGCACGCCGCTATGGTGCCCGTGCGGGCGCGAACCAGGGCAAGCAGGATTCCGACGGCCACCAGCGCCACGAAGGAATCAACGAGGGCGAGCGGCGTCGAGTAACTTTCGAATATGTTCTGCAGCACTGCAAAGCCGCTGCTCCAGTCGGCCTGCGATGCGGGCACGCGCAGTTTGCCGCCGAGGAAATGCACTGACGCATACAGCAGGCTTGGCAGCAAGATCGCGAGCCTGGGAGCCGATTCACGCGTCATGGCGGTCTGCATCGCGCCACGAAAGAACGTTTCCTCGATGAACGCCACTGTCACGCCAGTCAGGATGCCCTGGGCAACCACGCCCAGCAGCGACAGGACATGCCACGTGAACTCGGGCTTGAGCGTCCGGATCCCGAGACCGAACAGCAGGCCCACGAGGGGCATCATCAGGATGAACCCTGCTCCAAAGCCGATGATCATCTGTGCGATGAACTGCGGCCGCGGCAACGCATACCCGAGCGCCCGGCGATTCGCCAGGCCCGAGCGCCGGAGCAGGATGATGAGGCCGACCAGTGCAACCCCCATCGCAACCCGTTGCATCACCCGGTGGAAAGGCTGCACGGCGACCAGTCCGACGGCGAGCGATGCCGGATAAGCAACCAGGGCGGCTACCAGAAGTGAAAACGCCAGCAGCAGAAAAAACAATACAAAGGAGCGCATAGGGAGATCTTGGCGAGTGACGATTTCCGGCCGCAGCCGCAGGGCAATAATTTACTTCAGCAGCGGGAATCTACACAAACGCAGAGTTTCAGGTGCTTCGATCCAGGGCGTCGTCGTGTTCGAATTACATCGCAACGAAGACCATTTCCCGGACCGCGACTATTTCTTACACAGACAGGGAAGCCATCATGGACGAAAGCCACGTACATGCCAGAACTCTGGCGACACTTAACGCACTGGCCGAGGGCGTGCATCCGCTCACGGGCGAGGTATTTCCTGCCGATTGCCCCTACCACTCGCCTGAAATCGTGCGCGCACTCTACGGAGCAGTGCGCTTGCTTGAAGGCGGTGTGCCGAAGGCTTCGGCAAAACCGGTCGAGCGACCTCGGGAAGGAGCGCCTGCGAATGCCGGCAAGCCCTGGAACGTGGATGAGGATCGCCAGCTGCTGGTCGAGTTCGACGGCGGGAAGACGCTGAAGGACATCGCCATTCTGCATCAGCGTACCTACGCAGGGATCGAGGCGCGGCTCGAGAAGCTCGGGCGCCTGAGCCCCGAGGAACGGACTACTTCGCGAAGGGTTCCGGCCCAATCCCGCAAAGTGGACAGCAGGGCCCAGGGATAGGTTCCTGCGTAGGCCCCGACGCGCTTACAATCCTGACGCGTCAAGGCGTCAGGACCCAGCGTGCCCCAGCATTCCCTGTTTCCCCATCCCGATCCGTGGCAGCGGCTGTTATATCGCTTCTGGCCGAGCCAGCGGCTGCTCATGGATCCACTCGCGGACTACCGGGTTGAGGAGCGCTATTTCCCGATCACGATTGCCAACTGGAAGCTCATCTCCCCCGTTGCCTGCCTGCTGCTCGCGCGCAGGGTCGAGCAGCCACTCACCTTCCACTCCGACCAGCGCCTCACGATAGTGATCCCGTTCCGGGATCGCGAGGCACATCTCGAGGCTTTGTTGCCGCCTCTCACGGCCCGACTTGCCGAGCAAGGCGTCCGCTACCGCATCCTTGTCGTGGAGCAGGAGGCGGGGCGCGCCTTCAATCGCGGGAAGCTCATCAACGTGGGCTTTGCCCATGCGGCGGAGGCGAGCGACTGCTACTGCATCCACGATGTCGATGCGATTCCGGTGACCGCGAACTACCTGTGTCCGTCGCAGCCCCTCAGGCTCGTGACCAGACTGCTCAGTACGGATCGTCCCGCCAACGAATGCCCCACCCATTATTTTTCCGGCGCCATCAGCGTGCCGAAGTCACAAGTGTTCGCCGTCAACGGGTTTTCGAACGAATACTGGGGCTGGGGCAAGGAAGACGATGAATTCCTCTTCCGTCTGCAGCTGGCGGGTTTTCTCTGCTACTTCGACGCGAAGGGCGCCTATCACGACTTGCCGAATCCGGCCGCCCAGCAGACGGCCCACAACACGAAGATGTCTCCAGTCCGGCAACCCCCTCATGTGCGTTCCAATCGCGCGCGGCGCAGTCGCCTGATGCGAGGCCTGATCGACCCGCTGGAGGACGGTCTCAGTACCTTGAGGTATGATCTTCTCGGGCTTGAAACGCACGACCACTACGAAAAGATCCGGGTCAGGATCTGACCTTGCCCGAAGCCAATGGAATGTACCGGCGCGCTGGCCTTCGCGTGGCTCGCGCCGCGGCGATCTTGTAGAGTGCGCCGACTCGCAATGCCCCCGAATGACGCATGAAGCAGCTACCCCTATTTCTCTCTGCCGTGATTCTGTGCGCCCCGGGTGTGCTGCATGCGCGCGGGGTGACGCCCTACCTGCCGCTCAATCTTTCTCCCGATGTCGAGCGGCAGATCGAGCAGGTCCTGATTCTGGGGGGCAAGCCGATCATGCGCAGACCGATAGCGGCTGCCGTGGTGCTGGAGGCCTTGCCCGCCGCCTGCAAGCGCGATCCCGTCCTCTGCGAGCAGGTGCGCCGTTACCTCAGCGGCTACATGAATTCGAATTCAGTGGAGGTCACGAGCCTGAGGCCGGAAGTGGCGATCACTACGGGGGATTCCACTGCGGTGTTGCCAAACCAGCATGGCAAGAGCGCAGAGTCCGCGTGGCAGATCACTGCCAGCGCCTACTACCAGCCGGGGGACTACTCCCTCGTCAATCTGGGCGTGGTCGGTCACGACGATTCTGTCACGCCCACGGGTTCATTCTTCAGTTTCGGATTCGAGTACGCGCAGCTTGACGCCGGATTTCGCGATCACTGGCTTTCTCCGCTGGTCGACAGCAGTTCGCTCATCAGCACCGAGGCACCGACAATGCCCTCGGTCACGCTGTCGAACTACGCCCCCATCACCGGATTGGGTCTCAGCTATGAAGTCTTCTATGCGGAGATGTCGAATCAGGAGGGCATTGCCTACTTGGGTTCGACGACCTCGGGGCGTCCTCGCCTTGGCGGAATCCAGCTTGGCATGGAGCCGGTTGCGGGGTACGCGCTGGCGTTCAATCGACTCGTGCAATATGGCGGCGGTGCGCGCAACAGGAACATCCTGTCGCAATTCCTCGACGAGATGTTCCAGACGGGCAATCTCCAGGATACAAACGGCGAAGCGGAGTCCGTCAACCGCGTCGCATCGTTGACCAGCAGCATTGTCTTTCCGGGCAGCGTTCCGTTTGCGGCCCGCATCGAGTATGCAGGCGAGGACAATGCCTACGAGGGGTCTTACCGTCTGGGCGCAACCAATCTGTCGCTGGGCCTCGATTTCCCGGCGCTCTGGGGTTACTACGATCTGACGGTTGAAGTGTCGGAATGGCAGAACTCCTGGTACGTCCATCCGCTGTATCCCAGGGGTTTGACCAATCGGGACCGGGTGCTGGGTCACTGGTTCGGAGACAACCGCAGATTCAACGAGGATGTCGGCGGTCGCAGCTACATGCTCCATGCAGGACGCCGATTGGCCTCCGGAGACTACGTGCAGGCTGTGTATCGCAACCTGGACTACGACACGGACTGGGTCCGTTTCGACCGGCCTCCCGTGACCTATAGCCCGATGCAGATGCTCGGTCTCAACTACTCCACGGTCTGGCAGGGACGTTCTGTCGATGCAGAGCTGACAGTCGGACGCGATGTTTTCGGGGAGTCCTTCGCTCGGCTCGGTGCGTCTGTCGATTTTGTACCGACGACGATCCGTTCCCGCGGCTACGCCGCTCTCGGGGCGGACGGCGATTCGACCACCGAGGTGTTCTTCGATATCGGCGCCCAGCGCAGCAAGGTCCGGGACATCAGGCTCGATCTGGGTCCTGACGTGATTACCGGTCCGGACCAGGACCTGCACGTTGGCGTAGGCGCCCGCAAGCGGGTTGCAAGCAGCAGGCACGACGTCGGCGTCCGGCTCGAGCTGGATCGCGTCGGCGATCAGGAGCTGATCTCGGTGCGGGCGGTGGATTACCGGTTTCGTTTTACCCGCAAGGCTGCAATCGGCGCCTTTTTCGGTGCAGCACGTTATGACCAGGGTCTGCCCGCCTATGGCTACTACATGGGTGCAGGCGTGCAGTATCTGGATGTGCTGCCGGGCTGGGATATCGGCGCGGATTTCCGCCTGCATGAAAAACTGACGCGTGACAAGGTTCTGGCGTCGGATCCGCCTTTGACGGTGCAACTTCCCCGACGCGCTGCGGACATCACGGGAGTGAGTCTTTACCTGAGTCGAAAATGGTAGGAGCGTCTGACGTCCCCACGCGAGGCGGCCCGGCACCCAAGGTGCTGGCTTTCGTCTTGCCGCAGTTCCATGCCATTGCCGAGAACAACCGCTGGTGGGGCGAAGGCTTTACCGAGTGGACGAACGTGCGCAAGGCGGCACCGCTGTTCCCCGGCCATGGACAGCCGCGCGTCCCTGCGGAAGGCCGTTACTACGACATGCTCGATCCCGCCGTCCATGACTGGCAGGCAGATCTTGCCCAGCGCCACGGCCTGCACGGGTTCTGCTACTACCACTACTGGTTCGCGGGCCGGCAGCTTCTCGAAAAACCGGTGGAAATGCTGCTGAGCCGGGGGAAGCCCGACATTCCGTTCTGCCTCGCATGGGCAAACGAGTCATGGACTCGCGCATGGGATGGCGGCGATCGGGAAGTGCTGATGCCGCAGCAGTATGGTGATCGAAACGACTGGAGCCGGCATTTCGATTACCTGCTGACTGCTTTTCGCGATCCCCGGTATGTCCGGGTCGACGGCAAGCCGGTATTCCTGATCTATCGCAGTTCGAGCATCGACGTCTGCCCGGACATGCTGGCGCTGTGGCGGGAGCTGGCGCATCGTGCGGGCTTGCCGGGTCTGCATCTGGTCAGCATGTTGACCGGGTTCGATGTCGACGCCCGCCCGCAGCTGTTCGATGCCTTCGCAGAGTTTGAACCCATGTATACGATCCGGTACGGGCTTCCGTACTGGCATCGCAAGCGGGAAAAATGGATCAACCGCATCAACAGGGCGTCCTGGCGCATGACCGGCAGGGTAATGCAGCCGTTGCAGAGCTACGACTATGCTGCGCTGTGGAAGGCGATAGCTGCTCGAGGGCTTCCCGCGCGGCACTATGCGGGTGCCTTTCTCGATTGGGACAACAGCCCACGACGCGGACTCGAGCGCAGCCTCATCATCAGGAAATTCGCTGGTGCGGCATTCACTGCCGGGTTGGACGCACAGTTGCGCAAGTCACGTGAGGCAGGCTCAGAGTTTGTTTTCGTGAACGCCTGGAACGAATGGGCCGAGGGCAGCTACTTCGAGCCCGATACGGCGCGCGGATCCTTCTTTCTCGAGGCATTGCGCGAGGCGATGTCAAACATAAAGATGACATGACGATGGGGCCCGGAGCTTGCAGTGACGCTGCCAAGCCGCCGCTCGTGTCGATCGTGCTGTGCACGTATAACGGCAGCCGGTTTCTCGCCGCGCAGCTCGATTCCCTGCTGGCGCAGACCTACCGGAACATCGAGATCGTCGCGGTCGATGACGCTTCCGCCGATGATTCCGTCGCCGTCCTGAACCGGTACGCGGAGCGGGATGCGAGGATCCGGGTTGTCGTCAATTCCGCCAACCTGGGGTTCGCGCGCAATTTCGAAAGCTCGCTCGAGCGCAGCCGGGGTGAATTCATCGCCCCCTGCGACCAGGACGACATCTGGTTACCCGACAAGATCACTGCACTGATGGCTGCCATCGATGGCCACTCGATGGCTTACTGCGATTCGACGCTGGTCGACGCACAGGGCACGCCATGTGGCTATCGCATGTCGCAGGTTCTGCCCATGCGGAGCATCGACGATCCTTTGCCTTTCGCCTTCGGGAACTGCGTTTCGGGACACGCGATGTTGTTTCGTCGATCGCTTCTGGAGCGCGCGCTGCCGGTGCCCGCCGGATTCTTCTACGACTGGTGGCTTGCGGCGGTCGCTGCGGCGACCGAAGGCGTGGCGTTCTGTGATCGCAGCCTCGTCCTGTACAGACAGCATGGAGCCAACGTCACCGAGACAAGGATGGCGCAGATGCTGGTGGAGGCGGGTCTTTCGGGCAGCAATGCTCAGGGCAGTCCGGATCAGGAAAAAGCGGCCCGGGATACGCGGCAGCAGGGAAGCAGGCTTCGCTACCTCAGGGAAACAGAACAGCGGCTGGGTGCGATCGGCAGGATGTCAGGACGACATCAGCCTTTTGCCCTGGAGTTGCAACGTCTCTGGCACGCCCGTGAATCGCAATGGCTCTCCCTGGCGCTGTGGAAGATGATGACCGGCAATCGGGAACGCCTGCTTTCACTGACCGGCATGTCCGCCAGAAAAAAAGCACGTTACTGCGCGGATTTTCTGTGGGGATTGCGCACGAAGCGGCTGACCCGGAAACGTGCGTACGCGGCCCCGGACGTCTCATGAAAGGTTCGTGACGGTCACTTGAGTCAGCTCGGTTCCCGCTCAATCCGTTACTCGCGGACTGCACCTCTTTTCCATTCGCAGCAGTTGTCGTTCGCGCCAGCGTTTGCCGAGCCCGTCAGGAAGCTGTTGCAGGGCTGTGCGCGCGATTCCCAGTTGCAGGTGAGCCGCTTCGGGCGGGCCGCCGTCGAGCATCTTCGCGGCGTCGCGCAGCAGGGCCCGGGCCAGATGGCGATACGCGCGAGAGCCTAACCGGTTACGGGATTCTGCCGGCAAGTGCTGCGAGAAAATCCCGATGGCCTGCAACACATCTGTACCGACTTTTCCGGACGCAGACAGCCGCGAGGTTTCGCTGCCCCGATGGCGGCGATAGCAGGCAAGGATCTGCGGCTCGTACCAGACGGGAAAACGAGCGGCGATGCGCACCCACATTTCCCAGTCGAGCGCATATGTGAGGTCGGAGCGGAAGCCGCCCACTGTTTCGTAGACGGTTCGGCGCACGATCGCTGCGGGACACTGGATTCTCTGTTTCAGGCTGATGCGTTCAAGCCATGCGTCGAGAAGCCCGGCGCGCCACTGTTCGCGATGGGAACGCCGCGTCCACTGCCCGGACTCATCCACGAATGCGTGGCGGCAGAACGCCATGCCTGCAGCCGGTTCCGTGGCAAACCCGTGCAGCAGTCGCGAATAGAAGCCGGGCAGGGTGAGATCGTCCTGGTGCAACAGGTGGATCAGCTGGCCGCGGGCCTGCGCTATCGAGCGATTCCAGTTGCCTGCGAGGCCGAGGTTGGTCGCGTTGCGATGAACCTCGATGCGCCCGGGCAGCGCCACTGTCGCGATGAGCTGCTCGACATCAACCGTGGGCGACGCGTCGTCGACGATGGCTATCTGCATCGCCTCCTGACCCAGGTCCTGCTCCAGGATGCTTTTCAGTGTCTCGACGAGATACGGGCCCGGCTCGTAAGCAGGGATCATCACCGACAGCAGCGGTTGCGGCCGGCTGGTGACGGGCAACGCTGGAATCGGTGGTGGATTCGCAATGTGCACGAGCGCCGGCGAGCTTTTAGTGGACTTGCCTGAACGCCCGCTGCGCGGCCTCGATCGTGCGCGCGATATCTTCAGGGGTGTGGGCAGCGGAAATGAAGCCGGCTTCGAAAGCAGACGGCGCGAGGTACACGCCTGCGTCCAGCATCGCGTGGAAGAAGCGTTTGAACCTCTCCACGTCGCAACCCATGACCTGCCGGTAGTAGCGCACCGAGGGTTCCGCAGTGAAGAACAGACCGAACATTCCGCAGACGTGGTTCGTCGAAAAAGGCACGCCGGCGGATTTCGCGGCGTGCAGCAATCCATCGGCCAGCAGTGTCGTTTTCTGCGCAAGGGATGCGTGGAATCCCGGCGCCGACAGCAGTTCGAGTGTCACGAGTCCTGCGGCCATCGCGATAGGGTTTCCCGAGAGCGTTCCTGCCTGGTAGACCGGTCCGAGCGGAGCCAGGCATTCCATGATGGCGCGTTTGCCGCCGAATGCACCGACGGGCATGCCGCCGCCGATGATCTTGCCGAGCGTCGTGAGATCGGGACGGATGCCGTACAGCTCCTGTGCGCCGCCGCGTGCCACGCGGAAGCCCGTCATGACTTCATCGAAAATGAGCACGCTGCCATGGCTGTCGCACAGCGCGCGCAGCGCTTCCAGAAATCCGGGCACGGGCAGGACGCAGTTCATGTTGCCGGCGACGGGTTCGACGATCACGCAGGCGATTTCGCCACCCATGTCGTGGAACAGCTGCTGCGCCTGGGCGATATCGTTGTACGTCAGGGTGATCGTGTGGGCCGCCAAGGCCGCGGGTACACCCGGCGAAGTAGGAATGCCGAGCGTCAGCGCCCCGGAACCCGCCTTGACCAGCAGCGAATCGGAATGGCCGTGGTAGCAGCCCTCGAATTTCACGATCTTGTCGCGGCCGGTAAACCCGCGCGCCAGCCGGATCGCGCTCATCGTGGCTTCGGTTCCCGAGCTCACCATCCGCACGAGTTCCATCGACGGCACGAGTTCGCAGACCTTGCGGGCGAGCTGCGTCTCGATTTCCGTCGGCGCACCAAACGAGAGTCCGAGCGCGGCGCGTTCCTGCACCGTGTGGATGACGTCGGGATGCGCGTGGCCGAGGATCATCGGTCCCCACGAACCGACATAGTCGATATATCGCCGCCCATCAGCGCCGGTGACATGAGCGCCCTTTGCGCTGGCCATGAAAACCGGGTCGCCGCCCACGCCGCGAAATGCACGCACCGGAGAATTCACCCCGCCGGGAATGTAGCGGCAGGCTTCGGCAAACAGGCTGGACTCGCTCAAGGGAACCTCTGCTGGACCTGGATACGTGCGAATGCGGGCGCAAGTGTAGGGCGAAATCCCGGGAAACGTGAAACGGGTTGCCGCCCGCAGTCATTCCCGGTTTAATCGCGGCTCTTCCGGCTCTCTGGCGCAATCGATTCAATGAAAGCCTACATGTGCGTTATCTGCGGTTATGTGTACGAGGAAGCCAAGGGAGACGCTGCGGCGGGCCTGGCGCCCGGTACGCTATGGGACGATGTGCCGCTCTCGTGGCGCTGTCCCGACTGTGGAGCGGGCAAGGAAGATTTCGAAATGATCGAAATCTGACCGCCGGGCTCCTCAAGGCCGTTGCCTGATGCCCACTCTCCATTCCTATCTGCTGGTCGGTGCCGGCAGCTTCATCGGCGGTACGGCACGCTTCTGGTGTACGGGCTGGGCAGCCGCACGCTGGGGCACGGCTTTTCCCTGGGGCACGTTGCTGGTGAATGTGCTCGGTTCGTTCCTCATCGGTGTGTTGGCGGCATTTTCCGAAGCGGAAGGGCGCTGGCTGCTGCCGGTGTCAGCACGTGAACTGCTGATCGTGGGAGTCCTGGGCGGCTACACCACGTTTTCTGCTTTCAGCCTGCAGACTTTCAGCCTGCTCCACGAAGGGCAGTGGCTGCGGGCGGGGGGGAATGTTCTGGCTTCAGTCAGCCTGTGCCTGATCGCTGTAGCGGTGGGCTACCTGCTGGCATCCGGGGCACGCCCGGCCTGAAGCAACACCGCTCTTCAGGCGGCGTAACTCTCGACCCACACGACTTCGGTCGCAATCGACCCGTCCGGCATCAGCTCGAGCACCCGGTATCCGGGAGGACGCCGGTCGAGTGCAAAGTCATCACTGCGCGGCAGGAACTGCGTGCAGGTGGCGGGTGAAGCCATATAGCGCACGCCGTTCACGAAGCGGTCGAGTGCCTGGTGCACGTGGCCCCACAACACGCCACGCACCTGCGGGTGACGATCCACCAGTGCGAGAAATTCAGGCGCGTCTTCCAGGCCCACCTGATCCAGCCACTGGCTGTCCATGGCAATCGGGTGGTGATGCAGGCAGAGCAGGACGTGCAGATCCTCGTGTGTGTCCAGTAGCGCATCGAGCGATGCCAGTTGCTCCTTGCCGAGACGCCCACCCGCGCTGCCTTCCTGCCACGTGTCGAGCATCACCAGCAGCCAGCCCCTTGCGGTTACGCTGCCGCCTACCTGGAACGGCCCCCCCCGCAGGATGCGATTCATTTCATCAGGCAGGTCGTGATTGCCGGGCAGGCAGTAGACCGGTTCGCGGGAAGTGAGGAATGTCTCGCGGAGCAACGCGTATCCGCCTGCATCTTCCTGCACCAGATCGCCCGTGAGCAGGACTGCATCACGTGTCGGGAAGTAGCGGTCCGCGTGTTCGATCGCGGCCTTGAGCGCTGGCAGGGTGGCGACACCCCGCAAGGCACCCGACGCACTGCCGAAGAGGTGCGGATCGCTGAACTGGACGAGACGTAGGGAGTTGGCCACGAGCAGAAGTGGGAAGCAGCGGAGATGCAGCGATCTTAGCAAGCCATCGCCCGCGAAAAGGTGACATGCGTCGTGCCTGCGTGGACCTTGGCTTCACACTCTTCGTAAATCCTGCTGAGCCCTCACACGGTTGCATTATGACCGCAGCTCATCAGCGCGCTTCCCGCATTCGCGGGACATAAAAAAAGGCCGGCATTTGCCGGCCTTTTCCCCATGCATCCCGTCGGATGCCAGGTCCAGTCTCTCAGTACTTGTAGTGCGAAGGCTTGAAGGGTCCCTCGACCGGCAGGCTGAGATAGGCGGACTGTTCCGCCGTCAGCTTGGTGAGCTTCGCGCCGATCCGTTCGAGATGCAGCTGGGCGACTTTCTCGTCGAGGTGCTTCGGCAGCACGTACACGTCGTTCTTGTACTTCGCGCCGTACTGGAACAGCTCGATCTGCGCGAGCACCTGGTTCGTGAACGAGTTCGACATCACGAACGACGGATGACCCGTACCGCAGCCGAGGTTCACCAGCCGGCCTTCCGCCAGCACGATGATCCGCTTGCCGTCCGGGAACACCACGTGATCCACCTGCGGCTTGATGTTTTCCCACGTGTACTTCTTCAGCGAGGCGATATCGATCTCGCTGTCGAAGTGGCCGATGTTGCAGACGATGGCCTGGTGCCTCATGCGCGCCATGTGGTCGTGCGTGATCACGTTCAGGTTGCCCGTGGCGGTCACGAAGATGTCAGCCTTGTCACAGGCTTCTTCCATGGTGACGACACGGTAGCCTTCCATTGCCGCCTGCAGCGCGCAGATCGGATCGATTTCAGTGATCCAGACCTGTGCCGACAGGGCGCGCAGCGATGCAGCCGAGCCCTTGCCGACGTCGCCGAATCCCGCGACCACTGCGATCTTGCCGGCTACCATCACATCGGTTGCCCGCTTGATGGCATCGACCAGCGATTCGCGGCAGCCGTAGAGGTTGTCGAACTTCGACTTGGTCACCGAGTCGTTGACGTTGATGGCGGGGAAGGGCAGCTGGCCGTCCTTCGCGAGGCTGTACAACCGCTTCACGCCCGTGGTCGTCTCTTCCGTCACTCCCTTGATCTGCGACAGGCGCTTCGAATACCAGCCGGGCTGTGTATCGAGGCGCTTGGCAATCGACGCGTAGAGGGAGATTTCTTCCTCGTTCGCGGGCTTCGAGATCAGCGAGCGATCCTTTTCAGCGCGCGCGCCCAGCATGAGCAGCAACGTGGCGTCGCCGCCGTCGTCCAGGATCATGTTGGCGTTGGTGCCTGCGGGCCACTCGAAGATGCGGTGCGTGTATTCCCAGTACTCATCCAGCGTTTCGCCCTTGTAGGCGAACACCGGGATGCCGGAAGCAGCAATGGCTGCGGCCGCATGATCCTGGGTCGAGTAGATGTTGCAGGATGCCCAGCGCACGTCGGCGCCGAGTGCCTTCAACGTATCGATGAGCATCGCGGTCTGGATGGTCATGTGCAGGGAACCCGCGATCCGGGCGCCCTTCAGTGGCTGCGAGGCTCCATATTCCTTGCGGATGGCCATGAGACCCGGCATTTCAGTCTCGGCGATGGCCATTTCCTTCCGGCCGAAGCCGGCCTGTTCAAGGTCCTTGACGGCGTAATCAGAGAAATTCTTCGATACAACAGCGTTCACGTATGGGTTCTCCCGTGAAAGCGAGCGCGGTTGGATTACGAGCCTCCTTGGGGTCGAGCCTGGCAGGCCTCAAACCTGCTGCAGCGCTCCTCGACTGGCGGCTTCCGGAAAATTCTATCCTACAGCTTCGCTGCCTCGCGCAGTTCATCGGCCTTGTTCGTCCGTTCCCAGGTGAAGGCAGTGAACTTGCTGCTCTTCTTTACTCCGTTCACATCGGTCCAGTCGTAGCTCTGTTCGACCGGTGCGCGCCCGAAATGGCCGTACGAAGCCGTGGCCTGGTACATCGGGTGGATCAGGTCGAGCATCTGCACGATGCCATAAGGGCGCAAGTCGAAGTGCTTGCGGACCAGCTTCTCGATCTTCTCGTCCGGGATCCGGCCCGTGCCGAAGGTGGTGACCGAGATCGAAGTGGGCTCCGCGACGCCGATGGCGTAGGACACCTGGATTTCGCAGCGTTCAGCGAGGCCGGCGGCCACGATGTTTTTCGCGACATACCGGGCAGCGTATGCAGCCGAGCGGTCGACCTTGGAAGGATCCTTGCCGGAGAACGCGCCGCCGCCGTGACGGGCCCAGCCGCCGTAGCTGTCGACGATGATCTTGCGACCCGTGAGTCCGCAGTCGCCCACCGGTCCGCCGATGACGAACTTGCCGGTCGGGTTGATGTGGATCTTCTTCGCGGGCACCTTGTCGAGCCAGGCCTTGGGCAGCACCGGCTTCAGGATGTGTTCGTAGACCGCTTCCTTGAGGTCCTTGTACTTGACGTCCGGGTCATGCTGCGTCGAGAGCACAACGGCATCGATGCCGGTTGCCTTCTCGTTTTCATAGCGCAAGGTGACCTGCGACTTCGCGTCAGGGCGCAGCCAGGGCAGGGGCGACTTCTTCGCCTTGCGCACCTTGGCCTGCTGCTCGACGAGCCGGTGCGCGTAGTAGATCGCCGCCGGCATGAATTCCTTCGTTTCGTTCGTCGCGTAGCCGAACATCAGGCCCTGGTCGCCAGCGCCCTGCTCTTCGGGGCTCTTGCGATCCACACCCTGGTTGATGTCGGGCGACTGCTTGCCGATGAGGTTCAGCACGCCGCAGGTGGCACCGTCGAAACCGACGTCGCTGGAGTTGTAGCCAATGTCCGTGATGACTTTCCGGGTCAATGCCTCGAGGTCGATCCAGGCGGAAGTGGTGATTTCACCGGCAACAATCGCCACGCCGGTTTTCACCATGGTTTCGCAGGCCACGCGTGCGCGCTTGTCCTGGGCGAGGATGGCATCGAGGACTGCATCCGAGATCTGGTCTGCGACCTTGTCTGGATGACCTTCCGCTACGGACTCGGATGTAAACAGGTAACTGCCTGACATGCTTGGACCTTCGTAGGCTGGAGTGGAGGGGGAATCGCTTGGGCGGCGGAGTATAGCGGGCAAATTCCACGAAGCTCCAGACAGCTGGACATGTCATTTCGCAGGACCTCTGGCGAGGGATTCAAAAGCCCGGCGATGGGCTTTTCCTGCACGCTGCGGATGAGCGGGCAACTCCCTCCTGCCGCGCCGTTGCCGCGACGGGGTCCGTTGGTCCAGAATGCGCGGCTTTCACGCCACTCTCCCCCCGTCCCGGGTCAGGATTCCTAGATGCCCAGCCGCCGCGAGCTTGCCAACGCCATTCGGGCCCTGGCCATGGATGCAGTCCAGGCCGCCAATTCCGGTCACCCGGGCATGCCGATGGGCATGGCAGACATCGCAGAAGTGCTGTGGAACGACCACCTCAAACATAATCCCGGCAATCCGCGCTGGGCAGATCGCGACCGCTTCGTCGTTTCGAACGGCCACGGCTCCATGCTGTTGTATTCGGTCCTGCATCTCACGGGTTACCCGCTGGAAATGGACCAGCTGCGGCGGTTTCGCCAGCTCGGTTCCCATACGGCGGGCCATCCTGAGCGCGATCCAGACCTCGGCATCGAAACGACGACCGGACCGCTGGGCCAAGGTCTCACCAACGCGGTCGGCATGGCACTGGCCGAGAAAGCGCTTGGCGCCAATTTCAACCGTCCCGGGTTCGACATCGTCGACCATCACACCTGGGTGTTTCTGGGCGACGGCTGCCTCATGGAAGGCATCTCGCATGAAGCCTGCTCGTTCGCCGGAACCTTCAAGCTGGGCAAGCTGATCTGCTTCTACGATGACAACGGCATCTCGATCGACGGCGAAGTGCACGGCTGGTTTACCGACGACACGCCGCGGCGTTTCGAGAGTTATGGCTGGCACGTGTTGCCGGACGTCGACGGTCACGATTCTGCGGCAGTGGCGCGGGCGATCGAGGCGGCCAAGGCCGATCCCAGGCCGAGCCTCATCTGCTGCAAGACCGTGATCGGGTTCGGCGCCCCCAACAAGCAGGGCACTGAAGCGACGCACGGTGCACCGCTCGGCGCCGATGAAGTGGCGGCTGCCCGCAAACGTCTCGAATGGCCCTCTGCGCCTTTTGTCATTCCGGACGAGATCCGTGCCGGCTGGGATGGGCGTCGCAAAGGCGTCACTGTCGAAGGCGAATGGCAAAAGCGGTTCGACGCGTATCGAATGCAGTATCCGGAACTGGCCGCCGAGTTCGAGCGGCGCATGCGCGGAGAACTGCCTGCCAATTGGCGTGAGGCGCGCGATGCCCACATTGCAGCGGCCCCGAAATCCGGCGCAAGCATCGCTACGCGCCAGGCGTCGCAGCTGGCTCTCGATGCCTACGGACCCGTTCTACCGGAGCTGTTCGGCGGTTCTGCCGATCTCACGCCCTCGAACAATACGTTCCGCAAGGATTCGAAAGTCATCACCGGCGACGATGCGAGCGGCAACTACGTTCACTACGGCGTGCGTGAATTCGGCATGGCAGCCATCATGAATGGCGTCGCCCTGCACGGCGGCTTCATTCCCTACGGCGGCACGTTCCTCGTCTTTTCAGACTACGCCCGCAATGCGCTCCGGATGGCGTCGCTGATGCGGCTGCGGTCGATCTTCGTCTTTACCCACGATTCCATTGGCCTTGGCGAGGATGGCCCGACGCACCAGCCGATCGAGCACGTGGCGAGTCTCAGGCTCATTCCCGGCATGAACCTCTGGCGGCCGTGCGATACCGTTGAAACAGCGTGTGCCTGGGCGGCTGCGCTTGAGCACGACAAGGGTCCGACCTGTCTCGTGCTGACGCGGCAGGCTTTGCCCCTGCAACCGCGCAGTCTCCAGCAGGTGGGCGACATCCGTCGTGGCGGCTATGTCCTGAGCGATTCCGGCGAAACGCCCGAGTGCATCCTGATCGCTACCGGTTCTGAAGTCGCCCTGGCGGCCGAAGCGGCACAGGTTCTGGCGGGTCGCGGCCGGCGCGTGCGGGTGGTGTCGATGCCGAACGTAAGTCTGTTCGAGCAGCAGGACGCTGCGTGGCGCGAGCGTGTGCTGCCATCGACCGTTGCCTGTCGCGTGGTGGTTGAAGCCGGAGTGCGCGATGGCTGGTGGCGGTACGTGGGTGCGCGCGGCGCAATCATCGGCATGGACACTTTCGGCGCCTCGGCGCCCGCGAAGGACCTGTTCAAGCATTTCGGGTTCACCGTCGATAACGTCGTGCGGACCGTGGAAATGATGATTGGCAGCGAAGCGACCAAACACTAGCCCACGAAGCAATAAAAGTTAGTATCGGATCCGGAACACAGAGGAGCAGCGGAATGAGCATCAAGGTTGGCATCAATGGCTACGGCCGCATCGGTCGCAACATCCTGCGCGCCGTCTATGAATCGGGACGCCAGAAGGACATCCAGATCGTCGCCCTCAACGATCTCGGCGATGCGCAGACGAATGCCTACCTCACCCGCAACGACACGGTCCATGGCCGGTTCCGCGGTGAAGTGAACGTCGATGGGGATGCCATGGTGGTCAATGGCGACCGCATCAAGGTGCTGGCGGAACGCGATCCCGCGAAACTGCCCTGGGGCCAGCTCGGTGTCGACATCGTGTTCGAGTGCACCGGACTCTTCACCAGCAAGGCGAAAGCGTCCGCGCACATCGCAGGCGGCGCGAAGAAGGTCATCATCTCTGCTCCCGGCGAGAAGGATGTCGACGCGACCGTCGTGTACGGCGTCAACCACCACGTGCTGAAGGCGAGCCATACGGTCATCTCGAATGCTTCCTGCACGACGAATTGCCTGGCACCTCTTGCGAAGGTGCTGCACGACAAGATCGGCATGGTCCACGGCGTGATGACGACGATCCACTCGTACACGAACGACCAGGTGCTGACCGATGTGTTCCACAAGGATCTGCGTCGCGCCCGCTCGGCCACGATGTCGATGATTCCGACCAAGACGGGGGCCGCTGCAGCCGTGGGTCTCGTGCTGCCTGAGCTGAACGGCAAGCTGGACGGTTTCTCGGTGCGCGTGCCCACGATCAACGTATCGCTCGTCGATCTCACCTTCACGGCGGCTCGCGCCACGACCATCGAGGAGATCAATACGGTCCTGAAGGCCGCTGCTGACTCAGGTCCGCTGAAAGGCATCCTGGCGTACACCGACCAGCCGCTCGTGTCGGTCGACTTCAACCACGATCCTGCTTCATCCACCTACGATGCGACGATGACCAAGGTCATCGACGGCACGCTGGTGAAGGTGTGCAGCTGGTACGACAACGAGTGGGGTTTCAGCAACCGCATGCTGGACACCGCCGCTGCCTGGGCTGCCGCGAAGTAGCCCGGAGTCCTGCAATGCCGTTCCTGCGCATGACCGACCTCGGCCTCAAGGACAAGCGGGTGCTGATCCGCGAGGATCTCAACGTGCCTGTGCAGGACGGCATCGTAACCAGCGACGCCCGCATCCGGGCCTCGTTGCCGACGATCCAGGCGGCGCGTGATGCCGGGGCTCGCGTGCTCGTCATGTCCCATCTCGGACGGCCGGAGGAAGGGGTCTATGACGAGGAGTTCTCGCTTGCTCCTGTCGCGCAGCGCCTGTCCAGCCTGTTGGGCTTCAAGGTGCGGTTCGAGAAGAACTGGCTCGAAGGCGTCGAAGCTGCGCCGGGCGAAGTCGTCCTGCTCGAGAACGTCCGCTTCAACAAGGGCGAGAAGAAAGACAACGAAGTACTGGCACGCAAGCTGGCTGCCCTCTGCGACGTGTTCGTCATGGATGCGTTCGGCACGGCACACCGTGCCGAAGCCAGTACGCATGGCGTAGCCCGCTTTGCGCCAGTCGCGTGTGCGGGTCCCCTCCTGGCAGGGGAGCTGATCGCACTCGAGACGGCGCTCAAGAGCCCGAAGCGGCCGCTTGTTGCGATCGTCGGCGGCTCCAAGGTCTCGACCAAGCTGACGGTACTCGAGACATTGCTCAAGAAGGTCGACAAGCTCATCGTGGGTGGCGGCATTGCCAATACCTTCATCGCTGCAACGGGCTTGCCGGTAGGCAAGTCGCTGTACGAGGCGGACATGGTGCCCATCGCGAAGAAACTGCTGGAGCAGGCGAAGGAACTGGGTGTCGAGATTCCCGTTCCCACCGATGTCGTGGTTGCCTCGGAATTTGCCGCGTCCGCGGAAGCGGATGTCATTGCGGCAGGAGCAGTCGAACCGGACCAGATGATTCTCGATATCGGCCCGGATACCGCTGAGCGGTTTGCACGCATGGTCGCCTCGGCAGGAACGATCGTCTGGAACGGTCCGGTCGGCGTGTTCGAATTCGACCAGTTCGGCGAGGGCACCCGGGTACTGGCCCAGGCGATTGCCCGCAGCCCCGCATTTTCGATCGCAGGCGGCGGCGATACGCTCGCGGCGATCGAGAAATACCGTATCGGCGACGACGTTTCCTATATTTCGACTGGTGGAGGCGCGTTCCTGGAATTTCTCGAAGGCAGGATCCTGCCGGCGGTGGCCGTTCTTGAAGCGAGAGCAGCGGAGACGCAGAAGTAAGTTCTCGCCTTGACCCTGGCGAGCGTCTGCCCCGGACTCCGCATACACTGTCCTCTTACTCTTACCCCTGAGAACCTATGCTCCGCCGCACCAAGATCCTGACGACTTTAGGTCCCGCTACTGACAATCCCAAAGTGCTGGCCGAGATGATCAAGGCCGGCGCCGATGTCGTCCGCGTCAACTTCTCGCACGGCAAACCCGAAGAGCATGCGAATCGCGTGCGCATGGTCCGCGAAGCCGCCCAGGCCGTGGGCAAGTGGGTTGGCGTGCTCGGCGACCTGCAGGGTCCCAAGATCCGCATCGAGCGTTTCGCGGAAGGCCGCGTGATGCTGTCCGAGGGCGACGAATTCGCGCTGGACGTCTCGATCGGGACGGAAAACGGGACTGCACGCGCCGTGGGCGTCGCGTACAAGAGTCTGCCAAACGATGTCCACGCCGGCGACGTGCTGCTGCTGAACGACGGGCAGATCGTGCTCGACGTCGTGAGTGTAGTGGGGCCGCGCATTGAAACCCGCGTCGTCGTGGGCGGCGAGCTCTCGGACCACAAGGGCATCAACCGCCAGGGCGGTGGTTTGTCCGCGGGCGCGTTGACCGACAAGGATCGGGAGGACGTCGTACTCGCTGCCAAGCTGGGTGTCGACTATCTCGCGGTGTCATTTGTCCGCAATGCCGAGGACATGGAAGAAGCCCGGCGGTTGCTGCGCGCTGCGGGCAGCAATGCCCGGGTCGTCGCGAAGATCGAACGCAGTGAAGCGATCGTCAACCTCAGGGAAATCGCGAAGGCGAGCGACGTCGTGATGGTGGCGAGAGGCGATCTCGGCGTCGAGATGGGCTACGCGGAACTGACGGGCCTGCAGAAGCAGATCATCGAGGAGAGCCGCCGCCAGAATCGTGTGGTGATCACGGCGACGCAGATGATGGAATCGATGATCACGAATCCGATCCCGACGCGCGCAGAAGTGTCTGACGTGGCGAATGCGGTGATGGACGGTACCGATGCGGTGATGCTGTCCGGCGAAAGCGCGGTCGGCAAGTATCCCGTGAAGGCTGTCGAGGCGATGGCCCAGGTCATCCTCGGTGCCGAGAAATACGACATTGCCCATACGGCAGTCCGTCACCGTGTCGATGCGGATTTCTCCCGCACGGACGAGGCGATTGCCATGGCGGTGATGTATACGGCCAACCACCTGCATGTGAAGGCGATCGTGGCGCTCACCGAATCGGGATCGACGCCCCTCTGGATGTCGCGTATCCGCTCGGATATCCCGATCTACGCCTTCACGCGCCATGAAGAAACCCGCTCCCGGGTGACGCTTTACCGCGGCGTATATCCGGTGCCGTTCGATATCACGCAACCCACGCCTGAAATCGTCTATCCCGCCATCTTCAGGACGCTCATCGACAAGAAGCTCGTCGAGGTCGGCGATCGCATCATCGTGACGAAGGGCGAGTTCTCCGGCATTTCCGGAAAAACCAATTCGATGAAGATTCTCGAGGTCCGGCTGTAATCCCGGAGCCTCAGGATGTGAAAGGCAAGGCTCGCCTCAGCCTCGAGGCCCGATAAAAAAAAGGGCGCAGCAATTGCTGCGCCCTTTGCATTTCGAATAGCTGTATTCCGGCTAGCCCGTCTTCTGCTTCGCCATCAGCGTCTTGATGTCCGCGATGACCAGGGTTGAGTGGCCCTCCGGCTTCACGTCGAAATAGTGCCTGGCGACGCGGCCTTGCGGATCGATCAGGAAGGTCTCGCGCTTGGCGACTTCCATCACCCCGAACAGCTTCGCCAGCACGCCGTAGTCGGACGCGGCCTTTTTCGTGCTGTCCGCCAGCAGTGTGAACGGCAGGCCGTGGTCCTCGGCAAACTTCTTGTGCGAGGCGACGTCGTCCACGCTGACGCCCAGAATGACCGCGCCGATGTCGCGGAACGCGAAGATGTTGTCGCGGAAGTCACACGCCTGCGTAGTGCAGCCGGGCGTCTGGTCTTTCGGATAGAAATACAGCGCCACCCATTTGCCGCGATATTGATCAAGCGTATGCCAGGCGCCGTTCTGGTCCTGCAGCCGGAAATTTGGCGCCGCGGTGCCTAGCGTGGGACCTGCGGCGAGTGCGACGCCATACCAGACAACGAGAGCGGCAAGTCCGAGCGCCAGTCTCGATCTGAAGAAGCCTGAGCCGGACATAATGAAATCCTCTTTCTGAAAGAAGGCCTGCGGTTCGTGCATGCAGACCCGATAGCCCCGCAAAGGGCTATGCCATACTAGACCCGAAAGCTGCAGCAACCAATGCCGTTCGCCACCACGAATCAAGCGAATCAGGAAGGGACCCCGGATCCGGCTGGCCTGTCGGGCCTGGTCCTGTCCGGCGGCGGGGCGCGCGCCGCGTACCAGGTCGGTGTGCTCAAGGCGATTGCAGAACTGCTGCCCAACCATTCTCCGACGCCGTTCCAGGTTGTTTCCGGTACCTCCGCGGGCGCCATCAATGCGACCGAGCTCGCGATTCATGCGGACCGTTTCAAGGTGGCAGTCGGCAACCTCGAGCGCGTGTGGCGGAACTTCCGGATCGACCAGGTCTTCAAGGCCGACCCGGCCAGCATGTTCAGAGCCGGCATGCACTGGCTGTTCGCAGTGGTGTCCGGGGGTTGGCTCCTGCCTCCACCCAAGTCACTACTCGACAATTCCCCGCTGCGCGAACTGTTGAGAAACAGCTACGACTTCAGCTGCATCCGGCAATCGATCGATGCGGGTCATCTCAAGTCGATCGCCATTTCTGCATCGGGTTACTCGAGCGCACGCTCGGTCTCGTTCTTCGAAGCGCGTCCCGAAGTAGGCTCATGGGCGAGAGTGCAGCGAGCAGGACAACCTTGCACGCTGACGCTGGATCACCTGATGGCCAGTGTCGCCATCCCGTTTTTGTTCCCGCCCGTGCTGATGGCGAACGAGTACTTCGGTGACGGCTCCATGCGACAGGCCACGCCGTTCAGTGCCGCCATCCACCTCGGCGCGGATCGGCTGCTGGTCATCGGCACCCGTAACAGCGGTCCTCGCCAGGCGCCCGCAATGCCTTCTGCACCCAGCTTCGGCCAGATCTTCGGCTACATGCTGGATGCCCTGTTCACGGACGGGCTCTATACGGACATGGAGCGCCTCATGCAGATCAATCACATGATCGAGCAGGTCGAGCAGAGCGGGACGGAAGCGCGCAGTCAACGCGGCGTGGAATTGAAGCGCATCGGCATGATGGTGATCCTGCCGAGCCGCGATCCGTCGGAAATTGCGCGCGCCCACATCGGTTCGCTGCCCAGGACCTTGAGGGCGTTGCTGCGTTCGATGGGTGCGTTGAACGCGTCGGGCGGGCAGCTCATGAGCTACCTGATGTTCGAAGGCAGCTATACGCGCGAATTGCTGCAGCTGGGGTATGACGATGCCATGGCGAAGGGCGAACAGATTGTCGCCTTCCTGCGGGGCGAGGAGTCCCTGCCGACCGGTGCAACCACCGTGTTGCGGCGGCTTGCGGTGCCCGATCCGGTTTCAGGTGAGGAAGAGCGTGCCGAGACCGAGAAGTGACGCGAAGCCCACCGTATCGGTGACGGTCGTCAGGATCACGCCTCCGGCCAGCGCGGGATCGATGCCCAGCCGCTTGAGCGTCAACGGCACACCGACTCCCGCCAGCGCAGCAGCCAGCAGGTTGATGACCAGCGCGGCGAAGATGATCAGCCCGATCGTCCATTGGCCGAACCACAGTCCGGCCGCTACGCCGACGACTGTCGCCAGCATCGTGCCATTCAGCAGGCCGACCAGCACTTCCCTGATGAGCAGCCACCGCGCGTTGGCCTGCTCGATCTGCCCGAGCGCCAGGCCGCGAATGATCAGCACCAGCGTCTGGCTGCCGGCGATGCCGCCCATGCTGGCCACGATCGGCATGAGGATGGCGAGCGCGACCACTTTCTCGATGGTGGCTTCGAACAGTCCAACGACGTTGGCGGCGAGAACCGCCGTGGCGAGATTGACGCTCAGCCACACAGCCCGGCGGCGCACGCTCGAGATCACGCCCGCGAACATGTCGGCGTCCTCGCCGAGGCCGGCCATGCTCATGACGGAGTGGTCGGCTTCCTCGCGGATGACGTCGACCACGTCGTCGATGGTGATGCGGCCGAGCAGCTTGCCCTCGGCATTCACGACGGCCGCCGAGACCAGGTCGCGATCCTCGAACAGCTTGGCCACTTCGTTGGCAGGTGTTTCCGGAGAAATCCCCGCAACTTCCGTGTCGAGCGATTCACCGACGGTGCGCTCGGGCTCGTCGGTCAGCAGGCGGGTGATGTCGAGCGCGCCGAGATACTGGTCATACCGGTTGACGACGAACAGCCGGTCGGTGCGGACGGGCAGCTCGCCGCGCATGCGCAAGTAGCGGAGCACGACTTCGAGCGTCACGTCGGGACGTACGGTGACCGTGTCGAGGTTCATGAGGCCACCGGCGCTGTCTTCCTCATACGCCAGGACGGCCGTCAGCCGCTCGCGATCCTGCGTATCCAGTGAGCGCAGCACCTGCTGGTTCACCGTCTCGGGCAGGTCGCCAATGATGTCGGCGAGGTCGTCGACCTCGAGGCCTTCGGTCGCGGCGATCAGCTCCTCGGCATCCATGCCCCCCATGAGTTCGGCACGGACTTCCTCGTTCAGCTCGATCAGGACATCGCCTTCGAGTTCCGGGTCGACGAACTCCCAGACGATTTCACGGCGCGCGGGAGGCAGGGACTCAAGGAGCGACGCGATTTCCGCCGGATGGAGCGAATTCACCAACCGATGGGCGTGACGCATCGCGCCCTGCTCGAGCGCTTCGCGCAATGCTGCGAGCCGGCTGGTTTTCGGAGCGTCGGTCATGTGTTGGAGGAAACGTCGGAGGCGGGTCGCTCAGGGGATGAGACCCGAAGCGGACGGCGCGCAGTGTAACGACCGCGGGTGACCGATGAAAGCGCGAGGCCGGGGAAGTAGTCCTAAGACCGGGCAGCGTTGGGCGTGCCGACAACCTGGTGCTTGGCCAGCACTGAAGGATATTTGCGGGAGAAGTGCGCGGCGAGTCGTTCGACGAGATAGACCGAACGATGCTGGCCCCCGGTGCAGCCGATGGCGATGGTGAGATAGCTGCGGTTCGAACCTTCGAAATCGGGAATCCAGTTTTCAAGGAACCGGACGATGTCGTCGAGCATCCGTGCGACCGGCGCGTGCCTGTCCAGGAACTCGATGACCGCGGGGTCGCGCCCGGTCAGGTGTTGCAGGCCCGGTTCCCAGTGCGGATTGGGCAGGGTGCGGACATCGAATACGAAATCCGCATCGCCCGGCAGGCCATGCCGGAAGGCAAACGATTCGAACAGGATCGACAACCTGCCGGCGACTCTTTCCCCCACGCGTTGCCGGACCAATTCACGCAGGCCGTGGACGCTGGTGCGGGTCGTATCGATCAGCAAGTCTGCCGCGTTGGCGATCGGCTCGAGCAGCTGTCTTTCAAGAGTGATCGCCTCTGCCAGCCCGAGATTGTCCTGGCTGAGCGGATGCCGGCGTCGCGTCTCGCTGTAGCGCTTGAGCAGTGCTTCCTCGTCGGCACGCAGGAAGATCACTTCGCAGTTGAGGCCGCCTTTCTTCAGGTCCGACAGCAGCTGCGGAACAGACGCGATTTCGGACGGCCGGTTGCGGGCGTCCATGCCAATGGCAGTGAGCTGGTAGGAAGGTTCGTTCGATCGCACCGTGTGGGCGATGAACATCGGCAGCAGCCCGGCCGGAATGTTGTCGACGCAGTAATACCCGAGGTCCTCGAGCATGTGCAGCGCAACGCTCTTTCCCGATCCGGACAGGCCACTGACGATGACGAGGCGCATTGGCTTCAGCCGGGTCTCAGAGGGGTCTTGCCGCCTTCTGCGCCTCATCCGCGTGATGGTCGCTCAGCTTTTCCTTGTGCTTCTTGACGCTGCGATCGAGCTTGTCGGCCAGCGCGTCGATGGCGGCATACATGTTCTCTTCGGTCGCGTCGGCGAACACGGTGCCGCCGCTCAGGTGTACTTTCGCTTCCGCTTTGTGCCTAAGCTTTTCCACGGTCAGGATGCAATGCACGTCGATGACGTGGTCTGAATGTCTCACGATGCGGTCGAGTTTCTTCGCGACATAGTCCTTGAGCGAAGGTGTGACATCCACGTGGTGACCCGTGACGTTCAGTTGCATATGTCTCTCCTTAAAACCTCAGAATGATCTCTAACCCGAAGCTGCTCACCCTCTTCCCGCGTTGCGCTTGCGTTCGCTCGACGGTGGGATGCCAATGGCTTCGCGGTACTTGGCGACGGTGCGGCGTGCAACCTGGATGCCCTCCTGTGAAAGAATTTCAGCGATGCGGCTGTCGGACAACGGTTTGTCGCCGGTTTCCTGGGCGATGAGCTTGCGGATCTTCGCCCGGATGGCCGTCGACGAGAGCTCTGTGCCGCCCGCGCCGGCGACATGGCTCGAAAAGAAATAGCGAAACTCGAACACGCCGCGCGGCGTGTGCATGTACTTGTTGGTCGTGACGCGCGAAATCGTGGATTCGTGCATCTCGATGGCTTCGGCGACGTCTTTCAGGATCATCGGCTGCATGTGCTCGTCGCCGTGATCCAGGAAGGCCGCCTGCCGCTGCACGATGGAGCGGGCGACCTTGAGCAGCGTTTCATTGCGGATCTCGAGGCTGCGGATGAGCCACCGCGCTTCCTGCAGCTGCGTCCGCAGCATGGCGTGATCCGATGAGCGGCCAATCAGTCCGGCATAGCTCTGGTTGACCCGGATGCGGGGCAGGCTGGCCGGGTTGATCTCGACGATCCAGCCGTGTTCCGTGCGACGGATGAAGACGTCCGGGACGATGTATTCCGAAGGCACCGAATGAATGCTGGAACCGGGTCTCGGTTGGCACGCACGCACGAGCGCTAGCGCATCGGTCAGCTCTTCTTCGGTGACCCGAAGCTGGCGCCGGAGCAGCGCGTACTGCTGCTCGGCGACCTGGTCGAGGTAGTGCTCCGCGATCGCCAGCGCCGTTTCGCGGCCCGGCACCGCAGGATCCATCTGCTGAAGTTGCAGCTGCAGGCATTCGGCAACCGAGCGGGCGCCGACACCCGCCGGATCCATCGCCTGGATGTGGCAGAGAACACGCTCGATATCGGGAACGTCGGCGCTGGTCTCGGGCAGGAGGTTGCCGGCGATCTCGTCGAGCGATTCGGTCAGGTAACCGTCATCGTTGATGGCATCGACAATGGCCGCCCCGATCTTCATGTCGCGTGCGTCGAGGCGTGCCATTCCCAGCTGCCAGAGCAGGTGATCCCCCAAGGTTTCGCCACGCGAATCGGAGAATTCCTGGGAGCGGTCATCATCGCCCGACCACGGCGTTTCCGAAGGACCTGTAACGGGGGCATCGGACCAGTCCGAATCGTCGGCCACATCCACCTGCTGTTCCACAGGCGTTTCCGTGGCGACTGCGGTATCGGTGCCCTGGTCGTATTGCTCGAAAGTGGGTTCGCGCGGCTCGGGAGTTTCGAGGACGGTGGTTTCGTCCTCCGCCTCGAGCATCACGTTGGATTCGAGGGCTTCCCGGATCTGCGCCTGCAGTTCCAGTACCGGCAGTTGCAACAGGCGAATCGCCTGCTGCAACTGGGGCGTCATCGTGAGCTGTTGACCGAGTTTTAGCTGGAGGGCCGGCTTGAGCATCATCTACAGAAGGGTTGTCCGCCGGAAAGGGAGGTTACTGCCATCGCAAAAGGGCCTGCGTAAAGGCCGCCTGTCAGCGTGCGCGGCGTGCGTAACCTAGAGCCTGAAATCCTGACCCAAGTACACCTCACGGACCTCCCGATTGGCAAGGATTTCCTCCGCAGATCCGGACGCGATCAGCGATCCGCTGCTGACGATATACGCGCGGCTGCAGATGCCGAGTGTTTCGCGCACGTTGTGGTCCGTGATCAATACCCCGATATTCCGGGCACTTAGGTGCCGGATGATGCGCTGGATGTCGAGGACGGAAATGGGGTCGACCCCGGCAAAGGGCTCGTCCAGGAGAATGAAACGGGGGTTCGCGGCCAGCGCCCGGGCGATTTCCACCCGACGGCGCTCACCGCCGGAGAGACTCTGTCCCATGCTCTGGCGGATGTGCCCGATATGCAGCTCTTCGAGCAGCGATTCCAGCGTCTCGTCGCGGCTCTGGCCCGGATGCGGTTCGCATACCTGCAGGATCGCGCGGATGTTGTCCTCGACCGAGAGTTGCCTGAAGACGGAAGCTTCCTGTGGCAGGTAGCCGAGTCCCCGCTGCGCGCGCCGGTGCATGGGCAGCCGCGTGAGGTCCTCGTCGTCCAGCAAGATCGTGCCCGACTCGCAGGGAACCAGCCCCACGATCATGTAGAACGCGGTCGTCTTGCCGGCGCCGTTGGGTCCGAGCAGTCCCACGACTTCGCCGCTCGAGACCTCGAGCGAAAGATCCTTGACGACCTGCCGGGACTTGTAGCGCTTGGCGAGGCCGGAAACCTGAAGACGGCTCATGGAGCGGGGGTCGCCGCGGGAGGCGTGATCGATTTTGGAATACGGGGCGCGTTGAGATTGCGTGGGTTGATCGTGATGCTGACCCCGCCCGGATCCTGTTCACCCGGATTCGCGAAGACCCGCTCCTTCGTCATGTCATAGACCAGCGTCTGTCCTGTGATCTCGTTCTGGCCGTCCGAAAGCCAGGCCTTGCCCTTGAGTTCGATCGTGCCGCGCGTGACGTCGTATTCGATATTGCCAGCGCGGCCCCGTGCGACCTGTTGTTCGACCACCCGACGCTGCTCGAACGAGGCTGGGGTACCCGCGATGCGGGCATGCGAGATCTGGTTGTTGCGGAAGGTCACTGTGGCGTCGTCGGAGTCGAGCAATCCGTTAGGCATGCGGATATGGACGGCCCCGCTGAATTTCCATTCGCTGTTTTCAAAGTCGAGACCTGTGGCAGTGGCTTCGTCCGCTTCGACGGAGAGTTCGCCCTGCGCGATGCGCACCTTGCGGAAGACCAGCAGGTTCTTGCGGTAGTCGAAATCCGATGAGGCGGCATCGAGCGAGATCGGCTGCGTCGGATCGGTGAGGGTGATGCCGGGCGCGGCAGGCAATGCAATGGCGGCAACACCAAGCCCTGCGCCGGCAAGGACAACCTGCAGGATGCGATGGATCCGCCACTTGCGGTTATTTTTGCTGGAAGCGCCCATTGATTCCTGATTCCAGTTGCAGCCTCTCGCCTTTCAGGTCCGCGATCATGCCTGTTGCATTCAGGCGCTGGTTCCCCAGCTCGATCTGCACCGGTGCCTTCGTGCGCGCGATGTTCGTTGCGGTTTCCAGTGTCAGCGACTCCGTACGAATGACTCCGCCGCGCTCGCTTTGTTCACTGCGCACCTCGACATTGCCGCTGAATTCAACCGTCTTGAGATCCATCGGTACGTGGGCGCGGTCGGCGTGCAGCGACCAGGGGCGGTTCGGGACCGCAAGATAGTCCACTCGCACCTGCGTGGCGGCATAGCTGTCATCCGCGGGTTGCTCTTCGATCCTGGCAGCCACGAGCTTGATGCGCGGTGAACCATCGGGCTGCGTGATCGTGAGGATGGCCTCCTTGAGATAGTAGCCGGGTTGCGCGGGGCGTTCGCCCACAGGCGCTGCATCGTCGGTGTTGCGGTTCAGGATGCCATAGCTCGCGATGGCCGCGGCTATGAGCCCCGTCATCCAGACCCATTTCCAGCTGATGGCGTTCATGCGATCTGTTCCCGCGCTGCCAGGATGAGATCGCACACCTCGCGCACCGCTCCCTGGCCTCCGGGCAACCGTGTCACGTAGTGAGCCCGCTCACGCGCAGCCGGATGGGCATCTGCCACCGCAATCGCGAGTCGTGCGGTTTCAAGCAACGGCACATCGGGCGTGTCGTCACCGACGCAGGCGACGGCTTGCGGACCCAACCCCAGGATGTCGAGCAGTTCGCGCAAGGAAGACAGTTTGTCGTGGATCCCCTGGCGCACCCAGGTGACGCCCAGTTCCGTCATGCGCCGATCGACAGCCCGTGAATCCCGCCCGGAAATCACCGCGACCTGGATGCCTGCCTTGAGGATCTGGACGATGCCTGCGCCGTCGCGTACGTGGAAGGTCTTCAGTTCTTCGCCCTGGGCGGAGAAATACAGCCGGCCGTCGGTGAGCACGCCATCCACATCCAGCACCAGCAGGCGGATATCGGCAGCGCGGTCGGTGACGGAATCCAATGCGGATCTCACATCACGCCGGCGCGGAACAGGTCGTGCACGTTGAGTGCGCCGACGAGCACACCGTGTTCATCAACCACGGGCAGGGCCGTGATGCGGTGGGTCTCCATCAGATGCACCGCTTCCGCTGCAAGCATGCGGGGCTGGACCGCTTTGGGATTCGCAGTCATGACTTCGCGCATGCGGACAGTGTTGAGATCCAGCGTGCGGTCGAGGACGCGGCGCAGATCGCCGTCGGTGAAGACGCCGAGCAGTCGCTGGGCAGGGTCGGTCACCGTGGTCATGCCGAGGCCTTTGCGGCTCATTTCCAGCAGACCTTCCTTGAGCGAGGACTCGGGTGAGCAGAGCGGCAGGCTGGCGCCGGTGCGCATGACATCCTCGACGTGCAGCAGCAACCGGCGGCCGAGGTTGCCACCGGGATGAGACATCGCAAAATCCTGCTCTGTGAAACCGCGCGCTTCGAGCACGGCCACGGCCAGCGCGTCACCCATCCCGAGGGACGCGGTCGTGCTCGCGGTGGGCGCCAGGTTCAACGGGCAGGCTTCTTCGGCAACGCTGACGTCGAGAACCACAGAAGCGGCACGACCCAGAGTCGAACCTGCGCGTCCCGTGAGCGCAATGAGCGGCGTATCAATGCGCTTGATGACGGGAAGAATCCTGACCAGCTCTTCGGTTTCTCCGGAATTGGACAAGGCAACGACGACGTCCCGTTTCGTGATCATGCCGATATCGCCATGGCTGGCTTCGGCAGGGTGGACGAAGAAGGCGGGTGTTCCCGTGCTGGCGAAAGTGGCCGCAATCTTGTTCGCGATGTGGCCTGACTTGCCCATGCCCGTGACAACGACCCGACCGTCGCAGCCGAGGATCAGCCGGCAGGCTTCGATGAATTCGGCGCCCAGGCGTGGCGCAAGGGCCGCCACTGCCGCCGCTTCGGTCAAGAGCACCTTGCGGCCACGGTCGAGCAGGCGGGGAGGGTCCGGAATCAGGTTCATTGCGAAGGGGGCTTCGAATCCCGGGTGTGGCTGGCAGGCCGGCATGATAGCGCGTCATTCCCGCGTTCTGCAGGCCGGAAGGATTGATAAGGCGAGGAAGCCTGTTGGGGTGCCCTGCTAAGATGCGCGTCTTCATCCCGAGAGTCGTCCTGCCATGAATGCACAAGCCGTACAGCAATTGATCGAGGCGGGCCTCCCGGGCGCTCGCGTGCAGGTCGAATCGGACGATGACACGCATTTCGAGGCGGTCATCGTGGCGCCGCAGTTTGCAGGCAAGCGCATGATCCAGCGTCACCAGCTGATCTACGGCACGCTCGGCCGCCTGATGGGTCGGGAGATCCACGCAATGAGCATCCAGGCGCATACGCCGGAAGAATGGCAGGTGAACCAGGGAGTGGGGCAGTAGGTCGAGCCCGGGCTTTTTACACACCATGGACAAACTACAAATCCAGGGCGGTATTCCGCTCCACGGCGAGATCCGCATTTCCGGGGCGAAGAACGCGACGCTCCCCATCCTTGCAGGCACGTTGCTGGCGGATGCGCCTGTCAGCATCGGCAATGTTCCGCACCTGCACGATGTGACGACCATGATCGAGTTGCTCGGCCGCATGGGGGTCAGCGTCACGATCGACGAGAAGATGCGGATCGATGTCGATGCCCGGACGCTGCGGGAGACCGTTGCCCCGTACGAGCTGGTCAAGACCATGCGCGCTTCGATCCTCGTGCTCGGTCCGCTCGTTGCCCGCTTTGGCCATGCCGATGTTTCATTGCCCGGCGGCTGTGCGATCGGCGCAAGGCCGGTCAACATCCATGTTGCGGGACTTCAGGCGATGGGTGCGGACATTCACATCGACAAGGGTTATATACGCGCCCGCGCGGGCCGTCTCAAAGGTGCGCGACTCGTCCTCGATACGGTAACGGTGACCGGCACCGAGAACCTGATGATGGCCGCGGCGCTTGCCGAAGGACGAACCGTGCTGGAGAACGCGGCGCGTGAGCCCGAAGTGGTCGATCTCGCGAACTTCCTGATCGCGATGGGCGCACGGATCGAGGGCGCTGGGACGGACACCATCACGATCGACGGCGTCGAAAAACTGGGCGGCACTCATTATGAAGTGCTGCCGGATCGTATCGAGGCGGGCACCTATCTCGTCGCCGCCGCCATCACGAGCGGCTGGATAAGGCTGCGGAACACACGCCCCGAGCATCTCGACTCAGTGCTCGCGAAGCTGCGGGAAGCCGGCGCCACGATCACGACGGGCGAGGACTGGATCGAGCTCGACATGCGCGGCCGCCGTCCTCTGGCGGTCGATATACGCACTGCGCCGTACCCCGCTTTTCCGACGGACATGCAGGCGCAGTTTGCCGCGCTCAATACGGTTGCCGATGGTGTCAGCACGGTGATCGAGACCATTTTCGAGAACCGGTTCATGCACATGCTCGAAATGCGGCGCCTGGGCGCGGACATTCGCATCGAGGGTAATACCGCGATCATCAAGGGCATCCCGAAGCTGGCGGGCGCCCCGGTGATGGCAACCGATCTGCGAGCCTCTGCGAGTCTGGTGTTGGCGGGGCTGGTGGCCGATGGCACCACGGAAATCGATCGCATCTATCACATCGATCGCGGCTACGAGCGCATCGAGGAAAAGTTCGAACAGCTTGGCGCGCAGATCAAGCGCATCGTGTCGAAAGGACGTCGGGCAGGAGACGGCGCCTAGCCCTCACCCGCACTCCGTGCGACCTCTCCCAACGGGAGAGGTGATGTTCTGAGCCCCTCTCCTGGTGGAGAGGGAAACGGAGTGGGTGAGCACCTCACCCGCACTCTGTGCGACCTCTCCCGGCGGGAGAGGTGATGTTCTGAGCCCCTCTCCTGGTGGAGAGGGAGACGAAGTGGGTGAGGACCTCACCCGCACTCTGTGCGACCTCTCCCAACGGGAGAGGTAATGCTTTGATCCCCTCTACTGGTGGAGAGGGAGACGGAGTGGGTGAGGATCAATTCGGCTGGGGACGTTCTTCTACCAGCGTCTCGAGTTCAAGAATCTGTCCCTTGCGCCAGGCGCGCACTTTCATCGACGTGCCGGGCGTCGCGCTCGCCACGCGGTTCAATGCCTCGCGCATGCTCCTTATCGTCTGGTCGTTCAGGTGAGTGATGATGTCACCGGCCAGCAATCCCGCCTTCGCGGCCGGGCTTTCCGGATACACCTGACGGAGTTCGACTCCCGCGCCTTCCGCGATGCCGAGCGCATGGGCCTGCTCTGCGGAAACATCCCGCGACTCCGTGATGCCCAGCCAGCCGCGCCGCACCCGGCCGAATTCAAGGATCTGCTGCATCACCCCCCGCACCAGATTGACGGGAATGGCAAAGCCGATGCCCTCGGTCTGGAGCGCGCGAGCCAGCACTGCGGTGTTGATTCCCACCAGCTCACCTTTCGTATTCACCAGTGCACCGCCGGAATTGCCCTCGTTGATGGCCGCATCGGTCTGGATGAAGTTCTCGAACGTCGTCACGCCGAGCTGGCCCCGGCCGGTGGCGCTGACGATGCCCTGGGTGACGGTCTGCGAAAGGCCGAGCGGATTGCCGATGGCGAGTACCACGTCGCCCACCCTCAGTTCCTGTTCATCCGATCGCCCAAGGGGCATGACCGGCAGGTCGGACAGCGGAATCTGCAAAACCGCGAGGTCGCTTTCGGGATCGGTGCCGACGATGGTCGCAGGGGCAACCCGTCCGTCTGCGAGCTGGAGACGGATTTCCCTCGCATTGGCCACCACATGGTTGTTGGTTATGACGTGGCCTTCCGTATCGACGATGACGCCCGACCCCAGGCTCGCGGCTACCCGCTGGCGCACGGCTGGCCATTCATCACCGAAGAAGCGATCAAGTTCGGGCGGGCGGATGCGTTCGGTGATGACACGAGCGGTGTAGATATTTACAACCGCGGGGCTCGAGCGGGCGACCGCGTCGGCAAAGGAGGTGGGTGCGGGCAATACCGGTGGTGGTGTTTGGACTGGTTCGCTTGCTGCCGGCTCTCTTGTTGCCGAAGGGCTGCGTTCGGCAAGCCAGGAACGCGCCTGGGTCAGCAGAAAAGCGGCAGCAAGGCCAATGACAACCCAGCGCGAGACGAAATCGAGGACCTGACGAAAGGAGGGCATGCGGGGAACTCCACCAAACGATCGCTCCCTGTCAGGCCGATTGCCCACCAGACGTAGAGCAGACCGCAGGGAATCGGGGCAACGTCCAGGTCATCATGAAGGTCGGCGTCATGCTTCAAAGAGCGCCGTTCGTTGTGTGTATAATGCGTAATTCCGCGAATCTTTGAAACATCGGGTCCCTCGGCGTTGCGTTGCCTGCGTCAGGGTCAACTCGCTTGGGGCGCAGTCGGACGGCACGGTCAATCTGCCGGCTGGCTTGGGGTCGGGCAGGACCGGATTTGAAGCGGAATGGGGTCTTCCGGAGAATTTTCTGATGAGTCTAGAAGCTGATCGCATTGACGAGAGCGTCGACGGTGGCAGGCGCCACTTTCTTCTCGTCGCCACGACCGTCACGGGCCTGGCCGGTGCGGCCTTCACCGCGGTTCCGTTCCTGGCGTCATGGAAGCCTAGCGCCCGGGCGCAGGCGCTCGGTGCCCCGGTCGAAGTAGACATAAGCAAGCTCGAGCTGGGCGCAATCGTCAAGATCGAATGGCGCGGCCAGGCCGTCTACATCGTGCGGCGCACCCCGGAAATGCTGGCTTCGCTCACTACTCTCGACAGCCGTTTGCGCGATCCCCAGTCGGCCGATTCCGAGCAGCCCGAATACGCGAAGAACGAAGCGCGTGCGGTGAATCCCGAATATCTGGTCGTCATCGGCGTGTGCACCCACCTTGGTTGCGCGCCCATCAATCGCTTCGATCCGGCGGATGCCGAACTCGGTGCTGACTGGCCCGGTGGTTTCTACTGCCCCTGCCACGGCTCGCGGTTCGACCTGTCGGGCCGCGTTTTCAAGGACGTGCCGGCACCGCTCAATCTGCGGATTCCACCGTACCGCTTCCTCGCCGACACCCGCCTGCTGATCGGCGCCGATACGGGAGCTGCATAAGATGAGCTCACAGCCTGATTTCTTCGATCGCGTCGGCATGCAGGTGAGTGCCCTCGGCGGCTGGATCGACGAGCGCTTTCCCCTGACGAAGCTCTGGAAAGAGCACATGTCGGAGTATTACGCGCCGAAGAATTTCAACTTCTGGTACTACTTCGGCTCGCTCGCGCTGCTCGTGCTGGTGATGCAGATCGTCACGGGCATCTTCCTGACGATGAACTACAAGCCCGCAGCGGCGGAGGCCTTCGCTTCCGTCGAATACATCATGCGCGATGTGGAATGGGGCTGGCTGATCCGGTACATGCATTCGACCGGTGCCTCGGCTTTCTTCATCGTCGTGTATCTGCACATGTTCCGCGCGATGCTCTACGGTTCGTACAAGGCGCCGCGCGAACTGCTGTGGATCTTCGGCATGATCATCTATCTCTGCCTGATGGCAGAGGCGTTCATGGGCTACCTGCTGCCCTGGGGCAACATGTCGTACTGGGGCGCGCAGGTCATCGTGTCCCTGTTCGGAGCCATTCCGTACGTGGGAAACGCGCTGGTCGAGTGGATCCGTGGTGACTACTACATCTCGGACATCACCCTGAACCGCTTCTTCGCACTGCATGTGATTGCGTTGCCGCTGGCGCTCGTGTTCCTCGTGATCGCACACATCATGGCGCTGCACGAAGTGGGTTCGAACAACCCGGACGGCATCGAGATCAAGAAGAACAAGGGCCCGGATGGCCATCCCCTCGATGGCATCCCGATGCATCCCTACTACACGATCAAGGATATCGTCGGGGTCATCGTCTTCCTCGCGATCTTCTCGGCGGTGCTGTTCTTTGCGCCGACAATGGGCGGGTACTTCCTCGAGCACGCCAACTTCGATCCGGCGAACTCGTTGCAGACGCCTGAGCACATCGCTCCGGTCTGGTACTTCACGCCTTTCTACGCGATTCTCCGCGCTGTTCCGAACAAGCTGGTCGGCGTCATCCTGATGGGGCTCGCGGTCGTGTCCTTCTTCTTCCTGCCGTGGCTCGATCGTGCGAAGGTGAAGTCGATCCGCTATCGCGGCTGGTTGTTCAAGGCGTTCCTGACGGCTTTCGCGATCAGCTTCCTGGCGCTCGGCTATCTCGGCCTGCAGCCAGCGACCACCGCCTTCACGAATGCCGCACGCGTCTTCGCGGTGATCTACTTTGCGTTCTTTGCGCTCATGCCGTGGTACACGCGCATAGATGCGACGAAGCCGGTTCCGGAACGGGTGACTTACGATGCACATTAACAAGGCGCGTCCCTGGCTCGCCCCTGTCTGCCTTGCGCTCGGCGCAATGGCGCTGCTGCCTTCGGCAGTGTTTGCTGCCGAGGGTGTGGAGCTCGAACATGCCAACGTAGACGTAGGCAACACCGCATCCTTGCAGCGCGGTGCACGCAACTTCGTCAACTATTGCATGGGCTGCCACTCGGCGAAGTACGTTCGCTATAACCGGGTAGCCGCGGACCTGCAGTTGTCCGAGCAGCAGGTCATCGAAAACCTGATGTTCACCGGCGAGCGGCCGTTCGATACGATGCAGAACACGATGCCCGTGGCCGAAGCCCGCGCGTGGTTTGGCAATCCGCCCCCCGATCTCTCGCTGATCGCGCGGAGCCGGACTCCGGACTACATCTATACGTTCCTCAAGTCCTTCTACCTCGACCCTTCGCGGCCTACGGGCGTCAACAACCACGTATTGCCCGGTGCAGCGATGCCACACGTTCTCTGGGAGCTGCAGGGTTTCCAGAAAGCGGTCTACGAGGGCGAGACCGATGGGCAGGGTAACGTCCACAAGACGTTCAAGGGTTTCGAGCGCGCCACCGAAGGCAAGATGGACGCCGAGGAATTCGACCAGTTCGCCCGCGACACGGTGAATTTCCTTTCCTATATCGGCGAGCCAGTGCAACTGCAGCGGCGCAACCTGGGCATCCGCGTCCTCGGGTTCCTGCTGGTGTTCTTCCTGTTTGCCTATTTCCTGAAGAAGGAAATCTGGAAGGGCGTGAAGTGATGCAGCCGGGTCGCGCGTGTCGGCGACCCGCTGGCGTGATGCTGCCCGCAGCGTTCACCCGAGGACCGCGGGCTTGATGACGCTCTTTTCCAAGGCGGCCGACCCGTGGAGTCACCGGACCCGGCTGGTGCTTGCGGAGAAAGCCATCCACGTTGAAACCATCGACGTGGAAGAAGGCAAGCTGCCCGAGGATCTGCTCGATCTCAATCCCTACCAGACCGTGCCCACGCTCGTGGACAGGGATCTCGTGCTCTACGATTCGCGCGTCATCATCGAGTATCTCGACGAACGCTTTCCGTATCCACCGCTGATGCCGGTGGATCCCGTTGCAAGGGCCCAGTTCCGGCTGGCCCTGTTTCGCATCGAGCGTGACTGGTACAGCCTGGCGCAGCAGATCGACGACCCTGCGGACCGCAAGCTGGGCCAGAAGGCACGGAAGATCCTGCGCGACAGCATTCTCGCGACGGCAGACGTATTCAAGGCGAAGCCGTATTTCCTGTCCGATGATTTTTCGCTGGTCGATGCAACCATTGCACCGATCCTGTGGAGACTGAATTCATGGGGAATCGAGCTTCCGTCGCAGGCTCAGCCCATTGTCCGCTACGCAAATCTCGTTTTCTCGCGCCCGGCTTTCCGCCACAGCCTGTCCGAAGTCGAACAGGAAATGCGGCTCTGAAATCACTTTCGCGATGACTGAGGCTCCCGTCACCTCCCGCAGGCCTTATCTGCTCCGTGCCATGCACGAGTGGATCCTCGACAACAACCAGACCCCGCACATCGTGGTTGATGCGTCGATGGAAGGCGTGCAGGTCCCGCTCCAGCACGTCAAGGACGGCAAGATCATCCTCAACGTCAGCATGGGAGCGGCAAACGGCCTTTCGCTCGGCAACGATTTCGTCGGTTTCCGCGCGCGCTTCGGCGGAGTCAGCCAGGACATCTTCGTGCCGATAGCGGCGATCATCGGGATCTACTCGCGGGAGACAGGCCAGGGCATGATCTTCGGTGACAACGAAGGTCCAACCGATTCACCCGGTTCGCCTGCACCGCCGCCGCAAGCCCCTGCGCCTTCCCCCTCGCCGAAACCTGCGGGCGGAGAGCCGCGCAAGTCCCACCTCAAAGTGGTCAAGTAACAACCGCGGCAGCGATTCAGAACCGGAACGTGTAGTTCACCTTTGCGGTCAGTTCCGAGAAGGTGGACTGGAAGCCGCCGGGCGCCAGCGGATCCTGCAGGTTGTGATTGAGGACCAGGAACGCTTCCTTGCCGTCTTCCGGAATCCAGTGCAGACGGCTGTTGATCCCGACCACGCCCGACACGTTGTCGTACTGGACGAGATTCACCCACGACAGCTGCGATGAAAAGACGATGTCGGCGCGCAGGCTGGTCAGGCGCACGATGAAATCACCTTCCGGCAGGTTCACGTCGTTGTAGTCGTAGATGAGCGTCGTGCGGAAATACTTCGAGGGGCGGTAAGTCAGCTCGCCCGTCATGTTCATGTGGTCACCGTCGTAGAACTCGCCGCCGCGATAGCCGACCTTGCCACTGATGCGTCGCTGACCGCCAAAGGTAATCTCGGCGAACGCTTCGTCAAACGTGTAGTCGCCGACCGGCAGGACGACGTTGCGGGAAATCGCAAAAGGATCCGCCAGCACTTCCCGGTTGCGGATGACATTGAGCTTCAGGACATCGCCGGTGCGGTTGCCGGTTTCCAGGGCACGCAATACGAAAGTCTGCGTCTGCAGGTCGCCGGCCAGCAGGTCGACGCGCCGCGCTTCGAGCTCGGCAAACATGAACCGGTAAGCCTTGCCAACGGGGCGATATGTGTAGCCCAGCTCGCCTGTGTATTCCCGGATTCCGGCCTGGCTCAGGAAGCCGAGTCCCGGATTGAAATTGGCTTCGAGCTGCTTCACGGCGATGGCGCTGCGCCAGCCGGTATTGTTTGGAATGCGCAGTCCGATGCCGAAGGCGCCGGTATCTCCTGTCAGCCCCTCCGTCTCCGTATCCTGGAGCCAGGCTTCAGCCTGCATCACGCTGCCCCCCGGCAAGCGACTGTTCTGGTACAGGAAGTCCGCACCCACGAGCGTGTTGTCCAGGTTGGAACGCGGATTGCCGTGCGTGGCGATGAAGCCAACACTCGATTCATTGAAGACATTTGCGGCCACGCGTCCGACAAACAGATCGGCAGCATCGACACCGGGTGATTCTTCCTGGCGGATGCCGAGTGTTCCGACGCTCCAGCGTCCCATCCTGCCGCTCAGCTTGCCGCCATAGTCGAGGTCGATCGGTGCTCCGTTCGCCGCAAGACCGATGCGACGCGAGAAGAAGGGCCGGCCGTTCTCGCGCGAGGCCCGCGTCGTTGCCAGATTGACGCCTGATTGACCCGTGTTCTGCGGACCGATGTGGCCGAACTCGAAGATATCGAGATCGGTGAGGAAGAAATCGCGCTTCTCGGGAAAGAACAACCCGAAGCGCGTGAGATTGACCTGCCGGTCATCTACTTCCGTCGCAGAGAAATCCGTATTGAAGGTGAGGGCCGCATTCAGCGAGGGAGTGACCTTGTAGAACACATCGACAGAAGGGCGAACCTCCGTCCTGCGATCCTCGGGGTTGAATTCGCGGGTGGTGCGCACACTGACGGAAGGCACGACATCAAGACCCATTCCGCGTTGGAGGCCCGAGAATCCGGTGACAGTGCCGACGATGCTCGGGTCCTGTGCACGATTGCGCGAGACCCACCCGATACGCTCATTGGTGCGGGCGATGACGCGAAAGAAATTGATTCCCCAGGTGTCGCCGGCGGGGTTGAATGAAATGGTCTTGTAGGGAATCGCCATCTCGGCAATCCAGCCGTCTGCGTCCTGGCGTCCCGTTGCCTCGAAAATGCCGTCCCAGTCGAACTGCGTCTGCGTGGTGTTCTGGTAGATCGCATTCACGCGTACACCGTTCGGCCCGACTGCGAAGAGATAGCCGCTGCGACGGTCGTTCTCGGGATTGATGATCACGCCGAGGTGATCGTCGCCATTCATCAGTTCGCCCTGCCGCATGATGCGTGCGGTTACCGGATTGGTGTCCCACAGTTTCGCGGCGACGTACAAGGCGTCCTTGTCGTACAGCAGGTAGATCTGGGTGCGCTGCGAAGGCGCGGCGAATTCGTTCGGCTGGATCTGGCGGAAGTCCTCGATCAGGACGGCATTGGCCCATTCATCAGGATCCAGGCGACCGTCGATGACCGGAGGCTTCGCTGCGCGCACGATCGTGACGCTCTTGTCTTCATCCGGCGGTGGTTCTGCAGCGGCGGCGCTACCTGCTACGCCGGGCATCAGGGCGTACAGGCAGAACAGGGACAGTACGGGGCGAGCGATATTTTTCATTCTCTATCTACAGCCTGAAAGCATCCCTGATCCAGTGGATCCCGAGTGCGGAACCTTCCGGTTCAAGTGTTACCACGTCGAAGCGCAGCGGATGTTTGCGCACCTCGCTCCGTACTAGCGTGAGATAGCGTGCCGCAACGATCAGACGCTTCTGTTTTTTCCAGTCCACCGAGCCTGCCGCGCCGCCGAAGCGGTCGCTACTGCGCATGCGTACTTCAACGAGCGCGATGACAGGACCTTCGCGCATGACGAGGTCGATTTCTCCACCCCGGCAGCGGAAGTTTTTTTCCAGCAGCACCAGGCCCCGTGCTTCGAGGTAAAGACACGCTTCGGTTTCTGCCCTTGTGCCCGCGTCCTTGCGATGCATGATGACCCTGTCAATTCACTTGTTTACGGGCCTGACATTCCTGTCGCAATGACGGTCAGGGGGCGGGGCCGGCCGTTCTCGACCTGCGCCCAGTTGAGTTCGCGCCGCACACGGCCGCGCTCGTCCACGACCAGTCGTCCGGTCATGCCGCCGACCGGGGTAGCTGTCGGTTGCGAACTGCGTAGCACCGGAATCAGCTGGAATGCATCAAAGCCGAAGGCATACAGCCGGCCGCGGCCTCGCGATCTGCCTGGCCAGTAGGAAGAGAGGGCTGCACGCAGGTCATTCGCTGCCGCATCGGGCGAAATCACCCACGGCATGTCCGGAAAGATCACGCCGTCGAGGTCCGCATTCGCATTTGAATCGGGTTCGAATACATCGGACGTGGCATAGACCGGCAGATCCTGCGAGAGGTGGAAGCGCAAGGCCGGCCTGAGTGAACGACCCTGCAGAGGCTGTGCTCCGACGAACACGAACTGCACATCGCCGCGTGCGCGCGGTTCGAATTCAAGGCGTGTACCCAGAGCAGTGGACAGTGCATTCGCACGCGCCCGGCTCTGATTGATCAGCAGCAGTTGCGTGATTGGCTGTGAATAGTCCCGGGCAGCAGGATCGTAGAACGTCCGGCCGACCAGCGAACCCCCTGCCACCGAGAATTCTGCTTCGAACGCGCGCAGCAGACGCTGACCCCATTCGTTGTTGGGCAACAGCGCGACGCCATGCGTACGACCATCGGCGATGGCACGTCGCGCAACCTGTCGCGCTTCATCCTCCGGGTCGAGCGCAAACTGGTAGAGCAGGCCAGGAGGCAGCGCATTTTCCGGCAGATAGTTGAGTGCCAGCGTCGGCAGTGACACTGTTCCGGAGTCGGCAACAGCCTGGACATCTTCCTTGATCAACGGACCGACGATGAACTGTGCGCCTTCACTGACCGCGCGCGTGTAGGCCCCCGACGCACTCAACGCGGCGGAGTCATAGATGTTGACGACGGGCCGGCGAGCCGGATCCTGCTTCAGCACGGCAGCGAGAAAACCGTCGCGAACCGCAACGCCTGCAGCCTGCTGTCTGCCTGACAGCGGCAGAATCAGCGCAACCTGTGTCGGATAATTCGTGGCCGCAGCCAGGCCCGAGCCGATACCGGGTCCAATGATCTGGCCGCGAGCTGCGTCCTGGCCGCTGGTTTCCGGTTGGGTACCTGCAGCAGGGGACTCTGCATTCGAGGAAGAACGTTGCTGCGCGGGATAGGGACTGGTACAGGCAACGGCAGCGAGCAGCAGCAAACCGGCGAGGGCTCGCGAGCTGAAAGGCGATCCGCGTGTCAAACGACGGCGTAACGAACGCAGATGCCCAGCACTTCCTTGGCCCGCTGACTGCAGGGGCGACCGGGACTGTGCGGCCGACAACGATGTGGAATACTCGAACATTGTTTACAAGACCAAAGGTTCAACCCTGTGTCCGCCCGCCCGCCCGTGACCGGCACCCAGGAAGCTGCGCTTCCCTGTGCACTCTACGTCGTTGCCACCCCGATCGGAAACCTGGGCGATCTCAGCTCCCGCGCCAGGGAAATCCTCGCTGGCGTCACGATCATAGCTGCGGAGGATACCCGTCACACGGGGACCTTGCTGCAGGCTTTTGGAATTGCGACGCCACTCGTTTCATTGCATGAGCACAACGAGGCCGCACGCGCCGGACCGCTGGTGGCGAGGCTGCAGCGAGGCGAAGCGGTCGCCCTGGTTTCGGATGCCGGTACGCCGTTGCTGAGCGATCCCGGTTTCGGTCTGGTGCGCGCGACGCTGGATGCGGGAATTCGTGTGTCGCCCATACCCGGGTCGAATGCAGCCGTGGCGGCCCTGTCGGCTTCCGGGCTGCCGACCGACCGTTTCGCTTTCGAGGGCTTTCTCCCTGCAAAGGCTGCGGCCCGGCGGACAGCGCTTGCAGCGCTTGCGCAGGAATCGCGCACGCTGGTTTTCTATGAGGCTCCCCATCGTCTGGTGGAAGTGCTCGGCGACATGGCAACAATTTTCGGTGGAGACAGGCGCAGCAGTATCGGTCGCGAACTCACGAAGCGCTTCGAGACGATGTACTACGGCAGCCTGGCCGAACTCGCACAGCGGTCGACGCAGGATGCGGACATGTCACGCGGTGAGTTCGTGTTGATGGTGGCCGGAATTCCCGATGCGGGCCGCACCGCACTCAACATTGCTTCCGAACAGGTTTTACGCATGCTCCTTGAAGAGCTGCCTGCCGCCCTTGCAGCGAAACTGGCGGCGCGGCTGACGGGTGAAAAGCGGTCGGATCTCTACGATCTTGCAGTGAAACTGCAGAAATCCTAATGAGCGCAGCGATTCATTGCTTGCACCCCGCGCGCCGTGCCCCCACCATTCGCGCCGGGAGTCAGCCAGGCAACCGCGGTGTCCATCTTCACGGGTGGGCATGGAGGAAAGTCCGGGCTCCACAGGGCAAGGCGCCAGGTAACACCTGGGGGGCGTGAGCCCACGGAAAGTGCAACAGAGAGCAAACCGCCTAAGCGCCGTCCTCGGACGGTGACGGTAAGGGTGAAAGGGTGCGGTAAGAGCGCACCGCGTCGGTGGCAACACTCGACGGCACGGCAAACCCCGCCTGGAGCAAGGCCAAATAGGGGGGCAGGCGGCTTCGTGCCGCGCATGTGGTCCACATGTGCTCCCGGGTAGGCTGCTTGAGGTACGCGGCGACGCGTATCCCAGATGAATGGTTGCCCACGACAGAACCCGGCTTATCGGCTGACTCCTTTCTCTTCTTCTCTATGTTCATCTCCGGGAATTCTGCCCTTCCTTGCGGTCGCGTCGGCTTGGCAAGCTCTCTGCGCCGGAGTGCCTTGCGCTATTATTAATAATAATAAAACAATAGGGTCAAATTGACTCATCGCTGATCGTGTATTCTTTAAATTCCAAGGCTGCCCGAGGCGGCTTTCTAGGTGTCGGCTTGCGCAAGGGGGCGTCCCGGTGGGATTGAAACGGTTACTTGCCTTCATGTCGGGGCGGATCACGAAACTAATCATTTCAATCAAGAAAGCCACCTAAGGCTCTGATTTCGATAAAACCTTTAATTCGACGTCGCCGCCCACCGACGCGACTACGTCCTAAGTGGCTGTGGGCTATAGAGAAATTCCCGGCATTTCGTTGACTTAATCCAGTTCGCATCCCTATAGTGCAAGCGAGTGGGAAAAAGTGGGATGAAATGGGCCACGGGATCACTTAACCGATCTCTTGCGCCCGCATGGGGCTTGCCATGTTTCGCGGTGCCAACAAAGTCACGCTGGATGCCAAAGGGCGCCTCGCGATGCCGACCCGTTACCGGGACCGGATCGTCGAGCGCTCCAATGGCCGTCTGGTGGCGACCGTCGATCGCTCGGATCGCTGCCTTCTGATCTATCCCCTTCCGGAATGGGAGGAGATCGAACGGAAGCTCATGCGTTTGCCGACGCTGAACCCGGCTGTGCGCCGGCTGCAGCGGCTGATGGTCGGGCATGCCAACGAAATCGAGCTCGATTCGCATGGCCGCATCCTGATTCCCCCCACCTTGCGTGAATACGCCGCCCTGACGCGTGACGTCGTGCTGATCGGCCAGGGCAGCCGTTTTGAACTCTGGAATGAAGCCCATTGGGACGAGAACCGCGATACCTGGCTCAAGGTCGACGAGACGACCGAAGAGCTGCCGCCGGAGCTCGAATCGCTGTCGCTTTGATGTTCGATCACACGCCGGTTCTGCTCGGCGAGGCGCTGGAAGGTCTGAACGTGCAACCCGCAGGCCGGTATTTCGACGGGACATTCGGCCGGGGCGGGCATACCGCCGCGCTGCTCGAGCGCCTGGGCCCGGACGGCAGGGTGGTGGCGATGGATCGCGATCCGGAAGCGCTGAGCGCAGGTCGCGTGCGATTCGGAAATGAGCCGAGATTGAGTCTGTTGCGTGGCGCGTTCGGCCGGTTGAACGAGCTGCTGGAAGGCGCGGGACAGGCGCAGAAGTTTGACGGGATGCTGTTCGATCTGGGGGTGTCCTCGCCACAGCTTGACGACGCTGCGCGGGGTTTCAGTTTTTCGCACGATGGTCCGCTAGACATGCGCATGGACAACGAAGCCGGAATCACAGCCGCCGCATGGCTGGCACGGGCGCCAGAGCACGAGATCGCCACCGTGATTCGTGAATTCGGCGAAGACCGTTTCGCGAGGCGCATTGCAAATGCGATCGCCATGGCTCGTCACGAACGTCCGCTCACACGCACCGCTGAACTCGCTGCTGTTGTCGCGCAGGCAGTACCCCATCGTGAGCCGGGCAAGCATCCGGCGACGCGTACGTTTCAGGCGATCCGCATGCACGTCAATGCAGAACTCGAGCAGATCGATGGAGCGCTGGCACAAAGCGTTGCGCTGCTTCGGCCAGGCGGGCGGCTTTGCGTGATCAGCTTCCACTCCCTCGAAGACGGTACGGTGAAACGCTTCATGCAGAGGCAGTCGCAGGAAGATCCTGTCTATGCAGGCTTGCCTGAAGTCCCTGTGCACGCGCGCCCGAAGCTGCGTCGCGTCGGCAAGGCGATCCATACCGGCGAAGCCGAGATCAAACGCAACCCACGAGCCCGCAGCGCCATCCTGCGCATCGCGGAGAGGCTGGCCGCATGAACGCACTCGCACGCATCGCGATCCCGATTCTCTGGGGACTGGTCTTCGCCTCCTGCATCGGCGTCGTGTGGAGCAAGCACCAGGCGCGGAGCCTGTTTGTCGAACTGCAGAATCTCGAAGGCGGCCGTGACCAGCTCAACATCGAGTGGGGACAGCTCAAGCTCGAGCAGAGTGCCTGGTCGACGCATGGTCGCGTCGAACAGATGGCACGCGCCGATCTCAGGATGGTGATCCCGCGGCCCACCGAAGTACGGCTCGTCCAGCCATGAAGCAGGCTCCCGTGACAACGCACGTGGCAGGCCGGCGGTGATCGGCGCTCCTGTACGGCCCGGCGAGAGCCGCGCGTTCACCTTCGACCAGTATCGCAACCGTCTGCGCGTCGTCCTCGCGCTGCTCCTCGTCTTCGCGTGCGGTCTCGTGGCGCGCGCGGTGGACCTGCAGGTGCTCGATGACGGTTTCCTCGAGGGCCAGGGCGAAGCCCGCTCGACACGGGTGGCCAAGCTGTCTGCGCATCGCGGCAGCCTGCTCGATCGTCATGGTGAACCCCTTGCGGTCAGTACGCCGGTCGACACCGTCTGGGTCAATCCCAAGGAGGTAGCGAAGGCGCATGCCTCGGACCAGATTCCGCGCCTTGCCGAAGCGCTGAATCGCGATCCGCAGTGGGTTGCACGCCGCATCACCGGCAATCTTGATCGCGAGTTCGTCTACCTCGTGCGGCACATGCGTCCCCAGGATGCAGAGCAGGTGAAGGCGCTTGGAATTCCCGGCGTTTACCTGCTTCGTGAATATCGGCGCTATTACCCGGCCGGCGAAGTGACGGGACATGTGCTCGGGTTTACCAGCGTCGATGACGTGGGCCAGGAAGGACTCGAGCTCGCCTACGACCAGTGGCTGGGTGGCGAAGCCGGCGCGAAACGCGTGATCCAGGATCGCTACGGCCGTTCCGTCGAGGACATCGAAAGCATTCGCTCGCCGCGGCCAGGCCAGGATCTGGTGACGAGCATCGATCTGCGGATCCAGTACCTGGCCTATCGCGAACTGAAATCGGCGATGCAGCAGTACAACGCGAAAGCGGGCTCTGTTGTCGTGCTGGATGTCACCACTGGCGAAGTGCTGGCGATGGTGAACCAGCCGGCTTACAACCCGAACGACCGCGATCAGTTCACTGCGCCACGTTATCGCAATCGTGCGGCGACGGACATTTTCGAACCAGGTTCCAGCATCAAGCCGTTCGTGGTCGCTGCCGCACTGGCTGCGGGCAAGCTCCGGCCCGACAGCATCATCGATACGACGCCGATCCGCGTGGGCATCAAGACCATCACCGACGAGCATCCATTGGGTTCGATTTCGCTTACTACCGTGGTTGCGAAATCGAGCAACGTCGGCATGACGAAGATCGCGCTGTCACTCAAGCCCGAAACCATGTGGGGAATGCTCGATGCATTCGGTTTCGGCAAAGTCACCGGCAGCGGCTTTCCCGGCGAATCCGCAGGCCTGCTGAACCACTACTCGCACTGGCGTCCGATTGGCCAGGCGACGATGTCGTATGGCTATGGCTTGTCCGTAACGCCGCTCCAGCTTGCGCATGCTTACGCCGTACTGGGGGCAGCCGGCGTCAGTCGTCCCGTCACGATGAGACGCGTCGAGGGAGCAGTCGCAGGCGAGCGGGTCATTCAGGAGCCTGTAGCGCGCGAGTTGCTGAAAGTAATGGAGAGCGTCGTGTCGCTGGATGGCACCGGCAATCGCGCAGCGCTCGTCGGTTTTCGTGTTGCCGGAAAAACAGGCACGGCCAAGAAAGCGGTGCCCGGTGGATATTCGGAAGACGCCTATTTCGGTGTGTTCGGCGGTGTTGTGCCCGCCAGCAATCCCCGACTCGCTGCCATCGTCGTCATCGACGAACCCCGCGGTAACCAGTACTACGGCGGTGAGGTTGCAGCACCGGTGTTCTCGAACGTGATGGCCGGTGCGTTGCGCCTTATGGGTGTTGCGCCGGACGGCCTCGACACGGTGCCCGCGACGACGCTGGTGCACTCGCTGCCGGCCGAATAGACGCGAACGATGTCCTTACCGGCAATGAACACGACACACGACACTCACGCAGACGCCAGCCACGCGTCGCGTACCGTGAGCCTGCGTCAGTTGCTGGCTGGTATCGCAGAGGTGGCGGTACCGGATGTAACTGTCACGGATCTCGCGCTCGACAGCCGCGTTGTCGTTGCGGGTGGCTTGTTTCTGGCGGTGCCAGGCGTCCAGGGACATGGTCTTCAGTATCTGTCGCAGGCGATTCAGGCAGGAGCGGCAGTCATACTGTGGGAGCCTGCAACCGACATCGCAGCACCGCCGTCCAGTGGTAAAGCACTGCTGATTGCAGTGCCGGGCCTCAAGCAGATGATCGGCCGGATTGCAGACCGTTTCTTCGACCAGCCCTCGTCGCACATCTCCGTGGTCGGTATCACGGGGACCAATGGCAAGACGACGACAGCTCACTTGATCGCCGCGGCGATGGAAGCTGACGGGCGACCCACGGCGTATGCGGGCACGCTGGGTTTCGGTCATGTCGGCAAACTCCAACCCTCGGCGAATACGACACCCGATTGCATTTCCGTGCATCGACGCCTGGCAGAACTCCGCACGGGTGGTGATCGACACCTGAGCATGGAAGTATCGTCGCATGCGCTCGACCAGGGTCGTGTAGAGGGCGTGCGCTTCCATACCGCCGTGTTCACGAACCTGACGCGCGATCACCTTGATTACCACGGGACGTTGGGCGCCTACGCTGCGGCCAAGGCAAAACTGTTTCACGTGCCCAAGCTTGATCATGCAGTGATCAATGCTGGCGATCCTTTCGGCGATGAGCTCATCCGGCAGCTTGCCGGCAAGACTGCGGTCACTGCGTATCAGGTCGATGCTTCTGTCGAGACGCCTGCAAAGCATCGCCTCTTTTCGCGCAGCATTGAGCGCAGACCGGGTCTCGCCTTGCAGTTCGATGGCACATGGGGCGCAGGAACGCTGCGATCGCCCCTGATCGGCGACTTCAATGCAGAGAACCTGCTCGCCGCGCTGGCGGTGCTGCTCGGGTGGGAGTTGCCTCTTGATCGAGCCGTTCGTGCTCTTGAGCGCAGCTCTGCTCCTCCGGGACGGATGGAAGTGGTATCGACTGCACCGCTTGCAGTCATCGACTACGCGCATACGCCCGATGCACTCGCGAAAGCCTTGCGGGTGATGCGTCAACATGCGACTGGCCGGGTGATCTGCGTATTCGGGTGTGGCGGCGAACGCGATCGCGGCAAGCGCCCGCTGATGGGCGCCATTGCCGAAGAGCTTGCGGATGTCGTGGTTGTCACAGACGACAATCCCCGTCGCGAAAACCCAGACCAGATCGTCGCCGACATTGCCGCAGGCATGCAGCGTTCACATTTCGTCCGCATCGAGCGCCGCCGTGCGATCGCGATTGCCGAAGCGATGGCTCTCGCGAATGCCGGAGACGCCGTATTGATCGCCGGCAAGGGTCATGAGGAATACCAGATCGTCGGCACTGAAACGCTGCCGTTCAGCGATCGGGAAAGTGTGCGGCAGGCGCTGGGATCGATGTCTGTCGGGAAGTCGTCATGACGCGCTCCCTCGCATTCCTCGCGCAGGCTACGGCTGGTCAGCTGGTCGGCTCTGATGTGTCGTTCACTTCTGTTTCGATTGATACGCGAACGCTGCAGGCGGGCTCATTGTTCGTCGCGATCCGTGGCCCGAATTTCGATGGCCATGCATTCGCGGTGACGGCGAAGGAGAAAGGCGCAGTCGCCCTGCTGGTCGATCACGCACTTGCCGTGGATCTGCCGCAAGTGATCGTGCCTGACGTCCTCGCCGGGCTCACGCGCTTTGCCCGCGAATGGCGCCGGCGTTTCAGCCTGCCGCTCGTGGGCGTGACGGGCAGCAACGGCAAGACGACGACGAAGGAAATCCTCGGCACGATCATGGCACGGCAGGGTTCATGCCTCATCACGCGCGGCAATCTCAACAATCACCTGGGTGTGCCGCTGATGCTGCTCGAACTCGAGTCGGCACATCGCAGCGCCGTGATCGAGATGGGAGCCAATCATGTTGGTGAGATCGCTGATCTGGCGGCTACCTCGCAGCCGACGGTTGGCCTGGTCACCAACGCTGGCGCGGCGCATCTCGAAGGCTTTGGCAGTCTTGATGGCGTCGCGCGAGGTAAAGGCGAAATGTTCAGCGCACTGGCCGGCCGTGGTACTGCAGTGATCAATGCCGATGACCAGTACGCACCGCTCTGGCGTGAGCTCGCCGGAACCGCAAGAGTCGTGACGTTTGGTGTAGACCAGCCCGCCGATGTGGTTGCACGCAATGTTCGCGTGCAGACCAGTGCTCATGGCTTCCGCAGCGATTTCGATCTGGTGATGCCGGCAGGCGTTCGGGCCGTCTCGCTGCATCTCGGCGGGGTCCATAACGTCCGCAATGCGCTGGGTGCGGCCGCCGCTGCTTCCGCCGCGGGTGCGAGCTTTGACGATATCGTGAGCGGCGTTGGCCAGGTCAGGCCTGTCGCGGGACGTCTCGACCTCAAGCCCGCGCGCAACGGTGCACGCATCGTCGATGACTCCTACAACGCGAACCCTTCTTCACTGATGGCAGGACTGGACACGTTCAAGGCGTTGTCCGGCCGCAGATGGCTCGTGCTGGGCGAGATGCGTGAGCTCGGCATTGATGCCGATGAGCAGCATGCTGCCATCGGGCGTTACGCGCGCGGAGCAGGGATCGAGCGGCTCTTTGGCACCGGTGCAGGCGCTCGCATGGCGGTCGAAGCATTCGGCTCAGGCGCGGAATGGTTTGCCGAGCTCGATTCGCTGATCGAGGCGGTGCAAGGCAGCCTCCAGTCCGATGTCACGCTGCTGATCAAGGGATCGCGCAGCAACCGGCTTGAACGTGTGGCGGCAGCGCTGGCCGCTGAGCCACCGCGTGTCGCGGCGAACGGGCACTAGCAACAAGAAAAACATGCTTCTCTATCTCACCCATCATCTCGCACAGCTGTTTACCGGCTTCAATGTCTTCAGCTATCTCACGCTGCGCGCCATTCTCGCGGCGCTGACGGCGCTCGTCATCTCGTTGCTGGTGGGGCCGTGGATGATCCGGACGCTTGCCAATCGACAGGTCGGGCAGCGCGTTCGCGAAGACGGCCCGAAGTCGCATCTGCCGAAGGCGGGAACACCCACGATGGGCGGCGCATTGATCCTCGTGGCCATCGGCGTGAGCACGTTGCTGTGGGCGGATCTCGCAAACCGCTTCGTGTGGATCACGCTGGGCGTGACGCTTGCATTCGGGTTGATCGGTTTCTGGGACGACTACCTCAAGCTGGTGGTGGGCAATTCGCGTGGCCTGATCGCGCGGTACAAGTATTTCTGGCAGTCCGTCGCCGGCATCGGTTGCGCAGTGACGCTGTACGTCACGGCCAAGAGCCCGGCAGAAACGACCCTGCTTATCCCGTTCTTCAAGAACGTGATGCTGCCACTCGGTGGCTTCTACGTGGTGGTTGCCTACCTGGTCGTTGTAGGCGCCAGCAATGCGGTCAATCTCACCGATGGCCTCGATGGCCTCGCCATCATGCCGGCTGTCATGGTGGCCGGTGCGCTGGGCGTGTTCGCCTATGTCACTGGCAACGTCGTCTTTTCCGGCTATCTCGGCATTCCCTACGTCGCAGGTGCCGGTGAACTGCTGGTGTTCTGCGCGGCGCTCGTCGGTGCGGGCCTCGGCTTTCTCTGGTTCAACACCTATCCCGCACAGGTCTTCATGGGCGATATCGGCGCGCTTGCGCTCGGTGCGGCACTGGGTGTCGTCGCGGTCATCGTGAAGCAGGAGATCGTGCTCTTCATCATGGGCGGCGTCTTCGTCATGGAGACAGTCTCTGTGATGCTGCAGGTGGCTTCTTTCAAGCTGACCGGCAAGCGCATCTTCCGCATGGCGCCTATTCATCATCACTTCGAGCTCAAGGGCTGGGCCGAGCCAAAAGTGATCGTGCGTTTCTGGATCATCACCGTCGTGCTGGTCCTGGTCGGACTCGCGACGCTCAAGGTGCGCTGACGGAATGACCATGGCAGCCCGCAAAACCGATTTCGTCGAACACCGCACTCCCGCCTTGCAGGGACGGACGGTGATCGCGGGTCTCGGCCGCACCGGCCTTTCGTGCGCCAAATACCTGAGGGCCCAGGGCCTCGACTTCGTCGTCACGGACAGCAGGTCGGCGCCCCCGGGACTCGATGACGTGCAGCAGATGCTTCCCGAGACTGCCATCCGCGTCGGCGGGTTTGATCCCGCGTTGCTCGATGGTGCAGCCCAGGTACTGGCATCGCCCGGCATACCATTGCAGGAACCGCTGCTGGTTGCCGCTGCTGCGCGCGGCATTCCCGTGTTCGGCGATGTGGAGCTGTTCTCGCGTGTGGCAAATGCGCCGATCGTCGCCATCACCGGCACCAATGGCAAAAGCACCGTGACGACCCTCGTGGCCTTGATGACGGAAGCGACGGATCGTCGTGCGCTGGCTGGGGGCAATCTCGCACCGCCCGCACTCGAACTGCTGGAGGCGCCTGTTCCTGATTTCTATGTGCTGGAGCTTTCGAGCTTCCAGCTCGAGACCACTACCAGCCTCCATACGACTGTGGCAACGGTCCTGAATGTGACGGCGGATCACATGGATCGTTACACATCGGTTGCGGACTATGCGGCAGCCAAGGCACGCATCTTCGATCGTGCAGCTACGGCCGTGGTCAACGTGGACGATGCGCTCGTGCGCGCGATGCCGCGTTCCGGCCAGCGAGTCCTGGGATTCAGCCTGGAAGGTCCTGCCGACTACGCCGTCAGCAACCAGGAACACGAGCCTGTCCTGTTGCGCAGGGGCAAGCCACTCGTTGGGATGTCCGAACTGAAAATCGCGGGATTGCATAATGCAGCCAATGCACTGGCCGCGTTCGCGATGCTGGATGCGATGGGGTTGCCGCTTGAGCCTGGGATCAGCGCGTTGAAGAAATTCCCGGGCCTGCCGCATCGCTCCCAGTGGGTGACCGACGTGAACGGCGTGCGCTTCGTGGACGATTCCAAGGGGACGAATGTCGGCGCAACACTGGCTGCCGTCGCGGGCATGCCGGGCTCTCTGGTTGTCATCGCAGGCGGGCAGGGCAAAGGCCAGGATTTTTCGCCACTGGCGGAGGCCTTCCGCAACAAGGTGAGACACGCGGTGCTGCTCGGCCAGGATGCAGCGCTGCTGGCGGCTGCATTACACGGCGTCTGCACTATCGAGTTTGCGACTGACATGGATGACGCGGTGATGAAGGCTGCCAATGCCGCGCGCTCCGGCGAGACAGTGCTGCTGTCGCCAGCCTGTGCAAGTCTCGACATGTTCCGCGACTACGCGCATCGGGGCGATGTGTTTGCCGGCGCAGCACGGAGGCTCGCGTCATGAGCGCCGCCACACTGACCTACGCTCGCTCGACCGGTCGGCCGCGGCGCTTCATGTTTGATCCCGTACTCCTGCTATTGGTGGCGGGGCTGCTGCTGATCGGTCTCGTGATGGTGTCTTCCGCGTCCATCGCCACGGCCGAGCGCGAATTCGGCAATCCTTTCTACTACCTTGAACGGCAGATGTTCGCCGTCGGTCTTGGTCTCTTTGCGGCGGCCATCGCAATGCTGATTCCGTCCTCGCTCTGGGAGCGGCTCGCGTTCCCGCTGCTGCTGATGGCTTTTATCCTGCTCATCGCCGTGCTGATTCCGGGCGTGGGTTCCGAAGTCAATGGTAGTCGCCGCTGGATTCCGCTCGGCGTCCTGAATCTGCAGATCTCCGAAGTCACGCGCGTCCTGCTGCTTACCTATCTCGCGAGTTACATCGTGCGCAGGCAGGCGGACCTCAAGGACAACCTCCAGGCGTTCCTGCGTCCGCTAGGCATCCTGATGCTGGCTGCTTTTTTCCTGCTGCTCGAGCCGGACTTCGGTGCGGCAACGGTGCTGATGGCCACGGGTCTCGGGATGCTGTTTCTGGCCGGCGTCAAGCTGAGGCATTTCTTCGCGCTGGTCGCCATCGCCGTCGGTGGCATGGGTGTGCTCGCTGTCACGTCGGCCTATCGCCTGAAGCGCCTCACTTCTTTCCTCGATCCCTGGGCTGATCCGTTCAATTCCGGTTTCCAGCTCACGCAGTCGCTGATTGCCATCGGGCGAGGCGAATACTTCGGTGTCGGTCTCGGGTCCAGCGTGCAGAAGCTGTTCTACCTGCCCGAGGCGCACAACGACTTTGTATTCGCAGTGCTTGCGGAAGAGTTCGGCCTGGTCGGCGTGATCGTGACACTTACCCTGTTCGTGCTGCTGGTCGGCCGCACGTTTCATATCTCGCGTCTGGCTGCCCAGGCGGGGTTGACGTTCCAGGCGTACTGCGCAGCTTCCTTCGGCATCTGGCTGGGTGCGCAGGCGTTCATCAACATCGGCGTGAACATGGGACTGCTGCCGACGAAGGGCCTGACGTTGCCGCTGCTGTCCTATGGTGGTTCGAGCCTGCTGGTCACGCTCGGCTGGCTCGGGATGATCATGCGGATCCATCACGAGGCGAGTCTCTCGGGTCGTTCTGCCGTGACGCGCAAGGAACGCACTCCATGACCGTGCGGACCGTGCTCATCATGGCCGGCGGTACTGGCGGACATGTGTTTCCGGCATTGGCCGCTGCCCGCGTATTGCGCGAACGGGGCTTTGAACCCGTATGGCTCGGCACACATCGCGGTCTCGAAGCGAAGCTCGTGCCTCCGCACCAGATTCCAATGGAATGGATTTCGATCAGCGGCCTGCGAGGCAAGGGCTGGCTGACATGGTTGGCAGCGCCCGTGAAGCTGGCACTGGCAATTCGCCAGAGCATGGCCGTCATGCGCAAGCGCAAACCGGATGTCGTGCTTGGTGCGGGTGGATTTGTTTCCGGCCCCGGCGGCATTGCAGCCTGGCTGTCGCGGCGGCCGCTCGTGATACATGAGCAGAACGCAATCGCGGGTGTCACGAACCGCATTCTCTCGCGGTTTGCGAACCGGGTGCTCGAGGGCTTTCCTAATAGCTTCCCCGGCAAGATCCCGGCGGAACACGTCGGCAATCCGGTGCGTCGCGAGATCACGGCATTGCCATTGCCCGCCCAACGCTTCGCTGAGCGTTCTGGCCGGCTGCGGTTGTTCGTGTTCGGTGGCAGCCAGGGGGCTGCGCGCCTGAATGCAGCTGTGCCCGCGGCACTTGCATTGCTCCCCGAAGCGGAGCGGCCACTCGTCCTGCATCAGGCAGGTGAAAGAAACTACCAGCAGACCGTCGAGCTGTATGCGAAGCATGGCGTCACAGCCGACGTGCGTGCGTTCGTCGATGACATGGCAGAAGCCTATGCGTCTGCGGATCTCGTTGTCTGCCGTTCCGGTGCGCTCACGGTCGCTGAGATTGCAGCCGCCGGAGTCGGCGCGATCTTCGTTCCCTTTGCGGCAGCGGTCGATGATCATCAGACACACAACGCACAATTCCTCGTCAGCGCTGATGCAGGAGTATTGCTCCCCGAAAGCCAGCTGACGCCGGCGCATCTGTCTGCCGAACTTCACAAGCTCTTCGTGGCGGGTCGTGCACGCCTGGCAGAGATGGCAGTGAATGCCCGCGGGCAGGCGATTGTCGATGCGGACGTGCGTCTCGCGGATGCATGCGTTGCTGCTGCGGGAGGTGCGCGATGACCGATCGCATGCGCCGCATCCATCGCATCCACATGGTCGGCATTGGCGGCAGCGGCATGGGCGGAATCGCCGAAGTGCTGTTGAATCTCGGCTATGCCGTGCAGGGTTCGGATCTCAAGCCCAACGCCGTGACGCGTCGGCTTGAATCACTCGGCGCGCGCATCGTGATGGGTCATGACGCTGTCAATGTGCAGGGCGCCGACGTAGTGGTGGTTTCGAGTGCAGTCAACTCAACCAACCCTGAAGTTGTTGAAGCGAACGCGCATCGCGTCCCTGTCGTGCAGCGTGCGGAAATGCTGGCCGAGCTGATGCGCTTCCGCTTTGGCATCGCCATCGCGGGAACCCACGGCAAGACGACGACGACCAGCATGGTGGCGAGCCTGCTCGCGGAAGGTGGCCTTGATCCCACTTTCGTCATTGGCGGCAGGTTGAAGAGTGCCGGTACGAACGCGCGACTCGGCACGGGCCGCTACCTCGTGGCGGAAGCCGACGAGAGCGATGCTTCGTTCATGCATCTCCAGCCGATGATCGCCATCGTCACGAATGTCGACGCCGATCACCTCGCCACGCACGAAGGAAACTTCGAGCGGCTGAAGCAGAGCTTCGTCGATTTCCTGCACAACCTGCCGTTCCACGGACTCGCCGTGATCTGCGCGGACGACAAGGAAGCGGCGGCGCTGTTGCCGCGCATTGCCCGTCCAATCGTCACGTATGGCATCGAGCAGCCTGCTGACGTCCGTGCCGTGAACATCGTGCGCCAGGGAATGCAGTCCACCTTCGACGTTATCCGGCCTGGTCGTGCGCAGCCGCTGTCGATCCGCCTGAACCTGCCGGGCACGCACAACATCCTCAATTCCCTGGCCGCCATCACGGTGGCGACGGATCTCGACGTCCCTGATGCCGCGATCCAGTCGGCGCTTGCGAATTTCCAGGGCATCGACCGTCGTCTGCAGCAGCTGGGCGATGTGGACACCGCTGCAGGGCGCGTGACGCTCGTCGATGACTACGGCCACCACCCGACGGAGATCGCGGCAACGCTTGAAGCAGTCCGTCAGGGCTGGGCGGGCCGGCGCGTCGTCCTCGCGTTCCAGCCGCATCGCTATACGCGGACCCATGATCTGCTCGATGATTTCGCGCGCGTGCTGGCGGGCGTCGATGCGCTGATTGTGAGCGAAGTGTATGCGGCAGGCGAAGCACCTATCGCGGGTGCCGATGCCAAGGCGATCTGTCGCGCAGTGCGTTCGCACGGACGGGTAGAACCCGTGTACCTCGACAAGATCGAGGAGTTGGGCGAGGCGCTGGCACGTATCGTCCGCGATGGCGATGTCGTGGTCACGATGGGCGCCGGCAGCATCGGCGCGGTCGCGGGAGAGTTGCCCCAGACACTCGCCGCGATGCGCAACGTGAGGCAAAGCCAATGAACGCTTTGTCGTTGCCGCCCGCTCTCGATGTGCGCGTCCTGCGCGATGAGCCCATGTCCCGGCATACCTCCTGGCGTGTCGGAGGACCGGCGGATCTGTTCCTGCGGCCGGTCGATGCGAACGATCTCGCGCTGTTCCTGCAAAGCCTGGCTTTCGACAAGCCGGTGGTCTGGGTGGGCCTCGGCAGCAATCTGCTCGTGCGCGATGGCGGGCTGCGTGCCGCAGTCGTCGAAACCTACGGCGCATTCGGTGTCCTCGACCGGCTGTGCCAGACGGACGTGTGGGCAGGTGCCGGTGTTTCCTGCGCCAAACTCGCCAAACAATGTGTTCGCTGGGGTCTCGGTCCCGCCGAGTTCTTCGCGGGCATTCCGGGAACGGTGGGCGGAGCGCTTGCGATGAACGCCGGCGCGTTCGGCGGCGAAACCTGGCAGCACGTGACCGAGGTCGAAACGATCAACCGCCAGGGCAAGCGCCAACGCCGCCCTGCCAGTGACTACATGGCAACCTATCGGCATCTGGAAGGTCCTGCCGGCGAATGGTTCCTCGGTTGCCGGCTGCGATTCGAGCCACGCAGCGATACCAATGAGAACGAGATCCGCCGGCTGCTCGCGCGCCGCAAGGAAACGCAACCGATCGGCGAGCTTTCCTGTGGTTCGGTCTTCACCAATCCGCCGGGAGATCACGCGGCGCGCCTGATCGAAGCGGCGGGCCTCAAGGGTTTCCGCATGGGTGGCGCGCAGGTGTCCGAGAAGCACGCGAACTTCATCATCAACACGGGGAATGCGACGGCTGATGAGATCGAGCGACTGATCGAGCATGTGCGCCAGACCGTTGAGACAGCGCATTGCATCCGGCTCAATCCGGAAGTGCGGATCGTCGGCGAGAGATTGCCAGGAGCGTCCGCATGAGCAGCGTGACGAATCCTGCCTCCTTCGGCCGGGTTGCCGTCCTCATGGGAGGGACGTCGTCCGAGCGCGAGGTTTCGCTCAATTCGGGCAGCAATGTTTTCGATGCGCTCAAGCGGCGCGGCGTCGACGTTCATGCAGTCGACGGCATTCCCGCGCTCCGGGACGCGCTGGTCGCGAAAAAATTCGATCGTGTCTTCAACATCCTGCACGGCAATCACGGCGGCGGTGAGGATGGGGTCCTGCAGGGACTGCTTGACGCTTTCGGCATTCCCTATACCGGCTCCGGCGTGCTCGGTTCGGCATTATCGATGGACAAGATCCGGACGAAGCAGGTCTGGATGTCGCTGGGCTTGCCCACGCCACGACATGTTGCTTTGGCGCCGGGGGACGACGTGCGTGCCGCGGCTCTCAAGCTCGGCTTGCCGGTCATCGTGAAGCCTTCCTGCGAGGGTTCCAGCGTCGGTGTCAGTCGCGTGTTCAAGGAATCCGACCTTGAGGATGCAGTCGCGCTGGCTGCCCGTTACGGCGGCGAGATGCTGATGGAAGAGATGATCGTCGGTGGCGAATACACCGTTGCCGTTCTGGGAAGCGAGGCGCTGCCCAGCATCCGTATCGTTCCGGCTGGCGAGTACTACGACTATCACGCCAAGTACATCGCTGACGACACTCACTACATCTGTCCCGGTCTCGACGGAGAGGCCGAAACAGCGATGCAGCAACTTGCGGTTCGCGCATTCCAGGCTGCGGGATGCAGCGGCTGGGGCCGTGTCGACGTGATGCGTTCACAGGATGGGCGCAACTATCTTCTGGAAGTGAATACGGCGCCCGGGATGACGAGTCATTCACTGGTGCCCAAGGCAGCCAGTGCGCGGGGCATCGGGTTCGATGAGCTGGTGTGGAAAATCCTCGAGACCAGCTGTGCTACCGACAATGGAGCGCCCAGGTGATGTTCATGAACCTGCGCAAGAAGAATCGCCGCAAGACGGCTTCCGAGCCTCTCTTCAGGCTGCCCGCCATCGACTATCGGCGGTTTGGCATGTCCGCCGGACTGGTGGGTGCTGTCGTGGTTGTTGTCTGGGTTCTTGCAGCAGCGCTCGATCGTCCTGTGCAGCGTGTCGAAGTCGAGGGCAGGTTTCAGCGTGTCGCGCCCGTCGAGATCGAGCAGGCTGTCGCGCCCTTTGCCACTGCCGGCTTTTTGTCCATCGATCTGGAGGGCGTCCAGGCCGCACTCAAGAAAATCGAGTGGGTCGACCGTGCGCAGGTCGAACGGAGCTGGCCCGATGGACTCAAGGTATTCATCACCGAGCAGGTTCCTGCGGCGAAGTGGGGCGTGGATGGTCTGCTGAACACCCGCGGCGAACTGTTTCTCAGGGGCGCGCGTCACCTGCCGCCCGAGCTGCCGCAGCTCGATGGTCCGGAAGGCAGCGAAGCAGAAGTCGCAAAGCTGTACCTCGAGACGTACCCGAGGCTGCTCGCAGTCGGCATGCGTCTGTCAAAAGTGGAACTCGATCCGCGCGGTGCGTGGCAGCTTTCACTGAGCAATGACGTGGTCGTGCGACTCGGACGCCAGGACGTCGCAGAGCGGCTCGAACGATTCATCACGATAGCGAGCCCCCTGGTCGCTACCCGTGCCGCAGAAATCACCTATGTGGACCTGCGTTACAGCAATGGTTTTTCCGTCGGCTGGAACGCGGATGCAGTCCCTGATGTACGTTCCCGCAATGCTTCGGGACCGGCACGGACTGTCCGACGAAACCAGGATGTGACCCCCGATGCCTAGAAAAAGCGACCGTAACCTGATTGTCGGCCTCGACATCGGCACCTCCAAGGTGGTGGCCATCGTCGGCGAGATCAATCACGAGGGAGTCATCGAAGTGGTGGGCATTGGCTCCCATCCTTCGCGCGGCCTCAAGAAAGGCGTGGTGGTCAACATTGAATCGACGGTGCAGTCGATCCAGCGCGCCGTGGAAGAAGCCGAGCTGATGGCGGGCTGCGAGATCCATTCCGTGTATGCGGGCATTGCGGGCAGCCATGTGCGGAGTCTCAACTCGCACGGCATCGTCGCCATCCGCAACAAGGAAGTGACGGCAGACGATGTGGACCGGGTGATCGATGCCGCGCGCGCCGTGGCCATTCCCGCCGACCAGAAGATCCTGCACATCCTGCCGCAGGAATTCATCATCGATAACCAGGAAGGCATTCGCGAGCCCATCGGCATGTCGGGCGTTCGCCTCGAAGCCAAGGTGCACATCGTGACCGGCGCGGAGAGCGCAGCCCAGAACATCGTCAAATGCGTGCAGCGCTGCGGATTGTCCGTCGATGACGTCGTGCTCGAGCAGCTGGCATCCAGTTACGCCGTGCTGGCGGAAGACGAGAAGGAACTCGGCGTCTGCCTCGTCGATATCGGCGGCGGGACGACAGATATCGCTGTTTTCTCGGGCGGCGCGATCCGTCATACGGCCGTGATCCCGATTGCAGGCGACCAGGTGACGAACGACATCGCCGTGAGCCTGCGCACTCCGACGCACTACGCGGAGGAGATCAAGATGAAGTACGCCTGCGCCCTTTCGCAGCTGGCGAACTCCGACGAAACGATCGAAGTGCCGAGCGTCGGCGACCGGCCACCGCGGCGGCTCGCGCGTCAGACACTCGCCGAAGTGGTTGAACCCCGTTACGAAGAACTGTTCGCACTCATCCGCGAGGAGCTGCGCCGTTCCGGTTTCGAGGAAGTCATTGCTGCGGGCGTCGTACTGACCGGCGGCAGTTCAAAGATGGAAGGCGCCGTGGAACTGGCGGAAGAAGTTTTCCACATGCCGGTCCGGCTCGGCATTCCGCAGCACCTCACGGGCCTCGTCGAAGTCGTGCGAAACCCGATTCATGCCACGGGTGTCGGGCTGCTGCTCTACGGGCGCGAGAACTACCTGCGTGGTCGCCGCGAGTCGCCATTGACCGGCAACGTGCGCGGGATTTTCGAACGCATGAAGGCGTGGTTCCAGGGGAGTTTCTGAAGGCAGGGGCGGAAGAAGGCAATGCACAGGGAACAGGAATCGGGGCGGGGATGGTGGCCGGTGGCGGGCGTTTCCAATGTCACGTCAGTCGGCAGTTTCGGTGGCGATCGGAGTGCGGAATTCACCTTCCAGGGCAGGGTGAACTCCTCACTCCGAACAGAAAAATGGCAGCAGGTCCTGAAGATTCACGGTTTCAGCATCACGGTTTACGGTTTTCAAATTCACCAGCGAGGGGAACAACAATGTTTGTACTGGCAGATTCCGAACATCAAGGCGCGGTAATCAAGGTATTCGGTGTCGGTGGCGGTGGCGGCAACGCCGTTGCCCACATGGTTGCAACCGGCATCGATGGCGTTGATTTCATCTGCGTCAATACCGACGCACAGGCGATCAAGCATGCACGGGTGAAAACCGGGCTGCAGATCGGCTGCAACATCACCAAGGGCCTCGGCGCAGGTGCCGATCCGGAAGTCGGTCGCCAGGCGGCGATGGAAGACCGCGATCGCATCATCGAGCTGATCGAAGGCTCGGACATGCTGTTCATAACTGCCGGCATGGGAGGTGGAACAGGCACGGGCGCAGCTCCGGTCGTTGCGCAGGTGGCAAAGGAACTCGGCATCCTGACGGTTGCCGTCGTGACGAAGCCCTTCGACATGGAAGGCTCCAAGCGTCGTGCGATCGCCGAGCAGGGCATTGCCGAACTCGAGAAACATGTCGATTCGCTGATCACCATCCCCAACCAGAAACTGCTGACGGTACTGGGCGGCGACTGCACGCTGCTTGATGCATTCAAGGCAGCGAACCAGGTGCTGCAGGGCGCAGTGCAGGGCATCGCGGATCTCATCACGCGTCCCGGCATGATCAATGTCGACTTTGCCGACGTGCGGACTGTCATGGCGGAAACCGGTATGGCTATGATGGGTTCGGGTACAGCTCGCGGTGAAAACCGCGCGCGTGAAGCTGCTGAAGCCGCGATCTCGAGCCCGCTGCTCGAGGACGTGAACCTGCAGGGCGCGCATGGCCTGCTGATCAATGTCACCGCCGGTCTGGACCTGCGCACGAGCGAGTTCAGCATCGTCGGCGACACGATCAAGCAGTACGCGTCTGAAGATGCGAACGTGGTCGTTGGCTGCGTGATCGATCCGGAAATGTCGGACGACATTCGCGTCACGGTCGTGGCCACCGGCATCGGCCGGCCCGCCCCCCAGGTTCAGATGCAGCCCGACAGCCGCAAGATGACTGCCATCATGGGCGGCCGCGGCGGACGGTCCGTCCCGACCCTTGATGATCTCAATGTGCCGACCTATATCCGGAACCAGCGGGAACAGCCGCAGATGACCCGGCGTGCGGTGGGCGATGGCATTGCGATGAGCGATGACAGCTCATTGCTGGATATCCCGGCGTTCCTGCGGCGGCAGGCGGACTGAGGAAAAGGCGTATCGGTGAGGGCTGTAGTCCTGAGGCCTACAGCCTGATCCGGCTATTCGTGCTACGTTATGCCACGTTTTGGTGCGTCGGATCGGGCGGAGTGCCTGCCCCTTTTAGATAGATAGACTGGATCTGCCATGCTGCGACAACGGACCCTGAAGAACACCATACGCGCGAGCGGTGTCGGGTTGCACACTGGCAAAAAAGTGCTGATGGTCCTGAAGCCCGCGCCGGTGGAAACCGGTGTGGTCTTCCGCCGCGCCGACATGGAAGGTGTGGCCGAGGTGCGTGCTTACGCCGAGAACGTAGGCGACACGATGCTCGGCACGACTCTCATGAACGGTGAGGTAAAGGTCTCGACCGTGGAGCATCTCCTCTCTGCGTTCGCAGGGCTCGGCATCGACAATGCGTATGTCGAGCTTTCCGCCCCTGAAGTTCCGATCATGGATGGCAGCGCCAGTCCGTTCGTATTCCTGCTGCAGTCCGCAGGTATCGAGGAACAGAATGCGCCGAAGCGTTTCGTACGCGTGCTCAAAACGGTAAAGGTAACCGACGGCGACAAATGGGCGCAGTTCGAGCCTTTCAATGGTTTCAAGGTCAATTTCGAGATCGACTTCGACCATCCCGTCTTCAAGAAGCGGTCACAGACTGCATCGATGGATTTCTCCACGACTTCCTTCCTCAAGGAAATCAGCCGCGCACGGACGTTCGGCTTCACCCGCGATCACGAGTATCTGCGCGCCCACAATCTGGCGCTCGGCGGCACGATGGACAATTCGATCGTGCTTGATGACTACCGCATCCTCAACGAGGATGGTCTGCGGTACGAGGACGAATTCGTGAAGCACAAGATCCTCGATGCGATCGGGGATCTCTATCTGCTCGGTCACAGCCTGATCGGCGAATTCAGCGGTTACAAATCCGGCCATGGGCTGAACAACAAGCTGGTGCGGGCCCTGATCGCGGACACCTCGACGTGGGAAGAAAAGACTTTCGACGATGTGCGTGATGCGCCGATTTCCTATGTAGGCGCGGCTGCCACGGCCTGAAGCCGGCTTGGGTCAGGGGCACGACCGAGCGCGTTCCCATTGGCAGGTGGCCTTATTCTTTCGGCCCGCCGGCCCTGCCCACCCTGACCCTCAATTTGACGAAATCCGGACCTCCCGAGGCCTTCAGCGCCTCCAGGATCGCCGTCGCCGCATAGCGTACCTGCGGGCACCACGCAGCCGAATCCATCGTCATGGACAGCGTGTCGTCCTGGTAACTGGCTGACAGCAAATGACTTCCCTGTTCGGAAGGGAGCACGGAGCGCACCTGTTCGGTCAGGGAGAGCGCGGCCCTGGCCCGGGTTTCGAGGTCCGCAATCCTGGCAGGAAGGGCAAATCCCAGGGGTTGAAGGGACTCAGACATAAGCTGATTTTCCCGGCGGCCTGACCGGGACTGCGCGGCAGACGCTTGATCTTTTGGCGGCCTCTTCTGCATAGTCCAGCCCACTGTACAGGGCAAACCCACCGAAAGGTGGGGACGCAAAGCCACCGGTCTAAGGTCCGGCCCATCGCCGGGTCACGATAGCGGGGTTACCAGGATGAAAAAGCCACAAGCGATTTCTGCAGCGCGGGGCGCGCCTGATTTCAGGCAGTGCCTCAAAGCCACCGCCGCCCCAGTGCATTGCGAGGCCAAGATCGCATGAATGTCATCGTCTATTCGAAACGTGGCGGGCGTGCGCGGCAGTTCCAGGTCGATCGCAAACTCGCGCTCACGGGGCTGATCAGCGTTCTGGCCGTTGTAATCGCGACAGTTTTCTACGTCGGCCTGCGGATTGGCGGGGGCAACCTGTTCCTGACGCCTACTGCCCAGGTGCTCGAATGGACCCGCCAACTCGATACCCAGCGCACCCAGATGCAGGACGTGCGGGGCCAGCTCCAGGAGAAGCTCGACGCGCTCGCGGGCCGCGTGGGCCAGATGAACGCCCAGGTCATTCGCCTGGATGCCCTTGGCCGTCGCCTGACCGAAATGGCGGACCTCGACAAAGGCGAATTCAACTTCGACACCCTGCCTGCGCAGGGCGGTCCTGAAGGTATCTTCGACAGCGTGGCGGTAGCTTCCCCGGACCTCTCGGCGATGCTCGATGGTCTTGCCCGTCAGCTGCAGGATCGCGAGCGCCAGCTCGGGGTCCTGGAAAGCCTCATTTCGACGCGTAACCTGAGCCGCCAGATCGTCCCCGGCGGACGGCCTGTCTCGCAGGGCTGGATTTCCTCGTACTTCGGCAGTCGCGCCGACCCTTTTACGGGACGCACTGCCTTTCATGCTGGCCTCGACTTCGCGGGCAAGGAAGGATCCCAGGTGGTGGCCGTCGCCTCCGGGGTGGTCACCTGGTCCAAGGACCGGTTCGGCTACGGTCGCACGGTGGAGATCAACCACGGCAACGGGTATGTCACCCGGTATGCGCACAACTCCAGCAATCTCGTCGCCGTGGGTGAAACGGTCCAGAAGGGCGACCCGATTGCCCTCATCGGGTCGAGCGGTCGCTCTACAGGCCCGCACCTGCACTTCGAGGTGCTGAAGAATGGCCGATCGGTCAACCCGATGGCCTTCGTAGGGAAGTAGGCCGGACGCCAGAAACCCGGCCCCGCAGCCCGGCAATTGCCTCGCTGCTCTTTAAATTTCCATTGCTGCCTTGAGCTAGTAGCCTGGATCGGCAATGCCAGTCAAGCCACTGGCCGATCCACCCTCCCGGGAATAGGCCCCCCGGCCGTGTACAATACGCGGCCTTGATTTTCCCGACTTTTTTGCGACCCACGGAGTTCAGCAGTGGCGAACTGGCTTACCAGGCTGTTTGGCAGCCGCAATCAACGCGTGATCGGCGGCTATTCGAAGCTTGTCAGCCGCATCGGCGCGTTCGAGAGCTCCCTGACTGCGCTCAGCGATACCGACCTCAAGGCCAAGACGGCCGAGTTTCGCCAGCGGCTGGAGAAGGGCGAGACGCTCGACGATTTGCTGCCCGAGGCATTTGCCACGGTTCGGGAAGCCGCCAGGCGTGCGCTCGGCATGCGTCACTTCGATGTGCAGCTGATCGGCGGCATGGTGCTGCACCAAGGCAAGATTTCGGAAATGCGCACTGGCGAAGGCAAGACCCTGGTCGCCACGTTGCCCGCGTACCTGAATGCGCTGCCTGCGAAAGGTGTGCATGTCGTGACCGTCAACGAATACCTGGCACAGCGCGACGCCGACTGGATGGCGCCCGTCTATCGTTTCCTGGGGCTCGAGGTCGGTGTCATCAAGAGTGGCCAGAACACCGCCGAGAAGCGCGCCGCTTACGCTGCCGATATCACGTACGGCACGAACAATGAATTCGGCTTCGACTACCTCCGCGACAACCTCGCGTTCCGCCTCGAGGATCGTGCGCAGCGAACGCTGGTGTACGCGATCGTTGACGAGGTGGACTCGATCCTGATCGACGAGGCGCGCACGCCGCTGATCATTTCCGGCCCGGCTGAAGAAAGCACCGAGCTGTATCTGAAGATCAACCAGCTGGCCCCGCGACTCAAGCGCCAGGAATCCGAAGAAGGCGAGGGTGACTACTGGGCCGACGAAAAAGGCCGGCAGGTCCATCTTTCCGATCTCGGCCATGAGCGGGTCGAGGAGCTGTTCCTTGAAGCAGGCTTGTTGCAGGAAGGCCAGAGCCTGTACGACGCCGCCAACATCCGCTTGATGCATCACCTGAACGCGGCGTTACGGGCACATGCGCTCTATCACCGCGATGTGGAATACATCGTTCGCAACGGCGAAGTCATCATCGTCGATGAATTCACGGGTCGCACGATGGTGGGACGCCGCTGGTCCGACGGCCTCCACCAGGCCGTCGAAGCGAAGGAAGGCGTGCGCGTCCGCGAGGAAAACCAGACCGTCGCCTCGATCACGTTCCAGAACTATTTCCGCATGTACGGGAAGCTCGCGGGAATGACGGGTACTGCCGACACGGAGGCGTTCGAATTCCAGCAGATCTATGGCCTTGAAGTCGTTGTGGTGCCAACGCATCGGCCCATGGTGCGCAAGGATTACGCAGACTTCGTCTATCTCACGCAGAACGACAAGTACGCGGCGATCATCGAGGACATCAAGGACTGCGTGACGCGTGGTCAACCTGCCCTGGTCGGCACAACGTCCATCGAGACGTCCGAGTATCTCGCCAGCCTGCTCACCAAGCAGGCCATTGGTCACCAGGTGCTGAATGCCAAGCAGCACGACAAGGAGGCAGGTGTCGTTGCGCAGGCCGGCCGGCCTGGCACCGTCACCATTGCGACCAACATGGCAGGCCGTGGCACGGACATCGTGCTGGGCGGAAACCTCGAGGTTGAGCTGGCAGGAATGGATCCCGCCAACGAACCTGCGAAGCTGCAGGCGCGCGCAGAATGGCAGAAGCGTCACGATGCCGTGCTTGCATCTGGCGGCCTCCACATCATTGGTACCGAACGCCACGAATCGCGACGTATCGACAACCAGCTGCGCGGCCGCTCGGGCCGTCAGGGCGATCCGGGCTCCAGTCGCTTCTACCTTTCGCTTGAAGACAACCTGATGCGCATCTTCGGCGATCCCGAGCGCACCAAACGCTGGTTGCAGACAGCCGGCATGAAGGAAGGCGAAGTCATCGAGAGCCGCATGCTCTCGAAGCAGATCGAACGCGCCCAACGGAAGGTCGAAGCCCACAACTTCGATGCCCGCAAGAGCCTGCTCGAATACGACGACGTTGCCAACGACCAGCGCAGGGTCGTCTACCAGCAGCGTTCAGAGCTGATGGCCGCGGAAGATGTGGCCGATGCGGTTGCGGGAATCCGTCGCGAAGTCGTCGATGCGCAGATCGAACGCTTCGTGCCTCCCAGCAGCGTCGAGGAAATGTGGGATGTCGAAGCCCTGACCCAGGCCATCGAGCGGGATTTTGCCACTCGCCTCGACATCAAGGGCTGGCTGGAAGCAGAACAGAACCTGGGCGAGCCGGAACTGCGGACGCGCATCCGTGCAGCGGTCGATGCTGCTTACGAGGCGAAGGTGCAGGAATACGGCATCCCCGTCATGCGGCATCTTGAAAAGGCCATCATGCTGCAGCAGGTCGACCTGCATTGGCGTGAGCATCTCGCCGCGATGGACTATCTGCGCCAGGGTATTCATCTGCGCAGCTACGCACAGAAAAATCCCAAACAGGAATACAAGCGCGAAGCGTTCGAGTTGTTCAGCGCGATGCTCGACCGCATCAAGCACGACACGATTTCCATGCTGTCCCGCCTGCAGGTGCGCAGCGAAGCAGAAATCGAAGCCGAGGAAGCCGAACGGCAGAAGCGACTCGAGCGTGCAATGCAACTCCAGCATGCGGAGCCGGAGTCCATTACGGCGCTGCCTGCGGCACCGGAACCCTCACTCCAGTCGCAAGAGCTGGCCGCTCCCTTTGTCCGTGAAGGTAAAAAAGTAGGCCGGAACGAACCTTGTCCCTGCGGTTCTGGCAAGAAGTACAAGCACTGCCACGGCGTGCTCGAGAAGTAATCCGCGCTGCGGGTTTGCGATGACTAGCCGAAGCCCGGAGCCCATAGCCCAAGGCTTTCCGCTCATCCATGTGCTGGCCGGTGCCCTGTTCGACGCTGCTGGTCGGGTGCTTCTCTCTGAACGTCCGGCCGGCAAGCACATGGCGGGGCGTTGGGAGTTTCCAGGTGGTAAGCGATCCGCAGACGAAACCCGGTTTGAGGCACTCAGGCGCGAGCTGCTGGAAGAGCTGGGCGTGGACGTGATGACCGCCGAGCCACTCATTTCCTACGAGCATGCGTATCCCGACCGTCGCGTTCTACTGGATCTGTGGCGCGTGACTGGCTACAGCGGTGTTCCGGAATCGCGGGAAGGCCAGAAGCTGGATTGGATTCCGCTCAACGAACTTGCGAACGTGGATCTGCTGGAAGCGGATCGACCCATGATCAGCGCCCTGCAGAAAGATCTTTAGCCCATGACGGTGACCTGTCCAACCTGCAGTCGCGCCGTAGAATGGTCAGCCAAGTTTCCGTGGCGTCCCTTCTGCAGCGAACGCTGCAAGCTTATCGATCTCGGGGCGTGGGCAAGCGAGCAGAGGTCAATTCCGGATAGCACGCCAGCCGATCTGACGGGGGATGCCGATCAAGAGGATCCGGAGCAATAGCGCCCGACGCAGCTTTTCAGGTGCAGGCCGTCAGCAGGAATGGCACATCTTCCGTGGTCTGCGCAGGGCGAGTGGCGGTGACAGTCGCGCCGGCCAGGAAGCGGATTGTGCATCGGTGATGGCTACCGCTGATCTCGGGGAACAGTTGTGCATCAGCCGGCAGACCGACACGCAACAGCTGGCATGGATTCTCACGTTCCAGCGTAAGCAGGAAAACGCCGGCGTTGGCAGTCTCCCGGCGCGGGCGGGAATTCTGTCGGGTCAGCCAGAGAAGCTCCGTCACGGCGTCGCACAGCGGCCGCAGGATGGCGAGCCATTCCTCGAACGCAGCGGTTCGAGCTTCGAAGGGTTGATTCAGCCAGTGAAAGAAATCCGGCAGATCGAATTCGCAGGTGCCGCCCGGAATTGCGTTGCGATGCTTGATCGAGTTCAGGAATTCCGAATCACGCAATTTCTGCATGAAGAGGGCGCCGGCCGCATTCAATTCCGTACGCAGACGAGCCAGGTTGGCGAGCACCGCATGCAGCCTGCTGGCATCGACGCCGGGACGTGACTGGAACTCATGCATGGCAGCCATCTGCCGTTCCAGCTCCTTGAGGACATCGCTACGGATGTCTCCACGCGCGGTGATCGCGAGCATTTCCAGCAACGATCCGACGGCGGCGCGGGTTGACCAGCTGTCGGCCCGTTCCCGATGGTAGAGAGTCTGGTTGTACAGGAATTCCAGGCGCAGGAACGTCCGCATGCGCTCGTTCAGCGGCTGCTCGTACACGATGGTGGCCGCGCCCGGTTCCGTGCGCTCTGTATTCTGCCCCGTTGCTGTCATCGGGCTATTCTGCGGCAGGCTGGTGGATATGGCTAGATGAAAAAACGGGTTTGGGCTTCGTCCGGATGAAGCTAGTTGTTGCCGTTTCCTGCCAGTTTCTGCAACCCCCGGTATTTCTCATGAAGGGCTCTAACCTTTTCCCGCAGCGCGGACAAAGTACCGATGTTGGCGATGACGTCATCCGCTGCAGCCAACCGGATATCGCGAGTGGTTTGCGCCGAGAGCATACGTTGGGCCGCATTGGCGTCCATCCCGTCACGGCCTCGCAGGCGCTCCAGCTGAACTTCTTCGGGGACGTCGACGACCAGAACGCGGTCGACCAGAAAGCGAAGATCGTTTTCAAGCAATAACGGAATGACCAGAATCTGGTAAGCCCCGGTTGTAGCCAGGGAGCGGCGAATCAGTTCCGTCCTGACCGCAGGATGCAGTATCGATTCAAGCAGACGTCGCTGATCCGCATTGGCAAATATCCGTTCCCGCATGCGGCAGCGGTCAAGATGTCCGGTGTCGTCCAAAACATCGTTACCGAAGATCCCGGTGATGCGCTCGAGTGCTGGCTGGCCCGGCTCCACAAGTTCCCGCGCGATGAGGTCGGCATCAATGACGGGAATGCCAAGCGTCGCGAATTCATCTGCAACCACAGACTTACCGCTGGCGATGCCACCGGTCAGTCCGATGCGGAAGGCATGCCTGTTCATGAATTGTGGGAACGCTGTGGCTGCGGGCTAAACATCGCTTGAAAGCAGATTCAATGCAGCCTGCCGAGATAACCCTGCGCGATTTCCGGTCCCCACATCAGCGCTATCCATCCTGCTGCCGCAAGATAAGGCCCGAAGGGAATGGGAATGTTCCGGTCGCGTCCCCGCAAGGCGATCATCAGTATGCCGATGACCGCACCGGTGACAGCCGACAGCAGAATAACGACCGGCAGCATCATCCATCCAAGCCACGCACCGAGCGCTGCCAGCAGCTTGAAATCACCATACCCCATCCCTTCCTTGCCGGTGGCCAGCTTGAACAGCTTGTAGACCAGCCACAGGCTCATGTATCCCGCTGCTGCCCCGATGATGCTTTCCTGTGCGCTGACAGGCAGGGTCCAAGGGTTGGTATCTGCAGTACCGAGGCTGACCAGCAATCCCGCCCACATCAGCGGCAGAGTCAAGTTGTCGGGAAGAATCTGGTGGTCGATGTCGATCGCAGCAAGCGCGACGAGAGTCCAGGTCAGCAGCAGTGCTCCCGCGGTAAATACGGTGAAACCGAATTTCCATGCAACCAGAAATGAAAGAGTCGCTGTGCCGAACTCTACAATCGGATAGCGAGCTGAAATCGGCGCGCGACAATTCGCACATTTTCCCTTGAGCAGCAGGTAGCTGATGACGGGAATATTCTGCAGGGCGCCGATCGCTGCTCCACAGTGCGGACAGGCGGAGCGCGGAACAACAAGATTGTATCGAGGAAGAGCTTCGGGATTCGGAGTCTGGGCTTCCGCCTGGGAAGAGCTGGCTGTCGGCGCAAGCATTTCGGCGGCTTGTGCTTTCCATTCCCGGTCGAGCATGACCGGCACACGGTGAATGACGACGTTGAGGAAGCTGCCCACCAGCAGGCTGAAGACGAAGACCGTGCCAAGGAAAAGCGGGATAGAGTGGGAGAAGAGTTCGATCATGTTATTACTTGGGAGTGAAGCTGGAGCGACATAATTTCAGCAATCGTGTTGACGTCATTCCAGATAGAAAAACGCCGCGCTGGGCGCGGCGTTCTTGTTTCTAGCTACAGCCTAAAGCCTACAGCCCAAAGCCTGCGTCAGACCACCGCTCCGAGCTTGAAGATGGGCAGATACATGGCGATCACGAGACCGCCCACGAGTACGCCGAGGATCGCCATGATCAACGGTTCAAGCAAGCTGCTCATGCCGTCCACCGCAGCATCCACGTCTGCCTCATAGAAGTCCGCAACCTTGGCCGACATGGCGTCGAGCGAACCCGATTCCTCACCCACCGCGATCATCTGCACTACCATGTTTGGAAACAGGCCCGTGTTTTCCATCGAACGCTGCAGGCGTTGGCCTGTGGCAACTTCGTCACGGATGCGAAGAGTTGCTTCCTCATAAACAATATTGCCGGTTGCACCGGCTACCGAAGTCAGCGCTTCAACCAGCGGCACACCGGCGGCAAACATTGTTGAAAGCGTTCTGGAATAGCGGGCGATCGCGGCCTTCTTGATGATGGGGCCGACAATCGGAGCCTTGAGAATCGCTTTGTCCAGCGTGTGCCGCATTTTCCGCGAGCGCTTCTTGAAGTAGAAGAACGTATACCCGGCTACCCCTAGAATGAAAGCGATGAGAATGCCCTGAGCCTGGACGAATCGCGACAGGTTGATAACCATCTGCGTAAAAGCAGGTAGGTCTGCGCCGAAGCCCTGGAACAGGCTCTCAAATTGAGGAATTACGAAGACAAGCAGAATTACGGTAACAATGATTGCCACCGCCAGAACTGCCGTGGGATAGAACAAGGCCTTCTTGATCTTCTTCTTCAGCGCCTCGGTTTTTTCTTTGTAGGTCGCGATTTTATCGAGCAATGTTTCAAGGGCGCCCGCATGCTCACCTGCCTCGACGAGGTTCACAAAAAGATCGTCAAAATAAAGGGGGTGCTTTGCCAACGCTTCATGCAGCGAAGTACCAGCTTCAACATCGGATTTGATGGCCAAGACGAGCTTCTGAACTGAAGGTTTATCATGCCCATTACCGATGATGTCAAAGCACTGCACCATCGGGATACCAGCCTGCAGCATAGTCGCCAGTTGGCGTGCAAAAAGTGCGACATCTTCAGCGGTAACTTTTTTTCCGCTCTTGAAGAGTTGAAATTCCTTGCTGACTTTCTTGGCTACTACGCCCTGCTTGCGCAGATCGGAGCGTACGGCTGCCTCATTGGCAGCCAGCATTCGGCCTTTCAGCCGCTTGCCCTTCTTGTCCATGCCTTCCCACACGAAAGGGAATTGCTTGACCGAAATGACTTCTGCCATGTCCGTAAGTCTCTTGAGTTATCGAAACGTCGTGCCAGTATTTGCCGGGCAAATCACTCGACCGTGACTTGGTTGATCTCGTCTAGGCTGGTGATTCCGTTGCGAGCCTTCTCGAGGCCAGCACGTCGAAGGTCCCAAACCCCTTCCTTTTCCGCCTCGTCCGCAATATCGACGGCATTGCCACCTTGCAATATGATGCGGCCAATATTTTCCGTTACAGCCATCACTTGGTAGATGCCCAATCGACCTTTGTAGCCATCCGTGCATTGGTTGCATCCGACCGCTTTATAGAGAGTCATCCCTGAATCAATTTCGTGCTGCTTGAATCCTTCCTTAAGCAGGGCTTCTGCCGGCAAGTCAACACGGACTTTGCATCCATTGCACAGCTTCCGCGCTAGGCGCTGCGCAATGATCAGGGATACTGATGTAGCGATTGCGTAGGGCTTTACGCCCATATCAATAAGTCGAGTTAGTGTCTTTGGCGCATCGTTTGTATGCAGCGTCGATAGCACAAGGTGCCCGGTTTGAGCAGCCTTGATGGCGATCTCCGCCGTCTCGAGATCACGGATTTCGCCGACCATGATTACATCGGGATCCTGCCGCAAGAAGGCGCGCAGCGCCGATGCGAACGTAAGACCAACCTTGGGATTGACGTTGACCTGGTTGACGCCTGGCAGATTGATTTCGGCTGGATCCTCCGCCGTCGAGATATTCGTATCTTCCTTGTTGAGGATATTCAGGCCGGTATACAGCGAGACGGTCTTGCCGCTACCCGTGGGGCCTGTCACGAGGATCATGCCGTGTGGACGCGCCAGGGCATCCATATAGAGTTTCTTCTGGAAGGGCTCATAGCCCAGCGCATCGATACCGAGCATCGCACTCGAAGGGTCGAGAATACGTGCGACAATCTTTTCGCCAAACAGCGTCGGACATGAACTGACACGGAAGTCGATCGCGCGATTCTTGGAAATCCGCATTTTGATGCGGCCGTCTTGCGGCACTCGCCTTTCAGCGATATCCAGTCGCGACATGACCTTGATGCGAGCAGAAATCTTGACCGCCAGTTGGACTGGCGGGTTCGCCAGCTCTTTCAACATGCCGTCGATGCGCAATCGGATGCGATACGTTTTTTCGTAAGGTTCGAAGTGGATGTCCGATGCGCCTTTCTTGATTGCATCGAGCAGAACCTTGTTGACGAACCGGACAATGGGCGCATCTTCGACGTCGTCCCGCCCGACAGCATCTTTGTCGAGATCTTCATCGCCACCGGTGACTTCGAGATTGTCGAGATCCAGGTCATCGTCAGCAAGACCAGGCATCTGGGTATCGGACTGCTCAATCGCTCGGCCGACGATCTGCTGCAATTTGTCGTCTTCGACGACAACCGCCTCCACTGACATGCCCGTCTGGAATTTGATTTCGTCAATTGAATGCAGGCTGGTGGGATCGGATACAGCAACGAATAGTCGCTTACCGCGTCGCACCAGCGGCATGACCCGATGCTTGGCGAGCAACTTGTCGGAAACCAGCTTTACAACATCCATGTCGGGCTGGATGGATTCGAGATCGAGTAGAGGGACGCCAAATTCCTGGGAAGCCGCGATGGCAATCTCCCGGGCGTCTGCCAAGCCGTTGGTGACGAGATATGAGACGAGGTTTGTACGGGCGTCTTTGGCAGCCGCAATTGCCTGCACCATCGTCTGCTCATCTACCAGCCCATCCTGAATCAGGCGCTGCGGGAGACCCTGAAGGGCAACCCGGGCAGTGCTGAGGGCGGGAGCGGCGTTATCAATCATGGGGTTACGCGAAAACTAACTTTAATTGCTACCAATGCTACTCATACCTGAAGCGGGGTCGGCAATCAATTGTCAAATCCACCTTGATTGTGGCGGACGCTGGGGCGCCGTTGCTAGAGCTACGTCACATTGGCGGAGCGTGGAGATAAGCCGCAAAGATAATGGGCCCCTCAATTGAGGGGCTTTTGGGGCCGTTTCCGCTTTAGTTTGTCGGAAGGTTAGGCTCGGCACTCAGCAGGAGCATACTTAGCGGGAAGAGTACCCGCCGCAACAGCTGCGCCTGTCATAGGAGTGGCTGAAGGGTTAGCAACCGAGCCCACGGCCCGGCACTTCCAGATGACGCTGTTATCCACCGACAAATAGGGCACCAGCTTCAACGTTAACCCATTAATTGCGCTGTTAGCGCGCTGCGGTGCTGTGTTGCTGTACACGATCGTGATTGTGCCTGTAGCAACCTGCAACTGACCAACGTAGTTACCGGTCGTATCCGCATTGTTGGCTGACATGCCAGCAGCAGTCCGGTTGGCGGGCGTGACACCCGTGGCTGAGAAGCTTTCGGAGATCGCGGTTTTCGCGGAGCCTGCCAGGGTCAGTCCTTCCGAGACCTGGGAACGGATGGTGTAGTCCTGATAAGCAGGAATCGCGATAGCCGCGAGAATGCCGATGATCGCAACAACGATCATCAATTCGATAAGAGTGAAGCCTTTAGAAGTCCGCAGCATGAAATTCTCCTAACTTTCGTCGCGAGTGTTCCGGTATTGATTCAGGCACAGGTTCGGGAATGTAGACTGAACGTTTAACCCGCGGGACAATTTAAAACGGGTTATCAAAAAGAAAAGAGCCCCTCTCATGAGGGGCTCTTTACTTGTTTGGCCCAATGATTAAGCGCGGCACTCGGCAGGAGCATACTTAGCGGGAAGAGTACCCGCCGCAACAGCTGCGCCTGTCATAGGAGTGGCTGAAGGGTTAGCAACCGAGCCCACGGCCCGGCACTTCCAGATGACGCTGTTGTCCACCGACAGATAAGGGACCAATGTCAAAGTCGAGCCATTGATTGCGCTGTTAGCGCGCTGCGGTGCTGTGTTGCTGTACACGATCGTGATCGTGCCTGTAGCAACCTGCAACTGACCAACGTAGTTACCGGTCGTATCCGCATTGTTGGCTGACATGCCAGCAGCAGTCCGGTTGGCGGGCGTGACACCCGTGGCTGAAAAGCTTTCGGAGATCGCGGTTTTCGCGGAGGCTGCCAGGGTCAGTCCTTCCGAGACCTGGGAACGGATGGTGTAGTCCTGATAAGCAGGAATCGCGATAGCCGCGAGAATGCCGATGATCGCAACAACGATCATCAATTCGATAAGAGTGAAGCCCTTTTGGATCTGTTTCATCGAAAATCTCCGAGGATGTGAGGGGTCAATACAACAGCAGAAAACAATCTGTGCTTGGTTATAAGCAAACAATGTGCCAGCAAATAAAAAATAATTAAAGCACTGATTTATATGAATTAAATATAACACGCTAGTATTCCTGCGCCTTCGAACAGAGGCTAACGCCGTCGCGTTTTGTCGCTAGCTGACAAGAAATGTCAGCAGATGGCGTGAGATTGCGACTGCGCGACGACAAGAGGTCAGTGCAACACTCGATACAGGCGTGCATAGGGAATGCTGAAATCTCCATCCCTGATCACAGCTTCGTGCAATAACTCATAGCGTTTTGGAGCAGGGGTAGGTGGGGTCGCATGCGGATTGATAAGGAGATCTGCTACGAGGCGATCTGCATTTGCGCTGAAGAGAATGTACTGCGCGCTGCCGGCTTTGGTGTTTATTTGCAGCGGCCGGACCAGGGCGTATTTAATCTCTGGTGCCATGTCAGCTAGCTCGTCAGCAGACATTCCCATCAACCTTCTCATCTCGAGAATTTTTTGTCCTTGCTGTGCAGTCAACAGAAAATTGTTCGCTATAACCGAACACTCAGTGTAGTAGCGAATGTAGTGACCTGCATCGTTATCCGCCAGTACAATACCGGGGTCGTCCTTGCAGGCTTTTTGCAGCACTGCAAGAACCGGACGTAGATTTAGAAAGTATTGATCATTGGCGTACAACATCGGTCCTAGTAACTGATTTCTCAGCGGCGGTGCATACATGAGCAAGAGAGTGACTGATGCGGCCAACATCCAGTTTCTTCGGGATGCTGGTCGCGTGCGAGTAAAACGATCTATGAGGAGAAGCCAAGGCAAGTAAAGCGCAAATGATCCGAAATAGTGCAGACGAAATTGCAGGAGCAGAAGCGTAAGTCCCCCGATGGAAAATATCCAGAAGAGAACAAGTCCGGATTTGCGTTCGCGCCACAAACAATACGCACAGTATGGAAAGCTTAGGGGCACAAACCACAACAAAACAGAATAGCGATTCGTCACATCGAGGGCGCCATATGCATCTACCAACTGTCTAATCGATTTCATCTCGCCGATATTTTCTAGGCCAGTTAAGTCGCCTCTTAGAAAAGCCTGGGCCATGCTGATTTGATAACCCAACGGGATTAGCAAGATTACTGCGGCAGTTGTCAGATAAGAGACGCTCTTCGCAGATTTTCTGAATCGACTGAAGAAGCAAACGACAATGGCGGTGCCGCATGCCACGTATAGATGGAACCAGGAAAGCAGAAAGTATTCGAAATAGCCGCTCCTGAATGGCTCTGACGGGATTAGAACAGCTGCGGTGCCAGTTAGAAGAGCGGCACAAAAAGCAATTGTTGGGGTGCTTGGGCTGCGAATTCCCTGCAGCCAGAGAATGAACAGCGACGTCAGAACAGGAATTTGCAATATGAAAAGTCCGTTGTGAATTGCGGGTGCAATTCCCAAGATGACACCAACGACCATTGCAGGTCCTGCAGCACTCAGATCTCGCAGCCACGTCAATCCGAACGCGAGTGTGGCAAGTACAAAGATGTACTCGGCAAAGTGATGGTCGACGAAACCAACCCCATGCAGGTATTGCGTCAAGGGAGTTAACGCCAGGCAAATTCCTGCCAACGTCGAGGACCATAGTGACAGCGAGATTTGCCGGGCTACCAGCAGCAACATTCCCATCGACACAAAAACCGCGCCAACGGGAATCCACACGAGAATCGCCATTGGGTCGCTGGCGATGCCCATTTTTATCCCCATTCGCACCAGCAAGCCCATTGCATAGTCATAACCCCAAGGCCACACGAGGAGACTGCCCTCGGGTGCATGTATTTTTGAGTCAAACTCATAAAAGGAGGCGGGGTCCTTCGCAGTGTCAAGAATGCGGCGCGCGTGATAAAAAGAATCGTTGCCAACCGGCAGGTATTCATTGCCCAAGTGGGCCGCTGGCCAGATAAGACTGCAAACTCCGGCCGCCAGAGATCCCAGAAGAAGCCAAAGAATAATTATTCTTGACCGCGGGGCTGTCGCCATTGGTATTCCAGTAGGCTTAGTAAAGCCTTCACCTTGCGCGAGTACCTCGACATCTATCATCGTTGAGCTCCTTTACGCGACATAATACAGCTGCGTACAACCAGGTTGGCCGTGAAGCAGGTCACGTTGGAGCAGTGCGGTAGTCATTAGATAAAGATCGATTCAACCCGTTCACGTGCGAGGCTTGAGAGAAATCCGTGGTTGAGAAAATTCCATGAGCTTCATGGCGAAAAAGTGACGTCACAAGGCAAGGGCAGATTCTGCACTGGTGTGTGCACTCGCCTTTGCCCTCGCTGCACTCCTGTCCTATTCGCTACCGCTATTCGTATTTGTCAGGGGAATGCAGCAGGAATATTCGTGGCCGGTGCTTACCAATCGGGATTTTGCCAACTACTGGATGGCAGCACGGATGGTACCGGCGGGTGAACAGCAGGATCTGTTCATATAAAGCGTCTACATGAGTCATCTGACAGCAACGTTCGGGGCAGGCTATCCCGTTCATAACTTGGGGGGTACCCTCCTCGCCAGCTGCTGCTTTTGTGGCCTCTTGGTTACATGGGTTATAAGGTGGCATTGCCGGTATTTCTTGGCCATCGGATTCTCGATCTATATCTGCGCAGCACTCTTCTTCCGTCGGGCTTATGCCCCGCGGTCCGTTACGAAGATCCTCTGGCTGGCAATGCTCAGCTGTGCTGGTGGGCTCCCGCAGACTGACGATCGGTCGCCTATCCTTGCCGTAAGCGTTGTGGCGGCAATATCTGCAGCTGTCATGAATCTGGGGCGTATAAATCTGCCTGTCGTCCCACTGCTTATCGCTGCTAGATTCTTTGCGGTGGCAACAAGAACCATCAGATCTTCATGGGGAGTAGGGATCGCGAGCTGACGAGGTAGGCAGAGCAGGGACGCCTCAAGGCGATGTTTGGCGTTGTCCGTTTCGATCTCGATTTTCTTTCAACCTCGGGAGTTCTTCCTAGCAATGAGAAGCATATTCTTGCCAAACCAGTTACGGGTTATCCTGTCGAGACGACGACTCAGGGGAAAAACCCAGCGGTCGTAAGCCTTCAGGGCGCTTCGGTTTACATCGCCGTTCGTCCTTGACATGAGCTTGAAAAGCAAAGTCGCAAAGAAACCGAGCGAGTCTGCATAAGACACATTCTCTATCTCAAATCCCGCAGCGTGGACCGCAGCCGCTAACGATGCCCGCGTATACCTTCGAAAATGACCAACTTTTCTGTCCATGCTTGTGTACAGGACGGGAAATGCCGGGACATAAATCAGCAAGATCCCGGTTGCTGCCAGTTTCGAATGCAACTCGCGAAGCGTTCCTGCATCATCTTGAATATGTTCCAGAACGTTGAGGGTGTAGATGTATTCAAATGCAAGATTGGGGAGTTCTTGTGCTTGCGCAACAGTCGCCACTCCTTTTTCCTGCAGTATCTGTCGAAGGAAATTGTCGGGCTCTACGGCAGTGATATCTGCCCCTGATCCGGCCAATGGGATCGCAAACTGGCCACCGCCGGCTCCAAAATCAAGGATCTTGCCGTCTGCGGGTGAATGCTTCCGTACGATCTTCAGGAGATAGCTGTTGTAGTTCAGGGCGTCTTGCATGACCTCAAGATTTTCGATTCCGCTGTAAGGTTCAGCAGTTTGCATGACTATCGCCTGTAGGCTTTTGCGCTTAAGCGCGAATACAACAAAACCTTGCTGGTTCCGAAGTTGAAAGCGAACCCGCCAATTGCACCGACTGCGAGGGCAAGCAGTGGCACCTCGTGAGCTTTCGGAAAATACGCGAGGCAGGCAAGGAAGATGAGGAAATTGACTGCGGCACCACACGCCTGGATGCAGAAATATGCAATCGCATCCAAGGAGGCATGATCCAGGCCGCGCCCGGGAAACGTGTAGCGCCTGTTGAGCGTCCAAGTGACTAACACGGCCGCGAGAAAGGATGGCAGTCTCGCCTGCCAAGGCGGCCATCCTGCGAGCCGTATGATGCTTGTTAACAGAACGGCCTCAGTGGCAAACCCGATTCCACCTATGAGTGCAAAATTGCGGATGGCGTTAACGGGAATCACGTTGTTCGCCGCCGTTCCCGGAAAGTCGGCCCCTGCAGGCCCAGGTAGTGGAGACGTTTCATTTCGCGTCGCCCGACAGTAACAGTATCGAGGATCAGGCCGGCAATGAAGCTAATGAACCCCAGGATCATCAGTCCTGTTGAAAGTATTGCCGTTGGCAAGCGGGGCACGAGCCCGGTATCGAGGAAAGTCCTGACCAGAGGCCAACCCAGAAAAAGCGAAGCCAGCAAGAGCGCTGTTGCCACGATGGAAAAAAACTGCATCGGGCGTTCTTCCTTCACCAAAAGAACAATGGTGCGCAGGATCCGAAAGCCATCCCTGAAAGTCCTGAGTTTGCTTTGAGATCCGTTCGGCCGATCCCGGTAAGGAGTCTGAATTTCCACTGTGGGCAGTCGCAGTTCCAGTGCGTGAACGGTCAGTTCCGTTTCGGTTTCGAAGCCGCTTGCCAACGCAGGGAACGACTTTACGAACCGGCGTGACATGACCCGATAGCCGGACAGCATGTCCTTGAGCCCATCGCCGAATATGAGCGCGACAGTGCCGGTCAGTAGTCTGTTGCCGAATGCATGGCCCGGTCGGAAAGCACCGGTTGAGACCGCCACGCGCGCTCCGTTGACCATATCGAGCGATTCAGCCAATAGATGCTTGACCATTTTTTGCGCGCTGGGAGCATCGTACGTTCCATCACCGTCCACGAGCACGTATGCCTCGGCTTCGATATCGGCGAACATGCGGCGCACGACGTTGCCTTTTCCCTGGAAGGTTTCGCTCCTGACGATAGCTCCGGCTTTCCTGGCTTCAGCGATGGTGTCGTCAGTGGAGTTGTTGTCGTAAACGTAAATGGTGGATTCGGGAAGAGCGATACTGAAATCCTGAACAACTTGCCCGATAGTGGCGCCTTCGTTGTAGCAGGGAATAAGGACGGCGATGCGCGCAGTCAGAAACTGCGCCGTGGAAAGTGCGGCATCCTGAAATGCAGCATTAGGCTGTTTGGTCACGCTTTATTCCAGTCCGAGCTTCTTGATCCGGTAGCGCAGCGACCTGAAGCTCATGCCGAGCAGTGCCGCTGCCTTGGTCTTGTTGTAGCGGGTCTGTTCCAGCGCCCTGACGATGGCATCGCGTTCGATGTCCTCGAGGGCATCGCCGAGCGGTTCGCCGGCAGCAAGTGCCGCGGCATTCTTGTCGATAGGGCCAATGGCCGTGCGAAGCTGCAGGTCAGTGACGGCGATGTTCGTGCCGGCGCATAGCGTCGCTGCACGTTCCAGCACATTCTCGAGTTCGCGCACGTTACCAGGGAAAGGGTATTCCCCCAGCGCCTTGAGTGCGGCTGCAGTCAGCGCAGGGGGAGGCCCGCTCATGTCCTTGCCGAGCTTCTGAAGAATGGAGTCGACGAGTTCCGGCACATCTTCCAGGCGTTCGCGCAGAGGAGGAACCCTGATCTCGATGACATTCACTCTGTAGAAGAGATCTTCCCGGAACCTGCCAGCCGCGACTTCGGCGGCAAGAGGTTTATGCGTAGCACTGAGGACGCGGGCATCTACGGGCGATTCCTTCGATTCGCCCACAGGACGTACGCTCTTTTCCTGGATTACCCGTAGCAGCTTCACCTGCATGTGCAGTGGCAGATCCGCAATCTCGTCCAGAAACAGCGTTCCACCTTCCGCAGTCTGGATAAGCCCGCGCTTGTCGGCGACAGCGCCAGTAAAGCTCCCTTTCTTGTGGCCGAAGAGTTCGCTCTCCATCAGTTCGGTCGGGATGGCCCCGCAGTTGACCGGGACGAACGGACCCGCACGCCGGGCACCTGCCTCATGAATCAGCTGGGCGACCAGTTCCTTACCCGTGCCTGATTCGCCATATATATGTATGGGGGCCTGGCTGCGGGACACCTTCTCGATCATTTCCCGCAGTTGCGTCATGGCGCGCGAGCGGCCGAGCAGCCGGATCCTCGGCAGATGTGACGTTGCTTCGGGTGTATCCGTCAGAGTGAGCGTTGCAGAGATGAGCTTGCGCAAGGCCGCAAGATCGAGCGGCTTGGAAATGAAATCGAAGGCGCCAAGCTTCAGGGCGCGGACCGCCGTTTCGACATTTCCGTGAGCGGTGATCACCGCGATAGGCAGCTGAGGGCGATTTGTCTGCACCCACTCGACCAGGCTCAGCCCGTCGCCATCGGGCAGTTTCATGTCGGTCAGGCACAGGTCGAAATGGCCGGCTCGCAGCGAGCTGCGGGCAGATGTCAGATCGGGAGCCGCCACGACTTCGATATTCATGCGCTCGAGGGTTATGCCGAGCAGCTCGCGGATATCGGGTTCGTCGTCGACAACAAGGGCGCGTGGGCTTCCCATTCTTCAGATTTCCCAGCGCTGTGGATCGGCGAACACGATGCGGAAAATACTACCACCGCCCTGGCGTGCCTCGTAGACGAGAACGGCGCGGTTGCACTGGGCCAGTTCGCGGGCAATGAAGAGCCCGAGGCCCGTGCCACCGGGGCCCGAAGTGAAGAAGGGTTCGAAGATCTGTTCGGCATTGGTCGAGTCGATGCCGGGCCCGCGATCTGCCACCTCGAGGAAGGGGCGCTGGCTGGACGGGATACGGCCGGTATTGATGTCGATGGAAACGTGCCCATCGCCTGTTCGGCCGTATTTGCAGGCGTTTTCGCACAGGTTCCACAGCAGCTGGTGCAGATGCGAGGGATCGACACGGATTTCGAGATCCTCGCCGGTGGGTGTGAAGCGCAGATCGGCAGCCTCGACCTGCAGCGTCTGCCTGAACTCCTTGAGGAAATCCTCGAGCCAGCCGCCAAGATCGATGCGTTCCTGACGGGTGGAATCGCGACGGGACAATTGCAGTACGTTTTCAACGATCGTGCTCACGCGGGCGCCATTGTCATGAATGATGTCGGCCAGACGACGATCCTGCGGAGTTAGTGACGCAGACTCCTTCAGCAACTGCGCCGCGTGGCTCATGGCACCGACCGGATTGCGGATTTCATGGGCAATGCTGGCGCTCAGGCGTCCCAGCGCCGCGAGCTTCGACTGCTGGACGCGCTCGGCAATCAGCGTGGTGTCTTCGAGAAAGATCAGCGTGGGTCCGCGGTTTTCGGTTTCCAGCGAAACGAAATGTGGCTGGATCAGCGCACTGCCTTCCGCGGCGACGAGCGACAGCGTGCTCGATTGCCAGTCATACGATTTGCGGCGCCACGTGTCGAGCAGGTAGAGCAGTTTGGGCGCTACTTCACCGAGCAGCGTCCCCGGTATGACCGGTCCGCCTTTCAGAAGCTGTTCAGCGGAGCTGTTGATGAGCCGGATGCGGTCCTGGGCGTCGACCACCAGGATGCTTTCCCGCAGATGCTGGACGATGAATTCGTTGAGCTGGGAGAGGTCGGCAATATCGACTTCCCGTTGCCGGATCAAGGCATCGCTTTCCCGCAGGCGCCGCGCCACCGGGTAAGCGCCCAGCGCCAGCATGAAAGCAATGGCGCCGACGATGCCGGCCGCTGCAAAATCGCCCCAGTCCCCGTGTCCCGCAAGGATGGAGAAGCCCTGCTGTACCAGCAGGCCGAGCGTTGCCATTGCCGCGAACATCAGCGCCTGGCGCGGAGGAACAATCAGGCTGCCGGCGCCCACCGGAAGAATGAGAAGGACAGCGAGCCCGCTGATCAGGCCGCCACTCGCATAGGTCAGCAGGTTGATGGCAACCAGGTCGGCAATGACGTAGAGCAGGACCTGGGTCTGGACATCTGGCCAGCGGCGTTTGATGCTGGAGATGGAAATCGCCGCGAAGAGAAAATAAGCCGTCAATACGCCGACGAAAAACGCGGGATAGACCTGCCCTACTGGACGCGGCGTCAGGAAGACGAACAGCCCCGTGAGCACCATGGGTACCAGCAACCTGAACAGGTTGAGCAACGCCAGTATTCGCCAGGCGAGATCGGTCGCGGCTGGCCGTACGGTTTCGGGCGGGGTGGTACTCATTGGCGCTGCAAATTAGCACAGGAATCGCGCGTCTTCGTGCCGGGTTCTTTGCATTTCCGGCAGTTTGCGACAGAATACGCGCCCCCAAGCTCGCCGGCCTGCGGCGCAGCAACCCGAACAAAGCATTCAGCCCTCACCTTATTAATCAGACCGGAAAGACCCGCAGATGAACTTGCACGAATATCAATCCAAGCAGCTCTTTGCGCGCTACGGCATCCCGGTCCCCACCGGCTACGTGGCCTCCACCCCAGCCGAAGCTGCCGAGGCCGCGCGTCGCGTCGGTGGTGGCAAGTGGGTCGTCAAGGCCCAGGTTCATGCGGGTGGGCGTGGCAAGGCCGGTGGCGTGAAAGTCGTAGACAGTCCCGAAGCGGCTGCTGATGCCACAGCCAAGCTGCTGGGTCGTCGACTGCACACCCACCAGACGGGACCCGAAGGTCTGCCCATCCACCAGGTCTTCATCGAGTCGGCTTCGAAGATCGCACGCGAGCTGTACGTCAGCCTCGTGCTGAACCGCGACAAGGGCCAGATTGCCTTCATCGTGTCACCCGCAGGTGGCATGGACATCGAAGAAGTTGCCGACAAGACCCCCGAAAAGCTCATCCGCGTGAACGTGCATCCCGCGACCGGACTCGAGGCTTACCAGTGCCGCGTCATGGCGTTTGCGCTCGGGCTGTCCGGTGCGCAGATCGATGAATTCTCGAAGATCGCCCAGGCGCTCTACAAGCTCTACCTCGAACAGGACGCGAGCCTGCTCGAGATCAACCCGCTGATCGTCACGGGCGAGGGCAAGCTGGTCGCGCTCGACGCCAAGATCAACATCGAAGACAACGCGCTCTTCCGCCAGAAGGAACTCGCCACCTGGCGTGACGAGACCCAGGAAGACGCGACGGAGCGGGCTGCCGCCAAGCACGAACTCAACTATGTCTCGCTGGATGGCGACATAGCGTGCATGGTGAATGGCGCCGGTCTCGCGATGGCCACGATGGATCTGGTGCAGCTGCACGGCGGCAAGCCTGCGAACTTCCTCGACGTCGGCGGCGGCGCCACAAAGGAACGGGTCACGGAAGCGTTCAACCTGATCCTGTCGAACCAGAAGGTCCGCGCGATTCTCGTCAACATCTTCGGCGGCATCGTCCGCTGCGACATGATCGCTGAAGGCATCATCGCTGCCGTGAAGGACGTCGGCGTGAGCGTGCCCGTAGTGGTGCGTATTGAAGGCACCAACGCGGAAGAGGGTCGCAAGATCCTCGCCGACAGCGGGCTAGCCATCATCGCCGCCAAGGACCTGACCGACGCGGCCAAGAAAGTCGTCGCGGCCGCCAAGCCGGTTCGCAACTGATCAATTCTCACAGCACAGAATCCGAATCCTCTATGAGCATCCTCGTCAACAAGAATACCCGCGTGATCTGCCAGGGCTTTACCGGCAAGCAGGGCACGTTCCATTCACAACAGTGCCTGGCTTACGGCACCAAGCTCGTCGGTGGCGTGACCCCCGGTCGCGGCGGTGAAAAACACCTGGGTCTCCCCGTGTACAACACGGCACGCGAGGCCGTGAAGGCGACTGGCGCCACGGTCAGCATGATCTACGTACCGGCTCCTTATGCTGCCGATGCCATTCTCGAAGCGGCTGATGCCGGCGTCGAACTGATCGTTGCCATCACCGAAGGCATCCCGGTCAATGACATGGTGCAGGTGAAGGCTTCGCTGGCCAGCTACGGCAGCCTGCTCATCGGCCCGAATTGCCCCGGCATCATTACTCCTGGCGAATGCAAGATCGGGATCATGCCCGGCTTCATCCACAAGCCCGGCAAGGTCGGCATCGTGTCGCGTTCGGGCACGCTGACATATGAAGCCGTTTACCAGACAACAAGCATTGGCCTCGGCCAGACCACCTGCGTCGGCATCGGCGGCGATCCCGTGCGCGGCATGAACTTCATCGATGTCCTCAAGATGTTCGAAGAAGACCCGAAGACCGAAGGCATCATCATGGTCGGCGAAATCGGCGGCAGCGATGAAGAAGCGGCTGCGGATTTCATCCGTTACAACGTTCGCAAGCCGGTCGTTGCCTACATCGCTGGTGTAACCGCACCTCCCGGCAAGCGCATGGGCCATGCAGGCGCCATTGTTTCGGGCGGCAAGGGCACAGCGGCTGACAAGTTCGCGGCGCTGGAAGCAGCTCGCGTTCGCACGGTCCGTTCGCCTGCGGAACTCGGCACCGCCATTGCCGAGCAGCTCGAGAAGCGTCGCGCGCTCGTGCAGCGTGCTGCTGCTACTGCCGCCAATACGGTCAAGTCTGTCGCCAAGTCGGCAGCCAAGGCTGTCAAGTCTGCGGCCAAGGCAGTGAAAGCTGCTGCCACGCCGAAGAAGAAGGCGGCCGGCAAGGCTAAGGCCAAGGTCAAGGCAACAGTGAAGGCGAAGGTGAAACCGGCGAAGGCAGCAGTCAAAGCGCTGAAGTCGAAGGCAGCACCGAAAAAGAAGAAGACTGCAAGCCGCAAGGCAAAACCCGCCAAGGGCAAATAAGGGAATATTCCGGCCACCGTGCCTCCGACCCTCCGCATCGCCCTTGCCCAGCTCGATCTGTTCGTCGGCGATGTCGAGGGCAATACCCAGCGCGTGATCGATACCGCCCGGCAGGCCCGCGACGAGCTGGGGGCTGCGCTGGTGGTTTTCCCGGAACTCGCGCTGTCGGGTTATCCGCCTGAGGATCTGCTGTTCCATGCCGGCATGCGCCGGCAAGTGGTCCACGGCCTGCAGCGCGTCCAGGCCGAGACAATGGGCATCACCGCCATGGTGGGCTATCCCGAATATGCGGACGGGACGATCTACAACGCTGCAGCCGTCGTTCGAGATGGGACGAGCCTCGCCAACTACCGCAAGCAGTTCCTGCCCAACTACAAGGTCTTCGACGAGAAGCGGTATTTCCGCGCCGGCACCGACACCCGCATTGTCGAGCTGAACGGGATTCGCGTTGCGTTCCTGATCTGCGAAGACATCTGGGAGCGCGAACCCGCCCTGGCAGCCGCGAAAGCGGGTGCGCAGCTGCTGGTCGTGAGCAACGGCTCGCCCTATTCACTCGGCTATCAGCAGCGGCGGGAAAGCGTCGTTCGCGATCGCGTACTCGACACCGGCTTGCCGGTGGTCTACGTCAACCTGCTCGGTGGGCAGGATGAGCTCGTATTCGATGGCGGTTCATTCGTCATGAATGGAGCGGGCGAAGTGATCCAGCGCCTGCCTTCATTCCGTGAAGCGCTGGTTCCGGTAGACATCGATCTCGTGGATGGACGTGCGCAGCCGCGTTCAGGTCCCATCGAGCCGTTGCCCTCCGAAGAAGCGAGTATCTATGGTGCCCTGGTCCTTGGCGTCCACGACTACGTCACCAAACATCGCTTTCCCGGCATCGTGCTCGGGCTGTCGGGCGGCATCGATTCAGCGCTGACGCTCGCGATTGCGGTCGACGCACTGGGCAAGGATCGCGTGCACGCGGTGATGATGCCCTCCCGCTATACCTCACAGATGAGCATGGAAGATGCCGCTGCCCAGGCGCGCAATCTCGGGGTCCACTACGACGTGATCTCGATCGAAGGCATGTTCGAGTCTGCACTGGCGGCGCTGGGCGATGTATTCGCCGGACGCAAGCCTGATACGACCGAAGAGAACATCCAGGCACGATGCCGCGGCCTCCTGTTGATGGCGATTTCGAACAAGACGGGGCGCATGTTGCTGACCACCGGCAACAAGAGCGAGACCGCGGTGGGTTACGCAACCTTGTATGGAGACATGGCGGGCGGCTTCGCGCCCATCAAGGACCTGAGCAAGATCCTCGTGTACCGGGTGGCGCGCTTTCTCAACGCCCGTGCGGGGCTCAAGTCACCGATCATTCCCCAGCGCGTGATCGACCGGCCGCCCACCGCAGAACTGCGTGCAGACCAGAAGGATTCGGATTCACTGCCACCGTACGAGATTCTCGATCCGATCCTCGAGCTCTTCATCGAGGACGACCTGTCGGTCGATGAAATCGCAGCCAAGGGTTACGACCGCGCAACGGTGGGGCGGGTACTCGATCTGGTGAAGCGCAACGAGTACAAGCGCCGTCAGGCGCCTCCCGGAATCCGCATCAGCGACCGGGCATTCGGTCGCGACTGGAGATACCCGATTACGTCGGGTTACAAGACCAGCAGATGACGGGTGTTCGCCCGCGCTGATGACAGCGTTACTGCCAGAATTTCCACCAGCTCGAGCGTTCTGCTCTCACGGTGTCTGCCGAAGCGGAAAAATTCTCGTTGAGGACTTTCTCGGCGTCGGCCGCGAGGTCAGCCATCCCCAAGCCTCTGTAAGCGTCGGCCATGATGCCGAGCGCCTGGCGGACCGCAGGCGCGCCATCGTAGGTTTCAATGGTGTATTTCGCCCGGTTGATCGCACCAGCATAGGCGCCGCGGCTGAGGTAGAAGCCGGCAACGTAAGTCTCGTAATCCGCGAGGCGGTTGCGCAGGAAGATCATGCGTTGCCGGGCGTCGTCGGCGTATTCGCTGTTGGGATAGCGCTGCAGCAGCGTCGAGAACGCCTGGAAGGATTTCGTGGCGTCGATCGGCGGACGTTGCGAGAGATCGGCGCGGAACCAGCGCTCGATGATGTTCGGGTTCCGTTCAAACGCAACCAGCCCCTTGATGTAGTAGGCGTAGTCAACCCGCGGGTGCGTAGGATTCTCGCGGATGAACTGGTCCGCCTGGTCGGTGGCCGATTCCGGTTCGCGGTTCTTGTAGTACGCATACATCAGGTCCAGCTGCGACTGGCGCGTGGCATTGCTGAACGGGAAGCGTGCCTCGAGCTGCTCGAATATCAGTGCGGCACGCCCATAGTCGCCTTTGCTCATCGACTCCTTGGCGCGCTGGTAAGCGACGTCCGGATCGGTGATCCCGTTGCGATCCGGATTGCTGCGACAGCCTGCCAGCGTTGCCAGCGTGAGGAACAGCAGGGCGATGGTCAGCCGCGGCAGGGAGAAGGATTGGCGCTCGGGCATCGGGTAGGTCCTGAAGGCAAGGCGGCGGAGTATAGCGGAAGCGGTGTCCGGGCTCCCGGCAGGGTTGGGACAAGCCGACCGGGGGCGAGTTCGACGCGCCACTGACGTACGGGCGGGGAATGAATAAAGCTCTGCTCAACGCCTGAAATTCACTAGACTTCGCGGCTGGTTCCGGTTTCCCCAGATCCCCACCAGGCCATCCGCCCGTCCAGCCTTGCCCCGAGCACCGAATGCCCTCCCATTCCCTGACGGTTCCCCTCGAATACGCTGGTCGCCGGCTCGACCAGGCGGTGGCAGAGCTGCTGCCCGAGTATTCCCGGACCCGCCTCAAGGACTGGATCGACGCCGGCAAGGTGCTGGTGGATGGCCAGCCCATGAAACCCCGGGATCGGCTCCTGGGCGGGGAGGCTGTGCGCGTCGAGGCCGAGCTGATCGCCGATGACGAGGTCAGGAGCGAGGCCATCGGTCTTGAGGTGGTGCACCAGGACAAGCACGTTCTGGTACTCAACAAGCCTGCGGGGCTGGTCGTGCATCCGGGAGCCGGCAACCAGGCCGGGACTCTTCAGAACGCCTTGCTGCATTTTGATACGGGTCTTGCTGTCCTGCCGAGGGCCGGGATCGTGCACCGGCTGGACAAGGACACCAGCGGCCTGATGGTCGTCGCCCGCACGATTGAAGCCCACACGCAGCTCGTCCGGCAAATCGAAGCGCATGAAGTGGAAAGGGAATACGAGGCGGTCTGCGTGGGCGTGATGACAGCCGGCGGCAAGGTGGACGCGCCGATCGACCGGCACCGGGTGGACCGCGTGCGCATGGCGGTGCGGCAGGGTGGCCGCGAGGCTGTCACGCACTACCGTGTCGTGAAGCGTTTTCGTGCTCACACGCACGTCAGGCTCAAACTGGAAACCGGGCGCACCCACCAGATCCGCGTCCACATGGCGCACATCCGCTACCCGATCGTCGGGGATGGGGTGTATGGCGGTCGTCTCGTCCTGCCAAAGGGCGCCGCACCGGAAGTCGTCGAGGGCTTGCGGGCGTTTCGCCGCCAGGCACTGCACGCAGCCCGGCTCGCGTTCGCCCATCCCGTCACCGGCAAGCCTGTCGCGTGCGAAGCGCCATTGCCTGCCGACATTCAGGGACTGCTTGCGCTGCTCGCTACCGATGTGGCCAACGAGGCCAGGGCAGCGGCGGCGCGTCGCTGAGGAACAGCCGTGGAAGACACCGCTGGCAGCCTCGCCTGGATTACGCCCGAATGGCCGGCACCAGCACGGGTTCACGCAGCCTCGACGTTGCGCACCGGGGGTGTCAGTGGAGGCTCTTGGGCCAGCCTGAATCTGGGAGCTCATGTGGGCGACCATCCTGCCGCGGTGCTCGAGAATCGCAGGCGTTTACGCAACGCCTTGCGACTCCCGGCCGAACCCCTCTGGCTCAACCAGGTCCATGGCAGAGCCGTGGCCCAGCCGGCCTGGCACGAACGTCCGCCCACTGCCGATGTCGGCGTATTCAATGCGTACTCCGGTGGGGCCAGAGGTGTCTGCGCAATCCTGACAGCCGATTGCCTCCCGGTTTTATTCTGCGACCGTGCGGGAACCCGCGTCGCCGCCGCTCATGCCGGATGGCGTGGACTGGCTGGCGGCGTGCTCGGCGCAGCAGTTGAAGCGCTCGGCGTGCCTCCCGACCAGCTTCTGGTGTGGCTGGGCCCGGCGATCGGACCCGGCGCCTTCGAGGTAGGTGCGGAGGTGGTTGAGGCGTTTGCCGCGCGCAACCCCGCGACAGCGTCTGCGTTCGCGCCCAACGCCCGCGGACGCTGGCAGGCGGACCTGTATATGCTGGCCCGTCTCGAACTCGCGTTGCTGGGAGTGGAGGCTGTTCATGGTGGCGGGTGGTGCACGGCAACCGAACCCGCACGCTTCTTTTCGTATCGGCGCGACGGCCAGACAGGCCGCATGGCCACGCTGATCTGGCTGGAATAACAACAATGACTACGCTTGCCTGGGTCGTTCTCTTCACGGTGTTGAGCGGCGTGCTAAGCGCGCTGATGGCGGGTCTCTTTCTCTTGATTCCCGAAGGCAAGCGCAATCGCGTCCTGCCTCACCTCGTCAGCTTCGCCACGGGCGCGCTGCTGGGCGCGGCGCTGCTGGGATTGATCCCGCACGCAATGGAAACAGCCGGGACGGAGAACACCCATGGCATCGGGTTGGCGCTGCTCGCCGGCATCCTGGTGTTCTTCGTGCTGGAAAAACTGGTGCTGTGGAGACATTGCCATCACGATCATTGCGAAGGCCATACACACGACTCCCACCATCATCATGGCCCGACGCATCAGCAGCGGGATGCCGCGTCAGCGTCCCTCATCCTGATCGGCGACGGGTTCCACAACGCGCTCGATGGTGTCCTGATTGCTGCTGCCTTCCTGACGGACGTACATCTCGGCATCGTCAGCGCGGTTGCCGTCTTCGCTCATGAGATTCCGCAGGAAGTCGGCGATCTCGCGATCCTGCTCCAGGGCGGGATGAGCCGGGCGCGGGCGTTGACGCTCAATCTGCTGACCAGTCTCACGTCCGTCATCGGCGGCGTGATCGGCGTATTTGCGCTGGGCACGGCACTCGAATACCTCCCCTACGCACTGGCGATTGCGGCCTCGAGCTTCCTTTATATAGCGGTCGCCGACCTCATCCCCGGGCTGCATCGGCGCGTCGATGCCACCTCGGCCATCCAGCAGTTCGTGCTGATCTCGATCGGCGTCGCACTGATCTACTTCACGCACGCAGCGGCCCACTGACCTGCGCAACAGCCGTTGATTTCCTGGGGGATCACCCCCAAGTTCCGTGCCAGTAACACTTTCTGACGAGAGTCCGGCGAGACCGGCCCAGAGGATTTCGTATGCGCATGGACAAACTGACTACCCACTTCCAGCAAGCGCTGGCAGATGCCCAGTCGTTGGCAGTCGGGCGAGATCATCAGTTCTTCGGACCGCTCCACGTGCTGGCGGCATTGCTGGACCAGCAGGGCGGCTCGGTCCGCCACCTGCTCGACAAGGCAGGGACGAACGTGAATCTGTTGCGGTCCCAGCTGGGACAAGCCCTCGACGCCCAGGCGAAGGTGGAAGGCAACGAGGGCGACGTCCAGCCCTCCAACGAACTCGCCAAGGTCCTCAATCTCACCGACAAGCTGGCACAGAAACGCGGGGACCAGTTCGTCTCCAGCGAACTGTTCGTGCTGGCGGCGCTGGACGACAAAGGCCAGCTGGGCACGCTTTTGCGTAGCGCCGGTGCCGTGAAAGGCGCGGTTGAAAAGGCAATCGATGAAGTTCGCGGTGGCGAGAAGGTCACCGACCAGAACGCCGAGGAAAACCGGCAAGCGCTCGAGAAATACACGGTCGATCTGACGGAACGGGCAAGCCAGGGTAAGCTCGATCCGGTCATCGGTCGCGATGATGAAATCCGTCGCACCATCCAGGTCCTGCAGCGTCGCACGAAGAACAATCCCGTGCTGATCGGCGAACCCGGCGTGGGCAAGACGGCCATCGTAGAAGGTCTCGCCCAGCGCATCGTCAATGGCGAAGTGCCGGAAGGGTTGCGCAACAAGCGCATCCTCGCACTCGACATGGGCTCCCTGATTGCAGGCGCCAAGTACCGGGGCGAATTTGAAGAGCGGCTCAAGGCAGTCCTCAACGATCTCAACAAGCAGGAAGGCCAGGTCATCCTGTTCATCGATGAGCTGCATACGATGGTCGGCGCCGGCAAGGCGGAAGGCGCGATGGATGCCGGCAACATGCTGAAACCAGCGCTGGCGCGAGGTGAGCTGCATTGCGTCGGCGCCACGACCCTCGATGAATACCGCAAGTACATCGAGAAGGATGCCGCGCTCGAACGCCGTTTCCAGAAAGTGCAGGTCAATGAGCCGTCCGTCGAGGACACCATTGCCATCCTGCGCGGGCTGAAGGAACGCTACGAAGTCCACCACGGCGTCGATATCACGGATCCCGCCATCGTTGCCGCGGCGACGCTGTCGCATCGTTACATTGCCGACCGGCAGTTGCCCGACAAGGCCATCGACCTGATCGACGAGGCGGCGTCGCGTATCCGCATGGAGATCGACTCGAAGCCTGAGGAAATGGACCGGCTGGAGCGGCGGGTCATCCAGCTCAAGATCGAACGGGAAGCGCTGAAGAAGGAGTCCGACGAAGCTTCCAAGAAGCGGCTGGCCACGCTGAATGAGCAACTCGCGCAGCTCGAGAAGGAATATTCCGACCTAGAAGAGATCTGGAAGGCCGAGAAGGCTTCCCTGCAGAGCGAGGCACAGATCAAGGAGGACCTGGAGCGGGCCCGTCTTGAACTCGAGACCGCGCGCCGTGCGCAGGATCTCGCGCGGATGTCGGAACTCTCGTACGGCCGTATACCTGAGCTCGAAGCCCGCCTCGCGAGCGCGATGAACGCCGAGCACAAGGCTACCCAGCTGTTGCGTAACAACGTCACCGAGGAAGAAGTCGCCGAAGTCGTTTCGAAGTGGACCGGCATTCCCGTCTCGAAGATGCTGGAAGGCGAAAAGGACAAGCTGCTGCGGATGGAAGAGTCGCTGGGCAAGCGCGTCGTTGGGCAGCACGAAGCAGTGAAGGCCGTTGCCGATGCCATCCGGCGTTCACGTGCTGGTCTTGCGGATCCCAATCGTCCCAACGGTTCTTTCCTGTTCCTGGGCCCGACCGGTGTGGGCAAGACGGAACTCTGCAAGGCACTGGCCGAATTCCTCTTTGATACCGAGGAAGCCATGATCCGCATCGACATGTCGGAATTCATGGAGAAGCATTCGGTCGCACGGCTGATTGGTGCACCTCCGGGATATGTGGGCTATGAGGAGGGCGGCTATCTCACGGAAGCCGTTCGCCGGCGGCCGTACTCCGTCATCCTCCTCGATGAAGTCGAGAAGGCGCACAGCGATGTCTTCAACGTGCTGTTGCAGGTGCTGGATGACGGTCGCCTGACCGATGGCCAGGGACGCACCGTGGACTTTCGCAATACAGTCATCGTCATGACGTCAAACCTGGGATCGCACGCGATCCAGGAACTGGGGGGCGAGGTTCCGGACGAAAACACCTACGCGCGCATGAAAGCCGCAGTCATGGAGGTAGTGCAGGCGCATTTCAGGCCGGAGTTCATCAATCGCGTCGATGACATCGTGGTCTTCCATTCGCTGGACCGTGAACAGCTTCGCGCGATCGTGAACATCCAGCTTGGACTTCTGCGGAAGCGCCTTGCTGATCGCGACCTGGGTCTGGAGCTCGACGTCTCCGCAGCTGATCTCCTGGGCGAAGCCGGATTTGATCCTGTCTACGGGGCGCGACCGCTCAAGCGTGCGATCCAGCAGCAGGTGGAGAATCCGCTGGCACAGAAAATCCTGCGCGGTGAATTCAAGGCGGGTGATCGCATCAGGGTGGTGGCGGACGGCAACAAACTTGTCTTCGCACACTGAGCACTGCGATACTTGAGGATTGAAGTTCCTGCGTGCCACCGCGCCAACTCGGTGCGGTGGCGTACCTATTCGGTGCGTGTTTGCAAGAAAGCGCGCGTCGCCGGTAATAGTTACCACTACGCATGCGTGTAGATATTGCCCGGTGATTTAACATTCGATATCGCCGTCCAGAGCAGACGGCATGTCTACAGATCACCAATAACGCTGTTTTCCAGCGCGTTTTCTTCTCCATGTGTCGTCCCTTTCGAGAAACGTTCGGTGCTCGACGTTCACCTGCGCGTCTTCCATGTGTTGCATACACGAGACACGTGGCGCTGGAATGAAAATTGCTTTGTCATACACCGACAACAAGAAAGCGTGCAGGGGACTGGTTTGGATATTCAGCGTGGTTTGCGTCGCAGCTGAGCGACATGGAGATCGATCGCATGAAACCCTGGACACTTGTCTGTGCTGCCTCGTTGCCTCTTCTGTTTACGGTTGCCGCTTCGGCTGCCACCAACAGGACTACCCGCTTGGGACAGGTCGATTCAGAAGCAGATTCCTCATTTCTCCACCTGATCGATGCATCTGTGGCCGAGAGGGCGAGCAGGCTGCCGGTGGTGTCGCGCACCGCCGGACAGTATTTCGACCATGCGCCGGTCGCAGCCGAAGACTCTCCTGCTGGCGACAATTTCGGGTCATACCTGATGCTGGGGCTGGCTGGCGGCCTCGTTGCCGTGCATCTGCGTCGCAAGCAGAAGTCATTGCAGCACCGTCCCCTGGCGGAAGTAATGTATCGCTGAGCGCAAGCCAAACCGGTCACGTCACCAGGCTTGCGGCGCCATGGAACCCTGGCAACACAGTTATCAGTCAGGCGAGGTCACGACAGCAGATCCGTCTTCGGTCTTCCTGACGAAATCCCTGCTCTATCCGGTGGCGGCTGTCTGCACACTGGTCGTCTGCCTGCGGATCTGGAGAGAACCTCTTTACGGGCCGCATTTCCTGATTGCGGTGCTGGCATTCATCCTGGCCGCCGACTATCTCGGCGTGGCACCCGTGCAGGCGCATCGCACGCGCATGCAGGCGTGGCACGGCTTCCTCAACATCCTCCTGCGCTGGCTGCTGGTAGTCGGATTCATCTGGGTGCTGATGCATGTGTCCGGATTCAGCAACCGGTTCAATGGCGCCGTCCTGCTCACTTGGGCCGCCACAACACCGGTCGTTCTCTGGATGGTGCAGATCGCCGCCGAACGCACCCTGCAGAAAAGCCGCGCACCTTCACGCCGCGCAGTGATCGTGGGGCTGACCGAGATCGGTGTCCGGCTGGAAGAGACGTTCTCGACCAGTCCGCTGAACCGTATCGAGGTTGTCGGGTATTTCGAGGACCGCGACCCGAGACGCCTCCACGCGAAGGGCAAGACTCGTGTGCTTGGCAAGCTGCGCTCGCTCCCTGCGTTCGTGCTCGGCAACGACGTCAGGCTGGTCTACATCACGTTACCGATGAGCCGCGATCCACGGGTCTTGAGCCTGCTCGAACAGCTGAGGGACTCGACCGTTTCGGTCTATTTCGTTCCAGACCTCTTCTTCTTCAGTCTCATCCAGGGCCGCATCGACCTGCTCGAGGGCATTCCGCTGGTTGCGGTCTGCGAATCGCCGTTCTTCGGGCTGCGCGGCCTGCTGAAGCGAGTGATGGACATCATCGTGTCGGGTACGGCGGTGTTGCTGCTTTCCCCGGTACTGCTGGGTACGGCAGCGGCGATACGCATGACCTCGCCGGGCCCCGTGATCTTCAGGCAGAAGCGCTACGGCCTCGATGGCAAGCCCATTACCGTCTACAAGTTCCGTTCGATGTCGGTCACCGAGGACGGTGACAAGAGCTATACACAGGTCGCGCGCAACGATTCGCGCGTGACGCCGCTCGGCGCCTTCATGCGCAAGACGTCCATCGACGAATTGCCCCAGCTGCTTAATGTCCTGGAAGGGACGATGAGCATCGTGGGTCCTCGTCCCCATGCCGTCGCGGTGAATGAGCAGTATCGGCGCCTGATCCCCGGTTACATGATCCGGCACAAGATCAAGCCCGGAATTACAGGCTGGGCGCAGATCAACGGCTATCGGGGCGGCGACGATCTGGAGTCGATGCGCAAGCGAATCGAGTTCGACCTCGAATACCTCCAGCACTGGTCGATCTGGTTCGATCTCATGATTCTCCTCAAGACCGGCACCGTCGTCTGGCGGGATCGCCATGCGTACTGAAATCGCACCCTTTGTTCGCGTGCTGCTGGCCTGGCTCCTGGCCAGTGTGCTGGCAGGCTGCGACGTGGCGGGTGATGAAACGCAATCCGCCGCAGTCCTCCTGACCGTCAATGCAAAGGAGATCACCGCGGCGACCCTGGAACAGGCCATCGCGAATCGCGACGCAAGCATTTCGCCGGAAATCGCGAGGAACACGCTCGAGGATCTCATCAACGAAGAGCTGCTGGTCCAGGACGCGGTGGCTGCCGGACTCGATCGCGACCCTGCCGTGGCGGCGTCCCGGGCTCTTGCTTCCCGCCAGACCCTCGCGAGACTCGCAGCCGAGCGCGTGCTTGCCCGCTCGCCGCCCGTAAGCAGCGCCGACGTTCACGAGTACTACGCCGCCCATCCTGCGCTGTTCGCGCAGCGGCGTATCTACCAGTTCGTGGTCTTTGCGATACCCAAAGCGGGTCTTACCGCCGCCTTGCAGCGCCAGCTTGATTCTGCCCATTCGGTCGAGCGGGTCCGCAGTGCGCTCAACCGTCAGAAGGTCGGGTATGAAATCCATCCCGTGACTGCTTCTGCGGAAAATCTGCCTGCGAGCAAACTCGATGAGTTTGCCCGTGCCCGCGCCGGAGATCTGCTGCTGGTCGAGCACGAGGATCAGGTTTTCCTCATGTCGGTCGGTAGCGTCACGGCCGCACCCATCGACTTCGAAGCCGCGCGAGTGACCATTGAGCAGCAGCTCGCAGACAAACAGAAGCAGGCAGTGCTGGCCCGTTACTTCACCGAACAGCGGGCGCGTGCCGCAATCAGCTATCACGAAGATGTGCTGACATCATGGCTCGCGCCGCACGAATTCTCTGGACCGGCTACGCCCGATACCCCTGAGACGCCATTCCCTCTTTCCGCCAGCAGCCAGTAAATCGACCATGAGAACGAATCACAGAATTCCCCTTCCGTCGTTGCAGCAGTTTCTGCTCGCGATCATGGCGTGGATGTGTCTGTCGCTGTCCCTGTCAGCCGCCGAGAGCGACTACCGGCTCGGTCCCGGCGACTTGCTCAAGATCGGTGTGTTCGATCATCCCGAGCTGGCGGCCGATGTGCGCGTGAGCCAATCGGGAAACATCACGTTCCCGCTCCTCGGCCAGCTGACGATCAACGGCATGTCGACATGGGATGTGGAAAAGGAACTGGCCTTGCGTCTGGCCAGCGGTGGCTTCGTGCGCCAAGCACAGGTTTCCGTGCTGGTGATGGAATACGAGAGCCAGAAGGTTGCCGTCATGGGGCAGGTGGCCAAACCCGGCCAGTATTCGCTCACGGCTTCCAACAAGGTGCTCGATGCCCTAGCCCTCGCGGGCGGCATCAGCAGCGAAACGGCCGGCGACCATGCAACCCTCCTGCACAGCGACGGCACCAAGACAGTCGTCGACCTCGGTGCACTCATGGAAGGCGACAGCACCCAGAACCTGGTCGTCAACGCCGGCGACACGCTCAACATTCCGCGTGCTTCGCAGTTCTACATCTATGGCGAAGTGCAAAAGCCCGGTGTGTACAAGCTCGATCGCAACATGACTGTCTCTCGCGCGATTTCCACGGGCGGCGGCTTGACGGTGCGCGGCTCCGAACGCCGGACCATCGTCAAGCGTCGCGATGCGTCGGGCAAGGAAAAGGAATATTCGGCGAAGGGCACCGATGCACTGCAGGCCGATGACGTGATTCTGGTCCGGGAAAGCTGGTTCTGAACATGCCCACACCAAAGAGCAACTGCCAATGAAATTCCTTCAGCTGCTGCAGGTCATCTGGGCGCGTCGCGTCATGATCTTCCTCGTGTTCGCGGGCATCGTCACCACGGTCGCCGTCGTCAGCATCAGCATGCCGAAGGTGTATGTGGCTGCAGTGTCGGTGGTCGTCGATTCCAAGAGTGCTGATCCCGTGACTGGTGCCCCACAACAGGCACAGCAGGTGGCAGGCCTCCGGGCGACGCAGATCGACGTGATATCGAGCCGTACCGTGGCCGCCAAGGTCGTGGACGAGTTGCAGCTGGCGGCGAATCCGTGGTTCAACAAGCCGCAAACAGGAGGGACAGCCAACTCGGGCTCGGCGAGGCCTGTCGCATCACAGGGTGATCTCGCGGATCGGCTGCTGTCCCGCCTCAGCATCAAGCCGTCGCGCGAAAGCAACGTCATCGAGATCCAGATTGAGGACGAGAATCCCGTCCTCGCCGCGGATATCGCGAACGCCTATGCCGATGCTTACATCGAAACCAGCCTGCAATTGCAGATGGACCCGATGAAGCGTCAGGCCGCCTGGTTCGATAAGCAACTGCAGGGTCTTCGCTCGTCCCTCGAGGCTGCACAGGGACGGCTCGCGACTTACCAGCAGGACGAAAGTATCGTGGGCGCGAGCGACCAGCTCGACGTCGAGAATGCACGGCTGGCCGAGATCGCCAACCAGCTCGTCACCGCACAGGCGCAGATGTACGAAGGACAGACGCGTCTTCGACAGGCGACGCAGGCACTGGATCAGGACCGGTTGGAAGAGTTGCCTGACATACTGGGAAATCAGCTTCTGCAAAGCATGAAGGCGGATCTCGTGCGCGCAGAAGGCAAACTCGCGGACGTGCGGGAACGCTATGACCGCAATCATCCCCAATTCATCAGTGCTGCCGCGGAAGTCACCACGCTTCGAAGCAGGCTGGCAACCGAACTCAGGACCGCACGGGGTTCCATTACCCAGTCCGCGGAGATCGCCCAGCGACAGGCGGGGGAAATGCAGAGGGCACTCGACAAGCAACGTGATCGGATACTCGCCCTCCAGCAGCAGCGAGACGGGCTCGATGTACTGAAGCGAGAAGTCGACAATGCACAACGCGCCTACGACCAGGGATTGCAGCGCGCCAGCGACGTGCGACTCCAGAGTCAGCTGAACCAGAGCAACATCGCGGTGCTTAATAGTGCACTGCCACCTGCGTTTCCAGCGCGGCCAAATGTCCTGCGCAACATCATGCTTGCCACCGTTCTCGGCGCAATGCTCGCTGCAGGTCTCGCGTTGTCGATCGAACTGTTCGACCGCCGCATCCGCTCTACCGCCGATCTTTCGGGCATCGCCCGGTTGACCGTCCTGGCGGAATTGCCGCGTCTACCAAAGTCGACGTCGCGGCGGCTGGGCAGGCGCCGGTCGTCGGACCCTGCAATTGGCGCCCAACCGGCCTGACATCCGAACTTTTTTTCACTCCGCGGAAATACCCAGCCCTATGAGTACCGTGATACGCCGGAAGAAGATGCCACGCTCTCCTCCCGGCATGGAAGACACTTTCGTGGGCAAGCTTCTCCTCGATGCGGGTGCGCTTGACGAGGTTGACGTAAACCGGGTCGTCGATACGCAGCGCGAAAAGAACCTGCGATTCGGCGAAGCGGCCCAGCAGCTGGGACTGGTGAGCGAGGACGACATCCAGCGGGCGCTCGCCCTCCAGTTTGAATATCCGTATGTAAATCCGGGCAAGTCCCGGCTAAGTCCAACGCTGGTGGCCGCGTACCAGCCTTTCGGTCCCGCTGCCGAGGCGCTGCGCGCATTGCGAAGCCGGCTATCGCTGGTCTGGTTCAATGAGGAGAACAAGACCTTGGTCGTCACAGGCCCACGTGCACGAGTCGGGTGTAGCAGCCTGGCTGCGAACCTTGCCATCGTGTTTTCCCAGCTGGGGCAGAAGACCCTGCTTGTGGATGCGAATTTTCGGGATCCCGCGCAGCAGGACCTGTTTGGCCTTGAGCCCAATGCCGGTCTGTCGAGTCTGCTCGTCGGCCGGACTTCTTTCCAGGATTCCTATCTCCCGGTCCCCTCGTTCGATCATCTGTCGGTGCTGTGTGCCGGAGCGGCGCCGCCGAACCCGCAAGAGCTGCTGGCGCGCGTGACTTTCAACTACCTGCTTGAAGTAGCACCGGTCAAGTTCGACATCGTGATCATCGATACGCCGCCTGTCCTGGATTTCGCGGATGCACAAATGGTCGCGGCGCGCGGCGGCGCGTGCATCCTCGCGACCTGTCGGCACCGTACAAAAGTGGCAGAAGTCGAGCGTGCAAGCGCGCAGATCCAGTCTATCGGCGCGTTGCTGCTCGGGGCAGTGCTCAATGACTGAACGCCCCGAGAATCGCTTTCCCTCCGGAAAACTTCCCGGATGAACCAGGCTGTGATTACCGCCGCTGGTACGCCATTGGTTACCGCTGGTCTCGCCAGCGATGTCAAACAACATTCGTGGGCTTCGATGGCGGTGCTCCTGACGCCCATCCTGAGTACAGCGCTGCTCACAAAGGTGGCAATACCGCCGTTCGGCGCAGATGGCATCGGCATTTCGGTGATGGTGGTCCCCATTGCGATTGCTGCGGGTATTTTCGCGGGTTGTATGCGGCTCGACGCGCTGCGGCTGGCGATGTTCCTGATCGTTACCGGATTCATCGGCCTCGTCCCCCTGTTCCGCGGTGAGGCCTTCTCTCTCAACTCCGTGCTTCTATTCGCCGCGGTGCACGTGCCTTTTGCGTTTTACGTGAATTCGGGGCGCGACAGTGCGCAACGTGCCACGACATTCTTCCAGAACGTGTGCCTGGTGCTCGCATGGCTGGGGATAGCGCAGTTTTTCCTGCAGTTCCTGATTGAGGTGAAACATCTCTTTCCGATGGAATACCTGGTTTCGCCGTCCTACCTGGTCCAGGGGTTCAACAGCAAAGGTCCGCTCGGCTACGGCACTGATCTGTTCAGGTCGAACGGAGTATTCCTCGCCGAACCCTCTTACTTCGCCCAATTGATGGCGGTTGCCATCGTGGTCGAACTGAGCATGCTCAATCGCATGCGACGGATCCCGATATACGCCCTTGCCGCCTTGCTGGCCCATTCCGGTACGGGACTGATGATCCTTGCCATTTGCGTACCGCTGTTCGTCATCAGTCGGCGACGCTGGGACCTGTTGTTCTTCGGCGCACTGCTGTTCGCGGCGCTCTATTTCTTCCGGCAGTATTTTTTCCTGGACCGCCTTCTGTCGCGGGTCAATGAATTCGACTCGGACCGGTCGAGCGGGTTCGCGCGGTTCATAGGCGGGTTCTACATGTTCGGCGAATTCCTGTGGAGTGATCCGCTCCGAACGCTTTTCGGCACGGGGGCGGGCTCGTTCTACGATTTCCAGCAACGCTCGGCCTATGTCGTTGCCGAAATGCCTTTTTTCAAGACGCTCTTCGAGTTCGGCGTCGCAGGCACCTTTGCTTATTTTGCCTTCCTTCTTTACCTGCTCTTCTCGAGGAGTCGCTCATACCTCGTCAGTCTCGCACTCCTTCTCTGTTTCCTGCTTAACGGCCTCTACATACCGTTTGCACATGGTATCGCCCTCGCATTGTTCCTGTGGCCGTCGGCCGATGACCCCTCACCCGAATCTGGGAAGCTTGGGCCGGCGATGCCGCCTGTGCCGGTCAGGGCTTCGGGCACCGTCTGGGGCAGGCGCGATCCCGCTGCCGGGGTTCCCTCATGAGCACTGAGCTTTCCTTCGCAGTGCTGGGCGGATTTTTCCTGCTGGTTGCCCTGCATCCGTTCGCGACCTATCCCCTGTCGCTGCTGCTGGTCTCCAGGTTCAGGCGGAGCAGTAGCGCGCCAGGAAGAGTGCAGGCAGAAAAGCTCTCCTGCGCGATCTGCGTCTGCGCCTACAACGAAGAGCATGTCATCGAACGCAAGGTGCAGAACCTGCTGGCACTGCGTGAACGCGAGGGTGATCTGGCGATCCACATGTATGTCGACGCCGCGAGCGATCGCACGGCAGAGATCCTCCGTCGCTATGCCGACCGGATCGACCTGCATGTTGCGACGGAACGGCACGGCAAGACGCACGGCATGAATCTGCTCGTGGCAAGGACGAACGCGGACGTCATCATCTTCACGGATGCGAACGTGATGATGGATCCTGACTGCGTGCGCGACTTCCGGCGTTATTTCGAGGATCCCGCAGTCGGCTGCGTCAGCGGCAACCTGGTTTACACCAATGCGGGTGATTCAGCCGCGGCGGCATCGGGCTCGCTTTACTGGCGCTTCGAGGAAGGATTGAAGCGCCTCGAGGGGAGAACCGGTTCGGTCATGGGAGCGGACGGTTCGGTGTTTGCACTCAGGCGCTCGCTCCATCAACCGCCTCCGGACCACATCATCGATGATCTCTATGTCTCCCTGATGGCGTTGTGCCAAGGCTACCGCGTGATCCAGGCGACCGATGCGCGAGGCTATGAGGAATCGGTGCCGTCGTCCCGCGAGGAGTTCCGCAGGAAGGTCCGCATCGTCTGCCAGGCCTTCAACGTGCATCGCCTGATCTGGCCGCAGATCCGCACGCTCGATGGCTTGAGTGTCTACAAATACATCTCGCACAAGCTGATCCGCTGGTTGGCGATCTATTTTCTCGGCCTGTCCGTTCTTTCGTTCGGCGTAGCGCTGCTGATAGCGGGTTATACCGGTCTCGCGGTGCTTGGCATCGGGGTTCTTGGCGTCGGCTATCTGCTGGGCGCTGTATGGTCGGTGCGGCCTTTCGCGCAGATCGTCGAGATCCTGTCGGCATTTCTTGCAGCAGGCATCGGAGTCTGGAGTTCGCTGCGCGGTGAGCGTTACCAGACCTGGAATCCTGCGGCCTCTATTCGCCAGAAGCCGGTGGCTACCTGATGAGCGCCGTCGTTGCCCAGGGTGGAAAAGCCGTCCCGAAGACAGGCTTCAATCCATCGCTCAACGGTTACCGCGGCCTGTGCGCGCTGCTGGTGTTCCTTTTCCATCTCGGGAGCGCACGGGTCGTGCCCTTGCCGGGTGGAACGCCTTCCGCGGATGCATTCCTGTTCATGTGGTCGTCGCTGGCCTACGGCGTCGAGATGTTTTTCATGATCAGCGGCTTCGTCATTCTCGGCAGCCTGCTGCGTCATTCGACGATTGGCGGATTCCTCAAGGACCGGTTCATCCGGATCTATTCGGCGTGGATCCCTGCGCTGGTTGCCGTCACGATCGTCTGCGTTGCGTTCGACATGAAGATGTTTGCCGGGGTGAGCGCTCTTGAGGCGACCGGTATCTTCCTGGCCAACCTGTTTCTGCTGCCGCCACTGGTGCCGTTGCCGCTAGTGCATTTCGGCTCCTGGAGCCTGAGCTATGAATGGCTGTTCTACTTCATAGCGGCGGCCGGAACCCTGCTGCTCAGAAGGCCTGCAAGGCAGCACTGGGCCGTCGCAGCGTGGGCAGCGATCGCGGTCCTGGTGGTGATCCTGTACCCGCGGACCCTGTTCTTTCTCACCGGCGTGATCGTGTTTCGCCATCAGGACTGGTTCCGCCGCCATTCCTCCTGGTTACGCATGCCGGTGGCGAGTCTGGTGATCTTCCTGCTGGCCTGGCGATCAACGGGCGCCGATGCGGCGGACCTCGGGGATACGCTGTTCAACTGGGTGCTCGACGGACGCTGGGTGGGAGCCGTCATAGCCTTTGTCGCCGCGTTGCATCTGTTTGCCGCCATCTGCCTGGATACGAGCCGCATCTTTGCCTTCCTGAAAAGCCGCACGTTCCAGTTCCTTGGCACGATCAGTTACAGCTTCTATCTCTGGCACGCGCTCGTGATGGCGGGAGTCAAACGTCTCGTGGCCACTTTCGTCACGCCTGTAGCGGGTCCGGAGATTGCCTTCGTGGTCTTTGCGGTTGCTTCGGCAGGCATTGGCATCCTCGTTTCCTGGGCATCGTGGCAACTGTTCGAAACGGGTCTCGCGCGAGTAATGCGCAGGGCGCTTACCCCCGACATGGCCCTCAGGAGCGCTCATGCATAACGCGCTCTCCCGGCTTCCGGATGCGGACGTGCCGTTCGCCGACCCGCCTGCTGTTCCAAGGCCTTTCAGGTGTTTGTGGCTGGCGCGATACCTGCCCTATCCGCTCGACGCAGGCGCAAAAGTCTATTCCGCGAAACTAGCAGCGAGTCTGGCGGCGGCGGGCGCTTACGTCCGGTTCGCCGGCTTCGGCGATCGTGAAGCAGCGTTCGCTGCAGACCCTCGCATCGACTGGGTTGCCGTCCCGGGCGTGAAACGCAGCTCTGTCGCCGCGCTCTGGAGCTCATTGCCGGTTGCTGCGGCCATTGACGCAACGACAGGCTATGAGCACCTCCTCGACCATGAACTGGCACAGCACTGGGATGCGATCGTATTCGATGGATACGGTGCAGGCTGGGCGCTGCATCGTTTCAGGAATGAACACGGTGCGATCACCGGGGGCGGACCCCTTCTTGTCCACGTATCCCACAATCACGAAGCGAGGTTGTGGACAGACATGGCGCGTGACGCGCGCAGTTCCGTACTGCGCCGAATGGCCTTACGTCATAACGCCCGCCGGATCGGCACTCTTGAAGGCGCGCTCCTTGAGGACGCCGATCTCGTTACGACGATTACCGATGAAGACCGCGTGACCTTCTCCGGCGGGCGGCCCGGCACAAAGCCGATGCTCACCCTCACGCCGGGCTACACGGGCTGGGTTGCGCCGGAGAGGCGGATCACCGCAGCGACGCCCCGACACGTCCTGCTGATGGGTTCGTTCAACTGGGTCGTCAAACGCGAGAACCTTCTGCGCTTCGTGGAAGCTGCGGAACCGGCCTTCCAGAAAGCGGGGATCACGCTCGATGTGGTTGGTGATGTGCCCAGTGCATTGCTCGAACCCCTCAAGGCCCGTTGCAAGGCGACCCGCTTCCACGGATTCGTCGAACAGTCCGCGCCCTTCTTCGAGACCGCTCGCCTCGCACTCGTGCCCGAACTGATTGGCGGCGGTTTCAAGCTCAAGTTTCTCGATTATTTCTTCGGTCGCGTGCCTGTGGCCACGATCGCGGAAGCAGCAGCCGGGCTGCCGGCGCGGCTGCGCGCCGAAACCCTGCAATGCCGCGATCTCGAATCATTGGTGGCGTCGGTGGTTGCCCACATCGACCAGACGGAAATCCTGGACGGGATGCAGCAGAGGGCATTCGCCGCTGCGCAAGGCGCGTTCCGGTGGGAAGACAGGGGCGTCGGCTTGTTGACGGCCATGCAGGAACTGCGGACCCCGGTGCCCGCGAAACAGCAGATGGACTTAAACGTGGGCATGCGCGCCCGAGGTGATTCATGAGTCAGGCAGAAAGAGTCGAGCGGGAGCGCGAGTTCCACAACCAGCGCTTTGCAGATGATTCGGAGCGGGAAGATCGCCTGGGCCGTTACTACACGGCCATCGCCTACGGCTTCGACCTGTACCGGCGGCGTGTCAAGGATGAAGCGCGCGGTCGCAGCTTCCTCGAATACGGCTGCGGAACGGGAAGCGTGGCATTCGATCTTGCGGGGAGTGCCCGGCAGGTGACGGGCATCGACATCTCGGATGTCGCGATCCACAAGGCAAAGCAGACGGCCCGCCGCAAGGGACTCGGCAATGTCGAGTTCCTGGTCGACAACGCTGAATCCATGCAGTTGCCGGACAAATCAGTCGACGTGATCGCGGGCAGCGGCATCGTGCATCACCTCGATATTCCGAAGGCGATGGCTGAAGTGCGGCGGGTGCTGCGAAAAGGTGGCATAGCGATTTTCGCCGAGCCGCTTGGCCATAATCCGGTGCTTAACTGGTACCGGAATCGCACGCCTGAGCTCAGGACTCCTGACGAGCATCCGTTGTTGGAGAAGGACTTGCAGTCGATGGCGCAAGGCTTTGCGTGGTCGCGCGTGACCTATTTCGGTCTGGTCGCGCCCCTCCTGGGTCTCGTGTCGCGCGACGTCCGTCCGGGCAGCCGCATGACGCGAACGGTGTGGTGGCTCGACAGGCAGCTCTGCCGCATCCCGGGTCTCCGGAAGCAGGCCTGGTACTGCCTCATCGAGATCGGGGCATGACCCGGTGATCACGCTCATCGTCCCCACGCGGAATCGTGTCCACACGTTGCGTCTGGTGGCCCCGAGCTATTTCCAGCAGGAACAGGTGAGCGAGATCGTGTTCGTGAGCGATGCGGGCACCGACGAAACGCCTGCATTGATCCAGCGACTGGCATCGCTGTATCCGCAGGTCCGCACGCATTTCATCTGCAACGCGGAGCGTCTCGGGGCATCGGCATCACGCAACGTTGGCGTACAGCGCGCAACGAACGAGTACGTGCTTTTCTGCGATGACGACGAAAGCCTGGAGCCGGGCTATGCGAGGGTCTGTCTCGAGAAGCTGTTGCGGCTCGGGGCAGGCGCTGTTTCGGGGCGCCGGGTCTATCTCGAACCCGGCGAAACCACGGCGGTTGCTCTCAAGCGCTTCGGCAATGGCCTCCGGAACACCGCACCGTTCCGTTCCCTGATCTGCGAGTACGTCAACGCTGCGCGCTTTGCCGGGGACATCAAGCTGCCGATCACGAACGCCATCATTCTCACGCGCACAGCGTTGCTCCGTGAATTCCCGTTCGATCCGGCCTATGCCCGCGGCAACGGCTATCGGGAGGAGTCGGACTACCAGATGAACCTGTTCGTGCACGGCCATGATGTGTACGTCACCAATGACCGCCACAGTTTTCACCTGCCGATGACGCAGGTCGTCACCGGAGGTCAGCGGACGAGCCGCTGGAAACGGCTGTACTGGTCTGTCCATTACACTCGATACTTTTTCTCGAAGTACTACGCGGCCTATGCCGTGCGACGGAATCTTTCCGCGCCACGTTGGCTCGCCCTGTTTTCATTCGCCGCCTTCGCGCTCTATCGGGAAACGCTACGCCCTCCGCTATACGCCGTGGCGAAAGCAGCCTTACGGCAGAAGCGGCGTCTGTCCTCTCCGGTCTCGGCCACCGGTTAGTCACAGAGGCAGCCCACGATGCTGGTCAGTATCTACATGCCCACGAAGAACCGCGCAGCGCTGCTGAGTCGCGCGATCGATTCCGTGCGGGCGCAGACGCATTCCGACTTCGAGCTCATCGTCGTCAACGACGGTGCTACGGACGGGACGCGCGCGTATCTCGAGACGGTCTGCGCAGAAGACAGTCGTATTCGGGCCATTCACAACGCGACATCGATCGGTGCGCCGTTGTCCCGCAATCTCGCCATCCGCGACGCCAGGGGCGAGTTCATCACGGGACTCGACGACGACGATCACTTCCATCCGGAGCGCCTTGCCGCCTTCATTGCGCAATGGCAGCTCCTGGAACGGACCGGCGAGAAGTTCTCCTGCCTGTTCTCGCAAGACGTATCGGAAAGGGGCCAACAGCGTACGGCCAGCGCAAGGCCGGGATCGGTGCAATGGGAAGACCTGTTCTTCTGCAATGTCATCGGCAACCAGATCTTCGCGCGCAGGGAGACAGTGATTGCCGCAGGCCTCTTCGATCAGGAGATGCCTGCCTGGCAGGATCTCGACCTGTTTATCCGCGTCCTGAAGCACGCCGGTCCCGCGAAGTTGCTCGATGCCGGTCTTTACTATCTCAATGTGGACCCGGCGATTGATCGCATCTCCGTCGGGTCGAAGGCCAGGGTCCTGCGCGCCTACCGCACGCTCATCGCGAAGTGGCAGAACTGCCCGCGCCTGATGAAACAGGGTCTTTATCTTCAGGCCTTCAGCCACTTTTACGGTATCAAGCCCGGTCCTGCGGACTTGCTGGCGTTCTTCAGGATGGGACTGCATCCGCGCACGCTGAAGACGCTTGCCGGGATTTATCTGCGCAAGGCCTGATCACGATGTCCCAACCGATTCACACGGCAATCAGGGTGATCAGTCTGTCATCGGCTGCAGAGCGCAGGGTGTCTTTTGCCCGGGCCGCCGCGGCAGCCGGTTGCGACTGGGATTTTTTTGCAGCCCATGCCGGCCTCGACCCACAGCTTCAGTATGACGAGAAGCGGGTGACGGGCGCGTACGGTCGCAAGCTGCAGCGAGGCGAACTGGGCTGCTATTCCAGTCATTTCGCCCTCTGGAGATGGCTGGCCGAAGCAGACTGCGAGCAGTTGATCGTCCTTGAGGACGACGTGGTGGTGGACTGGGAATTCATCCGCGCGCTCAGCGCTACACCGCTCGCGCGGCAGGGTATCGAATACCTCCGTCTCTTCGCCAAGATGCCCGCTCCCTGGCGCGCAGTGGCTTCTCCGTACTTCGACAGGTATCGCCATCTCATCCGCTACACGGGCTACGCCCTGGGCACGCAGGCCTACCTGCTGACCAAAGCCGGCGCCGCGCGGCTTATCCGGCACGGCTCCCGTGTGGAAGCACCGGTCGACGTGTACATGGATCGCACATGGGACCATGGCCTGCTGAATCTTGCCGTCTACCCTTTCCCGATTTACGAGCGCTACCAGCGATCTTCAATCGGCGAGGAACGTTTTCCAGCGGCAGCGCAGCGATGCGTTCCATCACTCCGGGACCTGTTCACGCGTGTGCGGCGGAAGCTCTTGCTCAATTGGTCGATTCACGGCATTTCACCCTCTTCGGCGCGCTCGCTGCAGCGCCTGCTCAAGGTGCAGACAAATGGCTAGGAAGCTTTTTCACCAGGGCCGGGACACCAGATTTGGCCGGCTCTCTGGATTGCTCGTTTTCCTGATGCTACTCATGCCGGGCATGGAGAGCGCCCGGGCGGCAGCTCCCAATGCACCCTTCGGGCAGAAGGGCAACTATGAGTTGCTGAAGAACTGGACTTTCGGCGCCTCGCGAGGTGACGCGACCGTGAAAAACCGCGGTGACCTCGATCGGGACTTCTTCTACCGATACATTCACGGAGGTGGAACGCTGGATGGACTCCCGTCGTATTGGTCATATCATCGCGACTATCCCGACGGCGATACCAGATCTCTGCATGTGTTTGGCGCTGATGCGCTGACACTGAAGGGGCGCATTCCTCCCAAGGGCGGGCTATGGCCGCGAGGTATCGAGACCGGAATTCTGCGCGCCAAACTTCCGATCACTCCGGGCATGTACGTCGAAATGCGCGCAAAGCTCCCTTATGGTGTGGGGGCCTGGCCGGCGTTCTGGCTGAGCCCGGGCGTGCAATACGCAAACGGCACTTTTTCCGAATTGCCCTGGCCCCCGGAAATAGACATTTTCGAGTTCTTCAATTGGCAGGGCAGGACCCGTACCAAGGTGATGACGGCCAATGTGCAGACCGCGGGCAAGCCGGAGCGTTACGGAAAACCCCACGACCTGTTTACCAAATTCAACAAGAAGGGTGAGTACGAACCCGGTCCCGATTTTTCCGCGGGGTTTCATGTCTTCGCGCTCTACTGGATCGAGGACAAGCCGATCTGGCTCGTCGACGGCGTGCCAGTCAAGCAGACGCATTACGAATGGCGCGGACCGCCAGCGCACCTGCTGATCACCAATCAGCTCGGGATGACTTTCCCCAATGCCGACCTGTCCGCCATGCAGGCCGACGAAAGCCAGTGGGATTACGTGATCGACTACATCCGGGTATGGGAACGCAAAGGCGCGCCCAAAGAGCCCGACGAATTCAAGGTGCAGTAGGCATGTGGACTATCAGATGGCATCCGTCCGTCAACAGGAGCTGGCGGACATGATCGGTTACATGTCTGTCGCCGATCTCACCGGTATCGTCCGCACCAACCTCCAGCACATTCCGGTGAGCGTTGACCTCATTGTGGGAATTCCGCGCAGCGGCATGATTCCCGCTTATCTGGTCGGTCTTTTCATGAACAGGCTGGTGGTCGACCTCGAAACCTTTCTGGCGAACGGTGTTGCGGGACACGGTATCACCCGCGAAGTGGGTCAGCCCGTCCTGAGTCCCCAGGCTGCCCGGCATATCCTGCTGATCGATGACAGCCTGACCTCCGGCGGGTCGATGCGTTCGAGTCTGGAGCGAGTTCGTGCATCGGCTTACTCCGGCAAAGTAACGACCTGCGTTGCGATCAATCATCCGGCGCGCCGCGACGCCGTCGATCTTTTTTTCGCTGAAATGCCCCAGCCCCGGATCTTCGAATGGAACGCTTTCCATCATCCCGCAGTCTCCACTGCATGCTTCGATCTCGATGGCGTGCTGTGCGTCGATCCGATCGATGCCGACAATGACGACGGTATCCGGTACAGGGAATTTCTGCGTTCCGCGCAGCCGCTCTTCAGGCCGACCCGTCCCCTCGGGCACATCGTCTCGGCGCGGCTGGAAAAATACCGGGCCCTGACTGAGGAATGGCTGGTCAGGAATGGCGTGCAATACGGACAACTGCATTTGATCGATCTGCCGAATCAGGCTGAACGCAGGCGACTCCGTGCACATGGCTCACACAAGGCTCGCGTCTACCGGGAAACAGGAGCGTCACTGTTTTATGAAAGCGACCTGACGCAGGCCCGCGAGATAGCCCAACTATCAGACAAGCCGGTGCTCTGTACCGCAGACATGGCGTTGCACCTGCCCGCACAGCTGAGTGTCCGCTCCGGCACGGCATTGATGAAGTGGCATATGAAGCGACCAATCGGACGTCTCAAGGGGTGGTGGCGCCGGCAATCGCTTGCAGCGGAGCAGGTTCCGCCGGGAGCCCAGGACTGATGGTCAAGCACCGAACCAGCGGAAGTGGCTTCCCGTGACTCCCGCCAGCAGCGCTGCGGTGGAAGCTTTCGATCTTGTCGTGGTTGGATCGGGCTTCGGTTCGCTTTTTTTTGTCGATGGATTCCTGCAGAAACAGCCGGATGCCCGCATCCTGGTACTGGAGCGCGGCAGACACAACACCCATGCGTGGCAGCTCGAGAACGACCGCAATTCCAACATTCCCCCCAAGTCGACTTACCGTGCGGCGGACGGTCAGAAGGAATGGAACTTCACGGTGGGACTGGGGGGCGGGACGAACTGCTGGTTTGGCCAGACTCCGCGCTTTCATCCACATGATTTCCAGACCCGGTCTCTATATGGCGCGGGACAGGATTGGCCACTGAGTTACTCGGATCTCGAACCATATTACGTCGCTGCCGAGCGCAGGATGTCGGTTGCCGGGGGTGAAGAGATGGCAGCAATGCTGCCGCGTTCGGAGCCGTTTCCGCAGCCAGCGCACACGTTTACCGCGGTGGACCGTGTGATGAGGGCCGCGCAACCCGGGTTTCATTTTCCGATTGCAACAGCACGGGCCAGCATCGCGACCGCAAGCCGCACGCGGTGTTGCTCATCCGCACGCTGCAGCCGTTGTCCCGTCGATGCAAAGTTCACGTTTGACAATGGCTTTCGGGATCTGCGGAGCAGCGCGTCAGTCGAGTTCCGCGTGGACTCGGAGGTTACGCATCTCGATATAGCCAACGGAATGTGTCGGGGTGCCGTCTATAGCGATGGCAAGGGAGAGAGACGCGTAACAGCGGATCTCTTCGTATTGGGCGCCAACGCGATCCACAGCCCCGCGATCCTCATGCGGTCCGGCAGTCACCATGCCTGCACCGGAGTCGGGATCAACGAACAGGTTGGTTACAACGTTGAAGTGATGCTCGATGGGCTCGACAATTTCGATGGCAGCACCATTACCACAGGCCTCAACTACAGCCTCTACGATGGAGACTTCCGGAGGCAGCACGGTGGAGCGTTGCTGTACTTCGAAAACCGCTGGCCTCACGGCTTGAGGAAGGACTTCGGTCGCTGGCGTCAGGTCGCGCCCATCACTGTCGTGGTGGAAGATCTCCTGCAGGACAGTAGTCGCGTCGAACTGGATAGTGACGGAGTGCCGAGGGTGTCGTACGCCGGCATGTCCGAGTACGCTCGCCTCGGAGTGGAACGTTCGCGCATAGCATTGGAAAGAGTTGTGGCTCCGCTTCCCGTCGAAAGTATCGACTTCAAGGGGTTCCGGCCTACAGAGTCGCATGTTCAAGGCACCCTGAGAATGGGCGCGGATCCCGCAACATCGGTCGTGGATTCCGGCCAGGTCCATCACGACATCCGGAACCTGGTCGTGGTGGGTTCCGCAGTGTTTCCCACCTGTCCGTGTGCAAATCCAAGTCTTTCGGTGGCGGCGCTATCCTTGCGGGCAGCGGCCAGGCTGGCATGAACACTCATCGTGCATTCTCGGTGCGCCGGCGGCAGATGCTGTTGGCCGGATTGGCGGGTATGGGCGCTCTTGCGGCAGCAGGAAGCTATCGGCTCCTGCGCTCTGACTCCGGTCCCGCGGAATGGGTCGTTGCCGTGATCCGCCGCAATCTGCCGGGCGTGCAACTCGATGAGGATTCGCTGGCGGAATTCGCCCGGACCATGAGCCTCCGCGACGGACCTGTTCTTGGCTCTATCCGGCGTCGCGGGGGCGTGATGCTTGCGCATGCATTGCCGACGCTCGCCAGCACGGTGCCGGAGCTGAAGACTGCCCTCGCTGAACTTGAGCGCCTGGTTGTCTCCGAATACCTGTTGGGAAGCAATTTTTTCCGGCTCACAGACGTAATGCGCGAAACAATCATCTACGCGGGGAGTTCGCCCGCCTGCGGCAATCCGTTCGCCATTTTCAACACATAAGCTCGCCGGTTTTGCCGGCGTTTCATCGCCACGAAGCAAGGTGCACCAGGTCATGTATACAACCAGAAACCGTGTGTGGATAACGCTGCTCCCGGCCGCCGGTCTGCTGGGCGGTGCGACGCTGCACGCTGCGACGCCAGAGCAAAGTCACGTCGACATCTCGATCGCTGATCGCTTCACTTACGACGACAATCTGTTCCGTCTCCCCGAGGCAACCGCAGCGGCGAACCTGCCGCCTGACGGGGATTTCAAACGCGACGACTCCATCAATCGTGCAACGCTGGCGCTTGACGCGCTCTGGCTTGCCGGCAGCCAGAAGATCGATCTGACTCTGGCGGCGAACGACAATCGCTATTCCCGCAATGATGATCTCGATCATGTCTCCGGCAACGGTCGATTCCTGTGGGACTGGCGGACGGCAGGAGATTGGTCCGGGCATCTCGGCGCGACCTACGATCGCTCGCTCGCCAGCTTTGCGAACACGCGCATTTTCATCAGGGACTTGCTGGATACGTATAGTTACTTTGGTGACGTGCGACTTGGACTGGGCGCGCGCTGGGCAGTGAAGGCAGGTGCCGCGCGCATCGAGACCACCCACAGTGCAGAGATTCGCGAGCTCGATGACTACCAGGGAGACATCGGTACTTTCTCGATCGAATACCTGACACCGGCTTCGACATTGCTGGGGTTCGACTATCGCCATGCCGTGGCAGGCTTTCCTGGTGATGTATTTCTGGGCGGAACACTTCTGGAACGGGACTTTACGGAGGACACCGCTGGAATACACATTCGGTACGCCCTGACAGGCAAGACTACCTTCGACGGTACCGCCGGATATCTGAGTCGGGACTACGACAATCCCGATGTCAATGATTTCGACGGCGATGTCTGGCGCCTGTCATTGGATTGGCGCCCCGGCGTCAAGACCCAGATACTCCTGTCGGGCTGGCGTGAGCTCAAGGCGTATGCCGACGTGGAGTCGGATTATTTCAAGGGTACGGGTGTCAGCATTGCGCCCACGTGGATGGTCACCGACAAATTCAAGCTGTCGTTCACGGGCTCGTGGGAACAGCAGGACTATCTGGGTTCAAGCCTGAACCGGCCTGCTTCGATCGCGCGCGAAGACACGGTTGAAATTGCGCAGCTGCAGGCGACATATGCACCCCGCGAGCCTTTGGAACTCACGATCAGCTATCGCCAGGAGCAACGCGACAGTAACCGGCCGACTTTCGTATACGACGACGGCCTGGCTGCCGTTGGTCTCAAGTTTGTTTTCTGATCCACAAGGCGCAGCGTGAAGCGAGTCTTCGTCTACAAGGCAAACCTGCTGCCTTATTCGGAAACCTTCATCAAGGAGCAGGTCCTCTCCTATTCCTCGTGGCAACCGATACTGATTGGCGAGCGAGCTGTCGACGGCATCAGTCTCGAGGGCATGGACGTGCGCCTCATAGGCGAGACCGCCTCGGCTTGCATGACGGGTTACTGGAAAGTCTCCAGGCGGTTTGGAGTCGTGCCGCAGCAGATGATACGACGCCTTCTGGATGAATCGGCTTGCGTATTCCACGCCCATTTTGGCACCGATGCCGTGAAGATCTGGCCGGTTGCAAAACAACTCAACGTCCCGTTCGTGGTTACCTTGCACGGTTACGACATCAACATTCATCCGGATCACTGGAAACAGGGCGCCCTCGCGTTCCGGAATTATCCGGCACGCCTGCGCGCGCTGGCTCGCAACCCCCTGGTGCATTTCGTGGCCGTCAGCGAATCCATCAGGCAACGCGCGATGGAATTTGGAATTGCCTCTGAACAGGTCTCGGTCAGGTACATCGGTATCGATACAGAGCGCTTCGTTGGCGCAGGGCAACCTGTTGCCGGGCGCAGGCCACGCATCCTGTTCGTGGGTCGCCTGGTGGAGAAGAAGGGCGTGGAATACCTCATCAAGGCATTCGCGCGTATACAGGCTGTTGTTCCTGGTGCAGAGCTGGTTGTCGTTGGCGACGGGCCGTTGCTGAGATCGCTGCAAAAGCTTGCGGCTGACCTGCGGGTTCCGGTTACGTTCTCCGGCAGCCTGCCGAGTGCTGAGGTGAAAAATCAAATCGACCTGGCCCGGGTATTCTGCCTGCCAAGCATCGTCGCTGCAGACGGCGATGCGGAGGGCCTTGGAATCGTCATTCTCGAGGCCCAGGCCTGCGGCGTGCCGGTCGTCACCTCGGCTCGTGGTGGCGCGACTGAAGGCATCATTGAGGGCGCTACCGGCTTTGCCTTCCCCGAGAAGGCGATTGATACTCTCGTCGACCGACTGGCGAAGTTGCTGACTGATGACGCTCTTGCTGATTCGATGTCGCGTGCAGGCCCCCCGTTCATTTCGGAAAAGTTCGACATCCGGCGATGTACGTCATCCCTTGAAAGTCTCTACGAAAAACTGGTCGACGGTCACGGGCATTTGTCGTGCATGGCGTCGCAGCGGGCGGGTACATGATCGCCCGTCCACATCGATGGAATCGACTTGAGTGAGCGTGCGCCCACGGCGGCCGCGGGCATAGTCTGGGCGGGAATTTCGCAGGGTGGACGCGTAGTCATCCAGCTAATCGCGCTGGCCATCCTGTCGCGGCTGTTGCCACCGACCGACTTTGGTCTGCTCGCGATGGCAACTGTGGTAACCACTTTTGCAATGTTGCTGAGGGACATGGGTACGTCGGCGGCGGTCATCCAGCGTGACGACCTGGGTGATGAGCTGCTCGATACCGTTTTCTGGTTCAACGTCTGCCTGGGGATAGGGCTGGCGCTCGCGATCCTGCTTCTGGCGCTGCCACTTGCCGTGGTGTTTCGCGAGCCGCGTCTGCAGGGCGTCCTGCTGGCGCTCGCAGTCAGCTTTCCGCTCGGGAGTTCCGCAGCCGTGCATCAGGGTCTCCTCGAGCGGGACCTCAATTTCCGCAAGCTGGCCCGGATCGAGCTTTCCTCGGGATTGTTGGCGCTCGCAGTGGCAGCAATCGCCGCATGGCGTGGACTTGGCGTGTACAGCCTGGTCCTGAACACGCTGACGAACGTCTTGCTGACTACAGTCCAGTTATGGTTCGCGTCCCGCTGGGGTCCGCGTTTGCGCTGGAGTACTGCCGAATTTCGTGCACTGTGGGGCTTCAGCAGCAATCTGGTGACATTCCAGGTCATCAATTACTTTGCACGCAACGTCGATACTTTCCTCATCGGCCGGTTCCTTGGTGCCGCAGACCTTGGCTGGTACAACACCGCGTACCGGATCATGCTGTTCCCGCTCTCGAACCTCTCGGGAGTTCTGAGCCGTGTCATGTTCCCGGTGCTCTCACGGCAACAGGCCGACCTTAAGGCATTCGCCGCGCTATACCTGCGAACCGTCTCAGCCATCTCCCTGATCACTGCTCCCTTGATGGCGGGGCTGTGGGTAGTGCGCGATCCTTTCATTGAAGCGCTGCTTGGCAGGACCTGGCTGCCTGTGTCCGGCGTTATCGCCTGGCTCGCGCCGGTCGGGCTGACTCAGTCCATCGGAACCACGGTAGGGCTCATTTACATGGCCACTGGAAGCACCAAACTGATGATGCGGTGGGGGCTCGTGTACAGCGCGGGGGTAGTCTTGGCCTTCGTCGTCGGCCTCCGCTGGGGTTACCTGGGTGTCGCGGCAGCCTATGCGTTCGCAAATTTGATATTGCTCTATCCGGTCTTTACGATTCCTCTGCGTCTCGTTGGGCTCACATTCAAGGACCTGCTGCGCGCAGTCGGACGGCAAGTCGTGTTGGCAGTGTTTATGGGCTTGATCTTGTATGCAATCGACCGGTTTTCTCTCGCGGGAGAGGGGGCATGGGCTAAGCTGCTGATCCTCATTCCGTCAGGCCTGTTGATTTATGCGCTGACGGGCTGGATGTGGATGCGATCGGCGTTACTGGACGTGTCAACGGCTTTTTCCAGGCGGGGCGGAAAGGGCGCAGCAGCCACGCCCGGTGCCATAAACGACGAATGAAGCAATGACTTTCGACTTGCAGGCTCAGTCAGAAAAAAAATACCTTTTATCTTGATTCCGCCGCCGGCGTCCCCATGTGGCGATGCGCACCGGCTTTTCAGAGACTCCCCAATGCCCTTTTACGAATACCAATGCGGCGCCTGCGGCCATCACGTTGAAGTCCTGCAGAAGATTTCCGACGGGCCGCTGAAGAAATGCCCGAATTGCGGCAAGCAGAAGCTGCAGCGCCTGATTTCCGCTCCGGTTTTCCGGCTCAAGGGCAGTGGCTGGTACGAAACCGACTTCAAGTCTGACAATGAGTCCAAGCGCAACCTCGCGGGGCAGGCGGACAAGGAGTCGAAAGACGCCACGGCCGTCGATGCGACGGTGAAGCCGCCCGAGGCCAAGCCCGCGGAGACGAAGGAAGCCGCCAAGCCTGCGGAGAAGGCACCGGCCGAGACCAAGTCCCGGTCCACCGCGAAGGTCGGCAAAACCGCCAAACCCAAGGCGAAAGCGGCTCCGGCGAAGCGCAAGGCAGCCAGGCGCTGATCCTCACCCGCACTCTGTGCGACCTCTCCACCAGGAGTTGCTGATCCCTCACCCCAGCCCTCTCCCATTGGGAGAGGGAGTCGATACCCTCTCCTAGAGGAGAGGGAAACGGAGTGGGTGAGGCCCTCACCCGCACTGTTGCGACCTCTCCATCAGGAGTTGCTGATCCCTCACCCCAGCCCTCTCCCGTTGGGAGAGGGAGTCGATACCCTCTCCTGGAGGAGAGGGAGACGGAGTGGGTGAGGCCCTCACCCGCACTGTTGCGACCTCTCCATCAGGAGTTGCTGATCCCTCACCCCAGCCCTCTCCCGTTGGGAGAGGGAGTCGATACCCTCTCCCGGAGGAGAGGTGCTGATCGAGCTCCCTCTCCTGGAGGAGAGGGAAACGGAGTGGGTGAGGCCCTCACCCGCACTCTGTGCGACCTCTCCCAGCGGGAGAGGTGATTTCCCATACCCTCTCCGGGTGGAGAGGGAGACGGAGTGGGTGAGGATGCCTTGCGCCCCCGAAGGCCGCTCCGTAACATCCCGCGCGCCTGTTTGTTCCTGTGTTTTCAGCGTCCCGACCTCCTATGCGTACTTACTATTGCGGCCACGTCAACGAATCCCTGATCGGCGAATCCATTGCCGTCGCCGGCTGGGTGCATCGCCGCCGCGATCATGGCGGGGTGATCTTCGTCGACCTGCGGGATCGCGAGGGCCTGCTGCAGATCGTGTTCGATCCCTCGAATCCTGCCGTGTTCTCCCAAGCTGAAAAGCTGCGCAGCGAATATTGCGTCCGGGTCACCGGCCAGGTACGGGCTCGTCCCACCGGCACGGCAAATGCCAACCTGCCTTCGGGCCAGGTCGAGCTGCTCGCGGGCGAGCTGGAAATCCTCAGCCGTTCGGAAACGCCGCCGTTCCACCACGATGAAACGGTCAACGAGGAACTGCGGCTCAAGTACCGCTACATCGACCTGCGGCGCGAAAGCATGATGAACAAGCTGCGCCAGCGGCATCGCATCACGCAGGCCGTGCGCAACTGGCTCGACGGCAACGGCTTCATCGACATCGAAACGCCGATGCTCACGAAGGCGACGCCTGAGGGTGCACGCGACTACCTCGTGCCAAGCCGCACGCATCCCGGCCATTTCTTCGCGTTGCCCCAGTCACCCCAGCTCTTCAAGCAGCTGCTGATGATGTCGGGCTTCGATCGCTACTACCAGATCGTCCGCTGCTTCCGCGACGAAGACCTGCGCGCCGACCGCCAGCCCGACTTCACCCAGATCGATATCGAGACGTCGTTCCTCACGGAGCAACAGATCACCGACCTGATGGAGGAGCTGATCCGCAACCTGTTCAAGACAGTGCTGGATGTGTCGCTGCCCGATCCGTTCCCGCGCATGACGTATGCCGAAGCCATGCGGCGCTATGCATCGGACAAGCCGGACCTGCGCATTCCGCTCGAACTCGTCGATGTCGCGGATCTCGTGCGCGATTGCGATTTCAAGGTGTTTGCGGGCCCGGCCGCCAATCCGAAAGGTCGCGTGGCCGCGCTCAATGTGCCGAAAGGTGGCGAGCGTCTTTCCCGCAAGGAAATCGACGATTACACGACGTTCGTCGGTCGTTACGGCGCGAGGGGTCTTGCCTACGTGAAGGTCAACGACCTCGCGAAGGGACGTGAGGGCCTGCAGTCGCCCATTCTCAAGTTCCTGAGCGACGATGCGGTCGCGGGCATCCTGTCGCGGACCGGCGCGCAGACCGGCGACCTGATTTTCTTCGGTGCCGATACGGCCCAGGTCGTGAACGACGCGCTCGGTGCCTTGCGTCTGAAAGTGGGCGCTGATCTTGGCCTCGTCGAAGCAGGCTGGCGGCCTTTGTGGGTCGTCGATTTCCCGATGTTCGAGTGGGATCCAAACGGCAAACGCTGGGCCGCTCTTCACCATCCGTTCACGGCACCTCGCAACGACGATCCAGCTGCGCTGAAGAGCGATCCCGAGCATGCGTTGTCGAAAGGCTACGACATGGTGCTCAACGGTTCGGAGATCGGCGGCGGATCCGTCCGTATCCATCGCACCGACATGCAGTCCACCGTGTTCGAACTGCTCGGCATCAGCGCCGAGGAAGCACAGCAGAAATTCGGCTTCCTGCTGGAAGCCCTGAAGTACGGTCCGCCTCCGCATGGAGGTCTCGCCTTTGGACTCGATCGCCTGGCGATGCTGATGTCGGGTGCCGACAGTATTCGCGAAGTGATCGCGTTCCCGAAAACGCAGACGGCGGCCTGCCCCCTGACCGAGGCACCGACGCCAGTGAGCGATGCACAGCTCAAGGACCTGCATATCCGGGTGAAATTGCCGGTGAAGGCCGAGTAGCCCGGCTACGCCTGCAAGCTGGAGCTCATGCCTACTTCAGATACGGTCATCCTGCTCCACGGTCTCTGGATGTCGGGCGTCGAGATGGCGCCTCTCAAGCACCGCCTGCAATCAGACTACGGCTATACGGCGGTACCGTTTTCCTATCCGTCCGTCAGTGCGCCGATGGTCGATCACGTCAAGGCGCTGCGTGAATTCGCTCAGGCCCAGCAGGCCGAACGATTGCATTTCGTCGGCCACAGTCTCGGCGGACTCGTAGTGCTGAAGCTGCTTGAGTCCACGGCGGATCTGCCTCCGGGGCGCGCTGTACTGCTCGGTTCGCCGTTGCAAGGCAGTCGGGCAGCGCAGGGCCTTGCACGCTGGCCCTTCGGTCGCGCGATGCTGGGCATCACCATGCGTGATGAATTCCTGCCTGGAGAAACGGGGCTCGAACCGCCTGCTGCCGGTCGTCGCTGGGACGGCCGTCGTGAAGTCGGTGTGATCGCGGGCTCCAGCGGTTTCGGGCTCGGCCGTCTCGTTGCGAATCTCGAGGGCGAGAATGACGGGACCGTGGCGGTAGAGGAAACGCAGTTGCCCGGTGCGAAAGCGCACCTCGTGCTGCCGGCCACGCATACGGGGATGCTGTTCTCCGGCGAAGTGGCGCGGCATACGGCGGAGTTTTTACGAACGGGCCAGTTCGCGAGTATCGACGCCTAAAGCTTTCCCTCGGCGAGTTTCTTCAGCCGATAAACCGCTTCCAGTGCTTCACGCGGTGACAGCGCATCCGGATCGAGCGCCTGCAGCGCTGCGACGATTCGCCGGGGCGTTTCTTCCACTGGGGCGGCCAGCGGCAATTCCTGCTGCAATCTCGGCGCATGCGCCTCTGCCGAACGTCGTTCAAGTTCAGCGAGATATTTCTTCGCGGCCGTGATGACCTTCGGGGGTACACCCGCAAGCGCGGCGACAGCCAATCCGTAACTCTGGTTCGCCGGGCCTTCCCTGACGGCATGCAGGAAGATCAACTGGTCGCCATGTTCGGTGGCATCCAGGTGCACGTTCGCACATGCCTCGATTTCACCCGCGAGCGCCGTCAGTTCAAAGTAGTGAGTGGCAAACAGCGTGAATGCCCGCACGTGCTTGCCGATGTGTGTGGCGCAGGCCCACGCCAGTGACAAGCCATCATACGTGCTGGTGCCGCGACCGATCTCGTCCATCAGCACGAGACTGTGATCCGTGGCGTTATTCAGGATGTTCGCGGCTTCGGTCATCTCGAGCATGAAGGTCGAACGGCCTCCCGCCAGATCGTCCGAGGCGCCGATGCGCGTGAAAATCCTGTCGACGGGGCCAATGCGTGCCGAGGTAGCCGGAACAAAGCTGCCGATACGCGCGAGAATCGCGATCAGCGCGGTCTGCCGCATGAAGGTCGATTTGCCGCCCATGTTGGGGCCGGTGATCACCAGCAGCCGACGCTTCTCGCTGAAATTCAGGTCGTTGGGCACGAAAGGCTGGTCGATGAACAGCTCGACCACGGGATGACGGCCTTCGCGGATCTCGATGACGGGATCGTCCGTCAGTTCGGGCTTCGTATAGCGCAGCGTTACGGCCCGTTCCGCGAACGTGGCGAGCACATCGAGCGCGGCGAGTGCCGCTGCTGTCGCCTGCAGATCGGCAACGCGTTCGATCAGGCGATCAAGCAGCGCGTCATATAAAAGCTTTTCACGCGCCAGTGCCCGGTCACGCGCACCCAGCACCGAGTCCTCGAACTCCTTGAGCTCGGGCGTGATGTAGCGTTCCGAGTTGCGGATGGTCTGCCGGCGGATGTAGTCGGCGGGCACGCGCTCCGCCTGGCTGCGATTGATTTCGATGAAGTAACCCTGCACGCGGTTGTAGCCGAGTCGGAGGCTGGCTATCCCACTGCGTATCCGTTCGCGCGCTTCCAGATCGAGCAGGTACTGGTCGCTGTGTTCACTGATGAGCCGCAGCTCGTCGAGATCGGCGTCATAGCCCGGGGCGATGACCCCACCTTCGCGCAGGATCGGCGGTGGCGACTCCACGATGGCTTTTTTCAGCAGCTCAACCACATCCGGATGCGTGCCGGCCTGCGTCGCAAGTTCACGCAGGAGCGGTGAATCCTGCGGCGCGAGTAATGTTTGCAGCTCCGGCAGCCTGGCGAAGGCATCCCGCAGTTGCGCGAGATCCCTTGGCCGCGCCGACTTGAGTGCCACACGTGCGAGCGAGCGTTCGATATCGCCGACATGACGCAGCAGTTCGCTGACATCGCTGTGAGCGCGGTTCTCTATCAACGTCTCTACAGCCTGGAGCCGCAGTTCCACCGTGCGACGATTGCGCAGTGGCCGGTGAATCCAGCGCCGTAACTCACGTCCACCCATGGCGGTCGCGGTGCGATCCAATACCCCGGCCAGCGTGCAGTCCGGCCGATCGGTGAGAGACGCGTCGAGTTCGAGATTGCGGCGGCTGGCGGCATCGAGGAGCACTGCATCCGAACGCGTCTCCGTGCGCACGCTTTTCAGATGGGGCAGGGCGGCTTTCTGTGTGTCCCGCACGTACTGGAACAGACAGCCTGCAGCGCGTACGGCCAGCGGCAATTCGGCGCAACCAAAGCCCGACAGATCGCGGGTGCTGAACTGATTGCAGAGAGCGCGCGTCGCGGAGTCCAGATCGAAATGCCAGGGAGGACGTTCACGCAGAGTCGCGGCGATGGTGAGGGGCAAATTCGTGTTCTGTTCGCTGACGAGCACTTCCGCCGGCCGCAGTCGTTCGAGTTCTCCTGCCAGTGCTTCCGATCCTGCCGCTTCGAGCACTGTGAACCGGCCACTCGCGAGCTCAAGCCAGGCGAGACCGAAGCGGTCTTCATCGCGACAGAGCGCGGCAAGCAGCGTATCGCGCCGTTCTTCCAGCAGGGCATCGTCAGTGACAGTTCCGGGCGTCAGAATCCGCACGACCTGTCGCTCGACGGGGCCCTTGGCTTTGGCCGGATCGCCTATCTGTTCGCACAGCGCGACGGATTCGCCCATGCGGACGAGTTTCGCGAGATAGCCCTCGACACTGTGGAACGGCACGCCGGCCATGGGAATCGGTTGCCCGCCGGAATTGCCGCGAGCCGTGAGCGTGATGTCGAGGAGTCGCGCCGCCTTGCGGGCGTCGTCGAAGAACAGCTCGTAGAAATCCCCCATGCGATAGAACAGCAGCACATCAGGGTTCTGGGCCTTGATGCGTAAATACTGCTGCATCACCGGGGTATGGCCGGCGGTGTCGGGGAGGGAAGTCACTTGGGATTCTGCTTGAGCCAGTCAGCGAGGTCGGATGCAGCGCGAGATCGTATTGACCCGGTCCTGCCAACGCAACCTGCGTGGGCTCATTGTCATGGCGCTTGACGCCACCCGCTGCGCAGTAGAGTTTGCAGGCCCCGCAATTGCACAGGGATAGTCATGGTCAGCGATGAGGATCTGTACAAGCTGTCGGCCAAGGTGGGCCATGTGCTGCTGGAATCGAAGCGTCGCCTCGTGACCGCGGAATCGTGCACGGCGGGCTGGATCGCCAAGGCGATTACCGACATTCCCGGCAGCTCGGCCTGGTTCCTCGGCGGCATCGTCGCCTACGACAACGGCATCAAGCAGACCTTGCTCGGCGTGAAGCCCGCAACCCTCGAGGTCCATGGAGCCGTCAGCGATGCCACCGTGGAGGAAATGGCTGTCGGCGCGCTGGAAACGTTGGGGGGCGATATCGCGGTCTCGGTCAGCGGCATTGCGGGACCCGATGGCGGTCAGCCCGGCAAACCGGTGGGAACGGTGTGGTTTGGCTGGGCGTGGCGGCACGGGCAGGCCATTCACCATCGCACCCGGCTCAAGATCATCGAAGGCGATCGGGACGAGGTTCGGCGCCGCAGTGTTTCGACCGCGTTGAACGGGTTGCTCGAGATCGGACTGCAATAAAGAGCGTCTGGCAGGTGCAAAACCGGTCTTTTGCAGCAGAAATGCAGCTCTTTGCGCACGCTGGCCTGTGGAATAATTCCGCCCCTCCGGCCTGCTGTACTCCAGACCGAGTATCTGTATAATTAACCAGTAGTTTCGCTCCGCCCTCCCGACATTCAAGGTTCACACAATGGAAGACAACAGGAAGAAGGCGCTCGCCGCCGCCCTTGGCCAGATCGAAAAGCAGTTCGGGAAGGGCTCGGTCATGCGGCTCGGCGATGCCGGCGATTCGTACGACGTGGAGGCCATTTCGACCGGCTCCCTGGGGCTGGATATCGCCCTGGGTGTGGGCGGACTGCCCAAGGGCCGCGTGGTTGAGATCTACGGGCCGGAATCCTCGGGCAAGACAACCCTCACCCTCCAGGTCATCGCGGAATGCCAGCGCGCAGGCGGCACGGCGGCGTTCGTGGACGCAGAGCATGCCCTCGACCCCAGCTATGCCGAAAAGCTGGGCGTGAACATCACGGACCTGCTGGTTTCCCAGCCGGATACCGGCGAGCAGGCGCTCGAAATCACCGACATGCTCGTGCGCTCCGGCGCAGTCGACGTAGTTGTCGTGGACTCCGTGGCTGCGTTGACTCCCAAGGCCGAAATCGAAGGCGAGATGGGCGATTCGCACATGGGCCTGCAGGCGCGCCTCATGTCGCAGGCACTGCGCAAGCTCACCGGCAACATCAAGCGTTCGAACACCATCGTCATCTTCATCAACCAGATCCGCATGAAGATCGGCGTGATGTTCGGCAATCCCGAAACCACCACGGGCGGCAACGCGCTCAAGTTCTACGCTTCGGTCCGGCTCGATATCCGCCGCATCGGTGCGATCAAGAACGGCGAGGAAGTGGTCGGCAACCAGACGCGTGTGAAGGTCGTGAAGAACAAGGTGGCGCCGCCGTTCCGTGAAGCCGAGTTCGAAATCATGTACGGCCAGGGCATTTCGCGGAATGGCGAAATCATCGACATGGGCGTGCTGCATGGCTTCGTCGAGAAGTCCGGTTCCTGGTACAGCTACAGCGGGGAGCGCATCGGTCAGGGCAAGGAAAACGCGAAGACCTTCCTCGATACGCATCCTGAAAAGGCCCGCGAGATCGAAGCCAGGCTGCGCGAGAAGCTGCTGCCGAAAGTCGTGGTAAAGAATGAGGCCGCCCGGGAGGCCTGATCGAGCGCCGAAGAACACATCTGCACGACGCCCGGGCGTCTACTGATCGCAAGACCATGTTATCGAGCGCGGTACGGGTCTCGAATGGCGACTAGGCGGAGAATCTCCAAGCCGGGCGGCGAGAAGTTTGCGGACGGGTCCGAGGCTGCTTCCGACCCGTCACGCATCCGCTCTTCAGCGATTGGCCTTCTGGCCCGCCGCGAGCATTCCACGGGAGAGCTCGGCCGCAAGCTCGAATCCCGCGGGTACGACGCCGAGGTGACGACGGAAGTCCTCGCCGAGCTGGGCCGCAAAGGCCTGCTGTCAGACGAGCGTTATGTCACGAGCTTCATCACGCACCATGCGGCGCGAGGGCAGGGCCCGGTCCGTATCCGCGGCGCATTGCGCGAGGTCGGGGTTGCCTCTGAACTGATCGACCGGCTGCTCGATGTGGCCGATGTCGATTGGGCGGAAACTGCCCGGTCGGTCCGGCGCAAAAAATTCAGCGGCCCCCTGCCAGACACCTTTGCTGAGCGTGCAAAGCAAAGCCGCTTCCTGCAATATCGCGGGTTTTCGCAAGACCAGATCCGGGCCGCTTTCGGCCCAGACGCCGGGGAAGACCCCGATTTCGCGTCGGATCCTTGAGGCCGGACGATTACCCGACGCGAGCATCATGACCAGTCCGAAGCCAGTCACCAGCAGCGAGCTGCGCGCCCTTTTCCTGCGGTTCTTCCGCGAACGCGAACACCAGATCGTCGCCTCCAGTTCGCTCGTTCCAGGGAACGATCCGACGCTGCTCTTCACCAATGCCGGCATGGTGCAGTTCAAGGACTGCTTCCTCGGCAAGGAACAACGCAGCTACACGCGGGCGGCGAGTTCGCAGCGCTGCGTGCGGGCAGGCGGCAAGCACAACGACCTCGAGAATGTCGGCTACACGGCGCGGCATCACACGTTCTTCGAGATGCTCGGCAACTTCAGCTTCGGCGACTACTTCAAGCGCTTTGCCATCCGTTACGCGTGGGATTTCGTCACCGGTAACGACTGGCTCGGCATCGACCCGAAGCGGCTCATGGTTACCGTGTATCACACGGACGATGAAGCCTTCGATCTCTGGCACAAGGAGATCGGTCTGCCGGCGGATCGTATCGTGCGCATCGGCGACAAGCCGGGCGGCGGTTCCGACAACTTCTGGCAGATGGGCGAAACCGGGCCCTGTGGTCCGTGCACCGAAATCTTCTACGACCACGGTGCCGATATTCCCGGTGGTCCTCCGGGTTCACCGGATGCCGATGGCGACCGCTGGATCGAGATCTGGAATCTCGTCTTCATGCAGTTCGACCGTTCGACGGAGGGCGTGCTGAATCCCTTGCCGAAGCCTGCGGTCGATACCGGCATGGGTCTCGAGCGTGTCGCTGCAGTCATGCAGGGCGTGCATTCGAACTACGAAATCGATCTGTTCCAGGGCCTGATTGCCGCGACCGCGAAAGTCACGGGCACCACCGATCTCACTTCCAAATCGCTGCGCGTGATCGCCGATCACATTCGTGCGTGTTCATTCCTGATTGCAGACGGCGTGCTGCCCTCGAACGAAGGCCGCGGCTATGTTCTGCGGCGGATCATCCGGCGCGCGATTCGTCATGGCTACAAGCTGGGCTGCACGCGGCCATTCTTTCACCTGCTCGTGGGCGCGCTCGAGCGCGAGATGGGCGCGGCGTATCCGGAGCTGAAGACGCAGCGGCCGCATATCGAACGCGTGCTGCGGCAGGAAGAAGAGCGCTTCGCGGAGACGCTGTCGCAGGGCATGACTCTGCTTGATGCCGCGATTGCGAATCTCAATGGCGAGAAGATCATCCCAGGCGAGGCCGTCTTCAAGCTGTACGACACGTATGGCTTTCCGGTCGATCTCACCAACGACATCGCACGCGAACGCGGCCTCGAGATCGATCATGCAGGTTTTGAAACCGCGATGGATGCGCAGCGCGAGCGGGCGCGAGCTGCGAGCAAGTTCAACGTCGATCTGCGTGGTGGCGCCACTATCGAAGGCCAGACGGAATTCTGCGGCTACGACAAGCTCGAAATGCCGGCGCAGGTGAAGGCGCTCATGAAAGACGGGTCGGGCGATGTCGCCAGCGCCGCAACCGGCGAAATGGTCCAGATCGTTCTCGACCGCACGCCGTTCTATGCCGAAAGCGGCGGACAGGTGGCGGATCACGGCTGGATCTCGGGACAGGGCGTGCGAGTGGAAGTGCTCGATGTTCGCAAGGCAGGCAAGTCGATCGTGCATGTCGGCAAGGTGATCGATGGTCCGTTGCTGGTGGGCTCGCAAGTCAGCGCGGAAGTGGATGCGGATCGCCGCGAGGCCGTGCGGCTCAATCATTCCGCTACGCATCTATTGCACGCTGCCCTGCGTAAGGTATTGGGAACACATGTCACGCAGAAGGGTTCGCTCGTTGCACCCGACCGGCTGCGGTTCGATTTCTCGCACTACCAGGGTTTGACGCCGGATGAACTCAAGGAAGTCGAGCGGCTCGTGAACGCGGAAATTCGCGCCAATGCTCCGGCAGAAACGAAGCTGATGGGCTACGACGCTGCGGTCGCTTCGGGCGCCATGGCACTGTTCGGCGAGAAGTACGACGACCAAGTGAGAGTCCTGCGCATTGGTGATTTCTCCACCGAACTCTGTGGCGGCACCCATGTGGGGCGCGCAGGCGATATCGGCCTCTTCAAGATCGTGAGTGAAGGTGGCGTGGCCGCAGGCGTTCGGCGCATCGAAGCCGTTACGGGGCAGGGTGCCCTGGACTGGATTACAGGAACGGACCAGAAAGTCCGGGATGTCGCGGCGCTCGTCAAAGCCGGGCGCGATGACGTGGAAGACAAGGTGCGTCAGCTCATCGAGCGCAGTCGCAAGCTGGAAAAGGAACTTTCGCTGGCCAAAGCCAAACTCGCGAGCGGCCAGGGGAACGATCTGTCCTCCAGTGCTGTCGATGTGTCAGGCGTAAAAGTGGTAGCCGCCCAGGTAGATGGTGCAGATGCGGATGCTTTGCGTTCCGCCATGGATCAGTTGAAGAGCAAGCTGCAGTCCGCTGCCATCGTGCTGGCCTCGGTCGAGTCGGGGAATAAAGTCTTGCTGATTGCAGGAGTTACGGCAGACCAGATCAGCCGCATCAAGGCGGGAGATCTTGTGAATGCCGTTGCTCAGCAGATCGGTGGCCGGGGTGGCGGTCGTCCCGAACTGGCCCAGGCTGGCGGTACGGAACCGGAAAAACTGGATGCAGCGCTGGCTTCAGTCGTGCCGTGGGTGCAGTCGAGGCTTTCCTGAACGCATCTGTAATTAAGGGAAAGACCTATCCCGCGGACCTGCTGACTGCCGTACTCTGAATACGCGAAAGGGCGAATCTCCCGTGTTCCGCAGGGTGGGGTTCGCTACAATCCGCTTAAATCGATCGAAGGAGCCGGATCATGCTTATTCTCACCAGGCGCGTAGGCGAAACGGTGATGATCGGGGAGAACGTCACGGTGACGGTCCTTGGCGTCAAGGGCAATCAGGTGCGTATCGGCGTGAATGCGCCCAAGGAAGTTGCTGTCCACCGCGAAGAAATCTTCGAACGCATCAAGCGCGAAGAAGCGACGCCCGCCACCCGTCCGGCCACCGGCTCGGGCTCGTAATCCTCCTCTTTTAGATCATTCCAGCCTTTACTGGCCCCCCTTCGGCCAGTATCCTTGCCCCCCTTCGCGGCGGGGCTCGCCTCTCTCCCAAGACCCACCGGCTACGGCCGGTTCGTCATTGCGTTGGAAGCTTGCTTGAGCCCTGAGTCCCGGAGATCGCCGAGTTCGACTAAATTGCCGAGCGGCAATTTGACCATCGATCATCAGGAGCCATGCGCTGATTAGCGATGGCCCAAGGGGCGGAGGTCGAAAGACCGGAGTAACGCGCGCCCCTGCTAAGGGCGTATAGGTCAAAAGCCTATCGAGGGTTCGACAAAATCGTAGGGAACGATTTTGAACGTTTGCTTTTTTGGTAGCACGAACAAGCAAACGGCCCCAACGGGGTGGAGCACAGGGATGTGCGGAATAATCCCTCTCTCGGAGCCGGATTCGGCTTGAGGGTTGGATGAATCGGGTTTGGTAGGTGCAATTGCGTGCCGGAGAGATGGCCGAGTGGTCGAAGGCGCGCCCCTGCTAAGGGCGTATGGGTCAAAAGCCCATCGAGGGTTCGAATCCCTCTCTCTCCGCCAGTTGCGTGCGCAACTGGCGGGGTCGGGATTCGAACGACGCAGATGGCACTGATTGTCGATTTCGTTTTATGATTTTTTGCACATGCGCCCGTAGCTCAGCTGGATAGAGTACAACGCTACGAACGTTGGGGTCGGGAGTTCGAATCTCTCCGGGCGCACCAATGAAACGAAAAAGCCCCACCAATGCGTGGGGCTTTTTTGTTTCATCGCTGCTCTCCCGGAGAGATTGAGAACTCCCGAAGAGAGGGAGTTCGACAAAATTGCCGGGAGCAATTTTGAACATCGATCATCAGAAGCGTCCCCGCGCTGATTAGCGATGGCCCAATGGGCACCGGCCATGGATGGCATAGGTGTAATCTCTCCGGGCGCACCAATCAAAAGGCTCACCGTCAAACGACGGTGAGCCTTTTTCATTGGTGCGCCCTCGAGAGATTCTCACTCCCGACCCTGCGGGTCTTCGAGTTCGGTTCGTAACCGAACGACGGCCAGATCGCAGGCGATCTGGCGTTCGGCCGGGCGACGACACGTTAAGTGTCCTCGCCCAAACATCCGGCCTCACCTCTCCAGGCGCACCAGACCCCATCTGCAGTACTTTCGAGCAGGTCACATCCCGCGAACGGTTAACGTAATAACGTTGATCCATGGCCTCCGTGTTCCCGCCGCTTTCCAGTGCTTTTCCGGACTCACCTTACGCTGCCGAGCTGCAGCGGGGCGGTCCTGCTTTAAGCTTTGGCCGAGAGCTGGAAGTCGAGTACCTGCTTGCCCATCTGCTGCAGAGCCGCACTCTGATCCGCATCAGCTGCGTGCTGGGTCTGGTACTGGTGTTGATGAGGGGAACCGAGCAGGCATTGCTCGGCGCATGGAACAGCCTCGTTCCGTTCGATTTCGCTTTGGTCCTGTCGGGTTCCCTGATCCTGGCTTGCCTTGCATGGTCCCCTGCATTCGAGCGTCACTATCTGAGTTGGGCTGGTGTCGTCGTTCCCATCCGCAACGCGATTCTCGCATTTCATGTCGCCGCTGCAGCTTCCCGCGGCATCACCGAGATGCTGATCGTGCTGCCGCTTCTTCTGCTCGGGCCGTTTTTCTTCATCGGGCTGCGGTTCCGCGCCGCCCTGTTCTCGGGGATTGTCACCGTCGTGGCCATGCTTGCCGGTGCAATCGTGTTTGAAATGGCGCTCCCGCTGGCGCTGCGTATCTCTACGCTGCTGCTGGTGAGTCTGCTGGCTTGTACCCTTGCAGCACGACATCTCGAGAGAGCCTCCCGCACCTCGTTTCTCGAAAAGCACATCATCGAGGAACTGGCGCAGCACGACGGCCTCACGGGAACCAAGAACCGCCGCGTGTTCGACGAACATCTTTCGCGTCTCTGGCAGCACGCCATCCAGGACGGGAGTGCCATCGCGATCCTGCTGGTCGATATCGATCACTTCAAGGCCTACAACGACCGGTACGGTCACCAGGCCGGCGACCAGACGTTGCGACGCGTCGCCCAGACGATCCAGAAATCAGTAGTGCGGCCGCTGGACGTGCTGGCTCGCTATGGCGGCGAGGAATTCGTTGCGGTCTTTTTCGACGTCGATGGTGAACGCGTACGCGACACTGCCGAGCGAGTGCGTCGTGCAGTCGAATCATTAGGGATAGAGCATCGGGGGTCCAAGACCTGTCCGCTCGTGACAATCAGCCTGGGGCTTGCCGTTGTCGATCCGACGACTGAACGTGATCCTCGCGGTGCATTGCAGCTCGCCGACCAGGCTCTCTACCAGGCCAAGGTCAAGGGCCGTAACCGGGTGGAGTTCATGGATGACGTCGAGCACAGGATGCTCGTGACCGGAATCTTCGCGAGGGACTCGGCCGCCGCTGCGAACGGGTAGTGATGCCCGACTGGGTCCCGACATGGGAGGGCGCGGCACAACTCTCCGGGCGCACTTCCTCTCTATCAGCCTAGCGCACGTAACGCGGCGGAGGGCTCCCTCTCCACAATCCTGAGCAAAGCCTTCGCTGGGCCAGTCGGCTGCCGACGCGCCTGTTCCCAGTTCTGAAGCGTTCTGACGCTGACTCCGAGAAGGCGGGCAAACTGGGCCTGGGAAAGCTCGGCTTTCTCTCGCCGCGAGCGATTGCGCCCGCCTGCTTGATGCTCTTCCTCAGTTCTCCAAACAGTTTAGGGTCCATTAGCCAATTTCCTCTTGTACAAGGTCGCGAAGCTCTTTCAGTTGCGCGGCCGTACGATCCTGCTGCTCATTCTTTGCATAAGCGAGCAACATATCAAAGATCCAATCCATTCGGAGCTCTAGCTCCCGTCCTTCTCTCCCCTCATTTCGGTCAGGAAACTCGTTCGCCTTCTGGAGGCAATGCTTTTCTGAAGGTATATTGACTTGAATTTCCTAGTGCCCGGATTTATCAGTGTTGGCGCGCCGCTAAGCGCGAGGGACGAAGCATGATCAAGTCGATCGTCGTATCTGTATTCCTGTCGTTCATGGTCGCGTTCAGCGCTGGTGCGCAGGACGGCGATCGAATTGGCCAACTGGAAAAAGAAGTCCAGGAGCTGAAAGCCCGACTTTCGAAGCTGGAGTCAGCGCCTGGCAACCAAAGCGAAACCAATCAAAGCGACGCCAAGAAGATCGCACCGGTGGGAGATGGGTGGAGATCAGTCGCAAACTGGAGAAAGCTCCAGACCGATATGAGTACCAGCGCCGTCAGGAGAATCCTTGGTGAGCCGGAGCGCGTAGAGGGCGGCGGCGTTTCGCATTGGTACTACCAGAACGGCGGAACGGTGACCTTTACGCGGGAACGAACAAGCCAATGGGCGGAGCCAAAGCAGTAGCGCGGCTTCTCCTCTCGCTCCCGTCCCCATCTCCCCTCATTTCCATCTCATAGTCGATCACGGGTAAAAATCGCGATAAGACTCTCGCGATTTTTCCGTTCCCTTGCGCAGTCGGGTGCGAAATACGTATTGGGCATCAGGGTTGATATTTCATCGACTATTTCGCCCCGACGACTGCGCGGCGGCGATCGACAAATCGATGGAAATGAGGGGGGATGTGAACGGGTGCTTGAGTCTTCTCGTCCGAACCCAAGAATCGTCGGGCTAGTTTCATGCAGTGTTGTGGTGCTCTGCGTTTCAAAGGCGTGGATTTCCGTTGCGCGTCCGCGCAATAATTAAGTACAGTTTTTGGGGCAACCAAAGGCTTTCTCGGCCATTCCGCTTGAAATGTGAGGCGAATAAATGGCCAGAAACCGCCAAATAATAGACTAGGGCTTTGCGCATGCACCTAACTTCTCTGTCTTTCAAAGAATTTCTGGGCACTCCCCGAGAGTGGTCTCTCGAAGAAGCATCTCTCGGTGAGATTTGTCTCGTGGTGGGCCGAAATTCCGCCGGCAAGACCCGCTTGCTTAATGTGATAAATGGGCTATCGCACCTCCTTCGAGGTGAGCGAATGTTTTCGAATGGAGTCTATAAGGCTCGATTCAATGATGGCGCGGAGGTACTGAGCTATGAACTCGAGATTGCCGGCGGCCAAGTTTTAAGAGAGCTACTTGCAGCCGATGGCAAGGAACTGCTTCGGCGAGGCGAAGATGGGAAAGGAGAAATTTGGGCGGCAGAACTGAATCAGAAGATGCACTTTCAATCCCCGTCGAGCGTAATTGCCGCCCAAGCCCGAGTTGACTCTATCCAGCACCCATTCTTGAGCAATCTAAATGAGTGGGCGAAGAACGTTCGTCACTATCAGTTTGGTACTTCACTGGGGCGTGAGCGTCTCTTGATAGCCAACGATCTTGCCGTCAAATCAGAATCCGTTCCGAAAAGCTTCGACGCTAGCGCAGTAACTATGTTGTACGTACGCGCATTCGAACTATTTCAGGAAGCGTTTGATCGCGCGATTCTGGACGATCTCGCGTCATTGGGATACCAGTGTACCGACGTTGGAGTCGAGGCAATGGATCCCGACATCATCGCGATTCAAGGTCCGCCACTGGTACATCTTTTCTTGAAAGAGAAAGATCTCCCTGCAAACACCTCTCAGATCTCAATGTCTGCTGGAATGTTTCGGGCATTGGCGTTGGTAATTCACCTCAATGATTGCACTTTCCGGAAAATCGCAGGCACACTCTTGATCGATGACATAGGTGAAGGGCTGGATTTCGCTAGATCTCAAGCTTGCATCCGGCTGTTGATCGAACGAGCAAAGAAGTATCGATTGCAAATCCTTATGACCACAAATGATCGATTCGTAATGAACGGAGTGCCTTTGGAGTATTGGAATGTGCTTCATAGGGTGGGTGGGAAGGTAAGTCTGATTAACAAGGCAAGCTCTCCAAAAGTATTTAGCGAATTCGAAGATCTTGGATTGAACAATTTCGACTTCTTTTCCACAAATTTTTTTGAGCAGGGATTGCAGTGAAGAAACTGGCCGTCTTTACAGAAGGACAGACTGAGCAGATCTTCCTAAAGAAATTTATCGAAGAGATAGGTGGGGTAAAGAATATTCTCTTCGACATTCGCTCCGTATCAGGGGATAACTCCATAACGCGAATGCAATCTAAAGAAGTCGCGGATGAGCAGTCGAAATATCGCGTGCTGCTATATGACTGTCGAAGCGACGAGCGAGTAAAGTCCGAAATTCTAGACCAGCTTGAATCCCTTACACGGGCCGGATATCACTTGATACTTGGAGTGCGCGATCTCTATCCAAGACCCTTAAGTGAGATCGAGTCGGTCAAATTAAATCTTAAGGCGCGAGTGCCGACTGCCGGAATACCAATCCATATACTCTTGGCAGTTTCAGAAATTGAATCTTGGTTTCTCCAAGAAGAAGCCCATTTTAATAAGATTGATCCTCGCTTGGATTTGCGTGATTTCAAGGAAAAGTTTGGCTTCGATCCTCGAATGGAGAGTGCCGAGGAAATTGAGCATCCGGCAGAGTTACTGCACAAAATATATGCCTCTGTCGGAAAAGCGTACAGAAAGACGCGTTCTCACGTTGGACGCACCGTCGATGTTCTGGACTACGCATCCTTATATTTCGACAAAGCCACTACGCTCCCGCACCTCCAAGAATTTATAGGGCGTTTGGATGATTTTCTTGGCGCAACACCTTTACATAAATGAAGCGTCCCCGCGTTTCTCTTGCGCTGATTGCAGTACGCTCACCACGGCAGCACCTTCCCAAGATGAAAATACCCGCCGTTAGGCGCATCCGCCCCGGCCAGTGCTAGCTGCACGCTGGTGCGCGCGCCTTCCTTCACATCGAGGTCGCCCAGGCCATTGTTCATGTCGGTCTTCACGTAACCGGGATGGATGGTGTTGACTCGGATCGGTGTGTCTCGCAATTCGTATGCGAGCTGGATGGTCCATGCGTTGACCGCGCTCTTGGACACGTTGTACGCGGGGATCTTGAAGTTGTAGATCGGCGACTTGACGTCGCTGTGCAGGGAAAGCGAGCCGAGAATGCTCGATACGTTGACGATGCGGCCCGCTTCGGATTTGCGTAGAAGCGGCAGAAACGCCTGCGTGACGGCGATTAGGCCAAAGACATTGGTGTCGAAAGTCCGGCGCCAGATCTCCATCGATTGCTCCGATGGCTTCTTCGCAACATCGTCGAGCAGGATGCCGGCGTTGTTGACCAGGATGTCGAGTCGGCCGTGCCGGTTCTCCACTTCGCGCGCGGCTGCTGCGATGCTGTCGGCCTGCGTGACGTCGAGCGCGATCGCTTCAACGGCGAGGCCTTGGCTTTGCAGGGTCTTCGCCGCTTCGACGGCAGCGGCGAGCTTGCGGCCGCCAAGAAAGACATGTGCTCCGGCCTCGGCCAGCTGGCGAACGGTTTCGAGACCGATGCTGCGGGTGGCGCCCGTCACAAGTGCGATTTTCTGGGTCATGGTGTTTCCAGTGATGATGGATGGCGCCTTCGCGAGGGTTCGACGCCAAAGTCTTGCCCGTCCCGAGCCGGCACCTGATGCCAACAGTCTAGTTTTTTGCCGCCGAGGCGGGCAGCTCATTGGACATGAGGAGATGCCCAAAGACGATTTTCAGCGAATGGCGCTGGATCTCTATTCTTTTCCTCCCTCCAGGATAATCCCGATCTCCCCATCCGCATTGATCGGATTGCGATTGTTCTCGAGGCACACGTAAGGCAGCAGTACAAAGCCTGCCTCGGCGCGGTGGTAGGTTTTGGTGACTGTCCAGGGCTTGGTGTAAGCCTTGGCATCGATCAGTGTGATCTCGTCTTTCAGCGTGTTCTTGTCGGCGAGCCAGAGGCGTTCTTGGACGATGAGTTCGCCGCTATGGGGTAAGCCGGTGGCTTCGAGGTTGGTGTCGTCGCGCAGCCCGACCGTGTCGGCGACCAGGACACTGCCTTCCCATCGTCCGATCGAATGACCGTTGTAGGTCGGGTCCAGTTCGTCGGCAGGGGGATGGGGACGACCGTCGACAAAGATGCGACGCGTCTGCTCATTCCACTCGGCGTAGATGTTGAGCTGCACGTCGTTCTGGATGATCTCCATCGGGTACGTCATCGTCATGATGCGGGGCATGCCTTGCGGCAGGCAGGCGGCCGTGGGGTCGCCCGTCGGTTTGCCCTCGGCGGCGTTCTTGAGATGACCGGCGTAGATTTTCTCGTACTCGGGCGTCAGCGGCGGTTCACCTTTCAGTCCAGGCTTGCCAGGGACCCAGGCGATGCCGTCCTTGTTGACCCACAGACCGGTGAAGTCGCGCATCGAGCGTGGCTCGTATTGCTTCGGGACATATCCCTTTTCTGCAGGAGGCGCAGCGGCCTGCACGTTGCCGGCAGTAACGCATGAGAAGAGAAGGGTGATCAGTAACCCATGCGAATGCGATCTATGAAGGTCCGCATGTTCACTGCCTGCGTATCGTTTGACAGCCAGCACTGCGATCTCCTACTTGATCGCCACCGCGATCACTTCGAACTCGGTGTTGTTGGCACTTCCCACAAAGTGCGAGACGTCGCGCGGGACGAACTGAACGTCACCCGCTTTGATCTCGGTGATTTTCTTGTCGCCGATCTGCATGATCACCGGACCGCTTTTCACGGGGATGATCATGATGTCGTACGGATGCGTATGCGGAACCTCGCTTGCGCCCGGTGCGAACTGCACGCGTGCCACGGAATACTTCGCGTCATCCTTGAGCGTGGTGCGGGTAATTCCTGGCGTGGCAGGCCGGTTGCCGGCGAGATCGACCGACGATTGCGCACCGACCAGAGCCGGAACAACGAGGGTCAGGGCGATGAGTGCAGTGCGACAATTCATGGTCGTTCTCCTTATAAGGGTAAGAAACTGTAGCAGGTATCCGGCTATCGATTTTTTTTTGAAAGCCCGCTGTTCTCGCTCCCGTCCCCATCTCCCCTCATTTCCGTCTCATGGTCTATCGTGGTTCAAAATCGCGAAGGGACTTTCGCGATTTTGCCAAACCTTGCGCGGCCGGGCACGAAATACGTGTTGGGCACCGCATCTTGAAAGACCATCGACTATTTCGTACCAGCGTCCGCGCGGCGGCGATCGACAGATCGACGGAAATGAGGGGAGATGTGAACGCTCGCTCGAGCTGCATTGCCGCATCTAGAAACCCAACCAGGATTTTTGCATGGCCCCAGGACGGGCAGGCTGGATTTTCAAACTTGTCCAAGCCTATGCTTTACGCAAGAACATCAAAGATAGGCAACACGGAAGCCACTCCTTGCTCGGGAGAAGAACATTGAGGTTGTTGGACGCGAACCAACGCCTATCTGGCGGCCGTATCTGACACAGGAGAAATTCCATGCGGGCACTAAAGGCATTCGCATCCCTATTGTTTGTCCTGCTGACGGCGGGCGCTGAAGCTCGCGACTTCAATGCGCCGAATGGCCCGCACGTTGCCACTCTTGGCCACGGCCGAGTTACAGTCCCGGCAGACCGCGCGATCGTGGAACTAACAGCAAGGGCAACCGAGCCTTCGGCAGCAGTGGCAAAAAACGGTGTCGAGAGGATGGTGACACAGCTGCTTGCTTCGTTGGGGAATCTTAATGTTTCCGCCGCAGATTATTCTTCTGGCGGCTTGAGACTGGATCGCCAGATCGACTATCGAGGAGTTAAGGAGATATTGCTCGGATACATTGCGGAACGAGATATAAGAATTTCCCTGCGAGATACCGCACTAATTGATACGGTGCTGCAGGCAGCATTGAAAGCCGGTATCACCCAAGTCAATTCTGTGGAGTTTACGTTGTCGACGTCGGACGAAATCAAGCAGAGGGCGCGGGGTCTTGCGGCGGCGGACGCCAAACAGAAGGCGCAGTTCCTGGCGGCGCAGTTTGGCGGGTGTCTGGCAGATATTTACAGCATTGACACCAGTTCTGACGGCAACGATGGCACTCTCTCCGAGATCGTGGTTACCGCCAGCAAGCGGGAAGATAGAAATCGCATACCCGAATTCGTTCCCGGACAATACGATGCCGGCCAGGTTGATGTGAGGGCGCAGCTTTTCGTGGTTTTCAATCTGAAGACCGGTGGTTGTCCGTAGTACTGAAGATTCCAGCGAATAATTTTTGCTTCGTTCTTCAGATTAGGGTCACCAAGTTCATGTAACAGATCAGGAGAAGAGCAATGCGAATCGTGCTGAACGTGGTGGGGGCTCTTCTGGTTCTGATTGGTTTGATCTGGTTCTTTCAGGGCATCAACGTATTACCCGGCAGCTTCATGACCGGACAGATCAAGTGGGCTGTTTACGGCGGCGTTTCCTTCATTGTCGGGGTTGCGATTATTTTCGTGGTGCGATGGGGAACGCGGAATGAATAAGATTTTTGCTCGCACCTGCTTTTTGCAGGTCATCCGTACGATCGCCCTGCTGTCGATCGCGCTTTCCCTCCCGGCACATTCGCAGGATTCAGTCGATGGCTTTTCCGCCCGAACAATGAACGGCTCGCAGGGAAGGCGGATTCCCTATCGGCTTTTCATTCCCGCCGGGCAACCTGCTGAAAAATTACTACCGCTGATCGTGTATTTGCACGGTGCCAATGCATCGGGCTCGGACAATCTCCAGCAACTGGCAGAGGGCAATACAGCCGGCACTCATCTCTGGACGACGGCGGCAATGCAGGCAAAACACCCTGCGTTTGTGCTCGCGCCGCAGGTGCCTGTCGGAGCTCAGTGGGGTGCTGCTGAAACGGATTCGCTCGCGCCGTATGCCGAGGATGTCTTAGCGCTCATCGGCAGATTGCCAAGGGAATTCGGGATTGATCCGGATCGGGTTTACTTGATCGGACAATCGCTGGGCGGGTATGGAACGTGGGACATCGTCAGCAAACGCCCGGAGATGTTTGCGGCTGCAGTTCCCTTGTGTGGAGCCGGCGATTCTTCGCGTGTGGTTGACGCAAAGAACGTCGCGATCTGGGCGTTCCATGGTGCCAAAGACATGACTGTGCCCGTATCGGGATCCCGGGACATGGTCGCGGCGCTCAAGGCCGTTGGCAGCCCGGTCAAGTACACCGAATATCCCAATGTCGGACACGACGTCTGGACAGTCGCGTTTGCCGAGAAAGGGCTGCCCGACTGGCTGTTCGCGCAGAAGCGTTCGCGTCGTTGAGCGCGAAAAAGATCCTGCCTCAACGCAGAAAGCCGCAATCAGGTCGTATACAAAGTAAGCACAAACAGGGCAAAGCGATAGCCGAAGAGGACGGCGGCTACGCACACGGTGAGGGCCGTGACTTTCAGAATGCCGACGATTCCGCGATTGCCGTAGACGTTGCCGGCTGCAAGATACAGGTAGACAGCGCTCGCAATGAGCAGGCAGCTGGAGATCGTATAGTCCAAAGTGGTCCATTCCAGGCCAAAGAAGCCAATGGATGAATGGATGCCCTCGATCAAGGCCGCCACGCAGAGCAGCAGAAGCAGGAACGCATAGAAGTGCAATGAAAATACTACGTGGGCCATCAACGGACGTCTGCTGCGCATAAAAACGAGTGCCGGCGCTATGGAGAATGCCAACGCCATGAGGATGATCAGCGACCGAGCTTTTGAGGCTATCGCCTGGTCGAAGACCGGTTCGTAAGCGGCAAGCGTTGTTCCTTGTTCTTGCAGCCTGCCGGCAACCACTCCCTGAATTGCCTCGCTCCAGGGCTGCGTTTTGAGATGTGACTCAAGTGGTGTAGTAAATACTTCGCCGCCGGTCATTGACTCCACCGCAAAGAAGATCACGTTGATGATCAGGAACAATGCAACGGGTCCGATGTAGGGTTTCCGTTGCCCCTTCAGGTAAGCAATCGTAAGTGCACCTGGCCGGCTCACGAGAAATCGGAAGCTGCGGATCAGGCGGCCGTCGATGTTGGTGAAGGCCTCGAAGAGCTGTTCGAAGAGCGCCCGCAGCGTGAGTTCGCGTGTGTGCAGTGCATGCTCGCCACACGTGGGACAGAATGGTGTGGCAACCGGCACGTTGCAGGTGGGACAAGTCCACCTTTCGTTCTGGCTCATGGTCGGTCCCTTGTTGTCCGGCCGCGGCAGTATGCCACCAGATTTCATTCTCCCTTCGCGGTGGCCAGAACTTTCTTCTTCGTCTTCTTTATAGCTCCGGTCTCGACTGCCCGCAGTATGCGGCGAAAGGTGGGGCATTCCATGTGACTCGGCGCCGGGCAGGCAGCAGCGTGCCGCAGGCTGTCGCGCATGATGCTCAGATGGCGGATCGTTTCATCGAGCTCATCCGCTTTACTCGTGAGCATCTTGCGATCAATGCGCGGCCGACCGTTGGCCGTGAACATGAGTGCGATCTCGTCCAGCGAAAAGCCTGCGGATCGGCCCAATGAAATCAAAGTCAGTCGTTCGATGATTGAAGGATCGAACAGACGCCGCAATCCGCGCCTCCCGGTTGAAGCTATCAGCTTCTTTTCTTCATAGAAGCGCAGCGCCGAGGCAGGAACGCCGGAGCGTTTCGCGACTTCCGTGATGTCCAGGTCTTTCATGCTCTTGACCTCAAGTCGACTTGAAGTGCCATAGTGAAGCCATTGGTTCGCTGCAAGCAAGAGGAGCGGGAAAATGGCTGAATTCCGGGAGTATCTGCTAGGCGTCGTGGTGATCGGCGTCGGTGCAACCATCCTGCTGGACATCTGGGCAGTCACGCTCAAGGGGCTGTTCAATGTAGCCTTGCCCGACTACCGCCTTGTAGGTCGCTGGGTTGCTTACATGCCTCGCGGACGCTTTCGTCACGACCGCATCAGCGCGTCGCCGCCGTTGCGGCGCGAGCTTCTGGTTGGCTGGTCATTCCACTACCTCACCGGAATTGCGTTTGCATCGCTGCTCCTCGCCATCTGGGGCATTGACTGGGCCCGCCAACCAACGATTGGCCCGGCACTGCTGGTGGGGATCGGCGGAGTAGCGGCACCCTTCCTGTTGATGCAGCCCGGAATGGGAGCGGGCATCGCTGCCAGTCGTACGCCACGTCCCAACGCGGCTCGCCGGCGCAGTCTCGTCACGCACAGCATTTTCGGTCTTGCTCTTTATGCCGCCGCGTGTGCAATGGGTTTTCTCGTGGCCTATCGATGAGCCCCGCTCGTGTTCGTGTGGCCTCTCACCGGTTACCATCAGGCAGGCACTCAATCAGCAGAAACGTAAGTGACAACATTGCGGACCGTTTTGATCGTCGTTTTTCTGGTCATTGCTCTGGCTGCAGCCTGGCTCTGGACCCCCGACAAATCGCGCGAAGTGCTGGAAGCGAAGTACGCGGAAGGCCCGTCGGATTTCCGCGAGGTAGCAGGTCTGCGTTTGCACGTTCGCGAGAGCGGGCCTGTCGAGGCTCCGGCTGTACTCTTGCTCCATGGATTCGGGTCGAGCCTGCAGACCTGGGATGAGTGGGCGAAGCTGTTGCCCGAATACCGGGTTGTCCGTCTCGATCTGCCGGGCTTTGGGCTGACGGGTCCGGATCCATCGGGTGACTACACTGACCCGCGGACAGTGCAAGTCCTGATCGCTTTGCTGGACTCCCTTCACATTGACCGTGCCACCGTCGTAGGGAACTCGCTCGGTGGCCGTATTGCCTGGAAGTTTGCCGCCCTCCATCCCGAGCGCATGGAGAAGTTGATCCTGATCTCGCCCGATGGCTTCGCGAGTCCCGGGTTCGAGTACGGAAAGGCGCCCAGCGTGCCTGGGCCGCTGAAGCTGATGCGCTACGTTCTGCCCAAGGCTGTCCTCAAGATGAATCTCGCTCCCGGCTACGTGAACAAGGCAGTCATGACCGATGAGCTGGTAGCGCGCTACTACGACATGATGCTGGCCCCCGGAATCCGCGATGCGATGCTCGTGCGGCTCGGGCAGACCGTCCTCGAGGACCCTGTGCCGTATCTGAAGCAGATTCGGGTCCCTGTGTTGTTGCTGTGGGGAGAGCAGGACGGGATGATCCCGTTTGCGAATGCGGCGGACTACGTGCGGGCGTTACCCGACAGCACCTTGGTCCCGTTGGCAGGCGTGGGTCATCTGCCGCAGGAAGAGTCGCCAGCGCGTTCCATTGAACCGGTTAAGAAATTTCTCGCAAAGCCACCGGAAAGCTCCGTGGCTCAAGAGTAGGGCGTCAGGGTCTATTCCCTTATTGCGATCGTCATGCCGAAGCTGTGACTGTCGCCCGGCGCGATCGCGAAGATGCCGGGTTTGTCGAAGATGTCGGCCGCGAAGCCTGATGGATCGGTGATGCCCTGCCAGGGCTCGATGCAGATGAATGGCGCTCCGGGCTTGGTCCACAGCCCGAGATACTTTGCGTCCGGGAAACCGATCTCGACCTTGGGTCCGCTCTCCGCCCCGTAGAGAACACGACGGCTCTTGAAGTCGTCGAGGATGATGACGTCGTCCTCAAACAGCGCGTCGTCGAGCATCAATCTGCGGTTCTTGATCGGAGTCGGGTGGCTTTGCGGCGACAGCAGGCCCTGAGCATCGATGCGTCTGATGGGCGCGGGTTCGTCGGTCTCGAATTCGATGAAGTGCGATGACCGCGACTGGCCGGAAGGCAGGGGCCACAGGAAGCCCGGGTGATAGCCAAGACTCGCCGGCATCCTTTCCTTGCCGTCATTCCGGATGGAGGCCAGCACTGACAGCGTGGATCCCTCCACCTGGTAACGCATCTCCAGCTGGAACCGGAACGGATAGACAGGGAGCGTGGCCTCGGAGCTGCGCAGACGAAAGACCACCGTAGAAGGGTTGTTCTGCACGACGTCGAAAATACTGCCTCGTGCAAAACCATGCCTTGCGAGCGAGTACTCGCGACTTCCCATCCGGAATTTTCCACCATTCAACATGCCGACGATGGGAAAGAGAATCGGCGCCCGGCCAGCCCAGACCTTGGGATCACCGTGCCACAGAAAATCGCGTCCTGACCGATCACGCAGCGAGTGCAGCTGTGCGCCATTCGGATCCAGCTCGGCCGCGATGACCGGGGAACTGATCTTGATCATCTATTTCTTGTCCATTGATTCATGTGCTGCCCGTTTGCCACTTTGTAACGCGCCTTCGGCTGTTGCCGCCGCGCCGCTGACATCTGCTGCTTCGCCCGCGAAGAACAGCGTGTCCTGAAGAGAGGCTGCCAGTTGCTTGCGCGCTGCCACGCCACCCGCGACGACGTAGCTGTACGCTCCACAAGCGAAGACATCGGACTGCCAGTCGTGCAGATGTGCACTATTCAGAAGATCGCGGACGTTTGCCCGTTTGCCAAACAGTGCGTTCAGGCTTTCGAGGGCAAGCTGGAAGACTTCTGCCTCGCCCACGCCAGAAAGGCGCGCTGCATTCGGACCGGCGGCCCACGCGACGAGCAATGAGCTGCGAACAGGAAGGGTTGTCCAGAAAGTGGGGAAGGGCGATCCAGGAGAATGAAAGAAAGCAGTGCCGCGATACCGTGCGTTCTCCAGTTCTTCCCAGAAAGGCTTCCGGAAGTTGAGTAGCACCTTGAGCACTGGCCCTGCAGCGAGTCCGTCGAAGGCCTTTTGCTTTGTCTTCAATGCAGGTGTGAAGCGCACTGCCCCCGGCGCCTCGGCCGGAAGCTGCAGAACGCCCAATGGCAGCGTGACGATGGCGCGTTGAGCCTTGATGCTGAACGGCAGCCCATGACGGGTCCCTTCGACCAGGACGGCACCGCGTCGCCAATGAACGTCATGAACAACTGCGCTCAAGTGCAACTGCACGCGCTGTGGGTCGAGCGCGCCGTGCAATGCGCTGATCAGCGAGCCATAGCCAGCTACGGGCCTGAACGTGGGTGCATCGGCTGCGCTGCCGCCACTCCATTCTTCGAGAGTCTTCAAGGTGCTGACGCGGCTGGCATCCGCTGCATCGAAGCCTTGCACCAGGGTACGGGCAAACTCGCGGGCGCGAAGTGAGAGTTTGCCTTTGGCCGGACCGTCCAGGAATTCGCTGAAAGGCAGATCCTTCGCGGGCTTCCTGATCTTGCTGAGGCCCCGCTGCATTTCCTCGAACACGTCATCCGTGTTCGTGAGCTTGCCGTCCTCCATGCGCCAGTGTTCCTGCGCTGTGTCGACAACCTGGGTCTTGGCGCGGCGCAGCCAAGACATCGTCATAGGTGACAGGCCATGGATGAACTCGGCTCCGAGTTCGAGAGGCACGGCGAGATGCGGCTCAACCCGGGTGAATATGCGGCCGCCAATCCGGTCCCGCGCCTCCAGCACGCAGACCGATTGCCCGGCGAGCGAAAGTTCGGCAGCAGCAGCCAAACCTGCGGCACCTGCGCCTATTACCAGGGTATCGAAGTCAGACGGTTGTGATTTCACGGAGGGGGCCTTGATCAATGCTGCCAGGACCCCCGGGAGGGTTTCATGCCCCTTCCTCAGCCGCAAGCCGGAGAGCAATCACTTCAAGGCGCAAATTCCCCCAGCACTTTGCCATCGGCCATCTTGAGTCCGACGAACATGCCGCCCTTGGCGCCGTCGCGCATCGGATAAACGATGATGGTGACCGGATCGCCTGGCTTCAGGATGGTCGGTTTCCATCCCAGACGGATGAGCTGGTTGGGGCTGTTGCCTTCGATGCTCCATTCTTCAACAACACCAGCAGGCGTAGTGACGTTGAGCTGGATCCAGGAGTGTGGATTGGTCCACTGGAATTCCTTGACGGTGCCCTCGAGATGCAGCGTCTTCGTCCGGTCGAACATGCCGGTAGAGTGGTGCGCAAGGCCGACGCTGGCATAGAGCGCAGGGATCGTGGCCAGAGCCACCAGTGCAGGACGTATTCTTTTAAACATGGAGCACCTCCCGAATCGATGATGTTGTCGTTCAGCGCACGATATCGATCACGCGGCCATCCGTTCCCAGGGTCAGCGTCTTGCCGCTGGCATCGATGGGATTGCGGTTGTTTTCGCGGCAGGCATAGTCGTACACGCGCGCGTTTGCTTCGATGCGCTGGAACTGCCGGATGACTTTCCACGGCTCGAGAAGGGCACCCGGGTCGTCGATGGTGAATTCCGCCGTCAAAGAATCCGGAGGTGTACTCGTGATGCGCGTGACGATATGCATCTGGCCGCTGAAGACGATGCCGGTACGATCGAAGATGGTGTCGCCGTCGCTCTTGATGCTGACGGTATCGAACACGAGCGTGGCGCCTTCCCAGTGGCCAACGGAATCTCCCGTGTAGGTCGGCCACATTTCGTCCGCGGGTGGATGGGCGCGTCCATCCGTGTAGATGCGCATCAGGTTCGGCCCGTTTTCCGTCAGTATCCAGACCCGCTCGGGGCGTATCACGAACTCGTAGGAATCGGGAAGATTCAGGACTCTCGGGTAGCCGACGGGGATGCCGCACAAACTCAGGGGATCCGGGAACCGGTCTTCCTTGACGAGTTCGGCATTCGCCAGATATTTCCTTTCCCACTCCGCGTTGTACCGGGGTCGGATGTGATCCCCGACCTTCGGCCCCGCCTTGGCCGCACTGGCCGGTGCTTCGCCGCGACCCTTGAGCTGCCACACGCCGCTCCAGTCCGGCAGGGAAGCAGGTTGTGCGGTCCAGCCCGTCAAAGGCGTGGCGAAGAGCAATGCGAGTGTTGCCGCTCTCATGGCGGATACGAACAGCGGTCTGCCCATCGTTGCGTCCCCCTTCCCCCGTTGGCGCCTATCAATACAGAAAAGCCCGCGGCAATTCAAAGACAATTACACTCGCGCGTCGCCCGCCTCGACAAATCTTTGCCGACGGGTGGCTGGGGCATTTGCGGACGTATATCGTCTTAAGTACCGAGAACAACTCGAAAACAGGGCTGCGAAGGGGATTTGATGTTTCACGTATTGCACCGCGCCGGGGTGATGGCGCTGGCTGGCCTGCTGTGTGCCGGATTCATGTCGTCTGCCGAGGCGCAGGGAACAGCGGGTATCCCGTCTGTTGCCGTTACAAAAATCGACACGCCACCGGTCATCGACGGGAAGCTGGACGAGCCGGAATGGCAGCGGGCCGGTGTCATCACGGACCTGGTGCAGATCCGCCCGGGCGATGGCGAACCCCTGTCCGAGAAGACCGAGGTCTATCTCATGTACGACAAGGATGCCCTGTACGTCGCGGCGCGCATGTGGGACGTCGGTGCCCCGGCGGATATTTCCGCGACCGTCATGAAGCAGAACTCGCAGCTCAACAACGACGACCGCATCGCAGTCATCATCGATCCCTTCAATACCGGACGGAACGGCTACCGGTTCGAGGTCAATGCGAACTCGGTCCGCAACGACATGCTGTACCAGGGCGGCCAGCTGCAGGCCGAATGGTCTGTCATCTGGGAGGCCGCGGCATCCACAGGGCAGGGCCAGTGGATTGCAGAGTTCGCGATTCCCTTCAAGTCGTTGCCGTTCGATCCGGCGATTTCGGACTGGGGCTTCAACGTCTCGCGCGCCATTCGTCGCCGCGGCGAGGAAGCAGTGTGGGTTTCGCGCAATCGCTCCATCAGTCCCAGCATCGTCGGTGTTGCCACGGGCTTCACAGGCTTGGATCGCGGTGTGGGCCTTGACGTGGTACCTGGTCTTTCCGTGTCGCACCGGAAGTCGTACGTGAACGCGTCGACTGAAACCGATACCGAGCCATCGCTCGATGTCTACTATCGCGTCACGCCCGCGCTGACGGCGGCACTGACGATCAACACCGATTTCTCCGCGACCGAAGTGGATGACCGGCAAGTCAATCTCACGCGCTTCAACCTGTTCTTTCCGGAGAAGCGCGATTTCTTCCTGGCCGACTCCGACCTGTTTGATTTTGCCCGCTTCGGCAACAACACCACTTATCCGCCCGGCTCCAGGAGCGTGACCCGTGCTGCGCAGGAAAACGGCCGTCCCTTCTTCTCGCGCCGGATCGGGCTCAGCGCACTCGGCACGCCTGTCGATATCGACTATGGCGGCAAGCTGAGCGGACGCGTTGGACCATTCACGGTCGGCGCCATGGGTATCCGTCAGGGTGAGTTCATTCCACCCGTGGGAGCGCCCATCGATGCGACGGATCTCTTCATCGGCCGCGCAACCATGGACGTGCTGTCCCAATCGAGCATCGGCCTGATCGCAACCTCAGGTAATCCACAGGGCACGCTCGACAATTCCGTGGTCGGGGCTGACTTCCAGTACCGGAACAATCGCCTGCCGTGGGGCAAGCCGGTGGAAGGGGAAGTGTGGTACCAGCAATCGGAAACAGAAACGCGGTCGGGTGATGACTATGCGTTCGGTGCCGGCCTGCGAATTCCGGCTGCGAGAGGGTGGCGGGCAGCGTTCCTGTACAAGGAAATCGGCGATACCTTCTTTCCGGCGCTCGGGTTCGTGAGTCGCGTAGGCATTCGCGAGAACTGGGTGGGTGGTGGCTATGTCTGGCGCTTTCCGGGCTTCATACAGAGCGCCAATACTGAATTTGAATACTCGAAGGTAGAGTCCCTCGCGACGAGTGACCGGCTCACCGAGATCATCTCGTTCCGCGCGATTGAGCTCGAGACACAGACCCGCGATACCTTCAAATCATTCGTGATCCGCAACAGCGAGACGCTGCTGGCGCCGTTCACCATCTACAACTCCGGTGGCCGGCAGGTGGTGATTCCGAGGGGGGAATACCGCTTCGACGAGTATGGTTTCGACATCGAAACCGGTGCACAGCGGCGCTACTCGGCCAAGCTCAACTTCCGCACGGGCGAGTTCTACGATGGCGACCGGCTCAACATGGGCGGCGAATTCAGCTGGAAACCTTCGCGTCACTTCAACCTGGTTGCCGGATATGACTGGAACCGCATCGAGCTGCCGTACGGCAATTTCATCACGCGCCTTACCCGCATGACTGCGGAGATCGCGTTCACCTCGCGTATCAACTGGATCAATCTCGTGCAGTACGACGACGTGTCCGAAGTGTTCGGCTTCCACAGCCGGTTGCAGTGGATTCCGAAAGCCGGGCAGGAGTACTTCCTGGTCCTCAATCGCAACTTCGAGGACTTCAACAAGGACAACTCCTTCGGCTCAGTCACATCCGAAATGGTGGCGAAGGCCAGCTACACGTTTCGATTCTGAAGGCGCAAGAAACCCTTCGGCCGTGCTGATTCTGCAACAGAATCCGACTATGATCCCGGTCCCCACCGTCTTTAACCCAGGCCAATGGAGGCTACATGTGCGATCACGATACGCAACAGGATGCTGATGAATACACGCGTCGAAAAGGGGATCTGACTCGCCGGCAGTTTTCCGCGCTGTCGGTTGGAGCGGGCCTTGCCATGATGCTGCCGCAGGTTGCTGGTGCAGTGGATGTCATGGAGATGGACGTCAACGTCAAGACTCCGGATGGCACGGCGGACTGCTATTTCGTGCATCCCGCGAGCGGTGCTCATGCTGCAGTGCTGATCTGGCCCGATGCGCTTGGCTTGCGGCCGGCGTTCCGCCAGATGGGCAAGCGCCTGGCGCAGGAAGGCTATTCGGTGCTGGTGGTGAATCCGTTCTATCGCAACGCGAAGGCTCCCATCCTTCCTGAAGGCGCGAGCTTTGCCGATCCCGCAACCCGTGGGGTCGTGCAGCCATTGATGGCTTCGCTGAACCCACAGACGCACGTCACCGACGCGGTGGCTTTTGTCGCCTTCCTCGACCAGCAGTCCAGCGTCGACAAGAACAAGAAGATCGGCACGATGGGCTACTGCATGGGCGGCCCGATGGTGATGCGTACGGCTGCATCCATTCCGAACCGGATCGGTGGCGCCGCAACGTTCCATGGCGGCGGTCTCGTGACGGACAAGCCGGACAGCCCGCACCTGCTGATTCCGAAGATGAAGGCTCAGTACCTGGTCGCCATCGCCGGGAACGACGACATGCGCGAACCGGAATCGAAGAACGTGCTCAAGAAGACGTTCGCCGACAACAAGCTGCCGGCCGAGGTCGAGGTCTATACGGGCTCGATGCACGGCTGGTGCCCGCCCGATTCGCAGGTGTACGACATGGCTCTGGCCGAAAAGGCCTGGGCCCGGACGCAGGTTCTGTTCAAGAAGGCCTTGGCCTGAACTACCCGTCTTGAAGCCAGCCTCTGGCGTGGCGGCGGGGCTTGACCCGCCGCCATTTCTCGATTTCCCCGGGCCTGACCATACCCGGCAACTGCCCGATTCCTGTGCAGATTCGCTTGCGCTTGAGCGAACTGCTTCCACGCCACCCTTCCAGAGGCCAGTGTCGATCACGGAATCTTGACGCTGGAGCGCGCGGCACCGTTTTTGCAACGTGATCCGGCTGGACAGGGCGGTCTGGCGCAATCGCGCTGCCGCAGCCTGCATGAACGACAGCAAACGAGGATGTGCACGGTGGCAAAGGTTCCTCCCGGGGTGGGTCCGCGGTTTCCGCAGGTGGTGGTGCTGTTTGGCGCGACGGGCGATCTCGCCCGACGGAAGTTGTTGCCTGGCCTGTTTCATCTTTCCAGCGCCGGATTCATTCCTGGATGCCAGATCATCGGCGTCTCGCTCGACGATCTCGATGCGGCCGGATTTCGTGCTTCGGCGCGTTCGGCACTCGATGAGTTTTCAAGCCGCAAGGTGAAGGATGCCGACTGGGCGACTTTTGCGGACAACCTGGACTACGTGCCTCTGGCTGCCGGAGCCGCAGCGCTCAAGGCGGCGGTGGAAAAAGCGGAGAAGACTTTCAAGGGTGAAAGCCGACGGCTGCATTACCTGAGTGTGCCACCGAATGCGGCATTGTCAGCAGTGCGGCTGCTTGGCGAAGCCGGGCTGGTCGAACGGTCGCGAATCATCATGGAAAAGCCGTTCGGGACGGATCTCGCGAGCGCGAAATCACTGAATGCAAAATTGCACGAGGTGTTCGACGAGAGCCAGATCTTCCGCATCGATCACTTCCTCGGCAAGGAGCCGGCGCAGAACATTCTTGCGTTCCGCTTCGCCAACGGACTGTTCGAGCCGATCTGGAACCGCAACTTCATTGATCACGTCCAGATCGACGTGCCGGAGACGTTGGGGCTGGGCAAACGCGCCAGCTTCTACGAGCAGACGGGTGCATTCCGCGACATGGTCGTGACCCACCTCTTCCAGATTCTCGCATTCATGGCGATGGAGCCGCCCACGGCACTCGAGCCCGCGCCCATCAGCGAGGAGAAGAACAAGGTTTTCCGCAGCATGCTGCCGATCCAGCCGACCGATGTCGTGCGTGGCCAGTACATCGGTTATCGGGCCGAAGAAGGAATCGATCCCGAGTCAGATACCGAGACGTTCATTGCGCTCAAGTGTTCGATCGACAACTGGCGCTGGGCCGGTGTGCCATTCTTCCTGCGCACCGGCAAGCGTCTTGCGGAAGGGCAGCGGATCATCTCGATCGCTTTTCGCGAACCGCCGAAGAGCATGTTCCCGGCAGGATCAGGAGTGGGCTCGCAGGGCCCGGATCATCTGACGTTCGATCTCGCTGACGCCTCGAAGATGTCGCTGTCGTTCTACGGCAAACGCCCCGGACCGGGCATGCGACTCGACAAGTTGAGCCTGCAGTTCGCCATGCACGACACCGGCTTGATCGGAGATGTACTCGAAGCGTATGAACGATTGATTCTGGATGCGATGCGCGGCGATCACACGCTGTTCACGACGGCGGAAGGCATCGAGCGATTGTGGGAAGTTTCAATCCCGTTGCTGGAAGCGCCGCCGCCGGTTCGCTTGTACACGCCGAACGCGTGGGGACCGAAAGCGATTCACCAGTTGATTGCACCTCACGCCTGGCGATTGCCCTTCGAGCGCGCTTGGCGGGATCCCAATAAAGCGGGTAGTTGAGCGATTCCTCTCAAGCGAGAGCCTGAGCGAAGTTCCCTGCCCCGCGGCCTCGTATCGTTCAGGGCGTGCGGAACTTCTCTGTTCCGCCGACTATTCGAAGCGACGAGGTTCGGCGGCGCTGCAGCACGGTCACGGCTTCGAGTTTTTCCTCGAGCCGCCTCTGGATCTCGGGGTCCGGAGCAACTTTCGGCCGGAAAACGGCGGGTGACGGATCGGCAAGTTGGGCGGTGAACACTGGCAATCTCCGTTACTATCCGGGGACGATATTCCACCTGGCCGCGAAATCCCTGAATCGGCGCCAAGCCCTGTCTGACGTCAGCGCTGTCCTACGTCCCGCAACCCATGAAGCTCTTTACCCAGTCCCTGCTCGACGACCTGGCTGCGAAGGCCATCGAATCGCCGCGCGGGCGCGCTCATCACAACATCCATGCTTCCGCCGCCGATGCGTTGCAGCGCTTTTTCGTGGTGGCCAACCGGCAGTCCTACATCCGGCCCCACCGGCACCGTGCGAAGTTCGAGCTGGCAATGGTGTTGAGGGGTCGATTCGATGTCGTCACCTTCGACGATGAAGGAACGGTGACGGGTCGCTGGACGATCGGGGACGGTTCATCAACGGTGGGTTACGAGTCGCCTTCCATGACCTGGCATACGCTGGTTGCGCGCACCGACGGATCCGCTTTTCTCGAGATCAAGGAAGGCCCCTACGATCCGCTCGTCGCGGCCGAATTCGCGGAATGGGCGCCGCCCGAAGGAGATCCCCAGGTTGAGGCCTGTCTCTACTGGTTGCGGGCTGCACAACTTGGTGACCGTTTCGCGGGCTGAACGCACGGTCTGCAGCAAGCGTAGAGCGGCGCATGTTCCTCTTCCCCCTCCGGAATGCACTCCTGTTCCTGCTTCTCGCTGCAGTGCCGGGGTGTTCGGAAAACGTTCCCACCGAAAACAAGCCTGCCAATGTGCCGGTGACGGAATCGCGCGTGGTGATGGGTTCTTCGCTGGCGCTGACGGTCTGGACAACCGACGAGCCGGCGGCCCGCGCAGCATTTGAAGAAGTATTCGCGGAATTCGATCGCCTCGAAAATCTCATGAGCGTGTGGCGCGAGGGCAGCGAAGTTTTACGCCTGAACGCGGCTGCAGGCGGCGAGCCGGTTCATGTGAGTCCGGAGATCGTCGAGGTGCTGCTGCTCGCACGTCACTACAGCGAACTGAGCGACGGCAAGTTCGACGTGACGTTCGGCCCGCTGTCAGGCCTGTGGAAATTCGATCAGGACCAGGACAATGTCATTCCTGATCCAGCGGCCATCAAGGCCAGATTGCCGTTCATCGGCTGGGAAGATCTGGAAGTGGACGAATCTGCAGGAACCGCGCGACTCAGGCGCAAAGGGATGAGAGTGCATCTGGGCGGCATCGGCAAGGGATACGCCGTCGATCACGGCATCGCGATCCTGCGTCGCCTCGGACTCGAGAATTTCCTGATCCAGGCGGGCGGCGACATGTATGTGGGGGGGCATCCCGAAGGTCGTCCCTGGCGGCTCGGGATCCAGGATCCCCGTGGCCCACCGGAGACACCGTTCGCCCTCGTCGAGCTCACCAACGCCACGTTCAGTACGTCAGGTGACTACGAACGGTTTTTCATGCGCGATGGAAAACGCTATCACCACATCCTCGATCCGGATCTTGGGTTTCCGGCCTCGGATTGCCGCAGCGTGACCATCGTCGCCCGCCGTGCAGTGGATGCAGATGCATTGTCGACAGCAGTGTTCGTGCTTGGCCCCGAAAAGGGCATGGCGCTCATCGAGCAGTTGCCCGATGTGGAAGGAGTGATTGTCAGCGCCAGCAACGAAGTGCTGGTGTCGTCAGGCCTCAAGGACCGGCTGACTTTACTGGCACCCCCGACTGACGGGCCGTAGTCCGGGCCCTCTTGAAGATCAGGAGCCAGTGCGGGCACTTGGCCTTGTTGTCGTAAAGAATCTCGCAGTCGTCGCAGCGTACGCATTCGGACTTGATGATCTGCCGCTTGCGGATGGCGCCCCATTCGCAGGTCTTTTCGCACAGCTTGCATGAGCTGCATTCCGACCAGCGCTTGATCTTGAACACCGTGAGATTCGACAGCAGGCCGAGCGCTGCACCGAGCGGGCAGAGAAACCGGCAATAGAGGTTGCGGACGAACACGGTGGCAACCAGCAGGATGCCCAGCATGATCCACAGCGTCGTCGAAGCTTCAAAGGTGAACATCCAGAACGGTTCGATGTACCGGTAGAAGCTGATCTGTCGGGTGACCAGGTAGTACGCCACCGCGGCTGCCAGGATGCCGTACTTGATGTAACTCGCGCGCTGCTCGATGGCGGGTGGAATATCGAAGCGGAAGCGCGCCGGGATGATGGCATCCATCAGCTGCGTGAATGCACCGTAGGCGCAGATTCTTCCGCAATATACGCGGCCCCACAAAACCGTGGTCGCCACGGTGAAGATGGCGAAGGCATACCACGCCATGCTGTGCGAGAAGATCGGCAGGTTGCCGGTGAGCGTGCCAAAGATATTGACCACGGAGATCAGCTGGCTTTTGTAGAAGCCCATGTAGAGAACGGAGACGACCAGCGTCACGTACTTGAGTGGCACGCTCTTGCGCAGAAAGCTCACCATGGCGAGCGTTGCAAACGCAGCGAAGAGGCCGATGTCGACGGCCTGTTCCTTTGCGAGCTCAAGAAGCGTCGGTTCAGCTTCCTCGACTTCCTCGAAATTCCAGGTGTCCCCTTCGGCAGGCGGTTGTGCGTGGACAGGGCCGAGGAGCAGCAGCGAGAACACCAGCGCGCAAGCCAGCGCCGCGAACTGTCGCAGGAATCCTGCGAGGACGATGTTCATTGAGCCGGAGTCGGTTTGGCAGGAGGCGTCAGCAGCTCGCGCGCAACGCGGCGCGAACTGTTGCGCACGGCGCGACTCGCACTGGTCACGCTGATGGTCGCACGCGAGATGGCGTCGATATCCGTGCCGACCTTGAACGGATCGCGGATATTCTTGCCCTTGAACTGCGCCGCGAATTCCGGCGTATCCACGGAGAAATCGCCGTATGGCTCGCGATGCTCGGTGACGATCACTCCCTTCAGGACGCCGGTCGTATCCATTCCAACGATCATCTTGATGGGCCCGTCGAAGCCGCGCTCCAGGGGTTCGAGATCGGTGGTCCACCATGCGAGGCCCAGCAACTCCGGTTTGCCACCCGCGACCGCCGGGCCGTAGGCATTGAAATGGGCCGGATTACCCTCTTTGGGCGAAAAACTGGCAGCATCCGGAAACAGGCGTCTGAGTTGCGAACGCAGGCCGGGGTCCATGGCGGGCTGGCCACTGACCACGGCGACGACAATGAGACTGATGGCAATGGCCAGTGAAGCGTTTCGCATGGATTTCGTCTGGAGATTTCGTAAGGCGCGCATCATGACGGTCGTGGCAATCGCGGGTCAACCGCTTGAACCCCGCCAGCGTGTCCCCGCAGTGAACATCTGAAACATGCTACAAATGGATCGCTATGAATAGACTCTCAATCATCGGCTGCGTTGCATTGCTCGGTCTCACGAGCGGAATTTCTGATGGCGCCGCTGCGCAGGGCACCGCGTATCGCGACTTTCTGGCCCTGCAACAAAAACTTTCCGCGGCGACCAGCCTCGAGTGCCGCTTCTCGACCCAGGCTTCCGGAAGGTGGGACGAAGGAACGCCCAAAATCGAGGTCAAGCCGTCCGAGCTCAAGGTGAACTTCCTGCACGTCAACGTGGATGAAGGCACCGCCGAAGCCGACAGCCAGTTCGGCGCGTCGTTCATCGTCGTGAAGTATTCAAACGGCTACCTGCATCTCATGCAGATGTTCAGTTCCGGCCCGCTCTATACAACGACGATCCTGGCGCAGGAAACCGCCACTGGCCGGATGATGGCGATCCACACGCGTCACGAATACACCACTGCGAGCGTGCCGGGCTTTACATCCCAGCCGGAGATGTATTTCGGCGACTGCGCAGTCGGGAGCTGAAACAGCCGGACGTATCCCGCGGTCGGGACAATCAGGGGGAGTCATGCAATCCAGCAAGTTCGCCGGTATCGCCGTGTTCCTGGGATTCATGGCAGTGCAGGGGTCCTTCGCTGCCGCCCCCGCGAATACAGCGCCGCTACTGCCGCAATTCGAAGTGGAGTCCGACTGGCCGCAAGTCCCCGCGCAGTGGAAGCTTGGAGACGTTTCGAGCGTCGCCATCGACGCGCAGGACAATGTCTGGCTGCTGCATCGGCCCCGAACCCTGAAGCCCGAGGATGCCGGCAAAGCCGCTCCAGCCGTCATCGTTTTCGCCCCTGCAGGCAAATTCATGAAGGCATGGGGTGGTGCGGGGAACGGCTACGACTGGCCGGAGCGCGAGCACGGCATCCATATCGACAACAAGGGTTTTGTCTGGCTGGGCGGCAATAATTGTCCGGCGCTGGGTCTTCCCGGCCTGAAGCCGGTGGCGGATGACGCGCTTCTGAAGTTCACGCAGGACGGAAAATTCGTCCTGCAGGTCGGACACAGCAACCAGTCCAAGGGCAACGCTGACACGAAGAATGTCCATCGTGCCGCGGACGCCTGGGTGAACCCGCAGACGAACGAAATATTCGTGGCCGACGGCTACGGCAATTCGCGCGTGATCGTGTTCGATGCGGCAACGGGTGCGTTCAAGAGGATGTGGGGCGCGTTCGGCAAGCCGCCGTCGGGTCCCGACAATTGCGCCGTGACCTCGCCGGCAAGTTTCCCGGCGGGGGAAGGGCCGGACCATTTCAATATCGTTCATTCACTGCGGGTTTCGAACGATGGGCTGGTCTACGTCGCCGATCGCGAGAATCGTCGCGTGCAGGTGTTCAGCACGGACGGAAAGTTCATCAGGCAACTGCTCCGGACGAATGAGCCTTTCGGGCGGGATCTTGCCTTGTCCTCCGACCGCGAACAGCAATTCCTGTATGTGGGAGGAGGCGAGGACATCGTGGTCGTGGACCGCAAGTCCTTGGCCGAGATCGGCTCGATCAAAGTGACGGGTCAGCTGGGTGCCGGACATCACCTTGCGACCGATTCCAAAGGCAATCTGTATATCGCCCAGACGGCGGCGGGTGTGCAGAAGTTGACGTTCAAAGGTCTGGCCCGCGCGCCTCTCTAGCGCGCAGGCCAGGATTTCTTCAGTTCCCGATCACGATTTCCACGCGACGGTTCATCTGCCGTCCACCCGCGTTGTCGTTGCCGGCAACAGGGCGTGATTCGCCAAAGCCCTGGGATGCGACCCGCTCCGCAGGCACTCCGCGCGAGAGGATTGCCGATCTCACTGCATCGGCTCTCCGCTGCGAGAGACTGAGGTTGTAGTCATCTGCCCCAACGCTGTCGGTGAAGCCTTCCACCTGCACGCGGCGTTCGGGATTTTCCTGCAGGAATGTGCCCAGCTTTTCAATGGTCGGCAGTGCGCCCGGCTTCAAGTCGGCTTGACCCGTATCGAACAACACGTCACCGAGAGTGAGCACAAGCCCGCGTTCCGTCTGCTTCGCCTGCAGTTCGGCGGCCAGCGCTGCTGCCCTCGCTTCCGCGTTGTCGGCATTTGCCTGCGCCGTCTGCGCGCTCTGCTGTGCCTGCTGTGCTGCCATCTGCGCCTGTTCGGACCGCAGCTTTTCAGCCTCCAGCTGGGCAGTGCGAGCCTGCAAGCGAATGCGATCACGCTCGGAACCTGCTTCCTCTGTCTTCAGTTCTGCTGCTCGCTTGCGCGCATCAGCCTCGGCAGTCAAGGCATGGTTCTTCGCAAGATAGGCGAGATGGTCAACCACCACCGGCTCTTTCTTTTCGCGCATGGCCTTGTCTGCTTCGCCCAAGCGGGCTTCGGCTTTCTCGAGCTCCAGCCGCGAATACCTCACTACATCGGGATTCGCCGTCGCGCCGCTGACTTCGCTGCGTGCCTGTTCGAGAACAGGATTGGTTTTGGGTGCTGTCGCGCAACCGGCTGCCAGCAGCAGCGTCGCGCCGAGTGTCAGGAAAATTCTGGTATTCATCAAATCGCTCCTCGGTTCAGTGCAATCATCGCGTCAAGGCAAGGATGCGCAGGGCGTTACGGCCGCTGCATTTCCTGGCGCATGATTTCGATGCTCTTGTTCACCTCGGAGAGGGCCTGTTCTGCCTTGACTGCAGTCGACATCGACAACGCAAGACGTGCCGAAGATTCAGCTTCCTCCGCGAGGCGGCGGGCCTGCGGGTAGTCCTTGCGACGTTCCTTGGCAGCGAGTGCCGTGGCCTGGTTGAAGCGATCCTGTGCTGCCTTGAGTTCGACGGGCGCGTGTTCAGTAGCACCTGCGCTTTGTGCCTGCTCGATCGCGGTGCGCGCCAAGGCCATCTGTTCCGCAGGAGGCTGCTCGGCAGCAATGGCAGCTCCGCTCATGACGAGGACTGCTGCGATGCTGGTTTGCGCCAGTCTTGCCAGCGGTCCGCGGGTTTTGGTTGATCTGTTCATGTATCGACTCCCATCGTGAATGACGGGGATTGGCATGAATTGCCTGCCCCATCGTGAAAGGGAGTCTCACGCATGCGGGGCATCGTCGCAGTCGGTGGAGGGCGCGCCATCATGTAGGATCGCGCTCACAGAGGACCTGCGAACTTTCGCCAGTTTCGGCAGTACTCGTGTCAGCCCATGCAGGATTGATTCCGGGAGTTGTACGTGTCTTCCATTCCCTGCCACGCCTGTCCACTGCGTCGCCCCGGCCTGTTCGCGCCGAACTCCCCTGAAGAAATTACATTCATCCAGTCTTTCAAGCGTCGCGAAGTCCAGTTCGAGACGGGCATGCAATTCATGCAGGAAGGATCACCGGCAGGTGATCTGTACACCTTGCTCGAAGGCTGGGCTTTTCGTCTGCAGACGCTCAGCGACGGACGGCGACAGATTCTCAATTTTCTCTTGCCCGGCGACTTCATCGGTTTGCAGGAGAATCTGACAGCCCATTCGCAACATGGCGTCGAGGCACTCACCAGCATTCGCCTCTGCGCCTTTCCCCGCGACCGTTTGTGGGAACTCTACGGACGCTATCCGAGCCTCGGTTATGACCTCACCTGGCTCGGTTCTTACGAGCAGCGGATGCTGGATGAGAACCTGGTGTCGGTCGGACGGCGAACCGCAGAGGAGCGTGTGGCGATGCTGCTCATGCATCTGTTCAAGCGTGCGGAGGCCGTGGGCCTGGCTGCGGCGGATCGCTCGGTGCCGTTTCCGGTCACTCAACAGCACATCGCCGATGCACTGGGTCTGTCGCTGGTCCACACCAATCGGACTTTGCGAAAGCTGGAGCGCGCGGGACTGCATGAGCTGTCGGGTCGAAGGCTGCGCCTGCTCAATCCCAAGGCGTTGGAAAAGCTGGCTGACTATTACGCTGCACCCGTCCGTCTCAGACCTTTGATCTGACCGCGGATCCCGCTTCTGCTGCGGCACAGCAGTGGAGGCGGGCGTTTTATAAAAAAATGAAGGTTTGGGCCGGTGTGCTTTTCCCGTGCTGCTTCGTCTTACATGATCGGACAACTCTGATTGGAGAGGAGCGGCCATGGGGGAAATTATGCAGTCGCACCGGACCGGGCTTTTTCTGCTCCTCATCGCTGCATTCGCGGTGCCTGCCAATGCCTCCCCTATTGCTGATGCTGCGGAGCAGCAGAACTGGGCCTCGGTGCGGACCCTCGCGCAGAAAAACCCGGATATCGACGCGACCCAGGCAGACGGTACCAGCGCATTACTGTGGGCTGCCCACCACGACAATGCCGAATTGGTCGGGGTCCTGCTCGACCACGGCGCGAATGCGAACGTGAAAAACCGTTACGGAGTATTCCCGTTGGCGGAAGCGGCATTGAACGGCAACGCCGCGATAGCGGAGCGCCTGATGGCTGCAGGGGCCGATGCGAATGCTGTGCTGACTGGGGGCGATACCGCGCTCATGGCCGCGTCGCGTAGCGGCAGTGCGCCGATCGTCAAACTGTTGCTGGCCCATGGTGCCCAGGTGGACGCACGCGAAACGTGGCATGGCGAAACGGCGCTGATGTGGGCCGCGGGCGAAAATCACGCGGAAGTCGTGCGGCTGCTGGCCGCAGGTGGCGCCGATCTCAACGCGGTCTCCACGAACTTCGACTGGAAGGACATCAAGCACGGTGGCGTGCAGTCGCAGTTGCCGGCAGGCGGCCTGACTCCCCTGATGCACGCAGCCCGGCAGAATTCCTACGAAGCTGCTGTCGCACTGGTCGAGCTGGGGGCCAATCCGAATCTGAAGGATCCGATGGGCATCAGCCCGTTGCGTATCGCCATCAGCAACGGTCATCTGGATCTTGCGAGCCAGTTGCTCGCGCACGGAGCTGATCCGAACGAAGGCGCAATGGTCGAAGCCGTCAAGGTTCGCACCACACCGATGATGCGCGCCGCCAACAACCGGACGAACCAGCACACGCCGCTTGATCTCATCAACGAGCTGTTTGCACGCGGGGCGAAGCCGGATTCAGTCGCTTCGGTCGCGATGCCGAAGAAGGATGCGTTCGAGGCGGGCAGCGTTGCAGGTGTCTCGCCATCAGAGACGGGCCTCTTCCTGGCTGCGGTGGCGCAGGACACCGACCTCATGACCGTGATGCTCGAGCACGGTGCGGACGTCAACCGCGCCACGGCGAAAGGGGCCACCGTTCTGATGGCAGCAACCGGTGGAACCATCAAGCGGACCGCGAATGGCGCCTCGCTGTCACCTCCGCGTCCGCTGGAGCTCAGGCTGAAAGCTGCTTCGCTTGCACTGAATCGCGGTGCGAACGTCAATGCGGTCGACGGGACAGGCGCAACAGTGCTCCATGCCGTTGCCGGTCAGGGCGAAGACGAGCTGGTGAAATTCCTGGTGGCGAAGGGCGCGAAGCTCGACATCAAGGACAAGAGCAATCGCACGGCACTCGATGTAGCCAACGCCATCAACACCGTTCTTCCGCTCGGCGCACCGCCCCGCATCCCTGATCCCCGAGTCGATCCCGTTGTCCTGCCGAGCACTGTGGCGTTGCTGCGCAACCTGATGGCCGAGGCGCACGTGCGGGAAGTGCCTTACAGCCTGCCCCCGGTTGTGCAGACCGCTGCGGTCGACACACCTGCTCCCGCTGCGGCTGCAAGCCCCGCAGGAGCTGCCCGGCAGAAGCCGGTCACGGCGATCATCGGTCGGGAATAAGCGATGACGAAGTCTTCTTTGCGGCTCGCTCCGGCAATCCTGTTCTTCGCGGGCGGTGTGTACTCCGCTGTGGGAATGGGCGCCGAAGCGGATGACCGCTGGGCGATGCTCGACAAATACTGCGTCCGCTGCCACAACGACATCGAATTCAAGGGCAAGGTTTCCTTCGAAAGCCTGGACGCGAACGATCTGCATGCCAATCCCAGGGTATGGGAAGCGATCACTCGCAAGTTGCGCGCAGGATCGATGCCTCCGCGTGAAGTAGAGCGGCCGGAGGCGCAGCGTGTCAGCACCTTCCTTGCATCCGTGGAGACTGCGCTCGATGCGGCAGCGAAAGCCGCTCCGAATCCGGGCACGACGACACTGCATCGTTTGAACCGGACCGAATACGCCAACGCGATCAAGGATGTGCTGGGCCTCGAGATCAATCCTGCCGGCCTGTTGCCTCCCGACGATTCGTCCGGCGGTTTCGACAACATGGCGCAGGTGCTGACGATTTCGCCTGCCCTGCTCGAAGGCTATCTCGCCGCATCGGCGAAAGTGGCTGCGATGGCGATCGGCGATCCGAACAGCCGTCCCGTGTTCGCGACGTACCGCACCGCTGCGGACCAGTCCCAGGACACCCAGATCGAAGGCGCTCCCATCGGCACGATGGGCGGCATTGTCATCGAGCATTATTTCCCGCTCGATGGTGAGTATTCGTTCGAGCCCAAGCTCTATCGCGGCATTCTGGCGATGGTGAAGGGCATGGAATTTCCGCACACGCTGGAAGTGACCATCGACAAGCAGCGGGTGCACACGGCGGATTTCGGTGGCTACGACGACAACAAGAAGTCGCACGGCAATTCGTACGCCACGGCGGATGAAGTGGACGCGCGCATGGCATTCCGTGCTCCGGTGAAGGCCGGCCCGCACAAGGTGACGGTCACGTTCCTGCGCAAGCCGCTCGTGCAATCCGCGGAGGTTTGGCAGCAGTACCAGCGGACCGCGATCGACAGCAACGAAGACAAGGGCGTTCCGCACCTGGACAAGGTCAACATCGTCGGTCCGTACAACGCCACGAGTGCCGGTGATACGCCGAGCCGTCGCCAGATCTTCACGTGCCAGCCCGCCTCTGAAGCCAAAGAGCCTGCTTGCGCGACCGAGATCGTTTCGACGCTTGCTCGTCGCGCGTGGCGCCGACCTGTCACGAAAGCGGAAACCGCCGAGCTGGTCTCTTTCTACAAGCTGGGTCGTGAGGGCGGTTCCTTCGAGGGCGGCATCGAGACTGCGGTGCGCCGGATTATTTCGGGCCCCGAGTTCATCTTCCGCGCAGAGATCGATCCTCCCGGCAAGGCGCCGGGTACGCCTTACCGCGTCAGCGATATCGAGCTCGCATCGCGCCTGTCATTCTTCCTGTGGAGTTCGGTGCCTGACGACGAACTGATGAACCTCGCGGTCAAGGGCAAGCTCAAGAGTCCGCAGGTGCTGCAGGCCCAAGTGCGGCGAATGCTGGCGGATCCGAAGGCTCACACCCTCGTCACGAACTTTGCATCGCAGTGGCTGACGCTGCGCAACCTGCAGGGCACGGTGCCGGATCCCGCGATCTTCCCCGACTTCGACAACAACCTGCGTGAAGCCTTCGTGGAGGAGACCGAGCTCTTCTTCGAGAGCATCGTCAAGGAAGACCGCAATGTCGTCGACCTGCTCGATGCGGACTACACGTTCGTCAACGAACGGCTGGCGAAACACTATGGCATCCCGGGCGTTTACGGGCCCCGTTTCCGTCGCGTCACAGTGACTGACGATGCACGCCGTGGGCTCCTCGGCCAGGGCAGCATCCTGACGCTGACTTCGGTTGCAACCCGCACTTCCGCGGTAGGCCGCGGCAAGTGGGTGCTCACCAATCTGCTCGCCAGCGAACCACCGCCCCCGCCGCCGAATGTGCCTGCTCTTGAGCAGAGTGCAGGCGCAGTACCGACAACGTTGCGCGACCAGCTCGCTGCACATCGGGCAGACCCGGGTTGTGCGGGCTGCCACAGGGTCATGGACCCGATCGGTTTCTCACTCGAAAATTTCGATGCTGTCGGACGTTGGCGGGACAAGGATCAGGGCATCACGATCGATCCTTCGGATGTGATGTTCGATGGCACGGCGATCACCGGCGCGCCGGGGCTGCGCAAGTTCCTGCTCGACAACCAGTACATGTTTGTCCGCGCCTTCACGGAAAAGCTGATGAGCTATGGGCTGGGACGGAGTGTCGACTACTACGACATGCCTGCGGTCCGTCACATCCTGAAGGGCGCCGCATCGCAGCAGAACCGCTTTTCCGCCTTGGTGATGGGAATTGTCACGAGCGATCCGTTTATGATGAGGACGACCGCTGTTCCTGAAGGGACGCTGACGGCATCCGAACGGACGGATTCCCCTCCCTAGAGCTCTTGACCGAATGTTTTTGCGTTAACTGAATCGAGAACGATCAAGCCTGAATCTGGCGACAGAGGGTCCGTAAATGTTCATCACGAAGAAGCACCTGGATCGGCGTACGTTCCTCCACGGCATGGTGGGCGTTGGCATCGCACTGCCGCTGCTCGATGCCATGATTCCGGCTGCCGTAGCGCAGGCACTCACTGCGGCCAATCCACAGTTGCGCGCCGCATTCGTCTACACGCCGCACGGCGTCATCCTCAGCCAGTGGGTGCCCAAGACCACGGGCTCCGGCTACGAGATGACTCCCATCCTGTCGCCGCTCGAGAAGTACCGTGACCGGATGAATGTTTTCAGCAACCTCGCCTTGAATCCGAAGAACACGGCGGGTTCGGGACATGCGAGCGCCAGTGCAACGTGGCTGAGTTCTGCGGTCGCCAAGGACACCCGCGGTGCAGACGTCGAATCCGGCACGACCATCGACCAGATGATCGCTGCGAAGATCGGCCAGGACACGCCTTTCCCGTCGATGGAGCTGGGCATCGAAGACACGTCCAACATGGTCGGTGTCTGCGACGGCACGAGCAGCTGTGGCTACCTGAACACGGTTTCGTGGCGCACACCGACGACGCCGCTGCCGATGGAAATCAATCCTCGCGTGGTGTTCGAACGCATGTTCGGCGATGGCAGCTCACCCGAGCAGCGCGCGCTGCGTGCGAAGACAGACCGCAGTCTTCTGGACTCGGTCACCAAGTCCGCTGCGAACCTGCAGAAGTCGCTGGGTGGCGGCGACCGCGCCCGCGTCAGCGACTATCTCGATAACGTACGCGAAGTCGAACGCCGCATCGCCAATCTCGAGAAGCGCACGTCCGACGTCCGCCTCGATATCCCCGATGCGCCGGTTGAAATCCCGCAGGTGTATGAAGATCACGTGAACCTGATGTTCGACCTGCAGCTGCTGGCGTTCCAGACTGACATGACTCGCGTGAGCACGTTCATGATGTCGCGCGAGCTCAACAATCGTACCTATCCGCAGATCGGCATCACGGACCAGCACCATTCCATCTCGCATCACGGCAACAAGCCCGAGAAAGTGGCGCAGCACGCCAAGATCAACACGTACCATGTCGGCCTCTTCGCAGGCTTCCTGGACAAGCTGGCGAAGACGAGCGATGGCGACGGCAGCCTGCTCGATCACACCCTGCTGATGTACGGGAGCGGCATGGGCGAAGGCAACGTGCACAGCCACGATCCGATTTCGAACCTGCTCGTCGGCGGTGCCACGGGCCGCTTCAAGGGCGGCCAACACATCGAATCGCCGCACAGCACGCCGATGGCGAACCTGCTGCTCTCGGTCCTGCACATGTCGGGAATCGATGCGCCGAGCATCGGCGACAGCACGGGCCCCCTCATCAGCTAGTTGATCGGCTGGGGTGCCTCGCCAGGCATCACCCAGGGAAGATTGAAGAGCCGGGGTTTTTCCCCGGCTTTTTTTGCCCGGCCGATTACCGCTGGGCCGTGCTGCGGTCGTAAACGCGGTTGAACTTGATGGAAGGCAGGCCGCCTCCCGATACATTTGTGGTCAGCAGCAGTTGGGTTCGATCCTTGCTCAGACCGATCAGGTGCGTGATCCGGCGCCCGTCGACGGCGCGAATGTTGATGCTGAACTGCCCAGCCGACCAGCCGCAGTGCTGGTCGCCGATGCCGTCATAGACGGAAACGACGGAGTCTTCCCCAAATCCGAGTTTTCGCGTTCCGTCGGAGCTCGCGAGGGTCAGGTCGCGAGGGGTCTGCGTCAGGGTGAATTCGGCTGGCTGGTTGAGCAGGGACTCCAGTTCCCTGGTCCGCGGCGGCCCCAGGTACTCATCATGCGGGCCCGGCCGGTTTGAACGCATGCCGTCGCTGGGAGGCACGGTGGTATTGATGCTGCCTTGGCCCGCTCCACGTTTCGAGAAGCGGAAGTCCTGCTGTTCCAGGGTTGCGATCAACCGCTCTGTACTGTCGCTCGCACTTTCGTTGAGTTTCCAGTGGCCGGAGAGGTCGACTCCCTTCGGTGCCTGTGGGCTGCCCGTCACCCCGCAACCTGCGAGCATGACAAACAGCAGCAGCGCGGCCCCGCCGCGGAACCTCCAACCGGGAGCAGGCGCCCGAACCGAAAAAAGCGAGTCGCAACAATGCTTAGCCATATCTGGTGAGTCTCGAGGGCTGGGGCGTAAACGTTACTGTAACGTCGCTCAAACAGTTCTCTACCTGATTAGGGGTAGCTATTCCGGAAGAATCATAGCCGCCGCCGGTCCCAAGTCTGACCTGCCAGGGGCCAAAGGCTATCCATTCATTCTCAAGGATTCACGCAATGCATTCCCGCTTCCATGGATGTGGCTCTCCGCTTCGCCTCGCTGTCCGCGCTGCCCTCACTGCTTCGGCCTTGTTGCCGGCTGCCGTCTTCGCCCAGCAGGCGGCTCCGGCTGCCCAGACCGGGCGAAATGCCCCCGTGCTGGAGGAGGTGATCGTATTCGGCCGTGCCGAGGAACTGATTGGCAAGGCGGAAGCTGCCAGTGAAGGGGCGGTCGGCGGAGACGACCTGCTGGTGCGGCCGATGTTGCGCGTTGCGGATCTGCTTGAAGCAGTGCCCGGCCTGATCGCCGCCCAGCATTCCGGCAGCGGCAAGGCCAACCAGTACTTCCTGCGCGGCTTCAACCTCGATCATGGCACGGACTTTACGGCTTACGTCGATGACGTGCCCTGGAACCTCCGGACCCATGGCCACGGCCAGGGGTACCTGGACGTCAACGGCCTGATTCCCGAGATCGTCGACCGCATCGACTATCGCAAGGGGCCGTATCGCGCGAACGCCGGCGATTTCTCGATGGCGGGTTCGAGCTACATGACGACGATCGACAAGCTCGACCGTCCGTTTACCGCCGTTGAAGGAGGTAGCTACGGCTGGGGTCGTGTGGCGGGTGGCGGGACTACGGATCTCGGTACCGGCAAGCTGACGGTTCTGGGCCAATACAAAACGTACGACGGTCCGTGGGAACTCAAGGAAGACCTGCAGCACAAGTCGGTCTGGGGCAAGTATTCGCAGGACACGGGCTTCGGTACCTGGAACATTTCATTGTCTGGGTATGTGGCGACCTGGAAGCCCACCGAGCAGATGCCGGAAAGCGTCTTTGGCACGGCCATCTGCGCCGACGAATTCTGCTCGCTCGATCCCACTGCCGAGGGCAAGACCAACCGCTGGATCGTCACCAGCAATCTGCTCGGCAATGGCTGGCGGGCTACTGCCTACGCGCAGTTCTATGACTGGCACATGCTGTCGAACGCCACCTACGACCCGGACGGCCAGATCAATCAGTTCGACAAGCGCTATACGACGGGCGGTCGTTACGAACGCACGCTGATCGACAGCGACACCCTGGACCTGAACATCGGTTCGGAAGCCCGCTATGACAGCATCGGCAGGGTCGGGGTGAACAGCACTGTCGACGGCGCGTACGTTTCCAACATCGCCGACAACTCCGTCAAGGAAGGCTCGATTGCCGTCTACAGTGAAGCCACCTGGCGTCCGTTGCAGGACCTGCGCGTGATGGCGGGGTTGCGCGGCGACCTGTATGACTTCGATGTGACCGCGAATGCAGGGTCAGGCGATACCGAAAACGTCGGGCACACTTCCGACAATGCCTGGTCGCCCAAGCTGGGACTCGCTTACTCGTTGAGCAGGAACGTGGAGCTCTACGCGAACTGGGGGCAGGGCTTCCACTCGAATGATTCGCGCGGTGTGGTGAAGACCGTCGATCCCGTTCCAGGCCTCGTTCTCGGTACAGGTTACGAAGGCGGTGCCCGGCTGGAGATTGGCTCCTTCAAGGTCTCTGCCGCCTACTGGTGGCTGAATCTGTCGAGCGAACTGATTTTCGTGGGCGACGACAACACGGTCGAACCCAAGGGCGGCTCCCATCGCAAGGGTTTCGAGCTGGTGGGATTCTGGCGTCCTTATCCATGGCTCGGCATCGACGCCGTGTACACCCAGAGCCATGCCCGCTATGACGACGAGCAGGAGGGCGGCGGCTTCTACGTCGAAGGCGGCGTGGAAAGCGCCGGCGAACTCGGCATCGCAGCGACGAAAGGTCCTTGGGAACTGAGCGCGCGGCTGCGCTACCTCGGCCCCTATCCCACGTTGCCCGACAACTCGGAGCGCGCCGAAGCGGAAACCATGCTGAACCTGCGGGCCGCGCACAAGTGGGAGCACATTTCGCTCTACGGCGAAGTACTGAACGTGCTGGATCACGAAGGCAAGGACATCATTTACTTCTACGAGAATTATTACGATCCGGCCGGCGGTCGCGTCAGCCGCGCGGAAGAACCTCGCTCGGTCCGCGTCGGGATGAAGTACGAGTTCTGACCTGGCAGATTGAAGGTTCCAGAATGCCGGATCGGCAAGCGCCGGTCCGGCTTCTGGTGCATTTTCGCGGAGGGAGATACAGTTCGCCCCGGCACGATCAGAACAATCAATGAATCGATGAAGGGGATCCGGATGAACCACCTCGCGCGCGTTGCCCGCACAGCCTTGCTCATGCCGATTCTGGCCGCGGTTCCGTACAGCTTCGCTGCCCAGCCTTCCCTTCCGCTGCGGCAGGATGTGGAAGTCCTGCAGGCTGGCCAGATGCGGACCGACAAGGTGAAGGAGGGGCTGTACGTCATTCGCGGTCCATTCGTTCCCTGCACGACCCGCGGCTGCCGTCCCAACGGTCCGGATGACAAATTGATCCATGAGCCCGGCGATGTAGCGGTCCGCGTAACGCCTGAAGGGCTCATCCTCATCGATGACAAGTATCCGGATAACCTCCAGGAGCTGATGGCGCAGGTGCGCGGCATTTCACCGCTGCCCGTGCGCTACATGCTGAACAGCCATCACCATGGCGATCACGTCAGCGGCAATGCGAACCTGCGTGCACTCGGCATCGACGTGATCGGGCACAAGAACATCCGGGAGAATTTCCTCAAGCTGAAGCAGCCAGGCGAGCCGAACATCACGTTCGCGGATGAAGGCGCTGTCTTCCTGGGTGGCGTCGAAATTCGCATGTTCCACTATGGCCGCGGCCATACCAATGGCGACACCATCCTGTACTTCCCCGATCTCAAGACCGTGCACATGGGCGATCTCGTGATCGACGGCATGCCGGTGATCGACTATGGCGGCGGCGGCAGTGCCCTCGAGTTCGTGAAAACGATCGACCGCCTGCTCGAAATCGATTTCGATACCGCCATCCCCGGCCACGGACGCGTGATGAACAAGGCGGACGTTCAGGCTTATCGCACGCGGTTCGAGACGATGAACCAGCGTGCTCGTGAGCTGATCAGGCGCGGGTTGAAGAAGGACCAGCTGCAGACCCTGGATCAGGCCCGCATCCAGCTTGGGCTTGCGGACCTCGGCTGGGACAATTCCGTCAGCACGACGGCCTTCATGACGAATGTGGGCGGGTACTACGACGAGATGGCGGCATCGCTGAAGCGATAGGCTTCAAGCCTCAAGCACATCCCGGCCGCGCACCGGCCGGATGTTCTCGCGTGCAAGCAGATCGGCAAACCATTCGCTGCCGAGGACTTCGTACTCGACCGTTCTGGCGCTGCCGATCGGATCGTCTGCAGGCGACTTGCTCGCAGGGTGCAGCATCAATGCATCCCCCCGTTTTGCCGCTTGCAACCATCCCTGCAGGTGTTGCCGGAAATGCGCGTTGGTGAGATTGAACGCGTACACACCCAGCAGCTGTTCGCTGCAGGAAAAGCCCGCCTGCTTCGCTTCGCGATCGAGAGCGTGCGAGCCCAACCAGCCGATCACCTTGCCCTTGAAGCCGCTGCCTCGCGCCGGTTGGCTGATCCTGATCCAGGGTCGATTGGCCACATAGCGTCGCTGCAATTCTCGAAGCACTTCGGTGCGGATCTGCGGCAACTGGTGTACGTGCTGGTGACCGTCGATGTAGTCGGGCGGCGTACCAAGCATGTTTTCGAACGCATCCAGTTGGGCAGCGATGCGGGCGCGAATCCATGCAGTGTCGAGCCGGCCCGCAAGACTGCCCACCGCCAGCCGATTCCAGGGCATCGGTCGATCAAACTCCGTGAAGTCGAGATGCACGCCGACATCGATCAATGACCTGATGGCGGGAGTGAGGGTGCTCGCGGCTTCCCGCCAGCGTGGGCTCATCGTCAGGCAGGACGTTGCGGTCAATCGACCCTTCATCGCGAGATCGAGCACCGCGGCATCAATGCCGGCGTGATAACCGAAATCGTCGGCGCTCAGGACCAGCGGGGTCATTGGGGATCGTGAGAGGCTGGTGAACGCGCGAAGACCCAGCCGCGGCTTAACGCATACGTGCCGAAAGCCACGACGAACAGCACTACCGCGAGGGCAATCCAGAGAGGCAGAGCCGTCCACTTCAGCAGTGACAGGAGCAACGTCTGATTGACCACGAAAGCGAGTGCAGAGACGGCGAACAGGCGCGGCAGCGCTTTGCGGTGGGGAACGCCAGCCCCTGCAAAACTCAATGTGCGGTGGCCGAAGTAGCTGACGGGAAAGGCGCAGGCAAAGCCGATGACATTCGCCATCGCGGGTGTGACCGACAGTGAATTGAGGGTCAGCGCGGTGACGTAGTGGACGAGTCCCGCAAGGCCTCCGACACCGAGAAACCAGCCGATGGAGGGCCGATCAGCCAGGACCATGCTCGCGCGCAGTGGCTTTCACCCGCGACCAGTTCTCCTCGGTCGCACGACGCCACTCGGCCACGACGTACGTGGGACGGCCTTTGACTTCGTCGTATACGCGTGCGAGGTACTCGCCGAGGATGCCGATGAAGAGCAGCTGCACGCCCGAGAAGAACATCATGCCGATGACCACGGTGGGCCAGCCCGGGACATCCGTGCCGAAGACCAGGTTCTCGATCAGTTCATATGCGCCGTAGGCGAAGGCCACCGTTGCAAGCAGGGCCCCGAAGACGCTCGCTGCACGGAGCGGCAGGACGGAGAAACTGGTAATGCCATTCCACGCGAGGCTCGCGAGTTTGAATCGCGAGAAGCTGCTGCGGCCACGTGTCCGCGCGAGAGGCGTGTAGGGAATTCCGACGCTGCGGAACCCGACCCAGGAATACAGGCCCTTCATGAACCGGTTGTGCTCGGGAAGCTTGCGCACGGCATCCACGACGCAACGATCCATCCAGCGAAAGTCGCCTGCATCGGGTGGGATATCGATCTCGCCGCCTTTCTTCATCAGTTTATAGAAGACGCGGGCGCCGATGCGCTTGAAAGCGGATTCGGTATGGCGGTCGTTGCGGACGGCATACACCGTATCGAAACCTTCGCGCCAGCGTTGCAGCATCACCGGGATCAATGTCACCGGATGCTGTCCATCGGCATCCATGCACAGCACCACATCGCCTGTCGCATGATCCATGCCTGCAGTAATCGCCGCTTCCTTCCCGAAGTTGCGGGACAGCCGGAGCAGGTTCACGCGGCAGGAAGATTCGAGTTCGCCCGCCACTTCCGCGGTGTTGTCCGTGCTGCCGTCATCGACGACGATGATTTCCCAATCGAGATCCAAAGCCTGGATCGCTCCGGCCACACCGTAAATCGTGGCTTCGATACCATCGGCCTCATTGTGGGCCGGCATGACGACACTGATACGCGGCCGCAGCGGTCTACGCCCGCGTGTGCCGGGCGAACCCTCAGGCCCGGACCGAGGGCTCAGCCCCTGGGGGCGGAATGCAATGTGAGTTGCCATAGAGGTCGTCACTCAAGTCAATATTTTGTCAACGCGCCTGCTTTACCCAGGCCTCGACGTTGAGACAGCGAAGTTTCCCGATTGCTCCCCGCAGCAGCTGCACATTCTGTCATGTTCAGGTGTTGCCGGAGAATGCGGTTTACCCCCATGCCGCCAGCATTGAGCGCGCGGGCGTCACGGTTTGGAGGCTCCGCTTCAAAACGCACGGACATCTGTTAGTTTCGCCGCATGAATGAAAAGCAGGGCATGGCAGCCGGAAGCGGCGAGATCTGGGCGGATTTCTGGGGCGGTGATCATTCCATCTACGTGAATGCCCGGCATGCGCAGGTGCATTACGAGCGTCTTGCCAGCGACCTGGTCTCGCTCCTCAGCTCAAGGGTTCAGCCAAGTGTGCTGGATTGGGGGTGCGGCGATGCCTTCAATGCAGCATCGGTTGCCGGGGTGTGCAGCGAACTTTTGCTCTACGACGCCGTGCCCGCAGTGCAGCAAAGATTGGCCCGAAGGTTTGGGACAGGCCGTGGAATCCGTGTTCTCGGTGAGGGCGAGTGGCATGCGCTGCCCTCGGGCAGTGTGGATGTCATCGTCCTGAACTCGGTAGCGCAATATCTGAGTCGTGCCGATCTTGAGAACTTGCTGGATGCATTCCGTCGCGTCGTTCACACCCGAGGCGAGGTGATCATTGCCGATGTGATTCCGCCTTCAGCCGGCATGCTCCCCGACATCCTGTCGCTACTGGGCACGGGTGCGCGGAACGGATTTTTTCTGGCCGCCTGCTCAGGCCTCGCGCGAACGTTCTTTTCCGAATACCGGAGGATCCGCAGCCAGGCCGGCTTCTCGATGTACGCGCAGAACGAGTTCATCGCGCTGTTCGAACGACACGGGTTTTCGGCCGAACGAGTCCCCGTGAATGTGGGATTCAATCAGCAGCGGATGACTTTTCGCGGCCGGCCCCGCGCATGACACGCGGCAGCAGCACGACTGCAGTGAGTGCAGTCAGCCAGGCAAGACGATTGCCGTAACGATCGGCCGGATTTGAAACGGCGCCGCAGATGAAAGCATTGCCGAGATAGGCGAGCACCACGAGCGTCGCCAGCGTCGCGGCCACTTTTTCCTGTCGCCGGATCGCCAGAATCGTCACACCGACCAGCAGCACCAGACCCGCCAGCATCACCGGAACCTGGATGCGATTGATCAGCGGCATCGGCGAATTGAAAACCTCCGGGTAACTTTGCTGGCGTGCCTGCAGGAATGCAGGGTTGTCGTGCGGATAGAACCTGCGTATCTCTCCATCGACGAAGCCCACCATGGTGCGAAATCCTTCGCCCGTGCGGATGACAACCAGTTGTTCCGCCATCAGTCGCACGGCTGCCATCGCGAATTCACGTGGATAGCGCTTGATGATCACCTGCAGGTCTTTCGCTGCTTCGGGCACGAGCACGGTCCAGCCGCCTGCTTTCCAGAAACTCGGGTTGTGCCAGAGAAACTGGTTGGCATCCTTCGGCAGGTCCGCGCGGTAAGGACAGAGCACTGACTGCTGTTCGCCGGGATGGCCGCAGGTCTCGGTGAGGTAACGTTCACCCAGGCCCTGTTCGAACAGCACAGCGAATGTGAGCAGCGGCGTGGTCCGCGGTGCAATGAACACCCGGCCCGTTGCAAACCAGTTGGTCGCAATGGAGAGCACCACTCCCAGCAACAACCCCGCTGCAACTCCGCCGACCTTCATCTGCACGAACGGCCAGCCGCGCTTCGCAAGTTGTGTCATCACGACAATGCAGATCGTCATTCCGGCAACCATTGTCAGGTGCGTCGGATGAGCCATGCAGGCGATGCCCAGAAGCGCGACGAAAATCCATTTGCGTGCCGGGGAAAGCTGTTCCTGATGCAGCGCCAGCATGAGTGTCAGGAGGACAGCGGGACCCGTGAACACATCGGGCATCAGCTCGCTCGTCACCCAGGGCAAGCTCGTCAGCACGAATGCGAAAGCGAGGATGCCGATGAGCCGCCAACCTTTCAGGTTCGGGGCCAGCAGCCGCCATGATTCATACAGAACGTACGCGGTGAACAGGCTCTGGACGGCAAGAATTGCCCACACCGTATGAGCGGCCCAACCGGCGAGTGCGATGAAGCCGTAGCCTGCCGTGCGATAGACAGGCAGCTTCCAGGTGAAGCCGAGCGACACGTAATCGACGGTATCGAAATAAAGAAGGGGGAAACCGTTCCAGAGCGCAGGCAGCGCGAGTGCTACGAGCAGCGCGGTGATCATCACCATTGGCTGCGTCCAGCCTGAAGGCCTGGCAGATACCGCAGTGGATGTCGTCAAGGGCATGTTCGGACCCGAATGGCTGCGCTTCTGGCGGCTCTTTGGTTTTCGTTGTCTGGTTATGGCAGCGGCTTTTCAACCGGCGCCGCAATCCATCCAGTATCTGCCATTGGCTTTGTGTTCGCTACCGGGTATGTACTACCGGTCTCAAGCTGCGGGTTTCGACGGAAGGCGCGTGGATTGGTTCCCACCCTGTCGGAGCAATCCCACAAAGTGAAGGGCCTTGCTCCCATTGGTGGTCACGGCGGGGGAGGCGATCATGAATCCCGTTCCAGACAACCGGTTCGATTCAGCCGGTCCAATTACGGAGAAACCAATGACACCTTCAATGCCCAAAAACCTGTTTCGCGCTTTGCTTGCGAGTGCGGCCGTATTGGGGGCCTCTGTCGTTACGGCGAGCGATGCCCCGAGCCTCTCGAACAAATGGCGCATTGAAATCAGCGAAGGCGCGAACAACGCCGGGACGGTCCAGTTCCGGGTGACCTCGAGCCAGGGCCAGCCCATTGATGTAACCGCTTCAATCAAGGAAGGCCGCGGGGAGAATGGCGTCGCACGGGATATCCGTGATGCCTTCCGTGCCCAGTTGCCGGTCGACCGTTTCGACGTGGAAGCCGACGATGGAGAGGACGTGCTGGTCAAGAAGCACGCAGGCGAGCCGGATTTCTCCGTTGAACTCATCCAGTCGACGTTGACCGGGACACGGATCGAACTCGATCGGGAATGAACCTGGCCCAGCGAGGGCTATGTGCGAGATGGGCTATGTGAAAGAAGGCGGGTCCACGCGGTCCCGCCTTTTTTTAATTAGAGATGAATCAGCCCGCGCTTGTGGGCGAGCGCTACGGCTTCGGTGCGGCTGATGGCGTCGAGCTTGGTCAATATCGCCTTGACGTGGGTCTTGGCTGTGCCTTCCGTGATCTGGAGGCGACGGGCGATGTCCTTGTTGCTGCGACCTTGCGAGAGCTGCTGCAGCACATCGAGTTCGCGAGTCGTGAGACTCGGCTTGACCATGCGTTGCAACGCCTTGGTCGCGATCGATGACGATGTATACGAGCGGTCCTCGCTGACCGAACGGATTGCCGAGAGGATTTCCTGGCGGGGTGCGTCCTTGAGGATGTAGCCCTTCGCGCCCTGGCTCAACGAACGGAAGATGTCCTCATCGCCGTCGTAGGTCGTCATGATGAGCAGCCGTGCCTTGGGATGACGCTCCAGCACGAGCTGGACGACGGCGACGCCATCGCGCTTCGGCATCCTGAGGTCGAGAACCATGACGTCAGGCTTGTGTGCTTCGAACAGCGTTACTGCTTCTTCGCCATCTTCGGCTTCAGCCACCACTTCCATGTCCGGCTGCTGGCGGATCATGTTGGCCAGCCCGTCGCGGACCACAGGATGGTCATCCGCAAGGATGACGCGGATCTTCGCGGCGGGAATGACTTCAGTGACGGCGTTCATGTCGATGCCGGCCGCGGAATCCACACGCTGATGCGCGTTCCTTCGCGTGGCTTGCTGTGGATCTGCCATGCGCCACCGATGGCCTGCGCCCGCTCGCGCATGTTCGTGAGTCCAAAACCCTGCTGGGCATAGAGCTCGGGCAGCTCTTCCATGCCGCAACCATCGTCGATGATGCTGAGTCGTAAAAAGCTGGGCTCGGCGGTCAACGCAATGCTGATCGTCTGCGGCTGCGCATGACGAACCGCATTGATCACTGCTTCCTGCGCAATGCGCAGCAGTTCGTGTTCATGCTCTGGTGCCAGCCCCGTCGGTGCACCACCGCCTTCAAAGCTCGAAGTGACGCGGCCAGGCACTGTCGAACGTTCCGCGAGTTCCCGCAGCGCCTGCTCAAGACCGCCGGGTCGGGTTTCCGTAGGCTTCAGTGCCAGGACAGAACGTCGCGCTTCGGACAGGCCTTCGCGCGCAATGTCACGGATCCTGCCCAGCGTGAGGTTCAAGGCCGGCTTGTCGACGAGTTCTTCCGCCGCGCCCAGCTGCATGAGGATGCCGGTAAAGGCTTGCGCAAGCCCGTCGTGGATTTCCTGGCCAATGCGATTGCGCTCGGCGAGCACGGCTGCGTTCTTGGCGGAAACCGCGAGTCGCTTGAGGCCGATGGCGAGCGTCGCCTGTTGGGCCAGCGCGACCAGCAGCTCCGCACGCTCCGGACTCAACGCGTCATGCACACGGAAGGCCAGTGAAATGAAACCGACCGTGCGTTCGCCGAAGATCAATGGCTGCACGTAAACGCTGCGGTGGCCTTCGCTGCGGTGGTAGTCGAGCGCGCCCGGCCAGTTGAGGCAATTCACGCCGTCGATCTCAAGATGCCTGGCAGTACGGCCGAGATTCTCGATGTCGGTCTGCACCTGTCCCGAATTCGGAATCGCGCGCGGGAAGGGTGGATCCTCGAGCTTGCCGTCCTTCACGTTGGCGACAACATGCCACTGTTCCGCGCTGATGCCGAGCATGACGGCGGTCCCCGCGTCCGCATCGAGCTGACGGGTGGCCTCCAGCAGGATGTGCCCGAAGAAGCTGCCGATGTCCGGTTCGCTGGCGAGCTGTTCAAGATTCGAGCGCATTGCCGCGTTGGTGCGTGAGAGTTCCGCGGCCCGTTGTTCGGCGGCACGTTCGCGTTCATAGCGCACAGTGTCGATCAGCTTTTCGCGATAGAGCGCGGCGCCGATGACGCCCGCGGCAATGCCCAGCGCCGACACGACGGCGGGATCGAATTCCCGCGGCTCGCGGCAATCGTCGAAGCCGACGGCGCCCGCATATTCTCCATCCACCAGGAACGGGACGATCATCGAACTCTTGGCGAAGTCACTCGCAATGCTGACCGCGTTGTCGCCCATGTCCTTGTGTGCGACGTGGACACTGCGGCCGGCTTTCAGCTGCGAGCAGAAGCAGTCGCTCTTGCGTTCATTCCACGCCATCAGGTTCGCATCGACACGCTGGCCCGCCGCACCTTCGGAAAGCCACTCACTCTTGATGACGAGCCAGCGTTCGCCCGCTGGCCCGATCTCTGCCAGCGCGAGTGCCGTGCGATCGACCTGCGCCGCTTCGCCAAGTTCTTTCAGCACCTGCGGCATCGCGGCCATCACATCGGGCGTTTCGAGCAGCAGGCGGCTGGCACGGGCGGAGGCCGCCAGCAAGCGTTCGCGACGCAGCAGCGACTGGTTGATTTCTTCGAGCGAACCGCCGCCGAGGTAGGGCGACGGAAAGTCGAGAGCGTCCGGGACGGTGATGGTTGCCATGACGAGTGCTTACCTTTGCTTGGCGGCCAGTCTAACGCGCGGCGGCCTGGGGTTCCCAGCTGCCGGCCCAGCCTCCGCCTAAAGCCTTGTAAACCGCGACCAGACTGGTGGCTGTTTCGGTCCGGCTACGAGCCAGGCGATCTTCGGCCTCAAGAAGTGTCCGTTCCGCGTCCAGCACCTGCAGGAAGTCGATCACGCCGTTTTCATAACGTAACCGCGCGAGCTCTGCGGCCCGGCTGCTCGCCGCCGCTGAAGTGGCGAGATACCCGAACTGTTCCTGCGACCTGGCATGAGCTACCAGCGAATTCTCCGTTTCCTCAAGTGCCTGCAATACGGTCTGTTCGTAGCGGGCGAGAGCTGCATCGGTCCGCGCCCGGTTGCCTGCGATATGCGCCCGAACCCGGCCCAGATCAAGGGCGGCCCAGGAGATTCCGGGTGCAATCAGCCGCGTCCCGGTTCCTGCATCGCCCAGCGAGCCGGAATCCACGGCGGCATACCCAACGCTGCCGATGAACGTGACACGCGGAAACAGATCGGCAACCGCCACTCCGATGCGTGCTGTGGCCGCGGCCAGTTCACGCTCCGACATCCGGATATCGGGGCGTCGACGCAGCAGGCCGGCCGGATCGCCCACGGCCGTGATCCCAGGTAGCTGCGGCAGATCCTTGATGGGCGCGAGAGTGTTACGCAGTGCGTCTGGTGGCTGGCCAGTCAAAACGCTGAGCCGGTGAATGGACCGCAGTACGGCTGCTTCAAGTGGAGCAATCGTTGCCTGCGTTGCACTGAGGAGCGCCTGGGAGCGCGAAGTATCGAATTCGGTGCCCCGACCCGCCTCGAGCCGGGTGGACGTCAGCTTCAGGGTTTCACTCTGGTTCTCGACATTGCGGCGCGCCACATCGAGCTGCTGTTGCTGGCCGCGCAACTCGAAGTATGTGCGCGTCACGTCACCCGTCACGATGACCTGCACATCACGCAGGCTGGCCACTGTTCCATCGAGTTCTGCGTTGCTGGCCTCGAGGCCGCGCCGTAAACGGCCGAAGAAATCGAGTTCCCAGAATGCATCGAACGCCGCGTCGTAGAGGTCGCTCGTGCGCGAATCGGTCAGCGTCTGGTCCCTGGTGACCAGTTGCTCCGTGTAGCCCGCACGGGCCGTCACAGTCGGTGCAAGATCAAGTCGCGTTGCCCCGCGAATGGCCCTGGCTTCCACCACATGGGCGACGGCGATCCGCAGGTCGTGGTTCGACTTCAGCGCCTGGTCGACGAGCCCGTCCAGAGTGGAATCGCCGAACTGCGTCCAGAACGTCGCCAGCGTTTCGGCGGGTGCGGCGGTGCTGAACGATGCCCCTTCGACGTTCGCAAATTGCTGGCCAACGGGTGGAGCCTGCGGCTGGACATAGTCAGGTCCGACGACGCACCCGGTGAGAATCATCGCCATCGCAGATGAAAGGATGAACTTATGCATGAATCGGCTCCGGTTGGGCAGTGATGGCAGGCGTCTGCACAGACGACTGCCTGGCTTTGCCGCGGACCAGTACGTAGAAGACAGGCGTCAGCAGCAGGCCGAAGAACGTCACGCCGATCATCCCGAAGAAAACGACGACGCCCATGGCGTGACGAACCTCCGCGCCCGCGCCACTCGCGAGCACGAGCGGTACGACGCCGGCGATGAACGCAATCGACGTCATCAGGATCGGACGCAGGCGCAGCCGGGCCGCTTCGAGCACGGCGGATTTCGCGTCGTGCCCCTGTTCCTCGAGATGCTTTGCAAACTCCACGATGAGGATGGCGTTCTTGCACGCGAGGCCCACCAGCACCAGCAGACCGATCTGCGTGAAGATGTTGTTGTCACCATGCGTCAGGATCACACCCGTGATCGCTGCCAGCAGGCACATCGGAACGATGAGCACGATCGCGAGCGGAAGGCTGACACTTTCGTACTGGGCTGCCAGGACGAGGAACACGAACACGACGCACAGCGCAAAGACCAGCCGGGTCGTATCGCCGGAGACCTTCTGCTGGTACGAAAGATCGGTCCACTCATAACCCATGCCGCGCGGCAGCGTCTCATCCAGGATCCTGGTGATGGCTGACTCCGCCTCACCGGAGCTGAAACCCGCTGCCGCTCCGCCATTGATGTCCGCTGCCGGAAAGCCGTTGTAGTGCCCTACGACATCGGGCCCGAACGTCTGCTCGGTTGTGACCAGCGCGCCCAGGGGCACCATGTCGCCGTGTGCGTTGCGGGTCTTGAGCTTGAGCAGATCTTCCTTCTGTGCACGGAACGGCGCATCGGCTTGGGCAACCACTTGGTAAGTGCGCCCAAAGCGATTGAAGTCATTCACGTACAGCGAGCCGAGATACACCTGCATCGTCTGGAAGATGTCCGACAGTTGCACGTCCATCTGCTTGGCCTTCACGCGATCCACGTTGACGGTGAGCTGCGGAACGTTGATCTGGTAAGAGCTGAACACGCCTGCCAGCGCCGGGTCCTGGCTTGCCTTCGCGACGACCTCCTGCGTCACCTTGTAGAGCGCTTCCGGACCCTGGTCGGTGCGATCCTCGATATGCAGCTTGAAACCGCCGAGCGTACCCATCCCCAGGATCGGGGGTGGCGGGAACACTCCGATATACGCTTCCTTCAGCGCACCCAGTTTCTGATTCATCGTTCCCGCGAGGCCTGCGACGGAAAGGTCTGCGCTCGTGCGCTTCGAGAACTCATCCAGCTTGAAGAACACCATCGCACTACTTGGGCTCGCGTTGAGCGTGGTGGTCGACATGCCGGCGAACTGCACGCTGCCCGTGATGCCGGGCTGCGTCTTCGCCACTTCGCCAATCGCACGAGTGACGGCTTCAGTGCGCTCGAGCGACGAAGCCGGCGGTAGCTGCGCCACGGCGACGAGGTATTGCTTGTCCTGGGAAGGAATGAAGCCGCCCGGCACCGACGCAAAACCCATGTAGGTCAGCACGATCAGGCCGGCATATACCGCGAGCGCCACGCCGCTACGACGCAGAACCTGCACGACCCCGCGTGAATAGCTGTTGCTTGCGCGCTCAAAGCCGCGATTGAAGTAGCCGAACGGCTTGCCCAGTACTCTCTTCATCCCGCGCGCGAGCCAGTCTGTCTGCTGGTCGTGCGGCTTCAGCAGCGCTGCCGCCAGCGCCGGACTCAGCGTCAGGGAATTGAACGCCGAGATGACTGCCGAGATCGCGATCGTGAGCGCGAACTGCCGGTAGAACTCGCCCGTGAGTCCGCTGACGAAGGCCACGGGAATGAACACCGCGCACAGCACGAGCGTGATGGCGATGATCGGCCGGCTCACTTCGTCCATCGCCACCTTCGTGGCCTCCCGGGGCGACAAGCCCTCCGCGATATGACGCTCCACGTTCTCGACCACCACGATGGCATCGTCCACGACGATACCGATGGCGAGCACCAGTCCGAACAAGGACAGCGTATTGATGGAGAAGCCGAACGCGAGCAGCACCGCGAACGTGCCGATGACGGAAACGGGCACCGCGACCAGCGGAATGATCGACGAGCGCCACGTCTGGAGGAACAGGATGACGACCAGCACGACGAGCGCGACGGCTTCGAGCAGCGTGTGCACTACGGCTTCGATGGACTGCTGCACGAACTCCGTGGTGTCGTAGATGATTTCGTACGAGACGCCCTCGGGGAAGTTCTGCTTCAGCTCTTCCATCGTCGCGTGTACATTCTTCGAGAGTTCGAGCGAATTGGAGCCCGGCGCCTGCGCGATGGGCAGCGCCACCGCATTCTTGTTGCTGAGGAGGGCACGCAAGGCGTAGTCCGCCGCGCCGAGCTCCACGCGTGCGACGTCGCTCAGGCGCACGATCTCGCCGTTGTCGCCCGTCTTGACGATGATGTCGCGGAACTGGTCTTCGTCCTGCAGGCGACCCTGCAGGTTGAGCGCCATCTGGAATTCCGCGGCCTGGTCGGGTGGCGCGCCAATCTGCCCGGCTGCTACCTGGACGTTCTGCTCACGAATCGCATCGACCACGTCGCTCGTGGTCAGGTTGCGGGCGGCGAGTTTCTGCGGGTCGAGCCATACGCGCATCGAGTAGTCGCCCGCACCGAAAATACGGACTTCCCCCATGCCCGGAAGGCGCGCCAGTACGTCACGCACGTTCAGCACCGCGTAGTTGCGCAGATATAAAGAGTCGTAGCGGCCGTCCGGTGAGGTGAGATGCACCACCATCATCAGGTTCGGCGAACTCTTGATCGTCGTGACGCCAAGGTTGCGCACTTCCTGTGGCAGGCGCGGCAACGCCTGCGCAACCCGGTTCTGCACTTGCACTTGCGCCCGATCGACATCCGAGCCGATCTTGAACGTCACGGTCAGCACCATCGTGCCGTCCATGGCGGCCTGCGAGGACATGTACATCATGTCCTCGACGCCGACGATGGCCTGCTCCAAGGGCGACGCCACCGTTTCGGCAATGACTTTCGGATTCGCGCCGGGGTACGACGCACGCACTACGACCGATGGCGGGACGACTTCGGGATACTCACCGACCGGTAGCTGAAAAAGCGCGATGCCACCGGCTATCGTGATGAAAACCGACAGGACGGCCGCGAAGACCGGTCTGTCGATGAAGAAGTGGGACAGTTTCAACGCAATGTCTCCTGGTTGTATGCCAGTGCGCCAGCGCCCGTTTTGTGAGGTTCCATCGCCACCCGCTGGGGCGCGATGGTGATACCCGGGCGCACGCGCTGCAGGCCGTTCACCACGATGGATTCACCTGCCTCGAGACCGCCACGCACAACGCGCAGGCCATCCGCCACCGCACCCAGCTCCACGGCGCGATACTCGATCTTGTTGTCGTGGTTCACCGCAAACACGTAGCGGACGTTCTGGTCCGTGCCGATGGCGCTGTCGTTGATGAGCAGTGCGTCGTATTGGGCACTGCCGACCAGCTTCACGCGGGCGAACAGGCCCGGAGTGAAACGGCGGTCCTTGTTGTCGAGCAGGGCGCGGGCGCGAATCGTGCCTGTCTGCGGATTGAGCGCGTTGTCGATGAACACCATCCTGCCTTCATGTGGCGTGCCGGCTTCATCGGCCAGGCCGACCCACACGGGGTTCGTGGTATCGCGTGAATTCGTGAGTTCGCCTTTACGCGCTGCCGCGGCGTACTTGAGGTACACCTGCTCATCGCCATCGAACTCGACGTAGATCCTGTCCACTGACACCACGGTCGTGAGCAGCGTCTGTCCGGCAGTGACGAGATTGCCGGCCGTTACTTCTTCGCGGCTGACGAGCCCGTCGATGGGTGAGCGGATCTGCGTGAACGACAGGTTGAGTGAGGCGGTATCGACAGCCGCCGAGGCGACTTCGACATTGGCTTCCGACTGTTCAGTGCCGGAGATCCGTGTGTCGAACTCTTCCTTCGAGATGGCGTGCTGGTCGAGCAGCCTGATCGCGCGATCCCGTTCCGAACGGCTCAAGCCCAGCTGGGTGCGGGCCCGGGCCAGTTCTGCTTCAGCGCGCTTGAGTTCGGCCTGGTAGGGGCGCTGGTCGATCGTGAAGAGCACTTCATCCTTGCGGACTTCGTGACCTGCGGCGAACGAGACCTTCGAGATGTAGCCCGACACGCGCGGCCGCAGTTCGACCCGTTCGACGGCGACGAAGCGGCCGGTGAATTCATCGAAATCGGTGATGGGACGCTGCACGACCTGCGCGACACTGACTTCTGGAGCAGGCGGCTGGGCACCGGTCGTAGCCGCTTCATTGCGTGCGCAGGCAGCCAGCGTCAGCAACACAGCGGGCACCAGCGCGAGTCGCGCGGCGTTACGCAGATAAGAAGTTCCTTGCAGCATGAGTCATCTCCCGGTTCTTGATGGGGCACATCATCCGGTGTGGCGCCCGGGCGAACCATTCACCTGCCGGTGGGTGTCGCGGGACTCTACGGGGGTGGATGCGCCTACCTCTTATGGGGGAGAGCCGGCAGCTACTCCTTGTGGATTCGCTTGAGGCGGCAAATCCGTAACTTGTCGCCATGGGCAACTTGCGTACTTTCGTTCTTCTGGTTCTTGGCGCCTGGGCAGGCTTGAGCCACGCGGCCGAGCCTGCCATTTTCTCGAGTCGCGCTGCCGAAGCGCCCGCCACGCAGCGATCCTGGTCCATCCAGTTCGACAACGACCTGTTCTCCGGCACGCACCGTGACCAGGACTACAGCTGGGGACTCGCGGCAACGTTCGCCGATAGCGCGACGACTGCGACGCAGGTCGGGCTCATCGCGATGACACCTCGCGATCTGCTCGTGGACGAAGCGACCAGCGATCGACCTTACGCCAGCCTGGTATTCGTGACACGTGCAGGCATGCAAGTGGATGAAGTCGCAGGACGCGCGACCTACACGAGCGTCACTGTAGGGGCGCTTGGGCTTGGTGCGGCGGAGTTCCTGCAGAAGAATGTCCATGCAGCGCTCGGCGGAAAGGAGCCGCATGGCTGGAGCCGCCAGGTTTCGAATGGCGGTGAGCCGACAGCGCGCATCGTCAGGGCGGAACAATGGCTGCTGGTGTCAGGTGCGCCCTGGGCTGGCGGTCGTCCTGAAATCAAGGCCACGCTGAGCGGCAGCGCAGGGTTCCTGACCGAAGGCAGCGCTGCGATCTCACTGCGTTGGGGGCGCGTGACTTCGGCCTGGTGGAGCCATACGCCAGAATTGACCGACTACATTGCAACGCCGATCAAGACCTTCAACGGCGTCGCGGTTGAACCCGATGTGTACTTCTTCACGGGCGCACGTCTCAAGGCCCGTGCCTACAACGCCCTGCTGCAGGGGCAATTCCGGCACAGCGATGTGCGTGTCGCAGCCGACGACGTATCGCGCCTGCAAGGAGAGGCTTGGGCGGGCATCGTGACGAGCTGGTCGACCCTGCGCGTCAGCTACACGTTGCGTATAGCGTCACCTGAAGTCGAAACCGGTCCAGCCTCGCGAACGCTGCTGTGGGGTAGCATTGCGGTGGATAAAACCTTCTAGGCGTCTGTCGTTCGCCGGTCAGCCGGGAATCGTTTGCGCAGACTCGGTTAGCTCTCTCCCGGTAGAATTGCCGCGATGAGCCCACCCGGATTTGATTGATGCCACGTCGTCGCGCTTCCCGACGCTCTCCGCGCAAGCCCGGGAAGAAACGCCGTTCCGGCTCCAGCCTGTCGCGCCTCTGGCCCGATGCGCAAACCCGCAAACGCTGGTGGAAGCTGTTCATCGCCATTCCGCTCACGCTGCAGGTCATCGTGGGCGTGGTGGTGCTTGGACTTCTGTGGTTCACAAGCAATGGCGTCTACCAGGTCATCCGCAAGCCCACCGAGCTGTTCTTTCCCGTCAGCGGCACGCTCAACAAGGTGCCTGTCGAAACGTGGCGTGAATACGGCACGATCTTCAGGCGGCACGCCACGCAGTCGATGACGCCCGAGTTCCTTGCCGCGCTCGCGCAGGTGGAAGCCTCGGGCAATCCCATCGTACGCACCTACTGGAGCCTCTCTTTCAAACGCGATCCTTTCGAAATGTACCGGCCCGCTTCAAGCGCGGTGGGCATGTACCAGATCACCGATGGCACGTTCGAAGAGGCGCGGCGCTACTGCATTCACGACCACGTCGTCGTGGAAGACGGACGATGGGACGAGCCGCGTTCGTGCTGGTTCAACTGGCTCTATTTCCGTGTCGTACCCAGTCACGCGGTCGAAATGACTTCTGCCTATCTCGATCGTTCCGTGGCGAATGTATTACGGCGCCATCGAGTGGCCGCCACCGTTCTGCAGAAACAGGAAGTCGCCACGCTGGCGCACCTTTGTGGGGCCGGCATGGCTGAAGGTTATGTCAGGCGGGGGCTGCATTTTTTGCCCGGACAACGGTGCGGTGACCATGATCCTCGCGTGTATTTGAGGCGCGTGAACGAGATGCGGGCCACTTTCCGGCGGCTTGCCGCGCAGGACGATTGAAGCCGTTGACCGGAAAATCAAGGCAGTAGCGGCGATTTGCGAGACGGGCGTCGAGTGTTAACCCTGCCGGGCTGTACAGCGGGGGTCTGCCCTTCATAATGACCGCGCAATGTCAGCGCCCCAGTACCTCAATCTCGACGACTTTGCCGACTCGCCCTACGCCGATGAGCTGCGGAAGGGCGTCTCGACCAGACCGTTCGCGCCTCGCCTGGAAGCGTTGTACGTCCAGGAGCATCTGGCGCGCATGCGCCCGCGCATCCGGATCTGGTTTCTGCTCACGGCAGTCATCTCGCTTCTCTACATCATGGAGAAGGTGGGCGAGAACGGCTGGGGCGATATCCAGACGCTGCTGCAGCTATGCGCCATCTTTCCGGGTGCGGTGCTGCTCACGAAGCTCGCCTTCAGCAGCGCGTATCGGGACAGGTTCATGGAGTGGGCCCATTTCCTGGTCCCCGTCATCCAGGTGTGTGTCGCAGCCTTTGTCGCAGGCGAAGTTTCCGCAGGCAGCCCGCTCGATCTCGGCGGCGTGGTCCTCAGCATCGTCGGCCTGTTCATTTTCTCCGGGCTGCTCTTCCGGAATACGGTAGTCGTGCTGGGCGCAGTGGTGATCGCATTCCTGATTGCCGCATCGGCGCATGACATGGCACCGCGGGTCGTTCTGCACAGCGTACTGACAATCCTTCTCACGGGCGGGTTGGTGGCTTACGCCCACGCCGAAATCGAGCGAGCCTATCGCAGCACCTTCCTCAACAGCAGGCTGATCAGCGAGCTGGCGGAGCGCGATGGCCTCACCAACCTGAGGAACCGGCGGGCGTTCGATGAGCATCTGGTTTCTGTCTGGGGCCAGGCTGCCCGCGACGAAATCAGTTTTGCCATCCTCATGATCGATCTCGACTTCTTTAAGGCCTTCAATGACACCTACGGCCATCCCGCTGGCGACGCAGCGTTGCGCAGAATCTCCGAAATCGTGCTGCGTTCGGCCCAACGGCCGCTTGATCTGGCGGCACGGTACGGTGGCGAGGAACTCGTGCTGGTCCTTTACGATATTTCGGTGGCTGATGCGCGGGAGAGGGCGGAGAAAATCCGTGCCGACGTTGAAGCGCTGTCGATCCCCCATCTGAGGGGCACCTCCGCTGGCGTAAGCACGGTGAGCATCGGCATCGCAGGCGTCCTGCCCGGGGCCGACACAACACTCGTGGATACCCTGCGCCGCGCCGACGAAGCGCTCTACCAGGCAAAACGGATCGGCCGCAATCGCGTCGTGCTGCATGACGCGCCGGAACGCGGGCTCACGATGGATATCTTCTCGTTGCCTTCCCTGGCAGAAGTCGGCGAGAAGGGTTGATTCGCCGCGGGCCGTCCCTGGCCCCGATCCGGGTATCCAAGCCATCAAGAGCAACGACTGTTCCAGCCAAAGCGGTGGAACCAGAAGCCGAAGAAGCCCCGGGGCTTCAGGCGATGTGTCCGGCTGCAGACATCGACCTGGTAGGTTGAGACGGTGCCGCTGATCTCGTTGGTCACCACCAGCAGGGGACGGAAATTCGGACTTTCGTAGGCGGGAATGAACAGGACGCCTTCGGGCCCCAGATCGCCCACATCCGGTGATGCGATGTCAGCCACCGAGAAATCCCGGTTGTTGACGTAGTCGACGAAGACCGGTGCCGTGGGTGTGGTGATGTCGTAAGCGGCGATGCCACCTGTCCGTTCCAGGCCGATGAACGCGTATTTCCGAGAGCCGATCTCACCGACCGCAAGGCCTTCGGGTTCAGGTCCCTTGTTGTCGGAACGATCGTCGAAATTGTTGTTGTCGTTGCTGGCATTGAAATGCGCCGGATCGGCAGCAGCCGTAATTCGTTCGAGATCGCCGTCGCTGTCGAAGACCTGTGTGCCGTCGGCAGACCAGATCGAGAATGAACGGCCGCCAAGGGTGAAGAGAGCATCGAAGTCGCCGTCCCCGTCGCTGTCGCCGAGCGTCCTGGTGACATTCAGCCGGCCGAGATTCGCGTTCTGCTTGAGCATTGCCGCGTCCGGAAAGGCGACAGGATCGAGAGCAACCGTCGCTGCTCCAACCCGGACTTCTTCCGTCAATCCGGGCCAGTCGCGCGCGTCCCCCTCGTTGGCCGTCACGAAATAGGATTTCCCGCGCGAGGTAAAGGTGGCAATGGTGTCGGGCTCGTACATGCCGAACACGGGCCAGTTGCGGATGTTGATGGCGCTGTCGCGATCGGAGGCGTCGAGGCCGGGCACGCTGATCAGTCCGAGCGTCACTGCTTCCGGCACATAGCCGGGCGCCCGCGTAAATGTTCCCGTCGCGGTGTCGAGCTGGATTTGTGCGACCGTGAAGTCGTTGTCGTTCACGACCGCCAGCCGCCCATCGTCCAGCAGCGCAAGACCTTCGATCTTCTCGACGCCGGCGAAGCCTGCTTTTGCGAGATCCACGTGCAGGGTCTTGGCAATGGGCGTTACCGGAACGGGAAGTGCCGCCAGTTCCGCAGTTGTCATCTGGTCGAGTGACTTCTGCACTCCGCCGATGTCGTACAACCCTTCCAGGCCAGTGATATCAGTGGCGGTACCGAGCTTGAACGCATAGATCTTCTTGGTGATGGCAGACAGTGTGTCGCTGTCGACGGCATCGTCATCGCGCTCCACGACCAGGAAGCCGCCGCCAGGAACAGCTACTGCGTCGCCGATCTTGTCTGCTCGCGTGTCGTTCGCATTGCCGACTTCCGGCACGGGATTGTCCATGACATACAGGAACTGGCGCGTAGCCCGGGTGGCAGGATCGAACTCGATGACCCGGATGTTCCGCATGGCGTTGAGTGTGGCGTTGCTCAAGGAAGCAGGATTGCGGATGGGGCTCTGTACAAAGGCGTAGACCTTGCCGTCCTGGAGTGCGATAGCTTCCATGCCGCGATTCTGCCGGCGCTGGCCGATGACGGCGGGCAGTGCTTCGATGCCGAGTGCGCCTACGCCGCCGGGTGCAGGCAAGCCGGCTGCAGCATGGGTGCCGAAGGGGATGTATCTTTCGAGCAGGCGACCGGTGGCGTTGAAATGATAGATGGCCGGACGGTATTCGTCCGGCATCCAGAACGTACCATCTTCGTCGATCGCCACACCTTCGAAGTCACCGCCGAGCTGGTCAAGTGGCAGTACCTTGCCCTTGAGATCGATGGGAATTTCATCGTTGTAAGGCGTGTTCGTCGTACCGGTGAGGGCCGTGTTCGGCAATCCTGTCAGTGGACGGCCCGCGGAATCCCTGAGTGCAATCTGCTGCGTGAGCGTGAACTTGCCGGTTGCCGGATCGAGTTCAAACCGCACGAGACGCGGGTTGAAATTCGGGAGGAGAAACGGCCGCTCGGAGGCAGCATTCGGTTCCGCGTTCGGACCCCGGTCCGTGTTGGTGATGAACTTGAGTTTGCCGTCAGCCGTAGTGCCTTCAAACGCGAGGCCGGAGAAGCCGCCCAGCCGCAGTATTTCATTACCGGCAAGACCGATCGCGGGCAGGGCATTGCCGGCCCACTCGAACGATGCAACGGTGTAGGGCGCTGCATTCCAGTCCTTGTAGCCGAGCGGTAGCAGTTCGCTCACATCAGCCGAGGCAATGTTGATGACCGCGACTGCATTGTTCTCCTGCAGCGTGACGTACGCCTTGCGGCTGTCCTGCGAGAACGCGATGTACTCCGGTTCGAAATCCATGGCGGCAGTGGCGCCCGGTCCGTAGATGCGAATTCCCCGGGCCCGCAGCGCCGATTCCTGGCCATTGAAGCGTGCGAAGCTGGCGGTACGGACATCCGTATCTTTCAGTTTCTTCACGTTCGCCACACCAACCGGCATCCGGATGATGCTGACCGAGCCTTCCGGATCGGTGAACCCTGGTCCGTAGCCACTCGGTTCGCCCTCGTTTGCAACCAGCAGGAATTGTCCATCAGGCGTGAACGCCAGCATGTCCGGTAATGCGCCCACGCGGACCGTCGTGATGAGTTCGCCGTTCGTCCTGTAGAAGCCAACCCGCCCCGGTTCCGTCTTGACAGGATTTTCAATGGCGACGGCTACGATGCCGCGGCTGACGGCAACGCTGTTCGGCGAGCCGAATGCTGAAACGTTGATGGTTCCGGCCAGGGAAAGCTGTGCGGGATTGCGCGTGCTCAGGATGCTGACGGTCGCGGTGGCGGCGTTGGTCACAAAGAGCCGCTGGCTCGCCGGGTCGTGGGCGCCGATTTCCGCGCTACCGAGGCCGCCGATTTTCAGGGAATCGAGAGGCACCAGTGTCAGTGCGTCGGAGGCCGGGTCGGCCCAGGCGGAAGCGGACCCCAAGGCAAGGGAAATGGCAGCGGCAAGTACAATGCGGCAGGACATGGGAATCTCCTTCGGGTGAGGCCGTCTATCAAACCCGGAGAATGTGTCGGTGTGATGAATCCCTGTGCGAGAATCGGGAATCGCGTGGGGATGCTGGCAGGAGCAGAAAAAGAAATGGGATCACCGGTGGGGGAGCGTCGCGGCAATTCGCCGCGGCGGGTGTTGTTCGCGAGCCTGATCGGCACGACGATCGAGTTCTTCGATTTCTATATCTACGCGACGGCCGCCGTCCTCGTCTTTCCGAAACTCTTTTTCCCGCCCGGTAACGCCACTACGGCGACGTTGCAGTCACTCGCGACTTTTGCACTCGCATTTTTCGCGCGGCCCATCGGGTCGGCCGTATTTGGCCATTTCGGTGATCGGGTAGGGCGCAAGGCAACGCTGGTCGCGGCCCTGCTGACGATGGGATTGTCGACTGTACTCATCGGCTTGCTACCGACGTATGCCTCCATCGGTATCGGCGCGCCGTTGCTGCTCGCGCTGTGCCGGTTCGGGCAGGGACTTGGGCTCGGTGGTGAATGGGGCGGGGCGATATTACTCGCCACAGAGAACGCACCGCCGGGCAAGAAAGCCTGGTACGGAATGTTTCCACAGCTTGGTGCGCCCATTGGCTTTCTGTGTTCGACAGGGATTTTCCTGCTGCTCTCGGAAACCATCAGCGATGCCGAGTTCTTCGCATGGGGTTGGCGCGTGCCGTTTCTCTCGAGCGCGTTGCTGGTGTTTGTCGGACTCTACGTGCGGCTGCGATTGGAAGAGACGCCTGCATTCAAGGAGGCCATGGAAAAGAACGAGCGCGTGAAGCTTCCGATGCTGACCGTCGTGCGCGACCACACGGCCACGTTGATCCTCGGAACTTTTGCGGCGACGGCTACATTCGTCGTGTTCTACCTCATGACGGTTTTCACCTTGAGCTGGGGCACTACAGCGCTCGGCTACTCACGCCCGGAGTTCCTGGTGCTGCAGATGATCGGCGTGCTGTTCTTCGCGCTCACGATTCCACTCTCCGCTGTTACTGCAGATCGCTACGGGTCTGGACCGATGCTGATCGCCGCCGCCGTCATCGTCATTCTTTTCGGTCTCTTCTTCGAGCCGCTCTTTGATGCAGGTAGTGCTTTTGGCGTGCTTGTATTCCTGTCATTGGGGCTCGCGGTCATGGGGCTGACGTATGGGCCACTTGGTACGGCCCTCTCGGAGCTGTTTCCGACCGCAGTTCGCTACACCGGCGCTTCGCTGACTTTCAATCTCGCCGGCATTGTTGGCGGTTCGCTCGCTCCCTACATTGCGAGCTATCTTGCCGGGCGTTACGGGTTGGCGTCGGTGGGGTATTACTTGTCGGCTGCCGGAGCGCTGACGCTGGTGGCGATGCTGCTTCTACGCTGGAGAAAGGCTGTGCCGGTTGCGGCGTAGTGGCTGCTTTACTTTCGGAGCCGTGCCGGCCCCAGGGTAGTGGTCTGTCCGGTACTACCTGTCAGGGAGTGCCCTCGTTATCAAGGGTGCCCGACTACTGTTGAACTGAGTCATGTGTTAGGGCGCTCGCGAGGCACTCCGTGCTCGCTCACGCATTTTATGCATCTACTAATAGTTAGGCGGCAACATGCGGTCCATCGAGACGAGATCGGTTCTTCGTCATCCAGTGGTGCTCGTTGCGCTGCTCGGTTGGCTCGTGGCCGCGAGTCTGTTCCTTTCGTTTCATTCAATTCTAGAGGGCGCGAACACTGGGGAGAATCCGTGGCCGTGGTGGTTCGTGGAGGTGCTTCTTTGCCTACAACTGCTCGCTCTGGTTTCCTGCTGCATTAGTAGCATTCGTAAATCGGTTGCCAATCTGGTGTACGGCAAATGTCGGCTGCCGAATATCCTGGCGATCGCGCTTTCTATCCCGATGCTCGTACTGGCGTTTTTTTTGGCATACCTATTGGTTTGGGTATGGCAGTGGGCCAGCCCTTGAACCAGGGCCTCCTTATTCCTCAATACGAAATTGGGGACAGATCTATTTTTCCTGTGGAATCATCACATGGATTCCGGCCGGAACGTTCAATAAAATTTCACGTTTCCGCGGAAATTTTGAAGGTGCCGAATGCCAAGGACATTCTTTGAGATCTCGGTTGGTGATCTCAAGATTTCCCAGAGCAAGGAAAAAGACCGATGACTGAGTACACGGCCCAGGTGCTATGGCTTCGCGGTGACCAGGAGCTCCTGGATAACAAATACAGACTAAGACACGTGCTCAGGTTTGACGGAGGAATCGAAGTTCCCGGTCATTGAGTCCCGATCGCGCTTGTTTCAGATACGACCTGCAAGACCTACCAGGGGATTGACGATTTCCACTCCGGCAATCGACTGGCCAGCGTTGAGATCTTCGGTGTACAGCAGCGCCGCGCCGCATTGCTCAGCGGATGCAACAATCAGGGCGTCCCAGAAAGAGAGTTGGGCAAGCTCCGCGATTTCGCTGGCCCTCAGAACCGTATCCGGCGAGGTCGGATGCTGAACCCACGGGGAATAGGTGCGAATGATCTCCCGCGCGCTTGCACGTCCCGTTGCCAGTTTTCCGGTTACCGTGACGTGGAATTCCTGCAGTACCTGCACCGAGAGCCGGCCTGTCCGTTCGGCCCAGAGGCGCTCAAGCGCTGCCGCAGCCAGATCACGCTTCTTTCCGGCGTCGCGGTCATGGGCGTAGATGAGGATGTTGGTATCAACGAATACGACGTCGGGCATGGGTTTCCTCACGGTCCTGCATGCGTACGCCTTGCAGCGGGAGCCCGCTCTTCAGCATTGCGACCGCACTCTTCTGGGCGGAGGCATAGGCGCGATCCTCATCGATCAGTTCGCGCAGTTCCTCTGCCAGCAGCGCGCTGACGCTGCGCCCACGGCGCGCGGCGATTGCGCGGGCCTTCTTGAGCAATGCAGGTTCAATTGCCACGGTGATGTTCTGCTTTGCTGCCATATGCTCCTTCCTCCGTCTTCACGTAAATTACGTGAGACAGGTCGGGGCGTCAATCCAGGCCGGTTGCCCAGCTTGGCCCGGGAGATGTCCGGGGAGAATGCGGATATTTGCTGCATAAAGGCAGAAATGCATGCATCGCAAACCGGTTCCGATTTCGAGATGCAGAGGGACCCACCGGGGCGTGAGACTTTGCGCGAAATCGGGGGCAGATCCATTTTCCGCGCAGGTTGAGCTATCAATATTTCACGCTTCCGAGCGGATGCTGGTCGTTGACCGGACGTCGGCTGTCATGATTTAGTCAAGACCCGGCTGCGAGTGATGTCTGCATCACCCGAGCAATTTTGAAGGCGGTGCGGATCACCGCGAATGTTCAAGGAAGAACGTGTTTTGAGTACTCACGCTCTCATCGACAAGGTCCACGAGTACTTCCGGAGGAAAGGCAGGAAGTACCGGTCGCGGCTGCAGGAGAGATCGAAGCCGCCTGTCATGAGGAATCGCGGCTTCTGTCCTGTCTGCGACCGCAACGCGACTTTCGTCGCACGCGATCCCTGGCTGAGGGACCACTACAAATGCCTCCGTTGCCGCAGCATTCCAAGAGAACGTGCACTGATGGCGGTCATCCAGGAGCGTTTCCCCGATTGGCGAAAGGCAGTAATCCACGAGTCCTCGCCGGTCAATCGTGGGGCGAGCAGGCGCTTCGCAAAGGAATGCCAACAGTACATACCCAGCCAGTTTTTCAGTGACCAAGCCCCCGGAACGATGGTTGGCAAATTCCGGTGCGAAAATCTCGAGCAATTGACCTTCCCCGATGAGAGCGTTGACCTGCACGTGACACAGGATGTCTTCGAGCACGTCATGCGGCCCAATCTCGCATTTTCCGAAATCGCACGCACTCTGAAGCCCGGTGGGGCACATGTTTTTACTGTTCCGCTAGTGAACAAGGACATGCCGAGCAAGATGCGCATCCAGGTGGATGCCGGCGGTGTGATCTCGCATTTGGCGGTGCCTGAATATCATGGCAATCCAATCGACGAGAAAGGTGCGCTGGTGACAATTGACTGGGGCTTCGATATCCGCGATCACATCGCCGACGCCTGCGGCCTCGATACCGAGATCATTCGCCTCGATGATCTTGATCGAGGCATCCGGGCCGACTACATTGAAGTCCTTGTAACCAGGAAGCCGCTTGGTTAGTGGAAGCTGCGAAATTTCCGCAGAAACGTTGGAGGAACTCCATTTCAGTCCTATGATCCGGGTAATCTGAACAGCGCACTTCACGCCATGACTGCAACGAAAAACACATCAAGAAATCCCGTCATTTTGCGACCCGGCGAAGGTCGCGCTTATCCGATGGGCCGGATCAGCGCCGTGTTCAAGGCGGATGAGGCGGAAACGGAATCGCGCTACTCGATCTCGGAATGGTGGCTGGAGCCGCGCACGCAGGGACCGGGGGCGCACTCTCATGACGAAGACGATGTCTTCTACGTCATCGAGGGAACGATGAGCCTGCGGATCGACGATCAATGGATCGATGCCGAACGAGGTTCATTTATCCTCGTGCCCGGTGGAACTGTGCACGACTTCGAGAATAGAAGCGACGCCCGCGCGGGTGTGCTGAACTTTTCCGCGCCGGGTCCGTTCGAACCGAGCATGCCTGGCATAGCCGAATGGTTTGCTGAGAATCCACCCAAGGATACCGGCAGCTGATTGCATGTTGAAAAACGCGTCATTGATGCTGCTCTTGCTGGCTCCATTTGCCGGGCAAGCCGCGGATCGTCCTGCCTCTCGCACGACTCCACCTGTCGCGGTCATGGTGAAAGGCGAGAAGCGTTCGCCGGATGTCAGTGAATCCACCAAGCTGGTGATCCAGGGGACCAATGCCTTCCGGAAGAAGGAAGGGCGCGAAGCGCTCATCGTCAATCCGAAGCTGATGTCGGCGGCTGAGGAATTCGCTGGCTTCATGGCACGCACGGAGCTTTACAGCCATGAGGCGGATGGCCTGGAGCCGTCGGAGAGGGTTGCGAAAAAGGGCTATGAAGCCTGCATCACCGCGGAGAATCTTGCCTACCAGTTCATCTCGACAGGATTCAGTACGGAAGATCTCGCGCAGAGTCTGCTCAACGGGTGGATGGATTCTCCCGGGCACCGTGCAAATATGCTGGATGAGAATGTCACCGAGATCGGTGTTGCAATCGCGCGGAGTGCAAAGAGCGGCAAGTACTACGCGGTGCAGGAGTTCGGTCGCCCGTTATCGCTCAAGCTCGACTTTTCCATTCGCAATGATGCGGGAGCAGCGATCCGGTATTCCGTCGGAAAGGAAGCGTCGCCCTTGCCGAAGGGCACCACTGCCACGCACATGACCTGTCGTCCCACCAGATTGGTATTCCGCTGGCCCGGCAAGCAGGCCGCCACGGAAATCAGCGCAATCAGTCAGCAGTTGTATGTGGTAACCCGGAACGCGAACGGCGTATTCCGGGTTGAGCAGAGTCCGCGTTCTTCCGGTCTTGCGCCGTAATCGCAGGGGTGATCAGGTCAGGATAGTGCGGCAGGCTCGGCAGGTTCGGTGGGCGCGATGACCGCGTCGTCCTTGTGCTCGGTCTTTTCGCTGCGGCGCTTCAGCTTCTCTTCCTTCTTCTTCTGCGCCTGCTGCTCGCGCTGCTTCTTCTGATGCCGGTAATTGGGTTTGGCCATGGATGTTGTCCGGAGTGGGGCTTGAGGGCGGATCGCCGCTGCAGGAAGCCCGGGATGGATGCCGCCAGTAACTGCCGCAACTGCAGCATTGGGTGCTCGTGACTATACACGTCTGCCAGGGCGGTCGTGCTGGTCCTTTGGCTCGCGAGCGCCCTTGGCAAGGATGTGGTTGCTAAGATGCGGCTTCAATTCCGCAGCTGGAGCAGCCAATGATCTGGTCCCGTCCCTATACCCTTGAAGAACTGCAGGGCCAGTTCATTTCCGTGCCGCATCTGGCGAGCCACCTGAAGATCGAACTGACCGAGCTCGGGCCCGACTATCTGAAAGGCCGCATGCCTGTCGATGGCACGACTCGTCAGCCGTTCGGGCTGTTGCATGGCGGGGCGTCGTGCGTGCTCGCCGAAACGCTGGGCAGTTATGCGGCAGCCCTTGTCGTCGATCGCGAGGCAGGCCGGGTGGTCGGGCTCGAGATAAACGCGAATCACATAAAGGCCGTAACTGACGGCTTTGTCGTGGGCACCGCGCGTCCGATTCATGTGGGCAAGACAACACAGGTGTGGGATATCCGCATTGAAGCAGAGGCTACGGGCGCACTTGTATGCGTCAGCCGGCTCACCGTTGCAGTGATCCGGAGATAGCCGTGGCATCGCGAGCAATTGAGGCGCTGTTTCCAACGCTGGTATACACGGACCGGCTGCAGGCTTCGGGTCTCGCCGATTTCAACCGGCGACTGCTGCGCGAGTGTGACCAGTTGTCGCTCGACGATGCGGCTGGCCGCAAGTGGTCGGCAAGAAACTATCCGGGTGGGTATACCTCTTACGGCTCGCAGTCGCGGATGCAGGCCTTGTCGCCGACCTTTGCGGCTCTTGAACGCAAGCTCAATCGGCACGTGCGGAAATTCGCAGCCGCCCTCGACTTCGATCTCACGGGTCGTGAACTGTCCATGACGGACTGCTGGGTGAACATCATGCCGCGCCAGGTCGTGCATACCCTGCATCTGCATCCGCTCGCGACGATCAGCGGCACCTACTATGTGCGGACGCCGCGTGGGAGTGCCGGACTCAAGCTGGAAGATCCGCGTCTCGATCGGTTCATGGCCGCGCCCCCCCGCAAGCCCGATGCACGCCAGGACAATCGCGCGTGGGTCACGGTGCCGGCAGAGGCTGGCAAGCTGGTGCTTTTTGAAAGCTGGCTGCGGCATGAAGTCCCGCCGAATCCGGCAGCCGGCATGAGAGTCAGTGTCAGCTTTAATTACAACTGGTTTTAAGCGCGACAGATAAAGTTAAGTCGCACCCCTGATCGTTGGTGCTCCCGGCATAGTGGTTCCCACGGAGGCCGGGACTCGATGCAGCAGACGATGATCGAACGACGCATGGGGGATGAGCGACGTGAACGCACGCTCTTCGCCTATCTCTATGGAGGCCATCGTCCCCGCCGGCTGAATGGTCGTCGTGCGGCCGATCGCGTCTATCCCTTCATCGACTGGCATTCCCCCCGCGTCCTGGTCCTCGCGCTCGGCATTCTCGGCTTGTGTGTGGCCGATGGGGTGATGACGGTCGTGCTCATGGCACATGGCGCGACCGAAGAGAATCCCTTCATGGCGCTCTTCCTGCCGGACAGCCTCGGGTGGTTTGCGGCCATCAAGCTGACGCTCACTGCCCTGTGTCTCACGGTGATCGTGGCCTGCAGCCGCATGCGACTGCTGCGTGCCATTCCCGGTGAAGCGGTGCTGTACCTCATCCTCGCGGGGTATGCTCTTCTCCTCAGCTACGAACTCCAGCTGCTGACCCACCTGCCTGACATCGGGTAGATTCAGGGACAGCCTTCGCCCTGCCGGGCGTATCGATCCAAAGCGTTACCCCATGCCGTGGATTGCCCCACCCGATCCGAGAATCTTCGACATCCTGAAAGCCTATTCGCGGGGCGAACTTTCTGCGGCCAATGCGGCCTATGACATCCAGCAGCGCAAGCTTCCCGGCCTGGACGATCCCAGCGCGTCCGAAGTCATCCTGTGGTCGAAGATGGCAGGCTTCGGGATACCGGATCTGACTGATTAAGTCTCCAAACTACTCTGCTGCACCGCTCCTCTTGCAGGGTGTGAAGCGCGAGCCGGGGTAACCTCGCGGTCCCGATTTTCCGGACTGCCATCAGTTGTGCTGCGGAGTGTTATGCTCCGGCCGCTTTTGAGCCTTTCATTCCCGATGCAGGAATGATCTGGCATGAACTAATGAAGATCGCGCTGAACAAAGAGGGGTTCGCCATGAAGCCAATCAGATATTTCGCAGTCCTGGCATTCGCAGTGCTGGCGGCCTGCTCGAAAATGCCGCCCGAGCAGCAGCTCGTCAACGATGCGGCCAAGGCACTGGGTGGCGTCGAGCGCGTCCAGGCCATCACCACCGTCGTTCTCGAAGGCGAGGGCACGCAGTACAACCTCGGCCAGGACGTGCGGCCGGATGCCATCGGCCAGACGTTCTCCGTCACTGAATACAAGCGTGCGATCGACCTTCCGGGTGCGCGCGCGAAGACCGAGCTGACACGCACTCCCAACTTCGATTTCTTCCAGGGCCCTGCACCGCAGCGCCAGGTACAGGGAATCGACGGCAACGTCGGCTACAACGTGGCTCCCAACGGCACTGCAGCGCGCATTCCGGATGCTGCGGCCGCCGATCGCCATGCCGAGCTCTATCACTATCCACTGGTGGCTGTCCGTGCGGCGCTTGATCTCGCTGCACAGCGCACGAATGTGCGTACCGAAGGCAACGAAACCCTGCTTGACGTGACGGCCGCCGACGGTCAGGCCTACACGCTGGGCCTCGACACCATGACGAAGCTGCCCACGCGCGTCATCACGAAGACGTACAACACCAATCTGGGCGACGTGGCGATCGAGACGACGTTCGATGGTTACCAGGACACGGCAGGCCTGCAGTTGCCGGCCCGGCTTACCACTCGCACGGATGAATTCACGACGGCTGAAGTTCGCCTGACGAACCAGACGGTCAATGTGACGCTTGATGATCTGGCGGCTCCCGCCGAACCGTCCAGTGCAGCCGCGATTTCAGGAACGCCTCCGGCCAACGTGACGGTGGAACAGCTGGCCAAGGGCATCTGGTATCTCGCCGGCCAGTCGCATCACAGCGTGCTCGTCGAATTCAACGATCACGCACTCCTGATCGAGGCTCCGCAGAACGAGACGCGGGCACTCGCCGTGATTGCGAAGGCGCGCGAACTGCTGCCGAACAAGCCGCTGACGCAGCTCGTGAACACCCATCACCACTTCGATCATTCGGGTGGCGTGCGGGCGGCGATCGCGGAAGGGCTGACGGTCATCACCCAGGAAGGCAATGCGCAGTTCTTCGAGCGCGTGGCCCAACGTCCCCACACGATCGTGCAGGATGCGCTGGCAAAGAATCCGCAGCCGCTGAAGATCGAACCCGTAAGTGGGGAAAAGGTGATTACGGACGGCACGATGACCCTCAATCTCTATGCGGTCACGAGCGCCCATTCCGAGACGATGCTGATCGGGTATTTCCCTCGCGAGCGCCTGCTGGTCGAGGTGGACCTGTACACCCCCGGCGCTGCTGCACAGACTTTTGCCGGCAAGTTCCTCGAGGACCTGAAAGGCCGCAATCTGAAGATCGATCGCATCGTCCCGTTGCACGGGGCCGTTGCGCCGTTTGCCCAGCTTGAGAAGGAAGCTGTGGCCGCCAACTGAGTCGAACAGGCCGCGTGTCTGTAGCACGCGGCCTGCTTCTCCGGTGTTCTCCTGTTCTGGGGCGGGAGAATGGATTCCTAAGGTGCTGAGCCGCTCGCGACTCCCGCGCTTTCCTGCAGCCCGGCCTTGTCGAGCGACGCCTTGACGAATCCGGAGTTGCGCATCTCGGTCGCGAAGCCATCCAGAATCTGGCGCTTGGCCGTGTCACCCTTGAGGACGATGAATTCCTGGACCACTTCCAGGAAGCTGTCATCGAGCGCACGCAGGATCGGCGAAGCCTTGTCGAGCTCTAGCGCACGCTGCCGGTTCATGCCGAACGCCGCGAGTCCACCTGTGGTCAGCAGCTTCTCCAGTTCTTCACGCGGGGGCTGTCTGTCGAAGATCTGTACATGCGCCTTCTTCAGGTAACTGCTGAGATAGAGTTCCTGGGCCTGGCCTTTTACGGCTCCGAACGCGAGACCATCGCGATCGGCTTCGCTCGATTTCCTCAAGGTGGAGTTTTCGGCGACCACATACGAGTTGTACATCAGCGCATAGGGGCCAGCGAAATCGACCTCGGCCGCGCGAGAAGGCTCGTACGCAAGAAATCCGATATCGGCCGTGTTGTCCTTCAGGTGGCCAATCACGGCGCGAGCATCGGGCGAGGGAAGAATCTGGAAGGGAACGCCAAGCCTTTTGGCGAGTTCCTGTACGAGATCCGCAACGGGTCCGGTAATCGCGCCGGTCGCGGGATCGACTCTTCCCTGCACGGGGTTGGCACCGAGAAAGGCTGCCCTGAGCGTTCCGGTCGGGGCAAGCGTTGCCCGCATGGCCGCCTGTGAAGGCGCTTCCGCCGCGGAGGTAGCCGTTGCCAGGAAGAACATCGATGTGAGCAACAAGACGATTCGTTTCATTTTTATTTCCCCTTTTGTTCGCGGCATTGTGCGCCAACGTCATTCAGAGCGACAGCGGGCGAACGGTTCGGCGCGGCTTCACCGTCACCTGTTGCGACGCAAGAGAACAGCGAGCCGCATTCACGGTATGCGGGTACTGTCCTGCAGCCCGGCCTTGTCGAGGGAGGCCTTGATGAAACCCGAACTGCGCAACTCCGCCGCGAAACTTTCCAGAACTGCCCGGACGGGGCTGCCTTTTGTTACCGCGAATTCCTGTGCGACATCGAGAAAACTATCGTTGAGTGCACGCAGATTCGTCGATGCATGGTCCATGTCGAGTGCGCGCTGCCGGTTCATGCCGAACGCGGCGATCTCACCGTTCGCGATGAGTTGCTCGAGTTCCTGCCACGAGGGTTGCGCAGGGAAAAGCCGGACTTTCGCGTGCCGCAGGTGGCTGCTGATGTAAAGCTCCTGCGACACTCCCATGACGGCACCGATCACAAGACCTTCGCGATCCACGTCGGAGGATCCCTTGATCGACGAACCTTCGGCCACCACGTAAGAGCTGAGCATCTGCGCATAGGCGCCGGAGAAGTCCACTTCTGTGGCACGCGATTCGTCGTAAGCCAGGAAGCCGACATCCGCGCTGCGAGCTTGCAGATGGCTGATGACACCCCGTACGTCAGGCACGGGAATGAGCTGGTAAGGAACTTTGAGCCGGCGCGCGAGTTCCTGCGTGAGATCGGCGACAGGTCCTGTGACCTTGCCCGTGGCTGCATCCACACGTCCCTGGACGGGATTGGTGCCCAGGAATGCCACGCGCAACGTGCCCGTCGGCGCGAGACTGGTTCGCATCGAAACCAGCGACGTGGAACCTGCGGGAGGCCTGTCGGCGGCATGCAGCGAAAGGCTGAAAACCAGCGCGGCAACGAAGGCGATGTGCTTCATCTTGCATCTCCTGGGGGCAAGTCGGTGATCATTGTGCAGCCTCGATGCCCTTGACAATAGCTGTCATTGCCGCAGAAGTTGTTTCGCCCGGCAACGCTTTCGTTGCTGCGCCGCAGGCGGCGTGCGATATTCACTGGCCGCTGGTCCGGCCGGCTTTTTGGCTGGTTCCTCCAGCGAACGCGGCTATATTTGCTGCTCGGGGCTGCGTGACTTAAGGATCAGGAGATCGCTATGGCCTGGTGGGGTTGGATGATTGCGGGAGTGGCGCTGCTTGGCCTCGAGCTGCTGGTCATCGACGCCCAGTTTTTCCTGGTCTTTCTCGGCCTGGCTGCGATCACCGTTGGCATCGTTGCGCTCGTCGGCATCGGTGGTCCCGAGTGGGTGCAATGGCTGCTGTTCGGCGTGCTGGCCCTGATTTTCATGTTCGGTTTCCGCGGGCGCGTGTACCAGAAGCTGCGCGGCAACGTGCCCGGCTTCGATGACAGCCTGGTAGGCCAGACCGTCACGCTGAACAAGGCTCTCGTGCCGGGTGCCGAAAGCCGCGTCGATTTTCGCGGTTCCACCTGGCGCGTGCAGAACGTCGGGACGCTGGCGATTGATGCCGGGGGGAAGGCCCGCATCGCGAACGCGGATGGACTCATGCTGCGCGTCGAACGTGCCGATTAAGGAGACCGAGTAATGGAATCGCCTGTCATCGTTGCCATTGTCATCGCCATTGCGATCATCGTCCTGCTCGGCAAGACCGCAGTGGTCGTGCCGCAGCAGATGGCATTCGTCATCGAGAATCTCGGCAAGTACAGCCGGACCCTGCGTGCAGGCTTCTTCATCCTCGTGCCCTTCGTCGAGCGCATCGCGTATCGCCACACGCTGAAAGAACAGGCGACGGAAATTCCCGAACAGGTCTGCATCACCCGCGACAACGTGCAGGTAGGCGTGGACGGTGTTCTTTATCTCCAGGTCCTTGATCCGGAGCGGGCGTCGTACGGCATCGCGAGCTACCTGTTCGCCATCGTGCAGCTTGCCCAGACGACACTCCGCAGCGAGATCGGCAAAATCGATCTCGACCGCACGTTCGAAGCGCGCGGCGTGATCAACGCGAACGTCGTCAGTGAACTCGACAAGGCCTCGGAGCCCTGGGGCGTGAAAGTCCTGCGGTACGAGATCAAGAACATCAACCCGCCGCGTGACGTCCTGTCCGCGATGGAAAAGCAGATGCGTGCGGAGCGGGAAAAGCGCGCGGTGGTGCTGACGTCCGAAGGTGTGCGGGACGCGCAGATCAACAATGCGGAAGGCGAGAAGCAGCGCGTCATCAAGGAATCGGAAGCCAAGCGGCAGCAGCAGATCAACGAAGCCGAAGGCGAGGCGAACGCGATTCTCGCCGTGGCCAACGCCACCGCCGAAGGCCTGAAGGTCGTTGCAGAAGCGCTGCAGTCAGGCGGCGGCCATGAAGCCATGCAGCTCCGCATAGCCGAGCAGTACATCACGCAGTTCGGTCAGATCGCGAAGCAGGGCAATACGCTCGTGGTGCCCGCGAATCTCACCGATCTCGCATCGATGATCGCGCTCGCCACCAACGTGACGAAAGGCGGGACACCCGGGAAGTAGGTAGCGAGAAGGAGCGCCTTCAGGCGTCGACCAGCATCCGCTCCACGCGGGGGACGCAGAAGATATCGAGCGGACCGGAGCGGCCGCGCAGCGTGAGTGGCGGCAGGGCGATGGCACCGACGTCGTGGCCCCGGTCGTCCAGGGCCCGTTTGACCGATCCCGAGAACAGCATTTCGCCGGCGCGGGCGCGCTGGCTCAGGCGTGCCGCCACGTTGACGGTGTCGCCGATCATCGTATAGCTCATGTACTGCGATGATCCGACATCGCCCGCCAGCACTTCACCGTCGTTGATGCCGATTCCGAGACCGACATGGATGTCGTGACGGCTCTGCCATTCGGCCGCCAGGCCATGAAAACCCTGCAGCATTTCGGCAGCGGTGTCGATGGCCCGTGAAGTGCTGTCCTGCTGCTCGACCGGCACGCCGTAGCCGATCATCAGCGAATCGCCGGACATGTTGAAGATCGTGCCGTCGTGGCGGAACGCGATTTCCGTCAGCATCGAGAAATATTCATTCAGCACTTTCAGCGTATCGCCAGGTCCGAGGCGTTCGGACATCGACGTAAAGCCGCGCATGTCGGCGAACATCACTGCGGCCTTGAGGCTGGCGCTGTGGCGGGGCAGCTCGCGGTCCTCGGCATCGATCTCGCCGAGGATCCGGTCGGCCAGTTGGGGCGAGAGATAACGACAGACGGTCGTGCGGATTCGTTCGCGATAGTGCTGTTCGCGCTTGACGACGGTGGCCGTCACCTGTCGCCTGACGTCACCTTGTTCCAGCAGGACTTCGGTCAGGGCCAGGAGGCTACGCGGGCCGGCTGAACGGGTGATGTGTTCATCGGCACCGGCCGCCATCGCGATTCGTGCCTGGTCGTCTGAACTGCAGACGGCGAGCACAGGCGTCAGCATTGTGGCCGCGACGGACTTCAGTGTGCGCAAGGTTTGCAGCGCCGAAGGATCATCGCCATCGAGAATGAGGAGATCGGTCCGCGAAGTACGCAGTGCCTCGCGCAGTTCGCCTTCCGTGCCGGCGTGACTGGCTGGGAGCCCGAGGGTTTCGAGGCAATCCCTCGCGTAGGCCCCGTTCGGAGAAGCATCCCTCAGGATCAGGATGCGCAGGGAGACCGGGTTCTGTTCGTCGAGAAGCATTGTTCTTGTTGTCTCGTCCTCTGGTGTCCTGATCTTTGCAGGAAAATCCCGCTAGCGCCACAACGCCAGTAAAGCGGAGCCAGACAACCGGCGCGAAGCCGGCTGCCTGGTTTTGCCGCAGGATCAGTTCTGCAGGCGGAACGTGATCGGCAGCTGCTTCCACATCGCGGTTGGCACACCATCCTGGGTGCCCGGCTTGAAGCGCCACTTTTTTGCCTCCGTCATCGCCGACGCATCGAGACGCGAAAAGCCGCTCGACCGGTCGAGTCTCACGTCTCCTACTTTGCCATCAGGCAACACGAGCACCGACAGCAGCACCGTTCCGGTATTTCCAAGCCGGACGTCCTGCGCCGGATAGGCCGGTTCACTCAAAGCCCGGGCCGGATCGATCTGCGGCTGGGCAACGACCGGCGCGGGGCGCGGTGTCGGAACAGGCGTGGGAACGGGTTGGGGAGTGGGGGTCACATGAATGGTCCCCGTTTCCTCGCCGGTACCGAAGTACGGCACAGGTTCGGTGGGCATCACGAACGGGTCGGTCCTGGGCTGGTAGTCAGGCGGCGGCGGGGGAGGCGGCAGCGGCTGCACATCCTCTTTTAGAAACCGGGCCACGATATCAGGGGGTATGAACGTCACGATCTGCCGTGACAGCCCCGTATTCAGGGCCCAGAAGAAGCCGGCGTGCAGCAGCACGATGACTGCCAAGGTCCACGCGCGGGGGGAGTTGAGGGACTGGAAAGCCGGAAACGAATTGACCGTTGCGCTCATGAAAGTCTCCTTGACCTGTACTTTTCCGACAGGGACTTACCTTTCAACGCATCTCGACGTCCAACGGGGTTAACGGGGTGCAAATCTCCCTGGGGAACTTCGGGTGTCCTGATTCCGGACCCGGAAAAGGTTGCGAGAAGGGGGGTCTTCGGTTCCGCTGCAAGCGCGGGGCGTAGTACCATACGGCCGCCAGATTTCTCAAGGGGATACTCCATGACGACAACAAAAAAGCCGATGCCGCGGCAGGCTCTTCAGATGGCCATCACTTCGCTCGGCCTTGCAGTGTTTGCATCGGCAGCATTTGCCGGCGCGCCGCCTCCCGCCAAGCTCGACACGATCAAGCTGGCCGACGATCTGTACGTCGTCCACAACGAACTGGTTCCGGGCAACGTGACGGTGTTGATCACGAACGAAGGCGTCCTGCTCGTCGACGACAAGTTCGACTGGGATGTCGACAACGTGGTGGCCGAAGTCCGCAAGCTGACACAGCAGCCCATCAAGTACGTCGTCAACACCCACTATCACGGCGACCACTCGGGCGGGAACGCCAAGCTGCAAGCGATGGGCGTGCAGGTGGTTGCGAGCGAAAAGGCCTACCGCAAGATGGTGGAAGCCAACCAGCCCGGCAAACCCACCCTCACGATGGAAACCCGCGCCAGCATCCACCTGGGTGGCAAGACGGCTGAAATCTTCTATTTCGGACGCTCGCATACGGATGGCGATGTCGTCGTCTATTTCCCGGCGCAGAAAGTATTGTCGATGGGTGACATGTTCACGTTCGGCGATGCAGTTCCACAGCTGATCGACTACAGCGGTGGCGGCAGCGCGCGTGACTGGACCGGCACGGTGGATGGCGCGTTGATGCTCGATTTCAATACCGTGGTGCCGGGTCATGGCAACGTGACCACGAAGGCGGAGCTGCGCAAGTTCCGTGACAGCACCATGCAGCTGAAGGACACCGTGCACAAGATGATCGTCGACAAGAAGTCCAAGGCGGAGATCGAAGCCATGCTCCGCAAGGACTATCACTGGGGCGACCTGCACGTCGGGCGCGGTCTCGATGGCATGATGTCCGAACTGCAGTAAACGATTTCCCGGGTTCCTTCGGGAACAGGTATCGGCAAGGGCGCGGAGGCAACTCCGCGCCCTTTTGTTTGCCGCGTGTGAAACCCTAAGTCTGCCTTAAGGCTCCTTACGTAGTTTCCGCAGTACCTGCGCGTCACTCACCGGCTTCAAGGGGAATAGACTGCGAGCGGGAAGGGAAACAACAAGGAGTCACCATGCGCGCCACAGCGTTGACCTCGATCCTCGTCCTCTCACTTGCGACTGCTGCATGCAGCAAGGGTCCCGCGCCGGAACAGGCAGCGCCCGCAGCCGCTGCGACCGCACCTGCAGCAGTCGCCACTTCAAGGCAGATCATGCTGGGTCTGGTGATTCCGGCAGCGGATGTCGTCTGGGCCGCAGCCAATGAAACACCGGCTGACGATGCCGCGTGGGAAAAGATCCAGGCCAACGCCATCATGATCACTGAAGCAGGGAACCTGATGCAGGTTCCCCCGCGCGTCGTGGATCAGGATGAATGGCTCGCGAATGCGAAAGCGCTGGTGGAAACCAGCACGGCCGCAGCGCAGGCTGCCGGGGAAAAGAATCTCGACAAGTTGAGTGACGCGGGCAACAACATGTACGACGTGTGCGACAAATGCCACGCCAAGTACATGCCAGCTCGAATCGCCGAAGCCCAGGCCGCAGGCAAGTAGCAAAGCCCGGGACAGATCTTTATTCCCGGCGGGAAAATCGATGTCCCTAGGGACTGCGCGCGACACCGTCGCGTCGTGAATCGGCGCCGCCCACCAGATTGCCGTCCGCACCGAGAAGTACGGCATGCAGACCTGAGGCTTCTCCGCCTCCGCCGCTGCGGAATGTGTGGCCCATTGTCTTGAGTCCTGCGATCAGTGCGGGATCCATGCGCGCTTCTTCCGCAGCCACCGGACCGCGCGCGACGACATTGGGCAGGTCGACTGCTTCCTGCGGAGTCAGGCCCCAGTCCAATGTCCCGACAATGGTTTTCGCGACGTAGCTGATGATGGCGTTGCCGCCTGGCGAGCCGACCGCGAAACGAAAGCCGCCGTTCTCGAAGACAATCGTGGGCGACATCGACGAACGGGGTTTCTTGCCCGGAGCGACGGCATTCGCGATCGGCTGGCCTTTGTCATCGGCCGGGCGGAACGAGAAATCGGTCAGCTGGTTGTTCAGGAAAAAGCCTTGAGTCATGCGTTGCGAACCGAAAGCGGATTCGACGGTGGTGGTCATCGAGACCACATCGCCGGTGGCGTCCACGATCACGAAATGACTGGTGCCCGTATTTCCGCCATTGAGGTCAGGCGCACGGCGAACCGCTCCCGGTGGTGTGCCGGCTTCCACTTTTCCAAGCGCGCGCTCCGGCGAGATCAGGGCGGCGCGCGATTGCAGGTAGTCTTTGTCCAGCAGCCCTGCGATGGGCACCTGGACGAAGCGGTCGTCAGCGACATACATGTCGCGGTCCGCGTAGGCGAGGCGTTGCGCTTCGATGAAGTAGTGCCAGCCCTGTACCGTCTTCGGCCCGTTCGCGGCAATGGGCAGATTTTCGAGCGTGCCGAGAATCGATGCCACCGCGATGCCGCCCGACGACGGGGGCCGCATGCCGCAGACGAGGTACACGCGATAGCCGCGGCAGACGGGTTCGAGCCGGCTGGCCTTGTAGGCCTTGAGGTCCGCAAGGCTCAAGGTGCCTGGCTTCGGTTCGCGCGCCGCAGCCGCAACCATGGCGGCTGCCACAGGACCTTCGTAGAAGCCCTTGCTGCCGTCGCTGGCAATGCGCCGCAAGGTGGTGGCATACGCTGCATTCCGCACGATGGCGCCCTCGCTGAGTGGCGTATGTCCATCGGTGGTGAGGTAAGCCAGCGCATCAGGTGCAAGCCGGGCGAGGGACTGGCGAATGACCAGTGCCATCCGCGGCGGGACGGGAAAACCGTTGTCGGCAAGTGCGATGGCGGGCCCCCAGGCTCTCGTCCAGGGCAGTTTGCCGTGCTCCCGGTGCGCGAGTTCGAGCATGGCGACGGCGCCAGGAACTCCGATCGAACGACCTGACTGCACGGCGTCGATGAAGCCCAGTGGTTTGCCGTCCGGTCCCAGGAACATGTCCGCCGTGGCGCCCTGGGGGGCGACTTCACGCCCGTCGTAAGCCACCACGTCGCCGGTGCGCGCGTCGTAGTGAAGCATGAAGGCGCCGCCGCCAATGCCGGAGGACTGGGGTTCAACCAGCCCCAGTACCGCTTGCACGGCAATGGCGGCATCGACGGCCGAACCACCTTCCCGCAGCACCTGCAAGCCCGCCTCGACGGCCAATGGATTGGCCGCAGCGATCATGGCGCCTGCCGACCAGTTGCGGGACGGCCGGGCTTCGATCACTGCGGGGCTGGTTGCCGAAGTTACGGCAGGTTGGGTCGCTGCCGTGCAGCCCGCGAGCGCAAGGCATGCAGCCGCCAGCCACGAGGATCTGTTCCGGCGGAAAGGGAACTGCCAAAGAGAGGGCGAGAAGGTCATTGCGAGCGCCTGCCACGGAGCGGTTGAGCCTACACCAACAGGTCCGGATCGTAGCCGGCAGGCGGGTAACAAAGGGGTCGTCCGGCAAATCCCGGGCAAAAAAAAGGGGCTGGTTGCCCGGCCCCTTTCGCGATCGACTCGAGAGCGGCGTTATTTCACCGCGAAACCGGCAGGAGGCACGAACGCCTTCTGGTCGGAATTCCGCGTGGCCTTCATCCAGGCGGCTGCCGGGCGGCCGTCGCGCATCGGATGGCCGGTGATCGTGATTTCCGTACCCGGAGCCAGGTCGCTCTTGCGGATGCCGGCGCGCAGCAACGTGCTCGGACCTTCGGCTTCGAAGCCCCAGGTCGTCGTCTTGCCGTCCTTGCCCTTCACATCCACCAGCAGCCATGAGTGCGGGTTCGTGTATTGGAATTCCTTCACCGTGCCCGTGAGCGTGACTTCCTTCTTGTCATCGAACATGGCGCCCGAGTGATGGGCCACCGCCTGGAAGGTCATTGCGGCGAGTAACGCGCCGGCGCAAAGGGCACTGACTGACTTCGTCTGCATTTTGATGCTCCTCGAAAAACCTGATTCTGTCGCTTGAATGATTAACCGTGGCTGAAGGGTTACTTCGGTGCCGCAGCCTTGTTCTGTTGGGCTTTCTTCACTGCCGTGTCGCTGCTCGCCTTGGCGTCGTCAGGCACGAAGTTGAAGTCCGGGAACTGGCTGGTGCCGTCGTCCGTCGTGATGATGTCGTTGTTCGAATTCTCGCGGCAATCCCAGTAGCGCAGACGCAGGAGGTGATCGTCGTTCGTGAGCTGCGTATAGCTCTGCCGCGTGTACCACGGTTTGGCGAGATTCACGGGATCGAAAACCCACACATCCACCTGCAACGTCTTCGGATCGACCTTGTGCCACCGCTCGACGAGGGTGACCTGGTCTGAGTAATCAGGCTGAGGGCCGCGCTGGTATTGTCCGCCGAACAAATGCTTGGTGTGCATGACCAGGGTGTCACCGTCCCAGAAGCCGATCGAGTCGCCATTCCAGGTCGGATAGGCGTCTTCGTCCGGGGTATGGTCCCGGCCGTCGGTGTAGACGCGCCGGACGTCGTTGACCATTTCATTGATCAGCCACGTCTGTTGGGGAGTGACGATGTATTCCTTCAGGAACGGTTCTGTAAACCAGCGGGGAGTGCCCGGAGGGCGACAATCGCTGATCGGGTCGTATTCACCGCCCGTGCGAGAGAGCTGGTCCACTTTCTTCGCGAGCACAGCTGCGCCGGCAGGGGTGAGCTGGGCAGTTTCCACCTCAGGACCTCTGAGATCCGGATCGAAATGCAGGCCGCCCTTGGTGCGTGTATAGACGCCTGACCAGTCGTATGCCGGCTCGGACATCTGCTGCCAGTTTGGCGATTTGCCGCCACTGGCGGCCGCCTTCAGCTTGTCGTACAGGGCCTGCGAATCAGCGAACTGTTCGCCAAAGGCCTGCAGGCTGGCTTTGGTCTCTGCCCACTTGTCGTCCTGGTTGATCCACCCGGGTACATCCGCCGGCCGTGCGGCGGCGGGCTCGGCAGCGGCTGCCGGCTCTTCCTTGGGACTGCACGCGGCAAGGGTCGCCATCAACAAGACAGGTACGCCAAAACGGAGTACGGATTTCATGCTCATTTAATACCCCCGAAAACGTCGCGGGCAGGCCCGGTACGGGTCCCGCAGCGCGATCGCAGGCGGACCATAGCAGAACTTGGGGCTGCGGTTAACTGCGACGACACAAATAACAGCATGGATACAAAGGCCTGCATTACGTCAGACAGTTCCTATCGCCTAAGGCGAAAAATGGCTGATTCGTACAAGGCAAACCCTGACAGAGCGGTTCCCGGCAAGCGGGCATCCTGAATCCTGATCGAGATGCCATCAGGAGAGTTTTCCAGCATGCCCGTCCTTCGCCCTGTGCCCATTCTTCGCACTGTTCTGACCGTGCTTGCCTGCGCGAGTTTCCTGGCCGCCTGCGACAGCAAGGAAGACATGCCCGCACCCGTGAACCCGGGAACCGGGACGGGAACAGCTCCGGTCCGCGGGACGCTGGTCCAGAGTCCGGCGCCTCGCACCCGTTCCGTGACGGTCAATGAGCTGCTGGTTCTTGCGGGTCTCGGAGTCAACGGAGAGCTGCTGCTGGATCTCGCCGGCAACCCTACCTGCGGTATCGATATCCACACGCTGACATACAACACGGTTGGCGGTTTGGGTGAGGCGACTACAGCTTCGGCTGCACTCATGGTGCCGACGGGAACCGACCCGATCTGCCAGGGTCCGCGACCGATCGTGCTCTACGCCCATGGAACCACAACGGAGCGCGACTACAACATCGCGAACATCGATGATCCGGACAACGGCGAGGGAGTTGCCGTCGCGGCCATATTCGCCTCGCAGGGCTACATCGTCGTGGCGCCGAACTACACGGGCTACGATTCTTCGCCTCTGACGTATCACCCCTATCTCAATGCGGACGCACAGTCGAAGGACATGATCGATGCGCTCGCGGCCGCGCGCAGTGCACTTCCCACTTCCTTTGCACCGGGAGTGACCGATGCGGGCAAGGTACTGATCACCGGGTATTCGCAGGGCGGCTATGTCGCCATGGCGACGCATCGCGCGATGCAGGCGGCAGGCCTCGCGGTGACCGCGTCGGCGCCGATGTCGGGGCCCTATGCGCTGGCCGCATTTGGCGACACCGTGTTCAACGGCAGCGTGGGCAACAGCTCACCCGTTTTCCTGACGATGCTGATCACGGGCTTCCAGCGCGTCTATGGAAACATCTATGCGAATGCGACGGATGTCTTCAGCGCCAGCTTCGTGAGCGGCATCGAGACGCTGCTGCCGAGCCTGACGCCACGAGGCACGCTGTACGCCGAAGGCCGGTTGCCCAAGGACCAGTTGTTCAGCAGCACGCCTCCCGATCCGGCCTTTGCCGCGGTAACGCCCGCCACGACGCCGGCTGAACTGGCACCGATCTTTGCGCTCGGCTTCGGCGCGAATCCCCTTATCGTGAACAGTTTCCGTCTCGCCTATCTGCAGGACATGCAGGCGAATCCCGACGGTGGGCTGCCCAACACCACCACAGGTATCCCGGCTGCGGCTCCTGCGAACGGCCTGCGCAAGGCCTTCAAGGCGAATGATCTGCGGAACTGGTCACCGACCGCGCCAGTCCTGCTTTGTGCGGGCGATCAGGATCCCACAGTGTTCTTTTCCAACACCCAGCTCATGCAGGGCTATTGGATTTCGGTTGGCGCGACTGGACCCGTCAGCGTGCTGGATGTGGACGGTCCCACCAACGGCGAGCGCTTCGACGACCTCAAGACCGGGTTTGCGGCGGCCAAGGATCTGGTGGAGGCAGCAGCCGTAGTCGGGGGTGCAAGCGATGGCGGTGCGATGGCGGTTGCAGAGGCCTATCACAGCCAGCTGGTGCCGCCGTTCTGCCTGAAGGCAGTCCGTTCGTTCTTCAGCGATTTCTGACGCTCAGAGTTTCCCGTAATCCACGAAGCGGTCGTAATACCCGCTGAACGTGAGCGTGATGACGACAGGGAAGTCGTTGTAGTTCTGCCAGAACCAGCCGTGTTCGCCAGCGAACGGTGCGACGAGGGACCCATGTCCCTCCGTGCCTTCCTGTTGTTCTTCGTACCGTACCCAGTAGTCCTGGCCTGCATCGGGTTCGTGGCCGTGGAAGTCGACATACACCTGGCCGCGATCCACCTTCCATGAATACAGGATCACCTGCGATTCCTTGAGCACGGTCTTGATCTCGGTTTCGCCACCCGGCGCGAGATTCACGGTGAGCGTTTCAGTGCGGGCCGCTTCAGGATGACCTTGGAACACCGCGGGATTCGGCAGCGGCACCGGCTGGCCGAATTCGGGAATCGCCACCGTCTTGTAGGTCTCGTTGCCGCCGATCACATCCTTCACTTCGAGTGTTCGCCCCGGCGCATTGAGTGCGGTAAGACCGAGGGCGCCGCCGATACCCGTGGGATCGATGTTGTATTCGGCGGGCAGAATGATGGCAACGAGTGCGATGGCAGCACCGGCAATCGCAATTGCCACGCTCTTGATGATGCGAGTCGAGGGGGGTGGTGCAGCTTCAAACGGGGAGACCGGCTCGGACACGGGAACCTCTTCGATTCTCAAGTGATTGCAGGTTTGCGGAAGTGATATTGTCATGGCCCGGTTCCGATTGACATCCTGATGCTGTTAACGTCCCAGATCATGAACAAGCCAGACGCGATGTTCCGACTTGCTGCGTTGCTTTCAACTGCAGTGCTGGCAATGGTCATCGCACCGGCAGCGTGGGCTCATGGGGTGGCGGGTGGCGATGCCGCCTACCTTGAGCGGATCAACGGTGTCGAGTTCCTGCCACTGATGTATCTCGGTGCCAAGCATATGGTCACCGGCTACGACCATCTCCTGTTCTTGGCGGGCGTCATTTTCTTCCTGTATCGCATCAAGGACGTCGCGCTCTACGCCACGCTGTTCGCCATCGGACACAGCACGACGTTGCTGATCGGCGTGCTCGGCGGCGTGCATGCGAACGCCTATATCGTGGATGCGATCATCGGCCTGTCCGTCGTCTACAAGGCGTTCGAGAATATCGGCGGCTTCAAACGCCTGGGCGTCCATATCGATCCACGAGCGGCCGTTCTGCTGTTCGGTTTCGCACACGGGTTTGGACTCGCCACGAAGTTGCAGGAGCTCACGCTGTCGCAGACAGGGCTCGTGCCGAACATGATTGCCTTCAACATCGGCGTGGAGCTCGGCCAGTTTGCAGCGCTGGCGCTCATCCTGATCGCGTTCAATGTGTGGCGCAGCAGTGGCACATTCAACCGTGGCGCCTATGCCGCGAACGTCCTCATCATGATGGCGGGCTTCGCATTGTTCGGTTACCAGCTGACCGGCTATTTTGTAGCCTGAAGTACACAATTCGAGCGCAAGGGGAAAGCATGAGCGAGACAGTTACCCTCTATCACAACCCGATGTCGCGCGGCCGCATCGCGCAGTTCATGCTTGAAGAGGCTGGCGCGCCTTACGAGGTCAAGCTGCTCGCGTTCGACAAGGGCGAACAGAAGAAGCCCGAGTTCCTGCGGCTGAATCCAATGGGCAAGCTGCCGACCATCGTGCATCGAGGTGTGGTTGTGACCGAAGCACCGGCCATCTGCGCGTATGTCGCCGACGCCTTTCCCGCTGCCGGCCTAGCTCCCGCAGTGAATGATCCGGCGCGAGGCACTTATCTGCGCTGGCTGTTTTTCGGAGCGAGTGCGCTCGAATACGCGCTCATGGACAAGGCGTTCCCGCGCGTGGAACCGGCCCGGGCGGGACAGATCGGCTATGGCACGTTCGACGACACGATGAATGCGCTCGAGAAAGCGATCGCCCCGGGTCCCTGGATTCTGGGTGACCGTTTCAGCGCTGCCGATGTCTACCTGGGATCCCAGATGGGATGGGCGCTTATGATGAAGAGTCTCGACCCGCGGCCTGCATTTCTTGAGTACGTCGGCCGGATCAACGAACGCCCGGCGATGAAGCGCACCGCTGAACTCAACAACAAGTATGTGGAACAGATGAAGGCGGGCTGATTGCCAATGGCAGGCATGCTGAGAAAGATCCTTCCCTGCGCGTTTGCCGTTGCGGTCAGCGCCTGCCAGCCCAACTCCGCTACAGAGTCATCCGTGGCGGGTGCAGCTGCCACAGCCGTTGCCGAAGTGGCGAGTCCCCCAACCAGCGGCAATCCGCTTCTCAATCGCGTGTGGGTTCGGGCAGATGCCGATCTGCCAGGCGTCATGCGCATCTTTCTGGCGGACGGCACGCTGGTCATGGATTCCTGCTGGGAAACCTACCGCCTGAGCCAGTGGCAGTCGATTTCGCCCACTGAAATTTCATGGAGCGAAGACACCGCGGGGATCACTGCGGAGATCGTGAATGTGACCGACCAAATGCTGGTGCTGAAGCTGAATCTGGTCAGCGGAATTCAGGAAGAGCACTACCTCGCTGGCAGTGTTCCCTACGTCTGTCCAGACATGCCCAGGTAAGCGTTTCCGGTCAGGGCGTGGCCCTGCAACGTACCGAGTCAAGCGGAATGCGCATCCCGCTGCCGGCATGAATCAGTACACATCGCTCACCTGACTTCACGAGAGTGAACTGCTCGGGTCGCCCCAGCTCGCGGCCATTGAGTAGTCGTCCCTGCGAGTCCCGGGCGGGCGTGCGCTCGATCGTCAGCAGGCTGGTTGTCGTCAGCGCGTCCGGCGCCAATGCGATATCCGCTGTACCCAACGCTCTAATCACAGCCGATTGCAGATCCATGCGGCTCGCTGCACTGGAGTCGACAATCAAGGCAGGGCTATCTGCCTGCTGTGACATTCCTGCACATGCGCTCGACAGCGCGGCAATGAATGTCAGCAACCAGCGCCCATGGTTCATGGTGCGCGCAGGATGCGGATTTCGCGTGCGGGAGGTCTGATCAGGTAACCCTCTTCCACGGCGGTTCCACCTGCTTTTGCAAACCCGATCGGTCCCGTCGTGGGTGCGGTGGGACAGGTGCCGAGCGCACGATACTGCAGCGCTGCGGCCAGCCGACCTTCTGCGGGATTGCCGAGGACACGCGAGAAATCATCATTCACTGCGCAGCCCGGGAGTTTTTCGCCGATGGTGCCGACGACGCTGTTCGTCGGCGTAAAGCCATCGGAATACTCGCCGAAGTTCTTCGCATTGACGCCCTTGAACTGGATCGAAAAATACGTCGTGCCGCAATTGTCTGTGGGATAGAAGCCGTACGGCTTGCCGCAAGTGGTCGTGCCTATCTGGATGACGTTGACGTCCACGCCTCTCAGGCTGTTGATGATGGATTCGCTGGCGGAGCAGGTGCCCGAGCCGGTGATCACGAATACCCTGGGCAGCCCCAACGTCGGCAGCGATCCGGGTGCAGCACCAAAGTGCGTTGTTGTATGAAATGGAAGAGGCGCAAGCGCCTGTCCCGTGACTGGATCAGTCGTCGGGTTCTTGCTGTTGAAGGTCAGCTTTTCGAACGTTCGGCCCGCTGTCGGCACAGGTCCTGCGATCATGTAGGCCAGCTCGCTCGCGATATCGAGGTAGCCGCCGCCGTTATAGCGGATGTCGAGGACGAGATCCGTGACGTTCGCGGTTTTGAGCGTATTGATCGCAGTGACCAGCTGCGCTTCGCTGGTTGCGATGTGATCATTGAAGACGAAATAACCCACCGGTCCCGTCGTCGTGGTGAGAATGCTGACGGCCTGGACAGGCGTCGAAACAACATTGGTTGACTGCAGGGTTACCGCGTATTGCGATCCGGCCACGGGCTTCAGCACAAAGGTATGGCTCTCGCCAATCCCCGCGGGATAAAAGGCGTCGAGGGCGTCGTAGATACTTCCCGATGTCGTGTTGATCACGTCAATGCCATCGGCTGTCAGGACTTCGTCACCTCGCGCCAGGCCAGCCATTGCTGCGGGGGATCCGGGTTCAACGAACGCCACGACGAACCGGCGTGGCGGCAGGTTTGCAGCTACGAACCACTGCACGCCGTAGCCTGACTGAACGCCCGATTGCGAGAGCGCCAGCCAATCGCTGGTAGCGTAGGTGAAGTGGAACTGATCTTTTGGGTTTCCGGATGCCGTGGCGGCTGAGGTCTTGAGGAGAGGAAAGTAAGCACTGGTCTGGTACGACGCCGGATTCAGGTCCGGGACTTCCGAATACCAGAGATAGGTTTCGTTGGTCCATGAGCGTAGCCAGAAATTCTCTCTCGCACTTGAACCCGTGACATCGCTGGTACCTGCGCGAGGTACTGCGCATTGCGACTTGTAGCTGGAAGAAGGCAGGAAAGTCCCGCTGGTCCAAAGTGGATTTTGAGTGCTGCCAATGGCCCCTGGATTGTTCTGTACCGGAGGCGCCGTGGAGGAGCTTCCGCCGCCTCCTCCACACGCAGACAACCCGAGCATCAGAAGTACGGCAACTGCTGTTCGCATCGAGGCTCCCTCCCTTGCGTATTCCGGAAACGCCTGTGCTTTTTACACCAGATTCCCGTCCGGGTTCCAATGCGGACCTGGGTTAACTTAAAACCACCGCCGACTTCGTGGGCCAGTTCATCCTGTCTTGTCCGCAGGCGTGGCAATGAACCTGTCGATCTCATCGAGCACGGTCTCCTTGCCCCTCAGGTAGATCGTCAAGGCCGCAACGATGCCGCCATGGCTCATGCCTGCATAGTATTTCTCATTCACTCGTCCACCTTTCTCACGGATGCGAGCCGCAAGGTTGCGTGAATTGCGCGGGAGTACGCGTTCGTCCGCGTCGCCGTGCAGAAGCAGTGCGGGTGGCTCCTTGCCATCGACAAAGTGGATGGGCTGTGTGTCTGCTTCGTTTGCAGCGGAGGCAAAGACCGCTCGCACTTCGGGATCGGTGAAAGGCAGAAAATCATAGGGTCCGGCGAGTCCGACGAAGCCCTTGATCCAGCCGCTGCCGCTGACGGCTTCGAGATAGTGTTCGTCGCACGCGAGCATCGCCGCGATATGTGCGCCTGCCGAATGACCCATCAGGAAAAGCTTTTCCGGGTCAGCTCCCAGGCTCGTTGCATGCTCATGCGCCCAGCGCACGGCCTGGGCCGCATCTTCCACAAACGCCGGAAACCGGACTTCCGGATACAGCCGGTAGTCGGGGACCACCACAACGAAGCCCCGCGATGTCAGTGCTTCCGCAACAAACCGGTACTGTTCTTTCGCTCCCTCGGCCCAGCCTCCACCATAGAAAAAAACGACGATGGGGCGCGGTCCGGTGGGTGCGGCGACCGGCACATAGGTGTCGAGGCGCTGCCTTGGCTGCTCGCCGTAGGAGAGGTCGCGCTGCAGTTCATAGTCACCGAAGACTGCCGGGATGTTGGCGAGGGTCGTCGCGAACCGGGTGCAACCGGACATAAGAGGCAGACAGATAAGCGCAAGCAAGGCGAGATATTTCATGCGGTGCCATTCGTGACGGGGCGAGCGGCGGATTCGTCGATGCTATACTGCCGGCGCCGTGAGGAAGGGCTGGCTTTTTCTCATGAGCGTTCTCGGGGCGGGGTGAGATTCCCCACCGGCGGTGATGGCGAGCAATCGCACGAGCCCGCGGGCGCCCGCTGCAAAACAGCGGGGACAGCAGATCCGGTTCAATCCGGAGCCGACGGTACAGTCCGGTTACGAGAGCGGTTTGGCAGGCGCGGCATGTCCGTGCCTTGCGATTCCATGCGCCCCGGTTCGCGGTTCGTAAGCGGAAACCCGGGAGTCTGGAAAATGAGTCGGCCCAAGAAGCCAAGTCGCCGCACTGGCGCACCCTTGCAAGAGTCGGACGCGCCACGCATTGCCTTTGTGCAATCGTCGTGGCATCACGAAATCGTCGAACAGGGCCGCAAGTCGTTTGTCGCCGAGTGGAAGGCGCTCGGCTTCGATGCGAAGTCCATCGAAACCTTCACGGTGCCGGGTGCGTTCGAGATTCCCCTGCACGCGCAGCTGCTCGCAAAGACCTCGCGTTATTCCGCCATCGTCGCTGCCGGCTTTGTCGTCGATGGCGGCATCTATCGCCACGAATTCGTCGCTGATGCCGTGATCAAGGCGCTGATGCAGGTTCAGCTCGAAACCGAAGTGCCAGTGATCTCCGTCGTCCTGACGCCGCATCACTTCCACGCGCACGCCGAGCATCAGAATTTTTTCTTCGACCACTTCAAGGTCAAGGGCAAGGAAGCGGCAGCGGCTTGTGCAGCAACTGTGCGAGCCGTCGAGCAGCTCCGAGCGCGGGAATAGCAAAGGATTTGCTCCGCGTGCTTTCGGAGCCTTCTGGCGGAAGTTGTTTTCGGAACCTTAAAAAACAGGACGTTTTTTCAGGAGCCCCCATGGGTGCAGCGGTGTTTGCAGCGGCATGTATGTCGCCCGCAGCACGGGTGACCATGGACGGTCACCCTGGACCAATCTCGAAGCAGGAGCGCAGAGAGTAGGTTTACGGCGTTTCCGAAAACAATTTGCGGCGGAAGGCTCCTTCTGAAATTCAAGTCAGCTACTGCGCTTGCGCTCCGTCCACGCGGAAGCGGATCAGGCCCAACTGTTCTTGGGTAATAGTGATGTTGGTAGGCGCTGCCGCCTGTTCACCTGCGGCAACGGGGCCGCGAATGCGTACAGCCGTGCCTTGTGAGACTACGCGCCCGCTAGCGTCGACCTGCACGGGCGTCACCTGGATGTTGGCGAGCGCAACCGGCGCGCGGTTCTGGATCATGACGATGAGTTGGCCACGGGCGTCGAGCTGCCCGCCGGTTGCAACGTAGTTGCCGGGGTTTTGCGGCAGATCGAGCTTCACGAATTCAGCGGCGGCTTGCTGGCCGATCGCGCTGTTGGAGCCGGCTGCCGCCTTGTAGTACTGCAGCGCCCCGCTGAGATTGCCTTTGTCGCGTTCGATCTGGCCAAGATAAAAAGCCGCGGGTGCCGTGGGCAGCAATTGCGCGCTCTGCTTCAACCAATCTTCTGCCTTCGCGCGATTGCCGGCTTGCAGTTGTGCGACCCCGGCGCCGAGGTAGGAACCGAAATACTCCGGATTGAGATCGATGGCGCGGGTGTAGTGCGTGATTGCCTGCTGCGGCTGTTTCTCGGACAGCGCCACTTCGCCGAGGAATTCCTGGAAGCGGCCTTCTTTCGGAACAGCAGTCGCCGCTTCATTCGCCAGCTTCTTCGCCGTTGCAAAGTCCTTCTTGCCGGCGGCTGCCACCGCCTGGTCGTATTTGTCGTAGGCGGGTTTCAATGCAACGAGCGGCTTGAGGCGGGCAGCGTATTGTTCCGCGCCGACTTCACCGCCACGACCGAGTTCGGCGGCGGTTTTCTGGTTCTGCGCGACGCGCTCGGCCGAGGGTGGATGGGAGGCAAACAGTCCGTCCAGCCAGCTCTGCTGCCGGCCGCCTTGTTCCGATAGCCGCACGAAGGTTTCCTGCAGCGTGACGGCGCCCCAGGGATCGTAGCCCGCGAGCTTCATGTACTTCATGCCGTAGAGGTCGCTCTCGAGTTCCTGGTCGCGACCGTAGGTCGTCTGGATGAGCTGGGCTCCCACGCCTGCGCCCTGGATCATCAGGCCTGCAATGTTTGCATCGACCCCACCCACGGCGGCGCCGATCTGGGCAGCGGCCATGCCGGCCTGTAGCAGTGTCCCGCGTTCCTGCGCTTTCGCTCCATGACGGGCGGCGGCATGCACGATTTCGTGCCCGAGAACGGCAGCGAGTTCGGACTCGTTTTTCAGTTCCGTCAGGAGGCCGCGATTGACTGCAATCTTGCCGCCGGGCAGCGCCCATGCATTCGGGACGGAGTTGTTGAGGACGACGAATTCATACGGCAACGGCCGGTCGGAAACCTTCGCGAGCTTCTGGCCGACCTCGTTGATGTAGGTTGTGAGTTCGGGCACCACGGTGAAGTCGCCGCCTTCACTCTGGCGGGTAGGCGAGTAGTTCTTGGCGCCGATATCGAGCTCCTGCGCTTCGGAAACGAATTGGAGTTCCTGCTTCCCCGTGACCGGATTGACGCCACAGGCAGTCAGTAGCAGAACGCCGACAAACGGGAGCAGTATCGGCAGGGTTTTCATCGTCGGAATCTCGTTTTCAGGGATGCAGCAGTGAAGTTAACGAAGTGTTAACAAAATGAATGCCCGAATTCTACGTCCGTTGATCGATTCGGCAACCATGTGCGTGCTAGATTCCGGCATCGCGCGCGTGCGCCCGGGTCATTACTACAAGAATAAAGCCTACGCATGACCCATAGTCCCGGCCCACCTCGACGGCTGTTTGCCGACTACCAGCAGGAACTGAGCCGGGATCCCATGAATTTCGCGACGTCCATCGCGATGAAATTCGGCGGCATGGCCGAAATCCCGATGGCCCGGGGCAACTCGCTGTTCCTGCTTTCCGACCCTGACCTGATCCGCGAGATGCTGATCGACAAGCGGGCCCTGTTCATCAAGAACACCCGCTACGACGCAATGCGCCGGCTCCTGGGCAACGGCATGCTGCTGAGCGAGCACGAGGATTGGCGTCGCCAGCGTCGTCTCCTGCAGCCGGCGTTCAAGCCGACCGCACTGGCCGGTCACTACGACTGGATGCAGAACCTGATCGAAACATTCCTGGACCGGTGGCAGACAGCGGCAGACCGCGACACACCTGTCGACATGATGATGGAGTTTCAGCGGCTGGCCCAGGCGGTCGCCGCACGCCTGACTTTCGGTGCGAGTTTCGATGGCCACGCTGACCCGCTTTTTTCGACGCTGCTTGCGGTCTGGCGTTCGTGGCCTGCGCGTCCGGGCTTCAAGACGCTCCTGCATTGGCGGCGCACCCGCGAACGCGCCGGAAGACTCGATCGTGCGATGACGGAACTCGACAACCTGCTGCTTGCTGCCGTCGAGCGCAGTCGCAGTGCCGGCCCCGAAGAGGGCGGACTGGTCGGCTTCCTGATCAAGGCATCGGCTGAAGAGGGACCGTCCTTCACGCCGACTGAATTGCGCGACCAGGCCATCACGATGATCGGCGCGGGTTACGAAACAAGTGCGTCGGCAATGTGCTGGACCCACATCCTGCTCGCGCAACATCCGGATGTGAGGGATCGCATCTGCGCCGAAGTGGATGCGGGCACGAGGGCAGGGCAACCTGTTGCGGCCGCCGAGCTCATGGCGCTGGATTACACGGAAAGCGTGATCAAGGAATCGTTGCGGTTGTATCTGCCCATTCATTCCTTCGCGCGCGTAGCCACTACGGATACGACGATCGCCGGGAATGCGATTCCCCAGGGCAAGACGGCGGTGGTGTCGGTCCATGCCATGCATCACCAGCATCAGCACTGGCCGAATCCGGAAACCTTCGACCCGGGCCGTTTCACCGCGGAGCAATGCGCTGCGCGTTCACGTTATTCGTATCTGCCGTTTGGCCTCGGTCATCGCGCCTGCATCGGTGCAACGTTCGCAATGACCGAAGCCGTTCTCAGCGTTGCGTTGATCGCCCGGCGCTATCGACTCGAACTGGTGCCGGGGCAGACTTTCGATCCTGCGCCTGGCACGACCGTGTATCCGCGGCAGGGGCTCAAGATGTTCGTGCACACCCGCGTACCGGCTGTCCGCCCTGCGGAATTGCCGCAGGTCGCTGTGGGCGAATGTCCCTATCGCCGGGCAGAAGGCTAGTCACGGTTCCTTCGCGGGCAGCGCCGCGGTATAACTGAAAGCATCTCCGCAACGAGCATGCTGAAGATATGCAGCCACCTCTCCGGTTCAATGCACTGATCGGTTGTGGGGCGCTGCTGCTCGCCACGACGGGCCTGGCTGCCAATGCTCCTTCGGCTGCACGCCAGCTTCACGAACGCATCATCGTGCTCGATACCCACCTCGATACGCCTGCACTGTTTGCCCGGCCGGGCTGGGACATCATGGGTCGGCATGCCTTCGACTCCGACCGCTCGCAGGTCGATTTTCCGCGCATGGAAGAGGGCGGGCTCGACGGCGGTTTCTGGGCCATCTTCACTCCACAGGGGCCGCGTACACCTGCAGGCAATGCGGCGGCACGCACCCGGGCATTGCTGACCGCGACGCGCATTCGCGAAATGGTCGCGCACAATTCCGATCGCTTTGAGCTGGCGTTTACCGCGGACGATGCGGAGCGGATTGCCGCGGCAGGCAAACGAATCGTCTACCAGAGCATCGAGAACGGCTATCCGCTCGGCCAGGACCTCGGCCTGCTCGAAACGTTCTACGCACTTGGCGTCCGCATGGTGGGCGTCACGCATTTCACGAACAACGATCTCGGCGATTCGGCGACGGATCCCGCAGGCCCCGAATGGAAGGGCTTGAGCCCGCTGGGTCGCACGCTAGTGCAGGAAGCCAATCGCCTCGGCATGCTGCTCGATGCGTCGCATGCATCGGATGCCGTACTCGAGCAGATGATCGAGTTGTCGAAGACGCCGGTGATCCTCTCGCATTCGGGCTGCAAGGCCATCCACGACAACCCCCGCAACATCGATGACATCCTGCTGCGCAAGCTCGCTGCAGCCGGGGGTGTCATCCAGATCAACTCCTTGAGCGATTACATGATCGATACGCCGCGCAATCCTGAGCGCGAGGAAGCGTTGCGTCAGTTGCGTGCGCGATTCGGCACCGTGATGGACGAAAGCCAAGCCGTCGAGCTGGCCACCGGCCGGCGCGAGATCGACGCGCGTTATCCCGTTCCCACGGCGACTTTCGATGACTTCATGAAGCACCTGCTGCACGCCCTCGAGATCGCCGGTCCCGAGCACGTTGGCATCGGCGCGGACTGGGACGGGGGTGGCGGGGTGACGGGCATGTGGGAAGTCAGCAGCATCCCGAAGATCACCGAGGGGCTGCTGGCGGCAGGCTATTCGGAGGCGGACCTCAGGAACATCTGGAGTGGAAATGTCATCCGCCTGATGCAGGCAGCCGAGGACTACGTGGAGAAGCAGAAAAGGGGGCCGGGTACGGGCCGGTTTGCAAGGTAGGGCGAGGTCCAATCCGGTGGTCATGTCCTCATGAACGAATGGTCTGTCTGAAGGGCGGGCCAAGGCTTTAAAAAGTCCGCGGCAGGCCACAGGCTACGGTTACAGCCCGCAGTATCCGGAGAGAGTCCATGTCCAATGTCCCCGCCGAACTCAACGCCGCCACCTTCGCACAGAACGTGCTGGCTGCCGAAACCCCCGTTGCCGTCGATTTCTGGGCTCCCTGGTGCGGCCCGTGCCGGGCAGTCGCTCCTATCCTTGATGAGCTGGCCGCCGACTATGCCGACCGGGTCACCGTGGCCAAGCTGAATGTCGATGAGCATCCCGAGATCGCCGCGCGGTATGGCGTGCGCTCTATTCCGACCGTCATGGTCTTTGCCAAGGGCCAGGTTGCCGCAACCCTCATCGGTGCACGCACCCGTCAGGATTATCAGAAGGCTTTCGACGCTGCAGCGCACTAGCTCGCCTTGAATCCTGACCTGCACCTGAAGCCCCGAAGAGAAGACCAGACAGACGTATCGCCCTGAAAAAACCGCGCATTGGCAGTCCACCCGACGTGGCCTATGATCCGGCTCAAGCCGGATCGTCCGGTCACGCTCAACAGGTTTTTTCGGGGGACTTCATGCGCGCAACGGTCGTGTTTGCTTTGGGTGTGCTGGCATCGTTGACGGTGTCGGCGCAGACGACGCCTCCGGTCAGAATTCAGGGCGGTCCACCGGCTGCTCAAGGCACGGCACCCACGGCACCGATCGCGGGCACCATTGAAAAGTGGGACGGCAAGATGCTCACCGTCAAGGCCGCCACGGGGGATGTGACTGTTGCCGTAGGCGCCGATGCGCCAGTCATGACCCGCAAGCCCGGCAAGCTCTCCGACATCACTCCCAACACTTTCCTCGGTACGACCACTGTGCCGCGTAACGGCAGGCTCGAAGCCACTGAAGTGCATCTCTTTCCTGAATCGATGCGCGGAGCAGGCGAAGGCCACTATCCGTGGCAAGGCGAAGCCGGCTCGATGATGACCAACGGCAACGTCAGCACTACCACGACCGGCAACGTCTCTTCGCTCGCGAAAGGCGGCACGATGAAGGTCGCCTACAAGGATGGCGACAAGGGCACAGGCGAGAAAGAGGTGTACATGCCGCCTGATGTGAGCGTCACCGTCATCGAACGTGTCGGCGTCGCGGCTCTCAAGCCGGGTGTGAAGATCACGGGCCAGGTCCAGCAGAATGCGGACGGCAGCGTTTCAGCCACGCGGCTCAACGTCGTTCCCTGACCGCGGCCGGCCACGATTCATTCCGATACCAGAACTTCATCAGGGGAATTTATGCGTATTGCTCCAGTGCTCGTTACCGGTGTGATGATGGCGATGGCGCTGCCTGCCCTCGCGCAGAATGCAGCGCCCGCTGCACCTGTCGCCCGCTTCGCCGGCACGGTTGAAAAATCGGATGGCAAGACCGTCACCGTCAAGACCGACCAGGGCCCCGTGACTTTCAGCATCGCGGCGGACACCGCGATTAATACGCGCAAGCCTGCCAAGCTCTCGGACATCGGTCCGAACACTTTCCTCGGCACGACGGCTGTCGAGAAGAACGGCAAGATGGAAGCGACGGAAATCCATATTTTCCCGGAAGCGATGCGTGGCGCAGGCGAGGGTCATCGGCCGATGCAGGCACCTGCCACGACCATGACCAACGGTAACGTAACCACCATGACCAACGGCAGCGTGGCCTCCATTGCCAATGGCGGCACGATGAAGGTCGCTTACAAGGGTGGCGAGAAGGAAGTCACCGTGCCCGCAGGCGTGGAGGTGACCATGATCCAGCCGCTGCCTGCGTCTGCTCTCAAGGTAGGCACGAAAATCACCGGCCAGGCCCGGCAGAACGCGGATGGCACCATTACCGGCACGATCATCCAGGTCGCTCCTTAAGAGTTCAGGGACATGAAAGCTGCAATTCTCACCGGCAGCTTTTTCCTGGGCCTCATCGCCGCGGGATCGGGTGACGCACATCACTCGATCTCCGCGATGTACGCCCGGGAAAACGCCATCACCGTCGAAGGCGTGGTCACCCGGTTCGAATTCATCAACCCGCATGCCATCGTCCATCTCGAGGTCGCGACGAAAGACGGTGGGCGGGAACAATGGACCATCGAGTGGAGCAGCCGGACCCGGTTGTCCGCCCGCGGCTACACCGATGGCACGCTGAAGACGGGTGACCGGATCCTGGTCACCGGCGGACCTGCCCGGGACGGGTCAAAGGGGATGTTCGTCGGACGCCTCGAGCGGCCCGCCGACGGTTTTGAATACATTTCGAGCCAAGGCGCCGGCGCCCGCTGAACCCCGCGGAAAAACACTCCGTTACGCGACTGCAGCAAGGGTGACTGCGGCCTGTACAATGGGCCGCCCCGTCCTTGAGCACGTCCCACCCAATGAGCGCACAGCTTTCCCTCGAAATTCCCGCGGTTCCCTTTGAGCTCGATGCTCCCGCCCGCCTGCGGGAGATTCCGTACAACTACACCTCGTTTGCCGACCGGGAAATCGTCATCCGGCTGCTGGGCGAGGGCGCATGGAAGATCCTCAACGATCTGCGGGGCGAACGGCGCACCGGACGTTCGGCGCGGATGCTGTATGAAGTGCTGGGCGACATCTGGGTGGTGCGGCGGAATCCGTACCTGCAGGACGACCTGCTCGACAACCCTGACCGCCGCCTGCTGCTGGTTACCGCACTTGAACATCGCTTGACGGAGATCGACCGTCGGCGCGACGGTTCGGATCCCGATCGCGATGGCAAAGTGGCGCAGCTTCTCGCACTGGCTCGCCAGGCCATCCGCCAGTTCTCGACCGAATTCGATGCCGTGGCCGAGCTGCGTGATCGCGCCCGCAAACTGCTCGAGCGGCATACGCGCGCCGACAACATCCGTTTCGATGCCTTCGCCCGCGTGTCGCATGTCACCGATGCTACCGACTGGCGCGTTGAGTATCCCTTCCTCGTGCTCATGCCCGACGCCGAAGCCGAAATTCCCGGCCTCGTGCGTAGCTGCATCGAACTTGAACTCACGATCATTCCGCGCGGCGGTGGCACGGGTTACACGGGTGGCGCCATTCCGTTGAGCCCGCGCGCTGCGGTGATCAATACCGAGAAGCTCGAAGCGCTGGGTGAAGTCGAGCAGAGTTCATTGCCCGGCGTGTCGACGCCTGTACCGACTGTTTATTCCGAAGCCGGTGTCGTGACGCGTCGTGTAGCGCATGCCGCTGAACATGCCGGATTTGTTTTCGCGGTCGATCCCACGTCTGCAGATGCTTCGTGCATTGGCGGGAATGTCGCCATGAATGCAGGCGGCAAGAAAGCAGTGCTGTGGGGCACGGCCGTCGACAACCTGGCCTGGTGGCGGATGGTCGATCCGGAAGGCAACTGGCTTGAAGTCACGCGCGTTGCCCACAACCGCGGCAAGATCCACGAAGTCGAAGTCGCGAAGTTCGAGCTGGTGTGGAAGGACGGCGCGCAGTCGCCCGACAAGGCGAAGGTGCTGCGGACTGAGCAGCTCGACATCCCGGGATACCGTTTCCGCAAAGCGGGGCTCGGCAAGGACGTCACCGACAAGTTCCTCGGTGGCTTGCCTGGCGTGCAGAAGGAAGGCTGCGATGGCCTGATCACTGCCGCGCGCTGGATTCTGCATCGCATGCCGAAGCACACGCGAACCGTCTGTCTCGAATTTTTCGGCCAGGCGCGCGACGCCATTCCATCGATCGTCGAGATCAAGAACTACCTGGATGGCATCGGTACCGACAAAGGGGTGTTGCTTGCCGGTCTCGAACATCTCGATGAGCGGTATCTGCGCGCGGTGGGTTACACAACCAAGTCGAACCGCGGCCGCCTGCCGAAGATGGTGCTGATCGGCGATATCGTCGGCGATGACGACATAGCGGTCGCGCATGCGACGTCCGAAGTCGTGCGCATGGCCAATGCGCGGACCGGCGAAGGTTTCGTCGCGGTGACCGCCGAGGCACGCAAGAAATTCTGGCTCGACCGCTCGCGCACGGCGGCGATCGCGAAGCACACGAACGCGTTCAAGATCAACGAGGATGTCGTGATTCCGCTCGACCGCATGGGTGAATACACCGATGCCATCGAGCACATCAACATCGAGCTGTCGATCGCGAACAAGCTCGAATTGCTGGATGAGCTTGAGCACTACCTGTCGGGAACATTGCTGCTCGCAAAGACTGACGATCCCGAGATGGAGCGGCTGCCGCCCGATGAAATCCTGGGCGAGCGTCCGGTGCAGGCGCGTGAGCTGATCACCGAAGTGCGCAAGCGCTGGTCGTTCCTGCTTGGCTTCATGGACGCACCGCTCGTGAGCGTACTGAATCAGTTCAAGGGTCTGGGGCTCGGTGAGCTAGAGGCGCAGCTGGCGGAACGCGCGACCATCAATCGCGACATGCGGCTGTTCGATGTGCTGCAGGACCGGACGATTCGGGTGTCGTGGAAGCTCGAGATCCGGAACCCCTTGCGCAGTTTGTTCCTGGGCGGGGCATTCGCGCCGGTGCTGGCCGAGTGCGAGGCCATTCAGCGCCGCCTTCTCAAAGGCCGTGTTTTCGTTGCGCTTCACATGCACGCCGGCGACGGCAACGTGCATACCAATATTCCGGTCAATTCCGACAATTACGCAATGCTCCAGACGGCGAATGCCGCTGTTGCCCGCATCATGCAGATCGCCCGCAACCTGGATGGCGTGATCTCGGGTGAGCACGGTATCGGCATCACCAAGCTCGAATACCTGACTGAAGCAGAGCTCGCTGGTTTTCGCGGCTACAAAGCGAAGGTCGATCCGCAGGGTCGTTTCAACAAGGGAAAACTGCTGCCGGGCGGCGATCTGAGCGATGCCTACACGCCCAGCTTCAACCTGATGGGTCATGAATCGCTCATCATGCAGCAGTCGGACATCGCGTCGATCTCCGATGCGATCAAGGACTGCCTGCGTTGCGGCAAGTGCAAGCCTGTGTGTGCAACGCACGTACCGCGAGCGAACCTGCTCTATAGCCCGCGCAACAAGATTCTCGCGACGTCGCTGCTAATCGAGGCTTTCCTGTACGAAGAGCAGACCCGCCGGGGCGTGTCGCTGCAGCACTGGGATGAATTCTCCGACGTCGCTGATCACTGCACCGTCTGCCACAAGTGCGAGACGCCGTGCCCCGTCGATATCGACTTCGGCAATGTCTCGATGGACATGCGCGACCTGCTGCGCCGGATGGGGAAGAAGCGCTTCAATGCGGGAACGGCGGCGTCGATGTTCTTCCTGAACGCCACGAATCCGGAAACAATCAAGCTGACGCGCAAGATCATGATCGACTGGGGCTATAAAGCCCAGCGCGTGGCGAACATGGCGCTTGGCGCGGTCGCGAAAGCCCAGACGCAGCATCCTCCGGCTACGACAGGCGGGCGTCCGCCGATGCGCGAGCAGGTGGTGCATTTCATCAACAAGAAAATGCCTGGCGGCCTGCCGAAAAAGACCGCGCGGGCATTGCTTGATATCGAAGACAAGCGTTACGTCCCGATCATCCGCGATCCGCAACGCACCTCCAGCGAAACGGAAGCGGTTTTCTATTTTCCTGGCTGCGGCTCGGAGCGGCTGTTCTCGCAGGTGGGCCTCGCGACGCAGGCAATGCTCTGGCATGCCGGCGTGCAGACCGTATTGCCGCCCGGCTATCTCTGTTGCGGTTATCCGCAGCGGGGCGCGGGCCAGTACGACAAAGCGGACAAGATGATCACCGACAACCGCGTGCTCTTCCACCGCGTGGCCAATACCCTCAACTACCTGGACATCAAGACTGTCGTGGTGAGTTGCGGTACCTGCTACGACCAGCTGCAGGGCTACGAATTCGACAAGATCTTCCCGGGCTCCCGCATCATCGATATCCATGAATACCTGATGGAGAAGAACATCCGCCTGGAAGGCGTGACGGGTGTGCGGTACATGTACCACGACCCGTGCCATTCACCCATCAAGGGTAATGATCCGCTCAAGGTCGTGAACACGCTGATGAACGAGCAGATGAACGGCAAGATCGAGAAGAACGATCGCTGCTGCGGCGAATCCGGCACGCTCGCGATCACGCGGCCCGATATCTCCACGCAGGTCCGCTTCCGCAAGGAACAGGAAGTACGCGTCGGCGTCGAGAAGATCCGGCAGAGCGGCCACGAAGGCGAAGTGAAGGTGCTGACCTCATGTCCGTCATGTTTGCAGGGTCTCAAGCGCTACAACGACGACGCCGACATCGATGCCGACTACATCGTCGTCGAAATCGCCCGCCACCTCCTTGGCCAGAACTGGCTGGTGGATTACGTGGCGAAGGCGAATGCGGGAGGGATTGAGAGAGTGCTGGTCTGATAGAAGATGAGAGGCGGGCTTGGCCCGCGAGTGGGTCTAACGACAGGTAGGTCTGTCGATTTATGGCCCGTCCTTGGGCCACAAGTAGGCCTGCCGGCAGGTCAGAGGGGAGCGGTTCGGGCAGGGCAGTTGATGGCGCTGTGTTGGTTGCGATGGATCGCGGATGAGGAGCAATGAAAGGAATCACGTGGCGAAGCGAGCACGAGTTCTCTCTGGAAGATGTGGTCTTTCATTGCAGTCCGGGAGACTACAGCCAGGCGAGTGACGAGAGCCGGTTCATCCTTCTCAAGGATCGCGTCTCGTTGGAAAGCTACGAGCAGGTTCTCAAGAACGAATCGGTTCGGAACATGCTGGAGTTCGGCGTGTTCCAGGGTGGTTCACCAGCTTTCTTTTCGCTTTGGCTTGGCCTCGGAAAATTCGTGGGTGTTGATATCTGTGCGCCGGTCGAAGCGCTGGAGCGCTTTTCCAGCGCCCGTGCCGACGGCCAGTGCATCCGGACATACTATGGCGTCTCGCAGAATGACAAGCCCAGGCTTGAGCCAATCCTGCGGAGCGAGTTCGGTACCGAACCGCTCGATCTTGTGGTCGACGATGCATCCCACGACTACGGCCTGACGCGCCGGGCATTCGAAATCGCGTTCCCTTATCTCCGGCCCGGCGGTTACTACGTCATCGAAGACTGGGGTTGGGCGCATTGGCCCGGTAGCCAGTTCTACAAAGGCGAAACGGCACTGAGCCTGCTGGTCATGGAGCTCCTCATGCTGTGCGCGACGCGTAGCGACATCGTCAGTGAAGTTCGCGTTTTTCCGTCTTTCGCGTTCGTAAGGAAGTCGGTGGAAGCACCAGCGCTGGAGAATTTCCAGCTCTCGGATTCTTACAACAAGCGCGGGCTCGCATTGTCGGGAAGCACCCATTTCGACGTGAAGGGACTCGCGGGTTTGCTTGCGGAGAGATCCGCCCGCAGGATCAGGCGAACACTCCGTCGTTTCAGTGCGCGCAAACCATGAGTGAAGAATTCAAACCCGGCGATCTCGTTCAGCCCGTGAGCGGCGGGCAGGTGATGATGGTCACCCGGATCGTCGACAAGCGCGTCGAGGTCAAGTGGATGGCCAACTGCAACATCCAGGTGAAGGCGTTTGACGCGGAGGTTTTGAGGAAGGTGGAGACGGAACAGGAGAGGGCGGGCTCTGCCCGCAGGTAGGCGTCCCGCAAGTAGGTCTGACGATTTATGGCCCGTCCTTGGGCCACAAGTAGGCCTGCCGGCAAGTCAGAGGGTTACCGGTTCTGGCCTGCCGATAGGCCTACTTGCCGGTAGGCCTACCTGCGGGACGCCCACTTGCCGACGAAGTCGGCCTGCTCTGTGCAGTCCTGTATCGGGCGCTAATACGCTCGGGAAACCAGAACCCGTAAATTGAAATCCGATTTTTTCCATGGGGTTGCGTAGTCCCCAGCGCACGTGCAGCCTATGCGGCGAAACCTTGGCCCAGGCTCGTGATGCAGCAGAAAGCGAACCCATTTCCCGCGGAAATCGACGACTCGGTACTGATCTCCGAGCTGCGTCCTGCGCTCGTGGCGTTCTTCCGACGACGCTGCGGCAATGCGGCAGAAGCCGAGGATCTCACGCAGGACGTTGTGCTGAGAGCACTCACCCACGCGCGGTGGACATCGGAAGAGCAGGCGCGGGGCTACATCTTCAAGATCGCCATCAACCGATGGCGCGATCGCGGCCGACGTCTGCTGACGCATGCCGTTGAAACCGACTGGAACGACGACCAGGTGCAAGGCGTCACCGACGAGATCTCGCTCGATCGCGTCCTTTTCGGTCAGGAGGAGGTCCGGGTCATTTCAAAAGCGCTGGACGAGATGGAAGAACGTACTCGGGATGTTTTCGTCCTGTGCCGTCTTGAGCAGATGAAACAGACGGAAATCGCGGAAGCGCTGGGCATCTCCATCAGCTCGGTCGAGAAACACCTGGTGAAAGCCCTCGCCTTGGTCAGCTCACGGATGAATCAGCATGTCGGTTAATGAAGTGGATGAAGGAATGCTGGAGCCTGCGTCGATCGACGCCAGGGCCGCGCTGATCTTCCTGCGCCGGCAGTCCGGCAACTGGTCTGCACTTGATCAGGCGGACTTCGATTCATGGACGCGCGATCCGGAATGCGCGGAAGCCTATCGGCGGGTCAGCTACGCATGGGGTGCAGTTGGCGAACACGCAACGGCGCCTGAACTGATGGTGAAACGCGAACAGGCGCTGGCGCGCGTTCGCCGTGCAGGGATGGGCCGATGGATAAACAGGCAGCAGATGCCCTACATACGCTGGGCGGCTGCAGTCCTGCTGGTCATCATCGTGGGATTCGCCGGCAATCTGTTTCCTGATCGCGTCACGGAAGCGGCCTACAAGACCGCAATTGGTGAGCAGCGCCTTGTCGAGTTGAACGATGGATCGCGAATTGCTCTCGATGCACAAACAGAGATGCGCGTGCGGCTGTCCGGAGATTCCCGCGTCGTCGAGCTGGTGGGCGGCCAGGCACAGTTCATGGTCGCGCCCGATGCACGTCGTCCGTTCCGCGTTGAAGCAGGTACTCACACCATCACGGCGGTCGGAACCTCCTTCAACGTCGAATACCTGGACAGCCAGGTCGGCGTCGGGATGGTGGAAGGAAAGGTCACTGTGACCGTGGGTACGCCCGCACGCACGAATCGCTACGCAGAGCAGGGAGACGGTGCAGTCGGAGCCAGCCGCACGACCGATCTGGTGGCGGGCGAGACGCTGCGGATTTCTGCAGACGGTGAGGAAGAGCTGCTGAGGGAGGTGGATGTCGATGCCATCGTCGCGTGGCGGCAGGGGAAGATCATATTGAAGGATTCCTCCTTGATCGATGCGGTCGGGCGGCTCAATCGCTATTCGCACCTGCAGATGGTTGTCAGCGATCCGGCTTTGGGCGCCATGCGTATAAATGGAGTTTTTGAATCAGGAGATACCAGGGCATTCGTGGAAGCGGTGCAGTCCTATCTGCCCGTGAAAGTTGAACAGGAGGGTGCGGATCTGTTGCGCTTGTCGCCAATCCGGTAATCCGAACGATGATCCGCTCTCCAATGTAGGGAGCGCGAGAGTATTCCCGGGGGGGAATCATGTGGGCGTGGCTTGGTCGGCTGCTGCATCAGTTTGCATGTCGCAGAAAAAACAGCCTGCGTTGGCGCAGGCCTGCGTGCCTATGCGCGCTCGTCATGAGTGCAGGGCTGCATGCAGCGACGCCTCCGGAAAACGCCTTTTTCGATTTTGACGTTCCCCGGCAGAACCTGCATTCCGCGCTCGAGTCGGTCGCGCTCGTTTCCGGTGCGCGGTTGTTCTATCGCACCGAAATCGTCACCGGAATCATCAGCGAACCGCTGAAAGTCCACGGCACTGTGGCAGGAGCCATCAGTGCATTGCTGGCTGGCACCGATCTGACGTTCGAGATTACCCCGTCGGCAGTCGTGCTGATCAGGCGCAAGGATGAGCATCCCGCACAGGAGCACCCGGAGGGTTCGCTGGCGAGTGCTGGGATGAACGGCGCGCAGCCGGCGTTGTCCGCATCTGCCGACGTACCGGCAGCCGATGCTCCGTCTTCGACCAGAACCATCGAAGAAGTGCAGGTCACCGCACGTCGGCGTGAAGAAAGCCTGCAGGAAGTGCCGCTGACGGTTTCCGTGTTCAGCGGCGAACGCCTTGAATACAGCGGTATCGACAATCCGCAGGAGCTGGCGTTGCTTGTTCCCAGCGTATCGATCACTGGCGGCGGATCGACGTCGGGTACATCGGTAGGCAATTTCCGGATTCGTGGCGTTCCGGGTGTCGCGCGCTATCTCGACGGCATCTATCTGCGCAGTGCCCGTGGCGCGCTGCAGAGCCTGATCGAGCTCGACCGGATCGAAGTGCTCAGGGGTCCGCAGGGAACCTTGTTCGGCAAGGACGCCATCGGCGGCGCGATTCAATACATTACCAGGGCACCTGCTCCTGAATTCGGTGCACGTGTCCGGACAACCATAGGCTCCAACGAGAGGCTGGATATCGCCGCGAACATCGATATTCCCTTGAGCGAAAATGTATTCACCAAGGTGATGGGGGCAAGCCTGCATCGGGGTGGCTACGTCGACAGCACTACCATAGACAAGAGTTTCGGCGGATCCAGTGAGCGGCAGTTCCGCGCGGCGGTCCTCTGGGAGGTGAACGATGCTGTCACCGTGAACATGAGCGGCCTGTACACAAAACTGGAGGACGAGGGCGATCCACAGGTCCTGTTCGCCGTCTCTCCGCAGATGGTGGATGGAACGCCGAACGACGCGTATCTCTACAACTACGTCGACGCAAACATTCGCGATCTCGGGGTGCCACTAAACAACTCGACGCTGCCGGGCAAGTGGAAAACGCGTTCTTCCCAGCAGTGGCCTTCCCAGGAAAACAGGACCCTGATGTTCATCGGCGTTGTCGACTGGAAGATGACGGAAGGCTGGGCGCTCAAGTGGCTTTCGGGATATCGGGACCTCAGGAGCTACAACTACGGCGACACGGATGCCACCGAGTACACGATCTTTGAAAGCTGGCGACCCATGCAGGGAGCGGAATCCAGCCAGGAGTTCCAGCTGACGCGGAATACGGATCGCTATAGCTGGATCTTCGGGGTGTACTACGAGCGTTCCGATGTCACTTCCGGAAATTGGCGCTACCAGAACGTCGAAATCAGGGAGCCCACGATTCTCGCAGCGCTTCAGAGCGCATTTCCGGGGATCAATCCGCAGGGTTCGCGCAACAGCCAGATTCGAACGGTTGATGTGGCCAGGGCTGCTTTCACCGAAATCACGTGGGACCTGAGCAAGGAGCTGGCGGTGACGGTTGGCGTGCGCTATTCCGAAGACACGACTACGCCATCTGTGGAGCGTCCATGTTCCAGCACGATGCTTACCGGTGTATTTCCCGAGGATCCTTTCTGCTCGACAGGAATCCTGTGGAAGGAAACCGGCAGCTTTCCGAGAGTGACGCCGCGGATTTCCGTCAAATACCAGTGGACTCCGGATTTCATGACCTACGTGACGTGGTCACAGGGCTTTGATGGCGGTGGTATCAATACGACGGCGGACATGCGTGAACCAGCGCAGCTGCCGGATGGAGGCTATTTTCCGTATGGCCCGCAGGTTCTTTCCAATTTCGAAGGCGGGCTGCGTGCTGATCTCTTCAACGGCCGCCTCCGGTTCAACTCCTCCGCTTTCATCGGTGAATGGCGGGACGTCCAGGTGATGGAGGAACTGATTCCCGGGCAGCCCGGTCGGTGGACCACCAATGCGGGCGCGGCAAGAATCAAGGGCATCGAGATTGAAGCCACCAGGCTCGTTGGCGAATCACTGCGGCTCAATGCTGGAGTTGCCTGGCTCGATACGGAGTACACCGATCTCGGGCTTACCACGCAGTTGACACTCGATACTCCTTTTCCCTTCGCGCCGTCATGGTCTTTCACGGTCGGCGGAGAATATGGACTGAAGTTTTCGCAGGGAGCGGAACTGGTGCTGCGTGGGGAGTATGGCTGGCAGGATGACATGTGGACCAACCAGGACGATGCAAGCCGCATACAACTTCCCGCGTACGGCCTGTTGAGTTCAGGCGTTACTTACAAGCCAGCGGAAGGTGCGTGGGATGTGTCGCTGACAGGAACAAATCTCACGAACGAATATTACAGGATGAGTGGTTTCCGTCTTCCGGTGTCGCGTCTTGATTTTGGAACCGTTGCGGCGCCACGCGAGTTCCAGCTCGCGTTCCGCTATAGCTTCAAGTAGTTACTCAGTCCCCTCACGCGTTCGCGTGACTATCAAAAAAATCTTTCGCACGGAATAAGGGTTTTCATTCTGGCTGCGTAGTTGTGATGAGAGGGCATTCCAGTTGCCCTCATTGCATCGCACAACTATTGGATCATAAAAATCCGGGGGCATCGCAGCCATGCTGTCTAGTCATTCCGCCGCTGTCGCGTCGTCTGTTTCCATCAATCCGGTAGTCGCAGGCCGCACGAAGATTTCACCCGCAATCGATCTGCGCAGATCGATTGCCATGACTCTCGCCGCAGTGGCGATGGCAGTCGCTTCAGATGGAGCAAGTGCGCAGCAGGCAGCGCCCGCCGCTCAAGCTGCGGAGTCGGGTGGTATTGCAGAAGTCCTCGTGACTGCACGCCGTCGCGAGGAAAGCCTGCAGGAAGTGCCGCTGACCGTCGCTGCATTCACTTCGGAAGATCTTGAGAACCAGAACATCGAGAACGTCCAGGATCTCGCGTTGCTGGTTCCCAACATGGTGGTCACGGGAGGCGGAACCGCAGCCGGGACCTCGAACGGCGAGTGGCGAGTCCGGGGCGTGCCCGGAGTGGCACGCTACATCGACGGCATCTACCTCGGCAGCACTCGAGCATCACTGCAAAGCGTGGTGGAGCTGGAGCGTGTGGAAGTGTTGCGCGGGCCGCAGGGCACGCTGTTCGGCAAGGGCGCAATCGGTGGTGCGGTCAACTTCGTAACTAAAGATCCGGCGTCCGTGTTTGGTGCGCGCGTCAAGACGACGCTGGGATCGCATGATCGATTCGACGTTACTGCGAACATCGACCTTCCCCTGAGTGAAAACGTGTTGACGAAATTTACTGGCATCAGCCTGAAGCGCGGCGGCTATGTGCAAAACGTCTATCAGGACCGGACCTACGGTGGAACTGACGAACACCAGTTCCGTGCAACGATGCTGTGGACGCCAAATGATGCGCTGCGCATCCGGTTTGCCGGGAACATGCTGGACATCGTGGACGATGGCGATCCGAACGTACTCTGGGCCGTCTATCCCGAAGTCGTTGGCGGCGTCCCGAACGACACATACGCGATCAACTGGCTCATCGAGCGTGGCCTGGTGGCGGGAACGCCGCTGACCAACGCGACCCTCCCCGGCAAGTACAAGAGCCGCTCGAACCAGCAGGTGCCTTCGTTCACCCACAAGGAAATCCAGTTCACCAGCGATGTCAACTACGACATCAACGACGCGCTGTCGGTCAAGTGGCTGGGCGGTTACAAGACTTTCGATGGCGGCCAGTTTTCCGACGCCGATGCCTCCGAGCACGTGCTGTTCGATAATTGGGGCTACTCCGAGCGAAACGAGTGGACGACGGAACTGCAGCTGAGCGGTGACAACGACCGTTACAACTGGGTGCTCGGCTTGTTCTACACGAAGAGCGATACCAAGAGCGTCACTTCGCGGTGGGAGAACATCGAAGCGAACAAGCCAGCCAACCTCGCGGCCCTGCGTGCGGCTTTCCCGGCGCTTGTCCGTTTCAATTCGAACAACACCCGGTTGAACACTCCGTCGGAAAACAGCAAGGCGATCTTCGGCGAAGGCACCTACAACGTCACCGACAAGTTCGCCGTGACGCTGGGCCTGCGGTATTCGATGGATGAAGTGCATCCCCAGACACTGACGCCCTGCGTCCAGCCACCTGCATACATGGATCTGACAAAGGACTTCAGCGCATGCGGCGTCCTGTTCAGTGAGACAGCAGAATTCGAGAAACTGACTCCCCGGGTGTCGCTGAAGTACCAGTGGAATCCTGACGTGATGACGTACATCACGTACTCGCAGGGTTTCGATGGTGGCGGCATCAACAACACGCCCGATCGCCGCGTTCCGCCGCAGCTGCCGAACGGCGGATTCTTCCCCTACGATCCGCAGCTCTTCACCAACTACGAGTTCGGCGTGCGGACGGACCTCTTCAACGGCCGGTTGCGCCTGAACGGTTCGGCCTTCTACGGCGAATGGTCGGACATGCAGGTGAACGAGGAGCTGATCCCCGGACAGTCGGGCCGCTGGATCTCGAACGCGGGGGCGGCCGAAGTCAAAGGCATCGAGGTCGAAGGCATCACGCAGATCGGCGACGCATTCCGGCTGAACTTCGCTGCCGCCTGGCTGGACACGAAGTACACCGATCTGGGCACCGCACAGAACATTGCCTACGACACTCCGTTCCCGTTCTCGCCTGAGTGGTCATTCTCCGTCGGGGCCCAGTACGAAGTCGGCATGGGCAGCGGTCCTTCCTTGCGTTTCAGGACAGACTACGGTTGGGTCGACAAGACCGAAACGAACCAGGACTACCTGACCAGCATCACGCGTGACGCTTATGGGCTTCTCTCGGCCGGCATCACCTATACACCCGAGAACGACCGCTGGGACGTGACACTGTCCGGCACGAATCTGACCGATGAGTACTACCGGCAGAGCGGCTTCCTGCTACCCGTCAAGAACCTGGACTTCGGCACTGTCGCGCCGCCGGCTGAGTTCGCATTGTCCTTCCGCTTTACTTTCGAGTAGGCGTGCGGCGGGTCGGTGAATCAGCTTGAGAGTGAGGAGAACGATTTGAGCAGGATGATGCAGTGGCGCATGTGGTTTGGCGGTCTGCTCCCCGCGAAGAAGCGGGGAGGGGCTTCCTGCCTGCGGATCGCCGTCGCAGGTGCGATGCTGGTCCAGTTCGCTGGCGAAGCTCAGGCACAGGTCGACTACGCGGGTCTCGCTGAAGTCGATATCGCCGGCGAATGGGGCTCGCGCCATCATGAGGACGTCGGTTATCGCGGAACCGGTCCTTACCTCGGCGAATACATGGGCGTTCCCCTGAATGCCGCGGGGAGGCAGAAGGCATCGAGCTGGGACGCATCCATCCTCTCGGCGCCGGAAGAACAGGCCAAGCCGCATCCCGCTACATACAGCATGAGAGGGCCCGGCACCAATCTCAGGATCCAGAAGATATTCGAGCCGTACAACGATGCGCTGGTTGCGTACAAGATCAGCGGCACCTTCGGCAGGGCCGACCGCACGATCTGGCTGGATGGCAGGCCGCATCCTTCCGAGTACGCCGAACACACGTGGACGGGTTTCTCCACCGGCAAGGTCGTGAAGAACATGCTGGTGGTGACCACGACCCATCTGAAGTCAGGCTGGGTTCTGCGCAACTACGCGCCGGCCAGCAACAAGACGACGATGACGGAATATTTTGTCCGTCACGGCGAATTCCTGACGATGACTACAGTGCTCGACGATCCGATTTACTACGAAGAGCCGCTGGTTCGCAGCCAGACATGGGTATACAGCCCCGGCCTCGGTGTGGATACCCGGATGTTCTTTGAAACGGTGGACGAGATCGTCGGTCGTCCCGCTGACTACGTGCCACACTTTCCGCTTGGCACGCGGCACACGGACGTCTCGAAGATCTTCAGGATCCCGTTTGATGCGACTCAGGGCGGCAGCGAGACGCTGTATCCCGACTACATTCCGAAACTGCGCCAGATGATTGCCGGCCAGACGCCACGGGCGGCGGTGAAGGCACCGGGCATCACCGCCATCAGTGCAGCGAACGTCAAGAAGGTGCAGCCACCGGCAGACGGCGAGCTCGAGACGCTCGAGGTCCGGCCCAACGTGTTCATGATCGTGGCGGGCGATTCGAACGTAGCTGTCCAGCTCGGTGAAGACGGCGTGATGGTCGTCGATGCCGGGGCGGCAGCGCAGACGGAAAAAATCCTCAAGGCCATCCGGACACTGTCGGAAAAGCCTATCCGCTTCCTGGTCGATACACGTGCCGATCCGGAAGCCACGGGCGGGAATGCCGCGATCGTCAAGTCGCAAGGGCAGAGACTAGGTCCTGGAGGCTACGGTCCCCGCATGCGGCCGGCCGCGACCGGTGTTGCGGTGATCAGCCACGAGAACGTCACGGCTCATCTCGAGAAGATTGCAGGCATCGACGAACTGGCGATGCCCACCGCGACCTTCTCCACGCCGCGTCGGAACATGTACTTCAACGGCGAGGCCATCGAGCTGCATTCCCTGCCCAATGCGCACAGCGACAGCGACATAGCCGCCTTCTTCAGGAAGTCGGACGTCATCGTCGCCGGCGGGCTGCTCGACACCAAGCACTATCCCGTCATCGATACCGCATCGGGCGGCACCCTGGAAGGCATCATCCAGGGGCTGACGAAGATCAGCGAGATTGCGGTACCGGAGCGGAACACCATGGGAGGCACGCTGGTGATTCCCGGTCACGGCCGGTTGTACAACCAGATCGACGTTGTCGAGTACCGCAACATGCTCTCCATCATCCGCGATCGCGTGCGTGATCTTGCTGCGAAGGGAATGACGGTGCAGCAGGTGAAAGCGGCAGGCGCCACGCTGGAGTACGACGGCATCTATGGCGTCACCACGGGCCCATGGACCACCGACATGTTCCTGAACGCCGTCTACAAAGAAGTGTCTGCCCCTGCCCAGCCACGCTGAGGCCACAGCAACCGTCATGGAGCATCCGATGTCGATCCTGAACCTGGCCCTGCGCCAGAAGAAATTGTGGAGTCTCTGCGTCCTGCTGGGGATCTCGGCAGTTGCCACCGCCGCACAACCACCGGCCGCAGCGCCTCAGCCCCCGGATTCTCCGAAGGCGGGAGCCAATATCGACCTGACGGGCTACTGGGTCGCGTTTGTCACCGAGGATTGGCGGCACCGCATGATCACGCCGCCGAAAGGTGATTTCGCGGCGGTTCCCCTCAATCCGGAAGGCATGCGCGTCGCGAATACCTGGGACTGGCAGCGTGACCAGGCCGAAGGCATGCAGTGCAAATCCTATGGGGCAGCCGCGATCATGCGTGTTCCGACCCGTCTGCATATTGCGTGGCAGGACGACAACACTCTGAAGCTGGACACGGACGCCGGTACCCAGACGAGGGTGCTGGGATTCGCGAGGAATGCGGCGGTACAAGGCGCTGATCGCACATGGCAGGGCGTATCGCAGGCAGCGTGGGTGAATACACGCCGGCCAGCATCAACCCAGCAGGTTCTGGCCATCGGCGCTCCGACTCCCAGTTACACACTCGTCGTCAAGACGACAGGAATGCGTGCGGGCTATCTGCGCTCGAACGGATTGCCCTACAGCGAAGACACGGTACTGACGGAGTACTTCGACACTTTCACACACGTGAATGGACAGGAGTGGTTGCTGGTCACTTCTGCCGTCGAGGACCCCATGTACCTCAACGATCCATACATCACGACGGTCCAGTTCAAGAAGGAAACGGACGGCTCACGCTGGCGGCCAACGCCTTGCGAGATCGTTCCCCCGACTCGTGCAGAGCGGCCACTGCCTCCCAACGGGTATCTGCCGTCGTCAACGATGAGGGCGGATACGGAAGTCATGCGCAGCCAGCAGTAGGTTGGCGCTCGTGAGCAGGTGAGATGAATCGAGCGGAGTCCGCGACGCCGCATGCCGAAAACGAATTTCATAGGGAAAGAACCATGGATAGAAGAGATGTGCTGAAGAACGGGATGACAGCGCTTGCAGGCGCAGCCACCGCAATGGCGGCGGGCAGCGCACGCGCCGGACAGGCACCCGCGCCCAGGCAGTCATCCAACGTGGGCCGCCCTTTCCGAGCCTGGGTGCGCAGTGGCATGCAGATCCAGCTTGAAACCCTCAAGTTGCTGCCGCTCGGCCCCCGCTCCGTATTGATCCGCAGCGAAGCAACGCAGTGCTGCTACTCGATGTGCGGTGAGGTGCTTGAACCTACCCAGCAGAACGTGCCGAAGATCATCGGGCACGGCGGTGTCGGCATCGTCGAGGAAATCGGCGTGCAGGTGAAACGCGTCAAGGTGGGCGACCGCGTGCTTGTTGCCAATACTCCGCAGTGTGGCCAGTGCTACAACTGCCTGCAGGGCCGTTCCGACATGTGCGACGTCAAGATGATGTCGCTGATACCCATCGCCGAGCGCGCGGATGGCACCAAGGTGGTTGGACACAACAACTACGGCGGCTTCGGCGAGCTCATGGTTTCCGTCGAGGAATACCTCGTGCCGACGATCACGAAAGTGCCGCCGGCAGAGCTTGCGATGCTGGCCTGCGTAGGCGGAGCGGGCCTCGCCGCTTCGGTAACCTTCACACCGGTTCAGGCAGGAACGAATGTCGCCGTGATGGGTTGCGGCCCGATCGGATTGAGCGCGGTCCAGGGCGCGCGCATCATGGGCGCCAACCAGATAATCGCAGTGGAACCCATTGCGTATCGACGCGAGCTCGCTGCGAAGCTGGGCGCGACGACGGTGCTCGACCCGAACGTTGAAGGGGCCGGCCTCGTCGACAAGATCCGCGACATGTGCAAAGGCGAGATCAGTTCCCTGTTCGGCGGCTATCGCGACTGGGCCGCGGGCGGACCGGTCGGCGCTTTTGGCACTTCGCGTTCACGCCCTTATGGTCCTGACTTCGTGATCGAAGCGGTCGGCGCCAATCGCTTCCCGCCGAAGGCAGGCAGCGGACCGGATCCTACGGGCCTCACCGCTTTGCAGCAGTCCTACATGATGACTTCCGGTGTTGGTTATCTCACGACCACGGGTGTCTATCAGGGTAACGTGAGCCTGCCCGCAGGCACGCTGTCGATCTCGGGACGCAAGTGGCACTCCGGCCAGCTGGGCGGCGGCGCGAATTCATTCCGCGACATGCAGCGCTTCATTCATTTGATCGAGCGCGGCCTGTATGACGCCAAGTCGCTGACGACCGGCATCTACACTCTTGAGCAGACGAAGGAAGCATTCCAGGCTGCCGCGGACCGGACGACGGTCGCAGCGGTCATCGTGTATTGAGCAGCAGCCGCAGGTGCAAGAAGGCCTGCCGTCTGCAATGCATTGTCCCCCCAGGAGGAGCCCGGCACGCTGCGGGCGTCTCCATCTTTTTTGAAAGCGGCAGAGCCGTCCAAGGAGTAGATCATGAAGGTGAAGCGGATTGCGTTGTTGCTGCTGGCAGCTCCGGTTTTCGGCCTGGGATTGCCGGCTCTCGCACATCATTCATTTCCGGCGACGTACTTCGTCGACCAGCACACGCAGATCGAAGGTGAAGTGGTGCAGTTCCTGTTCCGCAACCCGCACGCGTTCATTCACGTGATGGCGCCGGACAAGGACGGGGCAATGCAGCGTTGGGCCGTGGAGTGGGGCGGCGGAGCCGCACTCGCGCGTGACGGCAACGTAAGCAAGGACACGCTGAAGCCTGGCGACAAGGTCGTCGTGCAGGGCCAGCCTGGACGTAATTCTGCGGATCACCGGATCCGTCTGGTGCACATCGCGCGTCCGGCGGATGGTTGGGAGTGGGGCGGTGACTTCGATTGACCGGACGCGTCTGAATCATGAAAGGGGGAAGCATCATGGATCGCAGGGAAATGCTGAAGAATGGAGCTGCCGTCATTGCAGGGGCAGCTTCCGTCATGGCGGTGGGCAATGCGCAGGCCGCACAGGCCAGCGCGGGTCGCTCCGCGAATGTCGGTCGCCCCTTCAGGGCGTGGGTCCGCAGCGGCACGCAGATCAAACTCGAGACCGTGAAGCTGTTGCCTCTCGGTCCGCGGTCGGTGCTGATGCGCGTTGAAGCCGCGCAATGCTGCTACTCGATGGCCGATGAAGTGCTCGAGCCGGATCAGCAGGACGTGCCCAAAATCATCGGCCATGGCGGTATCGGTATCGTCGAAGAGGTGGGAACGCAGGTCAAACGTGTCAAGGTTGGCGATCGCGTCATTGTTGCTAACACCCCCCAATGCGGCCAGTGCTACAACTGTCTGCAGGGACGTTCCGACATGTGCGACGTCAAGCGCGAAGCCCCCTATCCAATTGCCGAGCGTCCGGATGGAACGAAAGTCGTCGGCCATAACAACTACGGCGGATTCGCCGAGCTCATGGTGTCGCTCGAGGAATATCTCATTCCGACGGTCACGAAAGTACCAGTTGAAGAGCTTGCCGTGCTCGCCTGTGTCGGCGGCGCAGGCCTGGCTACCACCGTAACCTTTGTCCCGGTTGAAGCCGGAACGAATGTCGCCGTGATGGGATGCGGACCGATTGGTTTGAGTGCGATCCAGGGTGCGCGGATCATGGGTGCCAACCAGATCATTGCCGTGGAGCCAATCGCCTATCGTCGGGAATTGGCGCGCAAGCTCGGTGCCACCACTGTCCTCGATCCCAACGTGGAAGGAGAGGGTCTCGTCGAGAAGATCCGGCAATTGTGCAAAGGCGAGATCGGCAGCATGTTCGGTGGCGGACGCGATTTTGCGCCAGGTCGTTCGAGGCCATATGGTCCTGACCACGTCGTCGAAGCGGTCGGAGCTGACAGATTCGTTCCGAAAGCGGGTGCCGGCCCTGATCCGACGGGACTCACCGCACTACAGCAGTCCTACATGATGACGTCGGGTGTCGGGAGCCTGGTGACGACGGGCGTCTATGCCGGCAACATCACCTTGCCGGCCGGACAGTTTTCCATCGGTGGAAGAAGGCACTTCTCCGGCCAGCTGGGCGGCGGCGCGAATTCATTCCGCGACATGCCACGCTTCGTCCATCTCATCGAGCGAGGGCTCTACGACGCGAAGTCATTGGCGACCAGCATCTACAAGCTCGACCAGGTCAAGGAGGCCTTCCAGGCCGTAGCCGATCGAACCACCGTGTGTTCCATCATCAAGGTGTAAGAAGGCGGACGATGGCCCAAGGACGGGCCATGAAAGTCGGCCGTCCTTCTTCGATCTCAGAACCGGAAGGTGTAATTCAGCTTCACCGCACCATCCGCCCTTTGCGAGCGGAAGTTGCCATCGGCATCCTCGTCGATGAGATTGTGGTTGAAGACGATGAACATCTCGCGGCCCGCCTGCGGGATCCAGCGGAGGCGGCTGTGGGCAGCGACGCTGTCCGAGACGTTGTCGTACTGGATAAGCGTGACCCATGACCACGTGGCGTTGAACATGACATCGAAGCGCGTCGACATGAGGCGCACGATGAAGTCGCCCTCCGGCAGCGTCACATCGTTGTATTCAAACGCGCCCGTGAACCAGAAATGCGGAGAAGGTTTCAATACGATATCGGTCTGGAACTTCCAGCGTTCGCCGGAATAGAAGTCGCCCTGCGTCCAGGTCACGCTGCCCGAAACCTTGCGTGCGCCCGTCGGTTCGAACGTGATCTCGTATTCGTCGAAGCTGTAGTTGCCGGGGGCCAGCACGATGCCATCGGAAATCTCGAAGGGCGCATCCAGCACTTCTTCATTCGAGATGTAGAACACCTTGAGCTGGTCGTTGCGACGCGAGAACGCTTCAAGCGCCCGGTACGTGATCACCCGGCTTTCAAGGTCGCCAGTCTCGAGGTTGTTGAACTGCTGGAAGTCGACAGCCGAACGCACGGCCTGGATGAAGCCTTGCTGGAAGCGGGTTGTATAGCCGAACTCGCCCGTGTAGTTGCGGATGTCCCGGCGATTCACGTAGCCCATCGCCGGATTGAAGTTCGCCTCGAGCTCCTTGATGCCTGCACCGCCGTACAGGCCGGTGTTGTTCGGACTGCGCAAGCGTAAACCCCACGCGAGATCGTCGCCCTCGCGACCTTCGGTATCGCTCTGCTGTACCCACGCTTCACCTTCGAGTGTGTGGTCCCCGACGAAGCGGCTGTTCGAGTACCTGAAATCCGCGCCCACCACCGAGTTGTCGAGGTTCGAGCGGGGATCGCCGCTCGTGGCCATGAAGCCCAGTGACGATTCGGAAAGAACGTTGGCGACGGCGCGGGCAACGAACAGGTTGGCTGCATCTACCGTCGGCTGTTCATCCTGACGAATGGCCAGGGCTCCGACGTTGAAGCCACCGACGCGGCCTGACAGCTTGGCGCCAGCGATGAGATCGACGGGCTCCCCGGCTGCACCGAGACCAATGCGACGCGAGAAAAACGGCCGGCCGTTCTCGAGGGAAGGCCGTGAGAATGTGGGGCCCACGATGCCGCCGGTATCTCCACCCTTCAAGCGGCCGAATTCGAAGATGTCGGATTCGCGCAGGAAGAAGCCGCGCTTCTCGGGATAGAAAAGACTGAAGCGGCTCAGATTGACCTGGCGTGCATCGACCTCGGTCGTGGAGAAGTCCGTGTTGAACGTCAGAGCTGCGTTGAGTCCCGAAGTCACCTTGTAGTAGACGTCGAGCGAAGGTTCGATCTTGAATTCACTGGGCCCTTCGGCATGGACCTTCTGTTCCCTGAAGCTCACGCCGGGCACGGCATCGAGTCCCAATCCCTGGTCCATGTCCCGCAACCCGGTCATGATTCCCGAATTGCCGGGATTCTGCGTGCGATTGCGGAACGACCAGCCGATGCGTTCGTTCTTGCTGGCGATGAGGCGGGCGAAATTGATCCCCCAGGTATCGCTCTCGGGATTGAACGAGAGGGTCTTGAAGGGAATCGCCATTTCCGCCGTCCAGCCTTCGGCATCCCGGGTGGCCTGCGCGACGTAGATGCCGTCCCACTCCCATTGCTGCGTCGTGGTGTCGATGTAGAGGGCGTCATCGCGGATGCCGTTCGCATTCACTTCGAAGCGGTAGCCGTTGCGCTTGTCATTGAACGTATCGAGAATCACGGCGATCTTGTCGTCGTTGTTCATGCGCTCGCCCTGGCGCAGGATGTTGGCGGTGATCTGGTCGGGTTTCGAGTCCCACAGCTTGGCGCCGATGTAGAGGGTGTCGGCGTCGTACATGACGTAGAACCGCGTCCGCTCGCTGGGCTCCGAGTTTTCGTTCGGCTGGAACTGCTTGAGGTCGTCGATCTGCGCCGCCTTTTGCCAGGCGGCGTCGTCCAGGCGGCCGTCGATGCGGGGCGCCTCCGCTTCGGCAATGCGGACGATCTCGAAACTTTTCAGGGGTGCTGCGTCGGCGGCAGTGGCGGAACCACCCGGCGCTGAAAGTGCAATGACGCCAGCGAGCGCCGGCAGCAGACCGATAACTGACATCTTCACGTTTGAGCTTCCAACCCTGTTGCTCGCTTTCTCATTGGCCGCACCGGGGCGTGTTAATGGCTTGGCCACCAACGTCGAGGAAAAACCGGTCAATGATGCGGTGCGCGCAGACTAGCCGGGTTACGGGAGTCAGTCGAGAAGAAACTTGGGAAATGAGGCCGTTCAGCGGGAATGCGCGGTTTCGGCGGCAGTCCCGATCGAAATCGGCCTGACCAGAGCCGGGTTCTGGATGACAACCCCATACCACCCAAGGCCGGTATACGTCTCATAGCCGGGGGTCAGCGCGAAACCCACGGTCGCCTGGTTTGAGGTGGCGTAGAAACCCGATCGCTTGTCATGGGTTCGCAGCGGGAATTTTTCCTGCAGCAACCCCTTGCCATCGGAGGAGGCGATGACGCGATGATTGGCATCCAGCAGCAGGCAGCGGGTACGGCTCCATTCCTCTTCGGACAGTCCCACGCCGCGGACCACGGCTTCCGCCTGGGGTTGCCAGTCGAAGAAGATTCCGAGCGCCCCGATCGGCTCGCCATGCACGTCGCCACTATCCCGTACGGCCGTTGAATAGACGGCTGCCTGTTTTCCGAGGAGTCGCGACTGGCTGACGTCGACGACTGCATAGTGTTCGCCGGACGGAGTCTTCATCGCTTCGCGGAACCATGTTTCATTGGCGACGCTGGAACCGATGACATTGCGGAACTGTTCGGGACGCCCGTTGGCGATGATGCGTCCGTTGCTGTCTGCGACCCAGAGGTCGAGATACACCGTGTAGCTTGCGAGAATGACGCCGAGTCGTTCGCAGGCGAAACGCGCTGTTTCCGGCAGCGGCTCCGAGAGCGCGGAGACGACCGAGGAGTCCGTTGCCCACCAGCGGACATCGCACGACCGCTCGTAGAGATTGCGATCCATGATGTCGATCATGTTGAGGGCGAGATCCGCGAGTCGCTGGCCGCGATGCGTACGCATGCGCTCGATCATGTCATCGCCGAGCGCATTCAGTTCATGAAGAGAGGTTGCGAGTTCGGTGGTGAGCTCGGTGGCGATGGCCGCGATGCGCTCGGAAATGACCTTGACCTCGTTGGCCACGACCGCGAATCCCCGTCCTGCAACCCCGGCGCGCGCGGATTCGATCAGCGCGTTCAAGGCCAGGTACTTGGCCTCGCGGGTGATGGTGTCGATGCTGGAAATCTTCTCCTGCGCGAGTTTTTCAACCGCGCGGGACAGTTCCACGATTCTTTCCGGCTCTGCCACAAGCCTCTCGCTGAAGTGATGCCTGGGCCGATATTAGGTAAAAAAGCCGCCCCGGCTTGTGGCGCAGCGCACAAAAGTCAACGATTGAGCCGTTCGTTCACCAGGTTTTCGACCACGGTGGGGTCCGCGAGGGTGGAAATGTCGCCGAGCTGGTCCTGCTCATTGGCGGCGATCTTGCGGAGGATCCTGCGCATGATCTTGCCCGAGCGGGTTTTGGGCAGCCCCGGAGCCCACTGGATGAAATCCGGCGTGGCGATGGGGCCGATGTCGCGGCGGACCTGTTCACGCAGCTCTTTTCGCAGGGCTTCGGTGGGTTCGATGTCCGCAACCAGCGTGACGAACACGTAAATGCCCTGGCCCTTGATGTCGTGTGGGCAACCGACGACGGCCGCTTCGGCCACGGCGGGATGCGCCACCATCGCGCTTTCGATTTCCGCGGTGCCGAGGCGATGACCCGCGACGTTGAGCACGTCGTCGACGCGGCCCGTGATCCAGTAGTAACCATCCGCATCGCGCTTCGCGCCATCACCGGTGAAATACGTGCCCGGGAAAGTCCTGAAATACGTTTCGATGAAACGCGCGTGATCGCCGAATACGGTGCGCATCTGTCCAGGCCAGCTGTCTGTGATGACGAGATTGCCCTCGCATTCGCCCGTCAGCACCTTGCCTTCGCCATCCACGATGGCGGGCTGGATGCCGAAGAAGGGCAGCGTGGCCGAGCCGGGCTTCTGGTCGATGGCACCCGGCAGCGGCGTGATGAGGATGCCGCCGGTTTCGGTCTGCCACCACGTATCGACAATCGGGCAGCGGCCATCGCCGACGACACGGTGATACCACTCCCAGGCTTCCGGATTGATCGGCTCGCCCACACTGCCGAGCAGGCGCAACGACTTGCGCGACCAGTGCTTTACGGGTTCTTCGCCTTCGCGCATCAACGCGCGGATGGCCGTCGGCGCGGTGTACAGCAATGTCACCTGATGCCGATCCACCGTCTGCCACAAGCGGCCTGCATCGGGATAGTTCGGCACGCCTTCAAACATGAGCGTGGTTGCGCCATTTGCCAGCGGCCCATACACCACATAGCTATGGCCGGTAACCCAGCCGACATCTGCCGTGCACCAGTAGATGTCATCGTCCTTCACGTCGAACACCAGCTCGTGGGTCATCGAGGCAAAGACCAGGTAACCGCCACTGGTGTGCAGGACTCCTTTCGGTTTGCCGGTCGAGCCGGACGTATAGAGAATGAAAAGCGGATCTTCGGCATCGACGGCAACAGGTGCACATTCGCGCGACTGGCCAGCGACGAGATCCTCGAACCACTGATCGCGCGGGCGATACATCGGCACCCTGGCGCCCGTGCGTCGAACGACCAGCACGTCTTTCACGCAACTTGTACCGGGAGCTGTCAGCGCCTGGTCCACATTCGTCTTGAGCGGAATGCGCTTGCCGCCGCGAATGCCTTCGTCAGCCGTGATCACGACCTTGGAGCCACAATCCGCAATTCGCCCCGCGAGCGAATCGGGCGAGAAACCACCGAAGACCACCGAGTGCACGGCACCGATGCGTGCACACGCCAGCATCGCAACCGCCGCTTCCGGAATCATCGGCAGATAGAGAGTGACAACATCGCCTTTCTGCACGCCGAGCGACTTGAGTGCATTCGCACAGCGGCAGACGCGTTCGTGCAACTGACGATAGGTAATGTGTTCGGAGAGCCTCGGATCGTCGCCTTCCCAGATGATGGCGGTCTTGTCACCCCGTGTCGCCAGATGACGGTCGAGGCAGTTCGCTGACACATTGAGCTGGCCATCAAAGTACCAGCGGATATGCAGATCGCTTGCGTCGTAGCTGACGTCCTTCACCCGTGTGTAGGGCTTGATCCAGTCGATCCGCTTGCCTTCACGGCCCCAGAAGGCTGTCGGATCAGCGATGGATTCCGGATAGAGGCGTTCGTAGTCCTCCCGCTTGATGAGCGCATGCGCCGCGAAATCACCCGGGACCTTGTGGATCTTCTGGCTCATGGGAAGAATTTCTGCGAAAGAAAATCTAGGGAGCGGCGAGTGCCGCGCGGACGCGCTCGGCATGTCGGGCGAGCAGCGCGCCCTCGGCCATCTGCCGCGAGTGCGAGACCAGTTCCTTGCCCTCGTATCTCGGCACGATATGGAAATGAATATGGAAAACAGTCTGGCCTGCGGCGGGACCGTTGAACTGCATGATCGTGAGGCCATCAGGCTTGAATGCCGCACGCACCGCCCCCGCGATCTTCTGCGTGACCGTGATCAGCCTGGACAAGTCTGCAGCGGGCAGGTCAAAAAGGTTTTCGGCTGCAACCTTCGGAATGACGAGCGTGTGACCCGTGGACTGCGGCATGACATCCATGAAAGCGAGTGCCCAAGCGTCCTCGAAGACTTTATGGGCCGGAATCTCGCCGCGGAGGATGCGGGCAAAAATATTGTTGTCGTCGTACGCCATGGAATGACGGCCTCAGAAGCCGGCCTTGCCCAATGCATCCACGACCTGGCGAATGGCTGTGCCGAGAGCAGGGTGATCGGCTTCGAAATTCACGGCGAGCGCTTCGAGCCGCTCCGTCACGGGTTCGTCCGGAGGACTCTCCCATTTCGATTTGTCGAGCAGCCGCGTGATATCCCCGAGCAGCGCAACCAGCGTCTTGCGCGATTCACTGTCTACAACGGTGGTGGCAGCCAGCTCGGTATGGAGCGACTCAAGGCGATCTTGCAAGGGAGAAGACATGTTGATCACTCCATCAGGGCCTGCGTGCGAGGCCTGCGAGTGATGGTAGAGACCGGCCGGCCTCACGTCCAGCGTAAGGCCGGCCACCCGAACGCACTATTACCCTGCTACTTGACGGGGAGAGGCTTGTCCTTCGACGGCCTGACGAGCGTGACCTTGTACTTCTCGCCCAGCGCGATCAGGCCTGCCTCGTCCACGCGAGTCATCCCCGAGACCATGGCGTGTTCGGTCATGGGACCACTGTGCGTGACGATTTCATCCCGGCCGTATCCGCACAACCTGCCGTCGCCGTCGCGGTCGATCACGGCGATGCTCTCCGAACTTCTCAGATCGTTGAGCGGAAAGCCCAGGGTCACGTGGTAGGCATCCTTCCGGTTGGGCGCCCAGATGATGAGATTCCTCGAATCGAGGGCTCGCCAGTCATCCACGGTTCTTGAGAATACGCAGGCGTTGTCGTCAGCTTTCTTCTCAGGCTTGTCTGGCTCCGCGCCAAGGGCGGCGCCTGAAACGAATGCTGCCGCCGAGGCGGCCATGACCACACCTGCCATCAACGTGACTCGAGGATTCGATTTGTGCTTGTTGCTCATGATCGCTGCTCCAATGATCTTGCCTTGCTTCCCAGAGCCTCCGATCGCACCCGTTGCCATGGGGGTTCTGCAGTGTCGATCATCGCCCAATGGGGCTGAATCCGCACTGAATGGGCGAAGCTCCTTGGCGCAGCAAGGTAGGAATCGTCCGACATCAACGAGGTCTTGGTTTGGCTCTGGCCGTGGCTTCGGCCTGCAGAGGGTCATCCGGCCAGTAATGCCGGGGATAGCGGCCTTTCAGTTCCTTCTTCACTTCCTGGTAGCCCTGTGACCAGAAGCTCTGGAGGTCGCGTGTCACTTGCACCGGTCGACGTGCAGGTGACAGCAGCTGCATCGTCACGGCGACCTTGCCGCCACCGATGCGGGGCGTTTCGGTCATGCCGAATACCTCCTGCAATCTGACGCTCAAGGCAGGCCCCTCCGGCAGGTACTCAAGGGGAATACGGGACCCGCTCGGCACGCCGAGATGGGTGGGCGCGATCTCGTCCAGCCGTTGCTGTTGCGACCAGTCAAGCAGGCCTTTCAGGATCGCCTCGGGATCGAGGCGTGCGAGATGATCGCGTCTCGTGATTCCATCCAGCCACGGAGCGAGCCAGGCATCGAGCGTAGAGAAGAGGGCCTTGTCGTCGACCGCAGGCCAGGCTTTTTCCGCGCGAGTATCGAAGCTGCGGGCGAACTCCATGCGCGTCTGCAGGGATCGTGCTTCCTTGTTCCAGGGCAGCGCAGCCAGCCCGAGTTCGCGTATGCCTTCCAGCATCGCTTGCCTGACTGCTTCCCTGTCGGGTTTTGCGAGCGCACGTTCGCCTAGCGTGAGAGCCCCGAGTGACCGTTCTCTTCTTGCAGCCACAGCGCCTGCGCGGGAATCCCACGCCACACGTTCAACTTCCTTGATGGAGTCCGCAAAGGCTGCTTCCAGTTGCTGCAACGTGAGGGGCGCTGCCAGACGAATACGCGCTTCGCGTTCTCCTGCATCCAGTTCCGCAACGACCAGGAGTTCCGCTTTCCCGAGGATCTGCACATCCTTCAGATGGGCTCCGCGTCCACCGGAAAGGAGATAGCGCGTTCCCTCTGTCGTGCCGGCGGAACGGGCAAGCGCGATGCGATCAGGGTAAGCATGAGCCAGCAGCACACCGGTCATTTCATCAGTGGCGGCTGCGCGTTCATCCTGTGCTTGGCCCAACTGGCGACCCAGCAGGTCGGCGGCCTGCAGAATGCGTTTGCGTGCGCCATGGTCGATTTCCACTTCCGAGGGAAGTGCCCCAGGTTTGCGCAGCGCATCGATACGCAAACGCAGGTCGACGTCACGCGCGTTATCGCGGCTGCGCAGGAAATCACGCTCACTCAATACAGCAGCGAGTTCGGCTCCGAGTCTCGCGAGGCCCAGCGTGCGGGCCTTGAGCAGCATGTGCGCGAGCCGTGGATGAGTGCCGAGCTTCGTCATCTCGCGACCGTGTGCCGTAATGCGGCCGGTGGCGTCTACTGCTTGCAGGTCGCGCAGCAAACCGGTTGCCTGTGAAAAACTGGCTGCAGGCGGAGGGTCGAGCCAGCTTAAAGCGACGGGATCTGTCACGCCCCACAGCGCAAGCTCGAGTGCGAGCGGAGCGAGATCACTTTCGAGGATCTCTGCAGGTGTTTGTGCTTCGAATGAAGCGTGTTCCGATTCGCTCCATAACCGATGACAAACACCGGCGCTCAGCCTGCCCGCGCGGCCTCGTCGCTGTTCGGCTGAAGACCTGGCAATGCGTGTTGTCACCAGACGGTTCATGCCGGTGCCGGGATCGAATCGTGAGCGCCGCGACCACCCGGAATCGACGACTATCCGCACGCCTTCGATCGTCAGACTGGTCTCCGCAATATTCGTAGCGAGTACCACCTTGCGCTGGCCCGGAACGCTTGGCCTGATGGCGGCGTCTTGTTCCGCAGCCGGCAGATCGCCATACAACGCCATGATGCGGATCGATGCGGGCAGGTTCGCATCACGCAGCTGTTGTTCAGTCCGACGGATCTCGCCCTGGCCTGGCAGGAAAACCAGCACGTCGCCGCTCTCGGTATCGAGGGCGCGCAGGACAGCTTTCGCGGAGAGGCTCGCAGCTTCCGCCTCGGGCCGACGTCCTAAGCTGTTCGCCGGTCTTGGCGATGCGGTGCCCTGGTAGTGGGTCTCCACTGGAAATGCTTTGCCAGCAGAAGTGATCCGGGGTGCGTTGCCGAGCAGTCTCGCGACAGCTTCACCATCGAGCGTCGCCGACATCACGAGCAGGCGCAGGTCTTCACGCAGCGTCGCCTGCACATCGAGACACAGCGCGAGCCCGAGATCGGCGTGGAGGCTGCGTTCGTGGAACTCATCGAAGATCACGAGCGCAACGCCTGCGAGCTCCTGATCGCGCTGCAGGCGGCGAGTGAGTACACCTTCAGTGACGACTTCGATGCGTGTGGCCGCGCTGACTTTGGTATCGAGCCGCGTGCGATAGCCCACTGTCTCCCCGACAGGTTCGCCCAGCAGCGTGGCCATTCGCGTTGCGACAGCACGGGCGGCGAGCCGACGCGGCTCAAGCATCAGGATCTGCTGTTTTCCCAGCCACGGGGCACTGAGCAATGCGAGCGGAACGCCCGTCGATTTGCCGGCGCCCGGTGGCGCTTCAAGCACTGCATTGCGATGGCTTGCAAGGGCGGCGAGAAGCCGCGGCAGCGCTTCGACGATAGGCAGGTCGGACAAGGTCGCGAAGGGAAGTAGCGAGGGAAGGCCGCCCGCGTCTCAGGTCCTGGCGGGTTCGGCTACGGTTCGAGTCTCAGAGGTCCTTCGCCGCAAACGTATCGCACTGGTTCACGTTACCGGACTCGAAGCCACGTCGGAACCAACGAACCCGCTGTTCGGAACTGCCATGTGTGAACGAGTCCGGAGAGACGTAACCCTGCGACTGCTTCTGCAGCCGGTCATCACCGATCGCGCTCGCCGCATTCAGTCCTTCCTCGACATCGCCCGCTTCGAGAAGCTGACGCGAACGGTCTGCGCTGTTGGCCCATATGCCGGCGAAGCAATCCGCCTGCAGCTCCTGCTTCACGGACAGCGCATTCGCTTCCACTTCGCTCGCCCGCTGCCGGGCAGCCTGGTTGCGCTCCGAGATCCCGAGCAGGGTCTGCACATGATGACCGACTTCGTGGGCCACGACATAGGCCTGGGCAAAGTCGCCGCCGGCACCGAGCTTCTGCTGCAGATCCTCATAGAAGGAGAGGTCGATATAGACCTTCTGGTCACCCGGACAGTAGAACGGACCCACCGCAGACTGGGCAGTCCCGCATGCGGATTCCACTACCCCGCTGAACAGCACGAGTTTTGGCTCCACGTACTGGCGACCAGAGGCGGTAAAAATTGCATTCCAGGTTTCTTCCGTGTCGGCGAGGACAAAGCCCGTGAACTCACGGAGCTGCGCCTCCGAAGCCGATTCCTGGTACGGCCCCTGTTCCGTTTGCCCACCGCCGGACATCTGTTCGACCCCATTGAGCAGCGCAGTCGGGTCCTGGCCCGTATACAGCGCAAACAGGATCACCAGCACCGTCCCGATTCCGCCGATGCCGACACCCTTGCCGATGCGGCTGCCCCGACGGTCCTCGACGTTGCTGCTCTGCCTTCTGCCTTCCCAGCGCATGGTGAAAGATCCCGGGGTTTGATTGGATGAACGACCGGGAAAGAGTATGGCCCGAATGTGGGAAGGGGTAAACGAGTTCGGAAGGGCTTTGTGCCAGGAGCGGTTTTCGAAAACGCCGCAAATACCGTCTGCTGCGCTATCCATGCTGCGCAGCCGGACCAGGGTAGCCGTCCTTGGCTACCCGCGATGCGGGCGAAATATATTTCGCTCAAGACATCCGCATCGCCCATGTAGGCTCCGGGTTCGGCTTCCTGCCTCACACGGTTCCCGAAACACCTCCCCGACACGAAGCCTCAACCCTACTGATATTCCCCGCGTCCCTCGGGATATTGCTGCTCCCAATGCTGCCCGTCGAAGGGGTCGATGGTCATTTCTTCAACTGTGCCGGGGTCGAGGCAGCGGACATTGACGCTGAAGCCGTCGGGGTGGGAGCGGGGGACGTAAAACGACTTCACGCCGCATATCGAGCAGAAATGGTGTTTCGCGGTGTGGGTATTGAAGGAATAGGTGGTGAGGCTCTCGCGGCCACTCAGAAGCCTGAACTGCTCACCTGGGATGATGAGATGGAGGTATCCGAAGCGGCTACACATCGAGCAGTTGCAGTCGATGACCCGGATCCGCGCAGGGGCTTTGACTTCGAAACGCACGCGACCGCAGTGACAGCCACCGGTGTGGGTGATGAGAGGCTGTGAGGATTCGTTGGGAGTCATAAGGGGCGGCTCCTTGAGAACCAGGCCCTATGCTAAATGGCTGACGAGCAGAGGCGCTAGAAGCTGGTGGAGAGAGTGAAGCGGACTTCGCGCGGCTCTACGGGGTGGAAGTGGATGTCGCTGACGGGCTCCGCTTCGCCGCGGAGTTGCGATTCGTAGTAGTAGGTGATGTCGTTGTCTTTGCGGTCGAAGAGATTGAAGACCGAGAAACTCGCCTTCAGTTTTTGTGAAAGCCGGTAACCCGCTTCCACGTTGACGAGCGTGGTGGGGGAGGAGCGGACGCTGTTGTCTTCGATCAAGGGGGCACTACCGAAATGCCGGAACCGTAATCCGCCGAAAATGCCGGAAGGATGATCGACGGCAATTCCCATCGAGATCACTTGCTCCACGGCGCCGGGAATGCGATCACCCGCCGGATCAAACTCCTTGAAGCGCGCATGGGACCAGGCAAGGTCCGAATCGATGATCACCCAGGGAAGGGGGTTGTAGATGATGCCGAGTTCGACGCCGCGACGTTCACTCGCCCGGCTCGCTTCAGTGATCCCGGCATCGCCGACGAACAGCAGCTCTGAATCCAGGTCGAGACCCCAGTAGGCGGCGGTGAGCTGCATCTTGTCGAAGATGGCAGTGCGTATGCCGATGTCCGCGCCAAGCGCTTTGACCAGCGGATCAACGCGGTCCACGGGCGTGACGCCATCCACGGGATCCACCGAGATGGTGGTGCCGCGTGCATCGTTGCTGTGGAAACCGCGACCTATGTTGAAGAACAATTCTGTCTCGCTCCAGGGACCCAGGATCAACGAGAATTTCGGAGTGACGAGACTGTCGCTGACGCTCCCTGAGTTGGCAGCGACGTTGCTGTCGATATCGAAATGGAAGTTCTCGGTCCTGAGGCCGAACACCGTCCTGAACATCGGCTGCCAGCGTGTCTCAAGGCTTGCATAGGCTGAAACGTTTGTCTGGACGACCGCATCCTCGCGGATGGTTTCGATTCGTTGCCGCTCTACGGTTTTGTACAGGCCGACTTTGCCGATGTCATCGCGTCTCGCCTGTAGACCGAGGACGAGATCGTTGGAAAGGCCACCCAACATCAGTTCCCGGTTCCAGGCGAAGTCGCCGCCATAGATACGCCGGTCGTCGAACTGCTCGAACTGATCGCCATCCGCCTGGTCCGTGAAGTACGAGAAATTGCTCGCCAGGCTGAGCTTGTAGTCCACCGCATAGGCAACCGCCTTGAAGGTTCCGACGCCCATTTTTCCCGTGCCGTTGAGCGACAGGCTGTAGCGCTGGGACGTGCCGCCGTCCGTCGGGTCGATGAAGCCGAAGCGATCGATCTCGCCGCTGGTCACCGCTCGTTGCGGAATCTGGTCCGTCGATTGCCATTTGCCGTCGTAGCCCTGGGCAGTGAGACTCCAGAAACCGTCCGCCGTGTCGTGCGTATAACGTGCAATGCCGTTGATCTTGCGAAGGTCTTCTGGCAGGCGCCACGGACCGTCGTTGGTCATGTAGTCGAAGCCAAGCAGGAGCGTTCCAGACCCCAGCTCCGGTGCTATGGCAACGAGGCCGCGTCGATAGTCATTCTGGCCGATTTCCACCATGGCGAGCGGTCCGTCGAGCTTCCGTCGATACCGCATGTCGACTGCACCTGCCGCTGAGAAATTTCCTGTTTCAGCGTAGTAGGTGCCCTTGCGATATTCGATGGATTGCACCAGCTCCGGAATGACGAAATTGATGTCGGTGTAGCCCTGGCCGTGGCCGTGAGTCGGCATGTTGACCGGTACGCCATCGACGCTGGTGGCGAGGTCCGTGCCGTGGTCGAGATTGAACCCACGCAGGAAGTACTGATTGGCCTTGCCGCTGCCGCTGTGCTGGGTAACGACGAGGCCGGGAACGACTTCCAGCAGCTCGCCAGTGCGCTGGATGGGGCGTGATTCGAGCTGTTCCTCGCCGACGACGCCCTGCGTTGCGGACCGGACTTCGCCCTGCAATCGCTCAAGCTGGCCGACGACCACGACTTCTTCCAGGCTGGCGGTTGGAATGCCGCTCGCGATGGCAGTGCCGGCAAGCGTCGTCATGCCCAGCATCGCAAAGCCGGAATTCTTCTTCAACGCGCATCTCCTGCCTGTAAACAGCCAATCCCCTCAGCTATACGCGGGAAGGCTGCAATCGGATGCACGCGAAGGTAGCGAAAGCCGCAGCGAGCGGCAAGCAGCAGAAATGGATGAAGCCGGCACCAGGCTCCCGGCTTCATCTTTCTTTTTCCCGATTGAGGTTCAGGTGCCGATCAGCCCGCCGTCATCCTTTGTGATGACCAGCGTTGCCGAACGGGGGCGCGTCTCGCCGTTCAATGCAGGCCATGTGCCGGAAGGGTGCTGGATGTTTGCGAACAGCGTCCGGCCATCGGGTGTGCTGGTGATGCCGGTGAGCTCACAGCCTGTGGGGCCGACCAGGAACCGGCGGATCTCGCCTGTATCCGGATTCGCAGCAAGCATCTGCTGATTGCCGAAGCCCCGCTTTACATCCGAATAGCCGTCGGTCTGGATCCAGACAAGCCCGCTGACTGGGTCGACCCACAAACCATCCGGGCTGTTGAGCGAAGCATCGTCGGTCAGGAATTCCTGTTGCGGAGAGCCCGGGAAAACCTGCGCGGCGTATTGCTCGTTGGCGTTGTAAGGGGCAACCGCCCCGAGACTGAGGACAGTCTCGCGCGACGGACCGCCGAACAGGAAGATGTCCCACGTGAATTCGGTCGACCAGTACCTGCCGGCCATTTCGCGCCAGCGAATGATGTGGCCATCGGGATTGCCGGCACGCGGGTTTGCGGGTTCAACAGGCTGGTTGCCCGCGCCGCGTCCTGAGTTGTTGGTCAGCGTGAGATAGACGTAGCCCGTGCGTGCATCGATCGTGGACCACTCAGGCCGGTCCATGCGGGTAGCAAGCACGCGATCCGCCGCCGAGCGGGTGTTGATGAGCACATCGGCCTGGCTCTTGAAACCATTCGCAGGCGTGAGTCCGTTCTTGCCGAACGTGAGGGAGATCCAGGTACCGCTGCCGTCTTCATTGAAACGCGCGACATACAGCGTCCCGTCATCGAGGAGTTCATCGCCACAGCGTTTGCCGCTCCAGGGGGAGTAGGGCTTGCTGCTCACGAACTTGTACATGTACTCGCCGCGCGAATCGTCACCCATGTACACCACGAGGGGTTTGCCGACCGTCACCGGCGCGACCCACGCACCTTCATGGCCGAAACGTCCCAGAGCCGTCCGCTTTTTCGGCACGCTCTTCGGATCCGTCGGATCGATTTCGACGACCCAGCCGAAAGTGTTCGGCTCGTTGCGGTAGTCCTGCTTCGCCGCTTCAGCATCGTAGAATTCCGCTGTCGTCGGTGTCGCGTTGAAGCGCTTGTACTGGTCTTCTTCGCGCGTGCCCCAGCCGTAGGAGCCTGTTGCAGCCGTCGGTACGCCATAGCGGGAATGTTCGCGGGGACGGTTTGCGGTCACCGTGTTGTAGAAGTAACCCGCCCAGTTTTCCTCGCAGGTCAGGTATGTTTCCCACGGCGTATAGCCGTTCGCACAATTGTTCAGGGTGCCGCGGGTCTGCGTGCCTCTGGGGCTGTACTTCGTCCTCAGCAGGTCGTTGCCGCGCGCAGGTCCGGTGAACTCCATTGAAGTCTGGGTCGTGATGCGGCGGTTGTAACGGCTGCGAACAACGCGCCACTCGCCACGTCGCGATTTTTCGATTTCAACGACGCTTACGCCATGGGACGCCAGTTCCTTGCGGACTTCATCTTCCACCGGCCGGCTGCCATCGGCGCCGCGGCTGAAACCCTGCGGATGAATGAAGGCCTGGTCGATGTTCTCGTGGTTCATGCAGAGCAGCCCGCTCTCATTGCCTTCCTTGCCACGGGCGAGCGGAAAGAAATGCATGCCGTCGTGATGGGCGCCGGCCTGCTGCTCGCGGTCCCGGCCAGTGTTGAAATCGCCGGGAATATAGGGAGGATAGCTGCCGGTGATCGGCGTGCCTTCGGGGAGGATGACCTGCACGCTGTAGCCTTCCGGTACCACGACCGCATCTTCCTTGCCTGGATTGAATGCGGGCACTGCCTTGAAGGCCGGACCTTTGCGCCGCCGGTACTGGGTGCTGTAGTCATGGTCGCGATCACCACGATCATGACTGTCACCATGGGCGAGCGCCTTGCCGGCAATCATCGTCGTGACTGCTGCGGCAAGGGTGCCTTTGACAATGGCGCGGCGATCATAACGACGCGCCACGATATCGGTGAACCACGGGTTGGTGGAAGGATTGCAATCGGCTTCGTCGCCTGACGCGATGGGCTGGTCGTTGACGTTCACGGCTGGGGTCTCCTGGCTCTTGGGTTGGCCGCGGTAGTAAAGGCGTCGACTGTTACCCGCTGCTTACGTCAAGATGTAGGAAATGAGACAGATCAATGTCTGAGTCGGGAGTCGCCATCATCGGCGCAGGCATGGCAGGCCTTGCGTGTGCACGAGCACTGTTCGCGGCGTCGCGCGAGGTCTCCATCCTCGAGAAAAGCCGCGGGCTCGGCGGGCGGCTGGCGACACGACGCATCGGCCGCCTCGCGTTCGATCATGGCGCCCAGTACGTCATCGCGCGCGAACCCGGGCTCCAGGACTACCTCGATCTCGCTTGCATAACCGGACATTCGCAATCATGGCTGCCCGTTGCGCCGGGGCTATCCCGCATGGAACCGTGGTACGTGGGAGCTCCCGGAATGAGCTCGCTGGTACAGCCGCTTGCCGCGGGACTCGACGTGCGGCGTGGAGTCCGCGTGGTTGCCTGCGCAAAGCGTGACGATGACTGGTGGCTGCAATGCGAATCCGGCGATGAACTCGGACCTTTCGAAGCGCTGGTGTTGGCGATCCCCGCTCCCCAGGCCCTCGATCTCACGCGCGATCTCAATGCCGCCTTCGATATCGCCGCCCGCCTCAACGAAGTGCGGATGGCGCCGTGCTGGGCAGTACTGGCAGGATTTCCGGAACGCCTCGATTCACCGGCCGATATATTCAGTCTCGAGACCGGGCCTCTCGCATGGGCTGCGCGCGATGTCAGCAAACCGGGCCGCAAGTCGCCGCATGACTGCTGGGTGTTCCATGCCTCGGCCGAATGGACGCAGGAACATATCGACGACCCTGCAGTAAAAGTGGCGGAAGCGCTCCTGCTCGAGTTCGGCAAACTCGTAGTCAACGCACCTGCACCCAGCGGAGCTCATCTTGCCGCGCATCTCTGGCGCTACGCCCGCGTCGAAAAGCCGTTAGGCGAGCCCTGTCTCTGGGATCCCGTGCAGCGTCTCGGATTCTGCGGCGACTGGTGCATGGGCCCGCGAGTTGAAGCCGCCTGGATCAGCGGCACTACGCTCGCGCGGCGAGTCCTCGCCAGTCTTTAGATTCCCTAAGACTGTCCGCCTTCCCGGGCTGGACCGCCGACGGGGCTTGGCAACACAGTGCCGAGCCAGCGGGCGGGAAGGTTGAAGGCACTGATGAGCGAAACTGCCAGCGCGGCAGCATAGGGAATCGACTGGATCAGTAGCACGGCTGTCCACACGGAAAGATCGGGGCTGCTGAGTTCCTCCGGAATCGTCTGCAACCCGAGCGCCGCCACCCACAATGCGAGCATCAACAGGCTCTCCTGCCGGGCTGCGGCCAGTGCGGCAGCGAAGGCATGCGGCTGCGCCTGTTTGGGAGTGCGGAAGAACGGTTCGTCCTTGGTGAACAGGCCTTTGACGATCGCGAGCCCGATCGTATGCGACAACGCGAGTCCGCCGAGGGCCGCTGCAAAGGTCTGGCGCAGGTTCGCCTTTACACGCGTGACGTACAGATGAATCAGCTTCACCAGCTTGAAGGTGAAGAGAGTCAGCGGCAGCACGGAGAACATGAGCAGCGGTGGTTCGATGCGCGCGGGTGCAGCGATCATCGCGATCGTCCAGCCGATCGCAAGGGCGTTGAACAGGAGGTTGAGACCATCCGCGACCCAAGGCAGCCAGCCGGCGATGAAGTGATAACGCTGGCCCGCAGTCAGGCGATTGTCCTTGTGCGAGAACAGCGGTTTCCAGTGCGAGCGCAGGATCTGCATCGCCCCGTAAGCCCAGCGAAAACGCTGCTTCTTGTAGTCCACGAAATTGTCCGGCATCAGGCCGCGACCGTATGTCGTTGAAGCGTAGGTCGCTTCAAGGCCCGCTTCGAAAATCTTGAGACCGAGTTCCGCATCCTCGGTGATGCACCACTCCGCCCAGCCGTCCACGCTTTCGAGGACCTTGCGGCGGACCATGGTCATCGTGCCGTGCTGGATGATTGCGTTGCGTTCGTTGCGCGTGACCATGCCGATCTGGAAGAAGCCGCGATACTCCGCGTGGCACATGGCCTTGAAGAGATTGTCGTCGGCGTCACGGTAGTCCTGCGGTGCCTGGACGATCGCGGTTTTGGGATTGTCGAACGCCGGCACGAGGTCCTTCAGCCATTGCGGTTCGACCTTGTAGTCGCTGTCGATCACGGCAATGACATCGGCGTCCGGCGCAGTCTGCTTGAGGGCGAAGTTGAGCGCACCCGCCTTGAAACCCGCGAGCGGATTCACATGGAAAAAGCGGAAACGCGGGCCGAGCGCGAGACAATGGGTTTCCACAGGCCGCCAGATCTTCTCGTCCTTCGTGTTGTTGTCGACGACGATGACTTCGAAATCCGGATAGTCGAGCCGCGCAAGAGCATCGAGCGTCTCGATGAGCATCTGCGGCGGTTCGTTGTAGGCGGGAACCTGGATCGAGACCTTTCGCACCGGGCCTGAGTCAACCAGCGTGGTGCTGATTCCATTGCCAGTCTGCAGCAACCTGCGTCGCCCCGTATCCCAGCGGGCCTCGGCCCATTCGTGTGCTTCGGCAAGGAGAACCGCAATCAGTCCCAACATGCCGATGATCAACACCGTCCCGACGAGGATGCCGGTGAAGGTCAGGTATTTCTGCGAATAGTCGTAGACGATGAGCACCGTGATGGTGGCGGTTGTGTAAACGACCACCGCGAGGAAGCTTCGCCCGCGATTCCCAAGCGATCCGCTGAACATGTAGAACGCGCCGAGCGTGAAGGCGGACAGTGCGACAGACAGCAACGCGAGGGAATGCCATTCCGGAATCCGCACGATGGGCGCCACGAATTCGAATTTCGGTTTGCGGTTGACGTCGAACACGCCCCAGTACGCGCCGACCGAGCCTTCGATGGCCGATTTCCACGGCTGGTCGAATGCTTCCATCAGGTAGTAGACGTAGTGGTCCTGTTTTGCCCGCGCGATGAAGCGGCGGAGGAATAGAGCTTCGTTGGCGGGGGAGGCCACGGCCTTTTCACGCGTCCGGCCGTCGGAAGGCCAGCCTACTTCGCCGATGATGATGCGCTTGCCGGGGAACGCTGTTTCCAGGCGCTTCATCTTGTCCGCGATGTAGTCGATCGCTTCGTTGACATCCACGCCTTCCCAGTACGGGAGCATGTGCACGCCAATGAAATCGACATGGTTGGCAAGTTCGGGATGTGCAAGCCAGACATGCCAGGGCTCGGCGGTGCTGACCGGCTTCTCTACCGCTGCACGCACGCGGTCAAGATACGCAGCCAGTTCGTTGACCGTGAGGTCGCCGCGCAGCAGGGATTCATTGCCGACAAACACCCGGATGATGTTGGGCTGGGTTGCTGCGATCCGGATGGCGTTCTGGATCTCTTCTTCATTTCGCTCGGTGCGCTTGTCGAGCCAGGTGCCCAGCGCCACCTTGATCCTTGGCTTCTGCGCCCAGGCAATCCGCGGGACTTCACCGACCGAGCCGATCGTCGAATACGTACGAACCGCCAGGGTCTTGCCTGCCAGGACTGCCAGATCCTCGGAGAGCTGCTCTTCGCTCGGGAGCTGGTCTAGCGTAGCGTCCTGGTCGATGCGATAGGGCGAGAACGCAAACCCCTGGATCCGCTTGGGCAGAGGGGGCAGGTAGCCGGGCTGCTCCGGGTCCAGTGTTGTCGGCCGGTTCATGTAAGCCCAGAGGCCGAAGGTCAACCCCGCAAAGATGGCGGCGACAAGGATGCTCGAGAGGAGGCGCTGGGTTCGGGATAGCGGCATAGAAGGGCGGAGACGTCCGCCGTGCGTGACAGTTTAAAAACCAGGAAGCCTTTAAGAGACAACCACAGGCACCTAACGTGCGTTCAGGCCGCGAGCGTGGGGCATGCGTGTCCTGCCTGCAAGTCGGACGAACCCTGACAAACGGGTGGGAGCTGCCTGACTGGCCAGCGCGTTCTCGCATGGGGCGCCAACGTCCGTTGAGCGACCGTATGATAGCGGGCGGATTGCAGCGCCGGAAACGTGCGATAACGGCGACGCCTTAAGTGAAGCAGGCTTCTCCCGATGCGACTCACGAACCTTGGGGCCTGTATTCATCCATTTGATTTATATGGACTTAAACGCACCCTGAAGTCGCATGCTCACGCTTACGAAATTACGGAAGACTTACCCGGTTCCAGGAACTGCAGGCCAGCGCGAGGTCCTTGCTGAAGTTTCGCTTGAGCTTGGAACGGGCGACTACATCGCGATCATGGGTGAATCCGGCGTTGGCAAATCGACGCTTCTCAATCTCATCGCCGGCCTCGATGTGTCTGATTCGGGCGACGTTCTGCTCGAAGGCCGCAGTCTTGCGCAGATGGATGACGATGCACGCACGCGACTTCGTCGTCAGCGGATGGGATTCGTCTTCCAGGCTTTTCATCTTCTCCCGCACCTGACGGTCGCAGGGAACGTGGGTTTGCCGCTGGCGCTGAATGGCATCGATGGGTCCAAAGCCACGGAGCGGATCGATGAGCTGCTGGCGGCAGTCGGTCTGCTCGATCGGCGGGCCAGCCTGCCGCGGGATCTTTCCGGCGGCGAAATGCAGCGGGTGGCTGTCGCGAGGGCGCTGGTCCATCGGCCTGCTCTCGTGCTGGCGGATGAGCCTACGGGAAACCTCGATCCGGAAATCGCAGGTCAGGTTCTCGAGCTGTTGCGTGCCCAGCTGAAGCGCGACGGTTCGACCGGCATCCTGGTGACGCATTCCGCCGTGGCTGCGGCCACCACGGACCGCATCTATCTGCTGACCCGTCAGGGACTGATCCTGAAGCCGCAGGCGGCCGTGGGATGAGGACCTCGAGAGCGTTGTTGCTCGACGCTCTGGTGACCGGCCCTTTGCGTCATGCGGCCGGGCGAACGGTGCTGGCAGTGCTGGTGATTGCGCTGGGTGTTGCCCTCGGCCTCGGCGTCACGCTCGTCAACCGTTCGGCGGCGGACGAAGTCTCGCTGGCGGCGCGCAGCCTGTTCGGTCTCTCTGACCTGGTCGTGCAGGGAACGAGCGGTGGATTTGACGAAGCACTGTTTCCAGTGCTCGCCGGTATCCCCGAGGTGGCGCTCGCCAATCCGATCGTCGATGTGCGGGCGAGGGTCGTTGGCCGGCCCGAAACGCTGGACGTGCTGGGCATCGATTTCTTCCGCGCCCTCCGCATGCAGCCGTCGATCGGCCTTGAATCGCCGCGGACGAATCTCGGCGTGCTGGAAAAAGATGCAGTTTTTCTGAGTCCGGTGGCGGCACGCGATCTTGCCCTGGCAGTCGGTGACACATTGACGCTGCAGATTGGCCTTGAGCCGGTCAGCTTCCACGTGGCCGGCATCCTGCCTGCGTCGGTGTATCGGCAGCGGGCAGCCGTTCTCGATATCGGAACGGCCCAGTGGCGATTGCGGCAAACCGGTCTGTTGCAGCGGATCGAACTCCGCCTCAAGTCAGGCACTTCATCCGAAGAGGTGAGCGCGAAAATAGCCGCCTTGCTCCCGCCGGGGGTGAGCGTCACGACGCCGGGAGCCGAAACCGACGAAGCGTTGCGGTTGTCGCGTGCGTATCGCTCCAATCTGACTGCGCTCGCGCTGGTCGCTCTGTTCACCGGCGCATTCCTCGTGCACTCCACCCAGTCGCTTGCCGTGATTCGACGCCGGCGTGAAATCGCGCTGCTGCATGCGATAGGAGTCACCGCGCGCGAGCAGATCGGAAGCATCCTGCTCGGCGGCGCAATCGTCGGCGCGTTGGGCGCGTTGTGCGGAGTCGTGCTCGGAATACTGCTCGCAGATGTCGGCCTCAAGGCTTTTGGTGCGGATCTGGGTGCGGGCTATTTCCGGGGCGTTGCTCCGGGTCTCAAGGTGGGTTGGGCAGCAACCAGCACCTTCTTTCTATTGGGAACGGCTGCGGCGATGGGCGGCACGTTGCGGCCGGCGTTCGCGGCAGCGCGGATTCCGGCTGCGATCGCACTGAAAGCGGGAGACCTTGAGGAGGTATCGGTGCGCGGCCATACCGGTACCGGCTTCATTCTCTGGCTGCTCGCCGGCGGGTTGCTGCTCATGCCTGCCGTGGAAGGACTGCCTCTTGCGGGCTACGCCGCGATTGCACTGGTGTTGATCGGAGCCGTGTTCCTCATGCCTGCCGTGACGCGTGCAGTGCTGCGGGTGTTGCCGGCTACGCGCTCGGTGCCCTGGCAAATTGCGATTGCCCACCTCAGGGGGACGGCGCGACAGGCGACCACCAGCCTCTCTGCGATCCTCGTCAGTTTCAGCCTGATGGTGGCGATGGCCGTGATGGTCACGTCCTTCCGCACCTCACTTGACCAATGGCTGGAGAAAATCCTGCCTGCGGATCTGTATCTGCGCGCGGGCTTCACCGGGGAGACTGCCTATCTGGGGACATCCGACGTCAACCTGCTGCGCGCATTGCCGGGCGTTGAACGCGTGGAGCCCAATCGCTTCACGGAAATCCGCATCGACGGACATCAGAGTCCTGTCGCCCTGGTGGCGAGGCCGATTGCCGAGAGCAATGCCGATCGCACCCTGTGGATGGAAGGGGTTGCCGCAACACCGGGTCCTGCTGACGCCGTACCGGTATGGGTCTCTGAAGCCGCAGCCGATCTCGTTGGTCTCCGGCCCGACGGTGTTTTTACCGCATCGCTGGCGATGAAGAATGTGCGCTTTTCGGTGCGCGGGATCTATCGCGACTATGAACGGCAGAACGGCGCCATCGTGCTTGATCGTGACAACTACGTGCGACTTACCGGTGATGAGCGTGCGAATGCGGCGTGGCTATGGCTCGAGCCCGACGCCGACATCCCGAAACTGATCACGACGATTCACGAGCGGTTGCCGGGCCTCGCTGACTACGACATTCGCCAGCCAGGAGAAATACGCGCCCTGACGCTGCGTGTCTTCGATCGCACGTTTGCAGTGACCTACCTGCTCGAGATCATCGCCGTCTGCATCGGCCTCGCAGGGATTGCTGCCAGTACCAGCGCGCAGGTCCTCGCGCGAAGGGCCGAGCTGGGTGTTCTGCGGCATCTCGGAATCAGGCGCAGGCAAACGGGTTTCATGCTCGCGTCTGAAGGCGCGTTGCTCGGTGCCGTGGGTGTCGTTGCGGGACTGGTGATTGGTTCTGTCGTCAGCCTCATCCTCATCTACGTCGTCAACCGGCAATCGTTTCACTGGAGCATGGATGTCTTCTTCCCCTGGAGCCTGCTGGCGCTGCTCAGCGTGACGTTGATTGCAGCAGCGGCCCTGACGGCGGTCTGGAGCGGACGCATGGCGCTCAAGGACGATGTCATTCGCGCCGTGAAGGAAGACTGGTGATGTTCAGGTCGATCACGCTGCTCACGATCCTGCTGCAACTTGCGTTCGGTGCGACCGCGGCCGAGTACCCGCCGGTCATGGCGGACACGCCGATCGTGTTCCCGCAGGATGAAGGCAGCCACCCGGAGTTCCGCACCGAATGGTGGTATGTCACCGGCTGGATCGAGGACGAGAAGGGCATGTCACGCGGTTTCCAGGTGACGTTTTTCCGGCATCGTCCCGGTCTGGATGAGGAGAATCCCTCGCGCTTCGCGGCGCGCCAGCTATTGTTTGCGCATGCGGCGATCAGCGATCCGCAGATCGGCAAGCTGCTGCATGACGAACGTTCTGCCCGCGCGGGCTTCGGGCTGGCGGAAGCAAGGGAGGGCACCACGGACGTCGTGCTCGAGGACTGGTCACTGCGCCAGGAAGGCGATCGCTATCGTGTCCGTGTGCCGGCGAAGGATTTCGATCTGGAGCTCGAGCTTGTCAGGACTCAACCACCTTTGTTGCAAGGGGCAGCAGGCTTCAGCCAGAAAGGACCTGCGCGGGAATCCGCGAGTCACTACTACAGCCAGCCACAGCTTGCCGTCACGGGTCGAGCGATCGTGCAAGGCAGGACGTTGCGTGTGCACGGTACCGCGTGGTTCGATCATGAGTGGTCGAGCACACTACTCGATGAGGCGGCCCAGGGTTGGGACTGGCTCGGCATCAATCTCGACGATGGCGGAGCGTTGATGGTTTTTCGCATGCGCGATGCCGAGAACGGCCAGCATTGGGCGGGGGGCAGTGCGAGATCCGCGAGTGGCGGGAATGTGTCCGTCTTCGAGCCGGGGGAAATCGAATGGCAAGTGCTGCGTCGCTGGCGCTCGCCACGGACTGCGATTGCGTACCCGGTGGAATGGCGCGTTCGCGCGGGCGATCACTGGTACACGGTACGACCGTTGCTCGATGACCAGGAAAGCGATTCGAGACGCAGCACCGGCACGATTTACTGGGAAGGTGCAGTGGAGCTCATCGATGAGGCAGGGCAGACGGTCGGGCGAGGGTATCTGGAACTCACCGGATACGGCACTCGTCTGCGTTTTTAGGCATTTGCAGCCAATCAACTGTGCGGCTGTTAACAGTTGACGCTCACCGTGAGGTTTCCTTGACGTTGCGCGGGGCGCTCGCTGCTAGGATTTCGCCCCAGTTCTTTCCTGCGAGCCCACCGTGACCCAAGTCCCTGCCAGCGATACGAGAGCGCGTCCCCTCAGAGTGCTGCATCTGGTCAGCAGCGGGACCGAAGGCAATGCCAATGTGAACGGCATGCTGTTGCCGCTCCTCGTGCGGGGTGATCGCAGAAAGGTCCAGAACCAGGTCGTCTATTTCGCGCCCGGTCACCCGCATGCGGCGGTGCTGAGGCAGGGTGGCATTCCCGTTCACGAACTCAAGCTGTCGCAACGTCGCGGATCGCTGCTGGCTCCGCGCGAACTGATGAAACTCGCGCGGGCGTTCAAACCTGATGTCGTGCATGCGTGGGGTTACACCGCGCAGATCGCCAGTGTCCTGCTGGTCAAGGTGAGCAAGGCAAAGCCGCGTCTGGTGTGGAGCATGACAGGCACCGATGCATTGCCCGCAAACAGCGGGCAGATCGCGCAGCTGAAGCTGAAGACCGCAATCAGGTTTGCACGCGAAGCCGACGAGATTGTCTACAGTTCCGAAATGGCATTGACGCGGCATCGACGCGCGGGCTTCGTTCATCCGAAATCCACGGTGATTGCGCCTGGCGTGGATGTCGAGCGATACAAGCCGGATTTTGCTGCCCGCAAACGCGTGCGTGAACAGCTTGAGTTGCCAGCCAATGCCTTCGTGATCGGCATGCAGGCGCCTTTCCAGACGGAGTATGACCACATCACTTTCTTCAAGGCCGTGGGCGACATCATCCGCGCCAATCCCCATACCCAGATTCTTCTCGCGGGACGCGGCATCCAGCGCGGCAATGCGCCCCTGATGGCACTGGTCGGCGGCGGTACGCTGGCCACGCGCGTGCGATTGCTCGGTGAGTGGTCGGATAGCGCCGCGTTGTTCAATGCCTGCGACGTCGTGTGTTCAACGTCGCTGAACGACGAGATGCGGATGACGATCGCGATGGCGATGCTGTGCGGCATAACGTGCGTCGCGACGGGCATGGGCGCACAAGGCGAGGTCGTGGGGGACTACGGTGTTTCGGTGGAGCCCGGCAGCCAGGCTTCGCTGACGCGCGGGATTACGCGAGTGATGGAAATGCCGCCGGAGCGACGCGCGTTTCTTGCCCGGGGTTCAAGGCAGCACGCGCTTGCAAACTTCAATCTTCTGCGTTCGCTGCAGCGTCATCACGATGTGTACGCCGGCTCTGCCACGGTCGCCGCTTCTGTTCCGGAGCGCGCGAAGACCGAGATGGCGGCATCTTCTGCCGATCAACTCACCGCTGCATGATTTGTTTGTCGTCTGTCGACGACAGCTCTGCAAATCCTGCCCGGTAAAACGCCTGTTTTAAAGGCGTTTTCGTACTCGCTGCGGACGTGTAAACAATACAGATTGGACCCACGAATTATTGCGGTATCGTGATTGCGGTCGCTCCCGAAGCGTCGCTGCAAGAGAGCAGGAAGTTGGCGTTCAATTTTTCGCGCTGGTCGCTGGGCGCACTCTTTCACTACAAATCGAAAGTACGCGGTGAGCGGGTTACGACCCACCGCGTTTCGAATCCTTACCATGCCGTATCGGTGGTGCCGGGCGTAAAAGCCTGCCGGCAAGCGCGGGAGCAGGTTCAGCGGCGGTTCCTGTCTGCGGACGCTCCCAGCCTGCCGCTGCCGGATTGTACGGCCGTCTCATGTACCTGTCGTTATGAGCATCACGCTGACCGGCGCACCGATGAACCCAGGCGCGAATCCGATATCCAGGTTGTCACCATTGATGGGATTTGGCGAGGGGTCGACCGGCGGGTACGAAGGGGGCGGCGGATAACCGACCGCTAAGGGGATCTTCAATGCACCACAACCTTTTGTTTGCAGGCCCATGTGTTCCCGCCTGGTGCGACGGACGGATCGATAGGAGTTCGTGCGGCACGCGCTGAATGACGCGCCAAATTCAGTAAGGCCGCAATTCAGCGGGCCAAATGAGCCGGGGTTGGCCGACTAATTTCCGCCTGGAAAGCGTGACGAAAGTCGCAGATCTAGGTATCCTGCGCGCCTTTCTCCGTGTCGTGGTTTCGGGGTTTCCCTTACTGTGGTACGAAAATTGCTTGGGAGATCTCCATGGCGCTCACCTTCAATTTGTCACGGCTGTCTCTCAAGACCCTGTTCCATTACAAATCGAAGGTGAAAGGTGAGCACGTCACCTCCCACACCGTTTCGAATCCCTACCACGCCGTATCGATCATGCCCGGACAGCGAGCGTGCAAGGCAGCCCGCACGAGCATGCTTTCCCGCTTCCTCTCTTCAGAGGCTCCCGCCCTTCCGCTCAAGACCTGCGATGCAGGACAGTGCACGTGCCGTTATCAGCATCACCCTGATCGTCGGGCCGAGGAGCCTCGCCGGGAAGAAGATGTTGGTATCAACACTCTCAACGGTCGATGGGATGGCCGGGTAGAACGTCGGCAGACCGGCAGGGGGCGGAGGATCACGGACTCCTGATCAGGGATGGCCATTCCGGCCAAGAGTGCTCTTCAGTTTTTCCGCAGGGAGGCTGCGTCCCTGGCGAGATTCTCGATCTCCTGCCACTTTCCCTGGTTCATCAGGTCGGTGGTGCAGACCCATGAACCACCCACGCATGCGACGTTCGGAAGCTTGAGGAAATCAGGCGCCGTTTCCCGCGTGATGCCACCGGTCGGGCAGAACACCATGTCCGGGAACGGACCGGCGAACGCCTTCAGCATGCCGATGCCGCCGGCCTGCTGGGCAGGAAACAGCTTGCACGCCACGAACCCTGCGGCGCGCGCGGCAATCAGTTCCGAAGGCGTCATCACGCCCGGCAACAAGGGAAAGTCGACGGTCGTTGCCGCTGCAATCAGTTCCGGAGTGAGTCCGGGGCTGACACCGAATTTCACGCCGGCTTTTGCGGCCGCCGCGAATTCATCTGCACGTGTCAGGGTCCCGACTCCGACGATCGCTTCCGGCACGGCGGCAATCATGGCTTCGATGGCTGCCATCGCTACCGGCGTGCGCAGGGTGATCTCCAGTACCTTGAGGCCACCGTTGGCCAACGCACGGGCCAGTGGCACGGCATGTTCAAGACGGTTGACGGTGATCACCGGAATGACCGGCGCGACTTTCAGCAGATCGAGGATGTTCACGTAAGCGTACTCTTGAGAAAACTCAGGTCATGCAGGTGAGGGCACCTTCTTCGGCGCCGGTAGCGAGCTTTCTGAAACTGCCGAAGAGTTCCCTGCCGGTGCCGAAGCCATTGGCATCGAGATTCGGCGCCGATAGTCCACGTTGTTGCCACAGTTCATCGCTGACGTATGCTTCGAGCACGCCTGCGTAACTGTCGAGACGCACGATGTCACCATCGCGAACCCTGCCGAGAGGGCCGCCATTCAGGCATTCAGGCGTGACATGGATGGCAGCCGGGACGGCGCCCGAAGCACCGGACATGCGTCCATCCGTAACGAGTCCGACTTTGAAACCCTTGGCCTGCAGCGAGGCGAGGCACGGCGTGAGCTGGTGCAGTTCGGGCATGCCGTTCGCCCGCGGTCCCTGGAACCGCACGACGACAATCACATCGCGGGCCAGCTTGCCTGCCTTGAAGGCGGCGATGACTTCTTCCTGGTCATTGAAGACCAGAGCCGGTGCTTCGACGATCCGATGTTCGGCACGCACGGCAGAGGTCTTGATGACGGCTCGTCCGAGATTCCCTCGCAACAGCTTGAGACCGCCGTCCGCGCTGAAGGGGTGGTTTGCAGGACGCAGCACTTCTTCGTCGCCCGATACCGCCGCTGCCGGTCGCCAGGCGAGGCCATTCTCACTGAGCCAGGGTTCCTCGGTGTAGTCGAACAGACCCCGCCCCGTGATCGTCGTGGTGTCTCCATGCAGGAAGCCGGCCTGCAGCAGTTGGCGGATGAGATACCCCATCCCGCCTGCCGCGTGAAAATGATTCACGTCGGCGCCGCCGTTTGGATAGATGCGCGCCAGTAGAGGCACCGCATCCGAAAGATCGCTGAAATCATCCCATGTGATCTGGATTCCGGCGGCTCTAGCCATCGCGACCAGGTGGATGGTGTGATTCGTCGAGCCGCCTGTCGCGAGCAAGCCGACGATCGCATTCACGATCGCCCGGTCGTCGATGACGTGCGCGAGAGGGAGATGCTCATCGCCAAGGGAAGTGATTCTGGCAGCACGACGAGTGGCTGCCGAGGTCAGTGCATCACGTAACGGCGTTTCCGGTGGAATGAAAGCGGAGCCCGGCATGTGCAGGCCCATCACTTCCATGAGCATCTGGTTGCTGTTGGCCGTGCCGTAGAACGTGCACGTGCCGGCGGAGTGGTAACTCTGTGCCTCCGATTCGAGAAGCGCGTCCCGGTCGACCTTGCCCTCCGCGAAGAGCTGACGGATGCGGGCCTTTTCCTTGTTCGGAATGCCTGAGGCCATTGGCCCACCAGGTACGAAGATCACCGGCAGATGCCCGAAGGCGAGGGCACCCATGAGCAGGCCGGGCACGATCTTGTCACACACCCCGAGGCACAATGCAGCGTCGAACATGTTGTGCGACAGGGCTATCCCTGTGGACATCGCAATGACATCGCGGCTGAACAGTGACAGCTCCATGCCGGGCTGTCCCTGCGTGACGCCGTCGCACATCGCCGGCACTCCACCCGCAAACTGGGCGACCGCGCCTGCTTCACGGGCAGCGAGCTTGATCAGCGCAGGGAATCTCTCGAACGGCTGATGTGCCGAGAGCATGTCGTTGTACGCGGAGACGATGGCAATGTTGGGCCAGCGCAGCCCGCGCAGGACTTCCTTGTCGGCGTTGCCGGCTGCAGCGAAACCATGAGCGAGATTCGTGCAGGCGAGCTGGCCACGGGTTGAGCCCCGCTGACCTGCATGATGCATGTGATTCAGGTAGTCGGCGCGGCTGGATGTGCTGCGCTCGCGGATGCGTTCCGTCACACGTCTGACGGTAGAGTCGAGCGGCGGCAGGCTGGCCATCGATGAACTCCGTGAAAGGAGGCGAATTGCGATTCATTGTAGTGAATGTGCTGCGGCCCCGATACCGCAGTGTGTGTTCCATCTGAATGCACGGCGCGTGTATGCTTGCACCCAATTGGCCCAACAACAGCGTCGGCAACGCCGAACGCTCCCCTGCCGGGGAACAACAACGCGGCCATGATTCTTGCATTCCGGTGCTGGGATGCGGCTGACGTAGGCGCATAGCGCATGCGCACCGCAACCGTCTGTTTCAGGAGAATTTCATGGAGTCGTCCCCTTTCGACCTGATGCTGTTCGGTGGCACGGGCGATCTGGCCATGCGCAAGCTGCTGCCTGCGCTCTATCGCAGGCATGCCGCGGGACAGATCCCGCCTGATTCGCGCCTGATCGGTATCGCACGGTCGGATCTTTCGCAGCAAGGCTATCTCGCGCAGGTGGAGGAAACGTGCCGTTCCCATCTGGGCGATGATTTCGATCAGGGCCGTTGGGAATCCTTCAGCGCGCACGTGCATTACTGCAAGATCGACGCGACGAATGCAGCGGACTACGAATCGCTCAAGACACAACTCGCAGGTCGGGAAGCCAATGTAAGGGTGTTTTTCTTTTCCACGGCGCCGAACCTGTTCACGGCTATCTGCAAGCAGCTTGCGGCGGCAGCGCTCGTCACTCCTGAATCGCGTGTGGTGCTGGAGAAGCCGCTCGGTCTCGACCTGGCTTCCTCGCATGCGATCAACGAGATTGTCGCGGCCAGCTTCGTCGAGAAGCAGATCTACCGCATCGATCACTATCTGGGCAAGGAGGCGGTGCAGAACCTGATTGCGCTGCGTTTCGGCAACTCGTTGTTCGAGCCTTTATGGCGTCGAGGCCGTATCCGCCACGTGCAGATCACCATTGCAGAACAGCTTGGAGTGGAAGGGCGCGGCATGTTCTACAACGAGACGGGCGCGCTGCGTGACATGGTCCAGAGCCACCTCCTGCAGTTACTCTGCATTCTCGCGATGGAGCCGCCGACGAGCAGCGAGCCCGACGCAGTCCGCGACGAGAAACTGAAAGTGCTGCGGGCGCTCAGGCCGATCACGGGCCGCGATGTGCTGGTCAAGACCGTGCATGGGCAATACAAGGCAGGCGCCGCAGACGGTATGCCAGTGCCTGGATACCTGCAGGAACCGGGCGTCGATCCCGATAGCACGACGGAAACGTTCGTTGCGATCAAGGCGGAAATCGATACGTGGCGTTGGGCTGGCGTGCCGTTCTACCTGCGAACCGGGAAGCGTCTGCAGGAGCGCGTGACGGAGATCGTCGTGACGTTCGATGAGGTGCCGTATTCCATTTTCGACAAGGTGGCGACCGCGCAGTCACCGAACAGGCTCATGATCCAGCTGCAGCCGGAGGAAAGCATTACGCTCACCATTCTCGCCAAGAATCCCGGCGAGGGCATGCGACTGAAGCCTGTGGACCTGGCGCTTGATCTCGGCGAGACCTTCAAGGTGCGCAGCATCGACGCCTACGAGCGGTTGCTGATGGATGTGGTGAAAGGCAACCTGACGCTGTTCATGCGTCGTGACGAACTCGACGCTGCCTGGCGCTGGATCGACCCGATCCGCGAAGGCTGGATCCAGCATGGCGAGAAGCCGAAGGCATACACAGCCGGTAGCTGGGGTCCGGCGGCTTCGAGTTCGCTGATCAGCCGTGACGGATTTTCATGGAACGATGAGTTGTAGCTTCGAGCCAGATCACGATGCACCGCTTCGTCAAAGACCATCGCTTTCCGGATACCACCGCGCTGAATCATGCGCTGGCGGGCGAGATCAAGGTCGATCTTGAAGAAGCAATTGCTGCGCGAGGAGTGGCGAGTCTGGTCGTATCAGGTGGCCGCACGCCGGTGGCGCTGTTCGAGCAGTTACGCACTGAAGCGCTGGACTGGAGCAAGGTGTGGATCACGCTGGCTGACGAACGGTGGGTGGAGTCCACGCACGAGAGCAGCAACGAACGTCTGGTGCGGGAACATCTGCTCAAGGATCTGGCGGCCAAAGCGCATTTTGTCGGGCTGAAAAATCCTTCCACGGCGGTTGCAGAAGGACTCGAATGGACGTGGCATGCATTGAGCCGCGTTGCCCGGCCCTACGATGTCGTGCTCCTCGGGATGGGTGACGATGGTCATACGGCTTCGCTGTTTCCGCAATCACCGGGTCTGGCACAGGCGCTCGATACTTCCGCGCCGCCTGCGTGCGTCGCGATGCGTGCGCCGGTCGTGCCGGAAGAGAGAATCAGCCTGAATCTGTCCGCGCTGCTCGACGCACGACGCATCGTGCTGCACATCGTCGGCGCCGGGAAATGGCAGGTATACCAGCGCGTCCAGACTCCAGGACCCGTAAACGAATACCCGGTGCGTGGTGTCCTGCATCAGCAACAGGTGCCTGTCGACGTTTTCTGGGCGCCGCAATGAGCAAGAACGGCACCCGTCTCATTGGCGATATTGGTGGCACCAATGCGCGCTTCGCCTTGCTTGAGTCCGGCGTGATCAGTCGTGGGCGCGATTTCGCGTGCGCAGGCTATCCCGACATCGCTTCGGCAATCGAAACTTACCTGCGCGATGCTGGCGTCGACAAGGGGGCTGCGAGACCGCTCGAAGCTGCATTGGCCGTCGCTACACCGTTGACTGGTGATGTTCTGCACATGACGAACAATCCATGGCAGTTCTCGCTTGCGGAAACGCGTCGTCGTCTGCGTCTTGAGCGTCTCATGGCACTGAACGACTTCACCGCCCTGGCGATGTCACTTACTGCGCTCGATCCAGCCGATCTTGAACAAGTCGGGGGTGGGGCCGCAGTTACAGGAGGTCCCATTGCATTGCTTGGGGCCGGGACAGGACTTGGAGTATCTGGCCTGATCCCCGCAGCAGGGGTTTATGTGCCGCTGCAAGGCGAGGGCGGTCACGTCACGCTGTTTGCGACCAACGAGCGCGAGCAGGCTGCAATCACGATTCTGCAACGCCGCTTCCAGCATGTCTCCGCTGAGCGGGTTCTTTCCGGCCCGGGTCTCGTCAATCTTCACGAATCGCTGTGCGTGCTGGCGGGCGTTGAGCCCGAGCCACTCGACCCGGAAGAAATCGCGCGTCGGGGTCTCGCAAATACCGATCCGCTGTGCCGCGAAACCCTTGATCTCTTCTGCGCCTTCTTCGGGGGCGTGGCCGGGAATCTCGCGTTGACGCTGGGCGCCGTAGGTGGCGTCTACATCGGTGGCGGTATCATCCCGCGGTGGGGTGCCTTCTTCGCGAACTCCCTTTTCCGGGAACGCTTCGCTGCAAAGGGGCGCTACGCCGACTATCTCTCGCTGATCCCTGCATTTGTCATCCACGCCAAGCGGCCGGCGTTCCTTGGGTTGGCTAAGGCTTTTACCGAAGCCGGTCCGCGCCTTGAGGCGCAATAGCTCCCGCCGCAAGTTGTTTTCCCATGTTTAATATTTTTGGCGCCGTGAATACATCACGCTGCGCTATCCTGCTGCGCGTGAGCCCGGGGTGACCATCCTTGGCCACCCGCGATGCAGGCGAAACATGTTTCGCACAAGACCACTGCATCGCCCATGTAGGCTCCTGAAAAAACGTCCTGTTTTTTAAGGTTTCGAAAACAACTTCCGACATGAGCCATTGCTTCGGAAGCCCACGAGCTATGGACTAGTGCCTTGGTGGTCTCCAACCGGCTGCCTGTGCTTCCTGCTCCGAGCAAAACCAGCGCTCGCCCTTTGATTCGTCTATGCGCGTCGAAGCGTAACTACGGCTACCCGGAAGGTGATAGATCTTGCCGTTGTTGCTGATGTTGCCTTTGATTGAGCAACTTCCATCTACAGGCGTGATGGGCGCCGCATTTGTGGTGGGACCTGCGGCAACAATGCAGTCGTCGACGGTCTTTTCTGAGTAGTCCGTCGGAGTCATGGGTTCGTGGCGAGCGATATCCCGCCACTCCCACGGCGCTACCTGCTTTGCTGCCGGCAAAGCCCAGATGCCGCGCTTGCTTTCTCTCGCCGCTGCCTCCCAGCGACAATAGTCGTGATCCTTCAGGTATTCCCTGTAAGCCCATGCGTGGCCATCCTGCACCATGGCTGCATTCACATTCATGCCATCAACGTAGACAACGGCAACCTGACGGTCGTAGCGGTCTTGAGTGACTACATCCAGTTCAACTACTTTGTTGAACACGCGAGCGTAGAGTTCTGCGAAAGCCTCCTTCCCATAAGGTTGTCTGCGCTCAGGGGAGTCGATCGAATCAAGCCGGACCTTGATCGGACCGGAGTCAAGCTGGACGCGGATCGTATCCCCATCCGTTACTTTGGTGACTCGGCCTACAAGAACTGGATTCCTTTCCGGAACAGGGGCGCTTGATCGTTCTTCTGCCAGGGAGATTGCGGATACGAGTACGAGCACTCCCAGCGAGTGACGTAAAGCCCGTATGAACTTTGGCATGGCGCACCGCTGGAGCGTATGGACATTGGTATCGCCGACTTCATTTCCGGTGATTTACACAAGAAATGCGTATTGACGATAACAGTACGCCATTAGCGCCGCCAGAAATCAGAGACATAATCACTATGCCGTGATGCACCAAGCATGGCAGGTGTTACTCGAGGATTGCGATTTCAGTTGCAAGAAGGATTTCCGTCCGCAACAACGGGTTGGTGTGAGTGGCTTGCGTCGGAAGTTGTTTTCGAAACCTTAAAAAACAGGACGTTTTTTCAGGAGCCTACATGGGCGATGCAGTGGTCTTGTGCGAAACATGTTTCGCCTGCATCGCGGGTGGCCAAGGATGGTCACCCTGGGCTCACGCGCAGCAGGATAGCGCAGCGTGATGTATTCACGGCGCTTTCGCAAAACAACTTGCGGCGTAAGCCACGTCAACGCAATGGCGAAGCTGCCAAGGCTCCCTGAAAGCCCGCCATCAGAGATTGATCTGGCTGCTGATCTCTACCACGCGATGCGAGGGGACGCCGAAATGGATGGCGGCGAGCTGGCTGTTGCGGCCCATCACTGCGAAGAGACGCTTGCGCCAGAGTGCCATTCCGGAGCCGCCTGAGAGCACGGGATTCTCGCGACCGATGATGTAGGTGGATTCGTCGGGGCGGAACTCGATGCCTTTGGCATCGGCACAGCGCAGGGCCGAGGAGATGTCCGGCGTTTCCATGAAACCATACCGCGCGATGACCCGCTGCAATCCCGGAGCAATCGTGTGCGTGTCGATGCGCGCATCGATCGGAACCCGCGGCATTTCCGTGCTCACGAAAGTGAGCAGGATGTTCCGTTCATGCAGGACGCCGTTGAACTTCAGGTTCTGCGAGAGAGCGCGGGGAATGCCACCCGCATCGCTCACGAGATAGACGGCCGTGCCCGGCGCGGGATGCGGTTTCAGTTCCGCAATCGACGCGAGAAATTCGCGGACGGGAATCTGCTGCTTCGAAACCAGCCATGCGAGCGTCCTCCGGCCTTCGCGCCACGTGCTCATCAACATGTAGATGCCGGCTGCAATGGCGATCGGGATCCAGCCACCATCGTCCAGCTTCAGCGTATTGGAGAGGAAGAAGAAAATTTCGATGACAAGGATGATGTACAGGATTGCGATGACAGGGCGGTTGGCTTTCTTGTCGGCGATCCGGAGCAGCATGATCACCATGATGGTCGTGATGACCATGTCACTGACGATGGCGATGCCGTACATGCCGGCGAGCGCACTGGATGAGCCGAATGTCACGACGAGCGTCAACGTGCAAACGAAAAGCAGCCAGTTCACCGACGGGACGTAAACCTGGCCGATCGAGTGTTCGGAGGAATGCAGGACGCGCAGCCGCGGCAGATAGCCCAGGTTGATGGCCTGCCGTGCAAGCGAGAAAACCCCTGAAATAACGGCCTGTGAGGCGATGACGGTAGCGGCGGTCGCGAGCAGGATCAGCGGGATCAAGGCCCATGCCGGCGCCAGCAGGTAGAACGGATTCTCGATTGCGGCGGGATTGTGGAGCAGCAATGCACCCTGGCCGAAGTAGTTGAGCACGAGTGCCGGCAGCACGGCCACCAACCAGCCTTTGCGGATCGGGCCGGGACCGAAGTGTCCCATGTCGGCGTACAGCGCTTCGCCGCCTGTCACTGCCAGGAAGACGGAAGCCAGCGTGACGAATCCGGCGACACCGTTATCGATGAAAAATCCTGCGGCATAAGCGGGGTTGACTGCCTTGAGGACTTCCGGCGCAGTGATGATCCCCTTGATGCCGAGGACGGCAAGCACGATGAACCAGGTGATGATCACGGGGCCGAAAGCGCGTCCCATGACTGTGGTGCCGCGTTTCTGCACGAGAAACAGGCACGCGAGAATGAGTACGGCGCCGGGCATGACGAGGTGTTCGAATTTTGGCGCCGCCACCGACAGGCCTTCCATCGCGCTCAGCACCGAGATTGCGGGCGTAATGAACCCGTCGCCGAAGAACAAGGCAGCGCCGAACAATCCCGCCGCTCCGATGGGCGTCCAGAGTCGCCAGTTGCGTGAAGCGGCTACCAGCAATGCGCTCAGCGCGAGAATGCCGCCCTCACCGCGGTTATCCGCTTCAAGAACGATGACGACATACTTGAGAGTGATGATGAGCGTCAGTGACCAGAAGATCAGCGACAGCAACCCGAGCACGTTGTCCGGCACCACTGCGATGCCATGCGCGGGCGCGAAGCATTCGCGAAGTGCGTACAGGGGGCTGGTTCCAATGTCGCCGAACACGACGCCCAGTGCACCGACGACGAGTGCTGCGCGGCCATGGGGATGAGCCGGCTTGCTGTCTTCACCCTGCGTATCCGTGGCAGGTGAAGGGTCGGCGACGCCGGCAGCCGATGGCGATTCGGGAAGGTCGAGGTGGATGAAGCGCGACAAAGCGGCTGTTTGAAATTGAGGATCCGCGTCACTGCATGACGGACGTCGGGCTCAGCTCACTCGTTCGGGACGCACACGGGCATGGGCGCGCAGTGTAGCGCGGGTGCAGCAACCGATCCATGAGATCATGTCGCGCGAAGCGATTGGAGGGATTCCCTTATGTCCAAAGAGCTGGTCTGCTGGCAGTGCGGAGTTTCATTGGCTCATTTGAGCCTGCCTTTGAGCCGCTTTGACGAATGTCGCTCGTGCCGTGCCGCCCTGCATGCCTGCCGATTGTGCGAGTTTTATGCGACGACGGTGGCCAAGCACTGCCGCGAACCGATTGCCGAAGAAGTGAAGGACAAGGAACGTGCCAACTTCTGCGACTACTTCATCCCGCGACCGGGTGCATGGTCGGATCGGGCCACGACCGAAAGCGACAAGGCCCGGGCTGTGCTGGACGCGATGTTCGGTGCGGGGAAAACATCTTCCATTTCGGATTCGGCCAAGGCCGCAACTGAACCCTCTGCGGCGGAGCTGGCGCGCATCGAGCTGGAGAAACTGTTCGGTCCGAAGAAGTAAACGCCTGCGTTGCCCGCAATCGGCCTCAAGATTTCAAACCGGGACGGAAGGCTGTCGTTCGCGCAGGATCAGGTACAGCCCGCTTGCAATGACGAGTGATGCGCCTGCCAGCATGCGCGAGCCGGGCAAGGCATTCCACAGCAGCCAGTCGAGTCCGATCCCCCAGAGTAACGCGGTGTATTCGAATGGCGCCACGACGGATGCAGGAGCGAGACGGAAAGCCTGCGTGATGAAGTACTGGCCGCCGGCACCCGACAGGCCAAGAGCCACGATCCACGCCCATTCGCTGCTTTGAATCGCTTCCCATGCCGGGATGCTTGCGAGTCCTGCGGCCACGGCAATAAACAGCATCGTCCAGAAGACCATGCTGGCCGCAGTATCCGTACGCGAAAGAATGCGGATGTAGATGGCGCTCACGGCATAGGCGACCGCGGAACCAAACGCAGCCATGCCTCCCAGCGTAATGAGACCCGACGCACTCGGTCTCAGCATGACGAGCACGCCCAGCAACCCGATGCCGATCGCAAGCCAGTGGCGCCAGCCCACGCGTTCGCCGAGCAGGGGAACGGAAAGCGCGGTGATCAGCAAGGGCGCTGACAGGTAGATCGAATAGGCATCCGCAAGTGACAGCACGCGAACCGCATACACGAACAGCCACAACATCGTGACGGTGAGCAGCCCCCTGAAGAGATGCAGTGACCAGCGCACCGGACGCACCTGATCAAGCCTCCCGGTGAGCCCGAGCGCCAGCAGCACGAGCGGCAAGGACGCCGCGCCGCGCAGAAAAGCGACCTGCATCGGCCCGTGCAGCGTGGTCAGGTGCTTCATGGTGGCATCCATGACCGCAAAGCAGCCCACTGCCGCGATCATCATCAATATGCCTCGGGCAGCGGGTTGGGACATAAGGCCGGCAGTCTGCCTAGGCATGGCATCAATGCCAATGCTTCTTCGGCTCAGGTCCGGCCCGGCCGCCAGCGGTTAGAACCGGCAAAATCAGCCACCAAAATCAGCCACCAAATCAGTGATAATCGCGGGACGGGGCTGTGCGCCCCACAAAAAATGCAAACCAGCCGCAAGGTGTTCCTGTCATGAATGAAGCGTTTATCTGCGATGCCATCCGTACCCCGATCGGCCGTTACGGCGGCAGCCTCGCCACCATCCGGGCCGATGATCTGGCCGCCCTGCCGATTAAGGCGCTGGTCGAACGCAACCCGGGCGTGGACTGGAGTGCGGTCGAAGAGGTGTATCTCGGCTGCGCGAATCAGGCAGGCGAAGACAATCGTAACGTGGCGCGCATGGGCTTGCTGCTCGCCGGTCTGCCGGACAGCGTTCCCGGCACTACGGTCAATCGTCTTTGCGGTTCCGGCCTGGATGCCGTGAATCTCGCGGCCCGCACGCTCAAGATCGGGGAAGCCGATCTCATCATCGCGGGCGGCGTCGAAAGCATGTCGCGCGCACCGTTCGTGATGGGCAAGGCTGACGCGGCCTGGTCCCGTTCGCAGAAAATCGAAGACACCACGATGGGCTGGCGTTTCATCAACCCCGCACTCAAGAAGCTGCACGGCGTCGACACGATGCCCGAGACCGCTGAAAACGTGGTCACCGAGTTCCAGATTTCGCGCGCCGACCAGGATGCCTTTGCGGTGCGCAGCCAGCAGCGTTACGCGAAGTCGCATGCGGCGGGGTTCTTCAAGAAGGAACTCATTGCCGTCACCATTCCCCAGGGCAAGGGTGAGCCCAAATTGTTCGTGGCAGACGAACATCCTCGGGAAACGACACTTGAAACGCTCGCCAAACTGAAAGGAGTGGTGCGTCCGGACGGGTCCGTCACCGCGGGCAATGCTTCGGGAATCAACGATGGCGCGTGCGCGCTGCTGCTTGCGAGTGCCGCTGCGGTCAAGCGTTACGGCCTCAAGCCCCGTGCGCGGGTGGTGGCGTCAGCGACTGCCGGGGTGCCTCCCCGCATCATGGGCATCGGTCCCGTACCCGCGACTCTCAAGGTGCTTGCCAAGGCAGGCCTTGAGCTCAAACAGATGGATGTAATCGAACTCAACGAGGCGTTTGCCTCCCAGTCGCTTGCCGTTCTGCGCCAGCTGGGCCTGCCGGACGATGCACCTCACGTGAACCCTAACGGCGGTGCAATTGCCATCGGTCATCCCCTGGGCGCGAGTGGTGCCCGCCTGGTGACCACTGCGATCAACCAGCTCGAAGTCAGCGGCGGTCGATTTGCCCTGTGCACGATGTGCATCGGCGTGGGCCAGGGAATCGCAATGGTGATTGAACGTGTCTAGCGATTGACATATAAGTATGTGCGTCTGGACCGGGTAAACAAAAAAACGCCGCGTGACGGCGTCAGAGGGGGGTCTGGTGCAGCTTTATCACGCGACGGCATCGCCGTTTGCGCGCAAGGTACGCGTGCTTGTCCGGGAAAAGGGGTTACTCGGAAGGGTCGACGAGATCAGCGTGAATCCGTTCGCGGATCCGCCCGATCTGCATTCGGTCAATCCGTTGGGCAAGATTCCCGCATTGGTCCTGAGCGATGGCTGTGCGCTGTTCGACAGCCCGGTGATCTGCGAATACCTCGATACGATCAGCGGCGCGCCACGGTTCCTGCCGAAGGAAGGCGAACGACGCTGGCAGGTATTGCGTCTCCAGGCGCTGGCCGACGGGATGATGGATTCCGCGGTGGCCATGGTGTACGAAAATCGTCGGGAAGAAGCGCAGCGTTCACCGGATTGGCAGCAGCGCCGCGAGGTTGGCATTCTGCGGTCCGTCGGCTTGCTGGAGGCGCAGCCTGCATCGCTCGCCGGACCTGTGCAACTCGGCAGCATCGCGGTCGCCTGTGCACTCGGCTATCTGGATTTCCGCCTGCCGCACATCGATTGGCGCAAGGATCATCCGCGGTTGCAGGCGGTCTATGATTCCTTGAGCGCGCTGCCGGGAATGCAGGCGACGATCCCCGCCTGATCAGGCGGGCTAGCTTTTCAGGTTTGCGGTTTGCGTGGGCAACAGCGTGCGAACCTGCGCGGGTGCTAGCGTCCAGTGATCGTCCCAGCGCAATGGTTCCGGCAGTGTGAGCTTGAGGGCATGCAGTCCCTGCCGTGATTCCAGGTCGAACGCCGTGCCGTCGCGTTGCGAAGCAATGAGCGTTCCATCACGCACCGCTGTCACTCCATAGGTTTCAGCGGCAGTCGTAAAGCCTGCGAATTCCCCACTGTCGAGGTCCCATCGCGCAATTCCCCGGCCCATGGGGCAGGCTGCGGCGATCACTCGCTGCGTTTCACTGACGGCGATGCTCGCGACATAGCCATTCAATTGCGGCTTTGCTGCTGCTGGTGCGTCAAGCAATCTGAAACCGCCGCCGGGCCGGTAGAGCGCGACAACAGAGGGTGCTGCAAGCGGTTCGCCTTCGTACTGCAAACCTGCTGCGACAACACCTTCTGGTGTTACCGCAAGATGGCGAATGCTCAACAGGTGATCGGGCAGACGCATCTGTTCAATGCAACGTCCGCTCGCTGCATCGATGAGGCACAGGGACGGATCCATCGTCGGAATGTTGAGCTTGCGCCGGAACGACTTCGGATGCGTGAGGATGCCACCGTTTGCAACGACCAGCGTCTTGCCATCCGGCAGCCACGCGATTTCATGCGGATCGATGCCCTGCGTTTCGATCTCGCCCAGCACACGGAAATCAAGGGCGTCGCGGATCCCGATGACGCCGCGCGGTGTTTCGTAATCGTGTTCCGGCGTAAGCAGTACGGCTCCATCCCGTGAAAAGAGGCCGTGACCTGCGAGATGGCGACCGGCGGGTGTCGTGAAGATCGGGCGCATTTCGAGCGTCTGCAGATCCAGCTCGAACGCATCGGTGCCCGGTCGCCGCGCGAAATACAGCACTCGCTGCGGGGCTTTCGGATCGACGGCATTGCCATGTGCCCGGACCGGAATGCGATGCCCGAAGACGCGGCCTTCGGGCAGGATCAGCCCGCCGATGTATTGGTTGCCCGGCAGATCCTCAAAGGCGGAAAGCAGTACACCTTCCGGTGCAGCGCCGAGCCAGCGTTGCGGCAGCCAGCCGGCTCCGCCCGCCGTTGCCAGTGCGGCGCTACCGAAGATGAACTGTCTTCTGTTCGTTTTCATCTAGAGCGAATCCAGGAACGCGAGCAGGGCTGCACGACTCTCGCGGGACATGTTCTGAAAAGCATCGCGTGCCTTCGATGCTTCGCCACCGTGCCACAGGATCGCTTCCGTGACATTGCGGGCGCGGCCGTCATGCATCAGCAGCGTATGCCCGTTCACCGCAGACTGCAGACCGAGTCCCCACAGCGGCTGCGTGCGCCACTCGCTGCCCGTAGCTTCGAAATCGGGCCGGTTGTCCGCCAGTTCAGGCCCCATGTCGTGCAACAGCAGGTCGGTGAACGGATGAAAGGTCTGGTTCGCCAGTGCCGGCAGTTGGGGAACGTCGCCGGTAGTAAGTGTCGGCCGGTGACAAGCAGCACAGCCCGCTTCGAGAAACAGTCGGGCACCGGCCTTTACTTCGGGCGTATCGAGATTGCGTCGGGCCGGCACTGCCAGCGTGCGTTCGTATTGCACGATACGCGCGAAAATCTCGTCGCTGATTTCGGGATGGCCGCCGTTCGGCGCTGCAAGGCAAGTAGCCTGGCCCGGCATGCAGTTCTGCTCGGGCCTCAACGTGGTCGACATGCCGATTTCGCCATTGAACGCCGCAGCAGTCTGATGCGCGATGTCCGGCTGATTCGCCTTCCAGCCAAAGCGGCCAATCTGCGGCGCCTGCTTTTCGATATTCCACACGCGGTTCGCGCGACCCGATATGCCATCGCCATCGCGGTCGTCCGGATCTTCCAGTTCGAGGAGGGTCGCCTCGGATACGAATTCCAGCAGGCCTGAGCCAATCACTGCGGGCGCCACGCGTGGCGAGAACTGCATGTCCGCGGCCATTGGTCCGTAGCCCAGTTCTTCGAACACGTATCGCGGTTTCTGCAGCGTGTACGGTTCGCCATCCGCGAACTGCCCGGCGATTTCTTCGTGTTCGATGCGCACCGTCCCTTCCGCCGACATGCCATCGATCGCAAATGGATTGAGGTTGCCGCCGTACGCAGGCTCAGGCAACGGATCGCCATGGACACTGGCGCCAGGGACGCTCAATTGATACACGATGGAGACGGGACGTTCGCCTGGCGGCGGTGGCCGGCCACGACCGTCGTTGTTGTGGCATGCGTCGCATGACCTCGCATTGAACAGCGGCCCCAGCCCGTCACGCGCGGCGGCCGAGGCGGGCGCAACTACCCACGGGCTGTTGAAGAACGCGTTGCCGATGAAGAAATTCGCTCGTGCGCCGCTGTCGAGGTTCGCTGCCGGCTGCGAAAACGCATTGCGCGAATGTTCATGCACGGTCGTGGCTCCGCCCGACAGCGGTTGCAGAAGCTGTGTCGTATCCGGTCCCTGGTCACATCCCGCGAGCGTCATTGCAGCGGCAAGGCCTGCGATGTACAGCCTCAATCGCCACTCCCTTCGATGGGAGACATGAAGATGCCGAGCGCAGTGGCAACCCGGCCGATGCTGAGCGCCAGCGCGCGCAGGTCATCGACGCCGGCCTGGACACGTGCGTTGCCTTCCTTGTTGTCAGGATGAATCTCGCGGTCGAACGGATTGCTGATCGCCTGCATCGCGGCCTGAGTGCGTTCGAGCCGCGCATCCATTTCAGCACCGACCATCGCATCGGCCTTGGCCGTGAGATCCGCAAGGCTCGGTCCACTCACGACGCTGCCATCGATCCGCTGGTAGCGACCACGGTAGACCGTTTCGATTCCGGCGGTATTCGCGCGCAGATCGTCACCCGTTGTATCGCTGAAGCAGGACTGCTCTTCTTCCTGGTCACCCGAAAGCAGCGGCACCGCCATTCGTTCGCCCGCCATTTCCACTTCGCTCAGGCCCACCATGCCCGTGAGCATCCGCTTGATGCCGGTATAGACGTCGCCCTGGACAAAGTTGCGGCGATAGCTGGTTGCGGCGGGATCCTCATTCACGGTCCAGGCGTCGACGAGTGATTGCAGGTCACTGACAAGCAGCGTCGTCGCGGCCTTGAGATATTGACCGCGCCGTGCGGCGACATCGGTGGCGGCATTGCCCTTGGCAACAAAGTCAGTGTACGGACGCTGCCCCGCTGCATCGGGAGTCTGGTTGAGGTCCTGGCCCCAGAGCAGGAATTCGATCGCGTGATAGCCGCTCGCGATGTTCTTCTCGCCGCCCGCTTCGTTCTGGGCGGCAATCAACTGCGGCGTGATGTCCGGAAATTTGTCCGGATTGCCGATGATGTTGAGCCCGGGCGCGGCGTTGTAACCGTTCGCGACCGCATCGATGTGATTTTCATCGAGCGGCCAGCCGTTCAGCTGTCCTTCGGGGCCGCCGTCCTGGTCGATGGGCCCTGCATAGAAGCGGAAGGCTTCCGAATGGCCGTAAGGAATTCGCGCGGCGCGCCAGCGATCGCGGGCTTCGGCGAGGGTCTGTTCGGAAGGATTCGCCAGTAACGCATCGACGCTTGAGTCGAGAGCCTGTGCTGCAGCGAGCGTGTCCTGGTAGGTCGCGAGGACGATCTGCGCGTAGGTTTCGAGCACCGGCCGCCGCGGATCGTCTTCCGGTTCGCGCGCGCAGGCTGCAAGCAGCAGGAGACTCAAGGCGGTGCAGGCGGCGGCGGTTCTCAGGAAACTTTTGATATTCATTTACTTACCGATGATCGCCGGGAGAGGCTCAGGCGTGCTGGCGAGGAGACGGAGCCGGCGCGCGTGGGGCAGGATTGTAGTCGTAGATGAGAATGGATCGCAATTGTCGCCGGGCTCGGTACTACGACCTTTTCCGGCTGCGGGCGTTCGGCGCGCCGCCACTTAACTGCAACGGTATGTGATCATGCCGGCGTTTTTCGTTCCCGCGAGTGCCCATGGCCGAAGTTGCTCCCGATCGTCCCAAGTCCCGTTCGCCGAAACCGCTGCGAGCGCTGCTGCCCTTCCTGCGTCCCTATCGAGGCACCCTGACGCTGGCGATGGGAGCGCTGATAGTCGCCGCGGTTGCGCTGCTTGCGTTGCCCATCGCCCTGCGCAACCTGATCGACCAGGGCATGGCCGCGAGCGATGCCACCACCATCAACCGCTACTTCGTCTGGTTCCTGGTCGCCGCGGTGATCTTCGGCATCTTCGCGGCGTTGCGTTTCTACTTCGTGACCTGGCTCGGTGAGCGTGTAGTGGCGGACCTCAGGACTGCCGTCTACGACCGGGTCGTGCGACTGGATCCCCTCTTCTTTGAAGTCACGCGCACAGGTGAAGTCCTTTCGCGTCTGACCACGGACACCACGCTCGTGCAGACCATCGCGGGCGTCGGTCTCTCGATTGCGCTCAGATCCACGATGAGCCTGATCGGCGGTCTCGTCATGCTCGGGCTCACCAGCCCTCGGCTGATGGGCTACATGGTGATCATGATTCCAGTCGTTGTGGTGCCGCTGATCCTCATCGGTCGTCAGGTCCGCCAGTTGTCGCGTGCCGCACAGGATCGCATAGCCGATTCGAGCGGCCTCGCAGGCGAAACACTGAACGCCATCCAGACGGTACAGGCTTTCACGCTGGAGAAACTGCAGAGCAAACGCTTTGCGGGCGCTGTGGAAGACAGCTTCGCAACGGCCGTTCATCGCACGCGCATTCGTGCAGTGCTCACTGCCGTCGGCGTGATGATGGTGTTCAGCGCGATCACGTTCGTGTTGTGGCTCGGCGCCCACGCGGTGCTCGCGGGAGAAATGACGCCGGGCCAGCTCGGCCAGTTCCTGCTCTATGCGATGTTCGTGGCGACCGCGGCCGGCGCCTTGACCGAAGTCTGGGGCGATGTGCAGCGCGCGGCCGGAGCGATGGAGCGCCTCGTTGAATTGCTGAACGCACAGCCTGCGATTCGTGCGCCTGACGTGCCGCTGGAGCTGCCTGCACGCAGTGCGGACGGCATCCGTTTCGAAAATGTTTCCTTCCGCTATCCCTCACGACCCGACACACTGGCGTTGCAGGACTACACGCTCGATATTCCTGCGGGCGAAACCATCGCGTTTGTCGGCCCGTCGGGTGCCGGCAAGAGCACGACTTTCCAGCTGTTGCTGCGCTTTTACGATCCTGCCAAAGGGCGGATCTGTATCGACGGCATCGACATCGCACGCGCGGATCCGCAAGCCGTACGGGAACGCATCGGTCTCGTTTCGCAGGAGACGACGCTGTTCGGCACATCGGCTCGCGAGAACATCCGCTATGGACGGCCAGGCGCGACCGACGCGGAAATCGAAGCGGCGGCACGAGCCGCTGCTGCCGACGGATTCATTCGCCAGTTGCCTGAAGGGTACGACACGTTTCTCGGCGAGAAAGGCACGCGTCTGTCCGGCGGCCAGCGGCAGCGTATTGCCATCGCGCGCGCCATTCTCAAGGATCCGCCGATCCTGCTGCTTGACGAGGCAACAAGTTCACTCGATGCGGAGAGTGAACGCCTGGTCCAGGAAGCGCTTGAGCAGCTCATGCAACATCGCACGACGCTGATCATTGCGCATCGCCTCGCGACAGTGCTCAAGGCCGATCGCATCGTCGTGATGGATCATGGCCGGATCGTGAACATCGGTACTCACGGCGAACTGATCGAGCGCGATCCGCTCTATGCGCGCTTCGCTGAACTGCAGTTCGGCAGTTCAGGCCTGTTACCCGAATGATTGCAACGGTGCAAACGCGCCAACGCTGGATCGCCCTCATTCTGGGTGTTGCTGCTGTTCTTGTGACCCTGTGGTGGGCTTGGCAGGGCCGGTCGGTGGAGCTCGTTGCTGCGCCTGGCGGACGGGTGCAATGCGTTTCGTATGCGCCTTCGAGTGGTCGTGATGAAACGCTGGTGAACGTCGGTGTGATCGTGTCACCGGATCGCATCGAGCGCGATCTGAAACTGCTTGCCGAACGTTTCGATTGCGTGCGGACTTACTCGCAGAGCAACGGCCTGGCGGAAGTCCCGCGCATCGCTGCCGGGCTGGGCCTCAAGGTGCTCATGGGTATCTGGATCGGGCGCGATCCTGCACTGAATCAGCAAGAGATCGAATCCGCGATCCGCATTGCAGAGCGCGACCGGGCTGTGATTCGCGGCATCGTCGTCGGCAACGAAGTGTTGCTGCGGGGCGAACTTGCGCCAGCGACATTGCGCGGCTACATCGAACAGGTCCGAGCCGGTACGGGTTTGCCTGTGACCTACGCCGACGTCTGGGAGTTCTGGCGGAAGTATCGTGAGCCGCTCGAGTCGTCGGTCGATTTTCTGACCATACACATCCTGCCGTACTGGGAGGACAAGCCGGTGGCTGCGGAGCAGGGTGTTGCCCACGTCCGCGACATCTACCGGACCATGCAGACCGAATTTCCGGGTCGCGAAATACTGATTGGCGAAACCGGCTGGCCGAGCGCAGGCCGACAGCGTCAGGGCGCTGTTCCCAGTGTCGTCAACCAGGCCCGGTTCATTCGCGAGTTCCTGGCGTTCACGGCCGAGGCGGGCATTCGCTACAACGTGATCGAAGCGTTCGATCAACCCTGGAAGCGTCGCCAGGAAGGCGCAGTGGGCGGGTACTGGGGTCTCTACGACAACGAGCGCAACGTGAAATTCTCGCTGGTTGATCCGGTCGTCGAGGAAGCACGCTGGCCTTGGGCACTTGCCCTCGGAGCAGTGGTGGCAGTGCTGTTCCTGATTGCAGCGCGAATCAGCGGTGTCCGCTTGCGCGCAATCCCCGCGGCAATCGTGGGGTTGAGCGGCTACGTGACGGGATGTGTCCTGGCCTCGCAGGCGAAGACAGTGTGGCTCGCAAGCCGTTCGGAAATCGAATGGGCCGTCGCCATTGCGTGGACAACGCTGGGCGTCATTACAGCGTGGTGGCTGGCCCGGTGCATGGCCGGCAAAGTGGATGACGAGTTGCCGAGGGGCTGGCGGTTGCTGCGTTTTGTCTGGCTGTTCGGCGCGACGATCGTTGCGCTGCTGCTGGTGTTGGATTCGCGCTACCGTGATTTTCCGATTGCGCTCTTTGTCACGCCGGTGGCGGGATTCACGTTGCTGCTGATCGCCACACGCCAGCGTCTGCAGATCCAGATCGAGGAGAAGATCATGGCGGGGTGGCTGGTAGTTGCCGCCCTGCTCACACCGCTGCTTGAAGGCTTCCTCAACGGCACCGCGTATGCGTGGGCGGCCCTATGCCTGCTGTTCGGGCTGGGAGTACTGCTGCCCGCGCGTGGGACGCGTGCGACTTGATTGCCGACGCAACGAATGACCTCGTGGCGGGTCTGAGTCGGTCTGCCGAGACGATGTCAGACCTTTTCTCTCTCGAGGGAGTATTCCGATGTTCGATCCAAAACAATTGCTCGACCAGGTCCTGGGCGGCGGGACCGGCACAGGGGGGCTTGGCAACATCGCCAACCAGGCACGGGACCGGCTGAACCAGGCGAGCGGCCCGCAGGCGTTCGGCGCCGGTGCAGTGGCGGGTGGCTTGCTAGGCATGCTGCTCGGCGGCAAGAAGGTCCGCAAACTCGCGGGCGGTGCGTTGGGGTACGGTGGAGCGGCAGCCTTGGGTGCCATCGCCTACCAGGCGTACCAGACTTATCGCCAGAGCCAGGGTGGTGCGAATCCCCTCGCATCCATCCCGCAGCAAGCGCCGAAATTGCTGCCGCACGCGCAGCCCGCAGCGGATGGTGGCGCTTTCGAGCTCGTGCTGATCCGCGGCATGATTGCCGCCGCGAAAGCGGACGGGCATGTGGATGCAGAGGAACAGCAGCGACTCTTCGCGCAGGTGGAACGCCTCGGCCTCGATGCCGAAGCGAAAGCCATGGTGTTCGACGCATTGACGCAGCCCGGCGATTTGGGCCGCATCACTGCCCAGGTTGCGAGCCCCGAGCAGGGCGCTGAACTGTATCTCGCGTCACGTCTCGCGATCGATCCCGATCATCCCGCCGAACGCGCCTGGCTCGATGCCCTGGCAAGCCGTCTCAAGCTGCCCGCGGAGTTGCGGGCGACGCTGGACCAGCAGATCACCGGATAGCGATCATGCTGTCAGCCGGAGGCCTGCTCCGCTAAAAGTGCATCGAGAGTCGTCGTGGTTTGATGCACCTCTCGGTGGATACGCCACGGTTGTCTATCCGGTGTAGTCCGCAGCCCTTCCGGCGTCTTGCCGTCCAAGGGATATACGCGGCCGACCTGATTGTGCGCGGGCGAGTACCAGCACGCCCGTGACGAAACTGACAGCGGCCGGTTCGTAGCAATAGAGAACCAGTCCGGCCGCACCGATCAGCGTGGCTACCCAGGCGACCACGCGATTCCAGGTGAATACCATCACCAGGGTCGCCGCCATCGCTGCATAGCCGAGACCAAACGCCGAGAAGCTGCGAATCACGAGTGCCCGCGTTGCACACCATGCAACGGCAGGGTCGGCTTCACAGGCCTGGCCGACTGCAGGCACCTGGATCAGCAGATAGCGGGCTGCGGCGGCGAGTCCGAAGACTGCCGCCACACCCATCCATTCGAGGATTGTCCGCTTCAACTCAAGTACGGGATCATTGCGGATTGCCGATGTAGTCGCGCTTGCCGACCTCTACACCGAGATGGCGCAGGATGGCGTAGGCCGTGACGGCATGGAAAAAGAAATTCGGCAACGCGAAGCCGAGCAGGTACGACTGACCCGTGAAGTTCACGGTAGTGGGCCCGAGTTTAAGCTCCACGCTGCGGTCTTCCGAGCCGTCGATCTGCGCGGCCTTGATGCCGCCGATGAAAGCGAGCGTCTTGTCGATGCGTGCATACAGTTCGGCAAACGTCGTTTCGGTGTCTGCATACGCAGGGATCTCGACACCGCCCAGCCGTGCGGCGATGCCCTTGGCATTGTCGGAAGCAATCTGGATCTGCTTGGCGAGCGGCAACATGTCGGGGCTCAGGCGACCGGCGATGAAAATGGCAGGGTCGATCTTCTTTGCTTCGGCGTGGGCTTCCGCCTTCGCGAGGATCGTGCGCAGGTTGGTCAGCGCGCGGGTGAGCACGGGTACGGAAGCCTGATACATGGAGATGGTCATTTCACTTTCCCTTCGGTTGTCTGTTTCTTTGGTGTGACTCGCGCGCGCCGTGTACGGGACGGCACGAACGGAAACTCTTCATTTTTGCCACCGGCCTCGCGGTTGCGTTCGAGTCCTTCGATACACCGCTTGAGCAGGCTGCGGAGTTGCCCGGCTTCGGCTTCGCTCAAGGGAGCGAGCATGCTTGCCCAGACAGGATCAGCGGCTGCTCGCGCCTGATGCATCCGGGCGCGGCCCGCGTCGGTAATGTACCAGCAGTCGACACGCCGGTTGTCGGGATGCGGCCGTCGTTCGGCGCTGCCCTCCTTTTCCAGGCGGTGCAGGATGGTGTTGATGGTCTGGGCCGTCACCATCGCGCGCTTGGCGATCTGTGCCCCGGACGTTCCCGGCTCATGGCTGATGCCGAACAGGGTGACAACGTGCGCAAAAGTCAGCTTCACGCCCTGCTGCCGCAGGGCCTCGTCGATGGACTGACGGATTGCATGCTGCAAACGCTTGAGCAGATAGCCCAGGTGCTCCTGGGGCGGATCGGCCCGCTCAGGTTGCGGGCGCCCAGAGGATGATTTGGGCTGATTGCTCTTCATGGGGTTGAGTTATATCAGGTGCCTGATACGATGTCAGCAAGCTGATAATCGCCGGTACGGTATCCAATGACCATTTTCCGGGTACCGGCTGCGACTTTCAGGGGGAAGCGGTGTTCTGCCGTCACGCGGTAGACGTTGACAAAACTTGAAAGTGATCAGGACATGTTTGCTCTACTCTGAAGTGTATTCCGGCCTGTATTCTGGCGCCGCCGACGCCGGCATTTGCCTTGCCACGGATTGGTCGAACCATTCGCTTGCCCAGGGATTCCGTATGCGTGCCCTTCAATTTCTCCGGTCTGTCACGCTGCAGGCTCAGCGCCGCTTGCCGGTGCTCGCGATCCTCGGCGTGTGCCTGCTGAGTCCGCCTCTACTCGCGGGTGCCCCACCGGCAGCGGCACCCGTCGCGCTAACCGTGAATGCGATCGTCGTGAAGGCGACGAGTGTGGCGCGCACTATCGCGGTCACCGGTTCCATCTATGCGTGGCAGGAAATCATCATCGGTCCGGAGGTCGGCGGTTATCGCGTCGATGCCGTGCAGGTCGAAGTGGGTGACAAGGTCAAGCGTGGTCAGGAGCTGATTCGCCTGTCGGGCAGCATGCTGCAGGCCGAAGCGTCATCGCGTCGGGCTGCGCTGAAACAGGCGGAGGCGCAGCTCGTGAATGCATCGGCTGCGTACAAGCGGGCGGAGACGCTCTCCACATCCGCCGTTTTTTCCAAGGCGGATCTCGACCGACTGCTCAGTGAACAGCTTGCTGCACAGGGCAGGGTGGATGCCGCGCGCGCCGATCTCGATCTCGCCGAACTGAAGCTTCGCTACACGCGCGTCGTCGCACCGTATGACGGCATCATCACGGCTCGCACCGTCAACGTCGGACAGGTCGCCCAGGCGGGCAGTGAGATGCTGAGGTTGCTGCGTGACAGCCGTATGGAATGGCGCGGCGAAGTACCCGAAGCGCGCCTCAGGGAATTGAAGGTGGGGCAGATCGCGCATCTGGTCACTGCCGATGGCAGCGAATTCGACGGCAAGGTGCGCATCGTTGCGCCCACTGTGGCGAGCAACAATCGCATGGGTCTCGTGTATGTCGACATCACGCCGGGTGCGGCCGGGAGGCCCGGCATGTTTGCGCGCGGCGCGATCGAGACGAGTTCAGGCCAGGCGAACCTCGTCCCGTTGTCCTCCATCGTCTCGCAGGATGGCTACAGCTATGTCTTCGTGCTCGGCGAAGACGACAAGGTGGAGAAGCGTCGCGTCCAGGTCGGCGATCTGCACGGCGATGGAATCGAAGTGATGGACGGACTCAAGGTCGGTGAGCGCATCGTCGGCAAGGGAGCTGCCTTCCTCAAGAGCGGCGACCAGGTGAAGGTCGTCGCTGGCGCCTGACGCGCTTCAGGAACCGCCATGAATTTCGTCACCTGGGCCATCCGCAATCCGACACCGGTCATCGTGCTGTTCATCGCATTGATGATCGGTGGACTCATCAGCTTCAACCGGCTGGGAGTCCAGGACCTGCCGGACATCGAATTTCCGACGGTAGTCGTCACCGTTGGCTACGCGGGCGTGCCGCCATCGCAGATGGAATCGGAAGTCACCCGCAAGGTCGAGGATGCGATCGCCACGGTCACCGGAGTCCAGCACATCACTTCCTCGGTGAGTGTTGGCGCCTCGACCACCGTCGTCCAGTTCCTCTTCGATCGCGACATCAGCCAGGCGCAGGACGACGTGCGCGACGCCATCACGAGAATCCGCAGCGACCTGCCGCTTGATGCAAACGAGCCGGTCATTTCGCGTGCGACCACCGCAGGACAGCCCATCCTTACGTTCGGTGTTGCCGCCGAAGGCATGAGCGACACCGACCTTTCCTGGTTCATCGATCTCACCGTGATGCGTGAGCTGACGGCAGTTCCCGGCGTGGGACGGGTGAATCGCGTCGGCGGTGTCTCGCGTGAAATTCGCGTCGACCTTGATCCGGACCGCCTCACTGCCCTTGGCATCACCGCTGGTGATCTCTCGCGGCAACTCGCGCGCATCCAGGCGGAATATCCGGGTGGTGAGGCACGTGTCGGCGGGCTCGAGCAGAATGTCCGCACGGTGGGCACGATTACCTCGGCGCAGGAACTTGCCGCACTGCCGATCCTGTTGCCCGATGGCCGGAACCTGCGTCTCGATACAGTCGCCGACGTCAAGGATCAGGCCTCCGAGCGCAGGCAGCTTGCATTGCTCGATGGCCAGCCCGTGGTCGGCTTTGAAATCGTTCGTGCGTGGGGTGCCAGCGCGCTCGGCGTTGCCGAAGATGTGCAGATCGCCGTGGCGCGGCTCCAGAAGACTTATCCGAACGTCAAGTTCACCGAGGTCAATTCGACGGTGGGCTATATCCGCGAGGGCTTCAACGTATCGATGGAGATGCTGGTCGAAGGCGCTATCCTCGCCATCGCGGTGGTGTGGTTCTTCCTGCGTGACTGGCGGGCCACGCTGGTGTCGGCCGTCGCATTGCCCCTGGCCGTGATTCCCACGTTCTGGGCAATGAACCTGCTGGGCTACACCCTCAACACGCTGACGCTGCTCGCGCTCTCGCTGGTGGTGGGAATGCTCGTCGATGATGCGATCGTCGAAGTCGAGAATATCTATCGCCATCTGCGCATGGGCAAGCCACCGCTGCAGGCGGCGACAGACGCAGCCATCGAGATCGGTCTCGCTGTTGTCGCCACTACGCTTACGCTGTGCGCAGTGTTCGTGCCGGTCGCGTTCATGGGCGGCGTGCCCGGAGAATTCTTCCGGCCGTTTGCCTTCACGGCAACGGTGGCTGTGCTGTTCTCGCTGCTCGTAGCGCGACTACTGACGCCGATGATGGCCGCCAACATCATGAAGCCCCATGAGCAGGGGGACGAGACCAGTGCCGTGCAGGAATGGTATTTGCGCTCGGTAACGTGGTGTCTCAATCATCGCAGGACGACAATCAGCGTAGCGACGGTGATCCTGGTCGGTTCGCTGTCCTTGTTGCCGCTGCTGCCGCAGGGATTTTCGCCGGCGGGGGACGTGGGCTTCACGTCGCTCAACGTACAGCTTCCCCCCGGGTCCGCGCTCGAGGAAACTCATGCGGTGGCGGAAGACGTGCGCAAGCGCCTCGCAGGCATTTCCGAGATCGAGCGCATTTACACCACGATCGGCAGTGCGCAGGGCGGCGGAGGGCCTGGCGGAGGAGGTGGTACCGCTGGCGACGTCAATGAAGCGAACCTGCAAGTCGTCCTCCTGCCCGTCGACGACCGTGACCGCAGCCAGCAGGAAATCCAGCGCGACATCATGGCCGCAGTCAATGACGTGGCGGGCGTACGCATTACGTTCGGCAACCAGTTCGGTAGCCAGTTGCAGGTCACGCTCGTGGGCGAGGATCCCGATGAACTGGATGCGGCCGCTGCGGCCGTCGAGCAGGACATGCGGGGCATTCCGGGGCTCGGCATCGTCAGTTCTTCGGCCAGTCTGGTGCGGCCCGAGATCGTCGTGCGGCCTTTGCCTGAGCGTGCAGCCGAACTCGGAGTGACGACCGAATCCCTGGGTCTGGTCACGCGTATCGCGACGAGTGGCGATGCGACCGCAGGCCTCGCCAAGCTGAATCTGCCTTCGCGGCAGATCCCGATCCGAGTGCGGATCACGGACGCTGCCCGCTCCGATATCGACCAGATCGGTTTGTTGACGGTCTCCGGCCGGCAGGGCCCGGTGGCCTTGCGCAACGTTGCGGACATTTCCTTTGGAGCCGGACCCGCGCAGATTTCACGCTATGACCGTAATCGCAACGTCAACATCACGGCTGACCTGAACGGGCGCGCACTGGGCGACATGCTCGCAGCTGCCCGTGCGACACCCGCCATGCAGAACCTGCCATCGACAGTGCATGAAGTCGTTTCCGGCCAGGCAGAGTTCTTCCGGGATCTGATGTCCGGTTTCCTCTTCGCAATGGCGATCGGCATTCTCTGCATCTATGCCCTGCTCGTGATCCTGTTCAAGGATGCGTTCCAGCCGGCCACCATCCTGTCGGCGCTGCCGCCGTCGATGGGCGGCGCTATCGTCTGCCTCGTCATCTTCCAGTACGAGATATCAATCTCGTCGATGATCGGCATGCTGATGCTCATGGGTATCGTGACGAAGAATTCCATCCTGCTGGTCGAGTACGCGGAGATGGCGCAGCGCGAACACGGTCTTGCGCGCTTCGAGGCGCTGATCGATGCCTGCTCCAAGCGTGCAAGGCCAATCGTGATGACGACGATTGCGATGGGCGCGGGTATGCTGCCGATCGCTTTGGGACTGTCCGGTGATTCCAGTTTTCGTGCACCGATGGGTGTGACGGTGATCGGTGGCCTCATCGCATCGACCGCGCTCAGCCTGTTCGTCGTGCCGGTGATCTTCGTCTTCGTCGACGATTTCCAGCAGTGGGTGAAGCGGTTGCTTCGCGGCAAGCCCGTCGACAAGCCTGCAATCCAGGCTCCCTGAAGCGTCAGCGCCAGAAGGGCTCGAACGTCTGGCCTATGGCGAGTGGCTGCCCCACGCCACCGACGGGAATGACGTTCTGCCCGAACACAACGCCTCTGAGTTCCCGGCTCAGGCGATAGCTCTTCAGCGTGTTGAGCGGCTCCATGCCCGCCACAATGCCTGTCTTCTGGTCGGTGGTCGTGATCTTGCAGCGTGTGCAGGGTTTGACTGCCCGCAGGCGAATGGCTCCGGTGGCCAGTTCGTGCACGGAGTCTTCTCCGTAGGGTTCAAAGCCGTCGAACACCAGGTTGGGTCGGAATCGGTTCATCGGCAGCGGCTTCTCAAGCCGCGAGTTGAGATCCGCGAGGCTGGCCTCCGAGATCGCGAGTAGCGGAAACCCGTCGGAAAAAAGATTCAGCGCGGGCGTCACTCCGGTCCATGCCGGATTGCTCAGTCGCTGGCCTGCAGGATTGAAACGCACGAGGCGATGCGGCTTGCCGAGAAATGCAGTCAGCAGCTCGGCGGCTTCGCTTCCCATGTCGAGCGCACCGCAACGGTCGTTCCAGACCACCGCAGTGATGGTGGGGCCGTGCGCGTTGAAGGGCACGAATAGTTCGCCCGCATCCGGGAAAACGAGCTGGAGTCCCTCTTCGTCCAGATAGGTTTCGATGAGCGCGAGGCGAGGTTCTTCACGCTGGGTCACGAAGCGGCCGGAAGGCGTGACGATCATCCATTCGCGGTCGTGCTGCAGGCCCGTGGCCAGGAGTGTCGCTTCTGTCAGTGAAATTCCCTTGCAGGATTTCACCGGGTAGACATTCAAGGCGGTCAGCGTAATGGCCAAGTTGGTTTCGCGATGCAGGGCGATGGGCCCGGCGATTGGGTTTGCTTGAAGGGCGCGCAGTGTACCGCGCCATCCCGTGCGACTTGTGCATTGCTGCCGATTTGTAACCGCGATGGACGTGATGACAGGCGGTGGCGGCGGGGGAGACTTGATCCCTGACGCACATGCCGAGTCAGGCGAAATTTGCTGCAATGCGAAATCAAGAGGTTCCGGGTTTTCGCCTCCGGCCTGGCGAGGCTCCATCCGGTTCCAGTGACGCGAGGACGGCTTCAAGATACGTAAAAACACGTCCGCGGATGCGTTCCGCCGGGTAGATTGGTGACTTCATGATCTGCCTTTTTTCATCTAAGGCCGGACCTCCGAGCAAACCATTGGCCATGTGCAGCGCACAAAAATTCACTTGAACTATACCGGCTGGACGGTAAACTGCGGCTCCCCTTCCGCAGGCCGCCATGTCCACTCAGCCCCAACAGAATCTCGCGCGCGATCGCATCCTCGATGCAGTCGGCCAGCTTTCGACTGACCTCGGCGCGGGCAATTTCACCTTGGAACAGGTGGCGCAGGCCGCAGGAGTGAGCAAGGGCGGACTGCTCTATCACTTTCCGAGCAAGGAGGCGCTGCTTCACGCGATGGGCGAGCGCTTCCTGAAGTCTTTTGAAACCGGTCGGCGCGATGCCCGCGAACATCTACCTGATGAACCCTCTGCGGATCTGAAAGCCAGCGTGCTGGGCTCGTTGTGTCGTCCTGAATCGCAGGGTTGCCAGGGCGCTGCATTGCTGACGGCCGCGGCCAACGATCCTTCACTTGTCGCCATCTTCCGCACTTGCCTCGCGGACTACACGTCGGAGCTGGCGTCGTGGCAAGGGTCGTTCGAACGCAAGGCGATCGTTTCGCTCGCGGTGGATGGACTGATCCTGCGTGAGGCACTGCGTATTTCCCCGTTTACCCCCGAACAGCGCGATGCGGTGATCCATTCACTGCTCCAGCTCGCCGATGAAGCCTGCCGCACAACGGATCGCGGCAGCGAAACCGAAGGACCTTGAGGTATTCCCATGTCTGACTACACCCGTCTTGCTTCTCGTGCCCCCGGCCTCGCTCTCGCTGCAGTCCTGGCAGTGATCGCCGGATGCGGCGGCAATGCCCAGCCTGGAGGCCAGATGCCCAAGCCGGAAGTCGCGGTTGAAACGGCGACTTCTGCAGCGCTGCCGTTGCAGCTCACCTACACCGCGCGTGCAGTCGGTTCGCGTGAAGTGGAAGTGCGCGCGCGCGTCGGGGGCATCCTGCTGGAGCGCCGCTACGTTGAAGGGAGTGCCGTCAAGAAGGGCGATGTGCTGTTCCAGATCGATCCGGAGCCTTATCGCGCAGCAGTGGCGCAGGCCCGTGGTGAACTCGGCGTGCAGCGTGCGAGCTTCGATGAAGCGAAGCGCAACCGCGACCGGCTCGTCCCGCTTTATGACAAGAACGCCATCAGCCAGCGGCAGCGCGATGAAGCCGTATCCGCATATGAAGTTGCAACAGCACGCGTGGCTGCTGCAGAAGCAGGCCTCAAGACCGCAGAACTGAATCTCGGCTACACCGAAGTACGCGCTCCGATCTCGGGACTTACCAGTCGGGAAATCCGGTCGGAAGGCAGTCTCGTCGAAACGAACAGCGATTCAAGCCTGCTGACGCGCATCGTGCAGACGGATCCGCTGTACATCGAATTTTCCGTTCCTGATGAAGAAGCAGCCCTGCTGCGTTCGCGGCTCCTCGATCCGGAAGCACGCAAGGAATTGCGCGCGACGCTGCTCCTCGCCAACGGAGAGCATCCTGAGACTGCAGCGGTGACATTCATCGACAACGCGGTGGAAGCGACGTCGGGTACGGCGGTTGCGAGGGCAGTGTTGCCGAACAAGCAACTGTCACTCGTGCCTGGCCAGTTCGTTCGCGTCCGCGTGGACGGTATCCAGCTTGCCGACGTGGTAGCCATTCCGCGCAAGGCCGTGATGATGAGCCCGCAGGGTTCGTTCGTCTGGGTCATTGACGCGAATGAAGCCGCTACTTTCCGGCCCGTGCAGATGGGCCGCGGCGAGAAGGAACAGGTCATCATCACCCAGGGCCTTGCAGCGGGTGAGCGTTTCATCGTCGAAGGCGTGATGAAAGTCGGTCCGGGTGTGGCTGTTACTGCAGTACCTCCGACGCCGATTTCGCGTGACGCTGCGGTCGAGCCGGAAGCGCCGAAGGATGCAGCATGATTTCCGGCATTTTCATCAAGCGGCCGATCCTCGCCGGCGTACTGTCTGCGTTCATTGTGATCGCTGGTCTCGCCAGCCTGCGCAGCCTGCCGATCGCGCAGTATCCTGAAATCCTCCCGCCGACCGTCTCGGTGTCCGCGTTCTATCCGGGCGCAACGGCCGAGACCGTCGCCAGCAGCGTTGCCGTGCCGATCGAACAGCAGATCAACGGTGTCGAGAGCATGTTGTACATGACCTCGTCGAGCTCCGGCAGCGGCGCGCTGTCGATCACCGTCACCTTTGCGGTAGGCACGGATCCCGATATCGCGGCGATCAACGTCAACAACCGCGTGCAGGCAGCGTTGCCGTTGCTGCCCGAGGAAGTCCGTCGCCAGGGGGTCACCGTCGTCAAGGCATCGACCTCGATTCTCCAGCTAGTGACTGTGGAGTCACCGGACCAGCGCTATGACTCGCTGTTTCTCAGTAACTACACGCTGCTCAACATCCTCGATGAGTTGAAGCGTATCCCGGGCGTCGGCAACGTGCAGATGTTCGGTGCGAAGGACTACGCGATGCGAATCTGGCTGAAGCCGGACAAGCTGGCACAGCTCGGTCTTACCACTGCCGATGTCGCCGCTGCCATCCGTGAGCAAAACTCGCAGTTTGCGGCGGGACGCGTTGGCCAGGAACCGACCGACAATGGCGTGGATTTCACCTTTGCAGTCACCGCCCAGGGCCGTTTCTCGGAGCCTGAGCAATTCGCCGAGATTGTGATCAGGACGACGGAATCCGGCGCAGTCGTGCGCCTCAAGGATGTGGCCCGAGTCGAGCTGGGGTCGCGTGACTACGACTTCATCTCCAAGCTGAATGGCAAGGAGGGCATCCCCATCGCCATCTTCCTGCAATCCGGTGCCAACGCGCTGGATGTGGGGCAGGCAGTCGAGGACCGTCTGGCGGAGCTGTCCAAATCCTTTCCTGAAGGGGTTGCCGTGCGGATTCCGTACGACACCACGACCTACATCCGGGTGTCGATCGACGAAGTGCTGAAGACGCTGGGCGAGGCGATGCTGCTCGTGTTCGCGGTCGTGTTCCTGTTCCTGCAGAACTGGCGGGCGACGTTGATTCCGATGCTGGCCGTGCCGGTTTCGCTGATCGGTGCACTCGCGGTGATGTATCTGCTCGGGTTCTCCATCAACTCGTTGACGCTGTTCGGCATGGTGCTGGCGATCGGTATCGTCGTGGACGACGCGATCGTGGTGCTGGAAAACGTCGAGCGCATCATGGGTAGCGAGAACCTGTCGCCTGCTGCCGCGACAGAGAAGGCGATGAAGGAAGTCACCGGGCCGGTGATCGCCATCGTGCTGGTGCTGTGCGCTGTCTTCCTGCCGGTCGCCTTCCTCGGTGGCCTGGTGGGCGAGATGTACCGCCAGTTCGCCGTGACCATTGCGGTGTCCGTCGTGATCTCGGGTTTCGTGGCATTGACCCTGACGCCTGCGCTGTGCGCTGCCTTGCTGCGTCCGGAACATGCGTCCGATCACGGCATCCTCAAGAAATTCAACGACTGGTTTGCACGCGTCACGGGCCGCTACACGCAGGGCGTGAGCTATCTGCTCCGTCACGGCGTCCTCGCACTCGTGCTGTTCGGCGTACTGCTGGTCGCGACTGCCGGTCTCTTCCGGCTGGTGCCGAGCACGCTGGCCCCGAAAGAAGACCAGGGTTACATCCTGGCCCTTGCGATGCTGCCGGATGCCGCTTCGCTTTCGCGTACCTCGAAAGTCGTCGACCAGATCGAGGCCTATGCGCAGACGCAGCCGGCGGTAGCCGATTCGCTGGGCTTCGCCGGCCTGGACCTGCTGACGTTTGCGCTAAAGACCAACGCGGGCGTCATCTGGATGCCCTTGACGAACTGGGATGAACGGAAGAAACCCGAATCCTCTCCCGAGGCTGTCGTCGGCGGAATTTTCGGCTTCGCCACGACGATCAAGGATGCATTCGTGCTCGCGTTCGAGCCGCCGCCAATCCAGGGTTTGAGCGAAACGGGCGGCTTCGAAGGGTATGTGCAGGCGCGAACCAACAGCGACACCAAGGCATTGGCCGCGGCCACGCAGAAGTTGCTGGACGCTGCAGCCCAACGCAAGGAACTCGCCGGTGTCGCGACGACATTCAGCGCCAACGTTCCACAGATGCGCGTCGAGCTCGATCGCGAGAAGGCAAAGAGCCTCGGAATTCCGATCACCGAGGTATTCGATACACTCGAAAGCACGTTCGGCGCTCTCTACGTCAACGACTTCAACAAGTCGGGGCGCGTGTTCCGTGTGTTCCTGCAATCCGAGGCAGAGTACCGCTCGCACGCGCAGGATATCCGCGACGTTTACCTGCGCGCCGGCAATGGCAACCTCGTGCCGTTGACTGCGGTGGCAACGATCCATGAAGACACAGGTCCTGAAATCCTCGAGCGCTTCAACGTGTTCCCCTCGGCCAAGGTGCTCGGCAATCCGGGCTCGGGGTACAGCTCGGGGCAGGCTCTCGCGGTCATGGAGGAAATCGCAGCTCAAACCCTGCCAGCGGGCTATGTGCTCGCGTGGTCGGGTGCTTCGTACCAGGAGAAGCTTGCGGGCGATTCGACGACGGGCGTCTTTCTGCTCGCCGTCCTCATGGTGTTCCTGATCCTGGCTGCGCAGTACGAGCGCTGGACGTTGCCGCTAGCGGTGATTCTGGCGGTGCCCTTCGCGGTGTTCGGAGCGGTGGCCGCTGTGGCATTGCGGGGCCTGCAGAACGACATCTACTTCCAGATCGGTCTCGTGACGCTGATCGGTCTCGCTGCCAAGAACGCGATCCTGATCGTCGAGTTCGCGATGATGAAGCACGCGGAAGGCATGTCCTATGCCGATGCGGCGATTGAAGCCGCACGTCTGCGGTTCCGGCCCATCATCATGACCTCGCTCGCGTTCATCCTCGGTGTGTTCCCGCTCGCGATCAGCACCGGCGCCGGTGCAGCCAGCCGCCATTCGATCGGGACAGGCGTCATCGGCGGCATGCTCGTCGCGACGTTCGTGGCGACGCTGTTCATTCCCTTGTTCTTCCGCTGGATCGCGTCCTGGGGCGACCGCAAGGAAAAGAAACCTGCGCAAGCCAGCGAATCGGGCGATGTCGCGGAGGTGCCCCATGTTTGAGCCAAGCATTTCCCGCCTGCTGGGCGCTTCATTGGCCGCATCAATGCTGCTGAGCGGCTGCATCGTCTCGCACGTGGATGTTGCTCGGCCCGAATTGCCGCTTCCGGAATCCCTGCCTGCAAAGTCGGCTGCGACGACCGAATTGCCGGATACATGGTGGAAGGTATTTGCGGACCCGAAGCTCGATCAATTGATGGACGAGGCGCTCGCACACAATGCCGATGTCGCGATTGCGGCGGCGCGAGTCCTTGAGTCACGCGCAATTCTCGGTGCCACTTCCGCGGATCGCTGGCCGACCGTGAATGTCGAGGGCAATGCCACTCGCGCTCAGCAGAGTTCCCTGACCAGTCCGTTCCCGGGTGCCGGAACTCCGGCAACGACCTATACCGTGCAGGGAACGGTCGGGTATGAGATTGATCTGTGGGGTCGCTATCTGCGTGCCGCCCAAGGTGCGAGGGCGCGTCTGCTTGCCTCCGAGTTCGATCGCGATGCCGTAAGGCTCAGTCTCACGGGCGATGTAGCACGGAGCTACTACTCGCTGCTGGCAGCGGCGGAGCAGTTGCAGCGTGCCCAGGAAACACTGGCGGCTCGTGATGAATCTGTCGGCATCGAAAAGATCCGCTTCGGTGCAGGCGAAAGCGATGAAAGTACTTTCCGTCGCACCGAGGCAGAAGCGGCTTCATCCCGCATCGCCTTGCAGCAGTTCCAGCTTGAGGTCGCGCAGCGTACGCACGCACTGGGTGTATTGCTCGGTCGCTCGCCACAGGCGCTCGTCAGCGAAACCATTGCAACCGAAGGGATCGATCTTCCTGCAGCGCCGACCCTGCCGGCCGGTGTGCCGTCGTCAGTGCTTGAGCGTCGTCCCGATGTTCGTTCGGCCGATGCTTCGCTGGTTGCTGCGGCAGCCGACATTGGTGCTGCCCGTGCCGCGCTGTACCCGAGCATCAACCTGACAGGTGCGTTTGGCTGGGCGAGTCCTGAGCTTTCCGATCTGTTCACTGATCCGGCGGAAGCCTGGTCGCTGGCGGGCGGCATCCTGCAGCCGTTGTTCCAGGGCGGTCGCTTGCGCGCGAACGTCGATCGCAATGAAGCCATCCGCATGCAGCGCCAGGCGGAATATTCCCGCACGGTGCAGAACGCCTTTCGCGATGTGCTCGATGCGCTCCGTGGCCAGGAACTCCTGAGTGGCATCAGCCAGACGACGACGGATCAGGTGAACGCGCTTGCCCGTGCTGCTGAACTGTCTGAGCTCAGCTACTCGCAGGGCGAGATCGCGTATCTCGATCTGCTCGATGTGCGCAGGAACCTCTTCCAGTCGCAGATTGCACTGGTAGGCGCGCAGCGCGATGCGCTCGTCAATACTGTGGACCTGGCGCTCGCACTCGGTGGCGGAGTGCCGGCAACGGAGTGATCCCGAGTCACTCCGGTTTGGTGGCCAGGATCTTGATGGGAACCGCAGTCACGGTTTGAGGATTGAGGGGAGTGGTTCCCGCCGGGAAGTGGTTGGCTTTCAGGATGAAGGCCACGACATCCGTCAGTTGGGGTCGTGACAGGCTCCCCGGCTTGTCAACCGGCATGGAGATGCGAATGCGTTCGGCCAGGTCGGCGATCGTCGTGCCGCTCCAGTTCGCACTGAACAGATCGCCGGCGAGGGGTGGAGCAGATTCCACACCGCCCAAACCCGCGCCGTGGCAGAGGGCGCAGGTCGTGCCATACAGTTCGGCTCCACGCGCAGCCTGCTCTTCCGTGTAGATGCCGTCCCACACGGAAGATGCTGCGCCCTGCGCCAGCGCACCAACCGCAATCATCGCGCCTGTGATCGCCAATCCCATGCAGGACGCTTTTTTCATGATTCTTCGTTACCAGGGCATCTTCGGCTGTTCAGGTGCGATCCTTCCTTATCATATAAGGCAAGCGGCCGTGCTGTCTGTGGCAAGGGGGTCTGCCACGCAGGTAGCCGGCAGGTTATTCTCGAAGCCAGTTTTGCAGAAGGCGAAATCAATGGCGAGACGCTTGATAACCGATTGCCTTGGCTGCGGTAACGCATTGCGCAGCGGCGATCTGTGGTGTCCCGCCTGTGGCCGCCGTCGACCCGTGAAGCGGGAAAGCATCGTTGGCAAACTGGTTCTGTATTTTGTTGCCCTCGCCGCAGTGATGTACATGTATGTGCAGCTCCCGAAGATCATCGCGGGACTTGCCCACTGAAACTGGCCCACTGAGACCGGCCCACTGAAACCGGTCCGTAGGGATCGGCCTACAATCAGCCGGGGCGAAGGAGGATGTCTCGCGCGATGCGCGTGTGCAATGATCAACTCACGCTGTCGATCCTTACCAAAGAGTGTCGCGGCGGAAAGCCCGAAACGGTCTCAACCGCTGTTTCGGGCTTTCTTGTTTTTCGCGGTCCGGTTTGCAGCGTCGCGTTACTCCCACTGCAAGCAGCCTGTCGACAATATCAAGTATGCTTGGATTTCGGGGAGGTCACGCACCGAAACGGGGCTTGAGATCAGGTTGATAACCCCCCACCAGTTGGGTACCGTCGCGTGCCTCTTCTTCATGTGCAAACGCACGCAATTCAGCCGGTAGAACATGGAATCCCGAGACAAAGCGACCAAGACCGTGATGGGTCGTCGCGAGCAGAAAAAAGCCGAGACCGCCCAACGCATAGCCTTGGCCGGCCGGAAGCTCCTCCGCAGCAAGGGATTCGACGGCATCACCACGCAGGAAGTGGCCATCGCCGCGGGCATCCCGCCAGGAACATTGTTCGGCTACATCACCAACAAGACGGATCTTCTGATCCTCGCGCTCGTGCACGAGGCCATCGAATTCGTCGAGACGATTCCGGCGCGCGTGCCTGCGAAGGCCGAATTCCTGGAAAAGATCCATTTCGTTTTCAGCGCGATGGCTGAATACCATGCCCGCGACGTCGAAGTGTCGAAGCATTTTCTGCGCGAAGTCATGATCTCGCGCAATCCTGCGCTGGCAAAGCAGGCAGGGAGCCTCGGCAATGCAGTGCGTGGCGTAGTCGCGCAGGTCGTGGCGACACATCAGGCAGCCGGGGACATCACGTCTGCGCTGCCCGCCGAGAAAATCAGCTGGTTCCTCTTTGCACAGTACTGGCAATCACTGCGCTTCTGGATGAACGGCGTCTTTACCCAGCAGCAGTTCAGCACGAGCCTCAAGGAAGCCCTCGTTTGGCAGTTTGCAGGCCTCAAGCCTGAAACGGCGGATTCTGCCCGTCCGGATGTTGCCCCCGTGCGCCCGCGCAATCGAAAAAAAACGACGCGGAAGAGTTGAACAGGCTCACGGGTTCGCTGCGCCGGCTTCGCCTCACCGCTGCAATGCGATAGCATACCCGCCGTGAAAAAATACGATCTCGTTGTCATCGGCAGCGGCCCTGCCGGCGAAGGCGCCGCCATGATGGCTGCCAAGAACCGCCGTAAAGTCGCTGTCATCGAACGCTATGCCAAAGTAGGCGGCGGCTGTACCCACTGGGGCACCATCCCGAGCAAGGCGCTTCGGCAAGCGGTGAAGACGCTGCATGACGCGCGCAGCAGCCCGCTTTTCAAGGAAGTGCGCCAGACGCTCAACATCAGCTATCCGAAGCTGCTGGCCTCCGCCAACAGCATGATCGACGCGCAAGTCGAAAGCCGGACCCGTTTTTACGAACGCAACGGCGTGCCGGTCTATTCCGGCCAGGCCTGGTTTGTCGATGATCACACCATCGAGATCCGCGAGTCGGGCGAAACCGAACAGATCAGCGCAGACCATATCGTGATCGCGACGGGCTCACGGCCTTACCATCCGCCGGAACTCGATTTTTCGCATGCGCGAGTGCGCGACAGCGACACGATCCTCCACTATCCCGAAACGCCCTTTGCCGTAACGATTTACGGCGCGGGAGTCATCGGTTGCGAGTACGCGTCCATCTTCATTCATCTCGGTTGCAAGGTAACGCTGGTCAACACGCAGGACCGCTTGCTGTCCTTCCTGGACGACGAGATCGCCGAAGCACTGTCTTACCACCTGCGCGAGCAGGGTTGCGTGATTCGCCACAACGAGAAGTTCGCCGGCCTCGAGACCCGTGAGCTCGACGTGGTGCTGCAACTCGAATCCGGCCGCCGCATCAAGTCGGACCTGCTGCTGTGGGCCAACGGCCGGACCGGCAATACCGACGGCATGAATCTGGAAGCAGTCGGCCTGACCCCGAATTCGCGCGGCCAGCTCAGCGTCAACGCGCATTACCAGACGCAGATTCCGCATATCTACGCGGCGGGCGATGTCATCGGTCCGCCGGCACTGGCGAGCGCTGCGTATGTGCAGGGTTCCGATGCCGTCGAGCATATGCTCGACCCGACAATGGAACCGCATCGGCCCGACCTCGTGCCAAGCGGGATCTACACGATTCCGGAAATTTCCTCGGTGGGCATGACCGAGCGCGAACTGCGTGAAAAGCAGATCCCCTATGAAGTGGGGCACACCAGCTTCAAGAGCGTGGCGCGCGCACAGATGACGAACGAGAAGGTCGGGATGCTGAAGATCCTCTTCCATTCCGAAACCCTCAAGGTGCTGGGCGTGCACTGCTTCGGCGGGCGTGCTTCCGAAATCATCCACATCGGCCAGACGGTAATGGCGAGCGACGAGATCAACAACATCCGTTACTTCACCAATACCACCTTCAACTATCCGACGATGGCCGAGGCATACCGGACGGCCGCCTTCAACGGGCTCAACCGACTCACGTGATGAAGCGTAGTTCATGAAAGCCATTCAACTGAGCAATCCCGGTGGCCTGGACAAGCTGGCCCTCGTGAACCTTCCCGATCCCGGAGCGCCGGGACCGGGCCAGATCCGTGTGCGGATCCACGCGAGTTCCCTTAATTTTCATGACCTGGGTGTCGTGCTGGGCAGGATCCCGAGCCTGGATGGCCGCATCCCCATGTCCGATGGAGCCGGCACTGTCGAGGCGGTCGGCCAGGGCGTTACCGAGTTTGCGGTAGGCGATTCGGTGGTATCGACATTCTTTCCGCCGTGGCTCGAAGGCGAGCCCACTCTTCCGGATTTTTCGACAACGCCCGGCGATGGCGTCGACGGATTTGCGTGCGAAGTGGCGGTGCGTTCTGCCAACGCCTTTACCCACATACCCAAAGACTACAGTCATGCCGAGGCCGCCACGCTGACGACTGCCGGCGTGACTGCATGGCGGGCACTGGCGATGAATGGCAGATTGAAGGCCGGCGAGACAGTGCTCGTGCTCGGGACCGGCGGTGTATCGATCTTTGCGTTGCAGTTCGCGAAAGCTGCCGGTGCGGTCGTTATTGCCACATCTTCGTCCGATGAAAAACTCGAGCGCGCACGCAAGCTCGGTGCCGACCATGTCATCAACTATCGCCGTGATGAAAACTGGTCTGCGTCCGTGCTCGACTTCACGGCCGGGCGCGGCGTCGATCACGTGATCGAAGTCGGTGGGCCCGGCACCTTGGCCCAGTCCATTGCTGCTTGCCGCGTCGGAGGCCATATCTCGCTGATCGGCGTACTGACAGGCATTGCCGGTCCGGTTCCCACGGCGACGCTGATGAGGCGCCAGCAGCGGCTCGAAGGCTTGATCGTCGGCAATCGTCGCCACCAGATCGAGATGGTCCGCGCCCTCGACGCTACCCGCATCAAGCCGGTGATCGACAGGACATTCGCGCTCGAGGGCATCGCAGACGCATTCCGGCTCCAGCAGGCCGGCGGGCATTTCGGCAAGATCAGCCTGCAGTTCTAGCGGATCAGTGAAAGAACGGCGGGCGATAGAACGTCAGCAGCCGTCCGGAAATCAGTACGGCCAGCCACGATCCCAGCGAGATGCCGGTCATCACCTTGGCGCGCAGCGGAGCGTCTGCTCCTGCAGATAGCGACTGCACTTCACGAAACGCCGTGCCGTAGAAGATCACGATGTTGATGCCTGCCAGTGCCAGGAACACCAGCTTGAAGTGGAAGGCGGTGTTGTAAGCGTACTGTTCGGGAAAGCCGGCGAAGAAAGCCACGCCCGTCACCACGTTGATGAAAAATCCCGCGATTCCCCACGGGATGAGCCGGTGTAACGCGGCTGGCGCGATTCCTTTGCCCATCCCCAGCACACGCAGATCGAACAACCCGACTGCACCCAGCAGCAGCGACAGTCCGAGGTAGTGAAGGATCTCGAACGTCGGCCAGATCCAGCCGTGCTGGATCACAGCCTCCGACAGCCATGTGCTGCGCACCCATACTTCCCATGGCGCCATAGCAGGTCCTCCTATCTGTCGCTGAAATCCACGTACAGCCGTGTGTAGGTGTATTCGAGGAGGCGCCCGAAGGCGATGGCCATTGTCCACAGCACGAGCGACAGCGCGGCGAGGCGCTTCTCCCGTTGGGACAACGCCCTTTGATCGATCTGCGGATCGAGCAGCACCCCGCGGATCATGAGCATCACCCAGATGGCCAACCCTATGCAGGCCAGCTTCACATAGAAGAGCGGATTGGTGAGCGCTTTCGTTGGATAGGCGATGAGCAGGAGAATCCCGGACAGCGCGTTCATCACGAAGCCGATTTTCAGCACCGGGAAAAACCGCTCCATGACCGACACGCGAATGTGCGGAGCGAATCCGAGCATGCGCAGATCAATGACAGCACTTGCACCCACGAGCAGCGCCATTCCCAGCGTGTGAAAGACCAGGATCGTCGGAAACGCAAACACCGACGAGCTCTGCCCGATCCACATGCTCAAGCCAGTGTTTTCGATCCAGCGGAAGAGGGGATACATGCTTATTGTTTTTCTCTTTTCATGACCGCGTTGATCTTACAGGCCTCACCGGCAACGCGTCTCTTTGACCGGGTGTTTCGGCGACCTTGCGGCACCGTCTTTGTGCGCCGCAGCGGCCTCCGTGCGCTGTCTCGGATCAAAAACGCCTGCTTTTGAATCCGCCCGGGCAGTTGAGCATCGTTCCCGCCCGTAACGAAAACACCGGGAATTCCAGCCTGTTTCTGCGCGCCGACCCGATCGGTGCTGATGCTGGCACGTGGATTGCAATGTCAGATACCGAGGGACTCAACACAACCCTCGGATCCGACGCAGGATCCTCGAGGCAACGCTGCCGATCAGATTTCGCTTTGCGCCCTTGCGGTTGCAGATGCGGCTTCAACGATCGGCGGCGTTTTTTTTGGTCTCAAGGTTTTCTGGCCTTGAAACGAGCGGGAGCTTTGCATGCGCTGTCCGGCAGTCAATTCGGCGATGGTTGTCCTCTCGATCCTCATCGCCGGTGGGGCGGTGGCCAAACCCCTGAAGCTGGAAAAGGAGCAGCTCAAGCTCGGCTTCGTGAAGCTCACCGACATGGCCCCGCTCGCCATCGCATACGAGAAGGGCTACTTCGAAGACGAAGGCCTGTACGTGACGCTCGAGCCGCAGGCGAACTGGAAAGTACTGCTCGATCGAGTCATCGACGGGCAGCTCGATGGTGCCCACATGCTCGCGGGCCAGCCGATCGGCGCGACCATCGGCTACGGCACGAAGGCCGATATCGTCACTGCCTTCAGCATGGACCTGAACGGCAACGCGATCACGGTCTCGAACGAAGTCTGGGCACTGATGCAGCCGCAATTGCCCAAGGATTCCCAGGGCAAGGTCGCGCATCCCATCAAGGCCGATGCGCTGAAAACCGTGGTCGAGAAATTCCGCGGCGACGGCAAGGCCTTCAAGATGGGCATGGTCTTCCCGGTTTCGACGCACAACTACGAACTGCGTTACTGGCTTGCCGCCGGTGGACTCAATCCCGGTTTCTATTCACCCACCGACGTTTCGGGGCAGATCCGCGCGGACGTACTGCTGTCCGTCACGCCACCTCCACAAATGCCTGCCACGCTCGAGGCCGGCACGATCAACGGTTACAGCGTCGGTGAACCCTGGAACCAGCAGGCGATCATCAAGGGCGTGGGCGTTCCCGTCATCACCGACTATGAAATCTGGAAGAACAATCCCGAGAAAGTCTTTGGTGTGACAAAGGCCTGGGCGGAAAAGAATCCGAATACGCACCTGGCGCTCGTCAAGGCGCTCATCCGCGCGGCGATCTGGCTGGATGAAGGCAATGGCGCCAATCGCAAGGAAGCCGCGCAGATCCTCGCCCGCGCCGAGTACGTCGGAGCCGACTACCGCGTCATCGCCAACAGCATGACCGGCACATTCGAATACGGCCGCGGGGACAAGCGCGCGCTGCCGGACTTCAACGTCTTCTTCCGCTATCACGCGACGTATCCCTTCTACAGCGATGCCGTCTGGTATCTCACGCAGATGCGCCGCTGGGGACAGATCGCCGAAGCCCAGCCCGATAGCTGGTACCAGGACACTGCCAAGAAGATCTATCGGCCTGACGTCTACCTGCAGGCCGCGAAACTGCTGATCGAGGACGGCAAGGCGAAGCAGCCGGATTTCCCCTGGGGCAGTGACGGTTATCGCGCACCTGCGAAGGACTTCATCGACGGCATCGAATACGACGGCCGGCAGCCGAATGCCTACCTGCAGAAATTCACCATCGGCCTCAAGGGCAGCCAGAAGGTCGAAGGCGGCAACGTCGTCGGCAAGTATTGACTTGAGGCGCATCACGCAAGGCGAGCACATGAGCAGTTCAACCGCCAAGTCCCTGAATCCCGTCGAGGCGCCCGCAGTGCGAATGGAAAGTACCGCGCCGCCACAGGAGCCTCCTCGCATGACACCCACGCCAGCGAAAGCCCCGGCGCCACGGTCATTCGAACGGCTGTACGGCTGGCTCAATACGTTGGGAGCCGGGTTCCTGGTGCCCTTCATCCGCATGGGTCGTGGCGAGAATACACGGGCGCAGTTCAAGGAGATCTGGCGTCTGGTCGGTGTGCCGCTTCTCGCGATACTGGTCTTCCTGTTTCTCTGGAGTCGTCTGGCATCGGGCATCGAGACGAGTCTCGGAACGATCCCGGGACCCAAGGCGGTCTGGCAACAGACGGGCGCATTGTGGGAAGACCACAAAGCCGAGCGCGCCAAGGCGGCAGCGTTTTATGAAAGACAGGCCGTGAGGAACGCGGATCGCCTCGCGGGAGATCCTGCGGCAGCTCCCTCTGCCGTTCGCTACACGGGCAAGCCCACTTACATCGACCAGATTTTCACCAGCCTCGCCACCGTATTCACGGGGTTCCTGCTCGCGAGCCTGATGGCCATTCCGGTCGGCATTCTCTGTGGCCTGAGCCCGCTCACCAATGCGGCGCTCAATCCGTTCATCCAGATATTCAAGCCGGTCTCGCCGCTCGCGTGGTTGCCGATCGTCACGATGATCGTGAGTGCGGTCTACGTTTCCGACAATCCGGTGTTCCAGAAATCCTTCCTTAACTCCGCGATCACGGTCGCGCTGTGCTCCCTCTGGCCCACCGTCATCAATACCGCGCTCGGGGTTTCATCGATCGACAAGGACCTGATGAACGTCGCCCGCGTGCTGCAGCTCAGGTGGACCACAAAGCTTTTCAAGCTCGTGCTGCCTTCGTCGCTGCCGCTGATCTTTACGGGCCTCAGGTTGTCGCTCGGCGTGGGCTGGATGGTGCTCATCGCCGCCGAAATGCTGGCGCAGAACCCAGGTCTCGGCAAGTTCGTCTGGGATGAATTCCAGAACGGCAGCTCCGAATCCTTGAGCCGCATCATGGTCGCGGTATTCACGATCGGCTTCATCGGCTTCTTCCTGGATCGCGTGATGTACGCCATCCAGAGCCTCGTGAGCTTCGGCAGGAGTCGCTAGACCATGGCATTTCTCGAACTGAAGAATGTGTGCAAGCGCTATGTGTCGGAGAGCGCGACGACGGAAGTGCTGCACGACGTGAATCTCGCGATAGAGGAAGGCGAGTTCGTGGCCATTGTCGGGTTTTCCGGCAGCGGCAAGACAACGCTGATCTCTGCTCTCGCCGGACTCATTGCACCGGACAGCGGCGAAATCCTGCTCAAGGGCAAGCCTGTGACGGGTGCAGGGCATGATCGCGGAGTCGTGTTCCAGAGCTATTCATTGATGCCCTGGCTCACCGTGCGAGGGAATATCCAGCTCGCCGTCGATGCCGTGTTTCCCGAGCTGCCGAAAGCAGAACGCGTCGCAAGGGTTGCGAAGTACATCGCCATGGTCGGGCTCGTGCATGCGGCGGAACGTCGTCCCATCGAACTGTCGGGGGGCATGCGGCAACGGGTGGCGGTAGCGCGTGCCCTGGCCATGAGCCCGGAGATCCTGCTGCTCGATGAGCCGCTGTCGGCACTCGACGCCCTCACACGCGCGAAGCTGCAGGACGAGATCGATGCGATCCGGGAGCAGCAGAAGAAAACCATCATCCTGGTCACCAACGATGTCGATGAGGCATTGCTGCTCGCTGACCGGATCATTCCCCTGACCGTTGGGCCTCGCGCGACGCTGGGCCGCGAATTCAAGGTGGGCCTCCCGCGTCCCCGCGACCGGAAGGCGGTCAACCACGACATCGAGTATCAGAAGCTCCGCGCCGAGATCACTCAGTACCTCATGAACATGGGCTTGAAGCGGGTGGCAGGCGATGAGCGCGCAGCACCGCCGGATGTCGTGCCGATCACACCGGCGGACCGCGTCCCGCGCATCGTACGCGCGCAGGTGAAGCCGAAGGTTGCGGAGAATGCCGACAAGTACGTCGAGTTCTACGACGTCACCAAGGTATTTCCCACGCCGAAAGGCCCGCTGACGGTCGTCGACCGCTTCAATCTCGATATCCGCAAAGGCGAATTCATTTCGCTGATCGGCCATTCCGGCTGCGGCAAATCGACGGTGCTGTCGATGGTGGCGGGCCTCGCCGATGTGTCGAGCGGCGGCATCGTGCTCGATGGCCGTGAAGTGGTCGCAGCGGGCCCCGATCGAGGCGTGGTATTCCAGGCGCCCAGCCTGCTGCCCTGGCTGACGGCTCGCGAAAACGTTGCGGTTGGGGTCAACCGCGTCTATCCGCATATCAGCGCCGGCGAGCGCCGCGATATCACCGACTACTACCTGGCTCGCGTGGGGTTGGGAGACTCTCTCGACCGCAAGGCGGCGGATCTTTCAAATGGCATGAAGCAGCGTGTCGGCCTCGCCTGCGCATTCGCACTGTCGCCCAAGCTGCTGCTGCTCGATGAGCCGTTCGGCATGCTCGATGCACTGACACGTTGGGAGCTGCAGGAAGTGCTGATGGAAGTCTGGAAGCGCAGCAAGGTCACGGCGATCTGCGTCACCCACGATGTCGACGAGGCAATCCTGCTCGCCGACCGGGTCGTGATGATGACGAACGGTCCGGAAGCGCGCATCGGCCGGATCATGGAAGTCGACCTGCCGCGGCCACGCACGCGCAAGGCGCTGCTTGAGCATCCTCGCTACTACGAGTATCGCGAAGAGCTGCTTGGTTTCCTCCAGGAACACGAGACGGTGCGGGCGGCTTGAGCCCGGCCCGGTCTCCAGCCATTCCCGCCATTGCCGAGGAGCCTTTCATGACTCAACGCCTGCCTCTTTCTGCTCTTGCCGTTCTTCTTGCCACCATGGGTATCGCGAACGCGCAGGATTCACCGGATAGCGCAGGTAATTGGCTCGGTCCGGTCGGCGGCGCCATGGGCGAGACGAAGTACATCATCGACACCCGTCTACGCAGCGAGATCGTCGACCAGACGCCACTCGCAGAGGATGCCAGTGCCCTGACGCTGCGGGCACGCCTGGGATTCGAAACCGGAAAGGCATGGGAAACGGCGTTGCTCGTCGAAGGCGAGTTCGTCGAAAGTCTGGATGACGACTATCGCGGCGACAACTCGGTCGCAACGATGACTGCCTATCCCGTCGTGGCCGATCCCGAGACCCGCGAGGTGAATCGTCTGCAGCTGGTGAACACATTCATTCCCGGCACGACGGTGACGCTAGGCCGTCAGCGCATCAATCTCGACGACCAGCGCTTCATCGGCAACGTGGGCTGGCGACAGAATGAGCAGACCTTCGATGCACTGCGCGTCGTCAACCGCAGCATTGCGCCGCTGACAGTCGACGTCACGTATCTCAACCAGGTGAATCGTGTGTTCGGCAAGGATTCTCCGCAGGGGCGTTACTACGGCAAAGGGTATCTCGCCAATGCTGCGTACCAGACGCCCATTGGCCGCGTGACCGGCTTCGGATACGTCATGGATTTCGATCCGCTGACCTTCGTCCCCGCGGCCCCGGCGCTGGATCCTGCGCGCGTTTCGACTGCAACGTACGGCGTGCGTCTGACGGGTGAACGACCTCTGAGCCGGATCAAGGTCGCGTACATCGCTTCCTACGCAACTCAGGACGACTACGGGAGCAATCCACTTGTCTTCTCGAACGACTACTACCTCGGAGAACTGACGGGCACGTACCGGCAATTCAGCGTCGGCGCCGGCTATGAAAGCCTGGGCGGAACCGGTATTGCCGGCTTTGCGGCACCCCTCGGTACCTTGCATCGCTTCCAGGGCTGGGCCGACAAATTCCTGACCACGCCGGTCAACGGTCTCGAGGATCACTATGCGACGGCAGGATTGCTCATGAAGGGTGTAGGCATGCTGGACACACTCGCCGCCAACGTCGTCTTTCACGACTATGCATCGGAACGTCTCGCCATCGACTACGGCGACGAGATCGATCTCCAGGTACAGGCACGGTGGGGCAGGGTGACGGGGACTCTCAAGTACGCAGACTACTCAGCGGCTGTCACGACGCCGCTGGCTGTTCGCGATACGACCAAGCTCTGGGCGCAGATCGACTTCGTATGGTGAAGGCGGAACGTCGTACCTCCATTCCGGATTGCGGCTATGCTCGGGTACTGATCCGCATCTGCAACTGACTCATGGCCGATCCGCGCTTTCGCATCCTCATCGTCGACCAGAACGTCACGCGGGCCTCCATTCTCGAGGAAGGCCTGCGTGAAGCGGGTTATCACGACGTCGTCGTGGTGCGCGACATGCAGAACCTGCTGCACCGGATCGTCGATGCCGATCCGGATGTCATTTTCATCGACCTTGAAAACCCGAATCGCGACGTACTGGAACAGATGTTCCAGGTGTCGCGTTCCGTCCATCGTCCAGTGGCGATGTTCGTGGACCGCTCAGACGCCGCGATGATCGAAGCAGCGGTGGAAGCCGGCGTAGGGGCCTACGTCGTGGACGGGCTGCGCAAGGAACGCATCAAGCCCATCCTCGACATGACCATCAGTCGCTTCAACGCGTTCAACCGCCTGCGCGACGAACTGGACAAGACCCGCAAGCAGCTCGAAGACCGCAAGGTCATCGACCGCGCCAAAGGCATCCTGATGAAGGAACGCGCCTTGTCGGAAGAAGAGGCCTACGCGCTCATGCGCAAGGTGGCGATGAGCGAGAACCTGCGGCTCGCTCAAGTGGCGCAGAGCATCCTCACCGCCGCGAAACTCCTTAAGTGAACCCATGAAACGCATCACGGTCGGCTTCATTCCCCTGCTTGATTGCGCAACGCTCGTTGTCGCACAGGAACAGGGCTTCGCAGCGCAGGAAGGTATCGATCTCGCGCTGGTTCGTGAAACATCGTGGGCCAATATCCGCGACCGGGTCATCGTTGGCCATTTCGGTGCGGCCCATATGCTTGGACCGATGGCAGTGGCCTCCAGTCTTGGCATCGGCCATCTCACCGTGCCGATGATCGCGCCCGTGTCCCTGGGGCTCGGCGGCAACGCGATCACGGTCTCATCCGCATTGTGGAACGAGATGGTGGTGCACGGAGCCGCTACGGCTCCGGATCCGGCAACGCAGGGTGCGGCGCTCAAGGCGGTGGTGAAATCACGCGCGGCGAGCGGACTCCCGCCGCTGACCTTAGCGATGGTCTATCCGTTTTCCTGCCACAACTATGAGCTGCGTTACTGGCTGGCGGCCTGCGGCATCGATCCCGACGTCGATGTGCGGCTGGTCGTGATTCCCCCCCCGCTCCTTGTGGATGCCTTGCGTGAAGGGCAGGTGCAGGGCTTCTGTGTCGGCGAACCGTGGAGCAGTGTGGCGGTGGCATCGGGCGCGGGGCGCATCGTGCTGCCTGCCAATGCCATCTGGCGTCTGCCGCCCGAGAAAGTGCTCGGATGTCGCGAAGAATGGGCGGCTGCCAATCGCGATGAGCTGGCAGCACTGATTCGTGCAATTCAACGCGCCGCGGAATGGTGTGAAAAGCCAGAGCATCACGCGGAACTGAGTGCGTTGCTGGCCGAGCCCCGCTTTGTGGGGACGCCTGCGGAGATTCTGCTCCGAGGGCTCTCGGGTAATCTGCAGATCGGTGCGGCGAAGGATGCGGGTGTCATCAACGATTTCCTGGTCTTCGCGCGCCACTCCGCGACGATGCCGCAGGTGAACCACGCGCTGTGGTTCTACAGCCAGATGGTGCGCTGGGGCCAGATTGTTGCCACGACCGAGAATGCGCTTGCTGCGCGAGCGGTCTATCGGCCCGACATCTACCAGGCTGCGCTGTCAGGCGAAGTTCCTTCCCTTGAGTTGCTCGACTCTCTTGCAAACACGCCAGCGCGGGGCTTCTTCGACGAAGCATGATGCTTCGGCCCTGGGAGTTGTCGTTCGGGCAGGCTCCGGTTGCACGAAGAGCGTGCACTGCACAATCTGCCTGCGCCATTCCCGATCAGCGGCTGCGCCCAATGGCAGACGCGTTTTAGACGCATCTCTTCAACCTGTTGATTTCATGGCGGTGATTCTGCTGTCGCCAAGTGGCATGCAGTTTGCAATTCATGGCTCACGGAGAGTGCTCCCCCGCACCTCTAGCGGATCCAGAGATGGATCCCTTGGCAACGCTGCCGACCGGATGAGTCTTCCCTTGCCTTCGGGCCAGGTGCAAGACCCCGCCAGTCGAGCAGCGTTTTTTTTGGTCGGCAGAAGCTTGGCGAGGCCGCTGCATGGAAGTTGAACAGGGTTCGGGTTCGCGAAGCCACGCACGCGTGACGGCAGGCAAGCCGCGGCTGGTGGTGATCGGCAACGGCATGGTGGGACAGCGCCTGCTCGAAGCACTTCACGCCGATGCGCCCAGTGCCTATGACATCACCGTGCTCTGTGAGGAGCCGCGTCCTGCATACGATCGCGTGCAGCTCTCCGGATTCTTTGCGGGAAAAAGTGCTGCCGATCTTGCGCTGGCGGACGCGGAATTTTTCACGCGCCATGGCATTGCGCTGCATCTCGCGGAAGGTGCGGCCAGCATCGACATCGATGCGAAGGTGGTCCGGACGACGAAGGGACACGAGCTTGTCTACGACCGCCTTGTGCTGGCGACGGGTTCCGCGCCTTTTGTGCCCCCGATTCCGGGTCGCGATCGGCCGCATTGCTTCGTCTACCGCACGATCGAAGACCTCGAAAACATCAGCGCCTCCGGCAAGGATGGGCGTTCCGGTGTCGTGATCGGCGGCGGATTGCTGGGTCTCGAAGCGGCGAAAGCCTTGAAGGATCTGGGTCTGGAAACGCATGTCGTCGAGTTCGCGCCCCGGCTCATGGCTGTGCAACTGGATGAGGGCGGCGGCCGTCTGCTGCGCTCGAAGATCGAAGCGCTGGGCGTCACCGTTCACACGGGCAAGAGCACCGTTGAAATCGTCGATGGCACGAAAGCACGGCATACGTTGCGCTTTGCCGATGGCACGGAACTCGAGACGGACGTGATCGTGTTCTCCGCGGGTATTCGTCCTCGCGATGAGCTCGCACGGAGTACGGGTCTCGCGGTGGGCAATCGCGGCGGTATCGTGATCGACAACGATTGCCGAACCTCTGCGCCCGACATCTACGCGATCGGCGAATGCGCCCTCTGGAACAACCGCATCTTCGGGCTCGTGGCGCCGGGCTACCAGATGGCGCAGATCGTCGCGGAACGGTTGCGCGATCGTGCAGGCAATTCCTTCACCGGCGCCGACATGAGCACGAAGCTCAAACTCATGGGCGTTGATGTCGCTTCACTTGGCGATGCCCAGGGTGCGACACCGGGCGCGCGATCCTGCGTATTCAGCGATGAACGCCGGCAGATCTACAAGAAGCTGGTCCTGAGTCCCGACAGCAAACAACTGCTGGGCGCAATCCTTGTGGGTGAAGCGGAGGAATACGGCGAGCTGCTGCAGATGATGCTGAATGGGCTGCCTCTGCCGGAAGCCCCCGAGTCCCTGATCCTGCCGAGCTTCGATGGCAAGGAACGACCGGCCGGTGCAGGGATTGCCGCGTTACCCGCTACCGCGCAGATCTGCTCCTGCAACAACGTCAGCAAGGGTGCCATCTGCTCCGCGATCGACGCCGGATGCGCGACGCTGGGCGCTCTCAAGAAGGCGACGCGTGCCGCGACTTCCTGCGGCGGTTGCGGGCCGCTGGTCACCCAGGTGCTGAAGGCCGAACTCACGCGCAAGGGCGTTTCGGTCAGCAACCATCTCTGCGAGCATTTTCCGTACTCGCGCCAGCAGCTCCTGCATCTGACACGCATCGGCAACCTGCGCAGCTTCGCGGAGCTGAAGGAAAAGCACGGACGCGGCCAGGGCTGCGATATCTGCAAGCCGGTGGTCGCATCGATCATGGCGTCCTGCTGGAAGGAGTTCGTGCTGAAGCGCGAACATGCGCCGCTGCAGGACACGAATGACTACTTCCTCGCGAACATGCAGAAAGATGGCACTTACTCGGTCGTCCCGCGCGTGCCGGGTGGGGAGATCACGCCCGACAAGCTGATCGTGATCGGCCGCATTGCGCAGACGTATGGCCTCTATACCAAGATCACTGGCGGCCAGCGGATCGATCTCTTCGGCGCACAGGTGCACCAGCTACCGCTCATCTGGAAGGAGCTGATCGATGCCGGCATGGAGTCCGGACACGCCTATGGCAAGGCTTTGCGCACCGTGAAGTCGTGCGTGGGATCGACGTGGTGCCGCTACGGCGTCCAGGATAGTGTCGGACTCGCGATCGAAGTCGAGAATCGCTACAAGGGCTTGCGCGCCCCCCACAAGGTCAAGATGGCGGTCTCGGGGTGTACGCGCGAATGTGCAGAGGCGCAGAGCAAGGATGTCGGCATCATCGCGACGGAGAAGGGCTGGAATCTCTATGTCGGTGGCAATGGTGGCATGAAGCCACGCCATGCCGACTTGCTGGTGGGAGATCTCGACACCGCGACCCTGATCCGCACCATTGACCGCTTCCTGATGTTCTACATCCGCACGGCCGACCGGCTGCAGCGGACTTCCGTCTGGCTTGAGAACCTGGAGGGCGGGCTTGAATACCTGCGGCAGGTGGTGTGCGAGGACAGCCTGGGGATCGGCGCTGAACTCGAAGCCGAAATGGCCGGGATCATCGAGACGTATCAATGCGAGTGGAAGACCGCAATCAACGATCCGGTGACGCTCAAGCGCTTCCGCCACTTCGTCAACAGCGATCGCACGGACGACAATGTCGTGTTCATCGAGGAGCGTGGCCAGATCCGGCCCGCCACCGCTGCGGAGCGGAATCGCCGCATCCAGGAGGCGGTATGAAATCCCGCAGTGGCTGGCACTCGGTCTGCGACCTCGAGGACATCTGTCCCGACACCGGCGTGTGTGCCTGGGTGGACGGCCGGCAGATCGCAGTGTTTCGCACGACAGAACATGGTCTGCACGCGCTCGACAATCACGATCCGGAGAGCGGCGCGAACGTGCTGTCGCGCGGCATCGTGGGTGATCTGGGTGGAGAGCCTGTCGTGGCTTCGCCCGTCTACAAGCAGCATTTCAGCCTCGTGACCGGACGTTGTCTCGAAGATCCCTCTGTGCAGGTGCGCGTCTATCCGCTGCGTGTCCTCGACGGCCAGGTCTGGGTGCAGAGCGAACCGCGAAGGCAGCGTGCTGCGGCCAAACGACGTCTGGTGGTCGTTGGCAATGGCATGGCAGGCATGCGCGTCGTCGAAGAGTTGTCAGAGCTCGCGCCAGACACTTACGAGATCACCGTGTTCGGTGCCGAGCCTCACGGCAACTACAACCGGATTCTTCTGTCGCCGGTTCTTGCGGGCGAGAAGAAGTTCGAGGAGATCATGCTGCACGGTCTCGACTGGTACCGCGACCATGGCGTCACGCTGCATGCGGGAGATCCGGTGGTCGGGATCGACCGGCGGCGACGCGTGGTCACTTCCCAGGCAGGCGTTGAGGCGCCTTACGACCGTTTGCTGCTGGCTACGGGTTCGAAGCCTTTCATTCCACCGGTCGTAGGGGGTGAGCTGCCTGGCGTGATCGCTTTTCGCGATCTCAATGATGTCGAGACCATGCTCGCCGCAGCGGGCGAGTTCAGGAATGCGGTAGTGATCGGAGGCGGACTCCTCGGGCTCGAAGCAGCAAACGGACTGTTGCGGCAGGGGATGGCCGTGACGGTCGTCCATCTGCATGACACGCTGATGGAGCGTCAGCTCGATTCCGTCGCGGCCGGCTTGCTGCGTGCGTCACTGGAGCAACGCGGACTCAGGTTTTATATGCCAGCGAAAACCGCTACAATCATCGGGACGACTCGCGTCACTGGCGTACAGCTTGAGGATGGCTCATTGCTGGCAGCGGATCTGGTCGTGGTGGCGGCGGGCATCCGGCCCCGCATCGATCTCGCGCAGGCCGCTGGTTTGCGTTGCGACCGCGGCATCCTGGTCGACGATACGTTGCAGACTTTCGATCCCAGCGTCTACGCCGTGGGCGAGTGCGTGCAACACCGGAACAGCACGTATGGACTGGTCGCTCCGCTGTGGGAGCAGGCGTCAGTGTGTGCACGGCATCTCGCCGAGGTCGGTGTCTCGCCTCGTTATGGCGGATCCCAAGTGTCCACTCAGCTCAAGGTCACGGGCATCTCGCTCTTCTCTGCCGGTGATTTTCGCGGCAATGCGCGCAGTGAATCGATCGTGTTCAAGGACCTGAAGCGCGGCATCTACAAGCGACTGGTTCTTGAGGACAACAAGGTACGCGGAGCAGTGTTGTACGGGGATACGCAGGATGGCCCGTGGTATTTCGATCTGATCAACGAAGGACGCGACATCGGCCCGCTGCGGGACCAGTTGCTCTTCGGCGAGGCCGCGGTGCGGTCGATACCTTCGTGAGCTGATGCAGTCCTCCACGCAAACAACCTGTCCCTACTGTGGAGTTGGCTGTGGTGTCCTGGTCGAAGCAACTGCCACAGGCCCGCTTGTCAAGGGTGACCCGGCGCATCCCGCCAATTTCGGAAGACTGTGTTCCAAGGGTTCCGCGCTCGGTGAGACCTTGAGCTGGGAAGGCCGGCTCACGGCGCCGCGTGTGCACGGTCGCGAAACCGGATGGGATGAGGCACTCGGAGTCGTGGCGGAGGGCTTCTCACGCATCATCCGCGAGCACGGGCCGGATGCGGTCGCGTTCTACGTGTCCGGCCAGTTGCTGACCGAGGACTACTACGTTGCCAACAAGCTGATGAAAGGCTTCATCGGCTCCGCGAACATCGATACGAACTCACGGCTCTGCATGTCTTCGGCCGTAGCGGCCCACAAGCGCGCTTTCGGCGAAGACATTGTGCCCGTGTCCTACGAAGACCTGGAGCTCGCCGATCTCGTGGTGCTGGTCGGATCCAACACCGCCTGGTGCCATCCGGTGCTGTACCAGCGGCTGGTGGCGGCGAAAGAGCGCCGGCCCGACATGAAAATTGTCGTCATCGATCCGCGTCGCACGCCTACCTGTGATATCGCGGATCTTCATCTCGGCATCCGGTCAGGGGGCGACGTACGCCTGTTCAACGGTTTGCTGGCCTATCTGCATCAACACACCTGCATCGACGCTGAGTTCGTTGACGCCCATACCCGCGATCTGGATCGGGCGCTGGTCGTCGCACTGAACACAGCGGGCGAAGTGGCGTCGGTTGCGAAAAGCTGCGGCATGGAGCCCGCGGCTGTGCAGGCGTTCTACGAGCTTTTTGCTGCCGCGCCGAAAGTGATCACCGCTTTTTCGCAAGGAGTGAACCAGTCCTCGAGCGGCACGGACAAGGCCAACAGCATCATCAACTGCCATCTCTACACCGGGCGGATCAACAAGCCTGGTGCGGGACCGTTTTCCATTACCGGTCAGCCGAATGCCATGGGCGGGCGGGAAGTTGGTGGGCTGGCGAACCAGCTGGCGGCCCATATGGATCTCGAAGTCCCCGAGCATCGCCGTATCGTGCAGGACTTCTGGCAGAGCCCGACCATCGCATCGCGCCCTGGACTGAAGGCGGTCGACCTCTTTGAAGCCATTCACGCTGGCAAGGTGAAGGCGGTGTGGATCATGGCTACCAACCCGGTCGTCAGTCTGCCTAATGCCAATCGCGCAAAAGCAGCGCTGGAGCGTTGTGAGCTGGTCGTCGTGTCTGACTGCGTGGCGCGTACCGATACCAATGTGTTTGCGCATGTGTTGCTGCCTGCTTCCGCCTGGGGCGAGAAGGGCGGCACCGTGACCAACTCCGAGCGACGCATCTCCCGCCAGCGTGCGTTTCTCGATGCTCCAGGGATGGCGCAGCCAGACTGGTGGATCATTTCCTCGGTCGCCCGCCGGATGGGATTTTCCAGAGGCTTCAACTTCGAATCGCCCCGCGAGATCTTCGTCGAGCATGCGGCACTGTCGGGAGAAGGCAACGCTGGCAGTCGTGCGTTCGATATCCAGGGACTCGCCAAGCTCAGCGTCGCTGAATACGACGATCTCCAGCCGACACAATGGCCCGTGCCGGCAATGGCAGGTGGCGGATTGAGACCCTTCAGTGACGGGCATTTCAGCCATGCGGATGGTCGTGCTCGATTCGTTGCAACGGTGCCCAAGGCGCCGATCAATGACGTGGATGAGGAATACCCCTTCGTCCTGAATACGGGCCGCATCCGCGATCAGTGGCACACGATGACCCGGACGGGCAAAGCAGCGCGACTCACAGGCCATCTGCCTGAGCCCTTTGTCGAGATGCATCCGCAGGACGCGCTGGCCGCAGGCGTTCGTACGGACGAACTCGTCAGAGTCGCCACGCGCTGGGGGAGTCTCGTCGCACGGCTGCGGCTTACCAGCGACCTGCAGCGGCGAATGATCTTTGCGCCTATTCACTGGAGCGGCGTCTTCGCATCCGATGCCCGCGTGGGCTCGTTGGTGAATCCGGTGGTCGATCCCGTCTCGGGAGAACCCGAGTTCAAACACACTCCCGCACGCGTCGCGCCCTTCGTAGTTGCCTGGTATGGCTTCGCCTTGTCACGCCAGCCGTTGGCTGTCGAGGACGCGACTTGGTGGACGCAAGCGCGCGGCGAACATTTCCTGCGGTATGAGCTGGCAGGCCGGCGCATGTTCAGCCCATGGTCGCCATGGGCACGACGCTTGCTGCATGCACAAAGCGCGGAGACCGACTGGATCGACTATGCGGATTCCGGCTCGGGCGCCTACCGCGCCGTACATATCGTCAATGACAGGATCGAATCCTGTCTCTTTGTCTCGCCCAGACCTGATCTGCCGTCGCGCGCCTGGCTTGCCGGCCTGTTCGCAAAAGAGAAACTCGACCAGCGTGAGCGCGATGCATTGCTGCTCGGGCGACCCTCCGAACCCGGCCTCGATCCCGGTCCCATCGTCTGTTCGTGCCACGGCGTCGGCCGCAACACGATCTCCGTCGCCATCACCGGTGGCTGCAAGTCCGTGCGTGATCTCGGTCAGAAACTCAAAGCCGGCACGAATTGCGGGTCGTGTATTCCCGAGTTGAAGGCGCTTTTGACTGCGTCGCAGTGACGCGTGGTCTGCAGAGGCGCCTCCGAGGGGTCCGAAGTCATTTTCAAGAACGCCGTGAATCCGTCCATGGAGGCTCTGGGTTCGGCGTCCTGCCTCACACAGTCTTGAAAATAACTTCGGACCCTCGGAGGCGCCAGTAGAAGCGCATCGCTTTTGCGATTCTGGCGCGCAGACTAGAAGTAGAGTCCATTGTTAAAGAGTGTTGTTGGCATGCCAAAGATAGTAGTTGTCGAATTCGGCTTGCTCAACCAGGACGAACCCGTGCCGCACATAGAAATGATTTGATTTGCTCTCTCGAAGTGCGCCTACGCGAACTGAACAGTTGGCTGTTCTGGCTTGGGTAAAGACTTCGCCTAGAACAGCCGCTCCGATGCCTTTGCCCTGATACTCAGGCTTCACGTACAGGTGATCGAGAAGCAACCCTCTCTCGATTGGCTTGACCACAACGAACCCAACCTTCTTGCCCGCAAAGAGGATGTGGCGGGTTTGGTCCGGGTTGAACCCAGACAGAAACCGTTCTTTCGCCCGCGTTGGATCGAATCGGCCTATAAGTTCGAGGCTCTCGCGCATGGCAACGAGGCGCAATGAGGCGAGTTCTTCGCCGTCGGATTGAACGGCCTTTTCGAACGTGATGGCGTTGTGCTTCGACAAAGAGAGCTCGACACGCTCTAACGCCGCCAATATGCCGCGAGCAAAGGCCGAAGGCTTTTGCGAGTCGGGCGGCCAGTGGCCGCGAACATGATTGGTTTGTTGGACAAAGGGAATCTCAACATAAACCCTCCCGGCTTAGAAGTTCGACAGCCGAAATATAAGCAGCAGTTCGAGTGCTCCTTTTTCCGTCTCCTCCATCGCCGAATGCCACGTATTCATACACGGGGTCTTTGTATTCCCGAACTAGGGACTTCTTGGCTTTTTCGTCGGCCGTAAATGCTTCAGCAAGAGAAAAGAATCGACCGACCTCCACGCCTGATTCGTTAGGAGATGACCAATTGGTTCTTCGCTGGTGATTCAAAACGCTTTGAAGATGCCAAAACGCCAGCTCAATCAATGCCGCATGTGAATCGCGCAGCAGGACTTCGTTGATCTGGCGATTCAAGTATCCTAGACCGAAATACCGCGACCGATCTAGGTCCGCTCCTAGTTCCTCTGCTCGACTCACTAGCCACGGGGAAGCCGGCGGTTCAACTGCACGTGAGATTAGATCGGCCATTTGCTCGACATTTGGCGAGTTCGGAATCCGAACGCCAAGTGATCGCGCATAGCTTAGCTGCGCATCCGTTGCAGGTTCGGGCGGCAACCGAACAATTGACTCGACGGTGACGCCGTCTCTTGTTGCCTTGTTTTTTACACCTCGTTCTGTCTCGGCATTAATTCTCCGAGACACTTTCCTGCCCTTCGCTGACACGCCAGTAATTTGAAAGTAAGCCACAGACTGCTCTTAATATTCTAAGGTCCAACTCTATCTATACAGCCTAAGCGCCGTGATCAATTGCGGCACATGTGCCGTATGACATCGCTGCTTGCTTTGCATGTTCATTATTTGACTAGACCACGACAGCAGATTTGCCGTCAATCATCCGGGACGTTATGCAGCACGGGAAGCCGAACGTGATGCCAAAGATTGGTTTGAGGCTGGAAGACATTTTCAAAACTGTGTGAGCCAGGACCCCGGACCCGGGCCTACCCGAGCCATACGAATGGCTCTTCTGTCCTCGTGCGCTGGCGAGCTTTGAGCCTTGACTTGTAATTACGGCCGTAAGAACATCCGGCCATGCTGGCGCTCAAGCTCACCACCATCGGCAATTCCCTCGGCGTCGTTTTGCCGAAGGATGCCCTTGCACATCTGAAGCTTGGCAAAGGGGACACCGTTTACCTGACGGAGACTCCGGATGGGTATCGCCTGACTCCCTACAGCCCCGAGTTCGAGACGCAGATGACTGCCGCACGGGCAGTGATGAAGAAACGACGCGCAGCTCTGCGCGAGCTCGCCAAGTAACTTCTCTCATGAAGGACCCGGTCTGGATTGATCCTGCCGTCGTACTTGCACTTCATGACGAACAGCTCGTTGAGCACGGTGGCCAATCCGGTTTACGGGATGCCGGTCTGCTCGAATCAGCGCTCGCCCGGCCACAAAATCGCTGGGCGTATGAATCATCCGATCTTCCTGCTCTTGCGGCGAGCTACACATTCGGCCTGGTCCGGAATCATCCGTTCATCGACGGAAACAAACGGACAGGACTCGTCGTCGCTGAACTTTTTCTGAATCTCAACCGCAAGCAATTGACTGCATCCGACGCGGAGTGCGTGATGACATTCCTGCGACTCGCATCTGGCGACTTGACTGAAGAAGCCCTCACGGAGTGGATAGCGGGCAACGTCGAGGCTGAATAGGGTTTGCATTGGGTTCCCGGAAAAATCCCTTCGGACAGGGATCCCAGCGCTCGGAAACATCTGTTCCGGATAGTTTGCCAATAAGAACGATTCGTATTAGAGTCGCAACCCGTTCCAGCTACAGGGGAAAAAAGGACCTCCTTTTGCCTTCTGCGTGTTGAAACGTACCGTTTTCATGCCTTCAGGCCTGTCTCGCCAGCCAGCCGGTGCTCACCGCATCCGCCCGCCAGCCCTCAACCAATCTGACAAGGGCGATCGGGAGATCATCAATGAATGCCTCGGACAACACCTTGCGTGTGGCGATTGCCTGCGTGCTTGTTTCATCAATGCTTGGCAAGTCCGGCGTCGCGGCCGAGCAGGAAGAGCAGACGCTCGGGAAAATTGCCGTCGAAGACACTCTGCCGCTGGAGGCGACTGAAGGCAGCAACTCGTACACCACCGGCGCAGCAGCGACTGCTACGGGACTCGCGCTGTCTCTGCGCGAAACGCCGCAATCGGTAACGGTGATCACGCGCGAGCGCATGGACGACCAGGCCATGACGACCGTCAGCGACGCGCTCCGCAACACGATCGGTGTATCGGTCAAGCCGGTGGATCGTGGCAGGAACAATCTTTCGGTCCGCGGTTTCGACGTGAACAATTTCCAGATCGACGGCGTGCCGACGGTCACTGGGAACATCGGTCTCGAAACGCTCAACAACTCGATCTATGACCGCATTGAAGTCGTGCGCGGCGCCACCGGTCTTTTGAGCGGAGCAGGCGATCCATCAGCCGCCGTGAATTTGGTGCGTAAACACGCGGACAGCGACAAATTCAAGACAGCCTTCACTGCCGAAGTGGGTTCGTGGGATCAGCGGACGGGTACGGTCGATCTCAGTACACCACTCAGCAGCAGCGGGGCCGTCCGTGCGCGCGTGATCGCGAGTTACAGCAGCCAGGACGCTTTCGTCGATCTCGAAAATACGAAGAACACGGTGTTCTACGGAATCATCGATGCCGATCTGAGCGAGAGCACTCGCCTGAGCGTCGGGGCGCACTATCAGAAGGACAAGCGGCGCGGAGTGCTTTGGGCCGGTCTGCCGTATTGGTATTCGGACGGCACGCGTACCGACTTTGCGCGCTCCACTACTTCGGCCACGAGCTGGAACCGTTGGGATACCACCGTCAAGTCAGCGTTCGCCTCGCTGGAGCACGAGTTCTCGAACGGCTGGCAAGTCCGCGGCGATGTTGCGCACTATCGTCAGGAAGAAGATTCGATGCTGTTGTGGCTGTGGGGCGATCCCGATCCGGCGACTGGCGGCGGCATGGATTCCTGGCCGTATCACTATTTCGCGGATCCGAAACAGACCTATGCCGACGTGGTGCTGACGGGGCCTTTCAGCCTGTTCGGACGCGAACACGAAGTCACGGTCGGAGTCATCCGCAGCAAGCAATCCGACGGCTGGATGAATGCGGACCCGACTTCCGCCATCGCGCCTGTGGGTGATTTCAACACGTGGGATGGCTCGGCTCCCGAGCCTTCGATGACGCCACTTTATGTAGGTTCGCACGGGACCACGACGCAATCCGCTGCCTATGTCGCGGTCAAGCTGCAGGCCACGGACCGTTTCAAGTTCATTGCCGGCGGGCGAGTGAGTGATTGGGAGCGGGAGGAAGAGGAGGGCGCCTGGACCTCCGAGGCTTATTCATTCGACCACTCAGGGATCTTCACTCCGTACGCGGGTCTCGTGTTCGATCTCACGGAGCAGGTCTCTGCCTACGCAAGTTACACCGACAGCTTCAAGCCACAGACGAGCCAGGACCGGAATGGCAACTACCTCGATCCGCTCGTCGGCAACAGCTACGAAGTGGGTTTGAAGAGCGAGCTCGTCGAGGGCAGAGTGAATGCGTCGGCTGCATTCTTCCGCACGGAGCAGGACAACTACGCCATTCCCGATGTTGGATTCTTCGTGCCCGGCACGGCCAATCCTGCTTCGCGTACCGCGGAGGGGGTAAAGGTGCAGGGCTATGAACTGGAAGTCACCGGAGAGCTGACCGAGCAATGGAGTCTCAGCCTGGGCTGGACGAAGTTCTCCGCAAAGGATGCCGAGGATGTCGATGTCGCGGTCGACCACTCACGCAAGCAGCTCAAGTTCTTCAGCAAGTACAAGATGCAGGGAGCTTGGGAGGGACTGGCTTTCGGCGGTGGCGTGAACTGGGAGGGCGACCGACCGGCCAGCGCCTTCAATCCCGCAACCGGTGACGAAGAGCGAGTGGGACAGCCCGCCTACAGCGTCATCGACCTGATGACGGGGTACGATTTCAGCGAGGCGCTCTCGCTGCAATTGAACGTCAGCAATGCCTTCGACAAGAAATACCGTTCAGGCAGTTATTGGTGGGGAGCGCCTTACACCTACGGCGAACCAAGGAAGGTCCTGCTCACGATGGATTATTATTTTTAGGTAAGGAAGGCGACTTCGAGGGTCCGAAGTCATTTTCAAGAACGCCGCAAGTACATCCCTGTAGGCTCTGGGTTCGGCTCCTGCCTCACACAGTCTTGAAAATGACTTCGGACCCTCGAAGTCGCCAAGAGCCACCTGCTGAACTAGAGAAACTGCCTATCAGCACCAATGATCTTGTCGTTAGGCGATTGGTATGTGTTTGGTCGGTAGCGCCTGAGCGGATGCCGCTTCCAGATCAAAGCCTGATAGCAATAGGACGGCGTTGAATGCATCTAGCAGCGTAGCGTGGATTTGTTCGAGGTCAGCCAGCATGATCGCTCGGCCTTCATCAGAGTTTCTTCTGAAATTGTGTTGGCGGTAGAACGAATGCGCGAGCCGATTGCGTTCGTTCAGGGAGCGGAGAAACAAAGCTTCAAGATCGGGAGCTGAATTTATTGGGCTGCTTTCTGACCGGAGGAGCTGTCCTAAGGTTTGGCGATTGATACGTTTGAGTATCGCCGCCGCAAGCTCCTTGTTCGGCTTTCCGATGAGATCCTCTTCTACCAAGCCGGCGGTGAGCACGATGTTTCCCACCTCCGTTTCCAAGAGCTGCGCCGCTTCTGCGACTTCGCCGAATTTTTTATACACATCGTCTAGGCTATTCATGATTCTGATCGTTTAACGCCATCTAAAACTGCGGAATGCCATGAAGAATTCCAAGAAGTATGTCGCTTCGAATCATTGATTTCTTGGCATGTGCTTGATTCGACGGGATCGTGGCAGCAGATTCGCCATTGATCTTTAAAGTTTTTTTGCGATACCAAAGGCGGGCCGAGATTCAGGAGGATTGGGTTTGAGGCGGGAAGCGGTTTTCGAAACCGTGTGAGACAGGAGTCGAACCCGGAACCTACATGGACGTACTTGCGGCGTTTTTGAAAACCGCTTCCCGCCTCAGACCCTCCCTAGTCTTCCCCATTCACTTCAAGGAAGCGATCGAGTCCTTTCAGGAACCACGCCCCGACGACCATCAAGGTGATGGGAAACACGAGGATCCTGAGGCTGATTTCCCGATCGCCCGGGTTGAGCAGCGCATAGACGAGCATGGCCGGTATCAGCAGCACGCGCATGATTCATCGCACCGTGCGATACGCCTTCGACAGGAAGTCCAAGAGCGTCGAGCCTGTTGCCGGACCACCGCGGAAGCCTTCCCGGTAACTGTCGCTGCTCTCGTCGTCCACGGGGTTCCTTCAGGCAATCACGAACGCGCCGGAGGAAGTGCGACGGGAGGAGCAGGAGGTGGCGCGGTGACTGGCGTTATGGAACGGACGCGCCGACCCTGATCGCGAACAATCGCGAGCGTGAGTTTCAACGCGTCACTGTTGGGGTTGAGCGTCAGGCCGAGTTCGACGTCCTTGAGTGCCTGCGCGAAATTGCCGATGCCCGCATTGGCAGCCGCGCGATTCTGCAGTGCCCGCCAGTTCAGCGGCTCGATGGCGAGCGAACGGTTGCAGAAGACGACGGCGACTTCATATTCCTTGAGACCCACATATCCGGCACAAAGATTGGATAGCGAGGCGACGCGCTCTTCCTGCGAGAGGATGTCGCCGAGGCCCATTCGCGTGAGTTCGACGCCGCGCTTGTAATTGCCGAGCATGAGCTGGGTTGCGCCATCGGAAAGATAACTGTTGGCGCCGAACGTGGACTTCGAGCTCGCGTTGCCGGGATTTTGCGCCAGGGCAAAGGGCGAGGAAGACAGCCAGACGAGCGCCAGGCTGCAGGCTGCGACGCTGCGGAAGGAAAAGAAAACAGGGGAGGTATCCATCGCAACACCCTCAGTAAGCGCGCGCGGAACCGCAGGGAGTGAAAGGCGGTATAGCACACCCTCAAGGGTTGCAAAAGCTGCAGAAAATTAACGCTCAATCACCCGCCTGTTGCAAGGCAGCAAGTGCCGGCGTTCACGAGCCGTGCGTGTGCTGCGGCGGTTCTTTGCCATCCGCGAAGAACTCAAGCGACACTGAGTTCAGGCAGTACCTTTTGTGGGTGGGCGCCGGACCATCATCGAACACATGGCCGAGATGACCATCGCATCGCTGACAGCGGATCTCGACGCGGATCATGCCGTGGCTGCGGTCCTTGATTTCGCGAACGTGTGAAGACTCGATGGGGTCGAAGAAGCTCGGCCAACCCGTGCCGGACTCGAACTTGGTGCCCGAGCGGAACAGCGGCAATCCGCATAAACGGCACGCGTACACACCGGCTTCCTTGTTGTGGAGCAGGGTGCCGCAGAAGGGCGCTTCGGTGCCCTGGTTCAGCAACACCCTGCGTTCTTCCACGGAAAGTCCGGCGGCAAACCGTTCCCGTTCGTCCGGCGTCAAGGCGGTGAGGTCGTACCCGCTCGGGGAAAGACCGGTGCTGTCTGCAGGATTGACGGGAACAGTCATTGCCTCAACTCCCATGTCAGCCGGTTACTGCGGCGGACGGACGATGGACGTACGCGTGGTGCGGGTCTTCTTTTTCGCCGACTTTTTGCGAGCCGGTTTGCGTTTCGCAGCGGTCTTTTTCTTCTTTGCGGCCGGGCGTTTTGCCTTGGCCGATTTCTTTGCCGATTTACGGGTGGCTTTCTTTTTGCGGGTTGCCATGTTCTGTCTCGACTCCATATGACTTGAAATGCGGGTTCGCAGATACGGGCAGCAACTTCACCCTGCTAGAATCCAGTCACTGCCAGAACCCCTGTCTTCGAGTGTCTGTCTGCGTCCCGCAAGAACTCTACCACTGAACGCCTCTCCATGAGCACCGCACCGTCATCCGGCAGGTCAGCCGGAACAGAAGGCGACATCCGCGAGCGCATCGGCGAGATCGTGCGGCAATCGCTCGAGTTCGGGCCACGCGACCGGGTGGTCTTCCTGCGCCAGTCATGTGGTGACGATTCACTGCTGTATGACGCGGTGATGGAGCGGCTGCTGGAACATTCGGAATCCGTGCTGTCGGTTCTGAATGGCACGGGTGATTCGTCGATCATGGACACTGAGATGGCCGAGGGACAGATGTCCACCGAGCCTCCCGATCGTTCCGGTGAGCGCGTGGGGCCTTACCGCCTGCTGTCCCGCATTGGATTGGGCGGCATGGGTGCGGTCTATCTCGCCGCCCGTGACGATGCCGCTTATCAGCAGCGCGTGGCCATCAAGCTGGTCAATGAAGGCCTGTATGGCTCTCTCACCTACGGACGCTTGCGGGCCGAGCGACAGATGCTGGCGACACTGGAGCATCCCAACATCGCCCGCGTCCTCGACGGCGGCTCGGCCAGCGATGGCACGCCGTACTTCGTCATGGAGTACATCGATGGCGAACCGCTTGACACGTACTGCGACAGCCATCGCCTGGATGTGCCCGCGCGACTCAAGCTGTTTCGGTCGATCTGTGCTGCGGTCCAGTGCGCGCACCAGAACCTGATCGTGCATCGGGATCTCAAGCCCTCGAATATTCTCGTCACGGCCGATGGCACGCCGAAACTGCTGGATTTCGGCATTGCCAAGCTGCTGGATGCGAGCCTGGCCCATCACACGATGGCGGTCACGCAGGCGAGCGTCCGCCTGATGACCCCGAACTATGCGAGTCCGGAACAAGTGACCGGTGCACCGATCACGACCAGTACTGACGTCTATGCGCTCGGACTTCTCCTGTACGAATTGCTTACGGGCCGCCGTGCTTTCGACATCTCTAACTATCGCCTGAGCGAGATCGAACGGATCCTGACGACGACCCCCGTCGCGTTACCCAGTACAGCAGTGCTCTGCAAGGACGTGCGGGGCGCGGACGCTGGCAGACAGGCTCTGGCCATAGGCGAGGCTCGCTCGACTGCGCCACAGCGCTTGCACAGGCAGCTCCGGGGTGATCTGGACGTGATTGTCCTGAAGGCCCTGCAGGTTGAGCCGGAGCGGCGGTACGTTTCGGTCGAACAGTTTTCGCGCGACATCGAACATTTCCTGGATGGCAGGCCCATCGTCGCCCAGCGTGATACATGGACCTATCGCTCTGGCAAGTTCGTCTCGCGGTACCGGTTTGCGGTGTCGGCTTCACTGATGGTGGCCTTGCTGCTGGTCGGCTTCGCGGTGGCCATGTATGTACAGGCGGGGCGCATTGCACGTGAACGCGATCGTGCGACCGCAGAAGAAGCACGTGCTGCCACGGTTTCCTCATTCCTCGTGGAACTGTTCCAGCTGTCGGATCCCGGTCGCAGTCGCGGCGCGACCATCACTGCACGCGAAATCCTGGATACGGGCGCCCGACGCGTAACGGAAGGTCTGCGCGATCAACCGGCGACCCAGGCAACGTTGCTCGAAACGATCGGCAGGGTGTACGAGAACCTGGGGTTGTTCAAGAACGCCGCCGATTCCGCGACGCGGGTTCTGGAGCTGCGCAAGATGGCGGGCGAGGCCGATCAGCCCGAAATCGTTTCGGCGCTCACGCTGCTGGGGGAGGCGTTGCTGGAGCAGGGCGACTATCGAAGTGCTGAGCCCCGCTTGCAGGAAGCGCTGGCCATGCAGCGACGTCTGGCGGGGGCCGGCACCGGTGAAGAAGCGGATATCGTGCATACGCTGGGTCGAGTGCGACAACTCGAAGGCCGGTACGACGATGCGGAGGCTTTGTATCGCGAAAGCCTCGCCATCTATACCAGCTCATCGGGAGGCGACACGGCTGCGGTGTCGTCAGTGCTGAATGAACTCGCGCAGATCCTGGAACGCCGCGCGGATCTGGCGGGTGCGGTGGCGATGACGCGGGATGCGCTCGCGATGGATCGCCGCTTTCTCGGCGTGGATCATCCGGGAGTGGGCACCCAGATGCACAACCTGGCGTACTACCTCTACCAGCAGGGCAACCTGGCCGAAGCGGAGCCGCTGTTCGAGCAGTCCCTGGCATTGCTCAATCGCGTACTGGGTGAAAGGCATCCCGACACCATTCGCAGCCTCGGCAGTTACGGGCGCTTCCTGCAACGGAGCGGGCGCTATGCGGAAGCAGAGCAGACGCTGCGCGTCGTCCTCTCGCGGCAGATTGAGCTTCGGGGTGAGGATGACTACGAGGTGGCCTACGACCGCGTGAATCTGGCGCTGCTGCTGGAGGAGATGCGCAACTATCCTGCGGCAGAAGAACAGCTGCGAATCGCGCGACGTGTTTTTGAGGCGAAGTTGCCCGCCGATCACCAGTATCTCGCCAGCGCATTGACCGGTCTTGGCCGGGTACTCGCGACGACAGGGCGAGCAGAAGAAGCGAAACCCTTGCTGGAAAGGGCACTCGCGATCTGGCAGGCGCAACTCCCCGCGACCCATCCGCAGATCGCAGTGACTCGTTCTGCGCTCGCGATGGCTGTAGCCGCAACCGGTCAGCGGGACCAGGCGGTGGCAGTACTCAAGGAAACCCGGCCTCTGCTCTTGCAGGCCTACGGCCCCGATCACATCGATACGCGCCGGGTGACCGAGTGGTTGGGACAGCTCGGGTCTTAAGGAGCTTCGGCTGTGGTCTTCGAGCTGCGGAATTTTTCCGCAAAGAAATCACCGCGATTCCAGCTCGGCCGCGCACTGGCATTGGCTATCTCAAGCGCCATCCGGACGTTGACGCTGGCGAGATCGGCTGCCGTCGGATAGTGCAGCGGCAGGGACAGGTCATCGCTGGGTTCGTGATAGTGCGTCTTCAGGAATTCGTTGCGCAAGGCTTCGATATCGACGGTCTTGTCGCGCGACACGTAGCCGCCATCCAGGAGGACCGACGGAATGCCCTGGCGCACGAACGAGAACTGGTCGCTGCGGATGAAGATGACTTCTTCAGGGATGTTGTCCGGACTCAACGAATACCCCTGCGCGCGCGCTGCGCGCCTGACGAGCGGGCCGAGCGATGAATGCTCGGCGCCAAACGCCACGAAATCGAGCGTCGGGCCGACGATCCGCGGCATGTCGATGTTCAGGTTGGCGACGATCACGCCGCCTGCCGGTGGGTGAGTTGCCAGGTAGTCGGAGCCCAGCAGGCCGCGTTCTTCCGCGGTAACCGCCGCGAACAGGATGGAGCGTCGCGGACGAATACCACTCGTGGTCAACGCCCTTGCGGCTTCGAGCATGATGCCGATGCCGGAAGCGTTGTCGTGTGCGCCGTTGTAGATCGTGTCGCCGTTGACGGGTGCGCCGCGGCCGAGGTGATCGAGATGCGCGGATATGACGATGTACTCGTTCTTTAGGCGCGCGTCGGAGCCTTCGATGACCCCCAGTACATTGTTGCTTTGGGTGCGGCGCAAGCCTGTGGTGGCTGACAACGTCATCGTGCCCGGCAATTCAAATCCCTGCGCGGTGCCGGCTTCGGCGGCGTCGAGTGCCTGTTCGAAGGTCACGGCGCTCTTGCCGAACAGGCGGGCTGCGGCTTCCTGCCTGAAGCGGAAGCGCAGCTTGAGTTCAGGGAAAGCGTCCATCGCCTGGCCGTCGGTCCCAAGCCAGCGCATCTGCGGCAGCCAGCTCGCCGCGACCCGCTTTTCCCAGGGATAGCTGGCCGCTTCCTCGCGGGTGTCGATCGTGATGATGCCGGCCGCACCCCGACTGATGAGCTTCGCGTACTTGTCGCCGGTCCATGAGTAGTAGGCCCGTTCGTTGTGGGCAAAGCGCGCAGGCGCTCCGGAAAAGACGACGACGATACGGCCGTTCACGTCCACCTTTTCAAGATCGTTGTAGCCCAGCTCCGGTGCGTCGATGCCGAAGCCGGCAAAAGCCAGCGGTGCTGTCAGCGTGGAAGTCGTCGAGGCGTAGTCGGCGCCCGGCAGATAGTCGGTTCCGTACTCGAACTGCACGCTTTCATCATCGAGCACGACTCGGGCAGCGGAGCCCGGAAGAACCGCAGTGGCTTCGAGAAGAGGTACCTGTTGCAGGAAACCTTCTCCATCACCCGCGGGTCGCAATCCGTATTGGCGAAACTGTGCCGCTACGTAGGCAGCCGCTGTGTCGAATCCTCGCGATCCGGCTGCACGTCCTTCAAGCAGGTCATCGGCCAGGAACTGGACATGGGCCTTGATGGCTTCGGCACGCACTTCTTTCCAGGGCTCGGGCGCCGTTTGAGATCCGGCAGAAAGCGGCAACAGCAGGATGGCGAGCAAGAGCGCGAGATGTCTGTTTGCCGGGAAGAGGCGGTCGGAAGGGCTCATGGCGCGATTGTAGTATGTTGCAGGGGAGTGTCCGCCAGCCCTGCCGGCTGAGGGGTTCCGGTTTTTGATGATCAACAGGTGCGAACTTGAGGTTGACGGTGAACGGCAACAAGGAGCATGGATCAGCAGCCGCGTATCGACGCCTGCTGTGCCTTGCTGTCGCGCTCGCGTCCGCGGTACTTGCGGGTTGCGTGACAGGCAGCGGACCCGGGTTACCCCAGGGCGCAGGAGGAAACCTGCCCCCGCGGCCAGGCGGCTCCGCATCGATGGGCGATGAGATTGTCCTGCGCGCGATGGCGCAGATCGGTACGGCCTATCGCTACGGTGGCGCCGATCTCGAAGGATTCGACTGCAGTGGCCTGGTCTACTTCATTCACCAAGAGCTCGGTTTGACGGCTCCCCGCACGGCGCAGCAGCAGTTTGATGCTTCCACGCCCGTCGCGCGGAACGATTTGGCTCCGGGAGACCTCGTCTTCTTCCGCTTTGCAGGCCGCCGTATTTCGCACGTCGGCATCTACGCAGGCAATGGGCGTTTTGTGCACGCACCCCAGACGGGACGAAACGTGGAGTTGAAGAATCTCGATGAGGCTTACTACGCGAGCCACTTCGCGGGTGCCGGTCGTCTGCAGCGAGCAGCCCGCGGTTCTTAGCTGCTACCGGGCGCCGGCTTTTTCGGCAGCAAGGGCCGACCACACGGCATCGAACGCCGTTGTTTCAAGTCCCATCGCCATCGCGGCCTTGTTCGCTTCAATCGTGCGCCGGTTGCTCACGGGCGCCAGGGACAGCATGGCGCAACACCGGCCGGCCTCCAGGGCGCGACCGAGCGGAGTCAATTCCCGGTCCTTGAGTTGTCCGGCCCCGTGCGATTCCGTCAGGGCGGAGACAAACGTTTCAGGGAGATGCCAGTGAGCGGCGATCGCACTGGAAACGGCACCTCCTTCCGTTTCGATCAACTGGATGAAAACCTCCGCGCGCGGCGCCATTCCTGGATGCTTGCGATAGACATCGCTGGTCATGCGGAACAGTGCCAATGGGCCGAGAGCCGAGAGCAGGCCAAGCAGCTGTGCCGTGAATCGATCGCCGGAATGCGTGTGCGCCGCGTAGACACCCGCCGCCGTGGCCGTGCGCAGGGCCAGGTCCCATAACGTGGCGGCAAACGCATCGAAATGACCTTTCTGCAGGCGGAAAACCGGTTGCAGGATCGAAGCAGCCACCACTGATTTCAGGCCTTCAGTCCCGAGCAGCACGATGGCGCGGTCGATGCTGTCGACGGGTTCGCGCGTCACACGATAGTAGGGACTGTTCGCCAGCTTGAGGACGTCGCCTGCCAGTACCGGATCCTGCAGGATGATGTTGGAGAGTTCGGTGCGGGTGCTCTCGACATCGTTCAGCGCCCGCAGCAGCTGCGGAATCAGCATTGGCCGACGTGGCAGCAGCCGTTCCTGCTCCGTGATGGTGGAGAGCGAGCGCCTGACTTCCTCGAGCACCTCCTGATGGGCGCCCTCGATCGCCGCAGCGAACTCCTTGACGCCGAAAGCCGTGCAGTAATAGTGATGCCGGGCATCGCCGAGCATGGAACTGGAGCTGGCTTCCGGCACCGTTTCCACTGGCGCCTGCTCTTTAGGCACAGAGACTGCCGTTTCTTTCTCGGGCTTGTCTGTCGCGCGGCTGCGAGTCAGGAAATAGAGTCCGAGGCCGCCGCCGAGCAGCAGCGTGACCACGACGACCATCAGCAATGCGTCGTTCACCGATTCCCTCCAGTCCCGGGCAGGATGCCGCGGATTGTAGTCGCAGACTGCGGGCAAAGAAAAAGGCCGGAGGTTTTCACCGCCGGCCCCGATTTCGATCTGCTGTTCCGAACGTGTCCGGTCAGTCTTCCATCAGGAAGCTGCGCAGCTGTTCGGAGCGCGAGGGATGACGCAGCTTGCGCAGGGCTTTGGCTTCGATCTGCCGGATGCGCTCGCGTGTCACGTCGAACTGCTTGCCCACTTCCTCGAGCGTGTGGTCGATGTTCATATCGATGCCGAAACGCATCCGCAGCACCTTGGCTTCGCGCGGAGTGAGTCCGGCCAGCACGGCATGCGTCGTTTCACGCAGCGATTCCATCGTGGCCGCGTCGATCGGGGAATCGACCGAGGTGTCCTCGATGAAATCGCCCAGATGCGAATCCTCGTCATCACCGATGGGGGTTTCCATCGAGATCGGCTCTTTCGCGATCTTGAGCACCTTGCGGACCTTGTCCTCGGGCATTTCCATGCGCACGGCCAGCTCTTCAGGCGTGGGCTCGCGGCCCATTTCCTGGAGCATCTGGCGCGAGATGCGGTTCAGCTTGTTGATCGTCTCGATCATGTGCACAGGGATGCGGATGGTGCGGGCCTGGTCGGCGATCGAACGCGTGATCGCCTGGCGGATCCACCATGTTGCATACGTGGAGAACTTGTAGCCGCGACGGTATTCGAACTTGTCCACGGCCTTCATCAGGCCGATATTGCCTTCCTGGATCAGGTCCAGGAACTGCAGGCCGCGGTTCGTGTACTTCTTGGCGATCGAGATCACGAGACGCAGGTTCGCCTCGACCATTTCCTTCTTCGCGCGACGGGCCTTCGCTTCGCCGACGGCGACTTCGCGGTTGATTTCCTTGATCTCGGCAATCGTCAGGTGGGCGTTGACCTCGAGTGACTGCAGCTTCTTCTGCTGTTTCTCGATGTCGTCGCGGAACCGGGCGAGGGCGGCGGAATGCTTGCGCTTCGCGCGCACGTGCTTGTCGAGCCACGTGAGATCCGTCTCGTGACGGGGGAACGTGGTGATGAAGTCCTTGCGCGGCATCCCGGCATCCCGGATGCAGATCGACATGATCTGCTTCTCGAGGTTGCGGATGTCGGACACGTGGTTGCGCAGCTGGGTGATGAGCTGGTCGAACATCTTGGGGCTGAGCTTGAGTTCCATGAACTCGCCCGAGAGCTTCTTGCGCAGCTTCTGGGTCTTCGGGTCCTTCACGCCTTTTTCGGCTATGGACTTCGTGACCTGCAGGTACAGCTTGGCCATGGAGGCGAAGCGACGCGCCGCTTCCTCGGGATCCGGCCCTGTTTCCAGCGCCTCTTCCTCTTCGTCGGCGCCTTCGGTTTCTTCGGCTTCGTCGTCGACCTTCAGTTCCTTGGCGGCCGCAGCGAGCTTCGGATTGATCGGGGCAGCGATTTCATCGGGCGCATTCGGATCGACGAAGCCCACGATGATGTCGATCAGCCGGTTCTGGCCGGTCTTCACGGGCTCGTACTGGGCGAGGATGTAGCCGTACGTCAGCGGGTAGTTGGACAGCGCCAGGCGCACGGTATCGAGGCCTTCCTCGATGCGCTTGGCAATGCGGATTTCGCCTTCACGCGTCAGCAGTTCGACCGTGCCCATTTCGCGCATGTACATGCGGACGGGATCGGTGGTGCGACCGAATTCGGCATCGACGGTGGCAAGGGCGGCGGCGGCTTCTTCCGCGGCTTCCTCGTCGGCCACGACGGGCTCGGCGAGCAGCAACGCTTCGGCGTCCGGTGCCTTCTCGTACACCGTGATGCCCATGTCATTGATCATGTTGACGATATCTTCGATCTGCTCGGGATCGACGATTTCACTGGGCAGATGGTCGTTGACCTCTGCGTACGTGAGATAGCCTTGTTCCTTGCCGCGGGCGACGAGCAGCTTGAGCTGCGACTGACGCTCGTCGGCGATGTGTGGAACTTCCTTCTTTGCCAGGTTCTTGCTCAAGATGGGTCCCTCAGGGGGGTGCTGAATCGGGTAAAAAAGGCCGCGCAGTATACATTTGACGGATGGCCCCAGGCTAGGTTCGCCGGGGGTCAGCAGGCTTGAAATCTGTATCGGCTGATTTGGGGGCGCTTAACAGCGATTGCAATTCTTTTCGCTCGTCCTGCGACAGCCCGCCATCATGCTGCTTTTCGAGCAGCAATTGGGTCCTTTGCTGAGGATATTCCTCAATGAGCCGAGCCAGTGCCCCCTGAAGCTCGGCTTTCGCGGCCGTGGCATCCGCCGGGTATTCCCTCTGCGAAAGCTTGTCCAGGGACTCGAAATCGGGGTGGTCGCGCCACCTTACAAGGAGCACCGCCATGCTTGGGCACGGGTCTTCTTTGAGCTGGTCAAGTAGCTGATTCAGAAGGCCTATTCCGGGCTGATCGAGCAGATCAAGATGTTCGGGAATGGCTGTTTCGGTGGCGATTGCGGGGTGGTGCACGAGAATCTGGACCGCCTGCCGGACCAGGCTGCCTCGCCCCGGGGTGACGGTGGTGCGGTTCGTACTGGCAGGCCGTCTGCCGTTCGCGGGTGAGAAGCTGTTCTGGGCCGCTGGACTTCCAGGGCGGGCGATGCCCAGCGCCATCAGGGTTTCGAGTTTGTCCGGCGACATTCCGACCACTTTGGCCAACTCATCGATCAGCAGTTCCCGGTACACGCCGGGCGGGATGCGATCGAGAAGAGGACGGGCGCTTTCGGCAAGCTGTGCCCGGCCGTCGACCGTCCGGGTGTCGACCCGGGAGGCCAGCTCGCGGATGAAGTAGTCGGAGAAAGACGAAGCTGTGGAGAGGCGCGCTTCGAAGGCTTCGCGGCCTTCCTTGCCCACGAGCGAATCCGGATCGTCACCTTCGGGCAGGAACAGGAACCGGATCTGCCGTCCCTGCCTGATTTGCGGCAACGAATTTTCCAGCGCGCGCCACGCAGCGGCCCGTCCCGCGCGGTCGCCATCGAAGCAGAAGACGATTTCATTCACGATGCGGAAAATCCGCGTGAGATGTTCCGGTGTCGTGGCGGTACCCAGTGTTGCTACTGCGTACGTGATGCCTGCCTGGTGAAGGCGTGCGACGTCCATGTAGCCTTCCACGACCATGAGGCGGGTGAGGTTTCGTGTCGCTTGCCGCGCTTCGAACAGGCCGTACAGCTCGCGGCCTTTGTGGAAGAGCTCCGTCTCCGGCGAGTTCAGGTACTTCGGTTCGCCCTGGTCGATGATGCGTCCGCCGAAGCCCAGGGTTCTGCCACGCGAATCGCGGATCGGAAACATCAGCCGGTCGCGGAAACGGTCGTAGTAGCCCCCATTCCTGCTGGCGCCTGCACTTTGCCCGGCGGTGTCGCGTCGCTCGCGTTCGATCACGAGCCCTGCCTGGAAAAGATTTCGCTGGCCGGCTTCCGATGTGCCAAAAGCCTTCATCAGTCCGTCCCACGCATTCGGTGCGTAACCAATCGCGAAGCGCTCCATGGTCTCGGGCTCGAGGCCGCGGCGGTCCGCATAGTCGCGGACACGTTCGTCATCCTGAAACTGCCGGCGATAGAAGCCCGACACCTTGTCGAGCAGGGCGAAAAGATCGTCGGCGGGTTTGGGCGCAGCGCTGGCATCCTGTTCGCGGGGGACTTCGAGCCCGACGCGTGCAGCGAGATCCTCCACTGCTTCGACGAAGCCGAGATGGTCGTAGTCCATGAGGAAGCCGAGCGCGGTGCCATGCGCGCCGCAGCCAAAGCAGTGATAGAACTGCTTGTCCGGCACCACGGTGAACGATGGCGACTTTTCATCGTGAAACGGACAGCACGCTTTGTATTCCTTGCCCGCCTTGCGCAGGGGCACACGGCTGCCGATGATTTCGATGATGTCCGCGCGGGCCACCAGCTCGTCGATGAAATGTTGCGGAATGCGTCCTGACACTTTCGGCAAGGGTTTCGCAGATGGGTGACGGGGTGGAACGGCGGACAGAATACAGAGGAAAAGGGCTGAAAAACAAAGCGGGCTCGTGGCCCGCTTCGTGCATCTTCGATTGCTCTCGCCGCGGCGGGAGCGGGGCAGACGGACGTCAGCCGCCGAGAATCGCTTTCAGTCTCGCGCTGACTGCTGCCATATCGGCTTTGCCTGCAGCGCGCTGCTTGACCAGCGCCATCGCCTTGCCCATTTCCTTGATGGAAGTGGCGCCCGACTCTGCGATCGCCGTCTTGATGAGTGCATCCAGTTCGTCGGCTGACAACTGGGCGGGAAGGTAGGCCTGCAGCTGCACGACCTCCGAGTTTTCCTTCGCAACGAGATCGGCACGGCCGCCGCTTTCGAACTGGACCATCGCTTCCTTGCGCGTCTTGATCATCTTTTCGATGATGCCGAGCACCTGGGTGTCGTCGAGCGTCACCCGCTCATCGACTTCGCGCTGCTTGATGGCAGCCTGGATCATGCGAATGGTGCCGAGGCGTTCGGATTCCTTGGCGCGCATCGCCGCCTTCATGTCTTCGGTGATGCGCTCCTTCAGGGACACGATGGATCCGTCGGCCAGGGGGCCTGGAGAGCTCAATACATCCGCGCGCGGGGCGCGCCGACGTCACGCGAAAGACGCTTCTGATGGCGCTTCACGGCGGCAGCTTTCTTCCGTTTCCGTTCCTGGGTCGGCTTCTCGTAGAATTCGCGCCGCCGAAGTTCGGTGAGAACTCCGGCCTTTTCGCAGGCACGCTTGAAACGCCGCAGGGCGGCATCAAAGTATTCGTTCTCTCTTACGCGAACGCTGGGCATCGCTACCTCTATGAATTCTCTGTTGAAACTGACCGCCGGGGAGCCCAGACAAGAGTCTCGGGCGGACAGCGAGCGCGGCAGTTTAATGGGCAACCCGCCCGAAATCAAAGGGATCGCACTGTTTGTCTCCCTGGCGTCCGCTGTCGGGCCGGCCTGACAGGCAAAGGAATCACCTTGCGAGTCCTCGGGATCGAAACTTCCTGCGACGAGACTGCCGCGGCTATCTACGACGGCGACCGTGGACTGTTGGGTCATCAGCTCTACAGCCAGGTAGCGCTGCATGCTGAATATGGCGGCGTAGTGCCCGAACTGGCCTCCCGGGACCATGTCCGCAAGCTCACCCCGCTGATCGAGAGCGTGCTGGAAGAAGCCGGATTGACCCTGGAAGACCTCGAGGGCGTTGCGTATACCTCGGGTCCGGGGCTCGCCGGCGCTCTGCTGGTCGGAGCGGCTGTTGCGAAAGGGCTGGCCTGGGCGAGAGGCATTCCGGCATTGGGCGTCCATCATCTCGAGGGCCATCTGCTGGCCCCAATGCTCGAAGCCGAAGCGCCTGCCTTTCCTTTCCTCGCTCTGCTCGTGTCCGGCGGCCACACCTTGTTGGCTGAGGTGGAGGGATTGGGCGAGTACCGCATCCTCGGTTCCTCTCTCGACGACGCTGCGGGCGAAGCTTTCGACAAGACAGCGAAGCTGCTCGGGCTGCCCTATCCGGGTGGACCGGAGCTCGCGCGGATTGCAGAACAGGGGCGACCCGACAAATTCCGGTTTCCCCGCCCCATGCTCGATCGGCCGGGGTTCGATTTCAGCTTCAGCGGCCTCAAGACGGCTGTGGTTGTTGCCGTCCGGAATCTCACGCTCGACGAGCAGACGCGCGCGGATGTGGCCTGTGCCTTCCAGGAAGCGGTTGTCGAAACGCTGGAAACCAAGTGTGCCCGCGCGCTGGCTGCGACGGGCCTGAAGACGCTGGTCGTGGCGGGCGGCGTCGGAGCAAACAGACTGCTGCGCTCCCGGTTGCAGGCGCTCGGGCGCCGCACTGGCGTCCGCGTGTACTATCCGCGTCCCGAATTCTGTACGGACAATGCAGCCATGATCGCCTACGCCGGACATCAGCGGCTCGCTGCGGGTCAGCGCGAATCACTCGCCATCCGGGCTCTCGCGCGCTGGCCCATCGACCAGTTGCGTCCTCCGGCCAGCCTCTAACCCCGACCAGGCAACATGGACAAGATCTTTCTCAACTCGCTCGCCGTCGACTGCATCGTCGGCATCTGGGAATGGGAGCGGCGGGTCAAGCAACGGGTCGTCATCGATCTCGAGCTGGCAACGGATATCCGTGCCGCAGCCGCCACCGATCGCATCGAGGATACGATCGACTACAAGAAGGTGTCGAAGCGCCTGCTCGGTTTCGTCGGCGAATCGCAGTTTCAGCTGGTCGAGACGCTCACTGAGAAGATTGCCGAAATCATCATCACCGAGTTCGGCGTGTCGTGGGTGCGGGTGCGGCTCAACAAGCAGGGTGCGCTGCGCGGTACCCGCGACGTTGGCATCCTCATCGAGCGCCGCGCTGAAGACTACAAGTCTGCGGTTGCAGGCCGGAATGCCTGAGGTTTACGTTGCGGCGGGCAGCAACATCGCGCCCGGCGCGCGGCTGCGTGAGGCGCTGGCGTTCATCGAGGACGACTACGGTCCGCTCAAGGTATCGCCAACCTACCGGAACGCGGCAGTCGGGTTCGAGGGCGAAGATTTCCTGAACCTGGCGATCGGGATCAGTACGGATGAAGGTGTGTGGCAGGTGGTCGAGCGTCTGCGCGCGATCGAGACCCGTTGCGGTCGTCCACGTGACGCGCCGAAATGGGCGGCGAGGGCGATGGACCTCGATATCGTGCTGTATGGGAGTCTGGTCTGTTCCGAACCAGGATTGACGCTGCCGCGACTCGACCTCGTGCGTCGGGCTTACATGCTGAAGCCGGTGGCGGACATCGCGCCGGATGTAGTGCATCCGACCTTGGGGATGCGTCTGGCTGAACTCTGGGAGGAGTTCGACAGCGGCGGGCATGAACTGGTGACGGTCGATCTGATGAAGGCTTGACTACCAGCCGATGCTGCGGCCTCCGTCTACGGCGAGAATCTGCCCCGTCACATACGGCGCATCCTTGACGAAGAACAGGACGGCCTTGCCGATGTCATCGGGTGAACCCGCGCGGCGTAAAGCCGTCCGGCTGATGATCTTGTCCTGGAGCGCGGAGTCGAGTCCGCCTTCGGGCCAGAGGATGGGGCCGGGGGCGATGCCGTTCACGCGGATGTCGGGGCCGAGCTCGCGTGCGAGCGCTCGGGTGAGCATCGCAAGCCCTGCCTTGGCCGCGCAGTAGACCGTGTGTTCAGGCAATGGCCGCTGCGAATGAATGTCGACGAGGTTCAGGATCAGGCCGCGAGTCGTCTTGAGATACGGAATGGCCGCCTGTGCCAGGAAGAGCGGCGCCTTGAGATTGGTACCGAAAAGGTCGTTCCATTCCGTTTCGGTGATGGTGCCGAGCGGGGTCGGGTAGAAGGAAGAAGCGTTGTTCACGAGGACATCGAGGCGACCAAACGCGGCTGCAGCTCGCTGGACGAGATCGGGCAGGCTCGCCGTCGCGAGCAGATCGCCAGCCAGGGTCACTGCCGATTGCGGGCGGCTGTCGTTGAGCCTGCTGGCCAGGCTTGCAGCTTCGGTCGCGGAATTCCGGTAGTGAATGACGACGTTGGCGCCCGCGGCATGCAGATGCCGGGCAATCGCCGCACCCACGCGTTTGCCCGCGCCGGTAATCAGCACGGCCTGGTTCGCAAGGGCATTTGAAGAGTCCAGTGTCATAGAGTGGATGATATCTGCATGGCAGTGATTTCTGTATGAGCGCCGTTCCCGATTTGCCTTACCCCGACCAGGAGGGCCTTGCGCACAGCGAGCAACTGGTCGATCGCATCCGCGACGAGATAGAGCGCCACGGCGGGTGGATGAGCTTCGAGCGGTACATGGAGCTGGCGCTCTACGAGCCCGGCCTCGGGTACTACAGCGCCGGCAGTCGCAAGCTTGGCGCCGAAGGAGATTTCGTCACCGCACCAGAAATTTCACCGCTCTTCAGCCGCTGCCTCGCCAACCAGTGCGCTGAAGTGCTGGCGGCGCTGGGGCAAGGAGACATCCTCGAACTCGGTGCCGGCTCCGGCATCATGGCCGCCGACTTGCTCATGGAATTGCAGGCCCAGAACCGTCTGCCCGGACGCTACCTGATCCTTGAAGTGAGTGCCGATCTGAGGGAGAGGCAGCGGGAGACGCTTGAGGGTCGCGTGCCCGGGTTGATGGACCGCATCAGCTGGCTCGATGCAGCGCCTGCTGCGTTCACCGGCCTCATCATCGCCAATGAAGTACTCGATGCGCTGCCCGTACAGCGTTTCCGGATTCGTGGCCCGCATGTGAACTCGCTGGGCGTGAGCTGGCAGCTCGGGCGCCTCGACTGGTCTGAAGTGCGTGCCGACCGATCGCTCGAAAAAACCGTACGCAGCATCGAGCTGACGCTCGGCAGTCCGTTGCCCGATGGCTATACCTCTGAGGTGAACCAGCGCCTGGCTCCGTGGATGCAGACGTTGAGCAATTCGCTCGAGCGCGGCGTGATGCTGTTCGTCGACTATGGCCTGCCGCGCGCCCAGTACTATCGACATGAGCGCATGACCGGCACGCTGCTGTGTCACTACCGCCACCGCTTCCACGACGATCCGTTTCTCTATGCGGGCCTGCAGGACATCGGTGCCTGGGTGGATTTCTCGGCGGTGGCCGCCACTGCCGCGGACTCGGGCCTCGAAGTCGCCGGGTTTACCACACAGGCCCAGTTTCTGATCGGCACCGGCATCGATCTGCTCCTCGCTGATCTTGCAGACAAGCAGCTTGAGGCGCGTTTGCAGATCGCGCGACAGGTGATGGTTTTGACGCTACCGGGCGAGATGGGCGAACGCTTCAAGGTGCTGGCATTGAGCCGTGGCTACGAAGCCCCGCTCAAGGGTTTTTCCACTCGCGACCTGGCAGGCAGTCTTTAGGCCAGCTTCAGCTCTCAGGAACAGCGTGCCGGGCTTTTACCTGCTCGATTGCTGCGAGGCGAGCCGCGCGAACGCGTTCGCCGATCTCCGCGCCATTCAACCCCGCGAAGGCTTTGGTATCAACGGCCGCATTCGCTGCAGCAGCCTGCGCTTCCCTCAGCAGATCGGCCTGCGGATAGGGACGACTTTCAAACCCCGTACGGCCGCGCATATCCGCCATGCAGGCGAGCAGGAAGCTTTCAAATCGTGCCGTGCGGCGAAAGGCATCCAGCGATTCGAAGAGTTCCAGCATCGTGCTGGCGCGCAACTCCGCGGCGCGGTGCACGACTCCATGGTGACGTGCGACCTGGCGTCCCAGTTCGCGATATTCATTCGGCACCTTGAGGCGATCGCACAGTGCATCGAGGCAGGCCACGCCGCGGGTTTCGTGGCCGATGTGCCGTGGCCATTGCTCGGGTGGCGTCCGGCCTTTGCCGAGATCGTGGACCAGGGCAGCGAAACGCACGACCGGATCGGTGCTCAGCGTGGCGGCCTGGTCGAGCACCATCAGCGTGTGCACTCCGGTATCGATCTCGGGATGCGACTGCGCTGGCTGGGGAACGCCGAACAATGCATCGATTTCAGGGAAGATGATGGCCAGCGCTTGCGCTTCACGCAGCACCTGGAAATATTCCGCGGGCGAAGCGGTAACGAGCGCTTTCTGCGTTTCCTGCCAGACGCGTTCGGCAACGAGTGAGTTGAGCTCACCACTCTTTGCGATGGTCTGCATCAGTTGCAGGGTGGCGGGTGCCAGCGTGAAGCCGAGCGATTTGAAGCGCGCTGCAAACCGGGCCACCCGGAGCACGCGCACCGGGTCTTCCACGAATGCCGGTGAAACGTGCCGCAGGATGCGATCGGCGAGGTCCTGGCGGCCTCCATGTGGATCGATGTAGCTGGCGGTTGCCGGGTCCTGCGCAATGGCATTGATCGTGAGATCGCGCCGGCTCAGGTCTTCCTCCAGCGTGACATCCGGCGAGAAGCGCGTGGAAAACCCGAGGTAACCCGGCGCAGTCTTCCGTTCGGTGCGAGCCAGCGCGTATTCCTCGTGGGTCTCGGGATGCAGGAAAACAGGAAAATCCTTGCCGACCGGCCGGAATCCCTGCGCTGTCATCTGTTCCGGCTGTGCGCCGACGACGACCCAATCGCGCTCCCGCACGGGCAGCCCGAGAAGCTCATCACGTACTGCGCCGCCGACGAGAAAAGTTTGCATGGAGGGAGTTTAGCGGATTGGATTGCGGCTATCGGCCCCCGTCTGCGCACTCCATAATCGTTGGCGAACCATCAATGCCGGTGTGGAGTGCGGGTGTCATTCACGGGAAAGTGCGTTCGGGCGGGTGGGCTCGTGGCGGTGCTGCACGGTCTCGCCGGTTGCTATCTGCTGCAGGCCGCGGGCGGGCAGATGGCTGTGATGGCAGAACGGCAGCCTATTGCCGCGGTCATTGCCGACCCGCGAACAAGCCCTGATTTGCGTCTGCGCCTGACCGACCTCGGCGCTGCACGGGACTTCGCCTCGCGCGAGCTCAAGCTGCCCGACAACGGCAGTTACCGGCAGTACGCGGATATCGGCAGACGGTATGTCGTATGGAATGTATTCGCGGCACCGCGCTTTTCAGTCGAACCGCGACGCTGGTGTTTCCCCATCGCGGGCTGCGTGGTTTATCGGGGGTATTTCGCGGAGCAGAGCGCGGAGCGCTACGCAGGACGTCTCAGCCTGCGTGGTGATGATGTTGCCATCGGCGGCGTGGCAGCCTATTCAACGCTCGGCCATTTCGAGGATCCCGTGCTGAACACGATGCTGGGCTGGAGCGACGCGCAGCTCGCCGGTACTGTATTCCATGAGCTGGCGCACCAGCTGGTTTACGTCCAGGGTGATTCCGCCTTCAATGAAGCGTTCGCCTCGACTGTCGAAGAAGAAGGTGTCGTACGTTGGTTGACGGTCACGAACCGGTTGCGCGAGCTCGACGCCTGGCAATTGCAGCGGCAACGCGCCGCGGATTTTTCCCGGTTGCTGTTGGGTGCTCGCGAACGACTGCGCGCTCTGTTTGCGAGCGGAGTGCCTCCTGACGAAATGGCGAACCGCAAGCAGCAGGTTTTCGGCGAACTCAAAGTGGCGTACGAAGAGCAGCGCCGCCAGTGGGGCGGATACAAGGGCTACGACGCCTGGTTTTCCCGAACGTTGAACAACGCGGATCTGATTTCCACCGCGACTTACCGGCGCTGCATGCCGGGTTTCCAGCGCATCCTCGCGTCCGTAAATGGTGATCTGGAGCAGTTCTACGACAAGGTGCGCGCGCTTGCGACGGCTGTGCCTGCGGCGCGTCGGTCGCTATGCGAAACCAGTAGCTGAGAATCCTGGCGCCAGACAAGAAAAGCCCCGCTGACGGGGCTTTTCCTGACAACTTGATGCGACCCTGGCGTTACCGGATCACGACGACTACGGTTGCGTTGCCACGGCGGACCGTAAGAGCGAACGCGCTTGCATCCGTCGTGGCCTGCCGAAGCGCCGCCAGATTGGCAATCCGTGCCTGGCCAACCGCGATAATCACATCGTTGGCATGCAGGTCGTTCTGGGCAGCGGGGCTTCCCTGGGCGACCGAGGTGACCCTGACGCCGCCACCGTTGTCGACATCTGCGAATTCGGCGCCTTCGAAACCGCGATGCATCGGCGCAGCGCTCTGTGCTGTACCACTTTCCTGCGTGCCTACGAGAGCCGACACGCGCCGCGGCTTGCCTTCTCGCAGCAGTCCGATTTCCACCTTGTCGCCCACGCGCAGCAACCCGATGGCATTGCGCAGTTCTGCGCCCGTCTTGACGTTGCGGTTGTTGATGGAAGTGATGACGTCGCCTGCACGCACGCCGGCTTTTTCAGCAGCGGAACCTTCAATCACCTGCCTGACGAGTGCGCCCTGTGCATCGGCAACCCCCAGGCTTTGCGCGACATCGGGAGTCAACGTGACGATGTTGACGCCCAGCACGCCGCGCTTCACCTCACCGAATTCCACGATCTGATCCATGATGGCCTTGACCATGTTGGAGGGGATCGCGAAGCCGATGCCGATGTTGCCGCCGCCGCCGCCCGAGAGGATTGCGCTGTTGATGCCTACGAGTTCGCCGCGCAGATTGACGAGTGCGCCACCCGAGTTGCCCGGGTTGATAGAAGCATCGGTCTGGATGAAGTCTTCGTAGCCATCGCGGCTGATGCCACTGCGGCCGAGGCCGCTGATGATTCCCGACGTGACCGTGTGCTGCAGGCCGAACGGATTGCCGATCGCCACGACGAAATCACCGACCTCGGCCTTGGTCGAATCCGCAAGCGGCATGGCGGCGAGATTCGTGGTTTTTACTTTCAGCAGCGCAACGTCCGAGCCCATGTCGGAACCCACGACCTCCGCTTTGATCGAGCGGTTGTCGAGCAGCGTGACCGTGATTTCATCCGCGTTCTCGATGACATGCGCATTGGTGATGATGTAGCCGTTGCGTGCATCGACGATGACGCCGGAACCCGCGCTCTGGAATTCACGCTGCCGTGGAGTCTGCTGCTCCGGCGCCTCGAAAAACCGGCGGAAGAACGGATCTTCAAGCAGCGGATTGTTCTGCTGGGCCTGCGCCTGCACAGTGCCACGAGTGGCGATATTCACTACTGAAGGCGACACCTTCTTCAGCATCGGTGCGAGCGAAGGCACCGGCGTGTCCCCCACGGCAGCAGGCAGCTGCGCGCTGGCGACCGAGCACCAGAGAAGCGCGGCGACAACGAGAGTCCGGGAAGCGTGATGACGCATTGGGGGCGATCCTTTGAGCTGGGAGATGCCGGCAGAAGGCGGGCATTCTAACGAAGTCCGGTCGTGCCGCTTGTATCGGTTCGTCAACCGCGCCGGCGTTGAAAAGACTGCAACGGGAAAGGAATAGTTCCGGTGCGACGGTGGTGAAGAAGGCAATTTCAAGGAAGAACCTGTGCACAGGCGGTGGAAAAACTGTGCGGTGACTGTGTTTCTTCGTTAAACACCATATGTTGTGGGCACGCTCCCGGTGGTCTGCAAAAAAAGCCTGCTGTAACGACGGCGTAATTTCTCACGAGAATTTTATAAGTTAATGTTTTTTATAAATTAAAAACGACTTTTTGCGCGCAAAAAAAATCTTGACAGCGCTTGAGCGAGAAGAATACGGTAACGCCCCTGACACAACATATTGTGTACCGAGTCTGGACGAGGCTAAGCGTTCGGGCCGGCCTGCACAGCCTCCAGCACGCTGGCAACGTGTTACGTCAGAAGGGAACCGGCAGTCTGTTGACATAAGTCAACGGCCCGGGTGGATATTTGAACAAGAGGGCGGCCGCAAACAGTCAAGGCGCCGCGGGATCCCCTTCAAGGAGTGTCATACCGGCATGAAGACTGCAGTCAAGCTTGAGCCCATGGACGTCAACAGCATCCCCTTTCAGGAAGCCTCACTCGATATCTGGGACAAGAAATACCGTCTCAGTGCCAAGGACGGTACGCCCATCGACAAATCGATGGATGACACCTACAGGCGCGTCGCGCGGGCCCTCGCCGATGTCGAAACCGAAGAACTGCGTGAAGCTGCTTACGAGCAGTTTGTCTGGGCGTTGCGCAAAGGGGCCATTCCGGCGGGCCGCGTCACCTCGAATGCGGGGGCGCAGGAACACAAGCCCGCTACGTCGACGATCAACTGCACCGTGTCGGGCACCATCTTCGATTCGATGGATGACATCCTGGCCAAGGTCCACGAAGCCGGACTCACGCTGAAAGCGGGTTGCGGCATCGGCTACGAATTTTCCACGCTGCGGCCTCGCGGCGCGTATGTCTCCGGCGCGGGCGCTTATACGTCCGGCCCGCTGTCGTTCATGGATATCTACGACAAGATGTGTTTCACCGTGTCGTCCGCCGGCGGACGGCGGGGTGCGCAGATGGGCACGTTCGATATCGGTCATCCCGACGCCATGGATTTCATTCGCGCCAAGCGTGAAGCAGGGCGGCTGCGTCAGTTCAATCTGTCGCTGCTCGTCACGGACGGCTTCATGCAGGCGGTGAAAACCGACGGCGACTGGCAGCTCGCATTTCCCTTGCCAGCCAAGGAAGCGGAAGGCCAGGACCTGGCCGATGCGACGAAGTTCGTCTGGCGTGAGTGGCCTACTGCCCGTGGCTATGTCGCCAATGAAGCCGGACTCGTCTGCTGCCGTATCTACAAAACGCTGCCGGCGCGACGGATGTGGGACGTCATCATGTCGTCCACCTATGACTTCGCGGAACCGGGCTTCGTGCTCATCGACCGCGTCAACGAGATGAACAACAACTGGTGGTGCGAGAACATCCGCGCCACGAACCCGTGCGGTGAACAGCCGTTGCCTCCTTATGGCTCCTGCCTGCTGGGCTCGCTGAATCTCACCCGTTTTGTGGTCGAGCCCTTCACCGAGAATGCCCGCTTCGACTGGGAAGAATTCCGCAAGGTGGTGAAAGTGTTCACCCGCATGCTGGACAACGTCGTGGAGATCAACGGTCTGCCGCTCGGCCAGCAGCGCGACGAAATCACCCGCAAGCGCCGTCATGGCATGGGGTTCCTCGGGCTCGGTTCTTCCATCACGATGTTGGGCATGCGCTACGGCTCGAAGAAGTCCGTGGCCTTCACGCAGAACGTGTCCCGCGAAATGGCCATTGCCGGCTGGGAAGCGGCCCTTGATCTCGCTCGCGAGAAGGGTCCTGCGCCGATCATGCTCGAGGAATTCGAAGTCACCGGTGAAATGCTGCGCAAACGTCCCGAGATGGAGCGCGATGGCTGGCGGATTGGCCAGAAGGTGCCGGGGCGGATCCTGCATTCGCGGTACAGCCGCTACATGCAGCGTGTCGCCGAGTCGGCGCCGGATCTCGTCGACGAGCTCGCGGAAGTCGGTGCCCGGTTCACGCACCACAGCTCGATCGCCCCGACCGGGACGATTTCCCTGTCACTCGCGAACAATGCCTCGAATGGCATCGAGCCTTCGTTTGCCCATCACTATTTCCGCAACGTGATCCGCGAAGGCAAGAAGTCGAAGGAAAAGATCGACGTGTTCTCGTTCGAACTCCTGGCCTACCGCGAACTGGTGAACCCGCGGGCCATGCCTGGCTCGACGGTCGCTGGCGAGCAGCTGCCCGACTATTTCACGACGGCCGATACCGTCACGCCCAAGGAGCACGTGGACATCCAGGCGGCGTCGCAGCTGTGGGTCGATTCGTCGATTTCCAAGACGGCGAACGTGCCGACGGATTTCGACTACGAGGAATTCAAGAACATCTACATGTACGCCTACGAGCAGGGGCTCAAGGGTTGCACGACATTCCGGTTCAATCCTGAGGCGTTCCAGGGCGTCCTGGTCAAGGAAGAGGACCTGAAGAACACTACCTACGTCTTCACGCTGGAAGATGGCAGTGAGATCAAGGCGAGGGGTGACGAAGAGATCGAGTACGACGGTGAAATGCACACCGCCGCGAATCTCTATGACGCCCTGAAAGAAGGCTATTACGGCAAGTTCTAGTACGCCGCGCGCGCAGCCGTGCTTTCAGGCAGGCCCTCGCTCGAAGGACACCGGGAACAAATCATGCTCGGGCATCGTCTGAAGATGCCTCAACGTTCGGGAACTCGTCATGAAAATCGATGCCAAGATCGTCAAGTACAAGGTCGAGAAGCCGGCAGACAAGGCCGCCGAGAAGGCTGCCAAGGATGAGGCCGCCCGTCCTCGGGAGGACAAGGGTGCGAATGTCATCTGGATGCACGAAAAGCTCGAGCGTCCTGAAGTCCTGATCGGCTCGACGTACAAGATCAAGACGCCAGTGTCCGATCACGCGATGTACGTGACGATCAACGACATCCTGCTGAACGAAGGCACGATTCACGAGCAGCGCCGGCCGTTCGAGATCTTCATCAATTCGAAGAATCTCGATCATTTCCAGTGGATCGTCGCCCTGACCCGCATCATCTCGGCCGTTTTCCGCAAGGGCGGTGACGTGACGTTCCTGGTGGAAGAGCTCAAGGCCGTGTTCGATCCGCGCGGCGGCTACTGGCAGACGGGGGGCAAGTTCATGCCTTCCATCATTGCCGAGCTCGGCTATGTCATCGAGAAGCATCTCCAGACCATCGGGCTGCTCAAGCGTCCGGAAATGGATGAGCATCGCAAGAAGCTCATCGACGACAAGAAGGCCGAGTTTGCCGCTCGCGACAAGCAACAGGATGCCTTTGCATCCGGTCACTTTCCCGAAGGCGCGCAGTTGTGTCTCAAGTGCAGCACCGCGGCAATCGTCATGATGGACGGCTGCATGACTTGCCTGTCCTGTGGCGATTCGAAGTGCGGATGACCTTGAGGTCATCGCACTGATCGACTCAGGGGTCCACGCAATCGGTTCGGCTCGCGAGGCCTGACTTGCTCGGCCCTCGCCCGCGTGTTGAGAGATCCATCACACCCGCGAGTTGACATATCTTGCCTCGAGCGGTCAAACCGCTTAGAAAGCAAGGCGTCACCTGCGTCCTCTCAAGTCCCGCGGATCATGAAGCTGCGTCTCCATTTATTTCTGGCCTCCCTCGCATTTGTCTGCGGCAGTTCCCTGCCCGTGGGCCTCGTTCATGCGGCGGGGCCTTTCGTGCGTCCTGCGGAACTCGAACACGACGTGGCGTTCTGGCGGCGCGTGTACACGGAAGTCTCCACGGACGGCGGCTTCATCCACGACAACGAACGTGTGGATGTCGTCTACGAGATCCTGGGATTTCCTGCCGAATTGCCTTCTGCCCGAAGGGCGCAGCGGATCGACGAAGCCAAGGACAAGGTCGTCAAGGCATTGCGCAAGCTGGGCCTGCGTGATCGTGGTGAATTGACTGCAGACGAAATCCGCATTCGCGATCTCTGGCCGGCGAATACCTCAAGAGCCGAATTTGCGGACGCTGCCGAGCGTGTTCGTTACCAGCTCGGACAGTCGAACCGTTTTCGGGAAGGTCTGGTGCGATCGGGTGCCTGGATGCCGCAGATTGCCGCAACCTTTGAAAAGAAAGGACTGCCTCGCGAGCTCGCTGCGCTTCCTCACGTGGAGTCTTCCTTCAACACCTACGCTTACTCCAAGGTTGGAGCGGCGGGGATGTGGCAGTTCATGCGCAGCACGGGCCGTCGCTACCTGCGCATCGACAACACCGTCGACGAACGTCTCGATCCCTACAAGGCGACCGAAGCGGCGGCCCAGTTTCTGGAGCAGAACTACGTGGTGCTCGGGTCCTGGCCATTGGCGCTGACTGCCTACAATCACGGCGCCGCCGGCATGCGCCGCGCGAAAGAGGCGATGGGCACGGACGACATTGCGACGATCGTCCGCAAGTATCAAAGCCGCACGTTCGGTTTTGCCTCACGTAATTTCTATGTCGCATTTCTGGCGGCACTCGAGATCGATTCGAATCCCGCACGGTTTTTCGGCGACATCAGGCGCGACCCGCAGGATGCCAGCCAGATGGTTGTGCTCCCCGAGTACGTGCCCATGCGCAGCCTCGTGAATGCCATGGGCGTGGATATGGAACTCATGCAACGTCTGAATCCCGCGTTGCTGCCGACAGTCTGGAGCGGCAGCCGGCATGTGCCGCGCGGCTATGAACTACGTGTGCCTCCCGCAGTCGACCTGCAGGCAGCACTGACGCGCATTCCAGGCAACCAGCGGTTTGACGGGCAGGTCGCGGATACCCAGCACCAGGTTCGCAGCGGTGAATCGCTGTCAGTCATATCCTCCAGGTACGGCGTGCCGGTTACCACCCTGGCTCAATTGAATGGCCTCGCAAAGCCGTACTCCATCCGCGCGGGCCAGGTTCTCGTTCTGCCCGACAGGAAAGCACCGGTTTCGGTTTCGGGACCTGTGGTGGTATCCAATGCACCAGCGGCAGTGTCTGCAACACCGGTGGTCAAGCCCGCTCCAGTGGTCGGCAACGAAGAGCGCTACGTGGTTCGTCGGGGCGACACACTCTCGAAAATCGCCGGCCGGAACGGGCTGACGGAAGACCGGCTCATGGAATTGAACGGAATCCGCGAACGCAATTTTCTCTACGAGGGCCAGGTGCTCTCGATTACGCAGGCCGCCAGCGTGGCGGATGCACCAAACTCGGCCGCAGTCGTGCAGGCCGTGGTTGAAGTGGCTTCTGCTCCGACGGGCCCGACAGCAGCCACAGAAGCTGCAGAGCCGACCTCGGAGGGCGAGGCCGACGCGCTTGGTCCGACGCTGGTCCCGGGAGTGCAGGCAGCAGTCTCTGCAGATCCGAGCGACTACTCGGTCGCGAAAGACGGTTCGATTCGTGTCGAGGCGACGGAGACTCTCGGCCACTATGCCGACTGGCTGGGGCTAAGGGCCTCGGAAGTGCGCAGCCTCAACCGCATGAAGCCCGCGGCTCCTCTCGTGATCGGGCGGCGGCTGAAGCTCGATTTCTCCAAGGTGACGGCACGCGAATTCGAAGACAAGCGCGCGACTTACCACAAGCAGCTACAGGAAACGTTCTTTGCGCAATTCCGCATCGTGGGCAGCGAAGCGCACACCGTCCGGTCGGGGGAGTCGATCTGGGTCCTTGCCCAGCGTCGCTTCAATGTGCCGATCTGGCTGCTGCGTCAGTACAACCCGGATGTCGATCTGGGCGATGTCCGGCCCGGCACCGAGCTTGTCATTCCCCATCTTGAAGCCGTCACGAATGGAGCCGCGTCGACATGAGGGCTGCCCGATTGATCGTCGCCGGCATCGCAGTGCTTCTTCACGGGTGCATGACCCTGCAGGCGTATGAAGGACCCCGTCTTCCAGCCGATGAAATCGCTCGCGTGCAGGGAGACTTCAAAGTCCGTGCAGGGGCTCCGGTATCGCTTCTGCTCCGGCAGGTGGATGGTCTGGCAGTCGATGTCCGCTACAGTGCGGTCGATCTGTTGCCTGGCATCCATACCCTTCTGGTGGACTGCTCGCTGCTGGGCGGATCGGTCAGCCGTCATCGGCTCAACGTGGACCTGGTGGCTGACCGACGCTACATGATCGTCGCGGAAACCGGGCCGGGCAATCGCGAATGCGCCGAGGTCAGGCTCTCGGGCGTGTACCGATGACTCGTCGCCAAACAGCGTCGCTGCGGCAACTCTCGCGCCCCCCTATAATGACGACGATATGCGAAATACGAATCGCGGCTTGAAATTCTCCCCTTTCTTCGGCATGAGCCTGCCTGGGCTTCTGGGTGCTGTCATCCTGGGCCTCGGGTTCAGTACCCATGCCGGAGCAGAAACAGCCAACGAGTCTGCGGTGGACCTGCCCCAGGTCACCAGTTTCGGCTTGCCCGCGGTGGACAACATCCTCGTGCGCAAGCGCGAGCGACGCCTTTATCTTATGCGCCAAGGCGAGATCCTGCGCACCTACAAGATTGCGCTCGGCCTCAGCCCGAGCGGGCACAAGCTGCAGGAAGGCGATTTCCGTACGCCCGAAGGCAAATACCGGCTCATACGGCGCAATCCGCGCAGCGATTTTTTCCTGTCGCTCGAAGTGTCCTATCCCAACGAGGAGGACGTCGCCCGGGCAAAGCATCTCGGGGTGAGTCCCGGCGGGGCCATCATGATTCACGGCTTGCCGAATTCCCCGCGAAAGACGATCGACTACTACCTCAACAATGACTGGACCGATGGCTGTATCGCGGTCTCCAACTCCGACATGGTCGAGATCTGGATGATGACGCCGCCGAATACCACCATCGAGATCCTGCCGTGAGTGAGGCAACCCAGGCGCTTGCCTCCGTCTCCATTACCCAGGTCGATCCCGAAGATGTCGTCGACGCGCGGGTTTCGCCGCTCGGCAGCATGGAGAACCTGTCCCAGCGCGAGGTCAACCAGCTGCTGTCGGCGGGCAAGGGCGGTATCTACCAGCTCTTTCGCCAATGCGCCCTCGCAGTCCTGACGTCGGGCTCCGAGATCGACGACGCCAAGGCGCTCTTCGACAAGTATCGCGACTTCGATATCCGCATCGGCCGCCAGGCCTGGGGCGTCAAGCTCGAGCTGCGCAATGCGCCTGCAGGCGCGTTCGTGGATGGACAGATGATCCGTGGCATCAAGGAACATCTCTTCGCTGTCCTTCGCGACATCATCTACATCCATGACGCAGTGCTCGGCAGCGGCCGCTTCGATCTAGAGGAACCCGGCAGCATCACCAACGCCGTCTACCACATCCTCCGCAACGCGCGGATCCTCGACCAGAAAAGCGGGGCGAATCTCGTCGTCTGCTGGGGCGGGCATTCGATTTCGGAGGGTGAGTACGACTACACGAAGAAAGTCGGTTACGAGCTCGGGCTGCGGGGCCTCAATATCTGCACCGGTTGCGGACCTGGTGCGATGAAGGGCCCGATGAAGGGCGCCACGATCGGCCACGCGAAGCAGCGCATCCGGGACGGTCGTTACATCGGCATGACTGAACCCGGGATCATTGCAGCCGAGCCACCGAATCCGATCGTCAACCAGCTCGTGATCATGCCCGACATCGAGAAGCGTCTCGAAGCGTTCGTACGCACCGGTCACGGGATCATCGTCTTCCCGGGCGGCGCGGGAACGGCTGAGGAAATCCTGTACCTGCTCGGCATCCTGCTCGATCCGAAAAATGCGGATCAGCCCCTGCCGGTCATTTTCACCGGGCCCGCTTCAGCCGCTGATTATTTCCGCCAGATCGACGAATTCATCGGCGCCACGCTTGGGGAAAAGGCCCGCAAACGGTATTCCATTGTCATCGCGGATCCGGCGCAGGCCGCGCGGCAGATGGTCCAGGGTCTTGAAGCGGTCCGGCAATCGCGCCGGAACAAAAGCGACGCCTACAATTTCAACTGGCTGCTGCACATTCCACCCGAGTTCCAGCATCCGTTCGAAGCAACTCATGAGGCGATGGCCCGCCTTGAGCTCCGCCGCGACATGGAGCCGCATCTTCTCGCTGCCAACCTGCGTCGGGCTTTCTCCGGCATCGTGGCGGGCAACGTGAAGGAAAGCGGCGTGCGTGCAATCGAGGAATTCGGCCCGTTCGAGTTGCATGGCGATCGCGAAATGGTCGAGCTGCTCGACAAACTCCTGGCGGCTTTCGTGGCGCAGAGGCGCATGAAGCTCGCCGGCGAATACCGGCCGTGTTACCGCCTCAGCTCGTGAGCACCGTTCCTCTCAGCTATCGTTTCGAACTGCCCGGCGGGCAGGTCCACAGTTTCGAGCTTGAACTCGACCGCGATACCGCCGCCCTGGCGTCGCCTCCGATGGCAAATCCTCCGGACTGGACCCGTCTCGAGTTCCATCAGTGCAAGAACTGCCCGTTACAGGTGACTGCCGAGGCGCGTTGTCCGGCGGCCATGCACCTGGCCGGGGTCATCGACCGGTTCACCGATCTCGTTTCCTACGACCAGGTGCGCGTGATCGTCGAGACCGATGAGCGCGAAGTCAGCGCCCGCCTTTCAGCACAGCAGGGACTGGCGTCGCTGATCGGTTTGATCATGGCTTCGAGTGGCTGTCCACGCACGGCTGTCTTTCGTCCCATGGCGCGCTTTCACCTGCCGTTTTCCAGCGAGGCTGAAACCGCGTATCGCGTCGCTTCGATGTACCTGATGGCCGGGCATTTTGCTGCTGCGGGTGGCGCGCATCCCGAGCCGGGACTCGCCGGGCTCCAGCGGATCTACGACGGTCTCCATGCCGTCAACAAGGGCATGGCACAGCGTCTCCGGGCGGCAAGCCGGCAGGACGCGATCGTGAATGCCATCGTCCTGCTGGACGTGCTGGTCACGCTCGTTCCGGCGGTCATTGAAGAGCTGCTCGAGGAAATCAAACCGGCGTTTGCAGCCCTGCTGCGCGAAACCTGAAGCACGCTGCGCTCCCTCTGCGGCGATTTAACACGTAATCGGCGACACTCGTCGCACTCCATCGTGAGCACCGGACCGGTGTGACCCAGTTCCTCACTGCGCGCAGTCACACATGAGTAGCTTGCACTCGACCCTTCACAAGTCGCCGCTACACGGCAGACACGCACATCGAGTAGGCACATGGCCGATCGCAAGTCTGATGATCCCGCCGCTCTTCCTCCTTCGAGGATCTGGATGGGTGACGGCGCCGGTCCCAATCCGAAGGTCACTGCGGGTCGCGAACGCTGGGACGGACAACGCAACTGGCTCAATCGCGCGCCGCCTTCCAATGCGCGCCACGCCGCAATCACGGGTTCGCTGCATAGCTGGAGCAGTTACAAGAGCTGGGCAGACAGGGTCAAGAACGGCTGGGACAAGGACAAGTAAGCCCGCGTTCGGGCACCGCGGTCACGAGACCGCGGAAGGGTGCAGAAGCCCTTGGTCGATGCTGGTGGGGCCGGCCGAGGCAGCGGCGGCACGATGCAGCGGATTTCCGGATTCGACTTTGGGCGGCCGGCTGTTCAGCCAGTCAAGCAATGACGTCCACTGGGCCAGGTCTTCTTCCACCTGGCCGGCTTTCATTTCAAAAATCCCCAGACCGGACTCCGCCGCGCGGATATAGGCCTGCGAATCCCGCAAGGTCGCCACGACCGGAATCTTGAGCGTTTCCAGAAACCGCATGAGTGATCCGTAAACAAGGGTGTTCTTCTTCACCCGGTTCGCGATCACGCCTATGCGCTGCTCCGACCGCGGGATTTTCGCCACCAGCAGCAGATTGGAGATGCAGCGCGAAGCGGCATGGATATCGATATCCGACGGGAGAACGGGGACCAGGATGGCCGTTGCCTGTCGCGTGAGGTCCGGCATGGCCTGCGCGGTGACTGCGGCCGGCGTATCGATGACGACGCGCCGGCATTCCTGGGGAATCCGGAGTGCAAAAGTACGGGTGACCCGGGTATTGCGTTCAAAGGCCGGGATGCCGTGAACGGGCAGGGTGTCGCCCACCCGTTTGCGTACCCAGCGCGTGCTGGAACCCTGGGGATCGAAGTCCATCAGCGTTGGCTTCAGGCCGTTCACCGCATAGTAGCTCGCGAGATTGGTCGCGATCGTGGTCTTGCCCGATCCCCCCTTGGGATTCAGCACCACGATTCTCTGCAACGGTTCTGCAGCTTCAGTTTGCAACGGCTTCGCTTGAAGGTTCACGACTTGGGTTGAGCGTACGCAGGGGTCGGGCAGCATGCAAGCAAACGCCCTGTTCCCCTGCCTGTTCGACGGGCTACGGTAAACCCTGCATTACTGCAATTCTGTGACCGGCTGCAGGTTGAAGCAGGCCGGGGATCGAAGTGGCGTGAGGCTCCTCACACCGGTCGGGCACACGGCTCCGCTAGATTCCCAGCACCCCCGGAACCGGAATTTCCCATGGAAGTTTTTCTCCTGCTGGCTGACGAAATCGATGATGCCGTCGCCATCCTGCGGTCGCTCTGGCCGCGGCTTTTCGGTCTGGTTGTGGCCATCTCGCTGTTGTTCGTGACTGGATTCGCTGTGCGCTCGTTTCCCCGTGCAACCTTGCCAGTAGTCGCCGTCCTGCTCAGTGCAACGCTGTTTGAACGGCTGCGCCGTCGCCATCTCGAGGCTTCTTCCCCCGCCAATCGTTGAACGTCCGGAGTTTGCAGCCTCCCCGAGACTGCCATTCCTGATTCACGGGTAGCCCTCCGCACCCACTTCTGCTTGAATGCCCGCCCTTTGGGAGCCATGCCTTGAACCGGCAGAGAGGGCCCCCACTTTCCCGACATTCCTGTATCCGCGGAGATTCAACGTGACGAATGCCAATCAGGCCGCTGCCCCCGAAAAGGAGACCCTGGGGTTCCAGGCGGAGGTCAAGCAGCTGCTCCGGCTGATGATTCACTCGCTGTACAGCCACAAGGAGATTTTTCTCCGCGAACTCATTTCCAATGCTTCCGACGCCTGCGACAAATTGCGGTTCCAGGCCCTGGCCGATCCCGGGTTGCTGGAAGCCGATCCGGACTTAAGCATTACGCTGGATGCGGATGCCACCGCCGGTACGATCACACTGACCGACAACGGCATCGGCATGAGCCGCCAGGATGCCGTCGAGCATCTCGGCACGATCGCCCGGTCAGGCACGGCGGAATTCCTCAGTCATCTGACGGGCGACCAGAAAAAGGACTCGCAGCTGATCGGCCAGTTCGGCGTGGGGTTCTACTCGTCATTCATCGTTGCGGATCGAGTCGAGGTTTTTTCGCGTCGCGCCGGCCTGCCCGCCAGTGAAGGCGTGCACTGGGAATCGCGCGGCGAAGGCGAGTTCGCCGTGGAAACGGTGGAGCGCGCGGAGCGGGGCACGACGATTGTTCTTCATCTGAAGGAAGCAGAGAAGGAACTGGCGGACGCCTACCGGCTCAAGTCGCTGGTGCGAAAGTATTCGGACCACATCGCGTTTCCGGTGCGCATGCGGACGGAGGCGAAGGAAGGCGAGGGTGCTGGCGGGTTTGAAACGATCAATCATGCGCTCGCACTCTGGACCCGGCCCCGCAACGACATCAAGGATGACGACTACCGCGAGTTCTATCGGCACATCACCCACGATTTCACCGACCCGATCGCATGGACACACAACCGCGTCGAGGGTGCTAAGGAATACACGAGCCTCCTCTATATTCCTGCTCGCGCCCCTTTCGATCTCTGGCAGAGGGACGCAGCGCGAGGTCTCAAGCTTTACGTGCGTCGCGTCTTCATCCTCGATGACGCGGAACAGTTCCTGCCGTCTTACCTGCGCTTCGTCAAAGGCATCATCGATTCATCCGACCTGCCCCTCAACGTCTCGCGCGAGATGTTGCAGGACGACGCCGCGATCGAGAGCATTCGCAGTGCCATTTCCCGCCGTATCCTTGATCTGCTCGCGAAGCTGGCCAAGGACGAGCCGGAGAAATACGCCACGTTCTGGAAGGAATTCGGCAATGTCCTGAAGGAAGGGCCGGTTGAGGATCATGCGAATCGCGAGCGCATTGCCAAACTGCTGAGGTTCACCAGCACGCAGAGTGCCGCCGCAGCGGGCGAGACGCAAACGGTTGCCCTCGAGGACTATGTGTCACGCATAAAAGAGGGGCAGGACGCCATCTATTATGTGATCGCCGACAGCCCGGCCGCAGCGCGTTCGAGCCCGCATCTCGAAGTGCTGACGAAGAAAGGCATCGAGGTCCTCCTGCTCTCCGATCGTGTCGATGAATGGCTGGTGGATCATTTCCGCGAGTTTGAAGGGAAGAAGCTCCGCAACATCGCGCGGGGTTCGCTCGACCTGTCTGCCGTGCAGACGGAAGAGGAAAAGAAACAGCAGGAAACGCTGGCTGGCGAACACGCTGCGCTCACGGACCGCTTGCAGAAGGCACTTGCCGACGAAGTCGACAACGTGCGCGTGACATCGCGGCTGACCGATTCGCCCGCCTGCCTGGTGCTGGGCGAGCACGATCTGGGCGCGCAGATGCGCAGGATCCTCGAAGCCGCTGGACAGAAACCACCTGAAGCAAAGCCGACCCTCGAGATCAACCCGGGTCATCCGCTGCTTGCGCGACTTGAGGCGCTGCCCGAAGGTCCGGATTTCACCGATCTCTCGCGGCTGCTGTTCGACCAGGCGACCCTTGCGGAAGGCGGTCAGCTTGCTGACCCTGCGGCATTTGTCCAGCGGCTGAACCGGCTGTTATTGTCGCTGCATTGAACGGAGACGAAGCATGAAAGCCAGGCGCGGGTCATTGTCGGCAGTAAGTGTTGCAACGGCTGTGTTGCTGGCGCTGGCCGGCTGTCAGCAGAGCGAAAGCGTGGCTGTTCCCGAGAGTTCTGCTGCCACTGCCGCGTGGGCTGCGATCACAGACATGCAGATGACGGACGTGGTGACGGGTGACGGGGCAGAAGCCGCGGCGGGCTCGGGAGTGGAAGTCCACTACGACGGCTGGCTCTACGATCCGGCGACGGCAGATCATCACGGTGAGAAATTCGACAGCTCACGCGAACGTGGTCGGCCGTTCCGCTTTCGCATCGGTGCCGGAACAGTCATCAAGGGGTGGGATCAAGGCGTGGCCGGGATGAAAGTCGGCGGTCGGCGGGAGCTCATCATCCCCGCAGCGCTGGGCTACGGAGAGCGAGGGGCGGGCGGCGGGGTAATTCCGCCGGGCGCAGCGCTCGTATTCGACGTCGAACTGCTGGCGGTCGAATAGTCGCCGATCAGTTGGCAGGCGTCGGCACTTCGCGCCAGATCGATTTCGTTTCAAGAGGCGCTGTCATCACCCGGGTCGCATCGATATCCGTGCGGTCGAAACCATAAACTTCATATAGCGCTTCAAAGGCGCTCGCTTCCGGCTCGGTGCGCATCTGTTCGAGCGTGGGTCGGTGGGTGGCGATCTCCGCCATGCGCATCACTGCGATATCCCGGGTGCCGGCAATGATGACGAACTGGTTGCCGTTCGGACCGGCAAACGTCGAGAAGTAGCCGTAGTCGCGATACTTGAGCCGTCCCTGCACCGAACCCACGTCGCTGACGTAGCTCGATCCCGTCGTCGTGTCGTACAGCTCGTCGAACGATTCGCCCGTCATCAGGCGCGAACCTGCGAAGACAATTTCGCGCAGGGTTGCCATGCCGCTGAAATAGCCGATGTAGACCACGTGGCCTGACTTCAGGATGTCGGCGTTGACGTCTGTCGCCATGATCACGCGGACCCTGCGGTTGGCGACAGCCAGGATCGGCATCACGTCGCGCATCGCATAGGCACTCGCGGTGGGCAGGTAGGCCAGGTTGAGGTCCTGGTATTTGTCTGCAAAATGCGGGTCGCGCTGCAATGCGCGGTCGAAATCCGCGCGGGAGTTGATGTTGAAGTCCCTGACCAGGCGTTGCACCGACAGGAATTCATCCACTTCGCCGAAGATGTAGTAGTCACCCACGACAACGTAGATCGGCAACTCGTCATCGAGCAGGGGTGCCCATACAGCGTTGGCGCGGACTTCTTCCAGCGGGTCAACGGTGGCGCCGACCCTCAAAGGTCCTGTCAGCAGGAACACGAAGTTGGCCAGCAGGGAGGCCACCAGCAGTCCGACGCCCCAGCGATACCACTTGCTTGTCGCAGGCGGCAGTGGCTCGGGTTCCTCAACCACGACCGCCGTTCTGGGTGCGACCGCCAACCGGTACTCACCCCGCGGAATGACGATGCGGTTGGGTTCGCTCAGGCCCGGACCCGCGTAGAACTCCTCGAGTTTGCGGCGGAGCTTGTGGATGTAGACGCGGACGACGGCGTCCTGGGAGACGTCGAAAGTATCCCCGCGGCCGAAAGCGTCGATCGCGACTTCGATTTCCTTGGGGACCTTGTCCTTGAGCGAGCACTCGATCAGGAAATCAAACAGCCGTTGCGTGAGGCTTGACCGGCCGAGGATGCCGCTCGAGCGGATTCGCTCTGCCTGGACGCTTAAAGTTTCGGCCTCGGTCATACAACGTCACGTTAATGCGCGTTCACGCGCTGGAGGGGGCGCATCCTAGCATGCAGGTTAACGTCAAGTAACCTTCACAAAAACAAAGAATTGCAAAGTTTCTGGACAGCACCTTCGCAGGGGCGCGAGCATGCCGGTGCGCAGCAGGCCAGAGACTCAAGGCCGGTGGTGCAAGTGCTGCCAATTCAAGCCCTTAACGTTAAGAAAGCGGGATCGGGAACCGTAAATAACTCGTTGCCCCATCCTGAATTGCTACAAGCTGTCCACCCGACGCCATGACCCGCAAGACTGCATTGAACACGTCCACGCGATTGCTGCTTCTCATTTGCGCTGCTGCCTGCCCTGCCGCATGGCCCCAGGATTTTGGAGCGCCTCTCGAGGAACAACTGCAGGCAATGCAGTACCGGATCGATTCGGCCACCGAAGCGGAACGGCCACTCGATGTTCTGGCGGCACTCGACTACTACCGCGTCACCGATCTGCCGGAAAACCGGATTCCAGTGGCCACCCTGCTTGCGGAAGCCCGCGCTGCTGCAGCGACCGAAGATCCTCGTCGCGCGCTCAAGGCGTTGAATGCCTATCTGAAGAGAGCCGCTCCCGATGCAACCGAACGCGCAGCGGCGACGGCGCTGTTGCCTGAGTACGAATTGAAAGCAGCCGCGGCAGAGACGGTGGCTGAGGCCGAGAAAGTGGCGGATGACCTGAAACGCGAGAAGGCCGTTCAGGAGCACAAGCCGCCAGCCGTCATCGTGCAGCTCATCGACGACATGGTGCGCATCCCCGGCGGCATCTACCTGATGGGCAGCCAGACAAGGCTGCGCGCAGACACGGATGAAAAGCCGGTGCATACCGTGCGCATCAAGCCGTTCCGGCTCGCCAAGTACGAAGTGACCTACGAACAGTACGATCTGTTCGCCAAAACGACGCATCGCCAGATGCCCCAGGATGGAGGCTATGGTCGCGGGAATCGTCCCGTCGGCAACGTGAGCTGGGAAGACGCCAAGGAATTCACCTACTGGCTGCAGCGAATCACCGGCCTGAACTTCCGGCTGCCCTCCGAAGCCGAATGGGAATACGTCGCGCGGGCAGGCACGAAGACCGACTACCCATGGGGCGACACGTTCGATCCCAATTTTGCGAACGGGCCAGAAACTGGCGGCAAGGACGAATGGGTGGGGCCGGCTCCGGTCGGCCAGTTCCCCGCCAATCCCTTTGGTGTGTACGACATGATCGGCAACGTCTGGGAATGGACCCAGGACTGCTATCGGGGCGACTACGTGGGCGCGCCGGCCAACGGCACGGCCGAAGATCGCGATGACTGCAAGAACCGGGTATTCCGTGGCGGGTCCTTCTATAGCTTCATCATCTACATGCGCACGTCTTACCGCGCCGCCGATGGGTCGACCAGAGGCAATATCACGCAGGGATTCCGCATCGCGGAAGACTGATCCTTTCGCGCCCGATATGGGGAAGCCGCCGTTCCGGAACGGGTCCGGCAACGTTGTCGCCCCCGTTCTGCAACAGTAAATAACCTGCTCCGCGGGCAGGTCGATGCTTTACTTCGCAATGACGATGCCCGCTTCGGCGGGCGTGTTCTCAAGCGAATCCGAAGGCATCGCCTTGCAAACCCACCTGCTGCAAAAAACCTGGAAAGTTGGCCTGCTGGCGGCGCAGTCGTCAGTGGCGTTCTGGAATGGTCATCGTCGCGATGTTGCATCGCGCGCACTCGCGGCCATCGTGGGCGGCTATGCATTTGCCACCGTCCTGTCCATCTTCCTCGCTCGCGCTTTGCCTTTGCCTCCCGCCGAGGCGGTCATGACCGCGATGCTGCTGAGCTACTGTCTTTACGTCGGCGCCGCGATCTGGGTCTTTGCCGTGCGCTCGGCCCGGCGCGCGTGGCTGGGCCTTGTCGTACCCACGTTGATCTTCGGACTGCTGGGCTGGATCCTGCGGGGCAACGCTCCATGAAGGAAGGATTCCGTCAATCGATGGCCTGGCTGCATACATGGGTCGGGTTGCTGGTCGGCTGGATTCTCTATTTCATTTTCCTGACCGGCACCCTCGGCTATTTCGATGCAGAGATCGATCGCTGGATGCGTCCCGAGCTCTCGCTCAGCAGCGGACCCGGTGCGGCGACAGACATGGCGGAGCTGGGACTGGCAAGACTGCAAGCGACTGCGCCAGACGCGACACGTTGGGTCGTTCACCTGCCAAACCGCAATGCGGACACGGGGCTGAGAGTCTCCTGGCTCGTGCCGGCTGCGGAAGGAGAGTCCGCCGATTCGAAAACCGAAATCCTCGATCCCGATCATGGGCGTCCGGTCGAAGTGCGGCAGACCGGCGGCGGTCAGCTGCTGTACCAGATGCACTACCGGCTGCACTATCTCAACTCCCAGGATGCTTACTGGATCGTCGGTTTCTGCACGATGTTCATGCTGGTGGCAATCGTCAGCGGTGTCATCGTGCACAAGAAGATCTTCAAGGACTTCTTCACGTTCCGTCCCGGCAAAGGGCAGCGTTCCTGGCTGGATGCGCACAACGTTCTGAGCGTGGTGGCTTTGCCGTTCCACATCATGATCACGTACAGCGGCCTCATCTTCTTCATGTTTACGTACATGCCTCTCGTGCTGAGCGAAGTGTATGGCTTCGACCAGAAGACCCAGGACGCGTTCTTCGATGAGGCCTATCCCGGTGTGCCCGACATTCCACGGTCAGGCGTGGCGGCTCCTCTCACCGACATCCGGCCCTTGCTTGCCCGGTTTGAACGGGAAGGGATGAGCCGCGTGCTTTCGATCAATGTTCGCAACCCCGGCGATGCCAACGCCAGAATCATCCTGGTCCGTGAGCGCGACAATCCACAGACCGGCTCCGATCAGGCCATCTACAACGGTGTGACCGGTGAGCTGGTCGATCCGACAGGTCCCGCACGCTTTGCTGCTCGCAAAGTCAATGACGTGATGATAGGCCTGCATGAGGGCCTGTTCGCAGGGCCGTTGCTGCGCTGGCTATACTTCCTTTCCGGATTGCTCGGAACGACGATGATCGCAACCGGCCTGGTGCTGTGGACAGTCAAGCGTCGCGGCAAGGAGGCGGCGGGAGAGAAAGTGACGGGACTTGCGCTGGTCGAGCGCCTGAACGTTGGCACTATTGCCGGCTTGCCGATCGGGATCGCTGCCTACTTCTGGGCGAATCGTCTTCTTCCTGTGGGCATGGTGATGCGAGGCTCCCGGGAAGCCCATGCCATGTTCTGCGTCTGGGCACTGGTGCTGCTCTATGCTGCGATTCGTCCTGTCGGCCGCGCATGGATTGAACTGTTTGCTCTCGCGGGAGTGCTGTATCTGCTGATCCCCTTCGTCAATGCATTGACCACGGACAGGCATCTGGGTGTGACAGTTCCTTACGATCACTGGCAAGGAGACTGGGGGCTCGCAGGGTTCGATCTCACGGCTCTGGCCTTCGGTGTGGTGTTCGGGATGATCGCTCGAACGCTCTGGAAAAACGCAGCCCTCCGGGTCCCTTCGAAAACGAGCAGTTCGCATCCTGCCTCTCTCCATTTTCCAGCCGGGGCGATCGAATGACTGTTCTCGCCATCATGCTTGCCTATTCAGGCCTCACGGCGCTCAGCCTCGCGATGCATCGTCATCATCGCCAGCTGTGGCAGCAGCCAGCCAGTCCGGGCATGGCGTTTCGATTGCGTTGTGGGGGTACTGCTCTGTTGCTGACTTCGGCAGTCACCTGCATCCTTGATACCAATTGGTCATTCGGGCTCGTGGCCTGGCTGGGGTGTCTTTCCGTAGCGGCTCTGGTGCTGGTGTTCCTGTTGCCTTACGCCCCTCGCGCCGCCGGCAGGCTGGCGGTAGCTGCTCTTCCCGCAACCCTTCTTCTCAGCCTGTTAGTGGGTGGCCAGTGAGCCGGAAGCACAATATTGAACGGCGTCCCTCTTTCATCCGGACGTGCGACTTCCGCATTACAAATGCAAATGCTCTCTGCTAAGGTCTGATCCGTGCGTGCTTTCCGTACCTACACGTTGGTTCACTGGCTGCTCGGTCTGGCAATCCTGTTTGCCGCGCTGGGCGGTGTTGACCATCTGCATTTGTGCCTCGACGGGCAGGAAGCTGCCGTGACCCTGCATGGTCCCGATGGCGACCTGCATCACCAGGACGAGGGCACGGCCGGTCACCAGGACGAGGATGTCGATCTGCCCGAGACGGGTGTTGCGAAGTCATTCTCCAAAGGCTTCGATCAGCCGGTTCTGTTCCTGGCTGTCGTGTTCCTGCTGTTCTGGTCTGCGAGCGATGCGCCGCGTGCCGTCCGCGCACTTTTACAACCCGTTCCTGTAGCCAATCGCCATCTGTTGCCGCCGCTGCGCGGCCCTCCTGCGTTCAACCTCCGCTGATCTGGCGTCGTTCGGCCGCGCATCTGCGCGGTTTCCGCAACGTTTGGAGGTTTCATGTTCCGTTTCATTTCGTGCGTCGTGTGCGCATGGCTCTTTGCCATGGGTGTCGCGCGTGGCGCTGAATCTGTTCCGTCGGCGCCAGAACAATCTGCGCCTGCGCTGACGCTTCGACGGGCGGTGGAAGCCGCCCTGCAAGGCAACCCGGAGTTGCAGCGCTTCGCTTTCCAGTTCCGCATCCAGGAGGCGCGCGCCGAGCGTGCCGGGCTGCGGCCTGCGCCTTACCTGTCGCTCGATGTCGAGAATTTTCTCGGCACCGGGGAAGCGCGTGGCTTGCACTCTGCGGAAACGACGCTCGCCCTTTCGCAGGTAATCGAACTCGGTGGCAAACGCGACACGCGCGTGAACGCTGCGCAAGCCGAGAACGGCCTCATTGACGTGGAAAGGCAGACTCGCCAGCTGGATATCGTGGCGGAGGTGACGCGCCGTTTCATTGCAGTGGCTTCGCACCAGGAGGAGGTACGTCTCGCGGCAGCCGCGACGCGACTGAATGAGCAGACAGTGAGCGGTGCGGAGGAGCGCGTGAACGCCGCTCGTTCGCCGCACGTCGAGCTGGATCGTGCGCAAATCGCCTTGTCCAGATCCCGTCTGGAGGAGCGCCGCGCGGAATCCGAGCTCGCGTCAGCACGCGCCCAGCTAGCCGCACTATGGGGCGAATCACGGCTGCTGCTGGATGGGCAGCTTGTGGGCCGCATCGACGCCGATCTCTTCCAGTTGCCGGAGAGCACTGAATTGGGAGAGCTGGTGCGGCGGCTTGCGGACAATCCGGATTTCCTCCGGTTTGCGACGGAAGAGAGAGTGGCGGAAGCCGAGGTGCGACTTGCCACCACGCTGCGCAAGCCGGACTTGACCCTCTCCGCCGGTGTACGCCAGTTGCAAGGCACCGACGATCAGGCGCTCGTAGCCTCTGTGTCCGTGCCCCTGTTCTCCGCCAGGTATGCGAACAGCCAGCGTGCAGAGGCACGGGTTCGACAAGAGACCATCGGTCTTGAAAAGAAAGTCGCGCAGTTGAAGGCGATCGCAACGCTGCAGGAACTCCATCAGACGCTGCGCTCTGCCGTTCTTGAAGCTGGCACGTTGCGAACAGAAATCCTCCCGCGCAGCGAAGAAGCGCTGCAGGAAACACAGTACGCCTATGAGCGCGGACGCTACAGCTATCTCGAACTGGTGGATGCCCAGCGTGAATACCTGGCAGTGCAGCGCGCGCTTATCGAGGCGAGTACCCAGGCACATCTTCTGCAGACCGAAATCGAGCGGCTGACCAATGCACCGCTTGGCGGTTCTGCAGGAAGCGGAGAAGGACGATGAACACAGCTTTGCGGATTGCCGTGGTTTTTTTATCTCTCGGCCTCGCTGCATGTGGCGACGCCGACAGGCCTGCCGAAGTGACAGCGCACGACGATGCTGACGATCACTCGGCAACATCCGGCAGTGTCCGGCTGACGGCGGAGCAGATTGCAGCAGCTGGCATCGGAATCCTCCAGGCCGCGCCGCGCCCCATTCGTGACGCGCTGCCCCTGTACGGCGTCGTCGCGCTCAACGCAGAACGCGTGAGGGAAGTCACGGCCCGCTATCCGGGATTGATCAGTACCGTCACACGAAAGGTGGGCGACACCGTGCGATTGGGTGAGGGGCTGGCGACGATCGAAAGCAACGAGAGCCTACGCACCTATGAGGTGGTGGCTCCGTTGTCCGGAGTCGTCACGACACGGAATGCCAATGCGGGTGAGCAGACGGCAGATCGAACGCTGTTCACGGTGGCTGATCTCTCCTCTGTATGGGTGGAACTCTCGCTGTTTCCGCGTGATACGCCGAAGGTCAGGATCGGCCAGCAGGTCCGCATCAGCAGCAATGGTGTCGCAGCAGAGGGCAAGGTGGTCTACGTTGCACCGTTCGGTACGAGCAGCAGCCAGACTCTGGTCGCCAGGGTGCTGCTCGACAACACGGAACGCCGCTGGGCGCCGGGGCTATATGTGACAGCGGAAGTCATCCTGGCAGAGCAGTCTGCGGCGGTCACGGTCCGGAACGATGCATTGCAGGCGATTGCCGGCGAGAGCGTTGTCTTCGTCCGGACTGGCGAGGGTTTCGAAGTCCGGCCAGTACGGATCGGCCGCAGCGACGGCGAATACTCCGAGGTGCTGGGCGGCCTGCGAGTGGGCGAGCCGTATGCCGCTCACAACAGCTTCATTCTCAAAGCCGAGCTGGGCAAAGGGGAGGCGGCGCATGAAGACTGAGTGTCCGGTGGTGTCGCGTTTCGCCGGGAATCGCCATGATTGACGCGCTGCTGCAGTTCTCGATAGCACGTCGCTGGATCGTGATGTTCCTGGTGCTCCTGGTCGCAGGAGCGGGCGTGTGGAGTTATCAACGTCTGCCCATCGATGCGGTGCCTGACATCACGAACGTCCAGGTGCAGATCAATACCCAGGCGTCCGGGTATTCGCCGCTCGAAGTCGAGCAGCGCATTACCTATCTCGTCGAAACCGCGATCGCCGGCCTGCCGCATCTCGAATACACCCGTTCGCTGTCGCGCTATGGATTGTCGCAGGTGACGGCGGTGTTCGACGAAGGGACCGACATTTACTTCGCGCGCAACCTCGTGAATGAACGCCTGCAGGAGGCCAGGGGGCAGCTTCCCTCGAACATCGAACCGCACATGGGTCCGGTTGCAACCGGGCTCGGCGAGATTTTCCTCTACACCGTTCATGCAAACGATGAGGCTCGTCAGCCCGACGGTAGTCCTTACGATGCGACGGCGTTGCGCACCCTGCAGGACTGGGTGATTCGTCCGCAGTTGCGGCAGGTTGCGGGGGTGACCGAGGTCAACACGATCGGTGGATACGAGCGGCAATTCCACGTGACACCCGATCCGGCGAGACTGCTGGCGTTTGGCTTGAGCTTCGATGATGTAGTGCAGGCGCTGAGGAAAAACAACGAGAGTGTCGGTGCGGGCTATGTAGAGAAGAACGGTGAGCAATATCTGATCCGGTCGCCGGGCCAGGTCGCGGACATCCCCGCCATCGAGCGCATCATCGTCGCCCGGCGAGGCGGCATCCCGATCACGGTGCGGGATGTGGCAGATGTTGCGTTCGGCAAGCAACTGCGCTCCGGCGCAGCCACTCGCGATGGAGAGGAAGCCGTGCTCGGGACGGCTGTCATGCTGATGGGCGAGAACAGCCGTACGGTCTCACGAGCAGTATCTGCGAAGTTGCTGGAGATTGGTGCGAGCCTGCCAGCCGGAGTGACTGCCGAGCCGGTCTACGACCGGACGGTCCTCGTCGAAAAGACGATCGCCACCGTGCAGAAAAACCTGCTTGAAGGCGCCATTCTGGTCGTCGTCGTCCTGTTGCTCATGCTCGGGAATGTGCGCGCTGCGTTGCTGACGGCGATGGTCATCCCGCTGACCATGCTGATGCTGATCACCAGCATGGTGGAAACCCGCGTCAGCGCGAACCTCATGAGTTTGGGGGCGCTCGACTTCGGGCTCATCGTTGACGGCGCAGTCATTCTCGTCGAGAACTGCCTGCTGAGAATGGGCGAGCGGCAACACCTTCTCGGTCGCCTGCTGCATACCGAAGAACGATTGCAGACGGTTTATCGCGCCACCCGTGAAGTCTTCGTGCCCAGTCTTGTCAGCGTACTCGTGGTCATCCTCGTCAACCTGCCGTTGCTGGCGCTGACCGGCATCGAGGGCAAGATGTTCCGTCCGATGGCGTTGACGGTGATTATGGCGTTGGCGGCTGCGCTCGTGCTGTCGCTGACATTTGTGCCTGCGGCCGTCGCGCTGCTCGTGCGTGGCCGGATCGAGGAAAAGGAGAACGCGATCGTCCGCGGAGCACGGCGCTTGTATCGACCTGCACTCGGCGCCGCGATGCGTTGGCGCGTTCCAGTCGCAATGAGCGCGCTGGGCTTGATCCTGTTGTCGGGGTGGCTTGCCTCCCGTATGGGCTCCGAGTTCATGCCGAGCCTCGACGAAGGCGATCTGGCCGTGCAGGCGCTGCGGATTCCGGGCACCAGTCTCACGCAGTCCCTCGAAATGCAGTTCCAGCTGGAGCGCGCCGTCAAGTCGATGCCCGAAGTGAAAACGTATTTCTCACGTGTCGGTACGGCGGAAGTGGCAACCGATCCGATGCCGCCAAACATTTCCGATGGCTACGTGATGTTGAAGGAGCGCAAGGACTGGCCGGACCCCGGCAAGACGAAGGCCGAGCTGCTAATGGAAATCGAACATCGCTTGAATGAGTTGCTGGGCAATGCCTTCGAGATCAGCCAGCCGATCCAGTTGCGGTTCAATGAGCTGATCTCCGGGGTGCGTTCGGATCTCGGCATCAAGGTCTATGGCGATGACCTTGAGGAGCTCCTGAAGCTGGGTACTGACATCGCGGCGGTACTCAATCGCATTCCGGGTGCTGACGGTGTCAAGGTCGAGCAGGTGGCAGGACTTCCTGTGTTGTCGGTGGAGCCCAATCGAGCGGCGCTATATCGCTATGGCCTCAACGTCGCCGATGTGCAGGATCTGCTTTCGGCTGCAACCGGGGGCGAGGAGGCGGGACAACTGTTCGAGGGTGACCGTCGCTTCAGCCTGGTGGTTCGGCTCCCTGAGCATCTGCGCAATGACCTGCGGGCGATCGAGCGCCTGCCGGTGCCATTGCCCGAGGGGGGATATGTGCCGTTGAGTGAAGTGGCCACACTGATCCTGGGGCCAGGGCCTAACCAGATCAGTCGGGAGAACGGCAAACGCCGTCTTGTCGTCTCGGCCAACGTCCGCGGACGGGACCTCGGAGGTTTTGTCGCCGAAGTTCGCGGCAAGGTTGCGCAGGAGGTGCGCCTGCCGTCCGGCTACTGGATGGAATACGGCGGCACGTTCGAACAGCTTCAGTCTGCGTCCGATCGACTGACCGTGCTGATCCCCGTCACGTTGCTGCTGATCTTCGGTCTGCTGGTGATGACGTTCGGTTCTGCAAAGGACGCGGCCCTGGTCTTCAGCGGTGTGCCGCTGGCGTTGACCGGCGGAGTGATCGCGCTGTGGTTGCGCGGCATTCCGCTGTCGATCACCGCTGGGGTGGGGTTCATTACGCTGTCGGGCGTAGCGGTGTTGACGGGCGTCGTGATGGTCTCGGCGTTCCGCGATCGTCTCGCCAACGGTGCGTCCATCGACGCCGCAATCGTGGAAGGAGCCATGTTGCGGCTACGTCCGGTGCTGATGGTCGCGCTGGTCGCTGCCCTCGGCTTCCTGCCGATGGCGCTCAATACGGGAACCGGCGCGGAAGTGCAGAGGCCGCTGGCGACGGTGGTCATCGGCGGAATCATTTCCTGCACCTTGCTGACACTGCTGGTCCTGCCGGGGCTTTATCGGATGACGTATCGATCTCGAGCAGCAGCGGCGACGGGCTTCGGTAGCTTGCCGCCGTCCGTGCCTGCTCAGTGACATGAACCTGACACCGAAGTGCTGCACACAGAATTCGCTGCAAGCTGATATAACCTGAAGCACCTGTCCGCTGCTGCTGCGAGGAGTGAAATCGATGTGTCCGGCCCCGCAGGGAATGGCCCTGTTTCTTGTTGCCTGCACGCTGTCCCACACGTCGGCGGCCGCCGGGCCGGGTTTCGCGATTCAGAATGCAGGGACCCAGGAGCAGAAAGTGATTGCAGAAGCCGTCGAACATCCAGGCCGCCCCCAGGCGGATATCGAAAGGGATGCCGACAGCAAGCCGGCAGCGGTACTCGCTTTCATGGGAGCCAAGCAGGGCATGTCGGTGTTCGACATGAACTCTGCAACGGGTTACTACACCGAACTGCTGGCGCGCATCGTCGGGCAGCAGGGCCATGTCATCGCGCACAACGATCCGGGAGCCACGGGAATGCTCGGTGCCGCGGTCTTCGAGGAACGTTACGGGCGAAATCGCCTTCCCAACGTGGAGCAGATGTTCGCTGCCCACAATGACATCAACCTGCCAAACGGATCGCTGGATGCGGTGCTGATGTCGATGGCGTACCACGACACCTACTGGTTCGACCCGCAAGTAAAGTGGGGACCGGTCGACCAGCAGCGTTTGCTGAGGTCGCTGTACGACGCCCTCAAGCCCGGCGGCAGCATCGTCGTGCTGGACCACCGGGCTGCGGCAGGTATCGATCCCAAGGTCTCTGCAAAAGCGACACACCGCATCGATCCTGATGTCGTGCGCGAAGATTTTGCCGCCGCAGGTTTCGTTCTGGATTGGGAAAGCGATCTGTTTGCGAACCCTGCTGATGATTTGGGCCTGATCGTTTTCGATCTCGCAGTGAAAGGTCGCACGGATCGCTTCCTGCTTCGGTTCATTCGGCCGCCCTGGAGATGACCGACAATAGGCTCCAGGTTCAATCGCCCTCCGTCCATGGGCAAATCTGTCGTTTGACATGGGGCGACGACTTCTCTGGAACAGGCGGTTACGGACGGTGGTTACGTTAACGTAACTGTTTAGAGCGCGTTCGGAACGGGACGCGGCTCAGATTGTCCGTAATATCCGGCCGCCACGCACCGGCGGCGATTTCCAGCATTTTCCTGTGCCCACTGGGAGCTGCTGGGCCAATACGGACGTGTGCCGGTGTGAAGCATCTGCTGTATCCAGCCTGGAGCTGGCGACCGTTTGCTGGAGGTGCCAGGGCGTAACGGAAAAGTGGGACAAAGAGCTGGAGCAATTCGATGAAAGCGATGTATCTCATTGCATTGATACTCGGACATTCCGTGGCCGCCCGAGCCGAGTCGTCGCTCTTCGTGAGGATAGAAGATCTCTCACCTTCGGGAACCGCGACCTATGAGGGAGCGGACATCGACGCGGTTGAGTTGCTCGCTCCAGGCGGCACGGCTGCCTACTACGCCGCTGCCGTGGTCGACAGCCGCAGGCCACAGAACGCGAGCAATGCCGGAGTCAGGGGCGACGCGATGCTCGGGCAGCCGGTGCTGCTGGACGGGAACGCCCCATATGTGTTCGCGCTGAACGGTGGCTGGGTCGTTGCCAGGATCACGCTGCCGAACCCCGTCGAAGAAGGCTGGCGGCTGACGGTCTACGAGATCGACGGCATGCTCTATCCGGGGCAGGGGTTGCCGGAGCCTTACCGGGTGTCGATGGCGGAGCAGCCTGATGGCCCCTGGAAGGTTCTCGGCATCGGGTCGGGGACCTCGCGTTTCATGCTGGATGGCGGGAGCAAGCAGCAGTTCGACGATGAGCTGGTTGAGCGTATCGAGGCATCCCTAAGGAAAGTGCTGGACAACGAGCCCGCAACTGAGAGTCAGCGCACGAGCGCTACCGCTTTCTTCAAACGACTGCAATCGGTGGAAGACTTAAAGCAGCTGCAGGTGGAACTGGTTGCGCTGCATGCGTACTTCACGTCCACCGAACATGCCGTCAACGAACACCGCGAGAAGGATGGCGGTCGCGTGGTGATCGCCCGCGAATTGCTGCGCGCGGCCTATCAGAGATATCGCGGAATCACCGGAGCATGAGGCAGGGCACCTTGTCTGCAGGTTCCAGGCCCTGGCGGCTCCTGCTGGCCGCTATCGTATGGCTGCTGGCCGGCGTCGTAGTCGATGCGGTGGCCGCAGAGATCGACTACCAATGGAATCTGCCACCCGGTGTACCCGCCCCGCGGATTCCGGCAAGCGCCGTCATGACGCCGGCAAGCGTCGAACTCGGCAGGCATCTCTTTTACGATCAGCGCCTGTCGGGCAATGGCACGCAGTCATGTGCGAGCTGTCACCGACAGGAACTGGCATTCACGGACGGCCGTGCACGCGGCCTGGGTTCAACGGGCAAGCTTCATCCACGAAGCCCGATGTCACTCGTGAATGTCGCGTATCGCGATGCCCTGACCTGGGCGAACCCGACACTGCGGACGCTCGAGAAGCACGTGCTGATCCCGATGCTTGGGGAGCAACCCGTCGAGCTCGGCATGCTTGGGCATGAGGACCGGATCTACGGTGAGCTGGCACGGGACCCCGTATACCGGAAGCTGTTTGCCACTGCCTTCCCTCGACAGCGCTCAGCGGTCAATCGCGAGAACGTTGTCCTGGCGCTGGTGGCCTTCCAGCGGTCGATCGTCTCGTTCCAGTCGCCGTTCGACCGCTACCGCTATTACGGTGAGACCGGCGCGCTTAGCGCCGCGGCAGAACGCGGCATGCATCTTTTCCTCTCGCAACGAGCCCGTTGCTCCGCCTGCCACATGGCGCATAACGTGCCCACCCTCGGCCTGAACCTGGACGGCGGCTCCAAAACCACAGCCAGCCTCGTGTCTGAACCCGAGGTGTTCTTCTTTCACAACACCGGCGTCTATGCATCCACAGATGCGCTTGCCGGACCACCCGATCATCCTGGACTTTACGAGACAACCGGCGTCAGGAGGGACATCGGCAAGTTCCGCATACCGACGCTGCGCAATGTCGCCGTCACCGCGCCCTACATGCATGACGGCAGTATTGCGACACTCGAAGCAGTCCTGGATCACTACGTGGCGGGCGGTCGCGCTCCCAATCCGCAGCAATCGCCAACGATTCAGTCTCTCATCCTCAACCCGCAGGAGCGCAAGGATCTCATCGCGTTCCTCGAAAGTCTGACCGACCAGGAAGTCCGGACGAGTTCCCGCTGGAGCGATCCCTGGAAAAAATGAGCCAGATCGATGGTCGAACTACTGCGGCAGCAGTTCGTAGAAGCCGGCCACCTTGAGTTTCACGACGATTGCTTCTTCGCTCTCGTTCTTGAGATACCAGCCATGGATGCCGGTAAATGGAGCAGTCAGGACGCCACGTTCGGTTGCGCCGTTCGCTTTGCGGTAGAACATGAGATCGCCTGCACCGTTCACGGGTTCGGTGTGCCCATGGAACTCGGCATACAGCAGCTTCGACTCCTTGAGATCGGCGTCCCACTGGTAGACGATCGAATCGCCCTGGTTGAGGGCTAGCTTGTATTCAAGTTCGCCGCCGCCTTCCAGCCGGATGTCGATGACGTCATTGCGATAGTCGGTCGAATATTCACGGAACACGCCATCCGCCAGGTCCAGCTCGTTCCATCGGACCTGGCTTGAAGCAACGCCCGCCAGCGCGACACTACCGACCAGGGCAAGGGCAAGATTACGCATGAAGGTTCCTCGATGTAGATGCATTGACTGACGACTGGCAGCGAAAATTGCGTTCAAGTTGCGGAGATTGCCATTCACGGCGCGCGCGTCGCGATGTAAGCGGAAAGCGACAGGAGTTCCACGTTGGTCATCTTCCCGATGACCGGCTTCATCAGGTCCGCGGCAGGGCCTTTGCGGGCACCCTGTCGCATGTCGACCATCTGCCGCATGAGATAGGTGGGCGAGCGTCCCGCGATGCCCGGCACGTCGGCGACTCCTTTCAGATCGGGACCATGACAAGTGCTGCAGGAGGCTGTCTTGCCGCGTCCGGTAATGGCGGTCACTGCGCCCCGATTCACCATGTTGGGTGGAACATAGGCCGTAAAGCCCGTGCGCGGATTGCGCAGATCGATCGCGTCACGATTGTCGGGCACTTCGACGATTCGTTGACCAATAGGTTCCTGCTTGCCATTGGCCACCGGCAAGAACACTCCGCCGACCATGGCGGTTTCCACCACGGTCTTGGTCTCGACGACCTTGATCCTTGGCAGGGCCGCCTTCAGGGAGCTGAAGTACTGTGCAGCGTCACGCATCTCTGCATCCGTCATTGCCTTAGCAATCGCAATCATGGCGTCCGTATCCGTCTTCCGGGGATCCGAAGACTTGCGGTTGCCGTCCTTGAATGCACGCAGCTGTGCGATCAGATAATTCGCGGTCAGACCGTTGAGCGGTGCATTGTCCGGGCGACCGCCTCCGTTGGGGTAGTGGCACAACGCGCACGCGCTGACCGCAGGCTTCCTGCCCTGCGCGACGATCGCGGGCATCGCCGGATGATCGCCAGGGAACCAGTCCGCGGGACCGAACGGGTCATTGATCTGCGCTTTCGTGAACTGCAATGACGAACCCGGCAGGCTGTAAGTGCGTTTGTCTGCAGGCGAGGCGGTCGCATTGGCGGGCGCGGAGATAGCTGGTGCAGCGAGATCCTTGAATCCGTAAGCCCACGGAGGAGGTCCCTCGGCTGCTGCGGCAACTTCGTTGGCCAAGCACATAAACGCGAGAGAAAGCAGAATCAATCTATGCATTGCTGGCAACCTTGGGAGGGCGGGGAAGATCCCTGCGGAGACGCTTGACACCGATGACCAGCCCGATAGTGCTGACCGTGAGCCCGCCAAGGGAAAAGCAAATCACGACGATGTCCCAGAGCGGACGCTTGTCGTACCAGAACGGGAAGTCGAGGCTGTGCAGCCCGTTGAACAACCAGCGCTCGATACGATCGGTGTGGTTCATCCTGCCGACGAGCTGGCTCATTCCAGGATCAATGTACAGCCACGTATTTTCCGGGTCATTCATCTTCACCCGCAGCACCGGCAGCGGAGCCTGGCGGTCGCGGGAGTAGTAGTAGGCATCGTATTCCGCCAGCAGTTCACTTTCGACGATATCGGCCTCGGGCCACGCTTGCCTGATTCGTGGCAGCAAAGAGCCCATGGCGAAGGGTTCAATTCGTGCCTTGAGCGTTATGGCGTCGATCAGCAATTGCTGTGAAACGTCTTCACGGGCCACGAAGGAGGTCTGGTGTCCGCGTTGCTCGGATCCACCGCGACCTGCCTCGGGCTGCAAGCGGACCAGAAAGTGCGGCTGATCCTGCACCCGCACGAGTTCGATTTCCTTGATGATTCGTCCTTGGGCAATGCCATTCCATGCCTCCGACTCCGGCAACCGGTACTGCGAAAGGTCCGCCGGGCCTGTTGCAAACTGTTCGCGTAGTCCACCGCCGTTCCTACCGCCGCTAGTACCAAGTCCCCACGGTTCCATCGACACGAGGCCGCTGAAAACCCAGGTCAGCGTGAACACTCCGAATACCAGGCCGGTGATGTGGTGCCACCGCATCCATCCCCGATAGGGGATGAGGGGAAGTGGTGAATCGTTCGCTCCCGCCTTTTTCCATCGGATCCGCACAATCCCGAGAACGATGCCGGCAATGGCAACGATACAACCGAGCAACGATGCCCAGATCACGATCTGGCTCCAGAGTCCGGCGTTCAAGCGCAGCGAAGTGAAGTACAACCAATGCGGAATGGCTCCGACCCAGGCAAGTGCGCGGGTCTTGCGAGTCGTCAGCACCGTGACATCGCCCGTCTGCCCCGAAACATAAAGCTCGGTGCGTGCCTCATCGTAGACCGCGATCCGGTGTTGCGGCATCTGGCGCTGGGCCAGTGTCCATTGATCGGGTTGCGACAGGGTTTCGACGTACTTCAGCCGGCTTGCGGGCAGGCGAGTGAAGTGGCTTGCCACCGCCAACGCATCCTCCGCATCGGCCTCCGTCATCGGCGTGCCATCGTCGGCAAACACCAGAGCAGAGCCACGTCCGCCAAAGCGATACGCGGGACGCCCCATCGACATCGTCAGCATAGCTCGCCCGGGTGAACCTTCGAGCCCGGCACGCGCTGCCGCTTCCGCAGGAGAGAGTCGCACTGCCGAAAAATTGATGGCGTCCGCCCGGTCGAGACGCAGTTCCGCCGTCAGGCGAGGCATCCCCCGTGAATACATCATCCCGATGCCGGAGATGAACCACACGATGAACATCAGGCACAGCAGGTTGCCGAGGTAGCGATGGATGAGTACCAGCGGGCGGAGGAAGAAGCTCATGAAACCTGGGATCCTCCGGGAGACAGTCTGAAGTTTCCCGCGGCGACGAAAGTGTAGTCCGAATTTGGCGCCATCTCGGCAATGACTGAGCCCAGTCACCAGGTCGTCAACATTATCGGCCGGGAGACGGCAGAGGCAACGATTCAACAGTACCAGGATATTCCGTGATGTTCGTTAACGGCCATTAACGCAGGAAACGCTGTTAAGGAACCTTATTCTCGAACAGTTCATTACGTGCAATAAGCCCTTCGCTGCGTAGATTGCCGGCTCGTCCTCACATCCGCGAAGACAAGAGGGGAGTATGCACGCAGCAGCACGACTGGTTTTTTCGGCGTTCCTTGGGATGTTGTCCGTCAGCGTTGGCCAGGCGGCGCCAAACCTCAAGATGCCTTATGCCCAGGCGGGATTGACCGAGCAGCAAGCCGCAGCGGTGTTGCTTGACCGCTTCACGTTCGGGGCAAAGCCGGGCGAAGTCGACGGGGTGACCCGGCAAGGGTTGAACCAGTGGTTCGAAACGCAGCTCACCGCGTCGCAACAGGATGCGGAGTTGGGATCCCGGCTGGCCGTTTATCCGGCTGTCGGCATGACTCATCGCCAGCTGATGAGCAGGTTCCCGAGCGGATCCCAGAGCGCGGCCGAGGCGCGGCGTGCTTACGATCTGATCCCGCCGGCCGACGTACAGGTTGATTTCGACTGGACGTCGAAGAAGCTCGCGAAGTTCCGGCAGGAAAACGGCCAGCTCTCGCAGGACAACGAGCTCTACCAGCAACTCACCGGGCAGAAGATCGTCCGCGCGACCTATGCGCGCAACCAGTTGGTCGAGGTGCTCACGAACTTCTGGCAGAACCATTTCTACATCACCAGCAGCAACTTCCGCTCCAAGCCTTGGGTGCTCGCGTATGAAAGCGAGGCGATCCGGCCGAATGCGTTGGGCTCCTTCCGGGAACTGCTGGTAGCAGCCGCGAAACATCCCGCGAAGGTACAGGCGACTTTCGGCGACGCGCAGAAATCGGTCCTGACCGAAAGCCAGACCACCATGGGGCTGGCATTCTCCGCCCTTGAGAAAGAAGGCAAAGGCGAAACGGTGACTGCCATCCAGCAGCAGATCACCCGCATCGACAACGAGGATGATCTGCTTCTGCAGCGGCGCTTCTGGCCGGCGACGGGTCCGAACCTCGAGTACGCGCGACTGCTCCTGCAGCAGACGCTCGGCAAGGGTGGTCCTTACACGCAGAAGGATGTGGAGGAGGCTGCCCGGATCTTCACGGGCTGGACAACATTGCCCTACGGCGTCAACGAGCAGTGGTTTACAGGCGGCTTCCTGATCGCCGCACCGGCTGGCTTCGTGCAACAGGGCAGCTTCGTATTCCGCGCCGACCGTCACGATGCCGGTCCCAAGCAAGCCCTGGGTCAGCGTTTTGCGGCAGGCGGCGGCTTCAATGAAGGTGAGCAGCTGCTCGAAGTTCTCGCGAAGAATCCGGCGACAGCCACGAACATCGCGCGCGCACTCGCCGAGCAGTTCGTCGGCCCCGAACCCGAAACGAAACTGGTCGGCGCTCTCGCAACGAGTTTCCGCAGCAGCCAGGGCGATATCCGCACCGTGATGCGGACTCTCGTGCAGTCCGAGGCGTTCTGGCGCGAAGCGGCAGAGCGCACCAAGGTGAAGTCACCCTTCGAGTATGCGGTCAGCGCACTACGCGCCAGCAATGCGGAAGTCACCGACACGGTTTCACTCAACCAGTGGATCGGTTTCATGGGTGAGCCGTTGTATGCCTACGCCGATGCCAATGGCCTGCCACGAAATAGGGAGTGGGTCAGCGGCGGCTCGCTTACCACGCGGGTCAAGTTCGCGCTCGCCTTGAGTGGCGATGACGTCAGCGGCGTCAGCCTGCCAGCCGGTGCAAACACCGAACGGCTCGCACTGCAGATCGCGAGTCCGCAGTTCCAGGTTCGCTGAAATCACCAAGAACTCTTGAATCCAGACAGAAAATTCCGGGAGACAGTCATGGTCACACGTAGAACGATATTGCAGGCAGGCGGCATGGTCGCATTTGCGGCTGGAGTTACCGCGCCCCTGTTCGTCACCAGAGTTGCACGCGCTGCGACAGCGGCAGGCAGCAAGAAGATTCTTGTCGTGGCGTACCAGCGCTTCGGCATGGATGGGTTGCTGGCCGTACAGCCTTACACCAACGATTCGCTCCGGATGTTGCGGCCCAATCTGATGCTGCCCTCGCCGGGTTCCGGAAAGGAAGGTGCGCTGACCGAGCTGAACGAGGGTTACGGCCTCAATCCGAGTCTCGCCGCACTGGCTCCCTTGTATCGTGAAGGCAGTCTGGCTTTCATCCAGGCTGCGGGTTCGCCGGACACGACACGATCGCATCTCGATGCCGCGCAGTGGTGGGAATCCGGTACCCCCGGGAACCGTGCGACTGCCGATGGCTGGATGAACCGGGCATTGCGCACAGCAGGCGCCGATGAAACACGAGTACTGCGCGCCGTCTCGATGACACCCGAGCAGCCTCGTGCGCTGTACGGGTCGCAGCCTTCGGTATCCATTGCCGATCTCAACCAGCTCGAGCTGGGGATGAGCCACGCCAACGATAGCGCTACCTTGCGTCAGATCGAGGAGATGTACGCGCGCTCGGATCTCGGCAGTCTCCAGAAGTCCGCTGCGCATAGTTTCGAGCTGGCGCGCGTGCTGGAGGCGAACAAAGACCGGCAAACACCCGCGTATCCGCATTCTCCCTTCGGTGATGGTCTTCGCGACATCGCCACGCTGATCAAGGCCGACGTGGGCCTGCAGGTTGCCTTCGCTGAATCGCGGACCAGCGCGTCCGGCAAAGGATCTTGGGATACCCATTCGCTGGCGATGGACACGACGTATCGGTTCGCTTTTCCTGCGATCGCCGAAGATTTTGCGCAGTCGCTCGTGGCGTTCTGGCAGGACCTCGGGCCTCGGCAGGAAGACGTCGTGCTGGTGACGCACACGGACTTCGGTCGCAACGTAGTCGAGAACACCAATAGAGGCAGTGACCACGGCCGTGCCACCACGATGATGGTGCTGGGCGGCGGCATTCAGGGCGGTCGTATTCACGGCGAGCTACCCGAGCGTTTTGCCAAGGACATGCTCGAAGACCAGCTCGACCTGCCCGTCACCACGGACTATCGGTCAGTGCTCGCCGGCCTCGCGGGTCAGCAGCTCGGCATTCCAAAGGAACTGGATGGCCAGGTGTTTCCGGGCTGGTCCGGCCAGCGCTTCAACCTGGTTCGCGCCTGATCCGGCGCGGACTCATTCAATTCCTTCCTTTCAACTCATACGAGAAAATTCCATGTCGTTCGCAATCTACAATCGGCGCTCAACGAAAATCGCAGCGGCGGTTGGCACCATCCTCATGTCAGCGTCGGCGTTTGCCGCCCAGCAAGCGGATGTCAAACTCGAAGAAGTCGTTGTCACCGCAGGCAAGATCGAAAAGCCCGTGCGCGAGATGACGCATTCCGTCACGGTCGTCGGCGAAGAGCAGATCGAGGCGCAATCCTTTACGGACGTCACCGAAATCCTCCGGCAGCAATCCGGTATCGAGTTCAAGCAGGTTGGCGGCCCCGGCCAGTTCAACTACCTGAAGTTGCGCGGTCTCGGTTCGGAGAACGTGCTGATCATTCTCGACGGCGTGAAGATCAATGGCGCAAGCAACGGGAACACCCGTAACCTGCTGAGCCAGCTAAGCCCGGATACGATTGAAAGCATCGAGATCGTCAGGGGTCCGCAGGCCTCGTTGTACGGCGCCAATGCCACTGCAGGCGTCATCGTCATCAAGACGAAAAGCGGTGCGAAGCGCGATGTCAATTTCGGTGTGGAAGGCGGTTCACTCAACTGGGCCAAGTACATCGGCTCCTGGCGCGACAGTTCGCAACTGGGCGATGGCAAGCTGCTGTATTCCGCGAACCTGTCCAGGACCGAAAGCGACAACATCCACAAGTACGAGTATTTCGATGATCAGTCCGGCCAGGTCAAGCTTGCCTACGAGGCTGCCCGCTGGCAGGTCGGTGCAAGCTGGTGGAAGGTCGACAACGATTTTGGCTATGCCGAGCTGGATGAAGCATCGGCCACTACAGCCGCCAACTACTGGAGTTTCCAGACGCCGGATCCGGACCAGCACAGCGAGACCGGCCAGGACACCGGAACCGCTTATTTCGATTTTCACTATACGGACCGGCTGAAGCAGTCGGTACGGGTCGGCACGACGCGCACGTTCTACTCGATTCACGATCGGGCTGACGGTCTGCTCGGCTACCAGCAGGCACTCGTCAACATCCCGGCGAATTCGACCGGCAATTCCACAGCAGTGCCTGCGGGCGGCGTTGTCCCCATCTACGACACCACCACAACGACCGCGGCCTTCTACAAGGACGAGCGGGATCTGGCGGAATACAACCTCGTTTACTCCGGACAGATATTCAGTTTGCTCGGCGGTCTCGACTACGAGGAGCAGTCTGCGGAGCAGTGGGGCAGCTATGGCACGGTCAACACCGAAGACTCCCAGTGGTCGATGTTCGTGAACGGCGACCTGAAGCTGCTCGAGGAGAAGCTCATTCTTTCGGTAGGTGTGCGTCAGGACGACTACGAGAGCTGGGGTACGCATTCCACCGGCAACGTCGGTTTCGCATGGCAGCTTTCTTCCGCCTTCAATCTTTACGCGAACTACGGCACCAGCTTCAAGCCGGCGACGATGAGCCAGCTGTTCAACCCGCAATACGGCGTGCCCACCATCAGTCCCGAAACCGGCGAAACGGCGGAAATCGGCCTGCGCAGCAACTGGCTGCAGGGTGACCTGACGGTAGAAGCGGCCTACTGGGACACGCAACTGGACGACGTCATCTATTTCAATGGCACAGCGCCGAACCCGCGTCGGCCTTCGGGTTTTGGCCAGTACGACAACGGTGCGGAAGGCAAGACATCTGGCGTCGAATTCAAGACGGCATACCAATTGACCTCGGCGCTGGGGCTGTATGGCAACTACACCTACACGGATGCGCAGAACCGCGCGGTCAATGGGCCGTGGCTCCGAACGGTGCAGATTGCCGACAACAAGGCCAACGTGGGTGCGAACTACAGGTTCGACCGCATTACCCTCGGCGCCAACATCTACTACAGCGGTCCCCGCCTGCGTTGGGCAGGCGATCTGGAAACGGCGGGCTATACGCGCGTCGACGTTTCGGGTCGTTACCAGCTGACCAAGGGGTTCACGCTGTTTGGGCGTATCGAGAACCTGCTTGATCGCGACTACCTCGATGAACTGGGGTATGCAGAGACGGGGATGTATTCCATCTTCGGCGCCGAATACAAGTTCTTCTGACCTGCAGGCGCAGGGGCTCCAGCTCCTGCGCCTCCTGGCCAAGGATTCATTCCGATGCGTCATGCCTTGGTACTCGTGCACCGCTACGCGGGGCTGGTGCTCGCTTTCTTCCTGATTGTCGCGAGCCTCACCGGCAGCATCATGGCGTTTGAAGACGAGATCGACGCCTTGCTCAATCCGCAGCTGTTCCGCGTCGAAAGTCGCGGGCCTGCTCTGTCGCCTCTGCAGCTGTCCGGCCGCATCGAACAGCAGGACGTGCGTTTGCGCGTCACCTACATTCCCATCGTGATTGCCGAGGGGCGATCCACGCGCGTGAGCGTGCAGGCACTTGTCGATCCAGCGACGGGGAGCCGGTACGCGCTGGGTTTCAACCAGCTTTTCGCTGACCCTGTCAGCGGAGCGATCCTGGGGACGAGGCAGTTCGGTGCGCTAAAGCTCGACCGGCAAAACCTCATCCCGATCATCATCAGGCTGCATTACTCGCTGTTGATTCCGGGGAGCTGGGGGCTGTGGATTTTCGGCGCGGCAGCCTTGATATGGACGATCGACTGCTTCATAGGTTTCTATCTCACGTTGCCCCGTGGTCGACCTTTCATGGAGAAATGGCGGCCCGCGTGGGGCATCAAGCGCCAACGCCTCAACTTCGATCTGCATCGCGCGGGCGGTTTGTGGGTGTGGATTGTGCTGCTGATCCTCGCAATCAGCAGTGTCTCGCTGAACCTTTACAGCGAAGTATTCAAGCCCGTGGTGAGCTGGTTCTCGCCGCTGACACCTACGCCTTTCGATACCCGCATGGCGAATGCGGATCCTGCAGCGCCTGCCTACGACCTCGACCAGGCCTATGAACTGGCGCAAAACGCTGGTAGCGCTTACGGCATCGGAAAGCCGGTAAGCGGGATTGGCCATCGCCAGGAGCGAGGCTTCTATTTCGTCCTGTACGGACGCAATGACGGCAAGACCGAATCAGGGCTGGGTGGCGAACGTCTTTACTTCGATGACCAGAGCGGCGCCGTCATCGGTTCGCGGGGCATCGGTGCCGATTCCGCGGGCGATGTTTTCACCCAGCTTCAATATCCGCTGCACTCGGGACGAATTGCCGGTGTCGCGGGGCGCGCCTTCATCTGCCTGATCGGCGTACTGATCGTGGCGCTATCTGTCACTGGCCTCGTCATCTGGTGGCGGAAACGGAAGATCCGTGTCACCCACGCTGAGCGTGACCGCGCTGCAAAGGGAGCGTATGCCTCGAGACAGTCTCCGCACCCTGCAGCCGGTGCCGCCGACGAACCTGCAAGCGCCTGAATCTGTCCTATCCCGAAAGCCGAATTTCCAGGAACGATCTGATGAAACACTGCGCTCCGCTGATTGCGACATTGATCCTGCTGTCTGCGGGAGCTGAAGCCCATCACGTATGGATCGAGCAGGAAGGAGAGCAGGCAAGTCTCTACTTCGGTGAGTTCGGCATGAACCTGCACGAAATCTCGGCGCCGGGTGGGTTGCTCAACAAGCTGTCCGGCTCATCAGCAAAGGTGGTGAGCACAACCACGAGCCGCGATCTGCCGCTCGCGAAAGGGCCCGAAGCCTACTCGGCGAGTGCCCAACTGGCGGCGGGCGATTCGATTGTCGCAGAAGTCCTGGGCTATCCGTTCTATGAACAGAAAATCGCGGGCGTGGCGGTGCAAACCTGGTTTCGCCCCGCGGCCCGGATGATCACCGATTTCAGTGCCCGCACCCCTGTGCTCGAACTCGACATCGTCCCGACCGGGGTCGCCAACCAATTAGCTGTCTACTTCAAGGGCAAGCCGCTTGGCCGCACGATGGTCAAGGCCATTACGCCCTCGGGCTGGACCCAGGAACTCCGCACGAGCCGGGAAGGCATTGTCACCATCGCGCTTCCCTGGCAATCCTGGTACGCCATCCAGGTGTCGAATGTCGATGCGACGCCCGGTCAGCGAGGCGAGGAGTCGTACGGACAGATCAGCCACGTCATGACTCTGACGCTGCGTCTCAAGGAAGGACTCACGCCACCGCCCGCGCCCGCACCGGCGGATCCGTACATCGAGAAGCAGTCCGACGCGTCGTAACCCTGCATCACTGAATCCACCCTTCTTCTATAAGGAGTGCCCAATCCGGATTGCCTGATTTTCCCGGAAGAACATGAAGCTTGTCCCAATGTTCCGAATAACGTTAACGAACGTTCACGCGTGTTAGTAAACAGTAACTTACGTGACGGCGCATGAAAGGTGCCCGTATATGGCTCCCCATCTACCGGGAGGCCAACGACGATGACTGCCACGAAGAATACGAAAATCCAGGGCGCACACTCGAGCAACCGTTCCAGAAACCATTCAAGATTTGCCGGGCTCGCGGCCGTCCTGCCGCTCGGTGCGAGCTTCGCGGCAGCGCCGTCCGAGGAGCTGCGAGAGGTGATCGTCGTCGCCAACAGGGTTGCTGTTACCCCCGACAAGATTGGCAATTCGGTCAGCGTGCTCGACGAGGCGGCCATCAAGGAAAGCCAGGCCATCATCGTTTCTGATCTGATCGCCCGTACCCCCGGCGTCTCGTTCGACCGGAGTGGCGGACCGGGGACGCTGACGTCGGTCCGCATCCGGGGCGCCGAAGCCTCGCAAACACTGGTCCTGATCGATGGCGTGGCCGTCAACGATCCTTCATCGCCGGGCGCAGGGTACGACTTCAGCAGCCTTCTCATCGGCGACATTTCGCGGATAGAAATCCTGCGCGGACCGCAGTCCACGCTCTATGGCAGCCAGGCCATCGGTGGCGTCGTCAACGTGGTCACCCGCGAGCCTGCCGAAGGTTTTGGCACTGAAGTGGGCGGGGAAATCGGCTCGGACAACACGACTCTGGTAAAGGCTGCCATTGGCGGCCGTGAAGACAAGCTGGGCTACCGGCTCGCGGTAGGTCGTTACGCCACCGATGGAACGTCTGCGTTTGCAGGTGGATCGGAAACCGATCCCTACAGGAATACCAGCGTGGCGGGCCGCGTGAAGTACGACTTCACGGACAACGTGCAGCTGGACCTGCGCACCTGGTTCAACCAGGACAAGAACCACTACGACGGCTATCCACCGCCCAACTACGTGTTTGGCGACGAGAAGGACTACGCCCTCAACAGGCAGTTCGTGGGCTATGCCGGTGTCAACTTCAAGCTGTTCGACGGCCGGCTCGACAATCGCGTCGCGTTCCAGTCGACCAATGCGCGCCGCAATACCTTCCTCGATACCGGCACCGCAGTGTTCGATACCGGCCGCTACGAGGGCGAGAACGAGCGCTACGAGTACCAGGGCAATTTCAATATCGCCGGGAACTACCAGCTGGTATTCGGCTTGCAGAATGAACAGTCCAGCATGACGAGCGACTCAGGTCCCTCGGAAGCCAGCGTCCGCCAGAAAAGCGCGTATGCCCAGCTGCAGGCCGGGTTGTTCAAGGGCTTTACCCTGACGCTCGGCGAGCGCTACGACGATCACGATACGTCGGGTTCGCATTCGACGGGACAGGTCGCTGCAGCCTGGTCGTTGGCATCCGGAACTATTCTCCGTGCCAGCTGGGGAGAGGGATTCAAGTCTCCGTCGCTCTACCAGCTCTACAGCGAATACTTCGGTGTGGATCTCCAGCCGGAAGAGTCGACGGGATGGGATGCCGGCATCGAGCAGAACCTGTTCGATCGTCGCGTGAACCTGTCGGCCACTTACTTCTCGCGCGATACCGACAACCAGATCGCATTCGTCGATTGCGGGTTTGCGACCAGCAATCCCTGTGCGCAGCCAGGGCATTCGTTCTTCGGCTACTACACCAACGTCAACAAGACGGAAGCCCACGGCTACGAGCTGCAGGCAACCTTCGCGCCGACAGAGAGCCTGAACTTCGCGGCCAACTACACGAAGACGACAGTGGAAGACCGTTCGCCCGGCTCGGCGAACTTCGGGAAGACGTTGCCTCGCCGGCCCGAGACGACCGCCAATGCTTCGGTCACCTACACGTGGCCCATTCGGCTCGAAACAGGGGTCGTCGCCCGGTATTCAGGATCGAGCCGCGATACCGACTTCGACGCTTTCCCCAGTGTGCCGGTCACCCTGGATAGCTATACTCTCGTCGATTTCCGCGCTTCCTTTCCTGTCACCGACAAGTTCGATGTCTACGGCCGTGTTGAAAATGCGTTCGACGAAGAATATGCCACGGCTTTCAAGTACGGGGTGCTCGGTCGGGCCGGCTATGTCGGGGTCAATGCCCGGTTCTGAGCTTGCCGAGCATCGGAGTGATCGGCGACTTTATGGGTCGACTACTCAAGACAAACGGGGTGCTGCGTGTCGCTGGTAACCGTCGGATTGTGGCTGCTGTGTGTGTCCGGAGCCGGAACACTCGCAGCTAAAGGGGGCGCCACGCGGATGGATGCAGGCGTGGTGCTGATTGGCGTCGCGTCTGCGTTGCTGCTCGGATACGCCTTTCCCACAGTGTCGAGCGGCGCCGCGCTGATTGTGAGTGTGGCAGCAGGGTTTGAGCTCGTACGCGGATTGACTGACCGGACGGCGTTCTTCCTAGCAGGCATTTGCAGCGGGTTGGCAGCGACGCTTCATGTGAATGAAGGCTTGTCTTTCCTGCCCGCCGTACTGTTGTCGGTGCCCGTTCCTCTGGCAGCGATGCTCTTCGCGAAGCGAGCGGAATTCGCCGCTCCGCTCGTGCGTCAGCAGGCGTTATTGGGCCTCGCGTTCCTGGGTCCTTGCCTGGCCGCGGCGCCCGGTATCATCAGCGGTTGGCGGTCTGCGGTGGCGCTCAACCGGATCGAAGAAACCGCGGGCAATGCGATTCCTTCCTGGACGTGGCAGTTTGCAGCACTGGCACTCGCACTCGGTCTGCTGCGCAGCTTGTGGAAACATCGATGAACCTGCTCGGCATTCTTGAAAACGGGTTGTTCGCACTGGGCCAGGTATTGCGGTTCCCGGTGATGATCCTGTTGTGGGTCTGCGTGGGCTTCGCGCTTTATTACGCGGGCCATTGCCTGGTCGAAGCAGTTGCGCGCCGTCGTGAACATGCCGGCTTCAACCTGAAGAGCTGGTTGCAATCGGGCAACGTGCTGACGGCCGATGCGAACCGGCAAGCCGGATTGCCTCATGCGCTGCGCGGGCTGCTGCAGGACGTCCAGTACCAGAGTCAGCACGGCACGCTCCTCCATGGCGGCCTCGAGAACATCGTCGCCGAACACGATGAACGTCTTCGCCATGCACTTAACGGCCCTCGCGCGCTGGTCAAGATCGGTCCGAGTCTCGGGCTGCTCGGTACGTTGATTCCGATGGGCAGTTCGCTGGCGGCCCTCGCCAGCGGCAATCTGCAGGCGATGGCAGGCCAGATGGTCGTGGCCTTCACGACGACGATCATCGGACTCGCCACGGGAACGATCGCCTACTTCGTGGCGGCTGCACGCCAGGGCTGGGTGAACGGCGCCATTCGCGAACAGCGCTATCTCGCCGAAGTGGTGGCCGCGGAGCTGGAGCACCGCTGATGGGCCGCTTCATCAAATTGCCCGCGCCGGATGAGCCGGCGGAAGAGGATCCTCTTGCGGGCATCGCGAATCTGTTCGACGTATCTATCGTTTTCATCGTCGGCCTGATGATCACACTGTTCTCGGTCTACAACATGGGCGATCTCGTCGACTCGCAGAGCGAAGTCACGATGGTCAAGACGAACGGAAAAGGCGAGCGCGAAATCATCGTGAAAAAAGGCCAGCAGATCACTGCGTACAAGATGACCGGCCAGACCGGCACCGGTGACGGCGAACGCCTTGGCACCGCCTACCGGCTTGCCAACGGCCAGATCATTTACGTTCCCGAGACGGGAAACGAGGCAGGGGCGGCTCCTGCAGGTGAAGCCGGCGGTGTGGCGCCTTAAGTACTTCCTGTGCGCATTCTGCCTGCCTCTGCTCGGAATGGCAGAGCCGGTGCAGGTGTCCTTTCTCTATTCCGACGGCAATATCCCCGGCACGCTCAGTGCATTCGAGCGATTGCTCGAGGAGCATCCCGAACTGCGCGGTGAGGTCCAGCTGCAGCTGCTGACGGAGTCGACGTTCAATGAGGTGAAACCCCAGGACCTCGAGGCCAGCAAGGTGCTGGTGCTGGATGTCATGAACGAGCAGATGCTCGGCAAATTCAATACCGAGAACAAGGTCGATCTGATCAAGCAGGTGGCGGGCCAGGGCACTGTTCTCGGAGTGGGACAGGGATTGCAGGCGGAGGACAGCTATGCTCAGCAGGGTGTGAAGTGGGACGCGCGTGCACGAACCTACTGGCAGCATTCCGGATCGGAAAACCAGCTTGGCCTGCTGAAGCTCGCACTGACCTATGCCGGCGTGAAGGGACTCGATCTGCCCGAGCCGCAGATGTCGCTCGATTTCGGCTACTACTATCCGTCAGGCAAAGCCGGCGAGGTCTTTGCCACCTGGCAGGAGTTCGACACCTGGCGTGCAGCCAACGGCAAGAAGCACGCAGGTGCTCCGCGCGTCGCCATCAGCTTCTTCAAGGCGACCTATTACAGCGGTGACACCGCGCTGCTCGACGCGCTCGTCGCCGAAGTCGAACGCCAGGGCGCGGAAGCCATCCCGGTGTTTGGCTATCCCGGCGAAGTGACATTCCAGAAGCTTCTTGTCGATGAAAGGGGTCAGCCACGCGCCGACGTGGCCTTGGGCAGCAACTTCAACTTCTCGGCGTTTGAAACACCGCAAGTTCTCGAGAAGATCGGGATTCCGGTGATCAACCTGATCACGCTCTACGGCCGCAACGAACAGGAGTGGCGGCAGTCGAAAAGCGGGTTGTCGTTGTTCGAAGGCACGTTCAATCTCGCCGTGCCTGAGCTGGCCGGTACCATTGCGCCCACTGTCGTGGGAACGAAGGAAAAACGCCGCGATCCGGTGACCGGCTTGAACGCGGTGATCACGCAGCCCATTCTCTCGCGGGTGAATGCCGCTGTCAGTCGCGCCATGAGATATGCGGTCCTCCGGAACAAGCCCAATGCGGACAAGCGCATCGCGCTCATGTTCTACAATTATCCCGCAGGCAAGGCGAACATCGGGGCGAGTTATCTGAACGTCGCAGAATCGCTCGCGAACATTCTTGCCCGACTGCAGGCGGAGGGCTACGACGTTGGCGGCAAGGCGCCGACGGCAGATGAAGTACTGACTGAAATCACTACCAAGGCACGCAATGTCAGCAGCCATGCGCCAGGTGAACTCGCCGAGTTGGTCGCTGCTGGAAATGTCATACGCGTGCCGTTGACGGACTATCGCCAATGGCTGGGTGAGTATGCACAGCCGCTGCGGGAAAAAATCATCCGCGACTGGGGCAAGCCCGAAGCCAGTACGCTGATGACGACACGGGAAGGCAGCAGTGAAAGTTTTCTGGTCCCGGCGGTTCACTACGGCAAGATATTGCTTACACCGCAGCCCGCGCGCGGCTGGGGTGAGGATCTCGACAAGCTGCAGCACGCCAAGGATCTGGCCCCGCCTCATCAGTACGTCGCTGCCTACGCCTGGCTCAGAAAAGGCTACAAGGCCGATGCGATCGTCCACATCGGCACGCACGGCACGCTTGAATGGCTGGATGGCAAGGACGCCGGGCAGAATGATGACGATGCCTCCGACGCGTTGATCGCGGACCTGCCGAATATCTACATCTACAACGTCGACGTAGTAGGTGAGGGTCTGGTGGCGCGCCGTCGCAGCAATGCGGAGCTCGTCGATCACATGGTGCCGCCGTTCAGGAAGGGCGAACTCACCGAAGAGCTCGCGAAGCTCGGCGAGTTGATGAACGACCATGCCCAGAACGAGACCAAGAATCCGGAGCTTGCCGAAGCCTACGGGAAGCAGGTGCAGGAGCAGGCGATCAAGCTCGGCATCGCCAAGGACCTGAGTCTCGGTACCGATCAGGTGTGGACCGATGAGCAGCTCCACCGGGTGGAGGCCTATCTGCTCGAGCTCAAGGGGCAGATCATTCCCTACGGCTTGCATGCTTTCGGCCGCACCCCCGAGAAGGCGCTTCGCGACAGCACGGTGGAAGCGGTGGTCAGCGCAGATCGTTCGCTGTTACCGGATCAGCGTGCCGTGCTGGCCACAGAGATGGATGAGCGTATCAGCGCATCGGGCCCGCGAGAGCTCGCAAGCCTGATCACCGCACTGGGCGGGCGATTTGTGCCCGCTGGCAGTGGCGGCGAACCTGTCCGCAATCCTGATTCCTACGCGACGGGAAATAATTTCTTCGGCATCGATCCTGACAAGGTGCCGAAGCCTGCGGCGTGGGAGATGGGCGTCAAGCTGGCGGACCAGATGCTGGCCGAACATCTGCAGAAGAACGGTCGCTATCCGGAAAAAGTGTCATTCGTGATCTGGGGCGATGAAACCATGCGCCATGAAGGCGTGATGGAATCCCAGATCTTCTACCTGCTCGGCACGCGTCCCGTCTGGAATGCTCGGGGGAAAGTCGTCGATGTGGAAGTCATTCCGCGCGAGAAGTTGGGGCGTCCGCGGATAGACATCGTGATTGCCTCCGCCGCAGAAGGCATGTTCAACAATGTCACGGTGCTGATGGATCAGGCCGTGCAGAAAGTCAAAGCACTCGATGAGGCGGACAACCTCGTTCGCAAGCACTATCTCGCCACACGCGCTGCGCTGATCGCCAAGGGTCGCAGTCCGGAAGATGCGGACCGGCTGGCGGGCGTACGCATCTTCGACGAACCCCCGGGTACCTACAATCTCAATACTTCTGCCATAGTCGCGGCCAGCGGGTCGTGGGACAAGGAAGACGCGTTCGCGAATGACTACATCCGCAAGATGGGTCACGGCTACGGCAACGGTTTCTGGGGCGAGTCGATGGAAGATGTGTTCCGCCTTGCGCTATCTGGCGTCGACAAGGTCGTACACAGCAGCTCCACCACGCTGTATGGAGCACTCGATAACGACGACATGTACATGTACATGGGTGGCCTGGCATCGGCCATTCGCAGCATCGATGGCAGCACGCCGGATACGGTGATCACCAACAGCCGTGATCCAGGCAAACCCGAAATGGTCAGCCTCGATAAATTCATCGGCCAGGAATTCCGGTCGCGCTATGTGAATCCTTTGTGGATCAAGGGCATGCAGAAGGAAGGCTATGCCGGCGCAGGCGAGATGCGGGCCTTCACGGAATATTTGTGGGGCTGGGATGCGACGGTGACTTCTGTCGTCGACGATGCGATGTGGAAGGAGACGTTCGACGTCTACGTGAACGACAAGCACCAGCTCGGAATGAAGGAGTTCTTCGACGCGAAATCTCCCTTCGCCTACCAGGACATGACTGCGCGCATGCTCGAAACTATCCGCAAAGGGTACTGGCAGGCGGATCAACAGACGCGCGAAAAGCTGGTGAGGGAGTATCTCGACAGCATCAATCGTCACGGCGTCAGTTGTGTTGAACACACCTGCGGTAACGCGCGCCTGCTCGAATACGTGATGCAGCAGGCGAGGCTCGCCAATGTGCCGGTAGCCGAAGTGGACCAGGCGAGGGCGGCACTCGAGAAAGCCATCGGCCAGCAGATTGAAACCGCTGCTGATGCACTGCGCGCGTTCGTAGCACGCAATGAAGCGCCGGGGACTGCAGAAGCAATGCAGGGTTCACCCGCTCAAGCCCAGGCTGCAGACCCATCTCCAGATCAGGTTCCAGCCAGACCGCAGAGTTCGACGCCCGACACTCCCGGTCGCCCGGCCGATCAGTTGAAGGATCTGCTCCAGGGGTACTTGCTGGAGCAGGAAAATCGCACCAACTCCACTGCTCAACCAGCGACCAGCAACTTCGAAAGCACGCCTGCGCAGATACTGTGGCTTGCGCTACCGCTGCTCGCATTGCTGTTCGGCTGGCGCTGGCGTCATTCTCGCTCGCAGGTCTAAGCAGCGATCCATGAGTGGCCGATCCCTCGGTCCGGGTCTGGCCTTGCTGCTGCTTCTCGGTTGCGATGGAGCGGACATCAGTCCCCGAGGCATGAAGGCCTACGAAATCAGTCTGGCTACTTCCACCCATGAACTCGCAATTGCCTGGCATGGAGGTCGCATAGGTCATGATGCGATCTACCTGCGCTTTGCGGACAGCAAAGGCGATCCGCAAGGGTCACCCCTGCGCCTGACGGATGGTCGCAAGTTTGCGTATGAACCCGATCTGCAGCTGATCGGCGATGAACCGTTGCTCGCATGGTACGAGAAGGACCCGCAAGACGAGTCGTTGACGGCTGTGCTTGCGCGCTACGACCGCAAGGGAAGTCTGTTGTGGCGCCGCGAACTGGGCGAGCCAGGTCATGGCCGCAATCCCGTCGTCCGCATTGAAGGCGAAACCCTTTTCGTCGCTTGGCTAGGTCGCATCGAGACGGGCCGGGATGCAGTCTGGACGGCGACCTTCAATGCACAAGGGCAGCCGATGTCGCCCCCGCGCTATGCCGGACCAGCAAGTCTCAATACATGGAATCTGAACGCGGCAGTGGAAACTGGAGTTTTTTATGTCGTCTACGACGCGAAGGTGGAAACGCGCGCCAAGGAATTGCAGCTTCTGACGGTGCGCCCCGAGGGCATCCAGCGTATGCCTCTCAGCATCGATGATGGCTTTGAATCCGTCTACCCGGATATAGCATTCAATGAGGGGCAAGCGGCCCTTGCCTGGTTCGACCAGCGCGATGGCAACAACGAGATCTACCTCTTCGCCGGCAAGCTCAGCGAGCCCGGTGGCACTCTCGACGACCGTGCATTGCGTGTGACCAGCACACCGGGAAATTCAATCGGTGCTTACCTTGCCTGGAACGGTGATCGCATCGGTCTCGTGTGGTGCGATTCCACGCCGGGACCGTCGCAGCTGCATGCGCAGTACTTCGACAGGGAAGGTGCTGCGCTGGGACCTGTCCAAAGGCTCACGCGAAACGATTTGCGATCGTCCATTCCTGCGATCAGGGCATGGCATGACGGCTTCGCCATTGCATGGAATGAGTATGTCGGCAGGGATTCGTCATCCGGCCACGACGGGATTACGTCTTCGACAGCGAAATTGAAACTGCTGCCATAGGCGTGCGGTATCCAGTGGTATCAGTGCCAGGTCTTCAATGATCCTTCCTTGAGCATCAAGTGCGTTGAATCCTCGCGCCGCGAGAAAGGCGGTTCGGTCTGGCTCGGCGTGATTGAAAAGCGAAGTCCTGAGCGGTTCATTTCTGTCAGCACCTGCGCAGCCGCAGCACACGCCTTTCTTGCCGCAGCAGGCGCGGCCAACATCCGGAGCAGCGTGATCGCTCCTTCGTGATCGTCCTGTTGCAGCATGCGTAGTGCATCGATCAGCCGGACTTCATCCTGGCCCAGGCGAGGACAGCGCGCGCAGCGGATGTCAGGCCAGCGATGGAGACCGATGAAAATCGTCCCCATCATCACGTCGAACGGTTGCAGCGCACCTGTGATCCGGGCTTCGGTGAATGTCTGGTCGAGCGTCCGCCAGATTGCGCGTACATCATCGTGATAAGCGGACCAGACGCGTATTGCCCACAGGAATAAGCGCTCCGTGTGCGGCAACAGCAGCACAATCTCATTGTCGGCAGTACACATTTCTTCGAATGACATGGGGTGCAGGCTCATGCGTCCAGCCGGAACACGTCGAGGGCCCGCTCCGGCGTTTCCGGCAGCGTGTTCGACCAGAGTTCTTCCACGACACGGGCGAGCAGGGCAGCCGTGCGTTCTCGGCCATGCTGTTCGAGCAAGCGTCCCAGCGCGAGATTGAGCATCGCATTACCCGCGTGCTCACCGGAAAGCGAACCGAGATGGGCAAGGGATTGTTCGAACTCGTCCATCACGAGCTGCAGTTCTTCGATGCGTCCCGACTCGGTGCCAGCTGCTTGCCGATCAGCAGGATGAGATCTGTTCATGGGTGTCCTCCGGATCAGGAATCCGTTCCGTTCAACAGCAATGCCTGGCCCATGCCCGGTGTGATGCCCGCACCCACGAGGCCAGCGAGACGGGTCAATGCGCTTGAAGTCTTTGCGAAGCCCTGCTCGTGAAGAAGCCGCTCGACGGCCGCATTCAGAAGTGCATTGGTGAACATGAAATCGGGCACATCGCGCAGATGGCCCGCGAGTTCATCGATGGCGCGCATGGTGCGCATCACGGTGATGAGCTGGTGGTGTTCGCAGGTATTACTGAATTGCATGGGGTTCGCCTTCCAGCCTGGAATGGATAGGGAATTGGCTGGCGTCCTGAGCAGCATGCCGCGAGAAAAGCGGTGTGCCGGGGAGCGGGCTGGCTTGCGTTACAAACGCGAATCATTATCATTGGCGAGCCCGGGCAATGCAACCCGCAATTCGGATTTCCCGTTCGGCGATACATTATATGTAGCAGGAGAGTGAATTCCGACGCCGGCAGGGCATTGCTGGCTTGTGCAGGCACTCCCTGCGCTCCGTGGCGAAGAAACGGGATTCGATGTCGGAAAACCGCCCTATGCCTTTATAGTCGGGTCATGGTTTCCGAAAGCACACAGGTTGATTCCGCGCTCCAGCGCTGCGGCCGGGCGTTTCTCGGTGCAGGGCACGAGCGCAATGAGAGACGGACCTGGGCCGTTGTCTGGCTGACCGCAGTCATGATGATCGGCGAAATTGTCGGCGGCACTCTCTACGGCTCCATGGCGCTGGTCGCCGACGGCTGGCACATGGCGACGCATGCCGCGGCGCTGACCATTGCCGGACTCGCATATCGCTACGCCCGCAAGCACAGCGGCGATCCCCGATTCGCCTTCGGAACAGGCAAGGTCGGTGAGCTCGCCGGTTTTGCCAGCGCCATCACGCTCGGAATTGTCGCGCTCCTGATCGGCTGGGAATCGCTGCTGCGTCTGCTCGATCCCCGCGTCATTGTCTTCAACCAGGCCATCGGCATCGCAGTACTCGGACTGCTCGTGAACCTGGCCAGCGCGCGGCTGCTGCATGAGGGCGGGCACGATCATCAGCATGCCCATGATGACGACCACGACCATGATCATGTTCACGCGAAGGGTCATGACAGTAATCTGCGCGCGGCTTACATGCACGTGCTGGCCGATGCACTGACCTCCGTGCTCGCGATCGCTGGCCTCGTGGCTGCCCGGTACCTCGGCTGGGTGTGGCTGGATCCTGCCATCGGCATCGTTGGAGCAGCCGTCATCCTGCACTGGTCATGGAAACTCACGCAGACCGCTGCGCATTCCCTGCTGGACGCCTCCACCGATGAAAAGCTGCTGGCACTGATCGCGGCGCGCCTCGAATCCGGCACGGAAACCATTACGGATCTGCATCTGTGGCGTGTCGGTCCGGGCCACAATGCCCTGATCGTCTCGCTGGTCAGCGATCATCCTTCGCCGCCTGATGCGTACAAGACGAAGCTTGCCGGCCTGCCGGGGCTCAGCCACATCACCATCGAAGTGAATGCCCGAAAATAACCATGGCGGCTGAAGCAGATCCATCCGTCAGAGTGGTATCGCCCTGTGTGCGCAATTGCTGCCTCGATGGCGATATGTGCATTGGCTGTGGTCGCGCCATCGATGAAATCATCGGCTGGAGCAGTGCCACCGATGGCGAACGAAAAGTCATTCTGGGCAGGGCAGAGGCGCGCAGGCGCCAACGTCAGGAAGAAATGAACCGGCGCTGATTCCTTGCGCTGCGGGATATACCGGGCGTAGTGGTTGGCTTAGCATTGTTGCAGCAGGGCATTCCCGTTTTCATCTATAAAAACAGTCAGGGGCTCCCATGATCATCCCGAAGAACAATCCCAATCCGTCATTCCGGATTTCACGTACCAGCCATATCGTCCTGACGGCGCGCGACCTCAAGGCTACAAAGGCTTTCTACACGGAAGTCATCGGCCTCATCGTGACCGAAGAAAACAGCGACGTGGTGTATTTCCGCGGCATCGAGGAAGCCGCCCACCACAGCCTGACGGTGCGGAAATCATCGACTCCTGAATGCCAGAGAATCGGCTTCCGCGTCATGACGGAAGAAGACCTCGATATCGCCTATCGCTTTTTCAAGGACAAGGGCTGCAAGGCGGAATTTGTCGAAGTGCCCTACCAGGGCCGCACGATCCATGTGACCGACCTGTTCGGGACACCGCTCGAGATCTGCGCGCGGATGACCGCTGTACCGCGCATGCTGACCAACTTCACCGCGCACAAGGGTGGACGCGCACAGCGCATCGACCATTTCCAGATCCTGACGCCGGATGTTCGCAAGTCATGCGAGTTCTATATGGACGCAGGATTCCAGCTCAGCGAATACATCTGCAAGCCTGAGGAATTCGATCCGGTTGCCGTATTCATGCAGCGCAAGGGCAATCCGCACGACCTCGCGATTTTCTCGGGCGTTGGGCCGCGCATGCATCACCTTGCCTATCTCACGACCGAGACGACCCACATCCTGCATGCGTGCGATGTCGCGGGTGAGCTGGGTTTCGGAGCCGGCGTGGAAAGAGGGCCTGGGCGGCATGGCGGACCTGGCCTCGCGTTGTTCGTGTATTTCCGCGATCCGGATGGCCATCGCATTGAACTCTTCAATACGCACTACCTGGTCATGGATCTGGAAAACGAGCCCGTCCACTGGGATCCGGCCCTGCCGGGCTTCGCGTTTCCCTGGGGCATGCCGGCGCGGCGCACGTGGTTTGAAGAGGCGACTTCCTTTGCCGGAGTCGACACGATTCAGCCACGCATGTCGCGCGTGCCCCTCACCCTCGAGAAGTTCCTCGCAGCGATGCCGGGTGCATAGGTTGCGGCGGAAGAGATGTCAGATCAGCGCGGGATAGCTGCCGCCATCGAGGTGGATGTTCTGCCCTGACATGTAGCCGGCATGGGCGCTGCAGAGAAAGGCACAGGCAGCGCCGAACTCGGCAGGCAGTCCCAGTCTTTTGGCGGCGATGGATTGCACCTGTTTCGCGCGCGCCTCGTCGTATGTGATGCCTTCGCGTTTGGCTTGGCTGTGCGCCATGAAAATCTGCCGGTCGGTATCGATCCGTTCCGGCAGCAGGTTGTGGATCGTCACATTGTCCTGCACGACTTCGAGTGCAACGCCTTTCAGCGCCGCAATCAGACCGGCGCGAGCACCTGAGGACAGCGTCATGTGCGGACGAGGCGTCGTCACCATGGCCGAAACGATGTTGATGATGCGGCCGAACTTTCTCGCGCGCATGGTGGGGAGTACTGCCCGCACCAGCAGCAACGGTGCGATCATGTTTGCGTCCAGCACCGCGCTCCACTGCTCGCGATCGTAGTCCAGGAATTTGCCGGGCGACGGCCCTGCATTGTTGTTCACCAGGATATCGGGATCGGGGCAGCGCGCGAGCAAGGCAGTCCTGCCTTCTTCGGTTGTCACGTCCGCGACCACGCCGGTGACTTTGCTCCCGGTCTGCGAGCGGATCGCAGCGATCGCTTCTTCCAGACTGTCGGCGTTACGACCATTGATCAGGACCTCGACGCCTTCTGAGGCCAGCGCGATGGCGCATGCCTTGCCGAGGCCTTTCGACGAAGCGCAGACGATCGCGCGTTTGCCAGCCAGTCCGAGATCCATGGGCACTCCTATTCAATGAATACGGTTTCGCGCCGTTTGCGGAACAGCGGCAGCAAGGCAAGGACCAGAAGAAGAGCGGCAATCGCCAGCAGCACTGCCGAGATCGGTCGGGTCACGAATACGGAGGGGTTGCCACGAGTGATCAGCAGGGCGCGCCGCACGTTCTCTTCAAGCAAGGGGCCGAGAACGAAAGCGAGCACGAAAGGGGCCGCTTCGAAGTCATGCTTGATCAGCCAGTACCCGACGAGAGCAAAGATCGCAGCCACGAACAGATCGAACGGTGAATTGCGGATGGAATAGATACCGATGCAGCAGAACACCAGGATCGATGGAAAGAGCAGGCGATAGGGAACGCGCAGCAGGCGGACCCAGATACCGACGAGCGGCAGGTTGATGACGAGCAGCAGCAGGTTGCCGAGCCACATCGAGGCGATCAGCCCCCAGAAGAGTTCGGGCTGGTTCCGCATCACGTCGGGACCGGGCACGATGCCGTGGATGATCATCGCGCCGATCATCAGCGCCATCACCGGATTCGGCGGAATGCCAAGGGTCAGCAGCGGGATGAAGGACGTCTGGGCGGCCGCGTTGTTCGCGCTTTCCGGTGCGGCCACGCCTTCGATGGCGCCCGCGCCAAATTTTTCGGGATGTTTCGAGAACTTCTTCTCGAGCGAGTAAGCGGCAAACGACGCCATAACTGCGCCACCGCCCGGAAGAATGCCGAGGACTGCGCCGATCAATGTCCCCCGACCGACGGCGGGAGCGGCTGCTTTCAGGTCCGCGCGCGTCAACAGCATGCTCTTGATGCTCGTCGCGACCACCTGTCTATCCTGGACACTTTCCAGGTTGTGAATGATGGCTGCGAAACCAAACACACCCATCGCAACATTGACGAAGCTGATGCCGTCGAACAGTTCGACCATGCCGAAGGTCATCCTCCCGACACCGGTCTCCGGATCGGAGCCGACCGTGGCGAGCAGGAGTCCTGCCGCGATCATGGCCACTGCCTTGAGCACCGAGCCTTTCGCCAGCACGATGGTGAGGACGAGGCCGAGAACGATCAGCGAAAAATAATCGGCAGGTCCGAACAGGAGTGCCATGCCGGTCAATGGTTTTCCAAGCGCTGCAACCAGGACGGTGGCGACGCTGCCGGCAACGAAGGAGCCGATGGCGGCAATGGCGAGCGCCTGCCCGGCTCGACCCTTTTTCGCCATCTGGTGGCCGTCGAGCGTCGTGACCACCGACGTGGCTTCACCCGGAACGTTCAGCAGGATCGATGCGGTCGAGCCGCCGTACTGGGCGCCGTAATAGATCCCCGCGAGCATGATGAGGGCGCCCGTCGGTTCGAGTCCGAAAGTCAGTGGCAATAACATCGCGATGGTGGCCAGCGAGCCGATGCCGGGCAGCACGCCGACCAGGGTACCGACGAGCACGCCAATCGCGCAGAACATCAGGTTGGTCGGTGTCGCTGCGACGGAGAACCCGAGCGCGAGATTCGCGAGAAGGTCGGTCATGTTTACTGGAAATCGGGCCAGATCCGGACGGGGAGGCCGAGCAGGGAGACGAACAGTACGGCGCAGAAAACCGTCAGCGCGACGGCAGCGAGCAGTGCCTCGAACCAGCGGGTTTCTGCTGACGCGAATGCCCCGATCATGAAGGTGACGAAACTGGCGAGCGCGAGACCCGCCGGACGGATCAGACTCGCAAAGCAGACAATGGAAAGCACCACCAGCACAGGTCCCCGGAAGGCGTAGCGTTCGATGGCAGGCGCATCGACGGCGAGACCGACGATCGAAACCACTGTCCCGAGGACGAGCAGCAGCGTTGCATAGGCGTGGGGAATGGAAGCCGGGCCAAAGGAGCTTTCTCCTCCTGCCAGATCGCGTGCTGCCCAGAATGCAAAGAGCGCGAGTCCGATGAGTGCCAGACCGCCGTAAAACTCACGCGGCCCGCGGATACGGATCGCTGCACGCGGTTCGTCGTGCGTAGATTCTTGTCCCGACATTCCCCCTCCCGAACGTTTTGCGTGTAGTGCTGGCCGTTGCCTGGTCGTTCTGTTCTGCTGGTAATAGACGGCTGGGGCATTGCCAACCCGCCATTCTTCTGCGGCCATTCCTCCACAGCGATTGCCTTGACGCTTTTTGAATGCCCGGTGTAGCTTGCAGGCAACGCTGCAGCAAACATAGCAGGAATACGGATTTTCGAGGCGGCTCAGGTTTCCCGGGGGATAAATGATGAGAATGTTTGCTTGCAGTGCAGTGGCAGCACTTGCGCTCACCGTATTGCCCGCTTCAGCGGCGGATCCCGCCTATCCGACGAAGCCCGTCACGATTGTCCTGCCGTTAGCTGCGGGTGCCGGCCCGGACGTTGTCGCTCGTCTATACGCGGAAAAGCTGTCGCAGCGACTCGGGAAGCCGTTCATTATCGAAAACCGACCCGGCGCGGCGCAGGTCATCGCGGCAACCGCGGTGCAGCAAGCGGCGGCGGATGGCTACACGCTGGGAGCGACGACGAGCGGAACCTTCGTCATCCGGCCCGCCTTGTTCAAGAAACCTCCCTACGATCCACTCAAGGACTTCGTGCCGATTGCCCACTATCTGAAATCGCCCTTTGTCCTGGTCGTGGGTCCTCAGCTGCCGGTCAAAACTGTTGCCGAGCTGATCGCCTACATCCGTACTCATCCCGGCAAGATCACTTTCGCGTCTTCGTCGATCGGTGGTTTGCCGCATCTGGCCGGCGAGTACATGAAAAAATACTTCAAGCTCGACATGCAGCATGTCCCGTACAAGGACAGTCCGCAGGCATTTCTGGATGTTGCGGCCGGGCACGTCACGCTCGCTTTCGCGGACGTCGGCACCGCCTTGCCGCTGGTCAAGGAGGGCAGGCTGCGGGCACTTGCCGTAACGTCCCTCGCGAAACTCGCGTCCATGCCGACCGTCCCTACTTTTGCCGAAGCTGCGGAGGTGGCCGATTTCGAATTGGTGTCGTGGCATGTCCTGTTTGCGCGTTCAAACGTGCCGAAGCCCATCATCGACAAGCTCCATGCGGAGATGCAGGTCATCATGGACGATCCGGTGATGATGAAGCGGATCGCCGATCTCGGGTTGCTGCCGCAGAAGGTGCCGTCGATTGAAGAGACGCGCGCGTACATCCAGTCGGAAACAAGGAAGTGGGGCAGTCTGGTGACGGAGCTGGGGCTTGCGAAAACCCTCTAGTTGCCGGCGCGTCAGTTGAAGTCACGTCTGGGCGGGACGAAGCCTCCCCTGCTTGATGGAATTGCGGCCAGCACGCTGCAACTGCCTGCGGGTCCATGGACGACGGTACTGGACGGACTCGCCGCCCATTTTCCCGGGATCCCGCGCGATGAGTGGCTCACGCGAATGTCGCGTGGCAGAGTGCTGGATGCGCACGGCACAGTGCTCACTGCTGACAGTCCTTATTCTCCAGGTCTACGCGTTCACTACTACCGCGAAGTCCCGATCGAAGTTCCGATTCCGTTTGTTGAATCGATTCTGTACGCCGACGATCACCTGGTGGTCGCCGACAAGCCGCATTTCCTCCCCGTCACTCCTGTCGGGAGTTACGTGCAGGAAACCCTCCTGACTCGACTCGTGCGCCGGTTGGGCAATTCCAATCTGGTGCCCCTCCATCGTATCGATCGCGGTACGGCGGGGCTGGTCCTGTTCTCGTCGAACCCTGAGACGCGCGCGCTCTACCAAGGGCTGTTCCGCGACCGGCAGATCGAAAAGCGCTACGTGGCGATAGCGCCTGCACTGACTGCGCGCGAGTTTCCGCTGACGAGGGCGAGCCGGATAGTCCGGGGCGAGCCGTTTCATCTGAGCCGCGAGGTCGAGGGTGTTCCGAATGCGGAGACGCGAATCGAAGTGGAAGATCGCGGTGGCGGGTTCTGGCGGTATGCGCTCTTTCCGCTGACCGGCAAAAAGCACCAGCTACGCGTCCATCTCAATGCACTCGGCGCGCCGATCGTCGGGGACGATCTTTACCCTGCGCTCCTCAAGCGGAGCAGTGACGACTTCAGCCAGCCGCTTCAGCTCCTGGCTCGCGGACTCGCTTTCACCGATCCCGTGGCCGGCGTTCGGAGGGAGTTCACCAGCCGGTTCCACCTTTGAAATCGTGATCGTGGTCCGGTGTCGGCTTCGTGGCGCTCTATAAGATGAGTCCACATAACATGATTCCGGCCAGACCCATGATCATCGACCCCCCCCGGGACAAGGACACCCCGGCGCCAGAACCCCCATCCAGACCGGCAAGCTACTTCCGGCCGATTCCGATCGAGTCGCGCAGGTTTGACGTTGCGGCTCTCACCCTCGAATTGCATCATCTCGTCGACCTCGGTCCCGGCGAGAACACGGACGCCCTGCAAAGGGTTGGAATTCTGGTCACGAGCCTGAGAAAGGTGGTGCCCAAGAGTCATTTCCGCGACGAGCGCCTGCGTGACCTCGGTACCGACTTCGCCCTCTGGTTCAGCAAGGCCCCCCGCCTGCAGTTCGACTACAACGACGAAGCCCTGCGCTCCATGCTGCTGGTCGATATCCATCGCATCAGCGGCTCCCCCTGAGATCTCCCGCCACCGGTTTTTTTCCGGGGCAACAAGCTTTTCGTGACTTTGCGGCCGCCTGCTCCCTAGAATCGGATAGATTCAAAGCGAGGATAGGGCGCCATGATTTTCGGCATGACCACTTTTACTTTCATCCACGTGCTGATCAGCCTGATCGGTATCGTGTCCGGGTTTGTCATGCTGCGCGGGTTGCTCACCAGTCACAGGATGGACGGCTGGACCCTGCTGTTTCTCGTGACGACCGTGGCGACCAGCGCGACCGGCTTTGGCTTTCCCTTCAACGGATTCACGCCAGCGATCGGCGTCGGCATCCTCTCGCTCGTCATTCTCGCGATTACCATTGCCGCCCGATACGGCTTCCATCTCGCAGGTGGCTGGCGGCGTGTATATGTCATCGGCGCGGTAGCATCGCTGTACTTCAATACCTTCGTTCTGGTCGTCCAGCTGTTCCAGAAAGTCCCGGCGCTGCACGCACTCGCTCCCAAAGGTTCGGAGCCTCCATTCGCCATCGCGCAGGGCGTCGTACTCCTGTTCTTCATCGTGACGGGCACCCTGTCCGTCAAGCGCTTCAAGCCCGCCATCGCCTGATTGTTTCCATTCAGGAACAGCGCCTCAACCGGCTGAGCCTCTGCAGATGAGCGAGAAAGCCCGGCCTGCGAGTGAGATGGTCGATGCGGTGTATCGCTCCGAATCGCGACGCGTACTTGCCACCCTGATCAGGGTGCTTGGTGACTTCGATCTCGCCGAAGAAGCCCTGCATGAAGCTTTCCGTGCAGCGGTAGAGCAATGGCCGCGGGATGGAGTGCCGGCCAATCCACGCGCATGGCTCGTGTCCGCAGGGCGCTTCAAGGCAGTCGATGGCATTCGTCGTCGCGTCCGGCTCGAAGCATCCGAAGTGGAGATCGCGGACCGGCTGTATGGTGAGCCGGAGGATGTCTCGCAGCTCGATGAAGAGCTGGAAGATGATCGCCTGCGGCTCATGTTCACCTGCTGTCATCCGGCATTGCCTGCGGATGCCCAGGTGGCGCTCACTCTGCGTGAAGTGTGTGGTCTCACAACGGAAGAGATTGCACGTGCTTTTCTCACTGCACCGCCAACGCTCGCGCAGAGAATCGTCCGTGCCAAGAACAAGATTCGTGTGGCGCGCATTCCCTATGAAGTACCACCGCGTGATGCCCTGCCTGACAGACTCGACAGCGTCCTCCATGTTATCTACCTCGTCTTCAACGAAGGCTATGCCGCTTCGTCGGGCGCTTCGCTGACACGACACGATCTTTCGGGCGAGGCCATTCGTCTGGGTCGTCTGCTGGTCGAGCTCCTGCCGGAACCCGAAGCAGTGGGGCTGCTGGCGCTCATGCTGTTGCATGAATCACGACGGCTGGCACGCACGTCGCCCACCGGCGACCTGGTTCTCCTCGATGCCCAGGATCGCTCTCTCTGGGACCGCGCCCTGATCGAAGAGGGTTCGGCACTGGTGACCGAGGCGTTGTCTTCCCGTCGCTTCGGACCGTATTCCCTGCAGGCGGCGATTGCGGCATTGCATGCGGAAGCGGCGGATGTCGAGTCGACCGACTGGGCCGAGATTGTCGGTTTATACGGCGTGCTGCTGAGCGTAGATCAGTCTCCAGTCATCGAACTCAATCGGGCGGTGGCCGTGGCGATGCGCGATGGTCCCGAAGCCGGGCTACAGCTTATCGAAGCGCTGCTGGCACGGGGCGATCTGGCGGACTATCACCTGGCGTATTCCGCACAGGCTGATCTATGTCGCCGTCTTGGCCGCAAGGCCGATGCCCGCGCGGCCTACGAAAAGGCGTTGTCGCTCACGCAGCTGGAACCCGAAAGGCGTTTCCTCAAGCTGCGCCTCGACGAACTCCAGGGAACCTGACCAGCCCTTGTCGATCGGAGAGTGACGGATGTCGATTCTGCAGGCAGCGAAACGACTAGGGTCAAGTGAACCTGCCGGAGCAAGCCAATGAAATATCTATGCCTCGTCTACTACCAGGAGTCCGAAATCGACGCCATGACCCAGACAGCGTGGGATGCGTTGAACGGGGAGTGCATCGATTGCGGCGAAGGCTTGCGCAAAAGCGGGCACATGCTCGGCGGTGAAGCACTGCAACCCGTGCGCACGGCGACCACCGTGCGGGTGCGGAACGGGCGGATCTCCACCACCGATGGTCCGTTTGCCGAAACCAAGGAGCAGCTCGCGGGGTTCTATTTTATCGAGGCGCGGGACCTGAATGACGCCATCCAGGTGGCCGGGAAGATTCCGCCTGCCCGTCTCGGCAGCATTGAAATCCGCCCCGTGCGGGAATTGCTGACTGAAGGCGGGAACACGAGGAGCTGATGTCGAATTGCGCCGCTGCCGGACGACCAGCTGAACCAGCCGGTCGAAAGGCGGAGGCCGCCATGAAATACATGCTCCTGATCTACGTCGAAGAGACGAAGCTCAAAGCCGTTCCCGCAGCAGAAAGTGCCGCCCTGTGGCAGGAGGCCGAAGCTTTTCTGACACAGCTTGGACGGGACCCGGAATATCGTGATGGCGCCCTGCTTGCGCCCACTGCAGAGGCGTTGACGCTGCGCCGACGGGGAAACGATCTGCTGACGGCGGAAGGTGCTTTTGCAAGGGTGAGGGAACAGCTGGGTGGCTTCATCCTGATCGACGCAGGTCATCTTGATGCCGCAATCGCGCTGGCGGCGAAGATGCCGCTGGCCCGATACGGCAGCATCGAAGTACGTCCCGTCAGGCAACTGGTTTTTTGAGAGGGCATTTGCCCAGGAGGCTGTATGGCTTACATCGATGGTTTTGTATTGCCGGTACCGAAGAAAAAACTGCAGGCGTATCGGCGGCTGGCGCAGATGGCCGGGAAGATCTGGAAGGAGCACGGCGCGCTCGAATACGTGGAGTGCGTGGCCGACGACGTCAAACCCGGCAAGCTGACCTCGTTCCCCCAGAGCGTGAAACTCAAACCCACCGAGACGGTGGTGTTCGCGTACATAGTGTACAAGTCGCGTGCGCAGCGCGATCGGATCATGGCCAAGGTCATGAAGGATCCGCGGTTCGACGGCATGGACATGAGCAAGATGCCCTTCGACCCCAAGCGCATGTTCTGGGGTGGCTTCAAGCCGCTGGTCCAGCTCTGACAGAGGGCACGATGCTTGTGGGCAGCCTCAAGGGCAAATGCGCGCTGGTGTATGGAGGCGGCGGTGCCATCGGTGGCGCTGCCGCCCGCGCATTCGCACGCGAGGGCGCACGCGTATTTCTCGCGGGCCGCTCGCAGGAGAAACTCGATGTCGTGGCGGGGGATATCTGGGACGACGGCGGCACTGTGGAAACGAGGCAGGTCGATGCCTTCGACCCCGAAGCTGTCGCGCGGCATGTCGACGATATTGCGGCCAGGGCTGGGTCCATCGACATCCTGCTGAATGCCATCGGCATAGCTCATGTGCAGGGCACTCCGTTTGCAGAGCTTTCACTCGACGACTATCTGCATCCCATCACCGCGTACTCACGAACCCACTTCATCACTGCCAAAGCAGTTGCGCGGCACATGGTGAAGCGACAGGCCGGCGTCATTCTGGCGCTCTCGACACCGGGTTCGCGTTTGCCTGGACCGGGATTCATGGGCTTCGGCGTCGCGTGCGCAGCCATCGAAACCCTTTGCCGTCATCTCGCCGGTGAACTGGGCGCAAGTGGCATTCGCGTGATCTGCCTGCGACCGGATGCGATTCCGGAAGCGTTGCAGATGCGCTCCCACAGCAACGAGGTATTCCGCGATTCCGCCGCACGCGCGGGAATGACGATCGAAAGCATGCTTGCACAGCATGCCAGCAGCGGAACATTGCTCAAGCGTCTGCCGACGTTGGCGGAGGTCGCAGACTTTGCGGCTTTCGTTTCTTCCGACCGTGCCAGCGCAATGACCGGCGCCATTGCCAATCTCACCTGCGGATCTCTCGTCGATTGATGCTCAGGGCGTCGAGCGCGCGGCCGACCAGATATTGGCGGCATTGAGATTGGCGGACAGCAGAAGCTTGGCATCGATGTTCGTGTTCTCGAAGCCATAGACCTCGTAGAGCGCTTCGAGCGCATCCCTGTTGTTGCCCTGGGTATCGAGTTCTGCGATCCGGCGCGGATCCGTGATCATTTCTGCCGTTTGCATGACCGCTGTATCGCGGGTACCGGCAATGATCACGATCTGGTTGCCCGCAGGGCCGGGAAAGGTGGAGAAGTAACCGTAGTCACGGTAGCGCAACTGGCCCTGCACGGGGCCACCGACATCGCTGACGTACTGGATGCCCGTGCCGTGATCGATGAGTTCGTCGAAAGTCTCGCCGGTGGAAAAGCGGGACCCTGCGAACGCGAGTTCCCTCAGCATTCCGAGACCGCTCAGGTAGCCGACATAGACAACATGCGCGGACTTGAATGCAGCGGGATCGAGTTCCGACATGACCGTGAGTCTTACCCGTCGATTCGCCTTTTCCAGCACCGGGAGGATTTCCTTTAGTGCGAACGCGCTGGCAGTGGGAATGTAATCGAGGTTCAGATCCTGGTAGCGACCCGTCTTGTCGGGGTCCTTCTGCATGACCCATTCGAGGTCTTCGCGTGAGTTGACCTGGAAGTCCCGCACCAGGCGTTTGACATCACGGAATTTGTCGACCTCTCCGAAGATGTAGTAGTCACCTACGACAACGTAGATGGGGAGTTCGTCATCGAACAAGGGCGCCCAGACCGAACTGTTCCGGACATCGTTGAGCCGGCCGGCGGGGCCGCTGGAAGAAGGTTGGGCGACTGCCCAGAGAAGCAGATTCACTGCCGCCGATATCAACAAGGCCGTCAGCAAAATTGCGGGCGAAACGCTGGGCCAGCGACGCCGTGTATCCGCTCCTTCATCATCGAGCACTCCTTCGATAACCGGCAGGACCGCAGCGGGAGTGGCGACGGCCTCCACGAGCAATCGATATTCGCCGCGGGCCATCGTGATCCGGTGGAGTTCCTGGTTGCCCGGTCCGGCATAGAACTCATCCAGTTTGCGTCTCAGCTTGTGGACGCATACCCGGACGACGGCATCCTGGGACGGATCGAAGCGCTCATCCCTGTCGAAGGCATCGAGAGCCACCTCGATCTCCTTGGGAACGTGACCCGTCTTGCCGCATTCCACCAGATAGTCGAAGAGCCGGTTGATCAGGCGCGACCGGCCCAGGATCTGGCTCGCCCGGATGCGTTCCGCCTGCAGGGCGATGAGTTCAGTGGAATCCATGTGCATATCGGCAAACGACCGTTTGGGAAGTGGCGGTCGGCATCGTAGCGAGAGCAAACGCGGAACACGTCGCTTTAACGTTACGGAACGTACATTGAAACAGTAACTTACAAGACAAGCAGGAAAGCGTTGGCCAGTATTGCGCCCCGCACAGTTTCCAACCCGTCCGGTACTCAGGCTTCGGCCTTTGCACCGCTCTTTACATTTACCCCCCTTGGTGAACCGGACGGATTTTTCTTTTTAGAAGGTCGAAAGCGGATGGACAATTTTCTATTGATGCTGGAGGGATTGAGCCTGTCGCAGTGGGTGCTGGGGTCGATCTGGGGGTACCCGGTGCTGCTGACCTTCCATTCGTTGGGGTGAGCTTCCGCATCAACCTGATCACCGGAGTGCTGTTCTTCCTGTCGGACCCGGTGGGGTATGGGGTGAACCCGTCCCTTCCCGCCAAGGCGTGGCGGGCGTTAATGAACGTTAATTAACAGAAGAAGAAACAGTACTTTACCGGACAAAACCGGAACTGCAGTCGAGTATCCCTCTCCATTGATCAACGCTCGCGAACTGTTTCGCAGCTGAGCTGATCCTTCGCAATTTCGCAGACTTCGATAAAACCAATCGGCTTCATCAGGGGATATCCATGACGCAGGGAAATACGATTCTGGCCGCAGCCATCCTGGCGACTCTCGCCAGCAGTAGCGTGTACGCACAAGCCCAGGCACCCGCTACCGAAGACGGTGTGATCGTGCTTGGAACGCGCATCGAGGAATCCATCCCGATGGACCTGCAGCAGTACGGGAATCGCCTCGAAGTCATCACGGGCGAGCAAATCCGCGCCGGCGGATTCAACGATGTGACGCAGGCCTTGCAGATGCTGGTCCCCGGTCTTTACGTCGCGCCGAAAAATGGTGCCTTCGACTACGTGCAGGCCTCACTCCAGGGATCCCGCAATAGTGAAATCCTGTGGCTGATCGACGGTGTGCGTATCAGCAACCGCCTGTACAACAACACGTCACCCCTCGACACCATTCCCTCGCACATGATCGAACGGATCGAAGTGCTCAAGGGTGGCCAGGGCATCTTCTACGGAACGCAGTCGGTCTCGGGCGTGATCAATGTGGTTACCCGCGGTTTCACTGACGCCACCGATGCACGCATTGGCGTCGGCTTCGACGACAACGATGGAAAGCACGCCGATGGATATGTCAGAGGCAGTCTGGGCGAGACTCGCGTCGTGCTCTACGGGTCCTACGATCAGGCAGACGGCTTCGCGCCCTATCATCGGGACCGGTTCCTGCCAGGCGTGACGGATTTCGATCGCGGCTACGAAGTGAAAACCGTCGGCGCCAAGCTGGCCAACCAGATAACCGACAAGCTCACCTTCTCCCTCAACTTCCAGTACAGCAACGCTGACCTGGATTTCTGGACGCCCTTCAACGAGGTCAAGGACCGCAACGATCGTGATGAAAAGCTGCTGAGCGGCAAGCTGGATTACGCGTTGAGCGACAAGGTAGGAATTTACCTCAAGGGTTACTACCACGACTGGGACACGATGTATCACTACGGTGATAACTCCAGTGATCCGGAGTTCTGGGGCTACACAGATAGCGGCTTCAATCTCATGACGAAGCTGAGCCTGAATCGCGGCTTCGAGTATTTCCTCGGCTTCGATCAGCAGCAGTACAGCGGCGAAGACCAGGTATGGGAGATCGCACCGCAGACCGAGCACGTCAATGCCGTGTATGCACAGATCCGGACGACCCCGGATCTGCTCAAGAATACGCAGATTGCTCTTGGCGCGCGGTACAACGAGCCTAGTGCAGGCCCGGAAGCAACGGTATGGAATCTCTCCGGCCGCCATGATTTCGCGAACGGCTTGTATGTCCGTGCGACGGGTGGCACGGCGTTCCGTCTGCCGGATGCCTACCAGCTCTACAGTGCCGAACCCGGCGAGCCTTTGGGCAATCCCGATCTCAAGCCTGAGCGCAGCCAGAACATTGAAGCAGGCATCGGCGGCGGGATGGCGCTTGCAGGCCGGCCGTTCTCGTGGGAGTTCATCGGCTTCAAGCGCACCGTCGAGGATCTGATTACCGAGGACTATGACATCAACCTCATCGTCAACACCGACGCGGAAGTGAAGGTCGAAGGTGCCGAGGCAGTGCTCGCCGTAGGTCTTGCCAATGCGTGGTCGCTCAATTTCGATCACACCTATGCGCGTGCGAGAGAAGCGGGCAGCGATCTGCAGATCCGCCGCATTCCCGAGAACCTGACCAAGCTCGGACTCGACTTCCATCCCGAGGCCCAGTACGGCGGGGCTGTTTCGCTGGTTTATACGGGTAGTGTTTACGAGACAGGCACGGGTGTTGGCCGGCGCCAATACGGCAACTATCCCGTCGCAGACCTGTCCGCCTTTCTGTATGTGGATGCGGCCCGGACGCAACGCCTGGGGTTGAGAGTGGAGAACGCGTTCGATGAGGACTACGCAACTTCGCTGGTTTCTCCCAACGCAACGGAAAACCTGGGTACGCCGCGGACTTTCCACCTGAGTTACTCGTACAATTTCGGCAAGGGTTCACGCTGATCTTTTTCCGGAGGATTTCCCATGAAAAGTCGAGCCTGTGCATGGTTGATGGCTGCCCCGCTGCTGGCAGTGTCGGTCCCTGTATTCGCACACGCACCGCTGCTCGACTGCTACGTCGAGAAGGACCAGGTGAAGTGCGAAGCCGGGTTCTCCGATGGCACGCCGGCCGACGGCAGGAAGATCCTGGTGCTCGATGCCAGCAACAAGCTGCTGCTGCAGGGCGTGCTGGACAAGACCGGGGTCTTCACGTTCAAGGCGCCGAGCGGTGACTACCACGTGCTCTTCGAAGGCGGGGAAGGGCACGAGGTCACGATGTACAGCGCGCAGATTTCGTGAACGGGATTCTTTTAAGAGTGGCTTAAGCCTGTACTGACAAGCTGGCTGCGGAAATCTGAAGGAGTGAGCGTGACGCGGATTGCACGGTATTCGAGAAACGGCCTGATCGCGACATTACTGGCGCTGCCTTCGCTCTCGTTTGCGCATTTCCAGATGCTGTATGTACCCGAGTCGGCGCTCGATCGCGGCGGACCTGTCTCGATGGCGCTCGTGTTCACTCATCCCTTTGCCGGTGGACCGACGATGGCGATGGGCACGCCGTTGAGCTTCAAGGTCATCAGCCAGCGTGGCGATGAAGCCAAGCCCGTCGAAACCGACCTCAAGAAATATCTGCAGCCGATCGAATGGCAGGGCGTGGGCAATCGTGCCGCCGCGTATGAGGTCTCGCTGCCGCGCGAGATCGTGCGGTCGCAGGGTGACTATGTTTTCCTGCTGGAGCCAGAACCCTATCTCGAGAAGGAAGAAGACAAGTACATCCAGCAGTTCACGAAGCTCGTCATGAACGTCGGCGGTGTTCCCGGCAACTGGGCTGAAACACAGGGTCTGCCGGTTGAAATCCAGCCACTCAACAAGCCGTACGCGAACTGGGTAGGTGGTGTCTTCCGGGGCATCGTGCTGTCGGAAGGCAAGCCGGTGCCATTCGCGGAAATCGAAATCGAATACGTGAATCACCCGCCTGATCTGGCGGCGAAGGCATCTGCTCCAACCGGCAGTGTCACGGCGCCGCATTCTGCTTACGGAAACATGAGCATGCGTGCCGATGCGAATGGCGTGGTCGAGATCGGCCTGCCGAAGGCGGGCTGGTGGGGTATCTGCGCGCTGCATGCGGGGCCCGAGACCATGTACAAGGGCAAGCCGCTGTCGCAGGACGCGGTGATCTGGGTCCAGGCCAAGGACATGCGTTAGCCGCTCATGAGCGCCACAGCCTCCTCAATGGAACAGCCGCTTGTCGTGATGCCGGCTTCGGGCAGGCTCGAGAGCGTGCTCTTTTTCCTGGCGGCTTTCCTGGTCATCGCGAGTACGTTTGCCTACATCGCGCTGAAGCCCAGGGCCGAGGGAACGCCGCCGTTGCTGAGCTGGCAGGTGAGTTCGTTCGATGGACTGAATGCAACCGACCAGGCGATCCACAGCGCGCTGCTGCCCGCCACGGAAGAAATCATCTGGACGAACAACGATACCGGCCAGTGGCCGACGCTGGACGATCTGCAGCAGAGCCTGCTGCCGCCGTTCTATCGTGACAACTTCTGGAAAACGTATGGTGAAGTGAACTGGCAGGTGATCATGCCGGGTGCCGTTGGCACGGGTGCGCAGGCACCTCCATTACCGGTGGTCAGCAGGGATCCGATCGGACCGCCACCGCCGCCGAACGCCGTGTACCAGGGAACGCTGGGGCAGGGCACGGCAAGTTACTACGGCTCCGGTGGCAAGCTGCCAGGGCAAAGTGCCTACCTGGTCGTCATAGGTCATGCGCACAGCGGCGTGTACTGGATCAACCAGGGAACGTTGTGGATCCACAAGGATCCGAACGCGCCGTTCCCGGATGTCCTGAAGCCTGAATCGCTGGTGAGCAAAGGCTGGCGCCAGATCATCCCCTACAACGGCGCCAGCGAACTCGAGCGCGTGAAAGGAAAATCCTGATGAACAGACGTACCCTGGTTCGCGCGTTGCCTGCGCTTGCAGTGCTGCTGGTGACCGGACTGTTGCCTGTCAGTCAGGGAATGGCGGCGACGGGCGGCAAGCTCAAGATCGGCATCACGCTGCATCCGTACTACAGCTTCGTCGCCAATATCGTGGGCGACCGGGCCGAGATCGTGCCGATGATCAGCCAGGATGCGAATCCCCACAACTACCAGCCGCAGCCGGACGACATGAAGCGCACGATGACGATGGATGTGCTGGTCGTCAACGGCATCGGCCACGATGAATGGGCGTTTGAAGTCGTGAAAGCGGCGGGGCGCAAGGACAACCTGCCGCTGATCTATGCCAATGCTTCTGTCGCGCTGATTCCGATCAACGGCGATCAGGGCAATGCGAAGATCGTGAACCCGCATACGTTCGTGTCCACTACGGCCGCAATCCAGCAGGTGTTCGAGATCACGCGCCGCCTCGGTGAGCTCGATCCCCCGAACGCTGCGTATTACCGCTCCAATGCAACGGCCTATGCAGCGCGCATCCGCCGGCTGCGTGCCGACTTCATGACGCGCTTCGCGAAGCTCGACCTGACGTCGTTCCGCTGCGCCACGATGCACGCCGGCTACGACTACATGATGCAGGAATTCGGATTGACCATATCGGCCACAATCGAGCCGCGTCATGGCGTGACGCCGACCGCCCGCCAGCTTGCCAACACCATCGATGCGATCAAGAAGGCGGATGTCCGTGTGCTGTTCGTGGAGAGGTACTTCGCCAACGGGCTTGCGGCGCCGATCGAAAAGGCAACCGGCGTCAAGGTGTATTCGCTGTCGCATATTTCCGAAGGCCCCTATACGAAAACGAAGTTCGAGGACGAGATGCGCGAAAACCTGGACACGCTCGCCGACGCCATCGACTACACCACCACGCATCCGAAAACCTGATCATGCGTGGACCTGCCATCGTTTTTGACAACGTGTCCCTTGATCTCGGGGGGACCCGAATCCTCGACAGCGTGAGTTTCCGCATCGAGACCGGCGCCCTGCATTGCATCGTCGGTGCAAACGGCGGCGGCAAGACATCGCTGATCCGCACGCTGCTTGGCCAGATGCCGCATACCGGGCAGATCCGCATCGAGGGCGAGAACAAGGGTCCGATGGGTTACGTTCCCCAGATACTCGATTTCGATCGCAACGTGCCGATGACAGTGCGCGATGTGATGGCGCTACTGACCCAGCGCAAGCCGGCTTTTCTCGGCCGTTCCAAGCAGCACTGGCCGGGTGTCGAAGCCGCGTTGCGGAGAACCGGAGTGCTGGAGAAAGAGCACCGTCCCTTCGGCGGCCTGTCCGGCGGTGAGCGCCAGCGTGTGCTCTTTGCGCAGGCCCTGGAGCCGGCGCCGGCGCTGCTGATCCTCGACGAGCCGAGCGCGAACATTGACGAACTGGGTGCGCAGATGGTCGAAGACGTGGTGCTCGAACTTAATGCGCAGGGCGTTACCGTCGTCTGGATCAATCACGACTGGGACCAGGTGCGCAGGCTTGCCCACACTGTCACCGGCATCAATCGCAAGGTTTTATTCCATGGCGTTCCTGCGGAAGTTCTCACCTGGGCCGAGCCCAAGGCGCTGGCGTCATGAGTGAATTCTACGAAGCCATCCGCATTGCGCTCGAAACGATGGCCGCGGATCGGGCGTTGCCCGCGGCGTTCAACTACGCGTTTGTCATCAATGCGCTGTTGTGTTCGATCCTCATCGGACCGTTGCTGGGTGCGCTGGGCACGATGGTGGTGATCAAGCGCATGGCATTCTTCAGCCAGGCAGTCGGCAATGCCGCACTGACCGGCGTGGCGATCGGCGTGCTGCTCGGCGAGTCGTATACCTCGCCGTACGTGTCGATGTTCAGCTTCTGCATCCTGTTCGGTGTCGCGCTCAAGTACACGCAGTACCGCACCAGTCTCTCGAATGACACGCTGATCGGCGTATTCCTGTCGATCTCGCTGGCTTTCGGCGCGTCACTGCTGCTGTACGTGTCTGCCAAGATCAACACGCACGTCATGGAGAGCGTGCTGTTCGGGTCGATCCTCGCGGTCGATGACAAGGACATGAACATCCTGCTGGTGGTGACCATCATCTGCGCTGCGGCCGTCCTGCCGCTCTATAACCAGATGCTGCTCGCCAGCCTGAATCCAAGCCTGGCGCATGCGCGCGGTGCCCGTGTGCGGCCGCTCGAGTATCTCTTCGTGGTGCTGGTCACGATCGTCACGGTTGCCTGCCTCAAGATCGTCGGCGCGGTGCTTGTCGAGGCGCTGCTGCTGATCCCGGCCGCTGCCGCACGCAACATCAGCCGTACGCTCGGCGGTTTCGTCGCCGGCAGCATGATCATCGCGACGATTTCCTGCGTGCTCGGTGTGCTGCTGCCGATGCAGCTCGAGCTACCGGTGCCCACGGGTGGCGCCATCGTCCTGGTCGCCGCGCTGATGTTCGTGGTGACGACGATCATACGGACCACCATGCCCCGCTTTCGCGTGGCAGGAGTTTGAGCATGCGCAAACGTTACCTGCCTGGGATGGTTCTGGTGTGTGCGATGGCCGCATTCCCTGCGTACGCGCAGGCACCCGCTACGCACACCGTACTGACGACGCTCCAGGCGACGTACTCGATCACTTCCGCGCTGGCGGCAGGCACGCAGATTCACGTCGTCAATGTTCCCGCTCAGGGTGCGGTCATGGAGTCACAGGCCTTCTCGCTCACGCGGGTGGATGACGCAGTATTCAAGGAAGCGGAAGCGGTCGTGGGAATAGGCAGGCTATGGCGCGACGATCCGCTGTATCCGGCGGCGCGCGCACGCAATCTGCGGATCATCAATATCGACGCGGTGTCGCCCTGGAATCCAGTGGAATCCGGCGTTTCGGTCATCCGCAAACCTGTCAGCGATGTGCCCTGGGCGCCTCGCGATGAAGGCATGGATCCCGGGCTCTCGCGCTTTATCTGGCTGAGCCCCACCAATGCGACCCGGATGGCAGAACTCATTTCAGGCGACCTCGCGCGTCTGTCGCCCGCCGATGCACCTCGCATCCGACAGAATCTCACGGCGTTCACGACATCCATGCGACAGATGAAAGCCGAATACGGCTCGCGCTTCGCAACCTTGCCGGACCCGCGCGTGATGTCGCTGGCGGACGAGTTCGTCTATCTGTTATCCGACCTCGGCATCTTCGTCGATGGCTGGTTCATCAAGCAGGACGTCAACTGGACCGACGCGGATTATTCAGCCTTTAGCGCGTATCTGAAGGAGCACGGCGTCCAGGTGGTTGTCCACAAATGGGAGCCCGATGCGAAGATCATCGCAGCGATCGCTGGCGCTGGAGCGAAGCTCGTCGTTCTGGACGCAGGCGATCCGGGGGTGGCCGCACGCAGCGGCATGCTGCCGCCAGAAGGCTATCAGGCGTTGATGCGCGCCAACATGGATGCATTGCTGACGGCCCTCTCTCCCAAAGCAGCCCGCTGAAACGCTCCCGTATACTTCCCGCCGGAGCCATCCCTGCTCTCGGTTGAACGGGCTGTGTCTTGAAGAAAATCCTGATCCTCGTCCATCGCTACGTCGGCATCGGCATCTGCCTGCTGATGGCGGCCTGGTGCCTCTCGGGCATCGTGATGATGTATGTGGCCTTCCCCGGACTTGAGGAACACGAGCGGGTGGCGGGCCTGCCGGCCATCGACCTCAGGGATTGCTGCGCGTTCGACGAGGCACTCGCCTCGGTAGGCGATGTCAGCCTCAACGCCTACGCGGTGGAAATGCTTGCGGGTCGGCCCGTGCTCAAGGTAGAGGATGACTTCGGCACTGTGCTCGTGGACTTGAAAACCGGCCAGCCACTGACCGACGTGAGTCAGGAGGACGCGCAGCGGGTCGCCAGCGACTACATGCAGGCGCGCGGGATAGCAGGGTCGCCAGCGTTCCTCGACAGCCTTGAGACCAACCAGTGGACTGTCACCGGAGCGTACGACGACTATCGACCGATGTTCCGTTTTGCGCTCGGTGACCCTGCCCGGACGGAACTCTACGTCGCCAGTACGAATGGCGAAGTCGTGCTTGATACGACGGGAAAGGAGCGGTTCTGGAACTGGTTCGGCGCCGTGACGCACTGGCTGTATCCCTCGATGCTGCGCCAGCATGCGGTCGCCTGGGCGCAGGTGGTGATATGGACCTCGATCATCGGCACGTTCCTCACGCTCACCGGGCTCTGGCTCGGGATCATGCAGATCCGCGCGGGACGCAACCGCAAGTTCTCGCCCTACAGCGGCTGGAACTGGTGGCATCACGTTTCAGGCCTGGTATTCGGCATTCTCACGCTGACGTGGGTGGTGAGCGGACTCGTTTCCATGAGCCCGTGGGGCTGGCTTGAGGGCACGAGCAGTCGCCCCGAGCGGCAGCGGCTGCGCAATCTCGAGATAACGAGTGTCGAAGCAATCGCCTCCTTGCAGAAGCTGGTGGCTGCCCAGACGGACAATGGGGCAGTGCGCATTGCCTCTGCGCCGTTTGCGGGTCATCTCTATCTCACTGCCCAGTCTGCCGCACAGAGGACGAGGCTCGATGCCATGTCGCTTGAGGCTGTTACCTTGCAGGAAGTCGAGCTGCGCCAGGCCGCGGAGCAGTTGCAGCCGGGCGTGCCCATCGCCAGCGCTGGACTGATGGCCTCAGGAGACGCGTATTACTACGACGATCACAACGGCAGCCGCAGCTATCCCGTCTACCGCGTCGTGCTCGCCAATGCTGAAAGCACGCGGTACTACCTCGATCCGGCCAATGGCGCGCTGCTGCAGAAAACCGATCGCGACGGAAGATGGTATCGCTGGCTGTTCGAGGCTTTCCATCGCTGGGATTTTTCGCAAGGCCTGCGCCAGCGGCCCCTGTGGGATCTGGTGGTCCTGCCGCTGATCTTCGGTGTGACGGCCTTGAGCATCACGGGCGTGTATCTGGGCTTTCGCAGGGTAACCCCGAAAAAGCGCTCAGGCGTTTAGGACGACAGGTTTGGAACGGACTTGCACACCCGTTACGCTTGGAACTCCGAACAGCAGCAGGTTGAAGACGAGTGACGACATTCAGACCCCCGAAGCCGGAGGCCATCGTGATTCCCGGGCGAGTCGGCCCCCTGGAAGGCATTCTGGAAGTGCCTGACGGACCAGCAAGCAGCATTGTTGCGGTGGTCTGTCATCCGCACCCCCAGCATGGCGGCACGATGCAGAACAAGGTCGTGCACATGCTTGCCAGGACTTTTCAGGAGCAGGGCGCCGCGACAATACGCTTCAACTATCGCGGAGTAGGCCAGAGCGCGGGGCAGTATGACGAAGGGCGAGGCGAGACCGATGATGCGTTGGCCGCCATTGACTATGCAGCTTCGCGCTGGCCGCAGGCCACCATCTGGCTCGCAGGCTTTTCCTTCGGTGGAGCGGTCGCGTTTCGGGCAGCCTTGCGGCGCCCGGTGAAGCGTCTCGTGATGGCTGCGCCCGCCGTGCAGCGTGTGGATGCGGTCGAATCGGTGCCTTCGTGCCCGTGGCTGGTGGTGCAGGGCGATCAGGACGAAGTGATCGATCCGCAGACAGTCAGCGCCTGGGTGGACGCGCTGCCCCTCAAGCCCGACTTCGTGATGCTCCCGGGCGTGGGGCACTTCTTTCATGGGCGCCTCGACGATCTGCGCACCACAGTACGTACGTGGCTCCTCAATCACAAAGTGGTGACATGATGCTGGGCAGCCTCAAGCAATGGGTGGCGGCGAATCTGCAGAGCGGCAGCGATTCCGGATTGCTGGCCAAAGACGACGCCGAAATCGCGCTCGCCGCCCTGCTCATTGAGCTTGCGCGCGCGGACTTTAAGGAAAACCCTGAGGAGTTTGCTGCGATTCGCGCAGTGCTTGGGCGCTACCTGAAGTCACCTGCGCGCGTCGGACAGCTGCTGGACGATGCCGGGCGGCGCGCTGATCGGGCCGTGTCTCTGCACGAATTCACCCGGCAGTTGAACGCGGGTTTCAACGAGGCGCAGAAGCTTGAGGTGGTCGAAATGCTGTGGCGGATCAGCCTGGCCGATGGTCACATCGACGCGCACGAAGCGCATCTGGTACGAAAGGTAGCGGGCTTGTTGCACGTGCGGGACCGCGATCTGGTCCGGCTGCGGATCAAGGTTCAGGAGGAATCTGCCTGACCTTTGGATGATCGGCTTGCGCCTGATCACCGAAACTGCCGGAGCGCACAACGTGCTCCGGCGTCCCGAAGAGGCTTAAGGCCTTCTTAGTTCACGAATTCCTTCAGGCCCTTGAGAGCGGCCGCGCGCACTTTCTTGCTCGCCGGCTTGGCCTTGAACATCGTCTTCTCGCCCGTGAAAGGGTTGATGCCTTCGCGTGCCTTGGTGGCAGGCTTCTTCACGACCTTGAGCTTCAGCAAGCCGGGAAGAGTGAACAGCCCCGCGCTGCGGAGGCTCTTCTTGATGACGCCGTTCAGCGAGGTGAACACTTCGCCTACCTGCTTCTTGGACAGCTCGGTGTCTTTGGAAATCTGCGCCAGAATCTCTGATTTGGTAGGTGCCGCATTCTTCTTCGCCATCGTTAGTCTCCTGTATGGGCTTAAGGTGCGTTGCTGGAGCTTGATCAGCTTGAGGCAGCGACGCAATTGCAAGACGCGCAGGAAAATAACACAAGATTCGCCGCGATTTAACAGTCCGGCAGTTAATTTCGCACTATTTTTTCAGGGAGATTTCTTTCGAGAACCTCTGATTAACCTATACGCACTCGCGACGGCGAGTCATTCGGCAAAAAATTCGCGCTTGAATTTGACCGCGAAGGCCTCGCTTTCACCCGTCGGCGTGGCCTTGATGTCGAAAACCAGGATCTCGTCGCCGGTGATCGACACCTCGCCGATGTAGTAGATCGCACTGCCTTCAGTGATGCGGCGCATCTCCATGTTCTTGAGCTGACCGTTCAAGTTGTATGCATCTACCGACACTGTGGCTTCGGCCGGGGCGCGCGGCTCGCCATCCGCCTTCTTGTGGAGCAGCGTGACATTGAGCAGCACGCGGTTGGTGCTGCGCTGGATTCCGTACGTGCGCGCGATGTCGGGAGTGAGCTGGTCAGTTCTGACCGCGTTGAAATGAAGCTCATAATCACCGAAGTTCTCAAAGGATTCTGAGCTTGTCTGCGCGGGCTGAGGCGCCTGCTGGATGTTGCCTCTGTCGCAACCCGCAATGACAAAGGCGCTACCAACGAGAGCGAGAGCCCCGAGCCGCAAGGTGTTTCTCTTCATGTCGTCTCCTTGTCCCGCTGCTGCCTGCGAGCAACAGCCTGTTGTTTTTTGACGTGGCTTCTTGCCCGTCCCCCGGATGTCCAAAGCCCGTGCGCACTATCCTGGCGCATTTGCGTGAATCAGGTGATGAGGATCTGCAATGCCTGCAATGCGATCAGCACGAACACAGCGGACAGATCGAGTCCGGCCAGCGGCGGAATGATGCTACGCACCGGGCGAAGCAGGGGCTCACACAGACTCGCGAGCAGACTCGCTGCCGGGCTGTAAGTACCAGGGGCTACCCAGCTCAGCACTACGTAGACCAGCACCGCGAAGAAATAGAACTGCAGGACCGTGAGGGCCAGCGACGTCAGGGCCACCCGTACCAGGACTGCCGGATTGCTGAAGCCGACCCCGCTGAGCAGAAAGAGGAGCGCTGTGGTGGCGAGCTGCACCAGCAGAAGCGCGACCAGCGACGCGGTATCGATGCGTCCGGCGGCAGGAATCACCCGCCGCAGAGGCAGCACCAGCGGATTGGTGATCCTGAGGACCGCCTGCGACAAAGGATTTCTGGCGTCAGCCCTGACCAGTGGAAGCAGGAACCGCAGCAGGAACACCGTCACCAGCAGAACCTGCAGGACCGAGCGGACGATGAAGATCAGTGCATCCATTATTTTCCAAGCTGGACAGCGAGTTCGGCTGAGCGGTGTGCCGCCGCGGCAATCGCTTCGCGAAAGATATCACGGACATTATTGGCTTCGAGTTGCTTGAGGGCAGCTTCGGTCGTGCCTCCTTTTGACGTGACCTGCTGCCGGAGAACAGCGGGTGAATCGACGCTGTCACGCACCATGCAACCGGAGCCATAGGCTGTTTCAACAGCCAGGCGGCGGCTCACTTCGGGCGGCAGTCCCAATGAAACTCCCGCAGCTTCGAGCATTTCGACGAGGAGGAAGAAATACGCGGGCCCACTGCCGGAGACCGCTGTCACGGCATCCATCTGTTCTTCCTTGTCGACCCAGACAGTCACGCCGACGGCGCCCAGGATCTCCGCAGCGAGGTCGCGCGCAGCGGATGAAACGGCCACGGTCGAATAGAGCCCCGTCACCCCGCAGTTCTGCAATGCCGGACGATTCGGCATCGCCCGCACGACGGGCAAGCCTCCCAGCCAGCGTTCGAGATCCGAACCCCGAATGCCGGCGGCGATGGAAATCACCAGCGGCTTTTTCTGTCGCAATGTGCCTGCGAGATCTTCTGCCACGGTGCGCAGATCCTGGGGCTTGACCGCCAGGAGCAGGACATCGGCAGCAGCGGCAGCTACCTTGTTGTCTGGCGTCGTGCGGATGCCGAGCTGCTTCTCCAGCACCGCCAGTTGTTCCGGTACCGGATCCGCAACAATGATCTGCTGCGGTGCAAGTCCGCGTGCGACCAGGCCACCTGCCAGGCTGCGGGCCATGTTTCCGCCGCCGATAAAGGCCAGTGTTTCTCTCATGAGTCGTCCTGAAGCATTGCCTGAAGCGTTGAGTGTGTCGCGGATACCACGCGCCGCAGTTTACTGCGACCGGGTCCCGAAAATTGCGGTGCCTACGCGGACGAGATTCGAGCCCGCGGCGATAGCCGCCTCGAAATCGCCGCTCATGCCCATCGACAACGTGTCCGTCGTGATGCCGGCTGCTTGCAGATCGCGGGCGCAGTCAGCGAGCCTCGCGAATACGGATTGTTGTTCGGCGGGCGAGTCGGTGGGGGCGGGAATGCACATCACGCCGCGAAGCCTCAGTCGTGGAAGCAGGCCGATATGGCGGGCAAGTGGCTCGACCTCATGGGGCTGGATGCCTCCCTTCTGGGCTTCGGCCTGCAGCTGGACCTGGATGCACACGTTGAGCGGAGGCAGTTCAGCGGGCCGTTGTTCGTGCAGACGATCCGCAATCCTTGCGCGATCCACTGTATGCACCCAGTCGAAATGCTCTGCAACGGGGCGTGTCTTGTTGCCCTGCAGCCTCCCGATGAAATGCCAAGTGAGGTTGAGATCGCGCAGCGCTTCGATCTTGGGCAGCGCTTCCTGGGTATAGCTTTCACCGAAGTCAATTTGCCCGGCCTCAGCGACTGCCCTGATGTCGGCAATGGTCTGCTGCTTGCTGACCGCAACGAGACGGATGGAAGCCGGATCCCGCCCCACCTGCCGGGCGGCGGATTCAATCCTGATCAGGACCTGGGCGAGAGCTGCACTTCGCATCGTAATGAGCTGGCTGGACGGGGAAAACTGCGGACTAATTAACATATTTTGGCAGAGGGCCCTCCGTTATACTGCCGCTGCCGTTACATGGGGCCGGCTCCGTTATTTTCCTGTTGCACGGAGGCCACCGGCGCGCCCAGTTGGCCCGGCGCCGTTAAGGAGTATTCATGCCCGTCGATATCGCGCAGCTGCTGGCGTTTGCGGTGAAGAACAACGCGTCCGACCTGCATCTGTCCGCAGGGGTGCCGCCGATGATTCGTGTCGACGGCGACATGAAGCGCATCAACATGCCTGCCCTGACGCACAAGGAAGTGCACAGCATGGTGTACGACATCATGAATGACAAGCAGCGGAAGGCTTACGAAGAATTCTACGAAACCGATTTCTCGTTCGAGATCCCGAAGCTCGCGCGCTTCCGCGTCAATGCCTTCAACCAGAATCGCGGCGCAGGGGCCGTGTTCCGGACGATTCCCTCGGTGATCATGTCGCTCGACGACCTGAATGCACCCAAGATTTTCCGCGACGTTTCGATGCATCCACGGGGACTCGTCCTCGTGACGGGTCCCACGGGATCGGGCAAATCGACGACGCTCGCCGCGATGGTCAACTATGTCAACGACAACAAGCCCGATCACATCATCACGATCGAGGATCCGATCGAGTTCGTGCATGAAAGCAAGCGTTCTCTGATCAACCAGCGCGAAGTCCATCGCGACACGCTCGGGTTCAGCGAGGCGCTGCGTTCCGCGCTGCGCGAGGACCCGGATGTCGTGCTGGTCGGCGAAATGCGCGATCTCGAAACCATCCGCTTGGCCCTGACCGCCGCAGAAACCGGACATCTCGTATTCGGCACGCTGCACACCAGCTCCGCTGCCAAGACCATCGACCGTATCGTCGACGTGTTCCCGGCGGCCGAAAAGGAAATGATGCGGACCATGCTGTCCGAATCGCTGCGGGCCGTCATTTCTCAGACCCTGTTGAAGCGCGTGGGCGGCGGCCGCATCGCTGCGCATGAAATCATGATCGGCACGCCTGCCATCCGGAACCTGATCCGCGAAGGCAAGATTGCCCAGATGTATTCGGCGATCCAGACCGGCCAGGCGGCAGGCATGCAGACGCTCGACCAGTGCCTGACCGAACTGCTGCAGAAGGGGGTCGTGACGAAAGAGGAAGCCCGTTTCCGCGCCCAGAACAAGGATGCTTTCTGACGCGGCGTCGCGCCTTCCAGGCTGTCATTTCCAGGCTGTATCCGTAGAGAAGAACCATGGAACGCGAGCAAGCAATCAAGCTGATGCAGGACCTGCTCAAGCGCCAGGTTGAGAAGAAGGGCTCCGACCTGTTCATCACCTCCGGCTTTCCGCCCGCCATCAAGATTGACGGCGAGATCCGGCCACAATCGGATCGGTCGCTGACCCTCGAGCAGAGCGCCGTGCTTGTCCGTTCGATCATGAACGACAAGCAGACACGCGAATTCGACGCCACAAAGGAATGCAACTTCGCCATCGCGCCTGCCGGTATCGGCCGGTTCCGCGTCAGTGCATTCGTGCAACAGGGGCAGATCGCCTGCGTCATCCGTACGATCAATGCGAAGATTCCGCAGCTCGATGAGCTGATGTTGCCACCGATTCTCAAAGACGTCGTGATGTCGAAGCGGGGGCTGGTCCTGGTGGTCGGCGGCACGGGGTCCGGCAAATCGACTTCGCTCGCCGCGATGGTCGATTACCGCAACCAGAAGAGCCGCGGCCATATCATCACGATCGAGGATCCGGTCGAGTACGTCCACAACCACAAGGGCTGCGTGATCACGCATCGCGACGTGGGTGTCGACACCGATTCTTGGCATACGGCTCTGAAGAACACCCTGCGTCAGGCACCCGACGTCATCCTGATCGGCGAAATCCGCGACCGCGAGACCATGGAGTACGGTATCCAGTTCGCCGAGACCGGCCATCTCGTGCTGGCCACGCTTCATGCCAACAGTTCCAACCAGGCGCTGGATCGCGTCATCAACTTCTTCCCCGAAGACAAGCGGGAACAGTTGCTGATGGACCTGTCGCTGAACATCAAGGCGCTGATCTCGCAGCGACTGATTCCGCGGGACAGCGGTGCAGGCCGTATCGCCGCCATCGAGATCATGCTCAACACGCCGCTGATCACGGACCTGATCTTCAAGGGCGAAGTGGCCATGATCAAGGAAGTCATGGCGAAGTCGAACCGGCTCGGCATGAAGACTTTCGACCAGGCGCTGTTCGACCTGTACGAAGGCAATTTCATTTCCTACGAAGATGCGCTCAGGAACGCCGATTCCAAGAACGAGGTGCGCCTGCGCATCAAGCTCGAGAGCAAGCGCGAAATGAAGCTGACGGATGAAGCCAGCGAGAGTCTGCGCATCATGGATGAAGAAGCTGAAGGCTCACGGATATGAAGGCGGAACCAGCTATGTCGGCGAATGATCCCGAATCGGTGTTGACGGATGTCGATTCCGGTGAAAAGCCGATCGTTCTCAACACCAAGCCGCTCTTCAAGCTGATGGTGGAGAAGCGCGCATCCGATCTTTTCTTCACTTCCTACGCCCCGATCAAGATCAAGATCGAGGGGCAGATCATCCCGGTCAACAAGCAGATCCTGTCACCTGAAGTCGTGCGCCAGGCGTCCTTCGGGCTGATGACGCAGGAGCAGATCGAGTATTTCAATGAGGAGCTGGAGATCGATTTCGCGGTCTCCGAGCCGGGGCTCGGGCGCTTCCGCGTCAACGTGTTCCACCAGCGCGGCAACCCTGCAATGGTGTTGCGGTACATCACCGCAGACATGCCGCGTCTCGACGACCTCGGGCTGCCGGAGCTCCTCAAGGATCTCGTGATGCAGAAGCGCGGCCTTGTGCTGATGGTCGGTGCGACGGGCTCCGGCAAGTCGACGACGCTGGCAGCGATGATCAACCATCGCAACGAGAACCTTTCCGATCACATCATCACGATCGAGGATCCGATCGAGTTCCTGCATTCGAACAAGAAGTCGATCATCAACCAGCGCGAAGTGGGACTCGATACGAAGTCCTATGCGCGAGCGTTGCGCAGTGCCATGCGGGCGGCGCCGGACGTGCTGCTGATTGGCGAAATCCGCGATCGCGAGACGATGGAATCCGCGATCATGCTGGCGGGCACGGGCCATCTGGTTCTGGCGACCCTGCACGCGAACAATGCGGCGGAGACGCTCGATCGCGTCATCAACATGTTCCCGCGCGACCAGCATACGCAGCTGTGTCTCGACCTTTCGCAGTATCTGCGGGCGATCGTTGCGCAGCGCCTCGTGCCCGGCAAGAACAAGCGCCGCGTGGCCGCTGTGGAGCTGCTCATCAATACGCCGCATGTGCAGGAACTGATCAAGAAGGGCGACGTCATCGGAGCGAAGGAAGCGCTGCGGACCAGCAGCGAGAAGGGCATGCAGCACTTCGATACGGCGTTGTACCAGCTCTTCAAGGCGGGACGCATCACGATTGAAGATGCGCTGGCCTACGCCGATTCGAGAACGAACCTCGAAGCGAAGATCAACTTCGGCTGAGCGGTTCTGCCCGGAAGTTGCCCCCGCTCAATCCGGAAATACGGCTTGAGCGTCGAAGACCGGTCCATCCACGCAGACACGTTTCATCGCGGGCCCCTCGGGGGTCATGACCTCTACCGCGCAGCCTGCGCAGCCGCCGACGGCACATGCCATGAACTCCTCGAGCGAGACCTGGCAGGGAACCCCGAACCGTCTCGCCACTCTTGCGGTGGCCTGCAGCATCGGGGTGGGCCCGCAGGCAAACATCTCGACTTCGGCGAGCACTTCCGGGTCCAGCGACTTCAGCCATTCCGCCGCCAGATCAGTGACGTAGCCGTGGTAGCAGCCAGGGAACTCGCCGAAGCTCGCGAGCCGGCTGGCAATGCCCCACTCGTCGAGCAACGGCATACCGGCGATGACTCCATCGGGAATTCCCGGGGTCAGCAGCGTCGAGGGCTTCAGGCGGAAAGGAAACGGGATTTCCGATCCCATCAGCACCAGCGGCGACCATTTCGCAGCGTCGTTCTCAAGAAGGGATTCCGCCAGGAAGATCATGGGGGGAATGCCGACGCCACCGCCGACCAGCAATGTCCGTGGACGCTCTGGATGCGGCGTGAAGCCTTTGCCTATCGGTCCGAGCACGCTGATGCGATCGCCTGCACGCTTCTGCGACAGCAGCTTCAGCCCTGGCCCCACGATCTTGTAGAGGATGTCTATCCAGCCTTCCGCCGCATTCGCCCGCATGATCGACAGCGGCCGGCGCATGGGCAGGTCGGTATCGCAGCTTATGTGAGCGAAGCTGCCTGGCTTTGCCGCAGCAGCAGTCCGGGGGGCGTTGAGCCGAAGCACGAACTGCTCACCGGCGAAGGCTTCGTGCGAGACAACGGTTGCGTCGTCTTCGAGAAAGATGGTGTCCCGATGTGCACGCGAGGCAACTGCGTAACTCATGGCGCCTTCCGCTGTGAATGGGCATTCCGGACGATCGTTGCCAGGACTGCCATGCGGACGGCAACGCCGTTGGTCACCTGGGCCTGGATGACGGATTGCGGACCATCGGCCACTTCCGCAGTGATCTCGACACCCCGGTTCATGGGGCCGGGATGCATCACGATGGCATCCGGCTTCGCAAGCTTCAGGCGTTCGGCTGTGATGCCGAATTCGCGGCAATAGGCGGCATTGTCTGGAATGTGCGCGGCGCTCATGCGCTCTGTCTGGATGCGCAACGCCATCACGACATCCACATCGGCGAGTGCCTTGTCGATGTCCGTGAATCGGGTGACACCCGTGAATTCGCTGGCCTCGGGGAGTAGATGTTCCGGTCCTGCGAGACGGATCTCACCGGTGCCGAGCGTAGCAAGCGCCTGCCAGGCCGAGCGGGCGACCCGTGAATGGGCGAGATCACCGACGAGCAGCACCTTCAGCGCGCCGAACTCCCCTTTGTGTTGCCGGATGGTCAGCGCGTCCAGGAGGCCCTGGGTGGGATGCGAGAGATGCGCCTCGCCTGCGTTCAGGATGCTGACATGTGGTGCGACACGACCTGCGATGAAGGCGGGAAGGCCGGGCTCTGCGTCGCGCATGACGAGGACATCGGCATGCATGGCCTGCAACGTGTAAATCGTGTCGAGGACGGTTTCTCCCTTCACGCGGGAGGACGAATGCATGTCCAGGTTCACCACATCCGCACCCAGGCGGCGGGCAGCCAGCTCGAATGACACCCGGGTCCGGGTGCTGGGTTCGAAGAAGAGGTTCGCCACCGTGTGCCCGGCCAGGCTCTGGTCGCGGGCCGGCAGTTCGCCGGGTGTGCGCACGTAGAACTGCGAAAGATCCAGCAGTTCCGTCAGTTCGGTGCGGGACAGGCCGGCGAGTGAAATCAGATGGCGGAGCCGGCCGTCATGTCCGCGCTGGCTGTCCTGCTCGAGCCCGGGGGTGGGTCGCTTGCTCAAGGTGTTCCTGCTGTTTTCGATCCCGCCTCAGCCGGCGGGATATTCGGCAAACCATCGTTCCAGAATGACCTTCGCGGCGACTCGGTCGACATCGGCGTGCGTCACCCGTTTGCGTTTCAGCCCGGTGGAACGCGCCACCCGCAGTTCCGCTTCCGCGTCACGCGAACTCAAGCGCTCGTCGACGAGGTGCACGGGCAGATGCAGGCGGGCTGCGAGTTCCTGGCTGAAGAGCCTGACGGGTACGGTCATCCCCGTTTCGGTGCCGTCCATATTATAGGGAAGTCCGACCACAATCTGGGCCGGCGTGTAGTCTGCGATGAGCCTGTCGATCGCGGACCAAGGCAGTGTCCCATGGACTTCAAGGACAGTGAGCGGACGAGCCGTCCGGGTCAACGTATCTCCGGCCGCCACGCCAATCCGCCGCGTACCGAAATCAAATGCGAGGATCAGCTCGGGCGAGCGCACCTTGTCATGAAGGTCAGGCGTGGCCGGCATGCGGACTCAAGGTGGCCAGATTGACGCCGAGCAGCCGGCCCGCTGCGTGCCAGCGATCTTCGAAGGGAATGGTGAAGAGAACCTCGGGGTCCGCTCCCACGCTGAGCCAGGCGTTCTGGACCATTTCGCTTTCCAGCTGACCGGCTTCCCAGCCGGCGTAACCCAGCGCCACGAAAGCTTCTGTCGGTCCTTCGCCTCTAGCCATCGCATCCAGGATATCCCGCGAGGTCGTGACGTGGATCTGGTCTGACACACGCAAGGTCGAGTCCCAGTCACGGCTCTGTGCCCTATGCACGACGAACCCGCGATCGGTTTGCACCGGTCCGCCCTGGAGAACGGGCTGGCTTGAGACGGGTTCCCGTGTCGTGGGCAACTTCAGCTGCTTGAACACATCGCTCAGGCGCATCTCAAGCGGCCGGTTGATGATGATGCCGAGGGCGCCCTGGGGGTTGTGCTCGCAGATGAAAGTGACTGTCTGGGAGAAGTTCTCGTCTGCCATCGCCGGCATGGCGATCAGGAACTGGTTCGTCAGGAAGTCGGGCGAGGACATGGGCGCAGTATCCCGCCTACTGCCTCCTGGCTCAAGCTGAAATCCCTCGCGTTCAACCGCCTGGGGCGAGCTCGACATTGAGGCTGCCTGCGGCCTGGTCACCGAGGAACTGCCACTCGTAGGCGAAGCGCAACTGGTCGTATTTCTGCCGGAGCTGCGCAGGAAAGGGATCGAACGGCGATGCGAGCTTGAGTATGTTGAGTGCGGCCTGGTCGATTTCCTTGTGGCCGCTCGACTGTTGCACCGAGATGTCCTTGAGGGTGCCATCCGCGCGGATGGTAACGGCAAGCACCGGGTTGCCGGACATGCGCTGCCGGCGCGAATCGCGCGGGTAGTTCAACGTGCCGATCCGTTCGATCTTGCGCTTCCAGCCGTCGAGGTAGGGGGCCAGTGCGGATTCGCGCGTGTCGGCCCTGATCTCGAGCTCGCGGCTGGTATTGCCTCTCAAGCGCAGCGCTTCATCGGCAGCGCTCGCGATCACGGGGCTGGGAGGCGTGGGGACCAGCGCAATCGGTGTTTCGCTCTCCCGTGCAGGCTGGTTACGACCGCTTTGCAGGCTCACATCGGCGCGATCCGCGCGACTCGACAGTATTTCACGCGCGGGGCTACCCTCGACCGCTTCCTTGTACTCGACGCCTGATCCCTGCGCGCTGCCTTCGATTGCTGCCGGGAACATTGACGATTCCGGGCTCGCTGCGCGAACACGCTCTTCCGTGGTCCCGGCGCCGGCTTGGCTGCGCTGTGCAAGGTAACGGGCGTCGAGATTGTCTCCTTCGTTGCGCCCGCCGGTGGTCAGCAGGAGAACTTCAAGTGTGGGCGCCGAGCGAACCTCGGGCTGCGTCAACGCCTTGAAGCTGATGCCGATGATCACGATGCCATGCAGGAGCGCGACCAGAAAAAGCGTGGTAGTCAGTCGGTCGCTGGCACTTGCTATCGTGGCACGGCCGAAGGGCGAAACGGACAGCCTGGCATCCTGCTCTGCATCGGCTGCGGCATTGGCTGACAGGGATGAGTTCACCATGGCGCGAGTATATGTGACGACGGACCGATCTGAATCGGGGTCAGTCCACGATGGTGAGTGCGTGTGCGTTTCCGGTATTCCAGCTGACGCGCGCAGCCATGCTGGACGTAGCTTCCATTCGTCCTGCGGTGTCGATCCTCAGCACTGCGTCGATCCCGAGTTGGCGGGCGACCTCCCGCCATGCGTCGGGTCCGGCGACAAACAATGCCGTGGCAGCGGCGTCGGCGAGCGTTCCGTTGGCGGCGATGACCGTGATGGCCGCTGTGTGGTCGGCTGGAGAGCCGGTTCGGGGATCGAGCAGATGGTGAATGCGCCGGCCATCGACGATGGCAAAGCGTTCGTAGTCTCCCGACGTATCGATGCTTTCTCCGTCGTTCAGATCGACCCAGCCAAGAATCCCCGGACCCCGCGGGTCACGGATCGCGATTCGCCAGGGGTGTTCGGGCGCGATGCCGAGGGCGTGGACGTTGCCTCCGGCTGTCACGAGTGCATGAGTGACGCCGGCTTTCTGGAGCTCGCTGACTGCAATATCTACCACGCGTCCTTTGGCGATTGCGCCAAGATCGAGTTTGAGCATGCGATTCCGGCTGCCGACGGTGGTGCCCTGAATGAAAAGATCTGCAAACGTGGGATGGGCTTTCACCCACTCATCGAGCACGACCCGATCAGGGAGGGTGGCTGTATCCCGCATTCCGGTTGTGAATCCCCACAGTTCAACCAGCGACCCGACCGCGGGATCAAAACGCCCGTCGCTCGCGGCAGCAAGCGATTGAGCCGTTGCGAGAAGGGATGCGAGCTCTGGCGAAACCTCCCTGGTCTTTCCCTCCGCGATGGAGGCGTTCACCTGCGCCAGTTCACCGGAGCCATCAGGAGTCCACGGGTACCACTCGTGACCCAGGCGCTGCATCTGCACCTCGATATCGCTCAAAGCAGTGGGCAACCCGGCGGGAATGGGCTCGACAATGGTGATCGATACGTTCGTCCCCATGGCCAGGAACTGGACGGTATGAACCCCGGGCGGCGGAGCACAGGCCGCAAATGAAAGGCAAACCAGCGCAACGGCCATCGGCAGCGCCACATGGCACGATTCGAACAAGGACACGCGCCGCCCGTTCGCCATGCCGTTGCGGGGCAGAAGACGCTAGGCCGTTGTGCCGCGAGCCACGAGCCGCTTCTCGATCGCATCCATGAGCAGGCTCGCGATCTCCAGCTTGAACTGCTTGTCGAGCTCGCGGACGCCGGTCGGGCTCGTCACGTTGATCTCCGTGACATAGCCGCCGATGACATCCAGCCCGACGAAGAGCATGCCGCGGTCCCTCAAGGCCGGACCGATCTGGCTCACGAGCCAGCGATCGCGGTCATTCAGCGGCCGGCCCTGGCCTTTGGCACCGGCGGCGAGATTGCCGCGGTTGTCACTCGCGTCGGGAATGCGGGCCAGCGCGTAGGGCACCGGTTCGCCGTCGATGACCAGCACGCGGGAATCACCCCCGGTGACGATGTCCGGCAGGTATTTCTGGGCGATGGCGTAGTGAGTGCCGCTGCCAGTGAGCGTTTCGAAGATCACCGACGCGTTCTTGTCGCCCTGGCGAACCACGAAGATGGATCTTCCACCCATCCCGTCGAGCGGTTTGCAGACGATGTGCTCGTGCTGGTCGAGGAACGCCCGCATCTGCGACATGTCGCGGGTGATCAGGGTTGGCGCGCAGCACTCGGGAAACCACGCCGTATAGACCTTCTCGTTCATGTCCCTGAGCCCTTGGGGACGGTTGACGAGCAAGGCTCCCGCCAGCTCAGCGCGCTCCAGGATGTAAGTGGAATAGATGTATTCAAGGTCGAAGGGCGGATCCTTGCGCATCAGGATGGCGTCAAGGCTGCCGAGGCGTTCATTCCGGGGCGCGCCCAGCGTGTACCAGTCCTTGAGATCGTCGCGCACCGTGACGGGCCGGACCCTGCCCCAGGCGACGCCATTGTCCAGCCAGAGGTCGGACTGCTCCATGTAGAGGAGTTCCCATTGGCGCTTCTGCGCAGCGAGCAGCATGGCCAGCGTGGTGTCCTTCGCCGGCTTGATGTGATCGATGGGATCCATGACGACGGCCAGCCGCACGGGGTCTCTTGCCATTCCGATGCTCCACAGAATCAGTGACGGAGTTCTACTTTTGTGCCTTGGCCCGGCGCTCATAATCGGCTGCGAGGGGCGCAGTCTTCCGGGGCCGCATGCAGCCGGAACTCCTTGTGACGGGCTTCATACTATACGAGCGCAGCCAATGGCAGGCGTCTGATCAATATGTTAAAACCCGCCCGTTACCTGCAGCGGTGAATTTCACCTGTCTTGAGCTGCCGAGCCTGAAGTCTGATGCCACCCGAGACCGGGATGGGGAAGAGGAACGCCAATGGAAGTTGCTGCAGCTAGTGAGCGCCCGAGGCTCGCAGGGTTGAAGGTGCTGGTCATCGACGACAGCAAGACCATCCGCCGGACGGCGGAAACCCTCTTGTCCAAGGAAGGTTGCGAGGTCTTTACGGCCGTCGACGGGTTCGACGCGCTGTCCAAGATAGCCGATCACCAGCCGGACATCGTTTTCGTGGACATCATGATGCCGCGGCTTGACGGCTATCAGACCTGTTCCCTTATCAAGCACAACAAGGTTTTCAGGACGATCCCGGTGATCATGCTGTCCAGCAAGGACGGCCTGTTCGACCGTGCCCGCGGCCGCATCGTCGGTTCCGAGCACTATCTGACGAAGCCGTTCACCAAGGACGAGCTGCTGAGTGCCATCGATACGCACGTAAACCAGGCGGGCAGGTAACAGGCAGGGGGGGCTCCATGGCATTGATCCTCATCGTGGACGATTCGCCGACCGAAGTGCATGTCATGCAGCAGGCACTCGAGAAGCATGGGTTCCGTACCGCGGCGGCTGCCGACGGTGCCGAAGCTCTTGCCAAGGCAAAAGTCATGAAGCCCGACCTCATCTTCATGGATGTCGTCATGCCGGGCGTCAACGGATTCCAGGCGACGCGCAAGCTGTCGGCCGATCCGGATACCCGTTCCATCCCGGTCATCATGGTCACTTCCAAGAACCAGGAAACGGATCGCATCTGGGGCATGCGCCAGGGCGCGGTGGACTACCTCGTCAAGCCGGTGTCCATGGATATCCTGATCGAGAAAGCGCAAGCGGCCCTCGCAGGCTGACCTGTCGCGACGAACTTTTGATGCAACCCAGCCTTTTCGCCATTTCCGTCTTCCCCGCTCCTGCGGCGCGTAACCTCGCGATGTCAGCCCGATGACCGGCACGTTAGGCCTTAAAAACCTGAGGGAGCGTCCCTTCGAGCTCCTGCGTGAACTCGAGCGATTGAGCCGTATCGCCCAGAGCGGTCAGGAGCGGGAGTCGGGTGTTGGCCGCGAATGGGTCGGTGTCGCGTTTCGCCTCGGCGCGGAGAACTTCCTCGTCGCCCGCGAGGAAACGCGGGAAGTCATGGGCTTCCCCGCGATGCTGACTCGAGTACCGGGTTCGAAGCCCTGGATCAGGGGGCTTGCCAACGTGCGGGGCCAGTTATTGCCGGTTGTCGATCTCAGGTCGTTTCTGGGCGGCGGCGTGACGACTACCGCACGCAGCACGCGCGTGCTGGTGGCCAACCATCGCGAAATCCCGGGCGGCCTGATGGTGGATGAAGTGCTGGGGTTCCGCCGGTTCTCCGACGGCGAGTTCGCCGGAGAAGTGCCGCCGACGCTGCTTCGCTGCGAACGCTACCTGGCGGGCGCATTCAAGCGGGGTGCGGAAGTCTGGCCAGTGTTCAGCGTCAGGGGCCTTCTCGAAAGCGCGGACTTCCTGCGTGCTGCCGCTTCCTGATGCGGTCGGTCATGGTTAAAAGCGAGATCACAGTGACAGTTACGAGAGCCAGGACAGAGTGAGTGCCATGCCTGACAAGATGCGAGGAGTGAGATTCCTGCCTGTCTTCATCGGCGTGGCACTGGTCTGCGTGGTGCTGGCGGCAATGGCTTTCTTCTTTGCCGATCGCATGAGCGGCGGAGCGGCCGACAACGCCGGTGGCAGTCAGGTGGGAGAACTGCTTGCGTTGTCGCAGGCCATGCCATTGCAGGCGAGCACTGCACTGACGGGCGACGTTGCCGCGTTCGATGCCCTGGCCGAGTCGCACGCGCGCTTCGAGACGCTTGCGCCCCGTCTTGCTCCTGGCCTGCAGGATACGGCGACCAACTTTCTCCAGCAGGCAAGTACCGTTGTCGGGGCGAAGGATGCGAGCACCCGCACAAGTTCGGCCGCGCGTGAAGTTTCTGCGCTGATCCCGCGCCTGCTCGAAGGACTGGGCAATGTCGGGAGCACTCTCGGTGCTGCCGGGGTCGAGCGCCTCACCTCACAGCTTGAACGTTTTGAAGTCACCGGCCTCCGTATCGATCAGGATCTCGCGTCGCTGTCCGCCGGCATGGGCGATGCGGCGATGTTGTCACTGCGCCTTTCCGATGGTCTTGAATATCTTGGCCAGGTGCTCGGCGAGCTGCGGGGAATTGATTCGGGACTCGCGCTGCCGCGTGTGAGCACGCCGGAAGGCCTGCAGCGACTTGACGTCGTCAACGATCTCTACGGCCAGCTGAACGAGCAGGTTCGGGCTGCGATTGCCTCTGCCGAAACGCTGGGTACTGCTCATGAAGCGGCTGATGGTCTGCGGACGGGCAGCACGGCTCTTTTCGCGGGTTTGCGTGATTCGGTGGGAGCCGCACCTGCCTCCGCGACACCCGCTTGGCTGCACTGGTTGCCGGCGGTTCTGCTTGGCATCGCGCTGCTGGCTCTGATCGGCACGGCGGTGACCTATGCACAAGTCGCCAATATCCGCGCGACCGCGCTGCTGCAGGACCAGCAGAACGAACGCAGCCAGGAAGCGATCCTGCGACTGCTCGACGAACTATCCAGTCTGGCGGACGGCGACCTGACCGTGCAGGCCACCGTGAGCGAGGACATTACCGGAGCCATCGCGGACTCCATCAACTACGCCATTGAAGCGTTGCGTGAGCTGGTGACGACCATCAATGGCACGGCGATCACGCTCGATTCCGCGGCACGCCAGACGCAGGCAACCGCAAGTCACCTCGCAAAAGCCTCTGTAGCGCAGTCCAAGCAGATTGCCTCGGCATCCGAGTCGGTTGCAGCCATGGCGACGTCCGTCGAGGAAGTCTCCGGCAACGCGGAACGGTCGGCCGATGTGGCCCGTCATTCTGTGGACATCGCCCACAAGGGCGGCGATGCCGTGCGCCGGACGATCGATGGCATGAACGCAATCCGCGAAACCATCCAGGAAACCTCGAAACGCATCAAGCGGCTGGGCGAGAGTTCGCAGGAAATCGGCAACATCGTCGAGCTGATCAATGACATCGCCGAGCAGACAAACATCCTGGCGCTCAATGCTTCGATTCAGGCGTCCATGGCGGGCGAGGCCGGTCGGGGTTTCGCGGTGGTTGCCGACGAAGTGCAGCGTCTGGCCGAGCGGGCGGCCAACGCCACCAAACAGATCGACGTGCTCGTGCGGACGATCCAGGCAGACACGAATGAAGCTGTCGTCTCGATGGAGCGCAGTACCACTGACGTGGTGGGAGGAGCGTTGCTCGCGGAGAACGCGGGTGCGGCGCTCGAGGAAATCGAACAGGTCTCGAACCAGATCGCAAGTCTCGTGCAGAACATCTCGGCGAGCGCACGCCAGCAAGCCGGCGCTTCCGGCAACATTGCGCGCAACATGCAGGTGCTGAGGGAGATCAGCTCCCAGTCAGCCGAGAACACGGCCGCTGCTTCGACTTCCATCAGCAAGCTGGCGGAACTCTCGACGCAGTTGCGCAAATCCGTCGCCGGGTTCCGCCTTCCGGAAGGCATTCTTCGCGCCATCACCCAATCTCCTGAAATCGAGAGCAGCGCTGAACGGCCCGCGCCCGCGGCCCGCAAAGTCAGCGGCCTGAACCTCTAGCATGAGCGAGGTTTCTTCGCAGATCCTGCACGTCGTCGCGAGAGAGCTTGCGGCGGAACTCAATGACGCGCGCGCCGCCCTCGAGGCGTTCGGTGAGCGGCAGGATGACGTCAACCAACTCCGCCGTTGTAGTGAGCATCTTCACCAGGTGCACGGTTCGCTGCGCCTCGTCGAAGTCTATGGCGCCGCCCTGCTGGCCGAAGAAATGGAGCAGGCAGTCAACTATCTCATCGAGACGTTCGCCGAGAAACGGCATCTTGCCGAAGGGCTCGATGCGCTGATGCGCGCGATGGTGCAACTGCCGACGTATCTCGAGCGGGTAATGGGCGGTGGACGCGATATGGCGCTGGTCCTGTTGCCGCTTCTCAATGATCTGCGCGCAGTCCGTGGCTCCGCTCTTCTGTCTGAAGGCACGCTGCTGCTGCTGAATCTGACGTCCGACCAGCAGGCGAGTCCGGTACCTCCCGCGGCGGGTGAAGCATCCACTTCCGTCGCCCACTGGGCGCGCAAGCTCAGGCCGCGTTTCCAGGTGGGCCTGCTCGGCTGGATCAAGGGCGAGCGTCCCGAGCAGAATCTCGAAGTGCTGGCACGTACTGCAGAGAAACTGGAGCAGGCTGCCACGACACAGCCGGTCTTCCAGTTGTGGTGGGTTGCCGGCGCGCTGCTTGAAGCCCTGCGTGAGAAAGGCCTTGAGGAAAGCGCCTCCGTCAAACGGCTGCTCGGCCAGGCCGATCGCGAATTGCGCAGGCTCTACCAGGTGGGAGAGACCGCCTACAGCGAAAGCCCCTCGGTCGAGCTGCTGAACAACCTGCTTTACTACGTTGCACGGGCGACTACGTCGGGTCCGCGCGTTGCTGCCGTTCGTGCGTCGTTCCGCCTCGGCGAGCTGTTGCCCGTTGACGAGCAGGTCGCGCAGGCCCGCGAGAGCCTGTCTGCTCCGTCCGTACGTTTGATGAAGACGGTGGCGGCCGCGATCAAGGAAGACCTGGCGCGCGTGAAGGATGCCCTCGATATCTTCGTGCGCAAGGGCGCCACACAGGTCGAAGAGCTCTCTGCCCAGCTCGAAATGCTGAAGAAGATCGGCGATACGCTCGGCGTGCTGGGTCTCGGCGAGCTGCGTGACCGGGTGCAGTCCGAAATCGCAGGCCTGCAGGCCATCGTCTCGCAACGCTCACCACTCGATGAAAATTCGCTGCTGAAGATTGCAGCGACACTGATCGGTATCGAGGACGGCCTCGACGAACAGCTGATCGGCTTGATCGTTCCGGTGACAGGTGATGCGCGTGCGTCTGCCAACGCGTCCGGTTCAGGCGATGACACCGAATTCCGCCATGTCACCGAAGCGGTGCTTCGCGAATGCATCGTGAACATGGCGCGCATCAAGGAAGCCATAGCCTTGCTCGTCGAGCGTCCCGCCGACGCGCAGCCACTGGACCAGATTCCGCAACTGATTCGCGGTATTACCGCGGGCCTCCTGATGCTCGGTAAAACCCGTGCCGTCGAGGTGACGGAGGGGATTTCCGCTGCGCTCGCGCAGTCGCTCAATTCGGGTGGCAAACGTATTCCGACGGATCGCATGGACCGGCTCGCCGACGCCATCGTTTCGGTCGAGTACTACATGGAAACGCTGCAGGCCGGGCGGACGGATCCGTGGTACATGCTCGACAACGCCGAGACCTGCCTGAAGGTGCTGGTCAACATGCCGTCGCTGGATACGCCGGCCGTCGCCGCGCCGGTTGATTACGCGCGCACGCTCGCGATCGAGCCACGACCGGGAGCGGTCACGCCGCTGCCTGAAGATCTCGAGAGCACGACCGTCTTCGATCCGGCTGCGACGACGCCCGCGGTCACGCACATACCGCTGCCCCGTTTTGTCGGTGGATTGCCTCCGGTGCTTGCGCCTTCTGAAGACAAGGCCGATCCGGAATTCCTCGAACTCTTCATCGAAGAGGCCAAGGACGAGATCGAAAAACTGAAAGTGCTGTTCCCGGCGTGGGATGAAAATCCGCAGGATCAGGATTCGCTCGTGAACGTGCGCCGTTCCTTCCACACGCTGAAGGGCAGTGGCCGCATGGTCGGTGCGCAGCTCATCGGTGAAGTGGCCTGGTCGATCGAGTCGCTGCTCAATCGTGTCATCAACAAGACGCTGGCCCGTACACCGGAGATGATGGCGTTGCTGCGCCATGCGGTTGCCGCGATGCCGGAGCTGGTCGAACAGCTTGAGACAGGTCGTGATCCCCAGGTCGATGCCGCGCGACTCATTGCCCAGGCGAAATCCATTTCGGGTGTACAGGATCCGGTTCCACGGGCACCTGCCGTTGCTGTCCCGTCGCAGCCCGTTCCTCAGGTGGTTGAAGCGCCGCCCATCGAGTCAACGAACGACCAGCCGCCGATGGACCCGGTGCTGCATGACATTTTTTCCAAGGAAACCGCTGCGCACCTGACGACGATCCGCGAGTACCTGATGGCTGCGGAGCAATCCGGAGCACCGCATCCTGTAACCGAACCGCTGCACCGCTCCTGTCACACGTTGAGCGGCATTGCGAAGACGGCAGGCGCACGCCAGGGCATCAAGATCGCCGAACCGCTCAATCACTACATCCGCAAGCTTTACGACAATGAACTGGGATTGCCTGCAGAAGGCCTGACGGTTCTTCGGGATGCGGTGAGCGCCATCGAGAACGTGGTCGACCACATCGGCGAGAACACCGGCTATTTCCTGACACATGCCGGTATCGTGGCGCGGCTCGAAGAGCTCGAGCGTTCGGCAGATCTCGAGCTGACTGCGCGGACCGAGGCAGCAATGCTGAATCTCGGGGCCTTTACGTCACCTGCCGGGTTGGCTGCGCCGCACGCCTTCGACCCTGAGCCCGAATCGGAACCATTGCCTGCGGTCGACGTATTCCCGCTGTTTGCAACCGAAGACGCGTCGAACCTGGATTTCTTGCTGGAGCCCGAGCCACCTCCAGCAATGTTGATCGACATTTCGGATACCGCGGCGCCACCTGCGCTGGGTGAGGATTTTGCCGAGCTCGATTTCGACCTGGGAGCCGAGGAGTCGTTGCTGGCGGATGGCGCAGCAACCACGGAACCCGAGGTACAGGACGAGCCCGGCATCGACACGATGGTGGTCGAAGAGACTTTCTTCGTCGAAGAAATCACGATTGCGCCGGAGCCGGAGCCGGAACCGGAACCGGAACCGGAGGGCAACGAGCCCATCACTGTCCATGAATCCGTCACTCCCGACTTTGTCCCGACACCCGAGCCCGAAGGCGAGCTGGATCAGGATTTCGATGCCGATGTCGCCGCGATTTTCACCGAAGAAGCCACGGAGCTGCTCGAAGCTGCGGAGACTGCCCTTGCCGGGTGGTCGCAGGACCAGGGGAACGAAGCTTATGTCTTCGAGTTCAAGCGGGCGCTGCATACGCTGAAAGGTGGTGCGAGCATGGCCGGCATCCGGGCGATGGGCGATCTCAGCCATGAAGTCGAATCGTTCATGCTGGCCATCGAAACCCGGCGCGTGCGTGCAGATCAGGCGGTTTTCGCCACCATGCAGGCCAGCCTCGATGAACTGCACCACATGCGCGATGCGGTCACCCAGGGCCGCCGGGTTCCGCCCGCGCGTGATCTGATCCAGCGCATCCGTTCGCTCGGTGGGGGTGCGCCGCTGGAAGAAGACGAGCCGGCGCCGATCGAGTACAGCGCGCCATCCCTCGAGCCGGTTGCCGAGCAGCCGCCGCCAGAGGAAATTCCGACTCCGCAATTCTGGACTCCAGCCTACGAACCGGAACCGGCAAGCGTTCCGGAAGTGCTTGACGAACCGGCCAGCCGTTTTGCCGACGATCTCGAAGTCCTGCCTATGGCGGAAGAAGCCGCTGCCGACATCGTGGAGCCGGTCGCTGAAGCGGCTCCCGCACTCGCCGAATTCGTGCCTGCTGTTCTGCCGCCAGGCCGTGAACCGCAAGTGCAGGAACGGCATGAGGTCGCGCGTGTCGATGCCGACCTGCTCGATACGCTGCTGAACAACGCAGGCGAAGTCAGTATTTTCCGGTCGCGCCTTGAGCAGCAGGTGGGTTCGATCGAATTCAACCTGGCCGAGCTCAGCCGCACCGTCACCCGCCTCAAGGACCAGCTGCGCAAGCTGGAGATGGAAACCGAAGCGCAGGTCCTGCACCGCTATCAACAGGAGACCGGTGGCCGTTCCGACTTCGATCCGCTCGAACTCGATCGTTATTCCAGCATCCAGCAGCTGTCCCGTGCGCTCGCCGAATCGGTCAGCGACGTCGGCAGCATCGAAGGCCTGCTTGAGACCTTGACGCGAGAGGGCCAGAACCTGCTCATGCAGCAGGCACGTGTCGTCACCGAACTGCAGAGCGGCCTCATGCGGACGCGGATGGTGCCCTTCCAGCGGCATGTGCAGCGTCTCAGCCGTCTTGTGCGGCAGGTGGCGACGGATACCGGCAAGCAGGCTGAACTGGTTGTGACAGGCGCATCCGGAGAACTGGACCGGCAGGTGCTCGAGCGCATGCTGCCTCCTTTCGAACATATGCTTCGCAATGCAGTCGTGCACGGCATCGAGACGCCTGAAGAGCGCATCGCCAAAGGCAAACCGGAAGGCGGCACTATCAAGGTGGGATTGACACGCGAAGGTGCGGAGATCGTGATCGTCATCGAGGACGACGGTCGCGGCATCGACGTGCAGGCAGTACGTGAACGGGCCCGTGCCCGCGGCCTGCTGCAACCAGGGCGCATCCTCACCGATGAGGAAGCGCTCCAGCTGGTTCTGGAGCCGGGCTTCAGCACGGCCAGCAGCGTGACCCAGCATGCCGGGCGTGGTGTCGGCATGGATGTCGTCGTCACCGAGATCAAGAAGCTGGGTGGCGCACTGTTCACGCAATCCACTCCGGCCCAAGGCACACGGTTCACCGTTCGACTGCCGTTTACGCTGGCCATCAGCCAGGCGCTGATCGTGCGCGTCACCGATGAGCTCTATGCCTTGCCGTTGCCTACGGTGGAAGGTGTCAGCCGCGTGTCCCGCGAAGAAGTGCTGCGGCACCTCGCCGAGACGGAACCCACCTATAGCTATGGCGGCCAGATCTACCGGTTCCAGTACCTCGGTTCCTTCCTGGGTGCGGGGCCTTCCGTGCTGCCCGAAGTCGAAGCACCATTGCCGGTGATCCTGATCCGCGCGGGCGAACATTCCACCGCGCTGGTAACGGATGAACTGGTGGGCAGCCGCGAAATCGTGGTGAAGTCCGTTGGTCCGCAGATTTCAGGCATCCGCGGCATTTCGGGCGCAACGATTCTCGGTGATGGCCGCATCGTCATCATTCTCGACATGGGCGCGCTCGTGCGTTCCGAGTGGCGCGCCCGCGCTGCTGGCCCGCAGCGGGTAGCCGAAGATCGCCGGACGTTCGTGCTCGTGGTCGATGACTCGATCACGGTACGCCGCGTGACGCAGCGCTTGCTTGAACGCAACGGCATGCGGGTCATGACCGCGAAGGATGGCGTGGAAGCGTTGTCCCTGCTGCAGGAACATATTCCGGACATCATCCTGCTAGACATCGAAATGCCACGCATGGATGGCTATGAACTCGCCGCGCAGGTTCGTGGCGATCCTCGTCTCGCGACGATTCCTATCGTGATGATCACCTCGCGCGTGGGTGAAAAGCATCGTGCCCGTGCGATCGAGCTCGGGGTGAATGACTACCTCGGCAAGCCGTACCAGGAAAGCCAGTTGCTCGACGCCATCGATCCGTTGGTCGAAGCCCACCGGAGGCAAGCGTCATGAGTGCCAATGAAATCCCGACGCACGAGCTTTACAGCCTGCTCGTCCCGCTGGCTGAAGAGCGGTTGATCGTTCCACGCGCGTGTGTGGCCGAAGTGGTTACCTGGCAGGCGCCCGAACCGATGGAAGGGACGCCACCGTGGTATCTGGGGACGATCAGCTGGAGCGGTCGTCCTGTGCCCGTCATTTCGTTTGAAGCGACGTGTGGTCACGCCCTGCCGGCTCCCGGGGGCCGCACGCGCATCGTGATTTTCGTCGCCATCAGTTCGAAGCTCACAGGCGGCTACTTCGGCATGATCACGCAGGGCTTTCCGCAGCTCGTCCGCGTCAACAATGATGTGCTGAAGCCCGACATGACGCGCGTCTTCCCTGAACGCATGCCGGTGCTCTGTCAGGTAAGCATGCTCAATGAGTCTCCGCTCATTCCCGATTTCGAGCGGCTCGAGCAGATGATCAGCGAAGAGACGAGGGCGTAAAAACGATCGGCCGGTTTTACCGGCAAACGGCCTACGGCAACAGGGTCACTCTGTGACAAATGGCCTGTTGGCAGGCCAGAAGGGATTCATCTTGTAGGTGGCCAGCGGTTGAATTCTGACTTGCCAGCGGCCATTTGTCGGCGATAGCCCAGGGACGGGCCATAAAAGCCGACCGTTCACCGGAGGTCGTTTGCCGACGAAGTCGGCCGGTTGGTCTCCTACCGCAGATCTCCCCACAGCGCCTGCAGCACCGATAGTGCGACGACTGAAGCGGTTTCGGTGCGCAAGACGCGCGGTCCAAGACGCACGGGGATGAAGTTGGCCTGCTCGGCAAGAGCAAGTTCAGCGTCATCGAGGCCGCCTTCCGGGCCAATCAGCAATTCCACTTCCTGCGGCACACTGTTGAGAGAGGCAAGCGAGCCGGCCGCGGAAGGACTCAATACCAGGCGCAGGCTTTCGTTGCGCGACCGGGTCAGGAAATCCTGCAGCGAGACAGGTGCCCTGACATCCGGGAGGCGTGTGCGGCCACTCTGCTCGCAGGCGCCGATGACGATGGCGCGCCAGTGCTCCTGTTTCTTCAGGCTCTGGCGGTCGTCGAGCCGTACAACGCTGCGAGTGGTGAGCACGGGAACGATTGCGGCAACGCCGAGCTCCGTCGCTTTCTGCAGCGTCCAGTCCATGCGTTCCCCGCGGGAAATGCCCTGCACCAGCGTCAGCCGTACTTGCGATTCTGCAGTGTCCGGCATGAACTCCTTGAGCGCCACGCGAACTTCGCCATTCGCGACACCGCTGATGATGGCGCGATATTCGCCGCCGCTGCCGTCGAACACGATGAGCTGTGCGCCTTCCTTGAGTCGCAGCACGCGCGAGATGTGATGTCCCGCTGCGGTGGGCAGTGACACTTCCGCGCCCGGACTCAAGGTACCGTCAGCATGAATCCGCGTCAGCCGCATGTGGCGAGCTCGATGCCGGCGGCCGCGGTATCGACCATGAAGTCGATCTCGTCGGGCGTGATCACGTAGGGGGGCATGAAGTAGATGACGTTGCCGATGGGTCGTAACAGCGCACCCTTCTCGAGTCCGTGACGATAGACCCGCAGGCCACGGCGTTCCTGCCACGGATAGGCCTTGCCTGAGGTCTTGTCCTGGATCATCTCGATCGCGCAGATCATGCCCGTGCTGCGGACTTCCGCGACATGGGGATGCGATTCCAGTTCGCGCGCCCGACGTTCTAGATGCCGGCCGAGCGCCCGGTTCGTCTCGATTACATTGTCCGTTGCAAAGATATCGAGCGTTGCAAGTGCCGCCGTGCACGCGAGCGGATTCCCCGTGTAGCTGTGTGAATGCAGGAATGCGCGCTGGCTCGCATAGTCGGCATAGAACGCGTCGTAGACCTGTTGTGTCGTGAGCACCACGGACAGCGGCAGGTAGCCACCGGTCAGCCCCTTCGACAGGCACATGAAATCGGGACGGATACCGGCCTGCTCGCAGGCGAACATCGTGCCTGTGCGGCCAAAGCCAACGGCGATCTCGTCGGCGATCAGGTGTACGCCATGGCGATCGCAGGCTTCCCGCAGCAGCGTGAGATACACAGGGTGATACATCCGCATTCCCGCCGCGCATTGCACGAGCGGTTCGACGATCACGGCGCTGATCTCATTAGCATGTCGCGCAAGCGTGATTTCCATGAGCGCAAACTTGCGGCGCGAATGTTCTTCCCAGCTTTCGCCGGGCTCCCGCTCGAAACAGTCGGGGGAGGGCACGGTGATCACATCCATGAGCAACGGCTTGTAGATCTCCTTGTAGAGTTCGACGTTTCCGACCGCCAGCGCGCCCAGCGTTTCGCCGTGATAGCTGTTGCTCAAGGTAACGAACCGCCGCTTGGCCGGCTGCCCCGCGTTGCGCCAATAGTGAAAGCTCATCTTCACGGCGACTTCGATCGCGGACGAGCCATTGTCGGCGTAAAAGCAGCGGGCAAAGCCGGGAGGTGCAAGCGCCAGGAGTTGCTCCGACAGCTTCACCACCGGCTCATGGGTGAAACCCGCCAGCAGCACGTGTTCGAGTTGATCGAGCTGATTCTTCAGCGCGGAATTGATGCGCGGGTTCGCGTGGCCAAACAGGTTGGTCCACCAGGAGCTGATTGCATCGAGATAACGACGGCCATCCATTCCTTCCAGCCACACCCCTTCACCGCGGCGGATCGGAATCATCGGCAGCCATTCGTGGTCCTGCATCTGGGTGCAGGGATGCCAGACGACCTGCAGGTCGCGGCGGGCGAGGCCGGCAGCCTCCGGGGTTGCGGGGAATTCCGTCATTGGGATGGGCAGGTCTCGGGACAGGCGGAGCGGGATTTTCCAGTCCGCACGGTTTGCATGCAAGCGTGGCGGAACCCGATCCACCCGGGCATCATGGGCCACCCATGATTTCGCGACCGGCCGACCGACTGCAACTCGATCCTGTCTCCGGCCTCGTTGCCGGTGCGCGTCAGGTCGAATCCCCCAACTTCGACTCGCGTCCGGCAGGTGTGCAGCCGGATCTGATCGTCGTCCATGGCATCAGTCTGCCACCGGGCGGGTTTGGCGGGCCGTGGATCGATCATCTCTTCACCAATGCGCTTGATCCCGCCGTCCATCCATACTTTGCGGAGGTTGCGGGACTCAAGGTCTCAAGCCACTTCCTGATCCGTCGGGACGGTGAGGTAGTGCAGTACGTTTCCTGCAATGACCGCGCGTGGCATGCGGGCACGTCCAGCTACAACGGTCGCAGCAACTGCAATGATTTTTCGGTCGGTATCGAGCTGGAAGGTACAGATGGCAGTGCATACGAACCTGCGCAGTATCGCGTGCTGGCCAATCTGATTTTCTCGCTGTGCAGCGCCTGTCCGTCGCTGTCGACGGAACGCATTGCAGGTCACAGCGATATCGCACCCGGTCGCAAGAGCGATCCCGGGCTCGCGTTCGACTGGCCGCGGTTGCGTGCCCTGCTGGCGATGCGGCTCGCGTACAACAGCCCATGACGCTCATCGCGCTCCTCCTCGGTCTCATCATCGAGCGGCTCATCACGCACCTCTTGCATCTGCGCGAACCCCGCTGGCTCGACAGTTACTTCGACTGGGGCTTCCGGCATTTCCAGATTCCCTCGCAGCCGGGCGGCCGACCCCTGACAGTGCTGACGATGATCTTCTGCCTGCTGCCCGTTGTACCCGTGGCGATCCTTGGCGGTCTGTTCAGCGATTCGCTGCTCGGCCTGCCTTATCTGCTGTTTGCGATCGTCGTCCTGATCATTTCGCTGGGGCCCCGCGACCTCAAGGAAGAAGTGGATGACTATTGCACAGCACTTGAACGCGGCGATATCGCGGAAGCCGCGCGCATTTCCAAGGCGCTGCTCGAGGATGATGCGGCCAGTCGCCCCGGGCCTGCGCGCGAAGCCCTCGAGGAAGCGATCCTGGTCCAGTCCAACAACCGGATCTTCGGAGTAATCTTCTGGTTCACCTTGCTGGGGCCGGCTGGTGCCTGGCTGTTCCGTGTCAGCGACCTCATGCGTCGTCGGGCCGTCTTCGAATCCGAGCGCCTGTGTCCGATTGACGGGCAGGGCAAGGCCTATCTGGAGGCGACACGCACGCTGCATGCAATCCTTGCCTGGCTGCCCGCAAGGATCACGGCATTGCTGTTTCCGCTCGCCGGCAGTTTCGATGAAGCGATGGCGGGCTGGCGGCAGTTCTACGCCACCGCCAAGGGCGAGATCCTGCTGATGAACGATCACGTTCTCGTCTGCGTCGGCAAAGGCGCGCTGCATTCCCTGTTGTCCGGTACCCCGGAAGGCGATCCGGATATCTGGACGGCGCGCGCCACCCTCCGTCTCGTCATGCGCACGCTCGTGATCTGGCTGGTGCTGCTGTCGGTGCTGACGTTGCTCGGCTGGATGGCTTGAAGGGGGCTTGAAGGGAACTGGCCCGTCAGTGCGCGTATTTCCCCCGCACTTTTTCCAGCAGGCCGCAAACCTCACGGATACCGCTGACCAGTCGCGTGGTCGGCCGGGCGATGTCGTCTGCGTGCAGCGTGTAGACGTTTTCGTCGTGAACCGCCTGGATGTGGGGCCACGCCGTCCAGATCGCCGTTGCCTGGTCGTCCGAATCGTCGGTCGACAGGATGACTTGAGGATTCGCGGCGATCACGGCTTCGATCCCGATGGCAGGCGCGAGTTGTGGCAGGTCCGCGAAGATGTTCCGGCCGCCACAGAGCGTGACGACCTGGCTGATGAGCTGGCGACCGTTGACGGTGTACAGCGGCCTGTCGTCCACTTCGATGAACACGGAAAGCGTCGATTTGTCTCTGTTCTCTTGCCGCTGCTGCGCGATGGCCTGCTCAAAAGCGGCGGCCTCACGTTCCGCTACGGGTTCGGTCCCGGCGAGGCGGCCGATGGTGCGAATGGCGTGACCCACGTCTTCGATATCGAAGGTGGGCAGCGTGACAACGTTCAGGCCGAGTTCCTTCAGCCGCGATATCAGCGCATCCCGCGTTCCCTGTTCCCACGCGAGCACCAGGTCCGGCTTCATCGCCAGCACGCGTTCCATGTCCACCTGGAATGCATCGCCAACGCGCGGCAGGGCGAGCGCGGCCGCAGGATGATCGCTGTACTCGACAGCGCCCACGATTTTGTCGCCTGCGCCAGCGACGTAAGCCAGTTCCGCGAGATGCGGTGCGAGCGCGATGATGCGTGACGCATCGGCCTGGGCAACGGAACACATTGCCAGCGGGAGAAGCGCTGACAGCAGCCGTGGCAGCAACCGGTTGCAGGTCACGGGTTTCTGTCCCGTTTCCACAGTACTTCCGAGCCGGTCTCATGTCGCGCCAGCACACGCGCGACCACGAACAGCAGGTCAGAAAGACGGTTGAGATAGCGCAGGACTTCCGGCGCCACAGTTTCCGTTCTGGCCAGGGTCCAGGCACATCGCTCCGCACGCCGCACGATCGCGCGGGCGAGATGACAGGCGGCGGCCGCCTGACCGCCGCCCGGCAGGATGAACTCCTTCAGGCTGGGCAAGGTTTCATTGAAGGCATCGAGGCTTTCCTCAAGTGCCATGACATGGCTTTCCATGATCATGCGATGCCCGGGAATGCACAGCTCCCCACCCAGGTCGAACAGTTCGTGCTGGACCTGGATGAGGCGAATCCGCACATCCGCCGGCAGGTCGGCCACCGTGAGCACGACCCCCAGCGCGCTGTTCGCTTCGTCGACCGTCCCGAACGCTTCGATCCGGATATGTTCCTTCTCGACGCGCGTTCCATCACCGAGGCCGGTCGTACCAGTGTCCCCGGTGCGGGTATAGATCTTCGAGAGACGATTGCCCATGGTTCCTCGCTCAGCGTGGTGCGAACTTCACGGCGACAAACAGTCCCCGATCGGCCGTGTTGTAGCCGCTGGCCAGCTCGTACTGTTCGTCGAACACATTCTCGAGACGGGCGAGAACGGACCAATCCGTGTTGAAGGCATAGCGCGCCGTAAGGTTGGCCAGGGCGTAGCCATGGAGCTTCACCGGCCCGAAGTCCTCGCGTTCGTCTACGCCGAGAACATCCACTCCGAGTTCAAACGAACGGAAGCTTTTCACGACGCTCGCCGCGATGCTGTTCTGGGACCGCCGCAACAACAGGTCGCCGGTCATGCGATTTTTCGGGTCCTGATGACTCGCTTCCGCCCGTAAACGCCAGTCTGCTCCCGTCAGTTCCCATGTGAGCTCGATGCCGCGGATACGCGCTTCATCGACATTGCGCAGTTCGCCGTCGAACGTATTGAAGTCCGTCACGACGTATTCGATCAGCTCATCGATGTCGTTCTGGAAGGCACTCAGGCGCAACGTCTGCCGGTCGTAAATACGCTGCTGCAAAGCCAGTTCGTATTGACTGGATTCTTCCGGCTTGAGATCGGGGTTGCCGCCGAATCCGAAGCGATCCGTCGCATCGGGCGCGCGAAAGGCCGTGCCGGCAGAAGCGATGATCCTTGTGCCGGTTCCGAAGCCGATCCCGTATTCCGCGTTCCATGTGGTGTGGTTGCCGAACGTTGAGTGATCGGTATAGCCCGCCGCGAGCAGGAGTTGATGCCGTCCCGACGTGAACTGATCCTGCAGGTATGCGTTGGTGACGTCGGTATCGACATCAAAGCCGGTGCCGAAGGACACTGCGTCGGCGGTCTCTTCCGAGTACATGACGCCAGCGGTCACGCGGTTGGCATTGCCGATTTCAATGTCGTTCTGCCAGTCGATCGCATAGCGCTCCGTTCGCAGCCGATCAGGTGACTGATTCTGTAGGCTTCGATCCTCGATGCGGCTTACGACGGCTTTCGTGTGCCAGCTCTGCGTGGGAGCGAAGCCAAGATCAATGGAAGCCATGCTGTTGCGAAAGTCCTGGTCCACCGGGGTCAGGAAAAAATCGGAGTATTCCGACGTGCCTTCTGCCTGCCAGTAGCGGATGCCTGCATCGACTGCGCCAAGTTGCGTACGCGCATTCGCGTTGATGGAGCGATTGTCGAAGCCACGATCCGTGGTGCTCGTCGTACGCGTCGGAAAGCCGTCGCTGTCGAGCCACGATACGGCCAGGCCTGCCGAACTGGTTTCACTTGCCAGCGAGCCTTGCACGTTGCCTTGTTGCGTGGAGTAAGCGCCGGCGCCTGCCTGTGCGCTGAAATGGCTACCCGGCGTCGCATTCTGCCGGGTGATGATATTGATCACGCCACCGATCGCATCGCTGCCATACAGGGTTGAACGGGGGCCCTTGACCACTTCGATGCGTTCAATAAGCTCGGGCGCGATGTTCTGCAGCGCTGCGCTGCCGATCGTCCCGGGATTGATCCGTACGCCGTCGACGAGCACGAGCGTGTGATTGCTCTCTGCGCCGCGGATGAAAACGGAAGTTGATTGGCCTGGGCCGCCGCTGCGGACGACATCGATGCCGGCGTGAAACTTGAGGACTTCGCCAATATCCGTAGCCAGGCTGCGGTCGAGATCGTCGCGCGAAATCAGCAGGGCAGGAGCGAGTGTTTCCTCGATCGGCTGTGGCTGGCGGGTGGCTGTTACCAGCACATTTGCGGGGGGCGTGGTTTCCTGAGCACCCAGTCGAGTAACAGGAAGGGTTGCTGCGATGGTTGCAGTTGCCGCGGTGACAAAACGGAAAACAGAACGATTGCTGGTCATAGAGGACTCCCCATGCTCGCCCGCATGGAACGGAAAGTCGAAGAGCCAGCTCGTGAAGAGTGATGGAATGCGGGCGGATTGAAGCCCGACAGCCCATCGCCCACCGCGATGCTGGAATGGCCTCAAGGCCGGTCTCCGGGCTCTCGAGTGGGGGGGGGGCTGAACTCCCATCCCGGTCGCATCGCCTTCCCATGCCTTCCGGCACAGTGGCTTTGAGTGATGCGACTTGTCTCGACTACCGTTGCGGGGGCAGCGCCGGAATCTGACCGGCTTCCCGTTCTCACCCGCCTTGCCGGCGGGCGATCACCTGTAGGTGCGGGGAAGGTAGGGAAGGGAGCAGGTGTGTGTCAAGGAAAAAAACAAGCCGACTGTGTCGGCAAGGGGCCTGCCGGCAAGTAGGTCGCAGACGCGACAGGTAGGCCTGCCGGCTAGCCAGAATCAGAATTGCCGACAACGTCAGTTCTCGCCCGGTTCCGATTCTGGCCTGTCGCCAGACCTACTTGGCGGCAGCCCTACCTGCCGGCAGGCCTACTTGCCGACAATGGCCTGAGGACAGGCCATGAAAGTCGGCCTTCCTCTTCATCTGCATTCGTCTATTCTTGCCGCCCATATCCCACACCTCACCAACCATAATTTTGCCCATGCCCTCCGAATTCCTCACTACCGCGTTGGCCGCCGCAGACGCTGCTGCTGCTGTCATCCGCCGGTATTACCAGCAGAATCTCAGTGTGACGGTGAAAGCGGACAAGTCGCCGGTGACGCAGGCGGATGTCGAGACCGAACAGGTCATTCGTGCGCTGATTGCGAAGCGGTTTCCGGACCATGGATTCTATGGCGAGGAGACCGGGCAGAGCGCGCTGGATGCGGAGTACCTGTGGCTGGTCGATCCGATCGACGGCACGAAGGCATTCGTTCGTGAGTATCCGATGTTCTCGACGCAGATCGCGCTGATGCATCGCGGCCGGTTGATCATGGGCGTTTCGTCGGCGCCCGTTTATGGCGAGATCGCTTATGGCGAAATCGGGCAGGGCGCCTGGCTGCAGGACAAGCCGATCAGGGTGAGCGGCATCGACACGATTGAAAGTGCGGCGTTGTCCGCAGGCAATCTCAAGACTATCGCGTCAGGCCCGCAATGGTCGCGCTACGGCAATCTCGTCGCACGCGTGAATCGCATCCGCGGCTATGGTGATTTCCTGCATTACCATCTCCTGGCAGCCGGCAAGATCGACGCAGTGATTGAATCCGACGTGAACATCCTCGACATCGCTGCACTGGCCGTGATCGTCGAAGCCGCGGGCGGCAAGTTCACTGACCTGAAGGGTGGGCCAGTAGGCTTGGGCACAACGACGGTGTTGGCCACGAATGGAAAGCTGCACGCGCCTGTTCTTGCGGCGCTCGGCTCCTAGGTCCATCGGCTTCTGCAGCCGCTTTTTCGCTCAGAGCTCTTCCAGCGCCTCGATCATTCTTCTAGCGAACTCCGGGCCTTTCCCGGTTTTCTCATGCTTGAAGTAGACGAAGACGTTCCGGCTCTTCGTCCCGGCATCCCGTACCACCTGCGCCCAGCGAACGATGTCGCTCAGGGAATAGCCTTCGTCCCGCAACCTGAAATATGCGTAGTTCGCGGTAAACGTGATTGGCGTCGAGAAGTCCTCGCTGTCGGCAATGCACAGCGCCAGATTCCTGGCCTTCAAGCGCGCGTAGATTTCCTCATCCAGCCACGAGACATGGCGGAACTCAAAGGCGGCGCATGATCCTTCAGGCAGGGTGGCGAGGAACGCGTCGAACAGTTCAAGGTTTTTTTGCAGCCCTGGAGGTAGCTGGAACAGCAACGCGCCGAGTTTGGAGCCGAGTGTAGCGGCGATCTCGCAGAAGGCTCCTGTTTCTTCCGCACAGTCGCGCAGTCGTTTCTCATGAGTGATGCGCTTGGGAGCCTTGAGCGTGAGTTTGAAACGCGGCGGCGTCTGTGCGCTCCAGTTGGCAAGACTCTTTTCGGTGGGAGCGCGGTAGTAGGTCGCGTTGATCTCGACCGTCGACAAGCGCTCCGCGTAGTAGGGGAGCATTCTCGCGGGCGCCATCTTTTCGGGATAGAAGCTGCCCTTCCATTCCTTGTATGCGTACCCCGACGTGCCGATCCAGATGGTCATGTCCGGATCCTAGCGAATCGGCAAGCGCACTTGTTACAAACACAAAAGCCATGTGTCGCGATATGGCGAACGATCAGAACAGCGCCTTGGGCGTGCCCGACCGCATGAGGATCTGCAGCTCCGAGCGGCGGTAGTCGATGATGAGTGTGTCGAGCAGGCCGAGGGCATCCATGCCGACCAGGATCGCAGGTTCGTTGGTCACGCCCCAGGCCTCGAAGACGGACAGGTCGCCGAACGTCATGCGGGGCGTGCTGATGCGGATCGCTTCGCCCAGGGCGATGGACGGCGTCTTGTAGCTCTCGGCAGCCTGGCTGGTGGCAGTCACGTCAGTGATGATTTCTTCCGTCGCTTCCTGATTCCGTTGCTCGAGCAGTGCATCGCGCGCCGGGAAGTTCGCGAGGGTCATCTCCCCGCCGGTGCTGATCAGCGCCTTGACCGGAATGCGGCCGAGGCGAGCTGAAACCACTGGCACATTGCCCTTTCCGTACTCGAACGGCAGCGTGATGAAACCTTCGGGAGCCGGTTCGTCGCGCGACAGGCGGATCGTGATGAAGTCATTGATGAAGTCGATGTATATGCGTTTGTCACGCAGGCCTTCGTTGCCCAGGATGCCATCTGCTCCGCCGAGAGGATCCAGGATGATCGGCAGTCGCTGGCTGTTGAGCGCCATGTCGCCCACCACCATCGACTGGACCCGCATCGTAGGGACTACCGATGTTCCGGCGACACCGCGAATACGGACGCTTTCATCAGGATTCGGGATGATCCCGAGCTTCGTTGCCACTTCCGCGCGGACGGTGGAGTTTGTCGAGCCGGTATCGAGCGCCATGCGGAACGGCCCCTGGCCGTTGATGAAAACAGGCGCCCAGATGCGGCCGATCCGGTCCCGCTTGGTGGGCGCGACATAGCGCGGCTCGGGGGCGGTGATCACAACCTCTCTAAGCTCAGGCGTTTCGCTTTGCGGCCCCGCGGTCGGGGCAGCGGCGGGGAGAGCGGCGGCGGGTATCAAAAGCAGTGCGAGGAATGCTGATGCGTACGCACTGGTGGACAGGCGGCTGAGACAATCGTGCAGGACCCGCCGCCATTGATCGAGCTGACTCATGATGCTCCCCCGGCGAACAGTGAAGTCCGCTGATGGCCCTGAGTATGCTCACATCAGTCGGCTTACACCACCGCGAAGCAGGGTAGGGTGTGGCATCGAGCTCACAATGCTGTCTTTGTCTCTTCCCACATCAGCGGGGCGCCCTCACCATGGGCGCGTTCAAGCAGGTCGATGAGTGGCCGGGCGTGGATGGCAAGCGGGACATCGGCTTTCCAACGTTCTTCTTCCTCCGCATCTTCATCCGCTGTCCCCGCCAGGGTGTGCGCGTGACTGGCTGTCCGCAATTCCTCTCTCAATCGCGCGAGGGCAGCAGGGATGTCCGCGGAGTAAATGGCACCAGGGATCGATTCCGAGGCGCCCATCATTTGGATCAGCGGGCGTGCTGTTTCACCCAGCATGATGATGGACTCGGTGGCAATCGAACTGAAACGAATGATCATTGTTGTCTCCTGCATCAACTGCAATCCTTGGAATTCAGGCGGCCGGACACGGTGCTCCGAGATCCATCCATTGCTGGAATGCGGCAACGAGCTGCTCTTTGGACACCGGCGGCGTCGTACGATCCTGGCCAGGGCTCCATCCCCATGCCACCAGCTTGTCTTCCCGCAGATGTACGAGCATCGCTTCAAGGTCCTTGCCACCGGTGAACGTCGGATCCTTGATCTTCGCGCACAGTGCGGCGGGCGGGATGTTGATGAACACCATTTTTTTATCCGGGGGCGGGAGATGCCAGTTCGGTGCGCCCGGCGGAACATGCGGCCCGTAGCTGGGTGGCAGATTGCTCGCTCCGTGGCATGTACTGCAATTCATTGCGACGGCACCGCGCCCATCAGGCCCGCGCATCACGCTCATTGAATGGGGCAGTCCCTCGTCGAACTGCAGCGGCGCATCGCCCGGGATATGGCAGTTCTGGCACCGTGGATGCTGCAACACCGACCGAACGGTTTCAAATGCCTGGAGGGCACGCGCATCCTGGGCGCTGGATTGAAAGCTGGCACTGAATCCGATCAGGCATGACAGAAGGCTTACATAACGGGACGGTCTCATTTTTTTTCTCCGCTGCTGTTCGCTCCGATACTGCACCCTCGATGCTGTAACGCCTGTCCGGGCCCGGCGTGAATCCGTGTAGGAAGGAACCCACAGTGGGTCGTGTAAGCTGTACAAAGCTTTACTCATCATTCCTTCCCGGAGTCTGAAATCGTGGCCAATCTGGAATACCGCATCGAAGGATCGGACCTGCAGTTCGTGGAGGTCATTCTGCCGCCGGGCGAAGCGCTCGTTGGCGAGCCCGGCTCGATGATGTACCAGGATGATGGCGTGACGATGGATACGCGTCTCGGTGACGGCGTAGACGAGAACCTGTTTGCGCGGCTGGCGGGTGCGATCAAGCGGGCCTTTACCGGCGAGCGGATGTTCTCGACCCTGTTCGAGAATCCTACGGCGCGGCCGCTGCGGGTCGCGTTTGCGGCACCCTGCATCGGCAAGATCATGCCTGTAGATCTCGCGGCCAACGGCGGAACAATCATCTGCCAGAAGGGTGGATTTCTGGCGGTCACGCAAGGGGTTCGCGTCAGCCTCGCGTTCAAGAAGCGGCTGCGGGTGGGTTTCTTCGGCGGGGAAGGCTTCATCATGCAGAAGCTGACTGGCGACGGCGTTGCATTCATCAACGCGAGCGGCACGCTCACTGAAATCCATCTCGCACCCGGGCAGGCATTGAAGGTGGATACAGGCTGTCTGGCTGCCCTGCAAACCACAGCGAGTTACGACATCAAGTATGTGGGCAAGCTGAAGACATCGTTCTTCGGCGGCGAAGGTTTGTTCTTTGCACATCTGAAAGGGCCGGGCAAGGTCTGGCTCCAGAGCCTGCCAATGAAACGTCTGCTCGGTGCGTTGTCGGCCGGGCGACCAAGGCGCGGGGTCATTCTCCGGCTGCTTTATTTCTGCGTGGTCATCTTCTTTGTTCTCGTTGCGATCTTCACGGAGCAGGGTGCGCCTTGAGCAGGGTGACCGCGCTGCTGCATGCCCGTCACCTGCCAGGTGCCGGGGCGTCGTGCACGGTTCATTTCGCGGGCGATGTACTGGTAGTCGAGGGGTCCGAGCAGTTCGAGGTTCCGGCCGATGCACTGGAAATTTCGACGGGCGGATTCGATGACGACATGTTGTTCGTGAACTGGGCCCGCGCGAACGAACAATATTCGCTTGTCGTCACCGACCCGGCAGCGCAGCAGGTGCTGGCGGAAACGGCGCCCCCTACGCTGCGTGCGGCGTTTGGACGGAGTACGCGTGAGCTGCGCTATCAACGCAGGAAATGGACCACCGTAGTCACTATCGTGGGATTGCTGTGCGCAGGGTTGCTCGTCGGCTGGTGGCAGAGCGAGGCGGTCATCGGCTGGCTTGCCGGCAAGGTCTCCCTCGAACGCGAGGAAAGACTGGGTGAGATGGGGCTCAAACAACTACAGGGGGAATCCAGGCTGAAGCAGGACGGGGCTGCGGCCGAAGCGGTGGCCGGGATCGGGTCGCGACTGACGCAGGGTTCGCACTATCACTACCAGTGGTTCGTCAATGACTCCCCGGAGATCAATGCCTTCGCGCTTCCCGGAGGCGTTGTGGTCGTCAATTCCGCGTTGATCGCCGCCACCGAAACGCCTGAGGAACTTGCAGGCGTATTGGGGCACGAAGTCCAGCACGTTGAAGGACGTCATGCGCTCGAGCAGATGATCCATTCAGCCGGCTGGGCAGCCATTCTTGCAGTGACGCTCGGCGACGTCAGCGCGCTCGGTGGAGTATTGATCCATCAGGCCGGCAGCCTGCGCCACAGCCGCCAGCTCGAGCTTGAAGCGGACGCGGGAGGTGTCGAAACCCTGGCGCGCGTAGACATTTCTCCTCACGGAGTTCCGCAGTTCTTCGAGCGGATGCAGGCGGAACAGGCGCGCACCGGAGGAGAGTCAGTCATTGCGTTACTCTCCACTCACCCGGCAACAGGAGACCGTCTCGAGCGGGCGAGGAAACTCGCTGATGCTGCGTCGTGTGAATGCAAGCCTCTGGAATACGACTGGGCTGCCATTCGCGCGGCGGCGCAGGAACAGTCTGAAGAGAGCGGACCCGCAGAGTGAAAGTTGCTGCCGTCGGGCTCCGGATTCTGGCGAGCAATTTGCATGATGTCCCACGGGCCGGGCGAAGAGGGGCCGAAGGCTTTCCGATGCCCTATCTTTGCGCGCGTTTCTGAAACCACTGGACGCCTTTGTTGCATATGTCTGCCGTACCCAGTCCGCTGCCGATCACGCAGAACGAAGACATCCGTTACCTCGGCCGCCTGCTGGGCGACGTGATCCGGGGCTACGGAGGCGATGAACTGTTCCAGCGTATCGAGCATATCCGCGCCACTTCGGTAAACCGCCATCGTGGTATTGCCGATACTGCCGCGCTCAATCCCGGCCTTGAAGCCCTCAGTCTCGATGAAACGCTGTCCTTCGTGCGCAGCTTCATGCTGTTTTCCATGCTCGCCAACCTGGCGGAAGACCGTCAGGGCGTGACGCGGGAGACGGGTGGCGATCTCAAGGCGGTGCTTGAGACGCTGGCGCAGCAAGGCGTCAGTCGTGAAGCAGCTGCGGCATTGCTCGACAAGGCATTGATCGTTCCGGTACTAACAGCACATCCGACGGAAGTCATGCGCAAGAGCATGATCGACCACCGTGCGCGCATCGCCGAGCTGATGCTGCTCCGTGATGCGGGGCAAACTGAAACCGTAGATGGCGATGTCATCGAACAGGCCATCATCCGCCAGATTGCCTTGCTGTGGCAGACCCGACCGTTGCGTCGCGAGCGTCTGCATGTCGCCGACGAAGTCGCTACCGCCCAGGCCTACATGCGCGATGTGTTCATGCCGACGTTGCCTGCGCTGTATTCGCGATGGGAGCGCGTCCTGGGGCACCGGCCACGCAGTTTCCTGAAGCTCGGCACCTGGATCGGGGGCGACCGCGACGGCAACCCGTTCGTCAACGCTGAATCCTTGCAGCTGGCACTGGGCCGGGGCGCGGAGACAGTTCTGAGTGACTATCTCGCCAAACTGCATCTGCTCGACAAGGAGCTGTCGATCTCGAGCGAGATGCTGGTACCCACATCTGCACTGCAGGCATTGGCCGACCGCAGCGGGGACGACTACGAAGCCCGTAGCGACGAGCCGTTCCGCCGTGCCATCAGCGGCATGTATGCGCGACTGGCTGCAACCTTCCAGAAACTGATCGGCCGGCCACCCGCACGGCCCGGCCGCTTCAAGGCCGAAGCCTACTTGCGCCCCGAAGAATTGCGTGCCGACCTCATCACGCTGGCTCTCGCATTGAACGAGCATGGCGCAAAGCTGCTGGCCAGCGGCGGCGCATTGGGACGTCTTATCCGTGCGGTGGAAACGTTCGGCTTTCATCTTGCCATCCTGGATCTGCGCCAGAATGCCGATGTACATGAGCGCGTAGTGGCAGACCTGCTCAAGGTTGCGGGTGTCGCGGACGACTACAAGGCACTGGATGAAGCGAAGCGCGTCGAGCTGCTCCGTCGCGAACTGGCCAGCGAACGTCCGCTCGCGAGTGCCTATGCCAGCTACACGGAAGAAACCACGAAGGAACTGGCGATCATTCACGCTGCGGCGAAGGCGCATTCGCTGTACGGCCCCTCGTGTCTCACTACTTACAACATCTCGAAGTCGGAAAGCGTGTCGGATCTGCTGGAGGTCTACATCCTGCTCAAGGAAGCGGGCCTCTATCGCCCGCATGCGCCGGTGCCGGCTGCAATCATGGCCGTACCTTTGTTCGAGACCATCGGCGATCTTGAGCGCTCGCCCGACATCATGCGTGCCTGGTTTGCGCTGCCGGAAGGCAAGGCGATTGCCGCGGCGTTCGGCTATCAGGAAGTGATGGTGGGGTATTCCGATTCGAACAAGGATGGCGGCTACCTTACGTCCGTGTGGAGCCTGAACCAGGCCACTCGCGCCCTGGCTGAGGTTTTTGCCGAAGCGCATACGCCGATGCAGATCTTCCACGGACGCGGCGGTGCAGTTGGCCGCGGCGGCGGCTCATCGTTCGCAGCGATTCACGCACAACCGCATGGCACTGTGCAGGGCCGTATCCGCATCACCGAGCAGGGTGAAATCATCGCGGCCAAGTACGGCACTCGTGACAATGCGGCCGCCAATCTCGAATCCATCTGCGCCGCGACGCTGCTGTCGTCGCTCGAGCCACCCCCGGTGGCGCTGGCTGGTGAGGCCCATTTCGCCGAAGCGATGCGCAGTATTTCCGCGGCGGCGTTCGGCGTCTATCGTGGGCTCGTTTACCAGACCGACGGTTTTGTCACCTTCTTCCGGCAGATGACGCCGATTGCCGAAATCGCGGAACTCAAGATCGGCTCACGTCCCGCGGCACGTACGCAGTCACAGCGCATCGAAGACCTGCGCGCCATTCCGTGGGTGTTCAGCTGGGCGCAGGCGAGAGTCATGCTGCCCGGCTGGTATGGAACAGGTCAGGCGCTCCATCAGTTCAAGGACCAGGGTCTGCTGCGCGAGATGCTGGAGGCGTGGCCCTTCTTCCGCAGCACCATGGAAAACCTGGAGATGGTCCTGGCCAAATCCGACATGACCATCGCCCAGCACTACTCGACACTGGTCGAGGATCGCGCGCTGGGCAAGCAGATCTTCACGCGCATCCGCGATGCCTGGCTCACTGCTCACGATGCCGTGCTTGGAATCACCGGCCAGTCGCGATTGCTGGAGAAGAAACCGGCGCTCGACAGCTCCATCCGTTTGCGACTGCCCTACATCGAACCGCTCAACATGCTGCAGGTCGAGCTGATCAAGCGCTACCGCGGCGGCGAGACGGATGCCCGCGTCCGCGATGGCATCCAACTTTCGATCAACGCTGTCGCGACGGCATTGCGCAACAGCGGATAGGCGCCTGCCGCCAATTCGTGGCTTCTCCGGGCACGTCACTATAAAGTCACGCGGGACATGACCGATCGTGCCCTCACCGATTTTCTGGATTGTCATCCGCGGCTGTTTGTGCTGACGGGTGCGGGCTGCAGTACGGAATCGGGGATTCCGGACTATCGCGACGAGAAGGGTGAGTGGAAGCGCAGGCCGCCTGTGACGTTCCAGGCTTTCATGGACGATCCTCTCGTGCGCCGGCGTTACTGGGCGCGCAGCTTTGTCGGCTGGCGCTGGTTCGGGAAAGCGCGGCCGAATGCCGCCCATCAGTCGCTCGCTCGCCTCGAAGCGCAGGGCAGGATCGAAAAACTCGTCACGCAGAATGTCGATCGCCTGCATCAATCGGCGGGCAGCATGGACGTGATCGATCTGCATGGCCGGATGGATGAAATGGTCTGTATGGACTGCGGAGATCGCGTCTCGCGAGAACCGTTCCAGCAGCAACTACTGGATCGAAATCCGACCTGGGCCAATCTCGATGCGGATATTGCGCCTGACGGCGATGCCGATCTCGAAGCGCAGGATTTCTCCACCTTCGATGTACCCGGTTGCGGGCGTTGTGACGGTTTGCTGAAACCCGATGTGGTCTTTTTCGGCGAGAAGGTCCCCGCGGGCCGCGTTGAAGAAGCCATGGACAGTCTGCAGCGCGCTGATGCCATGCTCGTCGTGGGTTCATCGCTGATGGTGTATTCGGGGTATCGCTTCGCACTCGCAGCGGCGAAAGCGGGCAAGCCCATCGCTGCCGTGAATCTGGGTCGCACCCGCGCCGACGACCTGTTCGCAGTGAAGATTGCCCGATCCTGCACAGAGGCTCTTGCCGAGTTGTAGGGCGTGAGGCGAGCGCGCGCTCCTTTCGCGGGTTCGCAAGATCTCCGGTCTCCCTTGGCTACTTGTGCCCGGCGGGGTCTCGTGCGACGCTCCGTCGGTCTTCGGGGGAGTAAAAAAATGATTAATTTGCTGCGCTCGCGAACTCTCTTGATCGGCGCCGGATTCGCTGTGCTCCTCGTCGCGCTGGCCATCGGGCAGGCGGCGCTCGATAAAACCGCAGCAGCGCAAGCCCAGGCTGGCGTCCGAGCACCCCGTTTCGAAGTCGATCCGCTGTGGCCCAAACCGCTGCCCAATCACTGGGTATTGGGATCGGCGATCGGCGTCTGGGTCGACACGGACGATCACGTCTGGATCATCCACCGCAGCAGTGCCACGTTGAACGTCAACGAACGACCTCTTGAACTGCAGACGGGCGAATGCTGCGCCGGCGCACCTCCTGTCCTTGAATTCGACCAGGCAGGCAATCTTCTGCGGCACTGGGGCGGGCCCGGCGAAGGTTACGAGTGGCCGGATTCAAACCACGGAATCTTCATCGATCACAAGGGCAACGTCTGGATCGGCGGCAACGGCGGTCCCGATTCCCACCTCCTGAAATTCACGAAGGATGGCAAGTTCCTGATGCAGGTGGGCAAGAAGGGCGCGCGTCGCAAACCGGGTGAAGCCGCCGGCGCCAATGAAGGCGATGTGGCGGGCTTCGTCGGCGGCAGCAACGACCAGGCGAGTTTCGGTCGCGTGGCCAAGATTTTTGTCGATCCGGTGGCCAACGAGGCGTATGTCGCTGACGGCTATCTCAACAAGCGTGTCGCGGTCATCGATGCAGACTCGGGCAAGCTGAAACGGTGGTGGGGCGCATATGGCAACGTGCCGGACGATACGCCACTCCCTGCCTATGATCCTTCGGCGCCGCCAGCGCAGCAGTTCCGTAATCCCGTGCATTGCGCCGACATGTCGGTCGACAGGCTTCTCTATGTCTGCGATCGCGTGGGCGACCGGCTGCAGGTCTTCACGCCCGAGGGCAAGTTCGTCAAGGAAGCGTTCTTTTTCAGGAACACGAAGAATGCGGGATCGGTCTGGGACATCGCGTTCTCGAAGGACGCGCAGCAGCGGTACATCTTCATGGCCGACGGCGTGAACGAAAAGATATCGGTGATCGATCGCCAGACGCTCGAAGTGTTGACCACTTTCGGGGACGGCGGTCGCCAGCCCGGCCAGTTCTATGGCGTGCACAGCATCGCGATCGACTCGAAGGGCAATCTCTACACCACCGAGACGTACGAAGGAAAACGGCTTCAGCGATTCGTCTACAAGGGTCTTGCGCCGGTGACGAAGCTGAACCAGGGGACAGTCTGGCCCGCTGCCCGGTAAGAGCCCGGCAGGCATGAGTGCCAGGATTGTTTGGCTGCTGTTGATGCTGCTGGGCCTCGTGGCAGTGCCGGCCTCCGCGCACGATATCCCGAGGGATGTCACGGTCCAGGTCTTCGTCAAGCCTGAAGGCCAGTCGCTGCGGGTGCTGGTGCGCGTGCCTTTGCGGGCCATCATGGACGTGGAATATCCGCGCCGTGAGCGCGACTACGTTGATCTCGCGCGCGTCGATCCCTCCCTGCGCGATGCTGCGACGATCGGGTTGTCGAACAACATCGATCTGTACGAAGACGAAACCCTGCTCTCTGCTCCCACGATCCTGTCCGCGCGCCTGTCGCTTGAGTCAGATCGTTCGTTCAATACTTATGAGGAAGCCCTTGCCCATGTGACGGGTCTTGCGTTACCGGAAGACACCACGCTGTTCTGGGAACAGGGGTTGCTCGACGTGCTGTTCGAATATCCGATTCGTGCGGAGAGCGCGCGATTTTCAATCCACGCCGGATTGGACCGGCTTGCGTTGAAAACAGTCACCGCGCTTCGCTTCATGCCGCCGGGCGGAGTCATTCGTGCGTATGAGCTGGAAGGTGATGCAGGGCTCGTCAGGCTCGATCCGAGCTGGCACCAGGCGGCTGCACGCTTCGTCGCGTCGGGGTTCACTCACATCTTTGGAACAGATCACCTGCTTTTCCTGCTCTGTCTGGTCATCCCGTTCCGCCGTGCACGGGTGCTCATCCCGATCGTCACCGCGTTCACGGTTGCCCACTCGATCACGCTGATCTGCGCGGCATACGGGCTGGCACCGGACGCGCTCTGGTTCCCGCCTCTCATCGAGACGCTGATTGCGATGTCCATTGTCTACCTCGCACTCGAAAACATCGTGCACGCGCGTCGAGAGTGGCGCTGGATCATCACGTTCTTCTTCGGCCTGGTGCACGGATTCGGGTTCTCGTTTGGCCTGCAACACACACTGCAATTCGCCGGGTCGCATCTCGTGATGTCGCTGCTCGCGTTCAATGTCGGGATCGAACTCGGCCAGTTGCTGGTGCTGGCGCTGCTCGTCCCGCTGCTGAACTTCCTTTTCAGGTACGTAGTGGCCGAACGCATGGGAACGATCATCCTGTCGGCGATCGTTGCCCACACTGCATGGCACTGGATGATTGAACGGTTCGACGTGTTGCGGCAGTTTCCCTGGCCGTCCTTCACGGCCGCTGGCGTGGCGAGCGGCCTGCGCTGGTGCATGGTGATCGTGGCTCTGGCAGCGATGGCGTGGCTGCTGTCCGTGTCCATTCGGCGCCGGTGGTTCAGTCGCTGATCTGCCGTGTCCTCTGCGCTCCCGCTCGTAAGGCCCCGCGTTGACAACCGGCAGGGTGCCGGCACACTCTACTGCGCGACCGCCGAACGTCACTCAAATCAAAGGCGGGCGCAGAAAATATTGGCGCACTGCGGCACAACTTGCGAAGGCCTGGACGCCGATCGGGAATACGTTCGTGCCTCTTTGCAAACGGCCGATCATCCGGGGATAGAACAATGAATGATTCCACTGTCGCTCGACGTGAGTTTCTGAAATTCCTGGCAGCGAGCCCCTACGTCGCGTCGGTCGGCGGAGTCGGTGTTTTCCTGCAGCAGACTGCACTGGCCCAGGGCGCGGCACCGTTGGACGTAATCACCGACCCGGCAAGCGCGCTCACCGTTTTCGATTTCGAGGAAGCAGCCCGTCGCAAGGTCCGCGCGGGCCACTGGGCCTATATGTCGAGCGGTGTGGATGGCGACGTTACGCTGCGCGCCAACCGGGAAGGCTACTCGCATGTGCAATTGCGCCCGCGGCGTCTCAATGACGCCACCAAGGTCGATATGCGGGTCGAACTATTTGGCACGACCTACAACAGCCCGATCTTCCTGTGTCCGACCGGTGGCGAAAAGTCGTTCTCGGCGAATGGTGAAGTGGATGTGGCGCGTGCAGCCAAGGCTCGTGGCACGTTGCAGTTTTTGTCCACTTCGACGTCTGTTCCTGTCGAAGAAGTGAACAAGGAGCTGGGACGTCCGGTCTGGTACCAGCTTTACGCGCCGGGCGCCTGGGCGCCCACCGAGCAGATGCTACGACGAGTCGAGGCGGCGGGTTGCACGACGATTGCGCTCACGGTCGATAACACGACCGGCCGTTTCAGCGAAACCTACCTGCGGACCCGGCCGAAGGATCTGACGGGATGCGGTGAATGCCATGCGGGAGAGCCCGGCACGGACCTGAGTGAACGGCCGATGTATGACGGCCTCAAGATGGACGGGGTTGCCAGGCAGAATGCCGCGATGGACTGGGCGTTTGTCGATCGCCTGCGCAAGGCCTGGAAAGGCAAGCTCATGATCAAGGGCATCGACTCCGGCGACGATGCGCAGTTGTGCATCGACCACGGAGTGGACGCTGTCCTGGTATCGAATCACGGCGGACGCAGCACGGAAACCGGTCGCGCAACTATCGAGGCATTGCCCGAAGTAGTGGCTGTCGTCCGTGGCCGCATCCCCGTGTTCGTCGATGGCGGCGTGCGTCGCGGCACCGATGTCTTCAAGGCTCTTGCACTCGGCGCCACCGCGGTCGGGATCGGCCGTCCGATGCTCTGGGGACTGGGCGCTTTCGGCCAGGCGGGAGTCGATCGCGTACTCGAGATCATGCAAGGTGAGCTCAAGCTCGTGATGGGAAATTGCGGCACGCGAACGGTCGCCGACATCACTCGCGCGTACGTCGCCACGCCCGACTGGAAAGCCTGAGCTTCTCGAAACAGCGCCGCCAGACCACGCATATGCAAAGAACGAAAGTCAGTCGCCGCCGGTTTCTGCAAGGAGCAGGAGCAGGCCTCGCTCTCGCCTCGGGATTGCAGGGACGAACCGCACGGGCAGCCGCTCCGGCGCGACCTAATGTCGTACTCATCATCACCGACGATGGCGGCTACGGCGATATCGGCAGCTACGGTGCCCCGGATATCAGGACTCCGAACATCGATAGCATCGGACGCGAGGGTGTGCGGCTGACGGATTTCTATGCGAATGCGCCATCCTGCAGCCCGACCCGTGCAGGTCTGATCTCGGGTCGTTACCAACAGCGTTACGCCATTGAGGCACCGCTACAGGGTCCCGGTGTCGCTCCCGAGCAGGGCTTGCCGGTGGCAGGACGATCGTTGCCGCAACTGCTGAAGAACAACGGCTACACAACCGGACTCCTGGGCAAGTGGCATCTGGGATACAAACCCGAATACAGTCCGAACGCCCACGGGTTCGATTATTTCTTTGGCTTCAAGAGTGGCTTCATCGACTACTACGAGCACACCGATGGAGAAGGGCATCCCGATCTGTTCGAGAACGACACGGCAGTCACCCAGACCGGTTACATGACTGACGTCATCACGGAGCGCTCCCTCAAGTTCATCGGTGACAATGCTGCCAGGCCTTTCTTCCTGCAGATGTCGTACAACGCGCCGCACTGGCCTTACCAGGTGCCGGGCAAGCCGTCGGTGGCGATCGACAATGCCCGTCATCTGCAGCCGGGCGAGCAGTCGGCCGGTACGCGTGCAGACTACGCCGCCATGCTGGAGCGTGTGGACCAGGGAGTCGGCCAGATCCTGGCGCTGCTGAAGCAGCGAGGCATCGACCGCAATACGATCGTGATTTTCACGAACGACAACGGCGGCGAGTGGCTGTCGCGGAATGCACCCCTGTTCAATCGCAAGCAGTCGGTGTGGGAAGGCGGCATCAGGGTGCCCATGCTCATTCGCTGGCCTGCCGGGTTGCCGGCGGGCAGGACGTCTGCACAGGTCGGCATCACGATGGATCTGACCGCATCGATTCTGGCGGCGACAGGCACTCCTGTTCCAGCGGGTGCCGCAATGGAAGGCATCAATCTGCTGCCGATCCTGGCGGGTGAGGCACCGGTCGTGGAGCGAACGCTCTTCTGGAGAACAGTGCTGGCACCCGTGCAGCGCGCCGTGCGCAGTGGTGACTGGAAGCTGGTGTTCGACGGGGGTTCGCTGCTGCTCTTCAACCTGAAGAATGACCTCGGTGAACGCAACGATCTGACGAACCAGAATCAGGCCGAGGTCGCGCGACTCAAGGGTCTGACGACTGCGTGGGAAAAAGAGGTCGATGCGGAGGCAGTCGCCAATGGCACGAATGCTTTCAACCGACGACGTCCTACGACAACTATTCCTGCTACGCCGGCGAATGCGCCTCAGGGCTGATGTACGATGCGTCGGCGCGACTTGGCTGAGAAACTCGATTAGAACAATGACGGGGAAAACATGAATATCCAGTGGACAGGACGGGTTTCCAGCGCCTTGCGTGCGACGGCACTGGTTGTCGCTGCATCGCTGATGTCTGCGACAACCCAGGCACAACCGGCGGCTGCAACGCCGTCCGGCCCGCGGTCTGTGGGTACAGGCATTCTCCACGTCAACATCGGCGATCTCGATCGCTCGCTGACGCTCTACCGCGATGTGCTGGGGATGGAAGTCGTCAGCAATTCGGGTGCGCCGCGGGCGTTCCCGCAACTCGTGACTGAACCCGGAGCGCTGATGCGCAATGCCGTCGTCGGCGTCCCCGGCGGAACATTCCGCATGGAGCTCGTGGAATGGTCAGGCACTGAAATGCATCCTGCGCAACCGCGCATCCAGGATCCCGGTGCACTGATGCTGGCGATGGGCGTCAAGGACGTCGATGCGTTGCTCGCGGGTGTGAAGAAGCTGGGTCTCAAGGTGCTCTCGACCGATGGCAAGCCGGTTGCTGCCGATGGACCGAATGGTCGCACCCGTTCCGTGATGGTGCGCGATGCCGATGGTCTCGTCGTCGAGTTCGTCGAAGGTGGAAGCCCGCCTGCCACCCCGACCACCGGTCCCATCAACAATGTCAGCATCTACATATCGGTGAACGATCTCGCCCAGACCGTCACCTTCTACAACAAGGTGTTCGGGTTCACGATGGCCGCGCCCGCAGAAGCACGCCCGACAACCGAACGCGTCGTGGCACTCTTCGACAACAAGAAACTCGCCACCATGCGCACCGCACGTGGCACGTTCCCGGGCAGCGAACTCACGCTCAATTTCCAGGAATTCCGCGGCGAAGAGCAGTCGCCACTGAAATACCGTGTACAGGATGCCGGTGGTCCCGTGCTGCTGGTGCAGGTCCAGGAATTTCCGGCGGTGGTCGATCTCGTACGCGCCAATGGTGGCATCGTCGGTGTTGGGCCGCAGTCGGAGACATTGGCGCCGGATGCACGAAGCACTTCCGCACGTGATCCGAATGGTGTGCTGCTGCAGTTGTCGGTCCCGCGCGCACCGGCTCCAGCCGCTGCAACGCCTGCCCGTCCGTAGGCCGGAAATTCCATGAAGCACAGCTACCTCGTGACTGCGAGAGTTCTCGTGGCAGCGCTGGTTGTACTGGCATTCACGGCTTCAGCGCAGCAGATTGATCGAAGCGCTCGCGTGATCCTCGTTGCCGGCGCAACGGGTACGCAAGGCGGTGCGGTTGCACGTGAACTTGCAGCCCGTGGCTATCACGTCAGGGGCCTGACCCGGAATCCGGACAGCGCCACTTCAAAAGAACTTGCGGCTCTTGGCGTAGAGATGGTCCGCGGTGACTTCGACGATGCAGCATCGCTCGACAAGGCATTCGCAGGCAGCTACGGGGCGTTCTCGGTGCAGCAGTACCGCGGTGTGGGCGTCGAGGGCGAGATCCGGCAGGGCAAGGCTTTTGCCGATGCAGCGAAGCGCGCGGGCGTGAAGCATTTCGTCTATACGTCGGTGGCGAAGGCGCCGCTCGGTACCGGTGTCCCGCAATTCGAGAGCAAGCTCGAGATCGAGAACTACGTTCGCTCCCTCAACCTGCCGTTCACGATCATCCGGCCGGCGAGTTTCATGAGCGGCTTCGAGGAATTTCACGCTGATGCCATGAAGGGCGAATTCAGCGGGCCATTGCCACCGGAGCTCGCTCGCGTATTCATCGCGCCGCGGGACATCGGTCGCTTCGCGGCCGAAGCTTTCGATCATCCGCAGGAGTGGCTGGGTCGTGCCGAGACGATCGCGGGTGAACAGATCAGCTACACCGATGTTGCGGCGGCCATGAGCCGCGTTCTGGGCAAGCCGGTCCGCTACCGCCAGATTCCGTGGGAGGAGTACAAGGCCGCGAATACGCCCACCGCGGTCGCACGCGAGAGCTGGTATCTGGAAAACAGTGATCCCGTCGATGTGGCGGCATTGCGCGCCCGGTATCCGTGGCTGATGACTTTCGAGCAGTATCTCGTCGCCGCAGGCTGGGGCGCGAAGACCCCCTGATGGGGATTCGGCTTGCCCCGTTCACGCTTCAACCGAAACAAGTAGAAGAGGTTGTCATGTCGCGTCGTCCTCGCTCGCTGATTGCCGTATCCGTAGCCCTCCTGTCCCTGGTGTCGATCTCCGAGGCCGCAGCACCGCCGCAGAAAGTGACGGCGGAAGAATGGAGCACTTACGGTGGCGATCTCGCGAGCCGCAGATACCGGCCGTTCGACCAGATCAACGGCGGCAACTTCAAGGATCTTGAAGTGGCTTGGCGGTTCAAGACCGATGCACTCGGTCCGCAGCCGGAATACAACCTGCAATCAACGCCGTTGATGGTGGGCGGAGTGCTGTATACGACGGGTGGCACACGTCGGTCGGTGATTGCACTCGACGCTGCAACGGGCGAAATGCTCTGGGTTCACCGCGAAGATGAAGGCAAGCGTGGCGCGGCCGCACCTCGCCGTCTTTCCGGCCGGGGGCTCTCGTACTGGAGTGACGGCCGCGAGAGCCGCATCATCTACGTGACGCCCGGTTACCAGATGGTCGCGCTCGATGCGAAAACAGGCCAGCCGGTTCGCGGCTTCGGTACGAATGGCATCGTGGATCTGAAACTCAATGACGATCAGGTCATCGATCTCGAGACCGGTGAGATCGGGCTGCATGCGGCGCCTGTCATCGGCAACAACGTCATCGTCATCGGTGCAGCGCATCTGCCTGGCAGCGTGCCGAAGAGCCGCATCCACGAGAAAGGCTACATCCGCGGGTTCGATGTCCGCACCGGCAAGCGGCTCTGGATTTTCCACACGATTCCCCAGAAAGGAGAATTCGGCAGCGATACCTGGGAGAAGGACTCGGCCTCATACACCGGCAATGGCGGCGTGTGGGCCCAGATGTCCGTGGATGAACAGCTTGGGCTGGTTTATCTGCCCGTCGAGCTGCCCACCGGCGACTACTACGGTGGGCATCGTCCGGGCGCAGGCCTGTTCGGTGAAAGCATCGTCGCGCTGGATATCAAGACCGGCAAGCGCAAATGGCATTACCAGTTGGTCCATCATGGCGTGTGGGATTTCGATGTACCCGCCGCGCCGATTCTTGCCGACATCACTGTCAACGGAAAAAAGATCAAGGCGCTGGCGCAACCGACCAAGCAGGCCTGGCTCTATGTGCTTGATCGCGAGACAGGGCAGCCCGTATGGCCGATCGAAGAACGCTCTGTGCCGAAGGGTGATGTGCCGGGCGAATGGTATGCACCCACTCAGCCGTATGTGACTAAGCCTAAACCGTTCGATCTGCAGGGCATCTCGAACGATGACCTTATCGACTTCACGCCTGCACTACGTGCTGAAGCATTGAAGATCGTGCAGCGCTACAAGATGGGTCCGCTCTTCACGCCGCCACCGGTGAGCAAGTGGGAAGGACCGCTTGGCTTGCTCATGGTGCCTTCATCAACCGGCGGTGCGAACTGGGCGGGCGGTGCGCTCGATCCGGAGACAAACCGGTTCTATGTTTATTCTTTCCGCAGTCCATCGGTGATCGGCCTCGTGCCCGGACCGGACCCGGAAGCCTTCAGCTACGTGAATGGACAGGCCCGTGATCCAGCAGCGCCTCCTGCGGCACCGGTCGTCGGATCTTCGTCGGAGGCGGGGGCACCTGCTGTCACCGTGCAGGGATTGCCGCTGCTCAAACCACCCTATGGAACGATTTCGGCGATCGATATCAACCAGGGCGAGATCGTGTGGCAGGTGGCGCATGGTGAAACGCCTGATGCAATCAAGAACCATCCTGCGCTTCGTGGCCTCACCATTCCGCGTACAGGCAGGGCCAATGGACGAACGGGTGTACTCGTCATGGGTTCGCTGGTCGTTGCCGGCGAACCTGGGTTCGGAACCACACCCGACGGCCGGCGCGGCGCCATGCTGCGTGCCTACGACAAGATGACGGGGACTGAAGTGGGCGCGGTCTACATGCCCGCACCGCAGACCGGTTCGCCGATGACCTACATGTTGAACGGCAAGCAGTACCTCGTCGTTCCAGTCTCGGGCGCAGGGTATAGCGGCGAGTTCATCGCGTTCGCCGTGCCGCAGGGTGCGATGAAACCGTAGACAGAAGAGAGGGTCCTGACTGGCGAGCTTCCCGGGTGAAGCTCGTCCTATACTCCGGCGTCGAGTAAAACCGGGGGACCCTTCATGTCGAATTCGCAGGTGTTGCAACCCAGGCGGGCGCGCTGGCCGCTCATGGCCGTCCTGGCCACCACTGTCATGGCGCCGGCATTCGCGCAGCGGACCGTGCCCTTCCAGTCCGGAATCCCGATTGCGCCTGACGGCCTTGCTGATCGGCCGCTCCATGACGGCCCTTTCAACTACCCCACGGGCGAAGGCCAGGACATCCGTGTGGTCGTCGTCACGAAGGAACTCAGCCATCCCTTCAGTGCAACGTTCCTGCCGGATGGCACACTGCTCGTGACCGAGCGGGCAGGTCGCCTGCGCGTGATCCGCAACGGCAAGCTGGATCCCAATCCCGTCAGCGGCGGTCCGGTGGCATTTTCCAGGGGCATCTCCGGACTCCCTGGCGCGGTGCACGGTTACATGGATGTCGCGCTGCATCCGCAGTTCGCACAGAACCAGCTCCTGTACATCAGTTACACGAAGCCGCTCGGCGACGACAAGAGGAGCATTGCCGTGGCACGGGCGAAATGGACGGCGCAGGGACTTGCTGAACTGAAGGACATCTTCGTCGCCAACGACAACGCGGGCGGCGCTGTGCCCATCGCGTTCGGTCGTGATGGCATGCTGTACATCGGTACGAGTGGCGGCGATGCACAGGCTCCCGGCAACTACGGCGGCAAGGTTCTCCGCATCCGCGACGATGGCAGTGTGCCGAGCGACAATCCGTTCGTTGGCCAGGCTGGCTACAAGCCTGAGATCTACACGCTCGGCCATCGCAGTCCGCTCGGGTTGGCCCTCCATCCGCAAACCGGTGAGGTATGGGAAAGCGAGAACGGTCCGAACGGAGGCGATGAGCTCAACGTCATTCGCGCCGGTAAGAACTATGGCTGGCCGCTCGTCAGCTACGGGCGCAAATATCCGGGTCCGTGGCAGGCCGATCTGCCGACGCACGTGGGCTACGAGCCCCCCGTCGTTTACTGGACGCCCGCGATCGCGGTTTCCGGCTTCACCTTCTACACCGGCGACAAGCTGGCGAAGTGGACCGGCGATGTATTCGTCGGCGGCTTGCGCACCGGAGAAATTCCGGGCACGGGTCGCGTCGACCGCATCCTCTTCAACGAGAAGATGGAAGAGCTGCGTCGCGAGACTTTGCTGGCCGATCTGGGTCAGCGGATTCGCGACGTACAACAGGGTCCTGATGGCTTGCTGTACGTCGTGACCGACGAAGACCAGGGCGCAATCCTGCGGATCGAACCGCGCTAGCGTCGCGGCGAGCGCCGCTGGAGCCAGACGGTGATGAGCCAGCAGCCCATGGCCCATACGGCCCCGGCGCACCAGCCGGCGAGCACGTCGGTGGGCCAGTGCACGCCGAGGTACACGCGGCTGCAGCCGATCAGTATGGTCAGCAAAGCGGCGGCAGCCAGAATGTACGCCGCAAGGTGTCGCTCGCTGGCGTGAGCGCTCAGGGTCCCGAGCGTGAGGTAGGTCGCGGTTGACACCATGGCATGCCCGCTCGGGAAGCTTTCATTGAAGACCTCGACGAGATGCGGCACTACATCCGGCCGCGAGCGGTCGAAAAAGCCTTTCAACAGTGTCATGAAAGTGGCTGCCCCCGTCACGGCGACCACGACCAGCACCGCTTCAAGGCGTTTCTTCAGGATCAGCAGCAGACCCGCCGTGAAGAGGGTAACCAGGGCCAGGCAGGTACTGCTGCCGAGGCTCGTGATATCCACCATCGCGTGATGTAACCAGGCGGGTCCGCGGGGAATGGAGAGATCCGCCGGGTTGCGCAACGCCAGCATGATCGCGCGATCGACCTCGTGTGATTCACCTTCGGAAACTTCCTCCGCCAGCTCAAGGAAGAGCAGGCTGCCGCCTGCAATGAGAAGCAGCGCGAGCGCCGCGGCGAGTTCGCGCTTCGCCAATGCAATCACCGTGGAAAAGCCCCGACGCACTGCCTGCATTTTTTTCAATCCGGGAAATTGCGTCTTTGCTTTGACATGCGGCGGTGATCGTGGCATCTGTGGCGGCGACGATGCACGACAATACCCCATTCTTCATAGTCCTGAACGGAGGATCGGGCCAGCAGACGGTCGACGCCGATGTCGCGACCATCAAGGAAATATTCGCTGCTTCCGGACGTCGCTGCGAGCTTGCCGTAGCTGGCGCTCCGGGCGAGATTGAAAAGCATACTGCGCGCATGGCAAATCGCGCGCGTGAAGAGGATGGGGTGCTGGTGGCCGCAGGAGGCGACGGTACCCTGCGCACCGTCGCACAGCTTGCAGTGGAACAGCAGCTGCTTTTTGGCGTTCTGCCAGCCGGTACCTTCAACTATTTCGGCCGTTCGTACGGCATCCCGACGGATATCGCCGAGGCAACCCGGACCCTTCTTGCAGCGGTGGAAAGGCCGGTGCAGGTGGGGCTGGTGAACGGCCGCGTATTCCTGGTGAATGCGAGCGTGGGCCTGTATCCGGACCTGCTGGAGGATCGCGAGGCGTTCAAGAAACGCTTCGGCCGTACGCGCTTCGTCGCGATGTGCGCAGGCCTCGCGACCCTCTTTCGCGATCACCGCTCGCTGCTGCTCGAGTATGACCACCAGGGTGAAAAGCGGACCGCAGCAACTTCAACGCTTTTCGTGGGCAACAGCCGGTTGCAACTGGAGCAGGTAGGTATCGATGAAGCGGCGGTAGTACGGCAAGGGCAGCTCGCCGCCGTGGTCGTCCGCGCAGCGGGGAAATGGGGGCTCGCGAGAGCCGCGATTCGGGGCGCGATGGGTTCGTTGGGCGCAGATGAAGGCGTCGACTCCTTCAGTTTCACGCAACTCGTCGTCAAGCTGCGCGGTAGCCGCAGCCGTCTCATCAAGGTCGCGACGGATGGAGAGATTGCCATGCTGTCGTCGCCGCTCACTTTCACCGTGGAGCCGCGAACGCTGCGCTTGATGCGTCTGCCTGCAACGCCACGCGAGGCCGCCCGGTGAGTGAATCGGCGCTCACGATCCTGCATATTTCCGATCCACATTTCGGCACCGAACAGCAAGCCGTGGTGGCAGCGCTGTTGGCGTTGTGCTCGCGAGAGCAGCCCGATGTCGTGATCCTGAGCGGCGACATCACGCAACGTGCACGTAGTCACCAGTTCACGGCGGCAGGGCGATTTTTCACTGCGCTTTCTGCGCCCCATAAGCTCGCGATTCCCGGCAATCACGATATTCCGCTCTTCAACCTGGCCGCCCGGATGCTGAGCCCCTATGCCGGCTTCCGGAAAGCCTTCGGCGAGAATCTTGAACCGGAGATCTCCCTGCCGGCCTTGCTCGTGATTGGCGTCAATACGACCCGACCTGGCCGTCATGAGGATGGCGAAGTGTCGGCGGCCCAGGTGGCGACGGTGAAGGCACGCCTTGAAGCTGCGCAACCGGGGCAGCTACGCATCGTCGTCACGCATCAACCCGCGCATGTCATTACGGCGGCGGATTGCAAGAACCGGCTCCATGGCGCGTCGGAGGCGTTGCGCGCCTGGGCTGACGCGGGCGCCGATCTGATCCTGGGTGGGCACATTCATCTACCCTACGTGCGGCGGATCAATGAGGACATACCCTTACTGTCGCGCTCCCTCTGGGCGGTGCAGGCTGGTACGGCTGTCTCTACCCGGATCCGGGGCGGCATCCCGAACTCCGTGAACATCATCCGTTACTCGCCGGATGAATCCATCAGGCGTTGTACTGTCGAAAGATGGGACCATGCCGCGAGCAACGCATTCGAAGTCGTCCAGACAATTCCGATTGCCCTTGAGCCACGCTGAACAATCACGAGAATCGATGACCGACCCGACCGTCAATGATCAGCTGACCTCGCTGGCCTTGCATCTGCATGAGCGCAGGGAAGCGATCCTGTCCTCCTGGCGCCGCGGCGTTGATCTGGACCCGACGCTGACGACGGGTTCGGCGACTACCCGCAATCAGTTCAACGACCATATCCCCGCGGTTCTCGATGCATTCGAGCGAAGGTTGTGTGCCGAGGATTCCGCGACCAGGGCGCAGGCGCTTGAGGATGAACGGCAGAATGCTTCCGAGCATGGCCTGCATCGCTGGCAGCAGGGCTACAACCTTCCGGAAGCCATGTGCGAGTGGGGACATCTTCATCTGTCCCTCCTGCACGAGATCGAGCGTTACGGCGCGACGCATCCCGAGCTGGTTTCCAGCGTCGTGCCTACCGCATTGCGTGCGTTGGTCAGGCTCTGCAGCGACGGAGTCTGTGCCAGTGCAACGCGGTACGTGACGCTTCAGCAAACCGAAGCAGGCAGCCGGCTACGCGACCTCGAGACTGCACTGAAGCAGGTCCAGAGTCTCGAACGGGAGCGCGCGGAAGCCTGGCGGGAAGCGTCGCATGACCTGCGGGGGACCACGCATGTGATCGCGATTGCCTCCGGAGTACTCAATCGCGACGGCGTGTCGGAATCCAAATTCACCCAGTATTCGGAAATCCTGCGTGTCGAAGTGGCTTCGCTGAGCCAGCTGGTGAGCGACCTGATGGACCAGGCGCGACTTGAGGCTGGCCATGAGCAGCGGAAGGTGAGCGCCTTCGATGCCGCGGCTCTTCTCGGGGAGTTCTGCGATTCGATGCGTCCCAGTGCCGAAGAGCGCGGACTGTTCCTGCAGGCGGTGGGGCCTGACTCTCTCCGTGTCGAAGGCGACGCGGTAAAAGTGCGGCGCATAGTCCAGAACCTGGTGCTCAACGCATTGAAGATGACGGAACGGGGCGGCGTTCGCGTGATCTGGGAAGAGGGCACCGGTGAGCGGCAGATGCAATGGATCGTCTGTGTGCAGGATACAGGCCCGGGCTTCAGCGCCAAAAGCGTGACGCCGATCGAGCACGCGCTGAAAGAGGCGACCACCGAGGCGCAGGCCGTGGAAGAAAGGGCGCAGGACGAAGGCCGCGCTTCCGAACCCGCGACTCCCGCGCCGACGCTCGCATCACAAAGCGATTCCCGGTCCCATCAGCCACCCTCCGGCGAGGGCATCGGGCTCTCGATCGTCAAACGCCTCTGCGAACTGCTCGACGCCAGCATCGAACTCGAGACCGCTGCAGGGGAGGGCACCACATTCCGGGTGACGTTCCCCCGCAGCTATCAGCAGTAGGGTCAGGCGAAGGCCGAATGGTCCGCGGGTCCGGCAACGTACCCGAAGCGCAGGTTGCTGCGTGCAGGTCCATTACGTTCGTACTCGGCTTTCAGCTCCGAGAGCTTGTCCTGCTTCAGTTCCACCGCAGCCCGCTTCGGGTCGATGTTGTAGAGGCGGGCATTGTTGCCGCCGAAGATCGCACTCTTGACCGGACCATTGGCTGCACCGAGCGGCGCGAAGCCATATTTCTTCTGCATGTCTTCGGGAATCTCGATACGGCGGAGGCCCTCGATCTGCCATTGCGGTGAGCCGGTCCACACGGCATCGGTGCCCCAACACACCTTGTCGACCCCCATGTGCTTGATCATCGTCCCCAACAGGGCGGCGGTGACTCGCGGTTCCGCGATCAGGGTCGTTGCGAATAGCTGGCCCACATCGGCATAGACGTTGTTGACCCCATACTTCTCCGGAATATCGGCGAGGTCGCTGGTCCAGGCGATACGGCCGGTCTGTTCAAACTCTGCGAGCGCGACCTTGGGGTCGCCGCCGACGTGGCGATAGGCCCCGTGATAGATGATGAAATTGAGCTGCGGCCAGTCCTTCGCCGCCTTGCCTACATCGCTCGCATCTGCGAATGGACGCAGGGCAGGAAATTGCTTGTCAAGGGGCGGCGCAAACAGGCCTTTGTGCACGCAGACGTTCTTGATGCCCGCTTTCACGAACTTCTCGTACGCCTTGTAGGTGACCTTTTCATCATCGAGACGCCACGGATAGCGGCTGATGTCCTTGTGTGTGTTGTCACCGACGGTGTAGCCCTTCATGGATTCGGGCTTGAGCTCGATGGCGGCATCGACCTGTTCCAGCCAGCCGGGCTGGCCGGGCGTGAAGATCGCGTGCGAAAACAGCCGTCGCGATCCAAACCGCTGGTTCACCTTGTCCCGCGCTTCCGCCATCTGCCTGTTGGTGAGGAACCAGTCCTGTTCGATGTCCGACGGCGCGGAGGAAATGAGCACGATCTTGCTGTCGCTGTCGAGGAACATCTCCTTGATGTAGTTCTCGTACTTGAGATCCTCGATCGTCTGCTCCTTCCCCGAGAGGCTCTTGTTCCACCCGGCAATGCCGACCGCGGCGCGCATGTTGATGAACTGCGTCAGCCGTGTGTCGTCACGCAGGAAATGCGTATGCATGTCCATGATGAACTGGTCCTTGAGTGCGTCCGCCCGGGCCTGCGCCATCTCGGGCGTCGCGGCTTCAGCGCTTGAAACATCGAAGAGTCCGCCGAATGTTTCGTTCAGGGCGACGTACGCCGCTGCCATGCCTGCCGCAGTCTGGAAGAATTGCCGGCGGGAGAGGCCTTGTCGCTTTGCGAGTCCATCGCCGAGATGCAGCAGGCGCGCCTGCAATTCGCGCTGCTTTTCCGACTGTGGAAACGGCAGGCATTCATCGCTTGAAACCATCTGGGTCGGGATGGGCGTCGCATCCTCCAGAAATTCGGAAGGGGTCAGCCTCGCCCGGTCTTCGTCTGTCAGGAATCGCATGTTCTGTTCCTCAGGTTTGATCCGCTGCGACCAAGTCAGTCCACTATTCAATCAACGATGGCAAAGAGGTTGCACCAGCCCTTCGCGCTGACCTCCCCTTCAACCACTTTGCACGCTGCCGGTGCCTCGAAGAACGAGCAGGTTGCGCACATCCGGATGTCCCGTGGCTGGTCCTCGTACTCGGCCGCCTGCTTCGAAATTTTCGCCATTGTCTGTGCATTGGCGCCGCTGGCCAGTGCCCACGCGCCTGCGACGCCTGCTTTCAGAAAATCCCGTCGCTTCGACGCTGTCTTCCTCGAAGACATCGTCAACCCCCGTTGGCAGGTACTGCGGCCGCCAATGCCAGCTCGGCGATTCCCATTGCGATTTTCTTCATGCGGTGGCTCTTGTTGAGTGACGGAAAGCTCACGGCGCGTGCAGTATCGCGGCATTGTGCCGCCGTGTGCAAACGGGAGGCTGCTGGAAATGTTGTCTCGTGCTGCTGATTGCTTTGCCGGACCGGGTGTCGCGCCGTATAGTCGATCGAATGTGATCGGCGATTCTGTCTGCAGGAGTTTTGCAATGAGCTCACGAGCATGGCGTCGAGAAGTACGGTGCGCTGCATCAAGCGCGCTTGCGCTCCTGTTGGCCGGATACTCCATGGCGGCTTCAGCCGCGGAGCCCGCTCCCCGTGAAGCGCTCAATCTGCGCATCGTCGGTCACTCGGACCTGAATGGTCGCGGCAACGGAGGGGAAGGCCTGGACCTCGAGCAATATGCCGACGGCCGTCGGGTGCTGTTCTACGCTCACGCCGGAGCGCCCACCTGTTTCACGACGGTTGATGTGACGAACCCGCGGGCGCCCCGGGTGCTGGCGCAGGTGCCCACCTTGTCGCCACACGTGCGTTGCAACAGCCTCGGTGTTTCCGGCCGGACCATGGTCGTCGCGCAGAATACCGATCTGCCAGGGCAGCCCGGGGGTGGCGCTCTGGTCTACGACGTGACCGACCCCGCAAAGCCAAGACAGATTTCCTATTTCAATACTTCGGGAGGGGAATCCCGCGGCGCGCATTACGTGTGGTTCGTCGACGGCCAGTACGCGTATCTATCCAGCGGCTCTCCGGATTTCATTCCGGCGGTGCCGCCAAGAGGCGATGACCAGTTCCTGATGATCGTGGATATGCGCGACCCGCGCAGCCCGAAGGAGATCGGTCGCTGGTGGATGCCGGGGATGCGCAAAGGCGAGCCCGGCGCTCCGCTACCGAGAACGAAAACGAAAGACGGCGTGCGGATGCACAGTGCGTTTGTATCTCCAGAGCGGCCCGATCGGGTGTATGCAGGGTGGATCGATGGCGGCATTGTCGTCATCGACATTGCGGACAAGACCAGGCCGAAGCTCATAGGTCAGCGTTCCTGGTTTCCAGTGACGCCGGGATACATCGGGCATTCATTCCTGCCGCTCTTCGAGCGCAATATCGCCATCGTCACGCAGGAAGCAAACCAGCCAGCCTGCGCCGACTGGCCGAAGCCCATCTGGACCGTGGATATCAGCGACGAAACCCACCCGCACGAAATCACCCAGTTTCCGTATCCCGCGGGCCTTGAGGAGTTCTGCAAGGCAGGACGGTTCGGCGCGCACAACATCCACATGAACCGGCCGAAGGCAACGGCTGCGAAGCTCACCCAGACCGTAGTCGCATCCTTCCAGAACGCAGGCGTGCGTGTGTACTCCATCGCTGACCCGAAAAAGCCGCAGGAAATCGGCGTGCTCGTCCCCACCGCGCCATCAGGAAAAATGGAGGACATCGCGATCAACGATGTCTATGTCGACGAGAAGGGGTTGATCTACGCGGCAGATCGTGCGGGTGGCGGTCTCTACATCGTTGAATACACGGGGCCTGCGCCGTTGCGCTAGTAGACACAGGCAAGCACCAAAAGAGGGCCTGGGCTGGCAGGCCATCAGCAATGGCCTTCAGGAATCGAAAATAGCGCCTGCCCTGCATTTCGGGGCGTCTATACTTTCGCGATCATTCCCTTCCGGCAGGAAATCACCCTTGAGTTCCCTCAATTTCATCGGCGGCGAGAAAGGCGGCATCGGCAAATCGGTGACCGCACGTGTTCTCGCCCAGTATTTCATCGACAAGGGTAGGCCGTTTACGGGCTTCGACACCGATCGGTCGCACACTTCGTTCACACGCTTCTATGCTGACTACGCGTCACCTGTCATCGTCGACAGCTATGAAGGCCTGGACCGGATCGTCAAGACCTTCGAAGAGGAACCGGTTGCCGGTGTGCAGAAGAGCGCCATCGTCGATCTGGCCGCGCAGACGGCAGCACCTCTCACGCGCTGGATCAAGGACTCGGATCTGCTGACGCTGCTGGCGGAGATGGGCGTCACCGTCAATTTCTGGCATCTCGCGGACAGCGGCAAGGATTCTGCCGATCTGCTCGGCCGGCTGGTGGCCGCGTTCGGCGCGGGGCCCAATTACTTTGTCGTCCGGAACCAGGGGCGTGGGTCGGACTTTTCGCAGCTCGAGGATTCGCAGGCACTCAAGGATGCGCTGGCGGTCGGTGCGCGAGTGGTCACGCTGCCGCAACTCCACGAAGCCAGCATGAACAAGATCGACCGGCACAGCGCGAGCTTCTGGTCCGCGATCAACAATCGCAATGAGCCGGATGCACTGGGCATGCTGGAGCGCCAGCGCGTCAAGACCTGGCTTAAGAACATCTACAACACGCTGGACACCTTGCCGCTGTAGCTCCAGAAAAGAAAACCCCGGCACGAGGCCGGGGTTTGTCATCCAGGTTGAAGAGGCTGTCAGACCATCCGTCTGCGTCGCGCCATGGCCAGCAATCCCACGCCGAAGAGGATCTCGAACGGGCCCGTGGCGCCACCGCCACCACCACCGCCGCCGTTAGATGCCGGGGGTGGTCCATTCGATACGACGAGCGTCACTGTTGACCCAACCGCAACCGAAGTGCCGGCCGCCGGTGTCTGACTGATCACGCTGCCCGAAGCGACAGTGGAACTGGACTGCTGCGTGACTGTGCCGAGAACCAGTCCCGCTCCAGTGATAGAAGTAGTAGCGGCGCCCTGTGTCGAGCCGACGACGTTGGGTGCTGCGACCATCTGCGGACCGGTTGATACGACGAGATTTACCGAAGAACCCGCGACCACTGACGTTCCGGCGGGAGGAGTTTGGCTAATTACGAAGCCGACGCTGACATTGGAACTCGTTTGCTGCGTGACGCTGCCAACTACCAATCCAGCGTTCGCGATTGCGGTAGAAGCCGCTGCTTGCGTCAAACCGACGACATCTGGTGCGGATGCGCCAGTCGAAATCACGATATTGACGGCCGTAGTTGTATTTACGACTGATCCTGCGATTGGCGTATGGCTGATTACCTTTCCTGCGGCAACTGTAGAGCTTGAACGCGTGGTAACCGTTCCCAATGTCAAAGACGCGGTAGCGAGTGCTGTAGACGCCTCGGCCTGCGTTTTGCCTGCCAACTGAGGAACTGTAGTCAGCGACGGTGTGCAGCGGGTGAATGATTCGACGACTGATTCCTGCGAACCCACTTGAACCTTTATGGTGTGCGGATCGCAAGGAGGTGTGGGGCTGATGGTCGAGCTGAAAGACAGTTGATACTCGTTGCTAAGGCGCTTCTTGATGTCTGTGTAAGCATTGGTGATTTCAGTATCGTTCGGTGCCGCATAGAACTCACCGCTGGCCTGGGCGGCAATTTGCGTCAAGCGCTGCTGCCCTGAAGTAGTAGCAAATTCACCAACCCCAACCGTGAAGATCGACAGGTTTTGCCCGTTCGCGGCCGCCAAGGCAGCGTTCACTGTGTTGGTTGAGGAGCCTTCGCCGCCATCGCCGATTACGATGATGGCCTTTGGGCCGCTGGGTAAAGTGCCCGCGGCCGCTGTGAATTCTTGAGTCGACTTCACAATGGCGTCGTAAAGGTTGGTTCCCTCACCGGGATAAGGGGCCATGACTGCACCCGCCAATGCTGACTTTCCGGCTGGGTCAATTAGCGTGAACGGCTGGACAACAGATGCCTTGCTTGGATTAGTGAAATTGAACTTGACTATGGCCGCATAATCGCCCGGTTTCATTGCGTTGATGAAAGCGATTACGGCGTTTTGCATTGGGGCCAAAGCAGCGGTTTGAACGGATTGGCTGAAATCCATCGCAAAGACTACGGAAACTCTTTTGGCGCTATCTTGCTCCGGCGGCAAATCGACGCTCGGCGGTGATGAAATCGCGACGCCATCGACGAAAACAGTAAAGTTGCTAGCGTTCAACCCTGCAATCGGAAGTCCAGTGGTCGCATCAGTGACAGTTACAAAGGACTTAATTGGATCTTGGTCTGCATCAACACGCACAGCTACGCTCGCATTTGCCGCTCCACCCACCATCATCGCCACGGCCCAGAAAGCCATGAGCAACCATTGCAGGGGATTGGACATTGAGAACAGATCGCGCCTGGCAGCGGAGTGACTCATGAGTTTTTGCCTTGAAGAAGTTGCTAAAGACAGACAGTGATGAACAAGTGTCGGCACCTTATCGCCCGCTCGATTCGATTTGCTGATGAGGTAGTGAAAGTGCGACTGGAATCGCACTTCACCGGTGGCCGAGGGATTTAAGCGAGCTGCGAGAAATACAGGCGATTTTACAATTGCTGTCGCGTCCAATAAGTTAAGTGAAATGTACGTTCCTCAGGTCTCTGCCGGAATCAACCTCTTGCAGGCGCTGAGAAGAGAGTAATGAGAGAAGGATCCGCACCAGCCACCCGTCCACGAGTTCCGCTCGTCGTCCTCAAAGAGCTGCGCGCAATATGTCTCGAGTTGCCTGAGGCCTACGAGGAGCATGCGTGGGCGGGGACGCGCTGGTGCGTGCGCAAGAAGAATTTCGCTCATGTGCTCATGATCAGTGGCGGCTGGCCCCCGGCTTATGCGAAGGCTGCTGCATCAGACGGTCCGCTCTGCGTTCTCACGTTTCGCACCCCCGGGCCGGAATTCGATCCGGCGAGTTTCGACAACGCTCCGTTCTTTCGTCCGGTGTGGTTTTCCAACATCGTCGGTATAGTCCTCGATGATCCCGATTGGGACAGGGTGGGTCGCCTGCTGGTCGCGAGCTACAGATTCCTGGCGCCTCGAAAACTGACTGCATTGCTGGATTGAGCCGCCGACGGCCTGTTCCATGTTGAGGAATACATGAACCTGGTGAACCGTTCCGCGATCATGCTGGTGGCATGGCTTGCCTGCGGACAATTGCATGCGCAGGCTGCAACGCCTGCTCCCCCGGTAAAAGCCATTACACAGATCTCCGGCGATCTTTATCGCGCCAGCGTCGGGAACTGGCATACGGTGTTCCTGGTGACGCCCGAGGGCATCATCCTCGCTGACCCCATCACCGTGGATTTTTCCATCTGGCTGAAAGAGCAGCTGGATGCCCGTTTCGGTGTGCCGGTGCGCTACGTCATCTACAGCCATAGTCACTGGGATCATGCAGAGGGCGGAAGCGTCTTCGCAGCGACGGCCACCTTTGTCGCACATGAGGGCATGCTGCGAAACATGGATGGCAGGATTCCCCACATGCCGGGCGGATTCGTCGATGCGAACGACAATCGCACCTTCGAGCGCGACGAGGTTCGCGATCGCCCGACTTATCCGGATTATCGGGGTGTGTGCGGCAGCAATTTTTTCCGGACACACGATGTCGATGCGGATGGTCACGTGACGCCGGGCGAATACTACGCATTCGTACGTCGACCGGAGATCGTCTACACGGAGCGCATGAAAATAGTGCTGGGCGGCAAGACGGTCGAACTCCTTCATCCCGGCCAGAATCATGCAAACGATGGAACGGTGTTGCTGTTCCCGGCCGAAAGGGTGGCGTTTTCGGTCGACTTCCCTGCCGATGCACTCGTCTCGACGACCATGCGGGCATTGCCCAGCGCGTGCGGCAATTTCGATGGCCACCCGCTCGCGGAATGGGTGCGTTCGTACCGCAACATCGAAGCCCTCGATTTCGATGTGCTGGTGCAGGGCCACGGTACCGGATTTTTCCAGAAAAGCGATGTGACTGCGGCACGCGAGTATTTTGAAGACCTCATCTCCGCGGTGACAACTGGCATGGCCAAAGGCCTGGGTCCGGAGGAGCTCAAGCGCACTGTGCTGCTCGAGAAATACCGGGACTGGCAAAACTACGACCGGCTGCGCGAAGACAACATCGTATCGGCGTACTTCAATCTGAAGCTTTACCGCTAATGCCCCTGCCGATCCTCTACAGCTTTCGTCGATGTCCCTACGCGATCCGCGCCCGCATGGCACTCACGGTGGCAGGCATGCACTGGGCTCATCGCGAAGTTGCGCTGCGTGACAAGCCGGCGGCGATGCTCAAGGCATCGCCCAAGGGAACTGTTCCCGTGCTGGTGCTGCCGGACGGTCGGGTGATCGACGAGAGCCTGGAAATCATGCGGTGGGCGCTTGAACAGAATGATCCCGCGCAATGGCTTGCGCCCGGCGCGGCAATGAACGCACTTATTGCAAATTGCGACGGGCCCTTCAAATACCATCTAGACCGGGTGAAGTATCCGGATCGTCACGCAGGGTCTGATCCGGTCGAACATCGTGCCGCAGCGGGCGAGCTGCTTGGCCCGCTGGAAGAACGGCTGCGCAGGAGTGCGTATCTGTTCGGTGACGCTCCAAGTCTGGCGGATATCTCCCTCTTTCCATTCGTGCGCCAGTTCGCACGCGTTGATTTCCAGGCATTCACGGAAATGAGGATGCCGCGCATTGAGGCGTGGCTGGCCAGCCTGGAGGAATCCTCGCTCTACGCATCAGTCATGACGCGATATCCGGTGTGGGAGGCCGCGAATGCAGGGGTTTAAGGTACGTACCGGGCTGTGTCCCTGCGGTTCAAATTCTGCCTATGACCAATGCTGCGGTCGCTGGCACACTGGCGAAGCTGCGCCCACTGCGGAAGCATTGATGCGTTCACGTTACGTCGCGTTCGTGATGGAGAACGAAAGCTATCTGCTCTCAAGCTGGCATCCCCGTACGCGTCCGGCTGCGGTGCCTTTTGAACGAGGCACGAAGTGGCTGGGGCTGAAGGTAATCGAAACACTGGCGGTCAGTGCGGATTCCGCGGATGTCGAATTCATCGCGCGCTTTCGCGTTGGCGGAGGGTCGGCTGCACGTATTCACGAGCGCAGTCGCTTCATTCGCGAAGCAGGGCGCTGGCTGTATGTCGATGGCGATGCACGTTCGCGATAGCAGCGCTGGCCAGTATCAGTATCTGCCGCTTGCACCTCCGCCGCCAAAACCACCGCCCTGTCCTTGATAGCCTGCGCTCTCTGGTGGAGTCTGCGCGGTCTGAGGAGCCATCACTGCAGTGCCCATCACCTCCAGCAGTTTCTGTGCCGTTGCGCTATCGCCGATGTTCTTTGAGGTGATGCCTTTGCGCGGCGTGCGCAGGTAACGCTCTATGGCAATGGCTGGCAGCAGTGCGGCACCTCCCCAGAGAAACAGGTACCACTCCAGATCCATGCCCACAGCCGGATAAACGGTATAGGCAATGCAGAGCGTACAAACGAGCGCCGCGAGGAGGGGCGAGTGAGTACGGCGACGGATGCCGATCCATGCGGCTGCAATGCCGAACGTGAGTGACATCAGCAGTGGCAGCCACCGCACGAATGCAGACCAGCCAGATGCGCTTTCAGGCTGTTGTCCGGACCATGAGATTTCCGTCCACACGCAACCGGCGGCGGGCATGGCCACGACCAGCCAGTCCAGCATGCGATCGTGAGCGGGTCGCTTGAACGAGCGGCTGCCTGAAATGAGGGCCACGGTCGCGAGCGCGAAACAGAACAGGCTTGCCACCGGTTCGCCACTGCCGCTCCAGCGTGCATTGAAAATCATCCCGACCGCTACGGAAGCCACGCCCGCGCCCGCAGTCGTGAAAAGCGGATTGAGCAAACGCCATCCTGCCAACAGGAGCGCGACAGCAATCAGCAACGCTGCAGCGATATCATCCCATCGGGTGATCGTTTCGATGATACCGACGGAAATCGCGATCAAGCCGGAGGCCCAGAGCGCTTCCTCTATACCTGACCAGAAAAAGCGGCGCTGCTGGATCAACCACTCCGCTGCGCCGAGCAGCACCAGCCCCGCGATGCCATTCGCCTGAGGAATCTCAAGGAGATGAAAGATGGCCAGGATAGTGCCTGCTGCGACGAGCCCCAGGACGAAGAACAGGCAGCGACTCACCAGCGCGCCGGTCTTCCATCCGCCAGTTCGTTCAATCAGTTCCTGCTTGGGCAGGTAACGGGAGATCGCTGCGAGCCAGCGCTCCTGCTGAACCGAAGGCCGGACGAGGTTCAATGGCCCGCCTTCACTGCAGCGCGCAGCCGCCAGAGCAGGACGGCTGCGATCACGATGGTGGTCAGAATCGCGAGCGCAACAGGCAGTGCATCGCGCAGGAGCTGCGCCTCAAGCACGCACGCGCCAAACGTGGCGTAGCCGATCGCATAAACAATGAAACTCTCGCGTGACCGGCGTAAGCCAAGCATCGCAGCGCCTGTCGTCAATGCTGCAAGCAGGACCACTCCGATCAATCGTGTGCTGTCGGCAAAGCCCAGGGCCAGCGCACCCCAGAACGCAAGGTTGCCCGCAAAGTGTTCGTACACCGGAACAAAATCGCGCTTGGCGCCCAAGGCACGATGGATGACGAGTGCCACGAAGAACGTGATGGCAGCAATGAGGCTTCGGTAACCGGCAGAGGTGAGCGAACGGCCGGATTCGAGCAGGACTCCCCACTGTGCTTCTACGCCGAGCCAGGTAGTGAACGAGGTGAGCGCGAGGGACAACACCAGTCGTGAGTCGAGCCAGTACGCCGTCGAGGCATGCAGTACCGCCAGCACGAGCAGATGTTTCGACCAGTCCCCACCCAGCCAATGAAATTGTGTTTCGGCATAACCCAGGGTTGCGCTGAAGGTCAGAGCTCCCAGCAGCAACACGTAGTCACCCGGCAAGGATCGTGACTCGCCACGCAGCATCGTGCGGATGGCGCTCGCGTAGCAGGCCCCGGCGACAACAAGCAAGGCGACGATCAGGGTGACAGGACCTATCCGGTCGAGGTTGTTCTTGATGACGAGGCCGATGCCTGCAACGAGCGATGCCACCGCACCGTAGAGCACGAACAGCAGCTCGCGGTGCAGGGAAAAGACACTGCCATTCTCAAGGGCGATGGCGCGCGCGGCGTCCGCTTCGGGCAGCAACTGCGATGAATGGAGCTCGCGGAGCTCGGACTCGAGGCTGTGCACGGATCGTTTACTTGGTCGAGCCGAACACGGTCTTGAGTAGATCGCTCGTGCGGGCGACGGGATTCTGGCGGATCTGTTTTTCCTGGTCCGCGATTTTCAGGAACAGGCCATCGAGAGCCTTGTCCGTGATGTAGCTGTCGAGGTCCGGCATCTCGGTGCCGATCAGGCCGCCCCCGAATTTGCCGAGCGCACCGCTCGCCTTGCCCGCCATCTGTTTGTAAGAGGAGGTGACGCCCGCTTTCTCCGTGGAAGCCTTGATGATGGGCAGCAAGCGGTCGCGCAGTGCGGTCTGGCTGGAACGACGGAAGTAATCGGTGGCGGCGGTATCGCCCCCGGTGAGAACCGACTTCGCATCGGCGATCGACATCTGCTTCACCGAATCGCCAAGGATGCCGGCGGCTTCCGGCACGGCCTGTTCGGCCGCGCGGTTCATCGTGGTCACGAATTCGTCAGCGAGCTGGCCTTTGCCCACTGCCCGCAGACCCTTCTCGACCTTCTGCAGGCTGGAAGGCATGGGGATTTTCACTGCGGCATCGCCGAGGAAGCCGTTCTGTTTGCCGAGCGTCGTGACGGCCTGTTGCACACCCTTGCCGAGCGCTTCCTTCAGGCCACCAACCACCTGGTCTTCCGATAGTGCGCCAGCAGAAGCCGTCGCCGCAGTCCTGGGTTTGATCAGGTCGAGCAGGCTGCCGCTGGAAGCTGCGTCGGCCGTATCCAACGCGGCGAGCAGAACGAGGGCCGGCAGGATCTTCCAATTGGATTTCATTACGGCAACCTCATCCAGAGCAACAGCCAGGGTCAAGTCTCAGCCTGCCGTCTACGGAACGCAACCAGCAGCAACGCGGTAGAGGTCTGGCTGTCTTTCCAAAGAATCGCAGGTGTGCAAACCTCGACCGCGTCCTGTTTCCGTCATCAAAAGGGGGATTCACAATGAAACCATGGCTGGTACTGACCCTGCTCGCGGCATCGTTCCCGGTCTTCGCACAGGCGCCCGTGGTGGGCCATGCCGACCCGGAATCGCTGTTTACCGATCCCGATCCGAAGCTGCATGCCAACAAGCAGGTGGTTTTGCATATCGTCCGCGATCTTCTGGAAGCCAATCACTGGAGCGAGGCACCGAAATACCTGACGGACGAATACATCCAGCACAATCCGAATGTCGCTTCGGGCCTGAAGCCGGTGATGGATTTCTTCGGCCGGAGGACGCCGGGCCCGATTCCCGATCGCAACAACTGGAAAACAAAAGTGGTCGCCGTGCTGGCGCAAGGGGATCTGGTCTCGGTGGCATTTGCCAGGGAAATGGATCATCCGACGAAGCCCGGCCAGAAATACACGACCACCTGGTTCGACATGTGGCGCATCAAGAATGGCAAGGCGGATGAGCATTGGGATCCGGCGATGCTCCCACCCGCACCGCCGAAGTAGGCGCGTTGGCGAACGGTTGGCCAGGGAAGGCCAGCCTTGGCTGTCCGGTTCAGCTATCCGAATCCGGAGGCCGCATGCGGACCTGCAATTCGGCCCGCCGGTAGTCGATGATGAGCGTATCGAAGAGTCCGAGCGCATCCATGCCGATGAGGACGGCTGGCTTATCGATCAGCTTCCAGTGGTGGAAGATGTACAGGTCAAGAAAGGAAGTGCGGTCGCTGCGGAGTTGCAGTCCGCCGATGAGGATGGGCGGCGCAGAGTAACCCTCGCCCTTCTGGATGTCCGCGGTGGTGCCGATGATGGTGTCGACCGAAGGCCGTTTCAGCTGCCACTGATACAGCGCTTCACGCGTCGCCAGATTGGCGATCGTGGTCTGGGCACCGGTATCGATGACAGCCGTGACGCGCACACCACCCATCATGGCGTCGACCATCGGCAGGTTGCCGCGCGAGAACTTGATCGGAATCGTGAGAAAACCCGCCGGTGCGCGCTCATTCCTTGAACGCCTGATCAGGATGAAATCATCCCGAAAGTCGATGTGGACGCGCTTGTCTGCGAGACCCTCGCTGCCGAGGATGCCCTGAGCCCCACCCATGGCATCGTCGATGATGGGCAGGCGCTTGCCCGTCAATTGCAGATCACCGACAGCGAGCGACTTCGCCCGGACGGTCGACACCACCGCTGAACCGGTCACGCCCAGCAGTTTCGCGTTGTCCGCCGGATTGGCAGTGAGCTGTAGGGCCTCGGCGACTTCCGCAGTAATGGCGGAATGGCTGGCACCGGTGTCCAGCACGAGGCGAAACGGACCCTGGTCATTGATGAATACGGGCGCCCAGATGCGGCCGATCCGGTCGCGCTGCGTCGGTGCCGCATAGCGCGGCTCCCTTGCCGTGATGATGATCTCTGTCAGCTCTTCAGCGCCCTCGGCCGAGGGTGGCAACGTCGATGAATCCACCGCCGCCAGGCACGATGCGGCCGGCAACAGCAGGCTGCCAGCGATGAAAAGGAAGAACGCGGATGGGCTGCTGTGCATGTTCGTCGTCGGTATTGAACGATCAAGCCATGGGCATGGTACGCCAGCGTCCGGGCGGCGTCAGTTTTGCCTCCCTGCAGCAATTTACCCGTCCCGATCGATGCCTTAAGTCAGTCTTAAGCCGCATTGGCGACCCTGACTTCAAGGAGACCAAACATGCAGTTCATGAATCCCGGGCGCTTCGCGCCTGTCGCCGTGGTGATCGTGATGGCAGGCTTGCTGGGCGGATGCCAGAAAGCCGCCGTCCCCGTGGCTGCGCCTGAAATTCCCTACCACCCGCGCGCAACCATCGCCGAGATCATGGATTCCATGGTGATGCCGGCGGCGGATGTCATCTGGAATTCCACTGCGGTCACCGAGACCCTGGAAGGGGAGAAGGACTCGAGACCCAAAACCGATGAGGACTGGAAAGTGGTCGAGCACGCCGGCGTCGTGCTGTCTGAAGCTTTCAACGCAGTGATGATTCCCGGCAGGCATGTCGATAAGCCGGGCGCCGTGTCGTCGAACCCTGAATCAGAGCTCAACCCTGCCCAGATCGAGGAAATGATCCGGAATGAACCGGAGGTGTGGCGGGGGTTTGCCCAGGCCATCGATACAACCGTCGAAAAAGTGCAAGGCGCGATCCGCGAGCGCAACTTCGACGCGATCAGCGAAGTCGGTGGAGAACTCGATGAGGTCTGCGAGAACTGCCATCTGCACTTCTGGTATCCCAATCAGAAGAAAGCACAGTAGCCGGAGGGCGTTCAGGAACCCCGGACGTTGATGGCATACCCGCCATCGACCGTGATCTGTGCGCCATTGATGTAACTCGCCCGGTCCGAGACGAGGAAGGCGACGAGGTCCGAGACCTCTTCCATCGTGCCCCAGCGTTTCGACACGATGCCCCACTCCTTGCAGATCTGCTCCAGGAACTGCTCCTTTGTCACGCCGCGCTGCAGGCCGGCATTCTCCGCCCAGCTCTCGCGCCACTCGGTGGCGATCAGTCCGGGGATCACGACGTTCACCGTGATTCTTGCATCAGACAGATCGGCCGCGAGATAGGTGGTCACGTGATTCATCGCTGAATTGTTCAGGCCGTGGGTGAGCGCTCCGTACAGAACGCTCGATCCGGAAATGCCGCTGATGTTCACGATCCGACCCGTGCCATCGGTGGGCATGTGCGGAATGAGCGCCTGTGTAACGCGCAGCATGCCGACGGATTTCGTATTGATGTCATCGAGCCAGTCAGCATCTGGCCACATGATCTGGCGTTCCGGTCGCTTGATGGGACCGCCGGCGCTGTTCACCAGGATGTGTATGACGCTGAACTCGGCAACGGCCCTCGCGATGGAGGCGTTGATCGATGCCATGTCGCTGATGTCGGTGGGGACTGCGAGCACCCTGACACCGGTGGCCTTCCGGATTTCGTCGGCTGCGTTCTCGAGCGTCGCAGCCGTGCGCGCCAGCAATACGAGATTGACTCCTTCGTCGGCGAGCCCGCGGGCGATGGCTTTGCCGATGCCTTTGCTCGCACCTGTGACGAGCGCTACCCGGCCCTTGATTCCCAGATCCATGTGCGAGGCTCTCCGCTGCCAAAACCGGTGCGGAGCTTAAGCCACTTGCCAAAGCCTTGCTCGCCAGCGAACGGAATCAAACAGCCCCAGACTCTGGAACCCGAGATCGATCCTCGCTTTGGAAAATCCGGTTACTTGAATTTACGAAGCGAAGGCACTGGCACGGGCACTTGCGTGAGCAAGCGCAATTCCTGCAGGCATTCCTGCAGCACATCGTTCATGCCACCGAGCAGCACCGCAAACTGCACTTGCAGTCGCAGCGTTTGCACCCTGTCTGCAGACCTGTCGTTCGAGGCTGGAATGACCTGGCTCATGATGCGCTCCTCGGGGTTGAATCCTCATCGCCGCAACCAGGACTTTGCAAGGGATGTGCCACGGTGCTGCAGACGCAATATGTGAAGCAGATGAGTCGCTTTTTTCACCCCCGGCGGTTCGATTTGTAAAAGGGGAGGAGGATCTTGCGTCGCCGAACGCAGAACGCCGCCCAAAATGGCGCAGGGCGGGGGAAGCGATTCACCGGAACAGGGCGGTCGGAAACAACGACGGCCGACTCTATCTGCAAGTAGGCCTACCGGCAGGTAGGGCTGCCGCCAAGCAGGTCTATCGACAGGCCAGAGGCGAAGCAGAAAGTGGCCTATCCAATCGGCACTTCCGCTTCTGACTTGCCGGCAGGCCTACCTGTCGCGTCCGCGACCTACTTGCCGGTAGGCCCACTTGTCGACGAAGTCGACCAATTGTTCTTTCGGACGCTATTTCGCGGGGGAAATCCTCAAGAGCGCTCCGTCATCCTCATCGGTCAGGACATAGAGGAGGCCATCAGGGCCCTGGCGGACGTCGCGGATGCGCTGGTGCAGGTCGGTCAGCAGCGTTTCGCGGCGCAGTTCTTCCAGCTTGTCGTTGAAGACGATGCGTTCGAGTCCACCCGTCCGCGGCACTTCGCCGCGGCGACCGCTGCCGACAAACACATTGCCTACCCATGCAGGGAATTGGCCGCCGGTATAGAAAGTCATGCCGGTCGGTGCGATCGACGGCAGCCAGACGACGAGCGGTTGTTCGATGTCCTTGCCCAGTGGCAGGGCGGAGACGCGAGGACCCTCGTACGTCCTGCCGTAGCTGTACGTCGGCCAGCCGTAGTTGTGGCCGGGCAGCACGACGTTGATTTCATCGCCACCATTCGGTCCGTACTCGAGCGAAAGCAGGGTGCCGGACCGTGGCTGGAAGGCAAGCCCGAGCGAATCGCGATGTCCGAAAGAATAGATCTCCGGCCTCGCACCCTTGCGGCCGACAAAAGGATTGTCGGTGGGGATGCTGCCATCGGTCCTGATCCGCAACACTTTGCCGTAGACATTCCCGAGGTCCTGCGCTTCGGTGGTGAAGGGCGCGCCGGTCGTCATGAACAGCGTGTTGTCGGGACCGAAGGCGATGCGGGACCCACTTGCGCCGGGCCTTTCTTCGCCGCGCAGGATTTCCTTCAGATCGACCAGGCGGGTGCCGTCGAATCGTGCGCGTGCGAGACCGATCGAAGTCGGCGGGCGGGCGGCAGGATCCGAAGTGGCGATGGGTGCCCCCGGCTTGTTGTAGGAGAGATAGACAAGTCCGTTGGTGGCGAAACCGGGATCAAGCGCGATCTCGTGAATGCCGCCGCCGCGAACGGGAGCTATGACAGGGATTCCTTCCACCGGCTGTGCAACAAGCACGCCCGTTTCTCCTGCTATCGCTGCTTTCTTGATCAGTCGCAGTCGCGTACCCCGTTCCACGACCAGCGCATCGCCATTCGGCAGGAAGGCGAGGCTGAAAGGATGGGCAAGACCTCGCGCCACGATGTCGACGCGGATCCGGTGCTGTTCTGCGGTGTCGAAGTAATAGGGCTCCGCGCCCAGGGTCACAGGCGCTATGCCGATATTCAGGTTCTGGCCTGAGGCCGGGCCAGAGAGCAGACCAGCGCCCAGCGCAAACATCGCAGGCAAGGCAATACCCAGTCCAAACGTGCTTCTTTTCGTCACTTTGTTCTTCCCCATGTATGCAACGCCTGCGCATGCTCATTCACAAACCAGATGGAGTCAATTTCCGCGGCTGGCTTGGATCCATCGCGTAGGTCTCCGCTGACAGCGACATCGGCGGACAGGCAATTTCCGGCCGCTGCGCCTTATGGAATCCTGCACCCATGCTGTAGCGCTCCCCTGAAAAGTTACAGCTTCCTTGGCCCGGATGGCGTTACCGCTGTCCGGGCCATTTTTATTTGCGGCGCAATAAAAAAATGAGGACCGGGCACGGGGTCTCTTAAGAAATCATGACTGGCGCCCTGAAGTCATTTCTGTTCTGCTTTTGCGGCATTGAATCAATGCGGCGCCTGCATTTCCATGGCCATCGAGTTCACCCCCATTGAAGCCCGCATCATCGGCTCGCTTATCGAGAAAGCGATCACGACGCCCGACCAGTATCCGTTGTCGTTGAATGCGTTGACGAATGCATGCAACCAGAAAAGCAATCGCGATCCGCTCATGGAGCTCGACGAGCGCGCGGTGCAGGAGGCGATTGACGGACTCGTGCGGAAGCACCTGGTGATGGAGCGATCGGGATTCGGCAGCCGTGTGCCGAAGTACCAGCACAGGTTCTGCAATACGGGCTTCGGCTCGCTGGAATTCAGTCCGGTACAGACCGCCATCCTGTGCGAGCTGCTGCTGCGCGGGCCGCAGACTCCCGGGGAACTGCGGACGCGCGGCGCCCGCATGGCGGAAGTGACGGATGTCAGCGAAGTCGAGTCGGCGTTGGCCCAGCTGGCGTCGCGGGAAGACGGTCCGTTCGTCGTGCGCCTGCCGCGGGAGCCCAATCGCCGCGATTCCCGCTATGCACACCTGCTGAGCGGCGCAGTGGATGTTCCGGATGCAGTCGCGGAGGCAGCGGAACCTCCTCGCGAAACGCGGAGCAGTTCATCGGTCGACCGCATCGAACTTCTGGAGCGGGTCGTTGCGGCTTTGCGGCAAGAGCTCGACGAGCTCAAGGCCAAGCTGGGTGATTGAGGAATCGCAGGCGCGGAACGTCTGAGCAATGGGTTCTGAAGAGTCTATTGCCTGTCGCGGGCGGACCCTTCAACATCGGGCACGTTTTTTCGGCCGGCTTCTCAAGCCGGCATTTACGGTTTTTTTGACACTTGAAGGACAGAAGGGGGAAGCAATGATCACACGCAGAATATCTTCATGGAGGATGGGTGGCCTCGCGTTCATGCTGCTCGCGGCGACGACCGTGACAGCCCAGAACGCCAGCACCGTCATCAGCAATTCGTCGAAGGCGATGGGTGCCGACAACCTGACATCCGTCAGCTATTTCGGAGTCGCCGCGAACTTCAATCTCGGCCAGAACAGCAACGCCAACAACCCGTGGCCGCGCCAGAACCTCAACGACTACGTCCGGGGCATCGATTTCTCGCAGCCCGCTTCACGCGCCACGGCAGTCACCTGGGCCATGCCGCCGCAGGGCAATCCTGCATCGCAGGGTCAGTTCCAGCAGAACATCACTCCCGCGCAGGCAGCCTGGGGCCAGCAGCTTGAAATCTGGATCACCCCCTGGGGCTTCCTGAAAGGCGCTGCAGCCAACAATGCCACTTCACGCACCACGGGTTCGGGCGCAAATCGCCAGCACGTCGTGACGTGGTCTCCTGCGGCTCCCAAGTCACCGGGCGGACAGTCGTACAAGCTCGTGGGCTACATCAACGCGCAGACCAACCTGGTCGACAAGGTGGAAACGTGGCTCGAGCATCCCATTTACGGCGACATGCTCGTTGAAACGAACTACAGCGGTTACCGGGACAGCAACGGGCTCAAGTTCCCGGCGGAAATCCGCCAAACGCGCGCGGGATGGCCGAGTTTCGAAGCGTTCGTGCAGGGTGCAACCGCCAATCCGGCGAACATCCAGGCATTGCTAACGCCCCCTGCACCCGCTGCGGGTGCTCCGGGTGCCGGCGGTCCGCCTCCGGGCGGCGCGCCTCCCCAGGTGGGATCGGAGAAGCTGGCTGACGGCGTGTATCGCATCACGGGCGGCTACGTTGCGCTTGCGGTGGAATTTGCCGACTACATTCTCCTGTTCGAACCAGGCCCCCAGAATGAAGCCCGCGGCATGGCGATCATTGCCGAAGCCAAGCGCGTCATTCCGAACAAGCCGATCCGCTATGGCATCGTGTCCCACCACCATGCAGACCACACGAGTGGCATGGCTGCTCCGGTCGCTGAAGGCATCACGCTCGTGATGCACGAGTCGAACAAGGCGTACTTCGAGAAGTGGCTCAACGCGCCGCGAACTCTCGCACCGGATGCCATCGCGAAGTCGGGCAAGAAGCCTGTGATCGAGACCGTTGGTGACAAGCGCGTGTTCACGGATGGCACCCGGACGGTGGAAGTGCACCTGATGAAGGGCATCGCGCATGCTGACGGTTTGCTCGTCGCGTATCTGCCGAAAGAGCGGATCGTGGCTTATGCCGACATGTTCAACATGCCTGCGCCGAACACGCCGCCCCCGGCCGTGGGTCTTTTCACCCACGTCGCCATGGCGGACAACTTCGAGCGCCTGGGTTTCAACTATGACACCCTGATTTCGGTGCATGCGCCGAATCCCGATCGCCCGATCACCAAGGCGGACTTCTACGCCACGATGCCTGGCCGCAGCATGGCTGCGAACTAGCTGATGCTTGCCCCCGGCGTTCCGTCCGGAACGTCGGGGGCTCCTTCCTGACCCGGCGCTCAAGATTAAGAGCTGACCGTTGAAAGTCCCGTCCATCGCAAAGTTGATGCAGCTCGCCACGAGAACGCCGTTGCAGAGTGAAGTGATGGCGCTCGGCATCTGCCCGAAGTGCCACAGCCGGACGCTGGTGGAAAGCGGGGCCGATGAAGGGCGCTGGGTCCAGTGCTCGAAATGCCTCAAGCTGTTCGCCGCAAGCGATGCTCACACGTCGAGTCGCTCGCGCTAGAGTCCGATGCGCAGGTTTTAAAGTCTCAACTCCGCGGAATACAGCGAAGCGGGCACGCTGGCATCGTCGGCATCGGTGACAAGCAGCAGGCGAATGGTTTTCCCCTCGATTTCCGCGTGAATCCCTTCGACCTTGTGCGGTTTGTCCAGGCGGCGTAACACCACGAGCTTGCCGTGCCTGATGAGGCCGATCACAGCGCCAACGCAGGGGCCATCCGCGTAATTGTCATCAGTGTCCTCGGCCACCGCGGAAAACACGAGAGTTCCATCCGGCAAGGCGGCGCCGTCAGTGAAACCGAAGGGCACGCCTCCAATCTCCCCGAGATCGAATGACTGGCTGGCCAGCAGCGGCGGCGGTGGTGAATCCTCGTCTGCCAGGGAGTCGAGTGCGGCACGCAGATCGAAGGTCAGCAACGCATTCGGCGAATTCTTCCGGTTACCTCGATGCAGCAGGACCAGCCTGTCCTCGATGATCACCGCGCCTTCGATGTTGAGTTTGTGAACAGCCTGCCCGGCCGCGGCATACAGCGCGGAAGCATCGACAACACTTGAGCGGGGGAGGTCAGGTTCGCTTGTGCCCAAGGGGAGCAGAACGCCACGTCGACGCTGGTCTTTCGAGCCGGAGCCTAACGCAAGCAATGCGCCACGATTCGGGCAGGCGGACGGCCCCAGCAGGGCGAGCACCTCAAAATCCGGTTTCATCTTTTTCCGCTTCTTCTCGACCAGCGGCAGGTCGCCGGGAAGCAGCCGAATGAGGTTCCCCGGTGAGTCACCCGCGATGGAGAATCGGCCGAGATGATATTCGTCATCCGCCACGACATAGATGTCGTCGTTCACGCGAACCAGGCCACTGGCTGCACTCAGGTGTGACGGGCGATCCGGCCGGGTCGGGGCGGTCAGCAGCAGCTCACGCAGCTTTGTCAGATGCATCGGCCCGCTTTCTCTCCGGGTCGGGCCCGGTACTGTGCAATGATCGCGAATTGATCCACGAAGGCAGTTGTAGCATGGCGTTGAGCGCGACGATTTACGTTTTCACGGTTCGCCTCGCCGATGCCGACCGCGGCGTTTACGAAACGCTGCAACTGCGGATGGCGCGGCATCCTTCGGAGACCGCGGAATTCCTCATCACGCGACTGCTGGCGTACTGCCTCGAATACACCGAGGGTATAGCGTTCTCGAAGGGGCTCTCTGATCCCGATGAGCCTGCCCTCTCGGTGCGCGACCTGACGGGCGTGCTGCAGGCATGGATCGAGATTGGAGCGCCCGAAGCTGCACGTCTGCACAAGGCGGGCAAGGCGGCTCCGCGCGTGGCGGTCTATGCCCATCGTGACATGGAGCACTGGCTCGCGCGCCTTGCGGGCGAGCGAATCCATCGCAGCGACGCCCTGGAAATCAACAAGGTGGATCCGGAGCTGCTGGCCGCGATGGTGGTGCGACTCGACCGGCGCATGGATATCGATCTCGCGGTTTCGGATCGCATGCTCTACGTGTCGCTCGGTGAGGAAACACTTTCCGGTGCGATTGAAACGCGAAAGCTGGATTGAGACGCGGGAACTCAGGTTTTCTTCGGTCCGATCAGCTTGCGCGCCAGGCTCGCCACGATCGGCGGCGTCACCTGGGCTGCAAATTTCCTGAGGGCTGATTTCTTCTTGCGATAGAAGTGGGGCGCGAAGATCGAAGTGTGGGGCTTCGGTTTTTCGTCGCTGCCTGCCGTGTGGTAGTACACGATGAACGACTGCCGCACGCGGTCGGGCGGGCAGGCCAGCGGTGCGGGAACGCCGTGATAGTTGGGATAGGCCACCTCGAACAGGATGGTCCTGTTGAAGACGGGTTCGATGGACGCTTCGCAGCGCGTGGCTTCCGCGTTCCACAGCTCGAGCTGTCCGCCATATTCGGGTGGCCAGTCCCGGTTGAGAAAAATGATCAATGCCAGCCTCCGCGTCAGGCCCGTGTCGTAGGCGACGTTACGGTCTGCATGGACCTTGAAGTAGCCGCCCCTCCGCATCAGAGCATGTCCGCCTCCCTGCAGGTACGGATCGGGCAGGAGCTGCCAGATGCCCGTGATCTCGGACAACAGATACAGGAACGCAGCCGAGTGCAGCACACCGAGCAGCCGGCTGCCTGCGTCGCCAAGCTCGATGGCGGAGCGCATGCGCACGATTTTCTCGAGGTTCTCCTGTTCCACGTTCAGCCACTGTTCGGGCGCCATGCGCGGCGCTTCCGCCATTGCACTATCCAGCAACGGGGTGGAGAACAGGTTGTCCATCACGACATGCGGGAAGGGCCTCGCGGTTCTGTAAGCAGTGTGCAGGTCGTGGGTACCGTCAGGCAGGCGCACATCACCGGCAAGTGCCGCTTGCAGTGCAATTGCGCTGGCGCCAGTGGACAAGCTAGTGGACAAGATGGATTCGCAGGCGCGGGCAGGATGCGTGCAGCGCGTGGGTGGAAAGGAAGCGGGAGGAAATATCCGGCATTACGCCGGGATACTAGCAAAACGCGTGCCGCACCAGCGGGACACCGGCGGCGCCATCACAGGTGCGATGGCGCCGCCTTGTTTGAAAAATCTACGTCCTTCTGCGTTATGTCTGCCCCATAACACTCATTTGCTGTCCATTCCGGGGCAGGCCCGGGATCGAATCAGTCCGCGGTGGAATGGGATTCGAGATGCTTGCTGTTATCGAGCCAGCCCTTCGCCTTCCAGCGTTCGATGACCTGTACAGCGTTGCAGGTGCCGTCATTCGGTTGGGTGATCGTCGCATCGGCTTTCACGACGAAACACATCGCGCCTGCGCGACGTCCATCCTTGATGGGGCTCATGATGACGCGCACCGCTTCCCCTTTCTGGTAGGTCTGGCCCGTGACGCCCTGGCGCGTCGCATGAACGGGTGCAGCCCCTTCGAAGCTCCAGGTCTGCAGCTTGCCGGTTTCATCCGGAGCCTCGATCATCAGCCAGCTATGCGGGTTGTTGTAGTTCCACGCCGTGACGCGGCCTTCGATGAGCGTCTGCTTCGATTGGTCGAACATCGCAAAGGAATGGTGCGCAGTGGCCGATCCGGCGATGCCGATCGAGGCCAGCAAGGCGGCAGTCATGACATTCAGCTTGTTCATCGTCTTTCCTCTCGCTTGATACTTGTGGCGCCGCCCGTGCGCGGGCAGCGCCTGCATTCGCCTGATTGCTGATTACTGCGCGGGAGCGTTGTTCTCGGCATCGAAGATAGGGTCAAGTGATTGCCCGGGAAGTTCCGGGTAATCCGTTGCGCCGCGCGGGTCCTTGTACTCCGGGTCGCCCGGCAGACGTACCGACGTATTGCCCTCTGCATCGATGAAGTCGTTGCTGCTGGTCGAGCATTCCCAGTTGCGGATACGCACCCCGATCTTCTCCAGATCGGGACGGTATTCCTGCAGATAGACCAGCGAAATAGGCTTCAGGAGAGACAGCCGGTCGTAATAGGTCACCTGCGTGGTCAGCTGCTTCGCGCCATTGTCGCCATGGCGCAGCTGCCAGGTTTCCACCATCTCGAGCTGGTTGCTGGTCAGTGGCATCCCGCGCGTGTAGTCCGCCGGATTGATCCACTTGGTCCAGACGATCAGTTTGTCCTTGTCCCAGAACCCGATGCTGTCGCCGGTGGCGGAGTGCTTCGCATCGATGTTGACGTGCTCGCTGTTGATGTACACGCGGCGGGTTTCATTCATGAAGTCGTTCATCATCCACGTCTGCTTCGGCGTGTTGACGAACTCCTTGATGTACGGCTCCCACAGCCAGCGTGCTGTGCCCGGAAATTCGCAGCGTGTCAGGCGGTCGAATTTCTGCTGACCGAGCTTGCCGATTTCGTCACGGCGGTCCTTGAACTGCTTTTCATACGCGGGAGTCAGTATGCCTTCCCTGACAGTGCCGCCCGGCCGCATCAGTGCTCCTTCGCTCGTGCTCTTGAGGAAGGTCGCCGTCATGGTGTTGGCACCGGATGACCATAATCCGCTCCAGTCCGGAATCGTGGCCTGGGTGTGCCTGGTGCCGCCATTGGCCTGCTTCAGCAGATAGGCGTAGTGCTCTTCCGCCGTCTTGAAATCCCTGGCCGGGGCTTCGACGGCCGGTGTCGGCATGGGCTTGAATTGCGACTGAGGCGTCGCGAGGCTCTGGTTCGCGTTCTGCGCTACGGCGGTCGAAAGGCTCAAGGCCACGGACAGCCCCAACCCTAAGACCTGTGCGGTCCTGTTCATTGTCATTTGTGGATTCCCCCTTGAATCATCAGCGTAACGCACGGAATACGGTTTGCAAAGTTGGCCCGTGCGCCGTCCGCATGCGGCGCTGCGGTACGCTCGTCATGACCTTCGGATACGAGAGCGCTGTCGCACCTACATTACAAACGTTTAATGCCTCAAATACCGTAAGGCGATGGCAAAGCCACCCCGGGTTTTGTAGCTTGGGCCTGCGTCGCCGTGGCGATGAGTCTGCAATTCCGTTTTCGGGCTGCCTGGAGGCAAGTGATGGCAAAGACCATGTCCCATGACGAGTGGGTCGAGGCCGCAGGGCAGCTGGCGATGGTGTTCTGGCATATCGAGAAAGCGGGCCTTCAGTCCGTGCTCGAGGACATGTACTCCGCCAGGCGCCTGCTTGAAGAGGAGCAGAGCCCTGCAGGGGCGGCCAGGAAGCTGGCGGAGATTGCACAGAGGCTGCGGGAGGAGGCTGACCTGTCGGAGCGCCTCGGGCTTTATGAGCAGCGCATGACGCGTCACCCCAAGATCCTGGTCCGGCTTTCGCAGCTTGTTGCCCAATGGCTGGAATGCCGGACGGTGGCGGCGCGCACTTTCCCCCAGCTGGCAGCCGCAACGTCCTGAGGCCTCCTCCCCTGACCCGGCCGGGTGCTTGAGGCGGAAACCCTGTAAGGTGGCGGCCCTTTCCGCTGCCTGCCAGAACCGATGAGAATTCCCGACGGACTTGCGCCGCTGCTCGAAGATGGACTGATCGACGAGGTGATGCGCCAGCTCAAGAGCGGCAAGGAAGCCTCCGTCTACGTCGTGCGCTCGGGATCCGAGGTTCGTTGCGCCAAGGTCTACAAGGACATGGCCCAGCGCAGCTTCCAGCAACGCGCGCAGTACCAGGAAGGACGCAAGGTTCGTGGCAGCCGGCAGGCGCGCGCCATGGCGAAAAGCACGCGCTTTGGCCGCAAGGAACAGGAAACCGCCTGGAAGAATACCGAAGTGGATGCGCTGTACCAGCTGCAGGCGGCTGGCGTACGGGTGCCGCGGCCGTTTGGTTTCTTCAATGGCGTGCTGATCATGGAACTGGTCACCGACGCGGCAGGTTACTCGGCCCCCCGTCTCGGTGAAGTGGAGCTGTCACCGGAGCAGGCACGGACCTTCCATGCATTCCTGATGGGTCAGGTGGTGCGCATGCTGTGTGCGGGCCTCATCCATGGCGATCTGTCCGAATTCAACGTGCTGGTCGATGCCGAGGGACCGGTCATCATCGATCTGCCGCAGGCGGTGAATGCAGCAGGCAACAACAACGCCTTCGCGATGCTGCAGCGGGATGTCGGCAATCTCACTGCCACGCTCGGGCGCTTTGCGCCGGAACTGCTCACCACTGACTACGCCGGCGAAATGTGGGCGCTCTTTGAAAAAGGCGACCTGCTGCCCGAGACCCGGCTGACCGGCGTTTTTGCAAAGGACGAAACCGTTCCCGATGTGGAGACGGTCATGCTCGCGATCGACGATGCGCGCGAGGAAGCCATTCGTCGCGAACTCGGTCGCCAGGAAAACGCCGCGGACTAGGCTTTTCGCACGCGGAAGTTGCGGCCCTTGATCTTGCCGGCACGCAGTCGTTGCAACGCCTTCTCATGCCACTCGCGGGCGATCGCCACATAGGTTCGCGTGGGGAAAACGTCGATCTTTCCCACCGCAGTTGCAGGCAGTCCTGCATCGCCTGTCAGGGCACCCAGCAAATCACCGGGTCGCAATTTGTCCTTGCGGCCCGCATCCACCGCGAGCGTGACAAACGCAGCGAGCATCTGCGCGGCACCAGCGGAAGCAGCGGGGATTTTTCCCCAGTGCAAAGGAGTTCCCAGGCGGTCTTCGATCAGGTTGGCGCGACCCGCTTCGCGCGGCGTGCATAGGCTGAGAGCGACTCCTTTGCGGCCTGCGCGGCCGGTCCGCCCGATTCTATGCAGATGCGTATCCGCATCGTTGGCCATGTCGAAGTTGATTACCATCGGCAGATCCGTGATGTCGAGGCCGCGGGCGGCGACATCGGACGCGACCAGTACCGTGCAGCTTCGATTGGAGAATTGCACGAGCATCTCTTCCCGCTCGCGCTGGTCGAGCTCGCCATGCAGCGCCAGCACCGGGAATTCATGAGCGGCCAGTTCGCCCGCTACCGTGCGGACTTCCTGGCGGGTATTGCAGAACACCACTACAGATTCGGGCCGCTTGAGCAGCAGCAGTGATTCGAGCGCGGCCAGCTTCTGTTCGGGGTCGACTTCGAAGAATGTCTGCTCGATGAGCGTTTCTTCCTCGTTGCTTGCCACCGTGATGTCGAGCGGATTGCGTTGCAGCTGTCCGGTCATTTCACGGATCGAAGGCGGAATCGTTGCCGAGAACAGCAACGTCTGGCGCTGGGCTGGCGTCGCTTCCACGATGCTCGCCAGATCGTCGGCAAAACCCATGTCCAGCATGCGGTCGGCTTCGTCCAGCACGAGTACCTTCACGCCCTTCAGTGGCAGCGCGTTTTTCTGGATCAGCTCGAGGATGCGGCCGGGCGTCCCGACCACAATGTGCGGCTCGTGGGCAAGCGATGCGAGATGGGGCCGCAATGGGATGCCCCCGCAGAGGGTGAGGACCTTGACGTTGGGAATGAAGCGCGCCAGTCGCCGGATCTCGCGACTGACCTGATCTGCGAGTTCCCGCGTCGGACACAGCACCAGTCCCTGCAGCACGGTCACGGAGGCGTCGAGCGTGAATAAAAGTCCGAGCGCGAAGGCCGCGGTTTTGCCGCTGCCTGTCTGGGCCTGCACCACCACGTCGCGCCTCGAGAGAATCGCGGGCAGGCTTAGCGCCTGCACCGGTGTCATCTCGATGTAGTCGATTTCCTTGAGGCCCTGGTGCAGGGGGGCAGGCAGATCAATCGTGGCAAATGCTGTCATGCACGAATGATCGCACTATTGGGCAACCGGAAACCTTCGGGAGCCGAATATTCCTTTGGGACCTCGACGGTGCCGGGCGATCGGTGCACTATCGCCAGCAATAAAAAAGCTGCCCGGCAGCAGCCAGGGGAGAGTTCGCAATGGCGATCGACCTGAAGGTCAATGGCGTGATGCGCAGTGTCCCGGCTGAAGCGGACACACCGCTTCTGTATGTCCTGCGCAATGACCTCGAACTCAACGGGCCGAAGTTCGGCTGCGGACTTGGGCAGTGTGGCGCCTGCACGGTGTTGATCCGCGGGGTGGCGACACGTTCGTGTGTCGTGCCTGCCGGTTCAGTGGGCGACGCTGAAGTCGTCACGCTGGAAGGACTGGGTACCACGGACAATCTGCATCCCCTGCAGCGTGCCTTCATCGAAGAGCAGGCAGCGCAATGTGGTTACTGCATCAACGGCATGATCATGACCGCGAAGGCTTTGCTGGATCGGCAGCCGCATCCTTCCGAACAGGAGGTGCGCACTGCGCTCGTAGCCAATTTCTGCCGTTGCGGCACGCAGAACCGTATTGTTCGTGCGGTGCTGCGAGCGGCCGGGAATACGGGGCGCGCGTGATGAATCCCCAGCTCTCACGCCGCGCCTTTACCGCCGGTCTCGGTGCGATCGTCGTGTCGTTTTCGCTCGACGCGAAGTTCGGATTCGCTGCGCAACCCACGCTGCCCGGGAGCCTGAATGGCAACCGGATGCTCGATGCGTGGATCCGCATCAATGCCGACGGGACAGCGACCGTGTGCACAGGCAAGGTCGAACTCGGCCAGGGCATCGTGACGGCCCTCGCGCAGATTGCGGCCGAGGAACTCGATCTCCCGCTTGCCCGTGTGCAGATGATTTCAGGCGATACGGGCAGGACGCCCGATGAGGGCGTGACATCAGGCAGTCAGTCGATCGAGAACAGCGGCACTGCGTTGCGTCTGGCAGGAGCTGAAGTGCGTGCGATCCTGATCGGTCTCGCGGCAAATAGATTAGGCGTTGCAGTGGATACGTTGTCAGTCATCGACGGGACGATCAGCAGTCGCGACGGTCGCCGGCTGGGTTACGGTGAACTGGCCGCTGACATTGATCTGAAGCGGGAGGCGACAGGTTCAGTCGCGCCCAAGGCAGCCTCTGCACACAGGATCGTGGGCCAGCGGACAGCACGCCTGGATATTCCGGGCAAAGTGACCGGAGCACCTGCGTACGTCCAGGATTTGCGCCTGCCCGGCATGGTGCATGGACGAATCGTGCGCCCGGCCCGGTACGACGCGAAGCTTGCGAGTGTCGACGCGACATCCATCATGGCGCTGCCCGGCGTGATCGCCGTGGTGCGTGACGGAAGTTTTCTCGGCGTCGTTGCGCAGCGTGAAGAGCAGGCCATAAAGGCGCGCGCGGCACTCGCCAGTAGCGCGAAATGGACAGGCGGCCGCGATCTTCCGGATCCGGCCAGCATCCATCGGCATCTGCTGTCGCTGCCAATGGAAGACAAAGTCATCAGCGACAGGCAGGCACCGTTGCCACCGGGCGCAAAGACGATCGAGGCGACTTATCGCAAACCCTATCTTTCGCATGCTTCGATTGGCCCCTCCTGTGCTGTCGCCGGGTTCGCAGACGACAAGCTCACGGTGTGGACACATACGCAGGGAGTCTTTCCGTTGCAGGAGACAATGGCTGCCGCGTTGCGCATGCCGGCAAGCGACATTCGTTGCATCCATATCCCCGGCTCAGGCTGCTATGGACACAATGGTGCTGACGACGTCTCACTCGATGCCGCGTTGCTTGCGCGAGCTGTGCCGGGCCGGCCGGTCCGAGTGCAGTGGATGCGGGAGGATGAGTTCGCGTGGGAGCCGTATGGCGCCGCGATGACGATGAAGATCTCGGGCGCCGTGCTCGATCAGCGTGTCGTTGACTGGAACTACGACGTATGGAGCAACACCCACACGACCCGGCCAGGGGAGGACGGCGGCGTCAACCTGCTTGCGGCCTGGGATCTTGAGAATCCTCTGCAACCGGCGCCGCCCCGCATGATTGCGCAACCCGCGGGTGGTGGCGATCGCAACGCCATTCCGCTCTACGACTTTCCGCGTCAACGCGTCGTCAATCACCTGGTCAGGGACATGCCGATTCGTGTATCCGCACTCAGGACGCTGGGTGCCTACGCAAATGTCTGGGCACTGGAATCCTTTGTCGATGAACTCGCTTTCGCAGCGGGCGCCGATCCGCTCGCTTTCCGGCTTGCTCACCTGGCTGATCCGCGTGCTCGCGCGGTGCTGGAAAAATTCGCATTGAATGCGGGCTGGCGCGCTGGAGAACAAGGCAGCGGTCGGGGTCGTGGCATTGCTTTCGCCCGCTACAAGAATCTCGCGTGTTACGTAGCGGCAGTCGCCGAGGTAGAGGTTGATCGTGCATCCGGCACGGTACGGGTAACGAAGGTTCATGCCGTGGTCGACGCGGGCCTGGTCATCAATCCCGATGGCCTGATCAACCAGATCGAAGGCGGCATCATCCAGTCGACCAGCTGGACGCTGAAGGAAGCAGTGAGTTTCGACCGGGCCGGCATCACGACGCGTGACTGGTCGCGCTATCCGATTCTCACGATGGTCGAAGTACCGAAGGTCGAAGTTGAACTCATCAACCGGCCAGGAGAACGCTCGCTGGGAGCAGGTGAAGGATCTACGGGTCCTGCAGCGGCCGCTATTGCCAATGCATTCGCTCATGCGACGGGCCGGCGCATTCGGGACCTGCCGCTGACACCGGAGCGCGTGAAAGCCGCGCTCGCTTGAGCGGGACCGCAGCAGGTTCTTCACAATCAGGAACAGGCAGGGAGCAGGGCATGACGAGTCGCAGGAATTTCATTGCGGGGCTGGCCGCCGGCACGGCGGGGATGACTCTGCTTCGAGCAGGGTTGCTTGGAGATGTTGCGAACGCACTTGAGGCGCGGCGACAAGTCTCCATCGGCGGGCGCCGGATCAAGGTTGTCGATGTCCATGGCCACTGTGTGATCCCGGATGTTCAGGCTCTCCTTGGCAGTACACGGCTCGCTGCAACAGTGAAGGATCTCGTCGCGACTCCTGGCCTCGCGCTCGGGCCGCAGCGCCTGCAATACCTCGACAAGGAAGGCATCGACGTCCAGGTGCTGAGTATCAACGCCTGGTGGTATGGCGCCGAGCGCGAGCTGGCCCGCGAGATAGTCCGCGTCCAGAATGAAAAACTCGCAGCCTGGTGTGCGGCGGGAGCGGGGCGCTTCGTGGGTCTCGCGTCGGTCGCCCTGCAGTATCCCGAGCTTGCCGCCGAACAATTGAGTGACGCGGTGACGAGACAGGGATTCCGCGGCGTTTCAATTGGCGGAAGTGCCGAAGGCATCGAGCTGTCGGATGGCAAGTTCGATCCGTTCTGGGCGAAGGCAGAGGAACTGGGTGTGCTGGTCTTCATGCATCCGCAGCCGGCCCCGGGCACTACGGTCAATGCGCGATTGCAGGGGAAGGGCTTCCTCAGCAACACGATCGGCAATCCGCTGGAGACGACTGTGTTCCTCTCGCACCTGATTTTTGAAGGCACACTGGACCGCTTTCCTGGCCTGAGGATTTGCGCGGCCCATGCAGGCGGTTATCTCGCGTCGTACAGCGGCCGCTCCGATGCCTTGTGCGATCGCGGGCCTGGCGCGGATTGCCGTGCACTCAAGAAGCGGCCGAGTGAATACTTCAAGCGGGAGTTGCTGGTGGACACCATGGTCTTCCACGAGGAAGGACTGCGGCATCTCGTCGCGGAAGCAGGCGTCAGCCAGATTCTTTACGGGACCGACTTCCCGTTCGACTGGCCTGTTGGCGTGGATTTTGTCCTGAACGCGCCGTTCCTGAGCGATAGCGACAAGACAGCCATCCTCGGCGGCAATGCCGCGAGGCTGCTGAGAATCACCTAGAAGAAGCCGGTCCAGCGTCCAAATACAACGGCGCAACTCCAGAAAAGGAGAGACAACGCTGCCGCTCCCTTTGCTGCAGGCGGAATCAGCGAGTCATCGGTCCACTCGGCGACCTGGCGCCACGCACCGAAATGCAGGACCAGCATGTTGATCCCCGCTAGCAGCAGGAACAGCAGCTTGTAGCGGAAGGCCGGGATGATCACGTAGTACGAGGCAGCGGATGCGAACAGCAGAAAGCCGGACACGACAGTGGCGATGAAGGCCCCCCACGTCCATGGCAATACTTCAGCAGCCGTTGCCGTCACTGAGCGTTGTCGGAAGGCCACGCCGAGAAGGCGGAAATCAAGATAGGCGATGGTGCCTACGGTGATGACGAGGGTCACGACATGCAGCGTCTCGATGAGGGGAAAGATCCACATCGATTCACGAATCGCCACCGCGAAGCCGAACCCTTCAAGCCAGTACCAGAGATTTTCGAGCGGCATGAGGTCAGGTGCCTTAGCCGAAAAAATAACGCAGCAGGCGTTGCCCGTAGCCGATGAGCCGGCCGCTGGCGGCGATGGCGATCCACAGCGTCAATGAAAGACCGGCGATCCAGCCGACTGCGGCATTGACGGTGACAACAGGAGGCACGGGTTCTCTGCGCAGGCGCCGCTGCAGGAACAGCGTGAGGACGATCGCGATGACCAGCATGATCATCTTTGTCCTGAAAACCGGGCTGCGCATGAGTCGCACCGGCTCGGCAGTGAACAGGACAAAGCCGGTCACTGCGATGACCGCGAATGCTCTCCACATCCAGGGAAGCAGGCGTGCGGCGAGCGCCGCTGCGGTCTCATCGCGTGTGCTGCCGATCAGCCGTGGGTAAAGAAGGACTGCAGCACCCAGCAGCAAGGAAATGCCGAGCAGGTGAATGCCCTGGCCGAGCGGCATGCTCCAGGCGTATTCGCGCAGGAGTTCCGTCAAGGGGGCGAGCATGTCGCGGATCCAGTCTCGCACGCGCCCTCCGGAACCCGCAGATCAGACGGCGACGAGTTCCGGGTACTCGGGAGTCCAGGTGGCCCGCGCGACCTGCTCCGGAATATCGGCGGCTGGAATCATTCGTCCCACGCCTTCATTGCCGGCAGCAGCGACGACGGCTTCCGCCACTGCCTGCGCAGCTTGTGGCAGGCGTGAGATGCGCGGAAACAGCATGCCCGCATCGAGTTCTGCCTGCGTGGCGATGTTCGCCAGTGCTCGTGCAGCGGCTGCCAGCACACCCGGCGTAACGCGTTTAACTTCGCCCACGAGCACGCCGAGGCCAAGGCCGGGGAAAACAAATGCATTGTTGCCCTGGGAGATATGGAACACACGCGTGCCGATCGTGACCGGATCGAAAGGGCTCCCTGTCGCGCAGAGGCAGCGGCCTTCCGTCCAGGTCAGCAGGTCGAGCGGAGTGGCTTCGGCGTTTTCCGTCGGATTCGAAAGCGGCAGGATCACTGGCCGCGCAACGTGACGCGCCATCTCCCGCACGATGCTTTCGGTAAATGCCTGGCCGATGCCGGACGTGCCGATGAGAACAGTGGGCTTGAAGTTGCGGATGACCGTAGCCAGATCGCGCTTCGAGGGATCGCCAAGGCCATAATCCGCTGCCGTCTGTGCGGGCCACGCGAGTTCTTCCTTGTAGGCTTCGCTCTGCGGCTTGTCGTCGACGAGCAGGCCGCGGCTGTCGATGACGCCCACGCGCTGGCGTGCAACTTCCGGAGCAATACCATCCGCGACCATCGCAGCGCGCAACTGCTGAGTGATGCCGAGACCCGCAGCGCCCGCACCGAAGACCACGATGCGCTGTTCGGAAATGCGTGAACCCAGCAATCTCGCGGCAGACATGGCGCCCGCGACAGCGATGGCGCCCGTGCCCTGGATGTCGTCGTTGAACGAAGCGATACGGTCCGCATAGCGTGAAAGCACGGCGAGTGCGTTGTCCTTGCGGAAGTCTTCCCACTGGATGAGTGCACCGGGGAACACTTCGTTCACTGCATCGACGAATTCATCGAGCAGTTCGAAATAGGCCGTTCCGCGCAGCCGCGGTTGGCGCAACCCGAGATATGCATCGTCATTCAGCAGGAGAGGATTGTCTGTGCCGACATCGAGGCTGATGGGTAACGTCTGCGCGGGATGAATGCCCGCAGCGGCCGAATAGATCGACAGCTTGCCGATCGAGATCGCCATGCCGCCGGCGCCCTGGTCGCCAATGCCGAGGATGGCTTCGTTGTCCGTCGCGACGATCAGGCGCACGTTGCTGAATTTCACCGCCTGCCTGAGAACGGTTGCGATGCGACCGCGATGGTCGGGCGTGATGAAGAGTCCGCGTCCGCGCCGGAAGATGTTGCTGAAGCGGCGGGTGGCTGCGGCGACGGTCGGCGTGTAGACGATCGGCAGGAATTCCTCGAGATTCTCGCGCAGCAGCTTGAAGAACAGGTGTTCGTTCCGGTCCTGCAGGGCCGCGAGTTCGAGATATTTGTCGAGCGGGTCGGTGCGGGCGTCCAGCATGTGCCGGACGCGGTCCAGCTGTTGCGCCATCGTCTTGCGCGTCGCCGGCAAGAGTCCTTCAAGACCCAGCTCGCGCCGTTCCTCCGCCGTAAACGCCGAACCCTTGTTCAGCAGCGGCTCGGCGTACAAGGCCGGTCCCCGCAACGCAACATCCACGATCTGCCGGCCGTCGGCTTCGCGCCTGAATCTTAGAAACTGCATAGACCCCTCGACAGGCTGGACTCTTTCGGGTCCTTGGCCTTGACTCTGACAATCTGTTGAACCCGTATTTATCCGCCGGATTATGCCATACGGAGGTCGCGGGCCTGTCCTTAAGACTGGTTCATATCGAGGAGATTATAAAGTCACGAAGGTGCGGCCACCGGGCCAGGTGAGTTCGCGGACTTCCGTCTGGTACAGGCGCGCGACATTTTCAGGGGTCAGGACTGCGCTGGTTGTTCCGTGCAACCAGTCGCCATCGCCGAAGAGGAGCAGCACGTGATCAGCGAATCGCGCTGCCTGCCCCGCGTCATGCAGGCTCATGATGATGGCGCGATCGTCGGCAGCGAGAGCCTGCAGGAGGCGCAGTACGCCGGTCTGGTGATGCGGGTCCAGGTGATTGGTGGGCTCATCGAGCAGCAGCACCGCAGGGTCCTGTGCAAGCAGGGCCGCAATGGCGACCCGGCGTCGCTCACCACCGGAAAGAGTAGCGACCGCCCGCGTCGAGAATTCGCGAAGTTCCACGGCGTCGAGCGCGTTCCGCACGATTTCCCGATCCCGCTCGCTTTCCCACTCCCAGAAACCGATATGGGGATGCCGCCCGATCAAGGCCGTTTCCAGGACGCTCGCAGGAAAGGGGTCTTCGTTATCCTGGGTCAGCAGGGCGACTTGCCGAGCAAATTCGCTGCGGGACCAGGTATCGAGCTGACGGCCCCGCAGCAGGACGGTACCGCCCTGTGCTGCACGCAATCTCGCCAGCGTATGCAGTGTCAGGGTTTTCCCCGTGCCGTTGCGTCCCAGCACGCAGGTGACGGTGCCGGCCGCAGCCGTGAATGAAAGATCGCGTACGAGTTCGCGTCCGGCCACACTCACGGTCAATCCGGAACATTGCAGCAGGGGCGCTGCAGCCTGCTCGGGATGACTGTTCAAGGTGTCGCCCGCCAGCCAATTTCCGTTGCGGTGTCGGGTCCGATCAGGACCTGGTTCAGCGATTCCGGTGTATGCGAGGCGTTCGATGAGTCCGGAATGCGGCCCGCCATCAGCTCTGCAAATTCCTGGGGATAACGTGGCATGCGCTCGGGCTCCGCGAAGCCGGACGGGTACAGCGGTTGATTGTCCACGAAATCGTATTTATCCGTGGCGCCCAGGGTATGCAGCAGTTCATGTGCGATCACGACCTGGTTCGAGCCCGCCATATGGTTGGCGGCAAAAAGGTGTGCGATGCCGAGCATTCCTTTTTGCAGCCCTGCGGAGTGCGGGACGCTCGGACTCAAGGCCGGATCGTGATAGAGCAGGAACAAGCGGATGGTGGGAGTAGGTCCCGGTGGATCGTCAACACCGAAGTTCCACGAGCGCAGCTTCAGGCTCCACAGCATGACGCCAAAAGTGCCCGCATCGGGCGGCAGCGCAGGAGGCGCTTCCGTCAGGGCAGGCGCCAGCACGAAGCGCAGCGGACGCTCAACGGCCACGCGATATTCCTTCGCTTCGCGATTGAAGAAGTTTTCGAGCGACGCCGTGCTGGCCGTTGCTGGGGTGCGCAGTTCCCCGGCCGCAGCTTCGCTTCCATCGGCATTGACGGGATACAGCGCGACGAGAAGCGGGCCATCCCAATCGGTGCTCTGCACGCGATCGAGCCACGTACCCAGGGCCACGAAGACGAGAACGGCAAGCAGGAAGACGATACGCAGGCGGCGGAACAATGAATTTCAGTCCGTTGCTTCGACGCTGAGATCCGCGAGACCTGTTTCGTCGGCGGTGTAGCTGACCGTCATCGGACGACAGCACACCGCACAGTCCTCGATGTAACTCTGCGCCTCGACCGACAGGTCGATGAACAGCATGATGCTCTCGCCGCAGTTGGGGCAGGTGACTTCGGCAGTGGTTTCAATCATTGAGGATGTCCTGCTCAAGGGTTCAGGCGAGTGCCTTGCCAAAGGCCCGGAGTGAAGCTCGTCGCGTCTGCCTGTGCCAGTGTTCGCGTCCACCGCGCGCGATCGTGAGTGCGGCCGGGACCTTCCACCCATAGTTCAAGAGTATCGGGCCATAGGCGAAAACCTCCCCAATGCGGGGGGCGTGGCACAGCACCGTTCGTTGCGCCTGGTTGCACGTGGAAACGGGTTTCTGTCGCAGCAACCTGTGCTGCAAGGGCTGCGCGGGAAGACAACGGCCGGCTTTGTTCACTCGCCCACGCGCCGACCCGGCTGGCAAGCGCCCGGCTCGCAAAGTACGCATCGCTCTCGTCTGCAGGCGAGCGCACGATCGGCCCTTCCAGGCGAACCTGTCTCGACAGGGTGTCCCAGTGAAAGACGGCTGCTGCGCGAGGCGTTGACTCGAGTTCCTGTCCCTTGCGTGACTGGTAGTTCGTGAAGAACACCACGTAACCCGGCGTCGCTACCAGGTGCTTGCAGAGCACGACGCGAGCCGAGGGATTGCCGCCCTTGCCGGTAGTGGCCAGCACCATAGCATCCGGATTCGGCTGCACACGTTGCGCACGGGCAGTGCCGAACCATTCTGCAAACAGGACAAATGGATCCTGCGGCAGGGGTTCGGGAAGAAATTCTGAGGAAGACATTGGGGCTCGATCGTGATTGCGAATTCTGCGGGCTTGATACGTGCGTGAGGCGGCTTCTGAACGGCGCCTGAATTATGCGCCGAAGCCGTTCCGGATGGCAGTTTCCCTGCGCGCCCGTCGATTCAGTAGACGTTCAGTAGCCGGGCCTCAATGTAGGGCCGCAATGGAATCTCAAGGAGAAGATCATGAAGAAACCGATGTTGGTGGCCGCTGTGCTTGCACTCGTGACGATCGCCACGCCCGCCTTCGCGGACGGACACCGCGATCGTGACAACCGTAATGACCGCCATGAACATCGGCACAGCGACAGGCGTGATGACAGGCACGATGTCCGGCACGAGCGGCGCGACGACCGGTATGACCGCCGCTACTCGAGTCGCGACGACCGCCGGTATGTTCGCTACGCACCCCGTTACGCCCCGCGTTATGTGGTGAACGGTCGCTATTGCGATGACCGTCGTCACTATCGCGATGTGCACTACCACGTTGCCTCGCGCGACTACTATTCGTACGGTTATCCGCGGGACGCGTACGAGGTGCGCCGTGGCGGCGGGCTCGATGCGACGCTGATCGTCACGTTGCCCCTGTTCTAGCCGGTTTCTTCGGCCTGGCGGCGCTCCGCAAGTCTGCGGCGGAGCGCCGCTTCCGCGCCGCGCTTGGCTCTTGCCTGACCAAAGCGCACTCTGTAAAAGGAGTGCCCACAGCAGGATCCAACCGGAAATTCAGGCGCGCATGACTCTCGAAGAACTCAGGAAGCGGATTACCGCGATCGACAGGGAATTGCTGGAACTGGTGGCCGAAAGACAGGCGCTGGGCAGCGAGGTTGCGAAGGTCAAGCGCGCAACCGGCCTTGCAACCCGTGATTTCAGTCGTGAGCGCGATGTCCTGCTGCATGCCCGGAACGAAGCCGCTGCACTCGGCGTTTCGCCGGAGTTCGCCGAGTCGCTGATGCGCATGCTCATCCGCAGCTCTTTGACAACGCAGGAACATGCGCAGGTGGTGGCGCACGGGCAGGGCGGAGGCCGGTCGGCGCTGGTGATCGGCGGCTTCGGCAAGATGGGCCGGTGGTTTGTCGACTTCCTGGGTTCGCAAGGGTACCGCGTAGCAGTCGCGGATCCTGCCGGCATTCCGCCGGGCGCGGAATCCGTACCGGACTGGAGAGCGGTGCCGCTCGACTACGACCTGATCGTCGTGGCCACGCCACTCAAGATTGCCGACACCGTGCTCAAGGAGCTGGCTGTTCGCAAACCGGCCGGGACCATCTTCGACATAGGTTCACTGAAGACGCCGCTGCGTGCGGGAATCAATGCCCTGCGCGAAGCAGGCTGCCGTGTTACCTCGGTGCATCCCATGTTCGGTCCGGATACCGAGCTTCTGTCAGGCCGGCATGTGATTTTTGTCGATGCCGGATCGCCCGAAGCGCTTGCGACGGCGCAGGGGCTGTTTGCTTCGACGATGGCGGAACGGGTGGTGATGAGCCTCGATGAGCACGATCGCCTGATTGCCTACGTGCTGGGGTTGTCGCACGCGCTGAATATCGTTTTCTTCACGGCGCTGGCCGACAGCGGTGAAGCGGCGCCGCGACTCGCACGCCTGTCCAGCACTACATTCGATGCGCAGATCGACGTGGCGAGCAAGGTTGCGCTCGAAAGTCCCGAGCTCTACTTCGAGATCCAGAGCCTCAACGACTACGGCACGGAATCCCTCGAAGCGCTGCGCAATGCAGTAGAGCGTGTCTGGCAGGCGGTGAACGGCAAGGATGCTGAAGGTTTCAAGACCCTCATGCAGCGCGGCCGTGACTATCTGGCGGAAAGGCCGAAGGAAAGGTAGATGTCCGCACGCGATCCGGAAGGCGAGAACCGGGAGCTGCGTGCGCGAATCGCTGCCTTGATCGAAGAGGCGGGCCACAACGAACGTCTGCTGAAGAGAAACCAGGAGCGCGAATTCGAGATCCTGCGTGCGGAAACACTGCCGCAGCTGTTCGAAGTCATTGCCAGGCGTCTCCGCGAATCATACGGTCTGGATGCTGTCGCGCTGGTGTTGGCCGATCCACAGCATGAAATCCGTCATCTCCTGCTCGGCGACCAGGTGAGCCTCGAGCAGTTTCCCGAAGTGGTTTTCACGGACAGCGTCGTAGGCATGGCGCCGCAGTTCCACGCCCTGCACAAACCCTGGCTCGGTCCCTACATGGGCCCTGATCACCAGTTGCTGTTGCGAAACGCGGCGGACATCCGCAGTGTCGCGCTGATTCCGCTGCGTCGCCAGGACAAGCTGCATGGCTGCATCGTGTTCGGCAGCCGCGATGAGAAACGGTTTACCCGCCATCTTGCGACGGATTTCTTTGCCCATCTCGGCGTGATGGTTTCATTCGCCATCGAGAACGCGATCAATCGCTCGCGCCTGGTCCGCAGCGGGCTCACCGATTTCCTGACGGGTTGGCATAACCGCCGCTATCTGCAGGCGCGTCTGATGGAAGAACTCGCCAAGGCGCGGCGGCAGGGAACGAGCCTCGTCTGCCTGCTCATCGATCTCGATCGGTTCAAGGAGATCAACGACCAGTTCGGGCATCTGGCAGGCGACGTCGCGCTTAGGGAAGTTGCCCAGCGTGTCGATTCGCAGGTGCGTTCGAGCGACGCGGCGGCGCGGTATGGGGGCGATGAGTTCGTGGTGTTGCTGCCGAATGCGAGCCTTGAGCAGGCGAAGATTCTCGCTGAGCGCATCCGTGCCGCGGTGAACGGCACGCCTCTCGAAGTGACGGCAGGTGTTGAGCGAACCTTGACCGTATCAATCGGGATGGCGGCTGCCAGTCTGGCGCGCGACGAAACCGACCTCAAGGCCGTGGCCGAGCGGCTGTTCGGTGCTGCGGATGTGGCGCTGTACCGCGCGAAACAGAATGGGCGGAATCGGGTCGAAGCCGAGCCTGGTTGAGCGAGCTCCAGCATTAAAAAGTCAGCGGATGGTGTTCGGCCTGCTGTTCGCCTGCTATGCTCGATGAGAGTCATTCGCATTTGTTGAGGCCGGATGCCGGTCTCGAGAATTATTCACATGTCATTGAATAGCATAAATAAATCCCTGATCCTGCGCTGTTTCGGGTGTCTGCTGACAGCCTTCTTGGCGGCTTCCTGTGCTCCCTCTTCTGGCGAGCTGGTGGTGTATTCCGCGCGCGTGGAGTCGCTGATCAAGCCGCTTTTCGATCGGTACACCGCGGAAACGGGGACCAAAATCGTATTCGTGACCGACGATGCCGGTCCCTTGCTTGAGCGCCTGAATGCCGAAGGGAAGAATTCCCCGGCGGATATCCTGCTGACGGTGGATGCGGGGGAACTCTGGTATGCCGCCGAGCGCGGCTTGCTGCAGCCCATCGACTCGCCGGTGCTGACCGCGAACATCCCTGCGAACCTGCGTGATCCGGGCAATCGCTGGTTTGGTTTTTCATTGCGTGCCCGGACGATTGCGTACAGCACGACACGCGTCGATCCCGCGACCTTGAGTACCTATGCCGACCTCGCGGATCCGAAATGGAAGGGCAAGCTGTGTCTCAGGACCTCGAAGCAGATCTACAACCAGTCGCTGGTGGCCATGCTGATCGCGGAGCGGGGTGAGCCGGCCACGGAAGAAATCGTGCGAGGCTGGGTGGCCAATCTCGCCACCAACGTCTTTTCGAGCGACCTCAAGTTGCTGGAGGCGATTGCGGCGGGGCAGTGCGACGTCGGTCTCGTTAACACCTACTACTACGGACGCATGCTGCGCGACGACCCGGCGCTGCCGATCAAGCTGTTCTGGGCTGACCAGGCGGGGAGCGGCGTGCACGTGAATGTCTCGGGCGCCGGAGTGACTGCTCACGCGCGGCATGCGGCTGACGCCCGCAAATTCCTCGAATGGCTGTCGGGTACCGAAGCCCAGGGCCTCTTCGCTGCATTGAACCTTGAATACGCAGTGACCCCCTCCGTCCCGCCGAACCCGTTGGTTGCGGCCTGGGGTACCTTCAAGCAGAACCCCATCAACGTGAACAAGGCAGGCGAACTACAGGCGGATGCCGTCCGCCTCATGGACCGGGCAGGCTTCCCCTGAGCCAGGCTTTCACAGGGGTTTCCTTGTGAACGTCGCTCAACGCCTGCCCAGGTTTCCCGCATGAACGCCCCGGCCCAGGCCGCGATCACGTCTACCTGGTTCAGGGACCGGCATGCATCCCGCGCGGCTGCACTTGCAACTGCCCTTGCACTGCCTGCACTGCTGCCGCTGCTGGTGGTGATCGGCTCGTTGTTCAACGTGGATACCGAGGTGTGGAGTCACCTGTCCCGGTATGTCCTGCCTGAAGTCATCTTCAACACCGTCCGCCTGCTGGCCGGCGTAGTGATCCTGACGGCCGTACTCGGTACCGGCCTCGCATGGCTCACCGCGGTCTGTGACTTTCCAGGCAGGCGATTCTTCGATTGGGCGCTGCTCTTGCCACTCGCGATCCCGGCTTATGTGCTCGCGTTCGTCGTGGTCGGGTTTCTCGACTATTCCGGCCCGCTACAGACTTGGTTGCGCGCTTCATGGGGCACTTCCGCCTGGATGCCGGCAATTCGCTCGAGCAATGGCTGGGGCGCAATCCTAGTCCTCTCGCTGGCGCTGTACCCGTATGTCTACCTGCTCGCACGCAGTGCGTTTCTGAGCCAGGGCCGTCGCGTGCTCGAGGCAGCGCAAACACTTGGCCTGAGCGCGCGCGCCGCTGCATGGCGGGTTGCGTTGCCCATGGCGCGTCCGTGGATCGCAACCGGCATCGCACTCGTCGCGATGGAAACGCTCGCCGATTTCGGCACTGTCGCAGTGTTCAACTACAACACGTTTACGAAGGCGATCTATAGCGCGTGGTTCGGCATGTTCACGCTGAGTGCGGCGCTCGAGCTCGCTGCGATCCTGATGCTGCTGGTGCTGGTCATCCTGTGGATCGAGCGCCGTTCGCGCGCAAGGGTTCGTTACGGCGCTGATCGTGCGGGGGCCTCCTCAGATAGCCGTATCGTTCTGAAGGGCGTTTCGCGCTGGCTCGCATGTGGCGCTGCAACGCTCGTGTTCCTTGGCGCGTTCCTGTTGCCGTTTTTCCAGTTGCTGGTGTGGGCCGCGGATCACCTCGCGGATTTCGACTTGCGCTACGTTGGCTTCGCGATTCGCAGTCTGGTGCTGGCAGGTAGTGCAGCCGTCATCATTCTCGCTGCCGCGGTTACGCTAGCGTACGTCACTCGCATGGAGCCCGGTCGCTGGACGCGGAGCTTCGCGAGATTGGGCACAATCGGTTACGCAATTCCCGGTACCGTGCTCGCGGTGGGGATCGTGGTGCCCATGGCCTGGTTCAACAATTTTCTGCAAGGCGGCCTCACTCTGCTGTTGGGTGCTTCCGGACCAACGCTGTATCTGCAGGGCACGCTGGTGACGGTGCTGGTGGCCTATCTCGCGCGGTTCCTCGCTGTGGGCTACGGTCCGGTCGAGAGCGGCCTCCAGCGCGTCACGCGCAACATCGATGAGGCTGCCATCAGCCTGGGAGTCACACGAGGCGCGTTGCTGAAGCGCGTGCATCTGCCTCTCCTGCGCACAGGCATCGCGACGGGCGCAGTGCTCGTCTTCGTCGATGTGATGAAGGAAATGCCGATCACCCTCATTACACGGCCTTTCGGCTGGGACACGCTGGCGGTGCGCGTTTTCGAAATGACGAGCAACGGGGAATGGGAGCGGGCGGCCGTGCCTGCGGTGGCGATCGTTCTGGCCGGCCTGATCCCGGTGGCCCTTCTGACCCGGCGAGGCGTGAATGTGGCTTGAACTGCGCAAAGTGGAGCGGCACTTCGGATCTGTCGCCGCGGTGGCAGGACTCGATCTCAACCTGCCTCAAGGCGCCATTGGCTGCCTGCTGGGCCCGAGTGGATGCGGGAAGACGACGGCCTTGCGGTGCATTGCCGGTTTCGAACCCGTTGATGCAGGCGAGATCCACGCGCGGGGCCGCCTGCTGTCGAGCCGCGGGGTGATTGTTCCGCCTGCCGCGCGTCACATCGGCATGGTGTTCCAGGATTACGCCCTGTTCCCGCATCTGTCCGTTCTCGAGAACGTGGCTTTTGGCTTGCACCAGATGCCGCGGTCCGATCGCGAGCGACGGGCCATGGAGATGCTTGCCATCGTTGGGCTCGAAGACACCCGCAAGCGCTATCCGCACGAGATTTCGGGTGGACAGCAACAGCGCGTGGCGCTGGCGCGTGCTCTCGCACCGCAGCCGGAGCTCGTCCTCCTGGATGAACCATTCTCGAACCTCGATATCGAGTTGCGCGCCCGCCTTGGTTTCGAGGTACGCGAGATCCTGAAGAAACTGAATGCCACGGCGCTACTGGTGACCCATGACCAGAACGAAGCATTCGCCATGGCCGACCTCGTCGGCGTGATGCAGGGCGGGCGGCTGGAACAATGGGATGCGCCTTACGATCTCTATCATCGTCCCGCGACCCGCTTCGTCGCGGATTTCATCGGCCAGGGCGCGTTCCTGCCTGGGGAAGTGACGGCTCCGGATACGGTGAAAACCGAATTGGGCAGCGTCCACGGCAGCTTTGCCGCGAGCTATCCGCAGGGCAGTCATGTGGATCTGCTGCTGCGGCCGGACGATGTCATTCACGATGACGACAGCCAGTTGAAGGTCGAGATCAGCCAGAAGGCCTTTCGCGGGGCGGAGTTCCTGTACACCCTGAAGCTGCCGGGCGGTGCTTCGCTGCTCTCGCTCGTTCCCAGTCACCACAACCACCGCATTGGCGAGTTCATCGGCATTCGCATCGAGCCGGATCACGTCGTGGCGTTTCCCCGCACCCGCTAGCCGTTACGTCCGTCCCTACGCATCAGCGCCAGGAAAAGCGGCACGCCCACGAGAGCGGTGAGGGCACCGACCGGAAGCTGCCGGGGAGCGAAGGCCGTGCGGGCGAGCAGATCCGCCAGCATCAACAGCGTGCCACCAAGCAGGATCGCAGCCGGGATCAGGCGGCGATGATCAGAGCCGAGCAGCAGCCTCGCGAGATGTGGGGTGACAAGCCCAATGAAACCAATGGTTCCAGCGACGGTGACCGACGCCGCTGTCAGTAACGAGCTGGCGACGAAGATCCCGATTCTCAACGCGCGTACCGGAACGCCCAGGCCTTGGGCCTTCAGGTCGCCCTTGGCGAGGACGTTGAGCTGTCGTCCGAGCAGCACTCCCAACACGAGCCCGGCTGCCAGCAGCCATAGCAGTGGTTGCGCGCGGGTGCTGAAGGAAAGGTCCCCCATCAGCCAGAACAGCATGCCTCTCAGCCGGGAATCATCCCCGAGGGCAAGCAGAGAGCTGACAGCGGCACTCGCTCCTGCGGCGACAACGACCCCGGTCAGCAACAATCGGGCGGGCGTCCATCCTCCACTTCCGTGTGCCAGGACGAATACCAGCAACGTCGTGGCGAGTGCACCCAGCGTGGCGCTGGCATCCACCAGCCATCCGGTCAGGCCCAGCAGCATGGCAGACAAGGCTGCAACTGCGGCCCCGCCTGAAACACCCATGACGTAAGGATCGGCAAGAGGGTTCCTGAGCAGTACCTGCATCAGTACTCCGGCCAGCGAGAGCAATCCGCCGATGGCAAAGGCCGACAGGGCCCGGGGCAAGCGCAAATCGAGAATGAGAGTGCGCGCCAGCCCCGATTCGTGGCCCATCACGCCGTTCCAGGCCGCGGAGGGCGACAGGGCGACACTGCCTATCAGCACGGAAGCGCCGAGCGCGGCAAGTGCCAGCACCGCCAGCAGGGCGACAAGGACGGCAGGTCTGGCGTTGTTCACGGGATGGCAAGGGTACGGGTTCCGGTGGTGGTCGTCCAAACCCGCTGCACCCGTGTTGACCGTTCATTGCGATCTGCGTGATGGTGACTCGCCGCCGAATGTGGAAAAATCATTCGAGTAGCCAGGACGCCTAATGACGGACTTCATCGATACAGCCGGGTTTCGCGCCAATGTCGGGATCGTACTGGTCCGCGGCAACGGTGACGTGTTCCTTGGCGGCAGGACCGGCGGACGCGGCTGGCAGTTTCCCCAAGGGGGAATCGGGCGGGACGAAGATCCGGAGGCGGGCATGTTCCGGGAGCTCAAGGAAGAGATCGGGCTGGAACAGGCTGACGTAAGGGTCATTGCTTCCACTCAGGGCTGGCTGCGATATCGGCTACCTGCCCAGTACGTGAGAAGGAACACGAAGCAGGCGTGCATCGGCCAGAAGCAGCGCTGGTTCATGCTTGAGCTGACCGGACCCGAGGATCGCGTGCGCTTCGATACCACGAGCACGCCTGAGTTCGAGAGCTGGCGCTGGGTTGATTACTGGTCCCCGGTGCGCGAGGTGATCTACTTCAAGCGCGCGGTCTATGCGCGTGCGCTCGAAGAACTCGGCCACCGCGCGTTCTCGGCGGGCCCACCGCCCTTGCCGGAATGGTGGGAAGAGGAGAGAACGCTCCGCAATCTGGCGCGTCGCCGGCAGAGCGGTCCGGACGTTCTCAGTAACTGACCTGCACTGATGCGTACAGGCCGCGCTGGTCGGCCTTGTCCGCGATGTTGCCGAGGTCCGCGTAAGCCAGCGTCAGCGACACGGACTTGTGCGGAATCCACGCGACGAAGCCGTCCCAGAAATCGTCTTCCTTGAAAACGCTGAGATTGTCGGGTTTCGCGCGGTATTCGGCGCCCAGCACGAGATGGTCATGCAGGAATACGGCCGCACTGACTTCCGGTTCGAACCGGTAGCCATCATCGCGATCGCCGCCAAAACCCAGGATCCCGAGCTGGTTGCCCTTGGTGGCACGCAGGGTGGCGTTCAGGAGCCAGGTCCGCCCCAGCGGTCCGGCGAGATAGACCTTGGTAGCCGATACGTAGTAGTCGATGCCTGAATCGTCCTTCGCCCCAAGGAGTGCGGGTACGAAATCGTAGTCCTCGTTTTTCTTGTACTGGAGCCCGAACGCAACCTGCGGCACCCAGGAATCCTGGTCATACACCGCGTCACCAAGGAGCTTGTACTTCACTCCGAAAATGTCCTGCCGGATGGATTCACCCGCCACCGTGGTACCAAGGTCGAACTTCTGGCGCGCGAATGACACCTCCAGGCGATCGAACACACCGACTCCGAGTCCGCAGCTCGTGAGCCGGAAGTCATCGGGTTCGACACGCGTACAGAACGCGCTGACTCCGACCTGATCGCGGGTGCCGAGGCCCGCAATGAATGCCCAGGGGACGAGTCCTCCGCCAGCGGCCCCTTCGACCTGCATTACGCCGCCGGTGGCAAGCAGACGGTTGCCGGCTGCCATGGCGGGGTGGCCTGCCAGCAAGGAAGCAAAAAGCACTGGAAGCAGGCGTCTCGCGAGATCTGAATGGCTTGGTTTCATGCGCGTCATACGGGTCCTGAGGGAGCTACGCGGAGGCTAGATACCCTGATTGCCAGGCGCCGCGTACGACCTGCTTCACAGACCTCTTATGTTGCGTCGCCTGCCTCCGGGCGGGTCCCCTGACCTGTGAGCAACTTAACATCGCCCCAAAGCCGCGTGCCGTTACGGTTGCGCCCTGGCATTTGACATACGTCCACCCGTATTTCTTGGCTCATCCCGGGGAAATTCCATGCTGATTCGCGTTCTGCCGCTGGCTCTGGCGGTCGTTGCCTCCGGACTGCTTGCTCGCGCCGTGATTGCCGCAGAAACCGGCATTCCTACGTTGTATGAACGCATGGGCGGGGCAACCACCGTTGCAGCGGTGTCCAATGAGCTGATCGATGAGACGGCGGCAAAGCCCGAACTCAAGCGCTCATTCGAGGGCGTGAACATTCCTCGCGTGAAGACAATGCTGATCGAGCAGATCTGCGCTCTGGCGGGCGGGCCCTGCACCTACACCGGAGACACGATGGTCGACGTGCATGCGGGCCTCAACATCACCGAAGCGGAAATGTACGGGATGGTCGAGCTGCTGCGCGAGATCATGATTCGCCATGAAGTCGGGCTGCGCGAGCGAAACGAACTGCTCGCACTGCTGGCGCCCATGAAGCGCGATGTGGTTACTAAGTGAGTATCCGTTCCACCGGTTGCTGTTTGCTGTACGTCGGTCTCATGCTGATGCTGTCCGCATTGGTGGCGAACGCTGCCGAGCTGGCGGTGAAGGTAACTGACAGTGATGGCAAGCCACTTGAAAATGCCGTCGTCTATGCGGTCCCTGCGAATCCGGGAGCCAATCTGCATGCGCCGAAAAAGGCGGAGATCGACCAGGTCAACAAGATGTTCATACCGGCCGTTACTGTTATCCAGACAGGTGCCGCGGTCAGCTTCCCCAACAGCGACAACATCCGTCACCAGGTCTATTCGTTCTCGCCGGCCAAGGTCTTCAATACGAAGCTTTACTCCGGTCGGCCTTCCGAGCCGGTGGTCTTCGACAAGCCCGGTGTTGTCGTTCTCGGTTGCAACATCCACGACAAGATGGTGGCGTGGGTAGTGGTGGTGGACACTCCCTGGTTCTCCCGCTCTGACGCCGATGGGCGGGCAGCGGTGAAAAATCTGCCGGCTGGCGACTACGTCCTGAACGTCTGGCACTCTGCTTTGCGCGAGCCGGTAACGCGGAAGATGCAACTGGCTGAAGGGCAGGCTGACGAGGCGTTTCAGCTGGATGCCATTTCGCCTGCGATGCAGGATCACGCTGACCACGGGGCGGCCCCGTGAATTTTCGCCGCCTGCGAACACGGATCATCGTGTTCTTTGTGGCGCTGCTGGCCCTGGTGCAGCTCGCGGCATTCGTCGCGGTAAATGCCGCCAATTCGACGAATGCGCGGCAGAAGATCGACGGGGAGCTCGGCGTCGGCGAACGCATCTTCGAGCGTCTGCTGGAGCAGAACCGGGAGCGTCTACTGCAGGCAGCCAAGGTCCTGGCTGCCGATTTTGCTTTCCGTGAAGCCATTGCCACCAATGATCTCGGTACTGTGCTGTCGGCCCTCCAGAACCACGGGGCGCGCATCGATGCCAACGCGATGATGCTGGTGTCGCTAGATGGCAAGGTGCTTGCCGATACTCTCCATCCCGAGGCTGCGTCGCGCGCCTTCGATTTTCCTTCGATGATGGAATCGGCACAGCGCGAAGGCAGCGTGTCGTCAATCGAGCTGCTCGAAAATCATGCGTACCAGCTGGTCGTTGTCCCGGTGCTGGCGCCGATTCCCATTGCGTGGATCGCAGTGGGGCGCACGGTAGACGATGCGCTGGCTGCCGAACTGCGCCAACTGACTTCACTTGAGGTTTCATTTCTTGACCGGGGAGCCGGCAGTGAGTGGACGATGCTTGCGTCCACCCTTGATCAGGATGCCAAGAACCTGCTCCAGGCCGAGCTTCCGGATCTGCCGCACGCGCTCGATGCGGATCGCATCGGTACTGGCGAATCCGAGCAGCAGTTGCGTGTCATTGAACTGAAGCAGCATGCCGACACCAAGGTCGTGGCGGTTTTGCAGCGTTCAGTCGCGGCTGCCATTGCGGCTTTTGACCGGTTACGGGACACGCTGGTCGCGCTCGCTGCCTTCAGCCTGCTGCTGTCCATCGCCGGCAGCATTGCAATCGCACTGGGTATTACGCGCCCGCTCGGCGAACTGGTTCGCGCGGCCACCAGGATCCAGAAAGGCGATTACACCGCACAGGTCATCGTCGAGCGCAGGGACGAGATCGGCGTGCTGGCGAGTAGCCTCGACCAGATGCGATCGGGTATCGCCGAGCGCGAGCAGGAAATTCTGCGGCTCGCTTACCAGGATACGTTGACCGGGCTGCCCAACCGCGCATTGTTCAACGAGCGCCTGACGACTGCCATCGAGCATTCGCAACGCACTGCTGCGCCGCTCACCATCCTGATGATGGATCTTGACCGCTTCAAATACGTGAATGACACACTGGGGCACGGCGTTGGCGACCATGTCCTCAAGGAAGTTGCGGTACGGCTGCGGGATCTACTGCGTTCCTCCGACACTGTAGCGCGTCTGGGAGGCGACGAGTTCGCGGTCCTGTTGCCGACTGCCAAGCCGGAGTATGTATCGCGAGTGGCCCACAAGATCACTCGTGCCCTTGAGGTGCCGATTTCATACGAGAGCCAGCCGCTTGACGTTGGAACCAGTATTGGCATCGCACACTTTCCCCAGCACGGCGAGAATGCCAGCACGCTTTTGCGCAACGCAGACATTGCCATGTACGTAGCCAAGCGGAACAAGAGCGGGTTTGCAACCTACGACCCTGAATACGACACGCATCAGCAGGAGCATCTATCGATGCTCGGTGAGCTGCGTCGGGCGGTCGAGAAAAACGAACTCAAGGTTTTCTATCAGCCGAAGGTTTCACTCGCCACTTCGGCGGCAGGTGCGGTCGAAGCCTTGTTGCGCTGGGACCACCCGACGCGGGGATTCGTGTCGCCCGGTGAATTCATTCCCTTTGCCGAGCACACCGGCTATATAAAGGTTCTGACGCGCTGGGTATTGAATGAAGCAATTCGTCAATGCGGTGAATGGCGGGCGAAAGGGTTGCTGCTCAGGGTCTCGGTGAATATCTCGGCCAGGGATCTGATGAATCGCGAGCTTCCGGATCTCGTCGCACAGCTCCTGAAGGCGCACGAAGTCCCTGCCGACCTGCTGTGCATCGAGATCACCGAAAGCGGCTTCATGGAAGATCCGGCGCATGCGCAGAAGGTTCTGGATCGCCTGCATGGTCTCGGTATCCATCTGTCGATCGACGATTACGGGACAGGATACTCATCGCTCAGTTATATCGTTCGTCTGCCGGTAGACGAGCTCAAGATCGACCGTTCGTTCGTGATGCGGATGTCATCCGACCCGACGACATCGACGATCGTCCGTTCAACCATCGAGCTTGGCCATAACCTCGGCCTCAAGGTTGTTGCAGAAGGCGTTGAAGACGAGGCAGGCCTCAAGCTGCTGAAGCAGCTGGGTTGCGATCAGGCGCAGGGTTATTTCATGAGTCCACCGCTCTCGGCGCAGCGCCTGGAAGAATGGCTGCGTACGTCACCCTGGGGAACGATCAAGGTGGAAAAGGCGTCCGTGGCGGGTCTGGCGCCGGCAATCCAGAGCCTTGCAACTGCCTGAGCGGCCAGCTGGCCTCAGAAGGGTTTTACTACCGCCAGCACCACGATCGCGATCAGCAGCAGACTGGGCGCTTCGTTGAACAGCCGATACCAGCGTTCCGAGTGGTGGTTTCTCTCCCGGCGAAAATCGAGCATGAGGCGATGGCACCAGAAGTGATATCCGATGAGTGCAGCCACCAGCACCAGCTTCAGCCTCAACCATCCGATAGCCAGGAATCCGGGGCTCAGTGCGATCATGGAGAGACCGCAGGCCGCTGCCAGGATTCCCCCCAAGGTCATGATTGCAAACAAGCGGCGCTCCATCGTCTTGAAGCGCTCGATGCTCAGCGCGTCAGTGGTCGTCGCGTGATAGACGAACAATCGCGGCAGGTAGAAAAGACCTGCAAACCAGGTAACCACGAACACGATGTGAAAGGCCTTGAGCCAGAGCATGGTATCGACCCTGAAGCGCTGTCGGTTGCGGGAGACGCGTGCGAAAGTGTAGCTCATGGAGGGTTTGACCTGCTTGCTGCTGCGGCAGCGTGGGCTGCGCAACAGCTTGATATGCAACCGTTGATGCGCGTTTACCTTCTCCGGTCCCGGCGGCGAGCCGATGGAGGCTCGCGAAAGCGCTGTGCTTTAATGCAAGCCGGCAACAATGGAAGGCAACGGGTACGAGTGCATGGCCGAATTTGAACCGCTACGCACAGGGCAACTGGTCATCCGTCGTCATGCGCCCTGGCGGCGGCGGATTCTCGTGTGCGCGGGTGCGGTTCTTGCCACGTTGCTGCTGTATGGCGTGTACGAATGGGGTCGCTACGATGCGGGCCACAATCAGCTCGCGGCTGTGCTCGAGCGTCGCGACATGCAGTCCAGGATGCAGTTGCTTGAGCAGGCAAACGAAGAGTTGCGTGGCCGCGTAACCGTGGTCGATACCGCGCGTGACGTGGACCGCCAGTCCTATGCCGATGTCGAGCGCACTCTGGGTGAGCTGCAGGCGCAGGTACTGAGGCAAAGCGAGGAACTCACTTTTTACCGCGGCATCGTGGCGCCTGCCGACGGTATTGGCGGATTGCGCATTCAGCGGCTGGAGGTTCTGCCCGGTGGTTCGGACCGGCATTTCCGGTTGCGGTTGGTGCTGGTTCAGTCAATGAGGCAGGACGCAGTCGTAGCCGGAACTGTGGCCATTGATCTGGAGGGCGCGCTCAACCAGAGCCCTACGCGTCTTTCCCTTGTCGAACTGGGCGGCTCTGCGGCGGAAGCCGGGCATATGCCATTTTCATTTCGTTACTTTCAGAATCTGGAACAGGATGTGACACTGCCTGAGGGCTTTGAGCCACTCGCGGTAAACGTCGAAGTTCGTTCCGGACGTCAGCCTGCGCTGCGGCAGTCTTTTCCCTGGCAGATCGAGACGGGTTAGTTCCAATGTTCAAGCGGAAGAAGCAGTCGGCCGGCGGATCCAACCGCATCGATACACTGATCGGAGCCGGCACGAGAATCATTGGTGACGTCCATTTTACGGGCGGGTTGCATGTGGATGGCCACATCAAAGGCAACGTCGATGCCCCAACGGGTTCACATGCAACGTTGAGCGTCAGCGATGCGGGAGTGGTTGAGGGCTCAGTTGCAGTTCCCAACGTGGTGCTCAATGGTGCAGTCAAAGGCGACATCCTTGCGCACGAGAGAGTCGAGCTTGGGGCTACCGCGCGCGTCTCGGGAAACGTGTACTACGGACTCATAGAAATGGCGATGGGGGCGGCAATCAACGGCAAGCTGATCCATGAGCCGCGCAAAACCGAGATTGCTGCCGTGACGCAGGCCGTCGCCAAAACTGGTGGTGCTGCTATCCCGGCAGCGACCGGTTCGGCCACGCCGGTGGCCGGAAAAAGCGGTTGAGTCGAGCTATCCGCGCTTGAGCCGGCAACCAGGCTTGAGTTCTGGTCCCTATGGCCCCAAGATGACCTCACGATGTCTACAGAAATGCACTCGCCTCCTGCCACACCCGTGAATTCCCAGGGAATTCCGGCTGCTCTTCTGTTTACTGACGCTGCCGCTGCCAAGGTAGGAGAGCTGATTCGTGAGGAATCCAATCCAGCTCTGAAGTTGCGGGTATTCGTTACCGGCGGGGGCTGCTCCGGATTCCAGTACGGGTTCACTTTCGATGAGAATGTCGAAGAGGGTGATACCTGCATAGAGAATCAGGGCGTGCAGCTGCTGGTGGATCCCATGAGCGTCCAGTACCTCATGGGTGCGGAAATCGACTACAGGGAAGATCTGGAGGGTGCCCAGTTCGTCATCCGCAACCCCAACGCGACTACGACCTGCGGCTGCGGCTCGTCTTTCTCGATGTAACAAGGCTGCAACCCACAATCTGCAGACTGCGACCGCCAGAAGAGGGATCTGCCGCATGTCCCCCGGTCTGACTTGTTCTTCCTCCTCTCGGCTCTCCGCCTGACTCCAAGATGCCTCGTTCGTCGAGCAAGATTCCTGACGTCATCGCCGCCGTCGATCTGGGGTCGAACAGCTTTCACATGGTCGTGGCCCGTTATTCCCACGGCCAGCTGATCATCCTCGATCGAATTCGCGAAATGGTGCGTCTGGCAGCCGGACTCGACGAGCAGGGGCGTCTGGATCGTGCGGTGGTGGAGCGTGCGCTTGCCTGCCTTGAGCGCTTTGGCCAGCGGCTCAAGGACATGAAGGCCGAGAGCGTGCGCGTCGTGGGCACCAACACGCTGCGTCAGGCGAAACGAAAGGGCGCATTCCTCGACCGTGCGGCGGCTACTCTTGGCCATCCCATTGAAATCATCTCCGGCGTTGAGGAGGCGCGGCTGATCTATCTCGGTGTGGGATACACCATGCCGAGCGAATCCGGACGACGCCTTGTGGCGGATATCGGTGGAGGCAGCACGGAGTTGATCGTCGGCGAAGGACTGCAAACCCGGCAGCTGGCGAGTCTGCACATGGGTTGCGTCAGCATGAGTGCCCGGTTCTTTGATGACGGCGAGATCACGGAGAAGCGTATCAAACGTGCACGACTGGCTGCCCGCCTGGAGCTGGAGCCGTTGCAGGCCGCATTCAGTCATGCAGGCTGGGATCATGCCGTCGGAACTTCCGGAACCATCCGTGCGGTAGGCGATATCATCAAGGCGCGCGGCGGGCCGGATTCGATGATTACGGCAACTGATGTCGAGGGCCTGGTCGAATCGGCGTTGCGTGCCGGGGCTCTGGACCGGTTGCGCTTGCCAGGACTCAACGAGGAGCGGCTGCCTGTATTTCCAGGCGGCCTTGTCATCCTCGCCGAGATTTTCGCGATGCTCGGCCTCGACAACATGCGCATTGCGGACGGCGCTCTAAGGGAAGGCTTGCTCTACGATCTGCTCGGCCGGTTGACTGATGAAGATGCGCGTGTGCGCAGCGTTCGCGCGATGCAGTCCCGCTATCACGTCGATGGTCCGCAGGCAGCGAGAGTCGAGGCAACTACCCTTGAGTTTCTTCAGCAGGTTCAGGAAAGCTGGGAACTCGATGATTCACTGGCGGCCCTGATTCTCGGCTGGTCAGCCCGCTTGCACGAAATTGGCCTGGATATTTCGCATTCGCACTATCACAGGCACGGAGCGTACCTGCTCGAGCATGCGGACATGCCGGGTTTTCCGCGGGAGGAGCAGAGGCTGCTGTCATGCGTGGTTGGCGCTCATCGGCGCAAACCCAATATCCAGATGCTGGAGGAGCTGACACCGCCCTGGCATATCAAGGCGGAATTCCTGATCGTGCTGCTACGGCTGGCGGTGCTTCTGCATCGTGGGCGTAGCCAGGCTCCATTGCCTCCGATCGAGCTCAAAGCGAAAGGGCGTGCGCTCGAGCTGGAATTTCCTCGCCGCTGGCTTGAAGATCATCCGCTAACATTGGCGGATCTTGAGCAGGAAACGGAGTACCTGAAGGTGGTCGGCTTCCGCTTGCGAGTGGACTAAAGGGGCCTGCAGCCCAGCCACTTCATCGGGACCAAGCGGGCTTTCCTTACTCGGTGAGCTGCTTCAGCAATTCGTCCTGAACGCAAACGACGGGCTGCCCACCTGGCGTAATGCGCGTATACGTCCCGTCAGGTCCCAGAATCCACGCAAGTATGTTGTCCTCGAGGTACAGGGAGAGGTCCGCGATGATGCGCTCCCGGTGGCTCCTTTTCAGGATGGGAAAGCCCACCTCAATCCTCCTGAAGAAATTGCGTTCCATCCAGTCTGCGCTTGCACAGAATACTTCGGGGTCAGAGTCGTTGTGAAAGTAGAAAACGCGTGAGTGTTCCAGGAAGCGGCCCACGATCGACCGTACCGTGATGTTCTCCGAGATACCTTTCAGTCCAGGCCTCAGGGCGCATATGCCGCGGACGATCAGGTCGATTTTTACTCCTGCCATCGAAGCCTCGTAGAGCGCCTGGATGATCTGTGGCTCGATCAGGGCATTCATCTTGGCGATGATGCGGGCTGGCTTCCCCAGGCCGGCATGGGTGATTTCGCGGCGCGTCTTCTCGAGGAGTGCGTCGTGCAGCGTGAAGGGGGACTGCAGGATCTTCTGCATCGTCGCCACACGCGTCGGGCTCGTCAGCTGCAGGAACAGCTCGTGCAGGTCTTCACCCATCGCCTCGTCGCAGGTGAAGAGGCCGTAGTCGGTGTAAACGCGTGCAGTCTGCGGGTGGTAATTGCCGGTTCCGAAATGGCAGTAGCGCTTCAGCTTGCCGCGTTCGCGTCTCACAACCATGATCAGTTTGGCGTGTGTCTTGTAGCCGACTACGCCATACATGACATGTGCGCCTGCTTCCTGCAGGCGGCTCGCAAGCCTGATGTTGGCGGCCTCATCGAAGCGCGCCATCAGCTCGATGATGACCGTAACCTCCTTGCCCGCCCGTGCCGCGGCCACGAGTGCATCAACGATGGGCGATTCGGGCCCCGTCCGGTACAGCGTCTGCTTGATGGCGAGTACGTCCGGATCAGTGCCTGCCTGTCGTACGAAATCGATGATGGGGGCAAACGACTGGTAGGGGTGATGCAGCATCAGGTCGCGCTCGCGCATCACACTGAAGAGATCTTCCTTCGCTGCGAGCCGTTTGGGCAGGCCTGGCGTAAACGCGGCAAATTTCAGATCGGGGCGATCCACCAGGTCGTAGATTGCCATCAGCCGGTTCAGGTTGACCGGGCCGTTGACCTGGTACAGATCTTTCTTGCCCAACGCGAAATGCTTGAGCAAAAAAGTGGTGATGTCTTCCGGACAGTCGAGTGAGGTTTCGAGACGTACGGCCGCACCATAGCGCCGTTGGGCGAGCTCGCCTTCGATAGCCCTCAGAAGGTCATCGACTTCTTCATCATCGACAAAAAGATCGCTGTTGCGGGTCACGCGGAACTGCCAGCAGCCTTCGACTGTCATCCCGCTGAACAGCTGTGCAACGAAAGTCGAAATGACAGCCGAGAGAAAAACGAAGTTGCTGGCACCTTCAGCATCGCCGGTTTCCGGCAGCCCGATAACCCGCGGAAGTGAACGGGGTACCTGCACCACCGCGAGTTCCGCGTCCCTGCCAAACGCATCCTTGCCGGACAGACGGACTATGAAGTTGAGGCTCTTGTTCTGGATCCGCGGAAATGGTCTCGCCGGATCCAGCCCGAGAGGAGTGAGGACGGGCTCGACCTCCGTCGCAAAGTAGTTCGCGAGCCAAGCGCGTTGCTGATCGGTGAGCGTCTTGCCGTTGGCGAAGCGAATGCCATGACTGGCGAGAGAGGGGAAAACCACCTGATTGAGCATTTGATACTGGTCGTTGACCAGCGCCAATGCGCGTTCGTGGATTGCCGCCAGCTGTTCCGGGACGGTCATCGCATCCAGGCCGCCCTGTACGGATCCGAGATCCTGTCGCTGTTTCAGGCCGGCAACCCGGATTTCAAAGAATTCGTCGAGATTGCTGCAGGAAATGCACAGGAAGCGGACACGCTCGAGGAGTGGCAATGAATCGTCATGTGTCTGCGCTAACACACGGAGATTGAAATCAAGAAACGAAAGCTCGCGATTGATGTAGTACTCGGGAGCCTTGAGATTCACATCCAGCATTGAGCCCAACGGAGAAGAGGCATGCCGGCAGAGCGGCGGGATCCCGAGGATACTACGCACGCTGTAACGCTTGTGTTACAGCGCAGGCACTCTTGTGGGGCGTTGGACGGCCGAGGCAGGAACTACACGGCGGAGTTTGGATTCAACGGCCCGAGACCGCCGCATTCGCAATGACGGCTGTATCCCTGGCGCGATCGAGATCGGCAAGCAGCGGGCCCGAGCGAGCGCGGAAAGCTGCAAGATAAGCGGCCGGAATCGGGTGCGCCTCGGGTAGCGGAACGGTCCGGGGGTTCTTGTGCTGTCCGTTGACGCGATATTCGTAGTGCAGGTGCGGGCCGGTCGCTGCGCCAGTTTTACCCACGAACCCGATGGTCTGTCCCTGCTTTACACGCAACCCGTTGCGAATGCCTTTGGCGAAGCCCGACATGTGGCCGTACAGGGTTGTGACTCCAGCGCCATGTTCCAGAATTACCACATTGCCGTAGCCGCCCTGGACGCCCGCGAGGCTCACTCGTCCATCACCGGCAGCCTTGATGACAGTGCCCGTCGGTGCGGCATAGTCGACACCTTTATGCGCCCGTATCGTATTCAGGATCGGATGCAGCCTGGCCGGATTGAAGTTCGAGCTGATCCGCGTGAAATCGACCGGAGCGCGCAGGAACTGCTTGCGCATGCTGTCGCCTGCGGGCGTGAAGTAGTCTGCGATTTCGCCATCTTCCGATTCGTACCTTACCGCACGATACGTGCGCCCGTCGTTGACGAACTCGGCCGCCAGAATTCTGCCGTCGCCAAGATATTCGCCCTCGCGATACCGCTGTTCATAAACGATGCCGAACTCGTCGCCGGGCTGGATTTCAAGGGCGAAATCGATGTCCCACCCGAAGATGTCATTGGCGAGGCGCATGATGACGTCGGAACTGACGCCCATCTTCCTGCCTGCCACGAAAAGCGATGAATCAATGCGGCCATGCTTGTAAGCAGTGCGCAGTTCGACGGGCGTTTCAATCACTTCGGCGGCAAAGCCGTCATCCAGTCGTTTGACAATCAGCGTCTGTGTATCGCTGATGCGTCGGGTGAGTGCCTGCACCAGGCCATCGGCATGAACCAGCGTAATGAGCTCGCCGGGCTTCAGGAGATCAAGGCTCTCGCGAACTCCCGGCAAGTCGCGAATGGCGGCGAGGTCCTGAAGGCTCAGCTTGAGCTGGCGGAACATCCGGTCAAGCGTGTCGTTTCGTCGTACGACGAACTCCAACGTACTGCCTATGGGCGTGAAGACCGGGTTGTTGACGACGTCCGGAATGGCCAGATCTGGCAGCGCTTGAGCAGACGCCTCGAGCAGTTCCATGGTGGCGGCGGCAGGAGCACTGGCCGATTCTCCGTCGCGAAAGAATCCAAAAGCGATCGCACCCCCCGCGAGCGGCAAGAGCAGCCCGGTCAGTAGCCAACGGAAGTGCAGGGCGGCTGCATTTGGCGCGGTCTTCGAGTGGTAGTCCGTCGTTACACCCGAGTTCATGCTTGTCTGCTGATTGTTCACCGGACGCCCGTCTTCGACATAAGCAGCCGGTAAAGTAGAGGCTGATCCCGGAAGCGTCAACCCGTGCATTCCCTGTATTGCGCGGCAGATCCGCCC